>JAUXAG010000033.1 GCA_030614915.1 Actinomycetes bacterium | reverse complement strand
GTTTAATTTCTACCATCTGCGAGATGTAGGCCGAACAGCCCATCTGAAGGTGGTATCCGGCAAAGGCGCCACAGAGCACATCCACAGGGGCTGCTTGTTTAGCGGCCTTACAGAAGACAAGGATCGCCTCGTGACGCTGGTTTGCATAGTGCTCTATCCAGTCGATATATTGTCCGCAATTCCGCGGATCCTTAAAGACGCCAACGTCAGTATGGTGTATTTGAATCAAGTCGGGAGGCTCTGCTGTGTCGAGTTGGGCATTCGCATTGTTCCATGCTTGCCTTAGGGCATCATCCGTGTGGTACTTACTTTTCAAGAAACTCCTGAAGGAACGCAACATCGGTTTGCTGAAATCATAGGAGCCATATCGATCCTCAAAGTACGTACCATATGGGAGCCATTCTCCGGCAGAGCCGTAAGCGATCTGGTAGCCCGGAAAATAACCGGGATATTTTTCCCAAGTATGCTTAACGAAGGCAGCCACAACCTCGGAAGCATCTTTTCGCCATTTCTTGGAGGCCAACGAGGCATTCTTTCTCTCGAGGCTCAGTTTCGAGTCATAGCTACATAAGGGCTGGCTCTCATAGGGCGCTGGCTTGATCTGGTGGCCTGGGCCTCGAAATCCAATCAATTCGTCGGGATTCTGATCATCCCACCAATGTGGGGTGGACATGAAGATGCGGGGTATTATCAAGGCCTGGGGCGCAGCCTGCAATATGTCGTCGTGAAGTTCGTCGAGCAGGGAAAAATCATATGGGCCGGGTTGATCCCAGGCGAGCGCCAATGGGAGCATATAACTAAAAATCCTGACGCCCTGTTCGTACATCGAGCGAAGCGCCTTCATGTACGGAAGATCTGTACGAGGATTAAAAACATACATTATACCAAAAAACGGTCTGTCGCCGGCCACCATACTCTGAACACCGTCGACAAGTTCAATATGAACGCCCGTCGTGCGTATAACGTCCGGGGAAGGCACGGTGAAATCATTTGTAGCTTCGATGGTCATATTTACAACTCCAGTTAATTGAAAAAAATCACTTGGGCGTTTTATCTGTCATATCCTCTCCGGTACACTTTACCAGTCAGCAGACGTGTCGTCGACTATTTCAAGTTAGCTTAGCCGTCTCACCTAAGTTTTAGTATCTCCTGGATGACGCGCTGGTTTGCTCGGCTGAAATCTGCCGGGGAGCTGGCGTTCAGGGCCTTATCGACGGCCCATCGCATAACCGCCTGGGCCTGATCCGCAGCCGCGTCGTCTCCTCGCTTGCGAGCGTCATCAATTGCCTTTTGGAGCACAGCGAGGCGGTCGCGGTCTTCACGCCCTTCACGCCAGGCCTCCCACTGCGGTGTGGGGATGGCTCCGGCCGTACCCGGATACACCACCACGTACTGTCCCGCCCCGCCGTCGGCCTTGCCGTCACGGTCGTTCCACGGATTCCCGTCGGGGCTGAAGTACGAGTAGAACCCGCAGCCGTCCAATTGCTGCTCCCAGGCGTGCCAGGGCATCCGGCGGAACCAGGTCCAACTCTTGACCGGGTTCGTCGCATCCTGAGTGTAGTGATTGTAGAAAGTTACTCTGCCCGGCCCACTCTTGAGAATCCGCATGGTCTCGGGCCGATTCAGGTTAAACTCGTGCGGCGCCCAGAAGTCGATGACCGGCAGGAATCGCTTGGCCTGCTCGGGGGTGACGTCGATAGGGTCGATCCAGACCATGACATCATCCTGGATCTCCTTGCCTACCTTGTGGACGTTAAACCAGTGATCGTCCAGGGGTGGCTCGTCCATGAACAGCGTGCTGAAGTGTTTTTCATCGAAGCCCAACTTCTCGGCCACTTGGCGGGCCTTGGCGATACCTTCAGCCATGACCTTCCGGTATTCTTCGCTGTCGTAATCTTTGCGAGATCTGGCGAAGCCCCAGTTGACGCCCCGGGCGTGGCCCGAGACAAAACCTAACTGCTTCATCAGATTCACATGGTTCAGGGCCACTTTCGTGTGGTGCAAGCAATTGTTCCCATGTGCCGCGATGTCACGCAGGTAGGCCGCCCCAGCATCAAAGCCTGCCGGTGCTGCCGGGGGCCCGCCCCAGACCCAGGTCCAGAATTCCGGATCGCGTGGAATACGGATGGGGTGGACGGTGAGTTGTACATCGATGTCTTGTGCCACCCCATCTCCGCTCAGGGTGATCGTGCTGTTATAGCTGCCAGCCGGTATGCCGTGGGTGTCCACGGTGATCCATAGCCCGGCAGTGTGATACGGAGCCAGCCCTACCCCCCGGCGGCGCAGCAGCGGCAAAGGCTGCCAGCCGTAGCGAAGTGTGTTCAGGAAACCCACCACCCGAACCTCCGGGGCCGGATACGACCGGCCTTGGGCATCTTTGAGCGGCCCGGCAGCAATCTTGAGCCTTAGAGGTTGGCCGACCATCGACGTCAGCCGCACCAGTGCCGGCTCAAGTTCGTCCTGGCAGGCCTCGATGGCCACCTGCGTGGACAACTCGCCACCAGTGGGCCAATCATGGATGCCGAAGCTTATCCAGGGCTCCTCAGCCGGCCAGACCACCAATTTTGCGCCTCCGCCCACGAGTCCGGCCCGCTCCCGCAGGATGGCCAAGGACGGCAGCTGTGTCCGGCCGACAGGTTCATAGGCCAGGTCGGAGGTCAGATAGACGGCATCAACGATGCGGTCACCGGCTACGCCCTCGTCCTTTGGCTTCTCGATTTCGATAGTCAGGGGCAAGGCCTTGAGCATAACGTCCATCGGATCCCAGATAAGACGCGCTTGGTACGGGTCGATGTCATCTACCTTCTCGCCCAGAGTAGCCTGGGCAACGACTTTCCCGCCCTGCAAGATGCGGACAACGAGGGGTGCTGCGATTTGGCGCCACTGCACTCGGCGGATCCAGAGGCGGTGCGGTCCAGCCTTGGCTGGTTTGGCCGTCGGACTGACGATAGACCAGCGGAAGGCGCATACGCGGTTGGGCCCGGCCATGCAGAAGGCTGCGGGATGAAACACCGGCCAGGCCGGGGCCCGGCGGGTCCACTCGGTATCCACGAGCGTGCCGATGTAGACGAAGTCCTCCGCCTCCCAGAACAAGTGCGTGCCGCTTTCCGGATGCTGCTGCCGCTTAGCCAGGTCCGCCCGTACGTCCACCACGTTGAGCAGCGGATGGAAGGCGTGCGTTTTGCTGAAGACGTTGTCCTCGACTCCCGCGGCCCTGCCTGAGGTCGTCTCTCCGCTGGCCGGACAGCCCCAAGAACACATAGCCGCGAAAACTAACAGAAAAACAGTAAACGAGATGTGCTTGAACTGGTTCATCAATTTATGCCTCCGAAATATGGGATCAC
Organism: Actinomycetes bacterium; assembly: GCA_030614915.1. Lineage (GTDB taxonomy): Bacteria > Planctomycetota > Phycisphaerae > JAACET01 > JAACET01 > JAACET01. The sequence goes on along the minus strand of JAUXAG010000033.1, from coordinate 4,772 downwards.
CTTTCAACATTCGAACAACCTGGTCTTTCATTCGTCGACTCTGCTCATATTGGATCAGTCGGGCCTTCATGTTCCTGCGGCAATTCGTCCGGGGACCATCCCCGGCCGAACGACCCGATGATAAGCGGTAGGTGCCCCCCCCGCAAGACCAATCTTGACCCCGGATTGTGAATGAATTTAGGCAAGTTGCATTTGTTCAGGTTTGGCTCTTTCGATACTGATTTTGTATCGGAGCCCCCGATTTGCTGCTTTCACCCGCCAGATTTTGCCGTTTTTTTTTTTTACGTAAATACATACGTCACAATAGGTTATGGCGTATTTGTGCGATTCCATCTGGGAAATCCACAATAAACGCGGTACAGCAGAGCAATGGATCAAGGAAGGTAAATATGCCCTGAAGTGGACACGACTTTCGTGTCATGATTTCGTGGATAATCAGGTGAGATTACAACTGTTTGTCCTGGCGTATAATCTTGGTAACTTCCTGAGACGTTTGGCATTGCCCAAGTCCATAAAGGACTGGTCGCTGAGGACCATGCGGGAAAAGTTAGTCAAGATCGGGGCCAAGGTTGTAAGCCATGCCCGCTATGTGACGTCTCAGCTGGTGGAGGTCGCGGTGGCGAAGAGGTTGTTCCAAGCGATCCTGGAGCGGATTCAGCGGCTCGAGCTGTCAGCAGCAGTGCCGGGATGACGGCAACAAACACCGGAATCAAAGAAACACCAAGGGGGGGCGACGGAGACGGTTTGTTCGTATCTGCTTCAAAGACCCGGCTGAAGGACGCTCTTGGCCAGCTCTCGGCCTGATGCCAGGAGAAAATCTAGTCTCGGGTCCGAAACTAGGCTTATTATAGCTGGGAATGTGATATAATCACAGACAACAGCCTGCGATGGTCGTGGGCAGAAAGTCATATGGGGAATTCCGGTTAATGAATTTGATTGAAAGAGAGCAGCAATGGCGAGTATGAAAGCTGTAACTTTACATGCTGACTGGGACCCCAAGTCCGATTTCAAGCTTGGGCCAAAGGATATTGAAGGCCGATTGACCTACCTGGGCAGTAGAGCCTGGCGAAATCCTCGCGTAGAGATAGAAGATAAGCCCGTGCCGAAACCGGGCCCAGGCGAGGTATTAATCGAGGTCAAAGCCTGCGGTATATGTGGAAGTGACGTTCATATGGCTCAAGCCTCCAAGGACGGCTACATTTATTACCCCGGTTTGACTGCTTTTCCATGTACGCTTGGCCATGAGCTTTCCGGTGTAGTCACAGAAGCCGGCCCGGGAGCCATCAACAAAAGAAGCAATAAACCATTTACAGTTGGCGAACCTGTTTGTGCAGAGGAAATGATATGGTGTGGCCAGTGTCGCCCTTGCGCTGATGGTTATCCAAACCACTGTGAACGCTTACAGGAGATAGGCTTTTCGGTGGATGGAGCTTTCGCAAAATACATTGTTCTGCACGCCAAACAACTCTGGAGCTTGGATTCTCTAGTTCGGACCTATGGGCAGGAAAAGGCTTATTTGTTAGGCAGCCTGGTGGAGCCCACTTCTGTTGCCTACAATGCGGTTATCGAACGGGGCGGCGGTATTAGGCCGGGCGATTCGGTCTGGGTACTTGGTAGCGGTCCGATAGGGCTTGCTGCGTGCGCAATACTAAAAAGAGCAGGTGCTTCTAATATCATAATGTCAGAACCTTCTCCCCAAAGAGCTAAAATGGCTTACGCAGTTGGAGCTACGCACGTTATTGATCCAACTAAGGTAATTTCAGCCGAACAAGTCTTAGAAATTACCAATGGCAGAGGTGTAGAGCTTTGTCTTGAAGCCACCGGTTTGCCTGATGTTGTATGGGAAGACATTGAAAATGTTATCTGGAATGGTCGGGCACTCAATACTACAGTGGTAATAGTAGCAAGAGCCGACGCCAAAATCCCGCTTACCGGTGAAGTGTTACAGGTCAGACGGGCCAACATTGTCGGCGCCCAGGGCCACTCCGGGCACGGAACCTTTCCCAGGGCAATTTCGGCTATGGCTTCAGGCATGGACATGGCAGCTGTGATTACGAAGAAAATATCTCTTGAACAGACCCCTGAGAACATCAAACTACTCCAGACAGATAGAAAAGAATGTAAGATAACTGTGGTGATGTGATATGAAATTAGCAATTTCAGCCACACCGGTAGTAGCGAATTTCGCGCCTATTTTGTTTCAAGGTGATATCGAAGAAGCTTTCGCTAAAGGTGCTGAGTATGGCTATGAAGGCATAGAGCTGCATTTACGTGAAGCCCACGATATCGACTGGGATAAAACGTTAGAGACGACGAGGCAGTATTCATTGCCGGTTATGGCCATAGGTACCGGAGCTGGAGCAAGAATGGATGGCCTGACATTCACAGATGCTGACATAACGGTTCGAGAGAAAGCTTTACAGCGTATCGAAGAACACATGAAACTGGCCAAGCTTTTGGATGCTTCGATAATCATAGGCTCTATGAACGGTAATATTGCAGGCAATCAAAACGCAAAAAAATATCATCTGGAGTGTCTCAAAAAATGTTGTCAGCTCGCTTCGGGAGCTAATGTGACTGTTCTGATAGAGCCTCTCAATCGCTATGAATCTGATTGGCTGAATACGGTAGATGAAACTCTAGAAATAATTGAAAAGGTGAATTCAAATAATCTAAAGTATCTCGCTGACACTTTTCACATGAATATCGAAGAAGCTTCGATAATTGACAGTCTTAAAAAAGCAGGTGAAAAATTAGGTTATGTCCATCTTGTGGATAGCAACAGGCAGATTCCGGGAAATGGCCATCTTTTATTTGATAAGATACTGAGAACTCTGATTGACATTAATTTTGATGGCCCCATATCATTTGAATGTTTGCCTGTTCCTGATCGCGAAACTGCGTCGGTGAGTGCTATTGAGTACATAAAAAAACTGATGTCCCTTTTACAAATGGACAAATAGCCTATGTTGACCCGTAATTAGCAGATTGTCTGTAAGGAGTACCGAGTCGTTGCCGGCGCGGACGCCTCAGCAGTGCCAAACCGCCCAGAAGCAGCAAACCGAGTGTGGATGGCTCGGGGGTGATAGTAAGTTGGCCATAGGCCGTATCGAAAAGGCCAGTGGTATCCGTCAGTTTCAGACTGATGTCGTAAGTACCTCCCGCATCGAGGCCGAGGGCTGTGAGCTGCGCGTAACTGAGAACACACAATGGATCCAGGCCTGCGTCTGTTTCATAGACACCATTGTCGTCCAGGTCCCACAGGTAGGAGGCGATCTCATTGTTACCGTTCAGGTCCATCGACCAGGAGGCGTCCAAGGTAAGCGCTTCGCCTTCGTCGATGAGATACGGGCCGCCCGGGTCAGCCCAAGGCGCACAAGGTGTACCTGGGGCAACGATCGTCTCGCTCGTACGCCAGCAATCGATTACGTCAATAACACGAGTAGCCACCTCTGAGGATTCGTCCGCGGCCAGTGCCCAGGCATCATGAAGTTTCCCTCTGAGGGTTGCTACGACCGGTGCTGTATATGTGAGCGCGACCGCCGGAAAACCCCAATTGGCACTGTGAGACGGATTGGCCTCCAGGGCTCTGGCGCATTCGAGGTAGAAGTCAAGCATCGGCTCAGCCGCCGCCCCGAAAAGCCTCTGGCAGGCCGGCCGTAAAATCTGCTCAGCCGTCAGGTCCGGATCCCACATGCCCTTGGAGGCAACATAGCTCAGCGGCCAGCGGATCGGCCCGTCCTCTACTACCTCCTTTGTATAGCCCTCATAATACATATACCTGATGCCCTGATCCCGGTAATAGCGCAGATCACTCAATGCCGCGTCGCCCAGGATCGCCGGAACATGTTTGTAGCCGCCCCAGCTGGGCAGATAGTATTCGTAGATACCGCTGACGTCTGCACCAGAAGCCTTCCAGTCCTGAAGTTTCTGCTTCCAAGCCGCCTTGCCGCCGTAGGCACCTGCTTGACAGGACGGATTGTCCAGCGAATGGCCAGCACAACTGTGGTTAACCACCCACACCTGCACACCGTCCACGGCCTGCACCTGTACCGGCGCCGCAGCCGTCCCCCAGAAAGACAAAAGTGCTACGTCCTTGTCCGGATGGGTATCACGCAAGCCGGCCGCCACGATATTGGCAAAGGCCAGGCTCTGTCCGCTGGCATTGGCACCCATTTGGCTGCAGGGCCCGCACTGGCAGAACCCCAGGCCATCATTGGCCGTCAGGCTGAACATTACCTGGGACCCGTCGTTGTCAAAATGGGCAATAGCAAGTTCGATGGCTCTGGCCTGAACTTCCGCATTGGAAAAGCATATCTGCGAAGTCTGCCGAACACCGTTCACCAGGGCATACCATTCGGGGTGGTCATTGAAGAACTGAGCCGCTGGGTACATCTGGTAGTAATTATGCGTAATATGAAACGGTGTGCCGCCATTGCCCCAGGAAGGTCTATCAAAGTCGGGATGGCTAACGCCGCCGTAGGGGTGCTGAAAAAAGAAAGTTTCGCGAGACTCGAAGACAGGCGAGACGTCGATGTCAATATTGCCTACAGCCAGATTGTCATAAGACTTCACAACATGCCAATTCGGGTCCGGGCCATAGAATTCGGTTCCCATCTCTGCCAGAAACATGTCTATAGCGTATCTGGTGCTGTTATAGGCCCGATCGTCATTGCCTGCAATTACAAGATCATTGCCGACTCTTTTGACCACGACTCGTTGATCGCCTGGATAAGTCTGCGATATGTTCACACCGGCCTGCATGGCTGCGT
>JAUXAG010000001.1 GCA_030614915.1 Actinomycetes bacterium | reverse complement strand
GCGCCGGCAAAAGGTCCGAGAGTATTTCCGCGGTCAATTTACGTCCAGGCTGAAAGCGTCGCATTCGCTGTACGTAGCAGTATCGACATTCATGGCCGCACTCCCAGGATAGATTTAGAGATAGCGGGCAGTACTCCCTAGCTTGGCCTTTAGGCTGATAGATTAATCGCATCGTTTGGTCCCCGAACAAGACGCAGGCCAATGTACCAATGTCTCGAGGGACTGCCAAGAACATTCTTCTCCATAAGGCGAACAGGCAATCTGTTCTACTGTTCTATTGTTCTTTTCTCTTTCTCGAGTCGGCAGCGATTGCCAAAGAGCTTTTCGATATAGACATCCGGCTGCAGATCCTCGTACAAATCGTCGTGGGCTGTGGCTACTATAAAGGTGGTCTTGAACTTCTCAGAAAACTTCCGCACGTTCGCGGCAATTATCCTGGCGGTTATCCGGTCCAGCTTGGCGCAAAACTCATCGATAAATACGCATCCCGGTTTTCTGGCCATCCCCTGGGCCAACCGAAACCGGTACATCTGTCCGTCCGACAATTCGCCGGCCTTTCGCAAAAAGACGAAGGCGTCATTGAGCCCTGCCAGCGATAGGTAGTACAAAGCTTCGGACAACTCTCCGGCAAAACAATCCACCAGGGGCTTGCCGGTTTCGATTTGCAAATCGTCCAGGTCCAGCCACTCGTCAATCCGCTCTTTCAATTCCCTCAGGAGCACCGACTTGCCCGAGCCGGACTGACCCGTAATATAGACGACCTGGCCCGGCCCGATTCGTACTTCCAAATCATCCAGCACGGTTACGTCGCGGCTGTCGTCAAGTCCCAGACCGAACATGCTAGCCACTTCCACCACTCGCTCGGTGGGCTCAACCGCACTACCGAATGTCCTACTCAGCCGATAGATGGCCATAGATCTCTTTTATTTAGCCCCCGGTTTCACCGGGGGTTTCTTCAAAAACGGAATCCACATATTTCGCACAGCCCGGCAAGTCCGCAGATTTCCATCTCGCTGCCGCAGCGGGGACACGTTCGGTCTTCGCAGGCCTGGACGATTTCATCGGGACCAGCCCGGGCCAAGAATCCCCGAGAAGCACCGATCCGGGCGGGGAACTTATCCAACCGATCGCCGCTGATGTAATAGAGCTTGGCTTCTTTGACTCTCATCGCGTCCTCGAATAACTGCGCTTCCCCTCATCCTGACGGCGTACTTGACAGCGCGGCTGAGCCTGGCACTGAGCGACTGCTGAGAAATCCCCAGCATTCTGGCTGCTTCGGCGTGGGCCAAACCGTCCACGCAAACCAACTTCCAGGCCAGGTACATATTTTCAGTGAGCACTTGTCTCACTCGGTCCGGCGCCGGCCGAGCCTTCTTTCGCGGATGAATATCCTGCTGCTCGATGTGACACTCGAAGCAGATCACCGCCACCCGCCCATGGCCCAGCGGCACGAAGTAACCCGGCAAAATCCGCTTGCAGTACGGACAAAAGAATTCACCTCCAGCCATAAACCGCCCTCCTTTCAGTTGGCCCGGCGAAAACGCCTTGCTTGCCGGCCGAACACTGCCCCCGCTTCGGGCCCAGGGCCTCTGCCGATAGAGCAGGCTGCCTCGCCTTTACGAATGGTTCTGATCTTTCAGTTGACCTGGCCCAGCGGACTTATCCCCCGCGGACCTACCCTAACATACTACTAACAAAATGTGTGTTCAACCCCCTTTTTTCGCCCATAACAGCCATTTGCCGGGCATCATCTGGTTAGCTCTATGTCGCTGGTTTGCAAGGTCCCCCCGGGAATTTTCGATTCCCCCATCGGCGCGGCGGTAAATGCTTAGCCCGCCGTAAATATTCTGCTGGGCTCAAATTCATTGTAGAGAGATTAACTATAGGCCCAGATGGATAGCCACTCCGCAGAGAAAGATAGCCCCACCAGCTAAGGCGTGGCTATAGCGATCCAAACCTCGGCTCGGCAGTCGATCGACAAGAAAAGTAGATACCAGAACCACGCCCATCATGGTGGCGATGGTTACCAAGCCGAATACCGCTGCCACCATCAGCACCGCCCAGAGGCTCCCCGCTGCGGCAGGATACATCAAAATGGGAATCAACGGCTCACACGGGCCAAAAATAAAAATAACAAAGAGCACCCAGGGGGTAAGATTTTTCTTACTCGACATTATATGAGGATGCGCATGCTCGTTTGCGTGGCCATGCTCATGAGAGTGCACCTGTTCTGGAGCGTGGGCATGGATGTGAGTATGCGGTCTATTACGGAATGCCTGACGCAAACCCCAAACAAGATATACCAATCCAAGGGCTGTCAAAAGCCAAGCCGCGATCTGGCCACGATAGGATTCAGTCAATTCCAAGTTAGCCAGAGCTAAACCAAAGCTAATGCCGATAAGCCCCAATATAGCCGAGCTAGCCACATGTCCCAGACCGCAAAGAAAAGTAATCAAGCTGGTACGCGATATGGACCAGTTTCTAGCCTTAGCCAAAACGATGAACGGCAAATAATGGTCCGGGCCAATAAGGGTATGAATCAGAGCGACAGATGCTGCCGTCGCCATGAGAATAACTAGTTCGTGTGACATTCTGCGCTATTTCCTATGAAACATTCTGACAGCATCCGCGACAACACACCTATGCCAGAGTCTTACCCGTCGAGCTGATCGACAAGGCTGCGTGCAGTACACCCTTCTGTTGTCGCAATAGGTCCGCCAACTTCCTTATTCGGCTAGCTCGGCCCTTCACCAACAGTACCTCAGCACAAAGGTGCTTATCCAGGTGCACGTGAGTACTAACCAGGATACTTTGGTGGTGGTCATGTTGCAGGTCGGTCAGTTTCTCGCTGAGTTTATGCAGATGGTGATTGTAAAGTAAAGTTATCGTGCCCAGGGTTTGGCGATCATCCTGCCATTGGCGCCCGACGAGCTGTTCGCGAATCATATCCCGGATGAACTCCGAGCGGTTGGCGTACTTGCTGAGCTTACGCAGCTTTTCCAGCTGCTCGAGCAGGGACTTTTCTATGGAGAAACTTAGCCTGGTCAATTCTGTCATGGACCACCGTTATTACGAATATGAGAATCGTAATAACACAGCCTGTCTTGGTCAAGCTTTTTTTTAAAAATCTGACGATTTTTGCCGGCTTGCCAGCCGTTGTTCCTCTGCTATTCCAATAGTGACTGCAGAGCCTTGAAAACGCCCGTTACGATGGTTTTGGGCTTTGAAGGAACTTTCGACTGGCCTGGTTCTGGCGGGCGATCTGGCAGATGGAGGCACTTCTGGCGAGAACCTGTGTTGAGAGTTCTTGCCGTTGGGCCGGTCCGAGGCGTTGAGCTACGATGAGTTCTATCGCCCTAGAGTTTTTGGACACTGGATTAGACACAATTATGCTGCCTCCTCCTTGGGCTTGCAAACATTTCTTCTGGCCTGACCGGGGGCCTGATAGCCCAGTCTCTGAATGATCTATTGTTCGTTGTAGGTTCCTTATCCGTTAATAGCTCTGAAAAAAGCAATTATATTTTCCGGGGGCGTCGGCCCCTGTATGTTGTGAACGCTTGAGCAAACGTATCCACCACCGTCCGACATAATCTGGACGTTTCTTTTCGTTTCCTCAGTTACCTCTTGTGGTGTTCCGAAGGGCAGTGTCTTCTGCGGATCCACACCTCCGCCCCAGAATACCAAATGATCACCATACCGGGCTTTGAGTGATGCAAGATCCATCTTCGCCGCGGTGAACTGGACCGGGTTGATAACGTCAACGCCGGCTTCGATTAGGTCGTCTAAAATGTCCACGATGCTGCCACAAGTGTGAAAAAACACCTTCCAGCTCGTGTTTTCATGAACCCAGTTATTGAACTTCGTATGATAAGGCTTATAGAACTCCCTGTAACAATCCGGCGAAATAAGCAGTCCGTGCTGAGCGCCGAAGTCGGTACCGCTAATGGCGATGACTGCGATCTTATCGCCCACTGCCTGGCGGTAAAGTTCAAGATTCTGAAGTTCTATTTCTGTCTGCATATCGAAGAACTCTTTGACGTAGCCGGGATGGATATGGTGGGCCATGATCCACTCTTCCAAATCGCGGATTCCCTTGGGCTGTTCGATCCAAGCAGCGGGAATATGGAAAATGTCCCCTACGCCACCGAGGAAGAAGTTACCAAAAACCGCGCAGTCTGTCCTTTCGTAAAGTTCGTTTACAGTACGCTCATAGTAGCGGCACTCATCCTCAGTGAATATTGCATACTGGTCTGCATAGTCTTTCCGTGCGTCGAACTCATGATCACTCAGGTCTTCTTGGCGAATGATGTTGTCGAAGTACAGCCCATTCGAGGGCATTTGCGCACTAGGCGGCGCCGAGAGGTCGCCACGTGGATAAGCATAAATCGTACCGTCTGGGGCTGTAGTATGCGCAAAACCGCCGCCCATCAATACCTCGGTGCCATTGGGCAGTCGCCAAGGCTTCCAGTTCTCGTTCCGGTAGCCCAACAGTGTCCCCGGGCTGTTGAGCCCGACAACGTCCCCTCCGATCGCTTCGCGAACATCGTCTTCTACAAGACCCAACATCATCATGGGCTCATAAACCTTGACAGGACGGGCTTCCAGGCCGAGGGCCTCACGTAGCGTACTCAGAGCCGAAGCATGGATTCCCGTTACGACAGAGCCACCGAGATCTATGGGAACACGATCCGGCTGTTTGTGTTGGAGTGCTGCAGTAACTCTTTCTCTCGAATTCATGGAGAGATCCTCCTATCTATGCTCTACTGCATAACGACTTTTATTACAGATTACGAATAGCGATTGGCCTAATCACAGCCATGTTCATTGTCATCAAGAACCTTAGGCACTCTAAACAAAACCTGACGCGGCCGCGACGCCTGGGATTTCGGTTGCCGCCTAGAAGCGAGGAGGATACGATGCAGGGAGCATCATTGACGACGAGCGACGCTGGCACACCCTAAGAGCTGCTGGGGTGTTACCTTTTAAGCCTACGTGGTCGGGGCAATTTGGTCAAGTCCAATCTTTGCCGATCGGACAATTGAGCAGACCACCTTCGACTCCTGAGTCTAAGCACCCCCCTTACTGGCTTATCGTCGCAATTGGATGGTTCTTTCCTTTGGGGCTTTGGCGGCTTCTACGATCGTCTTTGCTCGGCCTTGATCGTGAGATGCAGACGCGCGGTCTTCGCGCAGCTCTGGAAATGAGTTCTGTAATACTCCAGGTTCATTTGACGGCCGGCCCCTTTTACAATACAATCCCTAGACAAGGAAAGGGGTTTCTTGGCTACTGCGAGACAATTATGAGTATTGAACTTAGCTTCCTAGGCGCGGCTCAGAATGTTACCGGCTCCCGTTTTCTCCTGCAGGCCAATGGCAACGGGATCCTCATAGACTGCGGGCTTTACCAGGAAAGAGAATTCAGAGAAAGAAACTGGAACCCGTTTCCCGTCCCTCCTCAGAGCATAGACGCCGTCCTTCTAACGCACGCCCATCTCGACCACTGTGGCTACCTACCCAAGCTGGTCAAGGATGGGTTTGCCGGCAAAGTCTACTGCACCGCGGCTACCTCCGAGATAGCCAAGATCGTCCTGCTTGATTCTGCCCACATCCAGGAAGAGGATGCCCGCTTCAAACGCAAGAGGCACAAACGCGAGGGCCGAAAGGGCAAGTACCCGGTAGTCCCCCTCTATACAGGCGAGGATGTCGAAGCCTGTTTCGACCTTTTTGCCCCCTTGTCCTACGACCAGACCCAGCAGATTGCCCCTGGCATCAATGCCCGCTTCCGTGACGCCGGCCACATCCTCGGAGCCGCCATGATCGAGGTCAAGGTCAACGGCAACGCCCAGCAAAGAACCATCCTCTTTTCCGGGGACGTCGGCCGACAGGACAAGCCCATACTGCAGGACCCCACCTTCTTCGACACTGCCGACTACGTCCTGATCGAATCAACCTATGGCGACAGGATCCACCAGGCCACCGATTCCATAAAGCCGGATCTCGAAAAGGTCATAAACTCCACCCACAAGGCTGGCGGAAACATCATCGTGCCCAGCTTTGCCGTCGAGCGATCCCAGGAGGTCTTGTATTACCTCAATGAATTACTGATCGAGAAGCGAATACCTCACCTAGCCGTCGTCATGGACAGCCCCATGGCCATAAAGGTTACCGAGGTCTTCGAAAAGCATCCCGAGCTTTTTGATGAAGAAATGCTCCGGCGCATCCGCCAGGAATCCTCCCCCTTTGATTTGCCCGATCTGCAAATGGCAAGAAGCACTGATGACTCCAAAGCCATCAATCGCATGAAAGGGACGACCTTGATCATCGCCGGCTCCGGCATGTGCACCGGCGGACGCGTAAAACACCACTTGGCCCACAATATTTCCGATCCCAAATCCGCTATACTCTTTGTCGGCTACCAAGCCAAGGGCACTCTGGGCAGACATATCGTAGACGGCGCCAAAGAGGTCAGAATTCTCGGCCAAAACTATCACGTCAAAGCCAGGATTGTGCAGATAACCGGCTTTTCCGCACACGCCGACAGGGACGAGCTTACAAAATGGCTCTCGGCTTTACAGAAGCCCCCTCGCAGGCTCTTCATCGTCCACGGCGAAGCCGACAGTGCCCACAGCTTCGCCGAGCACATTAAGACCCAAAAGGGCTGGCAAGTCCACGTGCCCAGTTATAAAGAAAAAGTCATGCTGGATTAACCCCCGGCCTCAGTGGGTCTTTCCTCGCCAGCCGGACTCACCCCCGGCACTTCCTTCTCAACAGGCAGCTTTTCAGATGTCTCCTCGGTCGGAGCTTCTTTGGCTTTGTCCAGGCGGCATTTGATCAGGTACCCCCCACCGATGAGAATAGCCAGCAGCACAATAATCACCACTACCAGTCGCCACGATAGCCGGGCTATGCCCTTCGACCCTTCGGGATACCTGGGACATTCGCTAAAGAACTTGCCCTGTTTGCGGGTCAGTCGCATCCGGGCATTGATGCCCCAGCCCGAACCCTCCAGTATGGCGCTGATATCCCGCTTGTGCAGCTTCAAGTAGGCCACTATTGAAATGGGCACCATTACCGCCAGCAACACTACCAGAACACCAACGACAATGGCCAGCGGCTGTGTCTGGGCCAATGTCTTGGTGATATAAGCCAGAGCCGAGCCCAGGGCTGCCATCGCTATCCCTGCCCCCAGCAGCATTCCGCCGGTCGAGCCTCCCAAACCTCCCTTGGCCACAGGCCCCGCAGTAGCCTGATTCATCGCCGTTGACGCCTTGCTATCGAATTTCTTCTCAGCTTCAGCTGTAATCGATTCAATCTTCCCTGTCAGCATTCGCCCCAGCCGCAGAAACGGTGCCAGCAACGCCTCGGCTAGACTGATCGGATTCTCGATAATATGCACAACCTTGGCATCGGCTTCTTCGCCCGCCAGATCATAAAATACTCCCCGCTTGCCCAGGCACAAATTGCCCTTACCCCCGGAGGTTACCGGCACAGCCACTTCATATTTCGCCTTGCCGTCTCTCCCTGTAATCTCCACGTACAATACGTACATGTTCGATGTCTTGGCTACTTTGGCATGTTGGGCGCGATCCACTGAATTGACTGCCAGGTTGAATCTTCTACCGTCCATTACCAGCGTTCCCATTTCAAACATCGCCCGCTTTTGGGCGTCGTAGAGATGCGGAAAGCTCACAAAGTTGTTTGCCAGAGATATCATGTACGCCTGATACAGAACCGCCTTTTCTGCCAGGCGGATGTTATCCAGGGCGAATGCCGTGTCCTTGCTCTTGGCAATTAAGGCCTGCACAGCCTTGGTGAAATTTCCATCCACATAATTTCGCAGCTTTTGGACCCCCAGCGACTCCAGGGCCGTGTTCGGCTTGCCTTTAATCCACCCCTTGTGAGCCCCGAAGAAGTCCTTAATCTGCCCCCATTGTCCGCTGGTCATCGTATCGCCCGTTTCTTTCAGCACCTCCGGCATCACCTCTTTGCCAAAGCGCGCCAGGGCCCGAGCATAATAGGGATTGATCTGCTCAGCCAAGCAGAGCACATCTGCCGCTCTGGGCTTGGCCAGCGGCGCCTTTCGCAGAACCTCCTCAATTACTCCTGGCTCGTCCAGGTCCAACTCTTGCAGCTCCGCCGCCGTCCAGCCCATCTGTTCGCCGAACTTCTCCCCCAACGCCAGAACCGTGCACTGAGCGAAGTACTGCTCGATTTTGTCTGCCACCGAGGCCAGGATTGCATACCTCCCCGCCGTCTGGCCCCCCAGCGGCATTATTTCGGTCTTGGCTTTGCCGGCAGGAATCTGGCCCTGCTGATGCCATTTCAGAAAAGCTTCCGCCTGCTTAACGAACTCATCCAGCTTGCCCTGATCAACACCCAAAGCCCCTCCGGGATGCTCCACCCCGCCAACCGTCGCTATAACCTCGCCGATGAACTCGCTCACTTGGGCATCCTCAGCAGCTTCGGGCAGAATGACCCCAGCCTCGCTCACCGACTGCGATTGCACCTGGGCCTTTATCTGCCGGATATCTTCCAGCGTGATTTCTTCAGCGTCGCCCCGCCCCAGCCTCCTGAGCATCTTCACCGCCGCCTCGTGAATCTCTTTGCCTTGCGGATTGTCGTAGTTGATGGCCCCCAGCCGCAATCTCCGGCTCCCCTTGCTTATCCCTTCGTGATCGCTGAATACCTCCAAGAGCCAGACGATCCCGTCTTTCACTTCCTGGCAGATGATTCGCCCGTTCTTATCCGTGTCCATCAGCGTCAGGAACGTCCCGTCGCAGTTGATAGTGTTTATCGGCGCGTTGGTCGCCACCCAGTGGGCCTGGTCCAGCTCCAGAACGCTCTGCAGTTCAGCAGCCGTTTCTATATGCAAATGGTACGATCGGCCGTAGCGCCGAAAGCTCATGTTTTTGCCTGACTCCATTGGATTTGTCCTTTCCCACTTGGCCTGTTAGATCCGCCTGACCCCTCGTGTTCTGTCCCCATACCATATCGCGAATGACTGCCGAAATCACGAAAATAAGTGCCCCACAAACCCGCGCCCAATTGCTTTTCACAGCTAACACCGCTATCCTTTCATTATAGGCAATTGCGTCTTCGAAATCGGTGCACTCATGCCCGCGAAAACCTTCAACCTCTTCGTCTACGGCACATTTATGGACCGTCGGCTCTTCCGCTGGGTCACCGGGAGAGATTATGCCCTTCCCGGTCAGGCCCAGGCCACCCCGGCATCTCTCGAGGCCAGAGAGGCCATTCTCGCCAGCCATCGAAAAATCTCTCCCGACGGGATGTATCTCTATGCCATCCCTCGCCGGGGACATCGTATCAGCGGATATCTCATTTACGCCCTTCCCAGCCAGCTGATCGATTTGCTCGACCACCACGAGGGCAAGCGCTATATTCGAACCAAGGTCAGAGTCCATCAGGAGGCCCATCGCATCCGGGCCTTCACCTACTTGGCCAACGAAAAAACCCTCCGCCAGGACTTCGGCGACCGCTTTCGCATAAACCTCAAACACGAGCACCTCATCACCAAGCGGGTCGAGGAGTTTCTCGCCAAACGGGCTGCCGAGTCTGCAGACTCTGCCCTCTTGCCTCGTTATCGCGTCACCGCCGAGGAAGAGCTCCGCGGGCTGACCATTCGAGATCTCATCCGGGCCCGGCTCGAAAGCGGATCCGTCGCCGACTATTTCCTCAAACGTGAACTTTCTAGGCCCCTGGCCTCCATCCGCGATTTATCCAAAGACCCCCTGGCTCAGCCATATATCAGGAACTATCTGGACCTGGTCGTCCGCCAGGTTCTCTTTAACCAGACCGAGCAGAAGTTTCTCGAACAGTTCCGCTTCGACTTGGATCATATGGGCTTGTCCTTGCGCTTTTACGAGCATACCACTTCGTCCATGGCCGCCCTGACCATGCTCAACCGCCGCAGGAGCCTCCTCGATAAGCTGGTTCATGAGCTGCTCAATGATTTTGACCCCCAACGTCATGACCTGCTCGACATCGTAGCCTGGGCTATTCACGCTGCCGAATCCCTCTACGACACCCGGATGGCCGCCGGAATCTTCCGCTGGATACGCGAGAATCTCGAAGGCGGATTGCTCCCCCTTGGCGCTGAGTTGGAGTTCTCCAACGTCGGCCACGCCGTGATCGCCGATTACGACAGCGGGCCCGGCACTAAAGACCAGGCCTTCGACGGCTTCCGCTATTTCCGCAATTTTGCCTTGCCTGCCTTGACCTGGAAGTTAGGCGGCCACATCGACGACCATCAAGCCCACGGATCCGACCACTGCCTGCGCGGATTCCTGGAGTTTTCTCCGGGGGCCTTCTCCATGGAGCCCAAGTTCTCCGTCCCCGCCACCAAGGACCCTTGGCTCTTGGCCCAGCTCATTCGCGAAGTGGTCCGCTTTTACCCGGTCAAGCCTCACAGTCTGCACCTGTCCATACAATTACTCCGCCACCACAAAGACCCCCAGGGAATTCTGCCCCTGGATTTCGCCAAATGTCTGCTCGCTCTTGGCGGCGACCCCCAGCCCGCAGCAGACTCCCGCCCGACCATTAGCCGCATGATGGCTGACGAAATCGGCTCCCCCGAGCACAAGGACGGTTTGATTTTTGCTCGCACCGCCCGCCGCCGGGCCACCGCTGGGGACCGGCAGGAAGAGCCCACCCTCTTGCGACCGGCTCGACCATCCATTGTCCAGCAGTTCAAGTTCGTTCGTCTCGGCGACCACATCAACTATGAAACCCTCATATTGGCCCTGAAGGGTTTGCAGTTGGCTCTGGACCTGGGCGATTATCTTACCCCTGAGCAGCTTGAGCACCGTCCCCACCTTCTCGAACAGCTAAATGAGCTGATCGCCTGGTCGCGCAAACCAGAGCCTATCCCCCCAAATGTCGTCGGCCGATTTTGTGCTGTCATCTTTGAGGGGCTCAGCAAGGAACGCCACTCCCGCTTAGCCCACAAGAATACCTACGTCCAGTGGGCGCTCGACCGCCTCGCCAACCAAATCGCAGAGTTCAACCAGCAGCTGGCTGAAGAATAATCGATAAGGAAAGAGCTACCGGAGTTCTGCCTCGGGTAGCTCTTTTTTCTTAGCGGCGAGTTGGCATTACCAGGATAGCTCCTCCTCTTGCCTGGTCAACTTTGTGAAACGCTTTTCAATTATGGCCTCGCGATTCCGCTCGCGTTTTTCCAGTTGGCCGCGCAGCTTCTCCAGTTGCCTTTCCAGACGCTGGACTTGTTTGCCCTGCGTTTGAACCTTTAGCTCAAAGACCTCTGTAAGAGTTTTCCGAAGTTTCTCCCCCAGCTTTTCTTTATCTCGGCCCTTGGCTTGCCGGTACCGTTTGCCCAATTCCTGGCTCTGCTGTTCCAGCTTGCGGATTTCCGCGCTCTCGGCTGAAGCCCGACGTCGAGATACCCCCATTGGGCTCATTCCCAGCCCCAGCGGGGGCATCGGCTCACCTGGCCGCCGCCTATCCGCCTGCGGCATCGGCCCGCGTGGCTCCCAGCGAGGCCTCATCCTATCCGGACGCCCTGGCCCCTGTTCGTGAATCTGCCGAATCCGACGCCGAAAAGCCTCGGGGTCCTTCTCGGCCAATTCCCTCAGCTTCTTCCGCAGTTCCGGGTTCTTCCGGAGGTGCGCGCCCATCGTCTTGAACCGTTCCCTCATCTTTTCGCGCTGCTCGGGGCTTAGTTCCTTGCCTCTCTGACGCATCCTGTCCCTCATCCCCGGCCATCGGCGCCCTTGCTCTGCAACCTCCACACCCTCGATGCTTTTTATCCTCACCAGGACCCAGGCCCCCTTGTCCGTTTTCTTGCAAAGCAGTTGAGCTTTCTGCCCAAGTCCCTTAGCCAGTAAGCCTCGCAACTCCGGCTTGTCCGCTGTCCGCACCTTCACCTGCTGAACCTTGGCTTTGTCATCTTCTGTTTGCGCCGCTTTGGCAATGGTCACCGTGTTTGCCGACAGCGACACAATCTTGCCTCCAACCTGCTCCAGCTTCATCCCACCTCTACCAGGGGCGTCCTTTTGCTGCCGGCGCCGCTGCGGCTGCTTGCCCTGCTCGGCCCAGGCCAGACTCGGAACAACTAGCACTACCAACAATAGACTCGCTATTAGCTTTTTCATGTTCTTGCTCCTTTCACATAAAACTCAATCCACCAGGCCATTTTTTCCGCCCGGGCCTATGCCATCCTGACCTTCCCAGCCGCAGGATTAGACCCTTGTTCATCGGGCCCGCTCTTGCTTGGCTCGATTGGCCCGAAGTCCTCCTCAATCTCCTGCGATAGTTCGGCTATCTGATAAGCCACATCCTCAATTGCTTCGGTCAGGATATCGTCCGCATCGGCAGGTTCGCTTATTAAGACCAGAGCCAGTGCCTCCACATAATCGTCATCGCTGAGCGGCGGCTCTGTCCTTTCCACTCGCTCAGGGCCGGCTCCTCCGGGCCCTGGCGACTTGTTCAGTGTGTTCAGCCACAGAATACCAACCCCCACCACCAACACGATTGACGCTGCCGCAGCCAGCACTCTCTGCGTCCGAAACCGCACTGCCCTCGGCCGACTTTCGCCGGCCTCAGCAAGCCGACCGCTTACACGCCGGGCCACTTCCTCCGGCAGCTCTTCGACCTCCATGACTCGCATCGACCGCACCAACGGCTCCAATTGCTCGACTTGCCCCTTACACGCCGGGCACTTCTCCAGGTGCAGGCCGAAAGCTGCTCGCTCGCTCTGCTCCATTTCGCCCCAAAGGTACAGCAAGCATTCGTGTTCGCGTTCACAGTCCATTTTCTGTTCTTCCTATCTTAGGCACTCTAACAAGACCTGACGCGGCCCCGCCGTCGTTCTTCCTTGCATCCATCCGATTTGTCTCACAACGCGGCTCCCGTCAGGTCTTGTTAGAGTGCCTTAGCCAGATTTGGATCCCTGCCCAGCCGCTTGAGCCCCTGGTGCATTCTCCCCAGGGCCGTGTTTAGCGGTATACCCAGCGTCTCGCTGATTTCCCGAAAGGTCAAACCCCCATACATCTTAAGCATAACCACTTCCTTTTGTTCAGCAGAAAGCCTCTCAATGGCCTCCGTTATAATTGCCTGCCGTTCCTGCTTCTCGATTGGAACTGTTGGCGGCGGATCAGCCGAGGCCAACTGCTCGGGCAAGCTCACCGGCTTTGCCGACTTCGCCCTGTCTCGCAGGACATCCATGCAAAGCCGGTGGGCTATACTAAACACCCAGGCTCTGATACTGCCCCGACTACTATATTGCTCCTTGTTTTTGCATACCCGCAAAAACGTTTCGCTCAAAACTTCCTCGGCCTCGGCTGCTTTGCCCAGCACACTCATCGCGTAACCATACACAGACGTTCCGAGTGTCCTGAACAGCTCAGCCGGATCACACGATGCAGAGCCCGGATTATTATTGGACGTCTTATTCTTCATCCGGCCTCACACCCACTAACATAGACGCAGCAAAAACTGCAATTATTGTATCAAAATGCGCCCGCCGGAAACCCCCGCACGGCCCCTGATATAAGACTCTACTATAGCACAACTTACACTCAGATTTCGGCTCCGCCCAGCTCCCTCAGCAGGTACGCTGCTGCCAACTGACCCTTATGATAGTCTTCGAGTCGGAACTTCTCATTAGGCCCATGAGCGTTGTCGTCCGGCTGCGAGAACCCCACGAGTAATATCTCCCCGCTCACTTCCTCAGCCAGCAGGCTCACGATCGGAATACTGCCCCCAGTTCGTACGAAGGACACCGGCGCTGAAAAACCCTTTTCCACAGCCCGCTTGGCCGCTTGGATACCCGGGCCGGACTTTTCGATCAGCACAGCCTTAGCCGAACCGTGCTCGATAAATTCCACACTCACGCCGGACCCGGCCCGCTCCCTGAAGTACTTCTTGAACGACTCCGTTATCGCCTGGGGGTTCTGCCTGTCCACCAGGCGCATCGATATCTTAGCCGACGCCTTGGCCGGAATTATCGTCTTGGCTCCTGGTTCGATATAGCCGGCCACCAAACCGTTCACATCGAGTGTCGGACGGGCCCACATCCGCTCCCGATTCGAGTATCCCTCCTCTCCGCTGAGGGCTTGAACTCCGATTATCTTTTTAATCTTATCATCCTCACAGCCCAACTGGGCCAGGGCCTTGCGCTCTTGGATATCGATTGGCTTGACCCCCTCGTAAAAACCTTCCAGCATTACGTGTCCCTGCTCGTCATGCAGGCCGCCGATAAGCCTGCTCAGCACGTTGGCTGGATTGGCCACCGCCCCGCCGTATTGACCCGAATGTAGGTCCTGGCTTGGACCGCTGAGGATTACCTCCATATACACCAGCCCCCGCAGGCCGTAGGTAATCGCCGGAGCGCCCGGCCCTAACTGCGAGCTGTCGGATATCACCACGTAGTCCGCCCCCAGCCGGGCCTTATCCGACCGCACCAGCTTGGCCAGACTATCCCCGCTGACCTCTTCCTCCCCTTCCACCACAAACTTCACATTCACCGGCAGCTCACCCTTCGTGGCCATCCAGGCCTGCACGGCCGCCACGTGGCACATCAATTGCCCCTTATCATCGCTGGCCCCCCGGGCAAAAATAGCCCCATTACGGATGCTCGGCTCAAACGGTTCGCTTTCCCACTCCGCCAGCGGATCCGGCGGCTGCACGTCGTAATGACCGTAGATCAGCACCGTGGGCTTGCCCGCCTGCTTTTTACTCTGGGCGAATACAATGGGGTGTTTTTCTGTCTTGATTATTTCTGCTGCCAGACCCATTTGGCCCAGTCGTGACTGCAGCCATTGCCCCGCCCGCAGCATATCGCCAGCGTGTTCGACTTGCGTGCTTATCGACGGAATCCGCAGTAGTTCGAAAAGTTCCTGCCTGGCCCGCTCCTGCTTGGTATTTAGATAATCAATCACTTCGGACATGAAGCAGCCTCCAGCCCCAGATTACGCAAATTATATTCGCCCAGCTTTATCTGTTTATTTCGGGTTGTTGAATAAGAAGTCGCACCTCAGTCCAGAAAATCATGCTCTTACGGATGATCACCGTACAGAGTTCTCTGTTCTTTTGGAAAGTCAGCCAATAGACCCCGCGAATGTCATTGTCAGTGAGTAATTGCCAACGGTTCAGGGGCATTTGCTCGCGGTAAAAGCGGTGTACCCGACGAATATTCACCCGGCCCGTGTAGGTGTAGTCGATCGTTCTGCTGCCGGCCCCCTCGTAGCTGTACGACTCACCTTTCTTAATCTTCATCTTGGCCGGTACCGGCAGGTCCGAAACCGCTGTAATCTTGTGCGCAGCAAGTGGAGCCTGATCGGAGGGCGCGCCGGCCACTTGGCTGTCAAGAGGTTCCGTCGAAGCTGTCGGGGCACACCCCGCCCCCAGCCCTATCAGAACTACGCCCATAACCGCCAAAATGAATCGCTGCTGAACCTTTCGCAAATTACTCATTTGCCACTCCCTTTTGTCTGCTTGGCCGTAAATCAGCAAATCTCTTTGCACGACCAGGTCGCCACTATGTTCGGTTATTGGCCGCTTGTTGTCAAGCAATCGTCAGCCCCCCCATAGCCCTGATTTTGACGCTTGAGCCGTCGGCCCGCCCAGCGTAAAATCTTGCCTATGACCGATACATCTATACAGCAGTCCGACGCTTTCCTGGCCACCACAGACCCGGATCAGCCCATCGACAGCTTGCTCGGCACCGAGTGGCTGCTGACCAACGGCACCGGCTCGTATAGCTCGGCCACCATCGCCGGAATCAATACCCGCCGTTATCACGGCCTGTTGATCGCCGCCGCCAGACCCCCTCTGGCCAGGATAAATATGCTCGCCGGACTGGGTGAAACACTCACTATTGCCGGTGAGTCTTTTGAACTCTTCGCCTGGGAATTTGCCGACGCCTTCCATCCTCAGGGCTTCAATTATTTGCGCACCGTGCAGGTCGATTCAGCCGTCCACATGCTCTACCAGATTGACCAGACCCGAATCGAAAAAACCATTTCCCTCCTACCTGGCCAAGATACTCTCGTGGTTCGCTACCGTATCGAGCCGGGACAAACACCTTGGCAACTGGCCTTGCGGCCCTTTGTTGCCCTGCGCGATTTTCACTCCCTGCGCAGCTTCTTCATTGACGATCAAATGGTAATCGAAGGTTCCGGTGAGCAGATTTCGGTGCACGACCGCCTGACCGATACCCCCACACTGTATATGCGCTCACCCGGCAGCAAGTTCCAGCCCGCTGCCCACTGGTGGTATAAGTTTCACTACCGCAAAGAAGCCCAGCGAGGTCAGGATTGTTTTGAGGACCTTTTCGTTCCCGGTGATTTCGTTGTCTCCGGCTCCGCTGGCGCTGAGGTCGTCTTTATCGCTTCGTTGGACGAACATCCCGATGCAGAGCTGCCCGAAAAGTCCGACCAGACCTCAGCCCAGCACGTATCAGCCGACGAGCCCGCCGTCCGACGCCTGTTCCAATCCGCTGATGCTTTTATAGCCCGCCGTTCGCTAGCCGACCGAGGCCCCCGGGCCACGATCTTGGCCGGCTTCCATTGGTTCGGAGACTGGGGCCGAGACGCCTTCATATCCCTGCCCGGCTTATTGTTGCTAAATCGGCGATTCGCTCTGGCTCGGGAGGTCTTCGAAACCTTCGCCGCCGCCTTGAGCGAGGGGATGATTCCCAATTGCTTCGATGACTACGACTCCAAACCTGCCTACAACAGTGTCGATGCTTCCCTGTGGTTTGTGCACGCTGCCGATTTGTATCTCCAGGCTACCAATGACGCCGACACCTGGAAGAAGCTGCTGGCACCGGCCGTTTGCAAAATACTCGACGCCTACGAAACGGGCACTCGCTTTGGGATTCACGCCGACCAACGCGGCTTGATTGTCTGTGGCGACCAAAATACCCAGCTTACCTGGATGGATACTCAGTGTAACGGGCAGTGCTTTACCCCTCGGCCCGGCGCCGCCGTGGAAGTCAACGCCCTATGGCACAGCGTCCTGCGCCGAATGGCAGAGCGTCTGGCCGGCGACGATCCGGACCGTGCCGGGCGATATTCGGCCTTGGCCGATAAGGCCGCATTGGCCCTGCAAACGGAATTCTGGAACCCCCACGGAGAATACCTTTATGATTTCATCGCCAACGGCCAGCCAAATGCCGATCTTAGGCCCAATCAGATCTTCGCCGTCTCCTTGCCCTGTTCGCCCCTGACTGCTGGGCAGCAGAAATCTGTCGTCGAGGTGGTCCAACGGCATTTACTAACTCCCTTCGGCCTGCGCAGTCTGGACCGCGAAAACTACCAATACCGTTGCTCCTGCGACGCAGACCCTTTCAGCCGGGACAGCGCCTATCATCAGGGCACCGTCTGGGCCTGGCTGATTGGACCCTTCGTCGAGGCCTACCTGAATGTCCACCACTTTTCCCTCCAGGCCAGGCAGCAGGCCAAGCAGATGATCCAGCCGCTCTTCGATCACCTGGACAAGGCCGGTGTCGGATTCATCTCTGAGATTTTCGATGGTGATCCCCCCCACACACCCCGCGGATGTATCGCTCAGGCCTGGAGCGTTGCCGAGTTGCTCCGAGCCCACGCCCTGATATTTTCCTAGAAGTCATCCCAAAACCTGCTTTCGTGGCGAGAACGAGCAATTTCACTAACGTGAAAAGGGCCGTTCGCAGCAGAAATTGGGGTTTTGGGATGGCTTCTATCTTTCCTGATCGCCGCTGCTGCTTTGGGCTGGCCGATGCGACGGCGGGGCGGCCATCTCCCACCGCAGACCCGATATCACCGCCTGGGCAATGTTCGCCAGCTTATCCCCCATCTCCTCCATGTTGTCCACAAAATCCAGAAAGAGCAATCCTGCCTGCAGCGTACAAGTCCCCTCATTGAGACGATTGACATGGTTTTTCTGTAGCTCCACTTGTCTGCGGTTCAAATAATCTTCTATCTCCAGAGCCCTTTCGGCGGCCTTCCGATCCTTTTCTGCCAGCCCCTTAGATACCTCCGCCAGCATCTGGTCTACTCGCTCGAGCATCTCTCGCAGCTCGCCTTGCGCATATTCCGACAGGCTGATTCTCTGTTCGTCTTTCCTCTGGGCCAGTTCAATAATATTAGTCGCGTGGTCGCTCACCCGCTCCACGTCGTTTACCGTGTGCATGAACACCGGCAGTTGCTCCGCTTCCTCGGGGTTTAGCCCCTGCTCGGAAAGTTCGATCAGATACTGAGTAATCTCCGCCTGCAGGCTGTCCACAACGTCTTCTTTGGCCTGGGCATCGGCCAATCTTCGACGCTCCTTGCTCTCAAAGAAACCCTCCGCCGCATCAGCTATCGCCGAGCGGGCAATAGTTAGCATCCGCACGATCTCCTTCCGCACCTGATCCAGGGCCACCATCGGCGTGGCCAGCAAATGTCGTTCCAGGCTGGCCGAGCCCAGTTCCAGTTCGCCTTCCCGTCTACGCACCAGCAATACGCTGGCCCGCTCCAGCAGCGAAACCGCCGGCAAAAAGATCACCACCGCATTGATGGTGTTGAACAGAAAGTGGGCCATGGCGATTTTCACACCCACGTTCTGTGATGGCGATACTGCCGAAACCAGTTGCCCCCACAGACAGTCGGGCCTGCCAATGTACAAAAACGGCAAAAGCAGCCCCACCCCAACAACGTTAAACAGCGTGTGAGCCCGGGCTACGCGCTTGCCGTTAGTATTGGTCTGCGTGGCGGCAATCTCGGCCGTGATCGTCGTCCCGATATTATCTCCCAGCACAATCGTTAGGGCCGCCTCAAAGCTGATCAGGTTGTTCAAGGCCAGAACCTGAACAATCATAATGGTCACGCTGCTGCTTTGCAGCAACATGGTCAAAGCAGCTCCGGCCAAAATCCCCAGCAGTGGTTGTCGACTGAAGTTCTCGAAGAACACGTACGCCCACGAGCTCATGTCGTCGGTACTGACCGGAAAGGCCCCTTTCATAGTACCGATGCCGTAGAAGAGCATTCCAAAGCCAAGCAGCACGGATCCCCAGTTCTTGATGTTCTGCCTCTTGGCTACAAATGCCAGAAAAAAGCCTATCCCCACTGCCGGAAGGGCATAGTCGGTGATCTTGAGGTGCTCTGCCGCCCCGACCGCCCCCACGATCCAGGCCGTTACCGTCGTGCCGATGTTTGCCCCCAGAATCACGCAGATGCCCTGTTTGAGTGTCAACAGGGCCGCGTTGACCAACCCCACCGTCATTACCGTCGTAAAGCTACTGGACTGCACCACCGCAGTAACCAGGGCCCCCATCAGCAGACCCTTTACACGTGTCTTGGTCAGAGCCCCCAGTATTCGGCGCAGTTGATGGCTAGCCACCTTCCGCAACCCGCCGGACAGCAGGTGCATCCCGTACATGAAGAAGCCCAGGCCGCCGATTATCTTGAAGATTGCTTCCATGGTCGCCTTGAGTTAAAGAAACGTTTCGGCCTATTCGCCTTCGCTGAAGATGCCCCCTCAATGACCGCTTACCGCGGATTCTAGTTCCCCGAGTTCTCCTGTCAAGAAAGTATAAACAACTATTTTTCTACCGGCTATCTCTGCCGCTTCTCAGAAGTCTTGGCTTGGTGGCCCTGTCGTGGTATCCTGGAAAAATCGGCCGTTTAATCTACCTTCACCGCTCTAGACAAACTAACCGATAGTAGGCCCTCTCCATGCCCTCCAGAACACCCCCCAAACCCCTCTCCGTTGCCTTCGTCTCCCTCGGATGCGCCAAAAACCTCGTCGATTCCGAGCGGATGTTGGCCTTGCTGGGCCAGGCCGGCTATATCATCGGAGCCGACCAGGACCAGGCTGAGGTTATTGTAATCAATACCTGCGGATTTCTCGCCGACGCCTGTCGCGAATCCTATGAAGTCATCCGCGAAGCCTTGGCTCGCAAACAGACCGGCCCCTGCCGCCGGGTGGTGGTCACCGGCTGCCTGCCCAGCAGACTCGGCCGCAGGCTGCTCGACGATTTGCCGGGCATCGACGCCTTGGTCGCTGTCAACAACCGCGACGACCTGCTCCGGGCCATCGCCGCCGATTCTCAATCTACCCCGAAGGTCCTCCTGGACAGGAAAACCAAAACGCCCACCCGCGATACTCCCCGCCTCCGCATTACCCCCATCTCCTACGCCTATCTGCGAATCTCCGAAGGATGTAGCCAGCACTGCAGCTTTTGCACTATCCCAGCCATTCGCGGGCCCTTCCGGTCCAAATCACCCAGGACCATTCTCTCCGAAGCCAGGGAATTACTCACCGACGGCACCGCCGAGCTCAACATCATCGGCCAGGACACCACCAGCTACGGCCGCGATCTGCCCGCCAGCACAGGATTGCCCCGGTTGCTGGGGCGGCTCGACAAGCTCCGCGGCCTAAACTGGCTGCGCATCCTCTATGCCTATCCTTCCAGCCTGACCAACGAGACCATCAAGGCCATAGCTGACTTGCCCCACCTGGTCCATTACCTGGACCTGCCCCTCCAGCACATTTGTGACCCTATCCTTCGACGCATGGGCCGCCGTTTTAGCCGAGCCCGCACCGAAAGACTCATTGACCGCCTGTTCAAAGCCATGCCCGACTTGGCCCTGCGAACCACCATCATTGTCGGATTCCCCGGCGAAACCGACGCTCAATTCACCGAACTCCTCCAGTTTGTCCATCGTGTCCGCTTCCATGCCCTCGGGGCCTTTACGTTCTCGCCCGAACCCGGTACCGCCGCGGCTGATTTTCCCCACCAGGTGCCGGGGCACGTCAAGCAGCAAAGGCTCCAGGCCCTGATGCAACTCCAGCAGCAGATTGTCGCCCAGCGCAACACCGCCTTGCTAGGTGAAAAAATCGACGTACTAATTGACCGCCAAATAAGTCCCCGTCGCTTCGAAGGCCGCTATTATGCCCAAGCCCCAGAGGTCGACAGTCTCTGCCGCATCCAGACCCGCCGGTCGCTTGCCGCCGGACAGATTGTCCCCGCCATAGTTGCCGGCTTCGACGGCTACGACCTCAAAGTCAAAGCCGCCGGCTAGCATATTAATTGGGGGGAAAATTACGATCGCTTTTCCAGGGCCGCCAAGGCCTCTTCTTCGCTCTCGAAAATCTTGAAAACCACGTTAAGCCTCATAATATCGAAGACCCGGCGGATATTGGCATTCATCCCCGCCAGATACACTTCTCCGCCGCCCGTACGGATTTGCTTCAGGGCCACCAGCAGAATGTTAATCACTCGCGTAACCATAAAATCAACGCCCGCGAAGTTGATCACCATGTTCTCCGGTCCATCCTCCAGCAGAGAGCGTATCTTCCCCTCCACCGCCTCCACCGCGCTCACGTCGTAGATGAGTTTCTCTCTGAAGCTTACTACTAGGGCCTTGCCTGTCTGACGGCAGATCACCGCATTGTTCTTATTATTTGTTTCTTCGCTCATACCTGCTGCAGCCTCGGACCTTGAGCCCTTTGCCCCCCGCACCGCACTGCCCCCGTCTTTCACAGCGCCTCGCTCTTGAACGAACGCAGGGCGTGGCCTTCGCTTTCGTAGAAACTGAAAAGCTTGTCCAGATTGGTAATCTTAAACACCTTGTAAAGGTCCGCCTTCATCCCGCAGATTACGATTCGCCCTTTGCTGCTGTGGATCCGCTTGAGCATCCCGATCAGCACACCCAGCATCTGGCTGGAAAGTATTTTCACCTTGTGGAAATCCAGGATCATCCGCTGCCGATCTTCGTCTTCTACCAGCCGATGCAGCTTTTGCCCGATATCATGCACCTGTAGCGGATCCAGAATCGATGTATCCTCGAAAATTACCACGGTTATCCCCTGAACCGTCTGAACCATCAGTTTGCCTTCTTCGGCCATGAGCTTTGCTCCTCCCTATTATCTGCCCCGGCTGCGTTTCTCCTGCCCCCATTCCTGCCCCAGACCACGCACTTGATTATATCCGCCCCTGCCCCGCCGGCCAGCAAAAAAACATCTCTTACCTACCCGCCACTGCCACCACGGCCACGGCCACCCTCGCCCCCGCCTTTCGCAGCACACCGGCTGCCTCACTGGCCGTAGCCCCCGTGGTCACCACGTCATCTATCAGCAGAATCTTCTTGTCTGCCACAGCCACCCCTCGCCTCAGGGCAAACGCCCCACGAACGTTCTCCCGCCGCTCCTGCCTGCTCAGGTGTGTCTGTGGGGCCGTCCACCGCACCCGCCTCAGCAGCCGACCTACTCGCTGGCCTCTCAGGGCCCCCAGCCGGCGACCCAGAAGTTCCGCCTGATTAAAACCTCGACACCACCGCCGCCACCAGTGCAGAGGAACCCAGCTGATCAGGTCGAATTTCATCTCCCATTGAACCCCCTCCACCGCCCCCAGCAGCAGTTCGCCCAGCAGCCGTGCCGAATGCGTCTCCCGCCGAAATTTTAACTTCCGGATCATCTCCGCCAGTGGCCCCCGGTACAATCCCACTCTCGCCAGCTGCTCGTAACTCGGCTTGAAATCTCTGCACCTGTTGCACCCGTCCTTTGCTTGTGTGAACGCTCCCACCGCCGACCCGCACCGCGGACAATACTCCCCGTCGCCGATGGCATCCCGCAGGCCCCGCCAGCATAGTACGCACAGCCCACGCTCATTTGCTTCCAGAACTTCCCCACACCCCTGGCAGCTTCGCGGCAGCAGAGTATCACTCACGGCCCTGCCCAGCTCGCCCAGCCCCCGCCGGCAGCTATCTGCGATTCCGCTCATCTGTGGACCCTTGGGATTGTTCTTCGAGCATCTTTTCCACCTGTTCGATGCTGTACTGTTCGGCCGCAGGCAGGCCCGGCCCTTTGATATAAATAATCAGTCCCGGCAAGGCCCACAACAGCCAGAGCAAGCGGTTAAACAAACTCAGGCTCAGAGCCGACGTCGCCGAAACCCCCACCCGCGAAAACATGGCCTGATAGACAATCTCCATCTGTCCCACCGCACCGGGGGTAATCGGAACCGACGAGATCATCCAGGTCGGCGGCACCAGTAGCAGATAGCTGTGATAGCTCGGCCCCGGGGCCAACGCTCGACCGCCAAGATACACACAGCTCAGCAATATCATATGAATCACCACGCTCAGCCCCAGGGCCTGCACCAACACCACCGGCTGAGCCGAGTACAGCCGCGCTGCCTGCCGAAGTTTTCCCAGCAGTCTTTTGAACGGCAGCCTTTCAATCAGTCGGCTCAGACGCAGCCAACGTGCTACCCTCGGCACAAACAGCACCACCGCTGCCAACCCCAGCAGGCCAACCACCAGAAATATCGGGCCTCTTATCCTCGCCACCACTGGATCACCCCAGCCCAGAGCGATAGCCGCCAGGCATATTATCGCCAGACCGCCCAGACCCGCCATCCGGTCGGCTATCAAGGAGATTACCGTTTGGCTCTTGCGGTCCGGCTGCCAGCGCATAACGTAATATGCCTTGACCACGTCTCCGCCGATCAGGCTCGGCAAGGCATGATTGAAAAAGTTCCCCACCGCCGTCAGCAGCACGGCCTTTGTATATGGCAATTCAATCCCGCCCGTTTTTAGCAGTTTCTGCCAACGCCAGGCCCCCAGAAGTACAGCCAGCGGAATCAGCCCCACACCCAGCCAGACTGAACCGCTCGCGTAGGCCTTCTTACCCAGAGAGACTAATTCGCTCAGCTCCGTCTTGCGCAGCACCAGCCAGCAGAGCACCACGGCCAGGAGAATCTTAGCCGCCCACCACCACTTCTGTCCCTGCCCCTTGCTCGATGATGCTTCCAATATCTGTCCCTCTTTAGCTGATTTTCGACTTGCTTTTCGCCCCCAACCTACCACCTTTACCCCTCAAAAGCAATCCACCTCTGTCCCCCGGCCGTCCCCCTGCAGGGCATATGCATTAGCCCGTCACCCCTGCGAAAGCAGGGGTCCATCTTAAAACCAAATGAGTGGATTCCCGCTGAAGTTTATCCCGCATTTGCTGCGGGGCGGGAATGACAGAGAGACGGCTTGGCGAGAATGACACAAATCGTTATGCTTGTCAGTGTTTTCAAAGCTCTTAGAGTTCGAGAAAATTCCCCAGCAGCTTGGGCCCTACCCCCGTCAGAAAACTTTCGGGATGGAACTGCACGCCTTCTAAGGCAAACTCCTTGTGCCGGATGCCCATAATCTCGTCCTGATCCGTCCGGGCCGTAATCTCAAAGCAATCCGGCAGCGTCCCCGGCTTGATAATCAGCGAATGATACCGCGTCGCCTCGAACGGATTATCCAGCCCCGCGTAAATCGTCTTGCCGTCATGATGGATCATCGACGTCTTGCCGTGCATCAGCCTATCCGCCCGCACGATGCTGGCCCCGAAACTATGCCCAACGCACTGATGCCCCAGGCACACCCCCAATAGTGGCACCTTCGGCGCAAAGTGCTTGACAATCTCATTCGAGATCCCCGCCTCCAACGGCGTGCAGGGCCCCGGCGAAATAATCACCCGTTCCGGCCCCAACTCCTCAGCCTGCCCCACCGTAATCTTATCGTTGCGAAACACACGCAGCTCGATCGACGAGTCCAGCTCCCCGATCCGCTGCACCAGGTTATATGTAAATGAATCGTAGTTATCGATAATCAGAATCATAACTCTCGTCCAACTCCAATACCCGCCCACCTATCCTAACCGCTGATTATTCTACCGGCAACCCAAATCTGCCCATTCATCTGCACCTATCACTACAAAGCCAATCACTCTTATATTTAGCCCCCAGGTTTATCCTGGGGGTTTCTTATCTTTCAACGCCCCTAGGCTGCGTCCTGGGGGGGCATCGCCCCGCATCGCTTAAACGGTGATTTCCACGACACGAAGTATCCTTCGAAAACCCTAACGCATCTCTTCTCATCACCCTTTACTGTCGGTTCGTCTGCTGTATAATGTCTGCTTCTGAACTTCGCGGTTAATTGTGGCGAAGGAGTTGTGGCTATGACTCCAGTTTCCGGACAGAACACTCGAGGCGATTGCGGGGCTAAAGGGACCGACCCGCTCTACATTCGCACTCATCACTGCGGCCAACTCCGGGCCGCCGACGTCGGTTCCACCGTCAGATTGGCCGGCTGGGCACATTCATACCGCGACCACGGCGGCGTCATCTTCGTCGACCTCCGAGACCGTGAAGGCATCACCCAGGTCGTCTTCAACCCCCAGACCCACGCCGAGTCCCACCGCCTCGCCGAGTCCATTCGCACCGAGCACGTCATCGCCGTTGAGGGCGTCGTCGATCATCGCCCCGAAGGCACCATCAACCCCGACCTGCCCACCGGCCAGATCGAAGTCGACGTCTACCAGCTCCAGATACTCGCCCGCCCCGAATCCCTGCCTTTCGAGCTCAGCGAAGGCAGCGAAGTCTCCGAGGACCTCCGCCTGCGCTATCGTTTCTTCGACCTTCGTCGCCCAGCCATGCAGCAGAACCTGCAAACTCGCCACCGCATCTGCCAGGCAATACGCAGTTTCCTCGACCAGCGAGGCTTCTGGGAAATAGAAACCCCCTTCCTTACCAAGAGCACCCCCGAGGGCGCCCGCGACTTTCTCGTACCCGCCCGACTCAACCCCGGTCACTTCTTCGCCTTGCCCCAGTCCCCCCAGCTCTTCAAACAGATTCTCATGACCGCCGGTTACGACAAATACTTCCAGATCGTCCGCTGTTTCCGCGACGAGGACCTCCGCGCCGACCGCCAGCCCGAGTTCACCCAGCTCGACCTGGAGATGGCCTTCGTCACTGAAGAGCAGGTTATGGAGGTAACCGAATCCCTCCTCAAAGAGCTCACCCGCCGGATCCTCCAGATCGAAATGCCCGAGCCTTTCGGCCGCATCAGCTACGCCGAGGCCATGGATCGTTTCGGCTGCGACCGCCCCGACCTGCGTTTCGCCATGGAACTCAAGGACCTCAAAGCCGTAGCCGCCGATTGTAAGTTCCAGGTCTATCGAAAGGTCATCGAGTCCGGCGGCCAGGTTCGCGGCATCTGCCTTTCCGGCGGCGCCACCCTCTCACGCAAGGACCTCGACCAGCTCACCACCTTCGTCCAGGGCCTCGGTGCCAAGGGCCTCGCTTGGTTCCGCATCGACCCCGACAAGCTCTACGCCCCCATAGCAAAGTTCTTCACCACAGAGCAGCTCGAATTGCTCACAAGCACCTTCGACGCCAAGCCGGGAGATTTGATTCTGACCATCGCTGACACCCCGGCTGTAGTCGCCAAAACCCTCTCCGCTCTGCGCACCAATCTCGCTGAGCGTTTCAACCTTATACCGCAAGGCCAATACCGCTTCTGCTGGATAACGGATTTTCCACTTTTCGAGACTGACCCCCAGACCCACCGGCCTACACCCACACACCATCCCTTCACCTCACCGAATCCGCAGGACCTCGACACCCTCGAAGCCGACCCCCTCAACGCCCGGGCACGGGCCTACGACATCATTCTAAACGGCACCGAGCTCGGCGGGGGCTCGATCCGTATTCACCAGCAGGACCTCCAGAAGCGTATCTTTGCCCTGCTCGGCATCGAAGAGCAGCAAGCCCAGCAGCGCTTCGGCTTCCTCCTCGATGCTCTCCGCATGGGCGCTCCCCCGCACGGCGGCATCGCCCTGGGCCTGGATCGCCTGGTCATGCTCTTCTGCGGCCTCGATTCCATCCGAGACGTCATCGCTTTTCCCAAGACCCAGAGGGGCAACTGCCTGATGACCGAGGCCCCATCACCCGTGGACCCTCAACAGCTCAGCGAGCTCGGCCTGCGACTGCTAAGTGCCAAAAAGAAACATCCCTAGGGCCCTTGCCCAAGACCCTGGGCCATGGTACTATGACCAAGTAGTTTTCTCTTCGCTCTCACGGAGGCACCGCAGATGAAAACATATCTTTTTATGCCGCTGTTGGCCGCGGGTTTGCTCCTCAGCGGCTGTAACCTATATTACGCCGACCAGGCTACCAAGCGGGGACTCGAAGCTTTCGATATTGCCAAGGAGGCCAAGAGCCATGGGGACCACCAGGCCGCAAACGATAACTTCCGCAAGGCCCAGTTGGAGTTTCAAAGGGCCGTCGATCACGACTCCAGGGCCGCCGACCGCCACTACCGTTTGGCTAGGGCCAGCCAGGCCCTAAAGGAATACGACCGGGCCATGCGCGAGTATGACCGGGCCCTCCAGCGCTATCCCGGCAACGGCAAAGCCCATTCCGGAAAGATCGATTGCCTCGTCCAGATGAACGCCCCCCAGGAAGAGATCGACGATGCCGTCGCCTCCGCCGTGAGTATCGTCCCTCAGCGAGGACGAATCTATCTGACTCTGGCCGCAGCTTATTATCGCATGGGCCGTACCGACCAGATGCCCCCCGTCCTGGCCAAGGCCGTCGGTGCCGCACCAGCCGATTCCTATATCCAGGCCACCGCCGGACGCTTCTATCGAGCCCTCGGCGATTTCGACTCAGCCAGCAAGCACCTCAAGATTGCCTACCAGCTCAATCCCCAAGAGCCCGGCGTCGCCTACGACCTCGGTGTCCTCGGCCAGAGACTTCCCCCCATTGCCGGTGGATAGCAAAGCGCCGATCCACGCCTTCGCTTTTGCACTAACGCTTCTGGGAATTGTTTATACTGCACTGTTTAGTGGCCGTGAAGCTTCGCCCGCTTAGATAATCGACGAACTTCACGCGGATAGTAATTTCGCCCCCCAGTGGCTCTCTGTCTTTCCAGGGACAGGTAAAACTGTAGTGGTTGGCCAAACCCCCGCTCTGCCAGTGCTCTTTGGCCTCGGCGGCCGTGAACGAATAACTCATCAGCAGCGACTCCTCCTTCCGGGCCAGATCAAAAACATCAATCTCCACGCTTCCCACGGCCGTTACGGTTCGCCCGCTCTGATCCTGCGGAATCATATATACTCTTACCCCGTCGTCGCCGCCCTTCTCGTCCAGATTGGTTCCCCCCGTATAGCGGCCCAGCTCTATCTTCTCGACCGCAAACAGCACCTCCAGCCGCTCCGGTCCCAGCTCCGACAAGGTGCTGATCTGCTCATCTTTTCGCCTGAGAGTTTCTTGCTGTTCGGCAATAGTCCCCTCGGCCTGCCGCAGCCGCCTGTGCAACTCGCGATTTCCCCTTTGTAATTCCAGCACCTCATCCGTCTTGAGCGCACAGCCGGCCAAGCTCATCAGCCCCGCCAATGTGCCGACCACCAACCACCGTGTCTGCAAACGCGAGATGCTCCCCAGAACCATTGCCACCATCCTTGAATACTCCAGCCCGGCTCTGATACAAAGTCCGATTAGTAAGCCCTCAAGTCCCGCCCCTCAAGCCTCACGCCCCACGCCTATTCTTCCTTGGCAGCGGCCGGCATCTTCTTCAGTACCCTGTCAACTAGGCCATAAGAAACCGTTTCCTCGGGGCTCAGCCACAGATTGCGGTCGCAGTCCTTCTCGATTTTGCCCAATTCCTGCCCCGTATGATCAGCCAGAATCTCGTAGATCCGCTGCCGAGTCCGGATTATCTCCTTGGCTTCGATTGACAGGTCCGTAGCCACCCCGGGGATGGCCCCGCGAATCATCGGTTGATGGATCAGCGTCTTGGCGTTGGGCAGAACGTGACGCTTGCCCTTGGCCCCGGCCGCCAGCAACAGGGCTGCCATTGACGCCGCCAGTCCCACGCAATAGGTGGCCACATCGCAGCGCAGAAACTGCATGGTGTCGTAGATTGCCAGCCCCGCTGTAACTGGCCCGCCCGGTGAATTGATGTAGAAATTAATGTCCGCCTTGGGATTTTCTCGCGAGAGAAACAGCATCTGGGCAATGGTCAGATTGGCAACCTGATCGTCCATCGCTCCGGTCAGAAAAATTATCCGGTCCTTCAGCAGACGCGAAAAGATATCGTAAGCCCGCTCAGCCCGTTCTTCCTTCTCGATAACTATAGGTACCAGATGTTGTCCTTGCATCAGTGTGAACCCCTTAAAACATCAAGAATCAAAATGTAAATACCATTTTGCCGTGGATACGCCATGGGGACAATAACGGCCGGCTATTTTTTCTTTTCTTCCGGCTCGTTGGTCAGAATTTCGTCCACCAGGCCGTATTCCTTGGCTTCCTCAGCCGTCATATAACGATCTCGCTCCGTATCTTCTCTAATCCGCTCCAGAGTTTGACCCGTATGCTTGGCCAGCAGCTTATTCAGCCGTTCCTTATCCTTCAGAATCTCCTCAGCCTGTATCTGGATGTCGGCCGCTTGCCCTCCCACCGCACCCCACGGCTGATGGATCATAATCTTTGCGTGCGGAAGGGCATGACGTTTGCCCTTGGCCCCGGCTGCCAGAACAATCGCACCACCCGACGCCGCGCTGCCCACGCAGTACGTCGCTACATCGCAGGAGACGAATTGCATCGTATCGTAAATTGCCAGTGTGTCATCCACGCTGCCCCCGGGGCAATTAATGTACAGGTGAATGTCCTTATCTTTGCTCAGAGATTGCAGATAGAGCATGCTCTTGATCACCCACGAGCAAACCGTCCCCGCCTTGGTCACCAGTTGCGGGTCCAGAGGCAAATCCAGGAAGATGATCCGGTTTTCCAGCAGCATCTCGTTGATGCCCATCTCCCGCGTGCGCTGGTAAGACGAAGGTATTTGGATATACCTGCCAAACTGCTTTTGATTAGACACCCAACACCTCGCCTTGTTTAGCTGGAGTTTTCTTTCTTCTTAGTCGTGTTTTTGCCTTCGCTGATCTTAGCTTCCTCCAGGAGTTTATCTAGCGCTTTTCCTTCCCGAATCTGGCTGGCCATGATACCCAGTTGGCCGCTTTTAGCCAGCTGCTGTCTCATCTTCTCCGGTCTGCTGCCGTACATCGCCGCCATCTTGGCGATTTGCCCATTAATCTCCGCCTCGTCCACCTCGATCTTGTACTCAGCAGCGATCCGACTGAGAATAAAGAACAGCTTGGTCTCATCCAGGGCCTGATTGCGAGTCTGCTCAGACTTCTTGGCCACTACCTCCCGCGCCTGCGCCTCGGGAATGCCCATCTGCATCAGTCTGATAAGCTGGCGGTTCTCAGCACGCTGGATTTGCTCCGCCGAGAGCTTTTCCGGCAGCTCCAGCTTGGTCTGGCTCAGCAAGTATTCCCGCAGCTGTCCTCGCATCTCCTCCGCAACTCGCTCCTTAGCCTGACGCTGAAGATTGGTCCTCACCATCGAACGGAATTCATCCTTGTTCTCCCAGCCCGCCTTTTTTAGCCACTCGTCCGTAAGCGGAGGAATCTTCATCCGCTTGATCTCTTTGATGTCCATCCCGGCCACGCCCTTTTTGCCGCGGACCTCTTCGTTGACGTGGTCCTCGCCGACAGTAACCTTAGCCGTAACTTGGCTGCCGGTCTTGGCTCCCACAAAACTCTCACACAGGTCATTCAGCTCCACGGACATCAGGGCCAAATTGCTCGGCCCCGCCAACAGAGCCATCTCATCGCGCCTGGTAATCTCCTCGTCCCCCACCTTTAGCCACAGGTCGCCTACAATCTGATCACCTTTCTCCGCCGCACCCTTGCTTACCGGTTCATATACCCCTTCGCGGGCCAGCATCGACTTTATAGTTGCCTCGACGTCTTCATCCTCAACAGTAACGGCCGGCTTGCTAACCGCGATTCCCTCCAGCTTGGGTAGATCGAACTTCGGCTCGATGTCTGTCTCCACCTCGAAGCACAGTGGGCCCTCCTCCGGCATCTCGATCGCCTCAATGTCTAGCTGAGGCTCTCCCAGCGTTTTTAGCTCACGCTTCTCGATGGCCCCCTCCAACCCCTCGGCCACCAGAACGTTTTTCAAACGCTCCCGAGTTTCGTTGCCGAAGCGCTTTTCGATGAGTCGCCGTGGAGCCCGACCCACCCGAAAACCGGGCACCTCCGCGCTCCTCCGCAGTTCGTCCAGGTCGTTGTCCAGCCGGGCCTCGATACGCTCGGCAGGTATCTCAATCTTAATCCGCACCCTCGCCGGACCGACTTCTTCCACCGTTACGCTGTTTTCCGGCAAATCTTCTCCTTCGCCCTGCCCCAGGCCTTTAGTCTCCTCCGCCGTGCCCGACGCGGATTCTTCCTTCTCAGCCATCAGCAGCTACTCCTCAATGCAAAGCCTTGGAACCTCTGTACCTTCGTCCTGGCTAATCTTCTCTGAAAGACACTTCTAAACAACAAAGCGGGTGATCGGATTTGAACCGACGACAACAACGTTGGCAACGTTGTGCTCTACCAGCTGAGCTACACCCGCAGATTCAAAAACGATACTATACCGATCAGCGCCTTCGCAGGCAAAGCCAAAATCACCGAAAAACGTTCTATACACCAACCCGAAAATACCCCCAACCTAGGCACTTCTGCGTTTGCTCTTCCGACCCTTCTGTACTGGCTCTTCGCCCAGGACCACCTTTTTGGTGATCGTATATTTCTCAACGTCCTTGGCTTCCGGCAGCTCGAACATCAGATCCAGCATCAGGTCTTCCAGTACCGCTCTAAGTCCCCGGGCACCGGCCGAGCGGGCCATGGCCTTTTTCGCCAACGCGTGCAGCGCATCCGCCGCAAACTCCAGTTCTGCTCCTTCCATCTCGAAAAACTTCTGGTACTGCTTGACCAGGGCATTCTTGGGCTCGGTCAGAATGTCCACCATCGCCTCTTCATCCAAACCATCAAGGACCGTAACCACTGGCAGCCTGCCAATCATCTCCGGAATCATCCCATAATGCACCAGATCTTCCGGCTCCACCTGCACCAGAACATCTGCTATGTTCTCCTGCTCAGCCTTTGTCTGCTGCTCCTGGGCAAAGCCGATGGCCTGTTTGCCGGTCCGCCGGCGGATTATGTTGTCCAAATCCGTGAACGTGCCCCCGCAGATAAACAGTATCTGCGAAGTGTCCACCGGGATGTACTGCTGTTCCGGATGCTTTCGGCCTCCCTGAGGCGGAACGTTCGCAGTTGTACCTTCCAGCATCTTCAGCAAAGCCTGCTGCACACCTTCCCCAGAGACGTCCCTGGTAATAGAAACGTTCTGCACCGTCCGTCCGATCTTGTCAATCTCGTCGATGTAGATAATGCCCTGCTCCGCCGCCTCCAGATCGAAATCCGCGTTCTGCAGCAGTTTCAGCAGAAGGTTCTCCACGTCCTCACCCACATACCCTGCCTCAGTCAGCGTCGTCGCGTCACCGATGGCAAAAGGTACGTTGAGGAATCGAGCTAACGTCTTAGCTAACAAGGTCTTACCGCAACCGGTCGGCCCTATCAGCAGAACATTCGACTTATCCAGCTCGACAGAGCTGTCCTCGCCGACAGTCAGTCGTTTATAGTGATTGTGCACCGCCACGCTCAGAACCCGCTTGGCACGTTCCTGCCCAATAACGTACTGATCCAGGAATTCCTTGATCTCTCTGGGCGTATGCAGCTGGCCGGAAAAGCCACTCTTTTTCGGCCCGTGTTTGCGCCGCTCCTGGCGGATGATATTTCGGCATAAGTCTATGCATGCACCGCAGATACGTACATTGTCCGGGCCTTCAACTATCGGCCCGACATCTGTTTGCCCCTTGCCGCAAAAGCTGCAAACGTTGGCTCTTCTGTCCCGGCCGGGCCCGCCGCCCTTTTTCCTGCCGTTCGAGGCCATTGGAATCACCTTCCTTCGCTATAGTAACCCGTTCTATAAAAAAACATTACGAGAGGTTCACCTGCGAGGGTGCTTGCCGTATCCTTCCTTTTTCAAACCCTTCGCGACTTCCTCTCGCAGCCGCTTATGCTGCTTATCGGTCAGTTGCCCAGATTCGTAGAGCCTTTTGACCTGCTCCAGAGTCCAGCCAGAGCCGCTTGGCGGCACTGACGGTCCCTGAAGATACCGCTTCAGACGTGCCAAACCCCAAATCAGCACCACCGACACCAACGCCAGGCCCGCAACTCCTAGAACTAACTGCCACATCCACTCAGGCACAGCAAGCCCCTGTTTTACACCGCTTAGCGGCTCAAGTATTCTAAGCAATTTCCATCGGCCAGTCAATCCCACTCCGCCTTTGCCGCCCGACACTCGCCAGAGCAACTTCGTGCACCTATCATCCCCCCAATCGCCCCAGATGGTGGATTTTCCAGTCCTCTCCCGCTATAGTTTGCTTTTGCGAGCCATCTGTTCGCCGGAGAACAATCTCATGGCTGTTTGGCGAGTTCCTCCTATCCTCTGCAAGGTAGCTCATCGGCCCTTTGACCTGCCCGCTGAGCCCGCCCAGTATCTGCAATCCTTGGCCCAGGCCGACAGGCCGTTTTTTCTCGACAGCGCTGCCCAGCATCCCCACTGGGGTCGATTCAGCTATCTTGGATGCGACCCCTTGCTGACTCTGACCTTCACCTCTCCCGGCCCGGCGCGACTGGAGCTCAGCGACGATTTGCCCGGGCACGCCCGCCACCGCGACTTGGCTCAAAATCCCTTCCGCGCCCTCGAGCAGTTGTCCAATGCCTTGACCCTGGCCAACCCCTCTGCCCCGGAGCAGTTCTCCGGCGGCCTGGTGGGATACTTTTCATATGACCTGGGCCGATATATCGAAAGGCTACCCAGCTTGGCGTGTTCGGATATCGCGTTGCCGGAGCTGTGCCTGAACCTCTACGACTGCTGGGCTGCCTACGACCACACAACTGGCCGCTGGTCCCTCGCTGCCTTGGAGTTTCCCAGGGGTTCCTGGCTCGACCGTGGCCAAAGCCCAACCCAGAAGATGGATCGCCTCGCAGCCCTCTTGACCGCCGACACCACCGAGCTTACCGATTGGCCCACGACTGGCCATTCCACCGACTCACCCCAGTGCAATTTCACCCCAGAACAATACCTCCGGGCCGTCCGCCGGGCCCGCGATTACGTTGCCGCTGGCGATATTTTTCAAGTTAACCTCTCTCAGCGATTCACGGTGGATTTGCAGTGCCATCCGCTGCAGGCCTACCTCCAGCTTCGCCGGATCAGCCCCGCCTGGTTCGCCGCCTACATCCAAATGCCCGGCAAGGCCATCCTCTCCAGCTCTCCCGAGCTCTTCCTGCGCCGTCGCGGTCAGACAGTCATCACCCGACCGATCAAAGGCACTCGACCCCGGCGCGCCCAGCCCGACCATGATCTGCGAATGCGCCATGAGCTCAGCAAAAGCATAAAGGACGCCGCCGAGCTGAACATGATCGTCGACCTCGAGCGCAACGATCTCGGCCGGGTCTGCGACTA
This sequence comes from Actinomycetes bacterium, assembly GCA_030614915.1. Lineage (GTDB taxonomy): Bacteria > Planctomycetota > Phycisphaerae > JAACET01 > JAACET01 > JAACET01. Next base: position 286,220 of record JAUXAG010000001.1, on the reverse strand, counting down.
CGGTTCCGTCCGCGTCACCCACCACCGCCAAATGGAAGAGCATCCCACGGTCTTCCACCTTGTTTCCACGGTAACCGGCCAGCTCGCCCCCCACACATCCACCGTAGATTTGCTTCGGGCCACCTTTCCTGGAGGCTCCATCAGCGGAGCCCCCAAGGTTCGGGCCATGGAGATCATCGAAGAGCTCGAACCTACCCGTCGCAGCGTCTACACCGGAGCCATTGGCTATATCGGCCTCGACGGCTCCTGCCAGCTAAACATCGCCATCCGCACTATCATTGCTGACGGGCCCCGCGCCCATTGCCAGGTCGGCGGCGCCGTCGTCGCCGATTCCGACCCCGACGCCGAGTACCAGGAAACCCTCGACAAAGGATTGGCCATGATGGCCGCCCTGCGCAACATGCCCCTGAGCCAATTGGTCTTCAAGTAGCTTCCTTTTCTCTTATGGGCAAACCAGTGACCACCACTGAAAAAGTTTTCCTAAATGGCCGCCTTGTTCCCGCCGACCAGGCCACTCTCAGCGTATTCGACGCCGGCTTTCTCCACGGGGCCGGTCTCTTTGAAACCATGCGGGCTTATGCCGGCAAAGTCTATCGTCTCGATCAGCACCTTGACAGGCTCGCCAAATCCGCCAAAGCTTTGTCTATTCCTCTCACCACCGACAAGAATTCCCTCCGCCGCGCCGTCGAACAGACCCTCCAAGCCAACGGCTTATCCGAAGCCCGCCTGCGTCTGACCCTCAGCCGTGGCGATCTCCGCCGCCCTCCCGACCATACCCACCCAGCCACCCTCGTGATCACCGCCTCCGCTATGACTCCCTACCCAGCCCAGTTTTACCAAAAGGGAATGACCGTTGTCCTTTCCGACGTAAAGCTCAATTCTTCCGACCCCCTCGCCCGCCACAAAAGCAGCAATTACCTCTCTCGACTCCTCGTCCTCCGCAAGGCTCAGCAGCTCGGCGCCGGCGAAGCCCTCTGGTTCACCGAACTCAATCACCTCGGCGAAGGCTGCATTTCCAACGTCTTTCTCGCCAAGGACTCCACCTTGCTCACTCCGCCATTGGAAGAGCCCATCTTACCCGGCATAACCCGTGACGCCGTGCTCGAACTGGCCCAGGCCGACAAGATACCCACTCGCCAGCAGACCCTCACCATAGACGACCTCCTTGGGGCCGAGGAAATATTCCTGACAAACTCTATCATGGAGGTCATGCCCGTTTGCCGTTTTGAAAAGCACGCCGTGGGCAATGAGCAACCAGGACCCTTGACACAGCGCCTCGCCGAATTGTATCGGCAGGATGTGGCAGAAAAGTGCGGAGTGTAATCATGAAGTTATCGCGTTTGGTTAAACTGTTTGAAACCTTCGTGCCCTCGTCTTTCGCCGAATCCTTCGACAATGTCGGCTTGATCTGCGGCGACCCTGGCCAGAACATCCGCCGCATTCTAGTCGCCGTGGACCTCACCCCTGCCGTATTAGCCGAAGCCAGAAAGCACCGCACCCAGATGGTCCTTACCCACCATCCGCCAATCTTTCAGAAGATCAGCCGCCTCATCAACCGCCCCTCCCAGGCCGGCTTGATATACCAGGCTATCGGCGCCAATATTGCCCTCTACGCTATGCACACCAATCTTGACGCCATTGAAGGCGGCACCAACAACGTCCTGGCCGACATCCTCGGCATCACCGCCGATCTGCGCCCCGTGAGACTCTCCCGCACCGGCAGCAACTACAAGCTCGTGGTCTTTGTACCCGTCGAGAGCGTCGACCCACTCAGTGAAGCCCTCTTTGCCGCCGGCGCCGGACGCATCGGACATCAGCACCGCTACCGCGAGTGTTCATTCGCCAGCGGCGGCGTGGGAACTTTTCACGGCGACGAATCCACCTCCCCGGCTCTGGGCCGCCCCGGCCGCCGCGAATACGTGCAGGAGCTCCGCCTGGAGACCATCGTACCAGCCCGCGATCTGCCCGCAGTACTCAGTGCCCTGCGCACTGCCCATCCCTATGAAGAGCCCGCTTACGATCTGATCCCCCTCGAACCCTTCGACGACCGCGTCGGCATGGGCCGAGTCGGCAAACTCACCCGGGCGGTTACGGCCGCCACCCTTCTAAAACGCATAAAGGCTGGGCTGGCTATCAAGAGTCTGCGACTTATCGGCTCGGACAAGCCGAAGGTCAGCATCGCGGCCGTGGTTGCCGGCTCACTCAGTGATCTGATGCCTGATGTCATCAGCAGTGGCGCAGAATTCCTGCTAACCGGCGAGATTAAACATCACGATGCCCTGCTGGCCGCCCAGAATAATCTTACCGTAGCGGCCGTCGGACACTGGAGTTCCGAAAGACCGGGCCTCGTACAACTCGTTCGCCAACTGAACGCCGCCCTCAAAACCACCGAAGTCATCTTGAGTACTGCCGATAGCGATCCCATAACCATCCGCTAGAACAACGCATTTGGCTGAAACTCAAAACAATTCTGCCCGTCCAAAGCTCACCCAAGGCCACGTGGGCCCGACTCTGTTCCGCCTCACCGTGCCCATGATCTGGGGCCTTTTCTCCATAGTATCCTTCAATCTCGTTGATACCTATTTTGTCGGCCGCCTGGGCAATGGCACTGTAAAGCTGGCAGCCATAAGTTTCACCTTCCCCGTGGTAATGGTCGTGGGAGGTGTTGCCCTGGGCTTGGGGATCGGGGTCTCTTCAGCCATTTCCAGAGCCATCGGCCAAGGCAATCACCTCAAGGTTCAAAGACTCGCCACAGACGGCCTTTTGCTCGCCTGTCTAATCGTAGCGGTCTTTGCTGTCGTCGGCTTGTTGACTATCGGCCCGCTTTTCAGATCCTTGGGGGCCGATCCGCAAGTGATTCCCCTCATCCGCCAATACATGGAAATCTGGTACCTGGGTGTAGTCTTCGTGGTCATACCCATGGTCGGAAACAATGCCCTCCGCGCCCTTGGCGATGTCAAGATCCCCGCCCTGATGATGACCCTCGCGGCTGTCTTGAATGTCCTTCTCGATCGTTTCCTTATCTTCGACCTCTCTGGCCAACCCTGGCTCGGCCTCAGGGGAGCCGCCATCGCCACGGTCATCGCCAGATTCACCACCATGATCGCCGCACTGGCTGTTCTTCACTATCGAGAGAGGCTCCTTCTTTTCGCCCGCCCAAAGGCCAAAGCCCTTTTGCAGTCCTGGAAGACCATTGTCCACGTAGGCTTACCCGCAGCCGGAACCAATCTGGCCGCACCGCTGTCCCTGGCCGTCATCACCTCCCTGATGGCTTATTTCGGCAACGAAGCCGTCGCCGCTTTCGGAGTAGCCTCCAGAATTGAGGCCTTTTCCTTGTTGGTCCTGGCAGCCTTCGCCTCGATCATGGCCCCATTTGTCGGACAGAACTCCGGAGCCGGACGCTACGATCGCGTCAAAAAAGGCCTCAAGTACGGCTTTGCCTTCTCTCTGCTCTGGGGAGCACTTGTCGCCATCGTCCTGGCTGTTTTTGCCCAACCGCTGGTTCGGCTCTTCGGCAAAAACACCGAAGTTGTCTCCGTGGCACGTGCTTACTTGCTCATCGTCCCCCTGAGCTACGGCGCTCGCGGGATCATAATAATCTCCTCTTCGGCATTTAACGGCCTCGGCAAACCGCTCCCTTCAACAATCATGAACCTTTCTCGAGCCATTCTGCTTTATCTGCCATTGGCCTATCTCGGCAAATGGCTCCTCGGCTACACTGGCATCTTCGTTGCCGCTACTGTTTGCAACCTTTCCATCGGACTTATAGCTATACTCTGGAGTGTGCGCCTTTGGCGCGCTCACTCTCCAGCGGACTAGCCAGCGCACTTTATTTCAGCGGGAATCCATTCTGTCAATACCTATCCCTGCTCCCTGCCTGTGCAGGGACAAGCTTTGCAGGGATGACAACCTAAACCGGTCAGTTTGAGTTATAAATGTGATCTTCGTGAAACATCTCCGGCCAAAAATCCTTCTTCAAACCGTTTGATTTCTCGCGGGCAATCAGGCTAACTTCTGCGCCAGCGGTTCTACGGTTGCTCCATCTGCGGCATTGGCAGTGAAGATGTTCGGCTCAATAGCAGTACGATTTTTGTATTCTTGCTGAAGATGCTCGATCATAGCCTGGGCATTACCTGGGCGGACCAAGACCAGGACGCAGCCACCGAAACCGCCACCCATCATCCGAGCCCCGATACAGCCCGGCCCATGCCCGGCGGCCTCTACCATTATGTCCAACTCTTCGCAGGAGACCTCATAATCATCCCGCAGGCTTTGATGTGAGGCATTGACCAACTCGCCGAAACGGCTGATGTCTGGTTCATGCAGAGCCTGGACTGCTTGGAGGGTCCGGGCGTTTTCACTGACTACATGTCTGGCCCGTCGGTAGGTTTGCTCATCCATTTGTTGACGGACATCGGCAAGCATAGCCTCGTCGACGTCACGCAAAGCACGGACCTGTGGATAGATTTTCGCAATGGACGCAGAGGCCCGTTCGCAGGCCCGGCGGCGATCATTGTAGGCTGTGGCGGAGAGCTGGCGTCTGACGCGTGTATCAGCTACGAGTATTGTCAGTTGATCGCTCGGTAGCGGTATATGATGGTATTCGAGTGAACGGCAATCCAACAGTAAAGCGCAACCAGCCCGGCCATGCAAGGATGTAAACGGGTCCATTATTCCCACCTCAGCGCCACTAAAGTGCCGTTCACTTTGGGCGCATAGATGGGCGAGTTCAGCTTTGCTTGCGCTTAGATGATTGATCTGGCGAAAAGCGAGCACTGCCGTCACCAGCAGAGCTGCACTGCTGGAAAGTCCGCCTCCAATTGGTATGGTACTGCTGACGACGGCTTCAAAGCCTCGGATGGGTTTTTGATACTTCTGGAGCAGCTTGCCGGGCCCGGCGATGTATTTGAGGAACGCAGGCATAGCCTCGAAATCTGCGGCATCGAGCTCTGCTTGGGCCTGTTCGCCTAAGTCCAAAGCCACAACGCGAACTTCGGCATTGCTTCGTGGGCGAAAAGCCAAGAATACATGCCGGTCAATGGCCATGGGCAACACAAACCCGTCATTGTAGTCGGTGTGTTCTCCGATCAGATTTACTCGCCCCGGAGCAACGGCCAAGAAGGTTTTTTCGCCTTGGCCGAAGTGAGATGACAATTCCCGCTGCAAGCGCTCTATTAGATCTTTTGGCATACTCAAAGCTTCTGACGCGGGATTCGATTGGCCAAAACACGCCTCGAGGGATTCGAACCCCCAACTTCGGTTCCCTAAGCCGACGCTACCAGATTCTAACAGTAGACCTCCACCGAGCCTGCTCGCTGGAGGTTCACTTCGGCGGCAGGATTATTTTCTGTCCCGGCTTCAAGTTATCCGGATCACCATCAAGCACAGCTTCGTTGAGCTTGGCAAGTTCCAGATGTCGGCTGGCATCCCCAAGCTGGTCGCGGGCGATCCTCCACAAGGAGTCGCCACGCTTGACCGTGTAGATGCGCCGTTGGGGTTTGGCAGTTTCTTCGCTCTTGGCCCGGACCTCCATCACAACACGCTTGACGGGAGCAGGCCGCTGCGGAACTTTTTTCGGCAGGATCGGTTTAGCTTCCTCCTGCTTGACCTTTGGCGCCGACGGGGCAGATATCCGCCCGCTCGGCTCAGAGATTCTTGGCCCAGTCTCCGCGAGTTCGTCTAACTTGTCCTGCCCAGAGTGTGAACGATTAGCCAAAACCAATTCGAACGGATCCATCGCCCGCTCTTCAAAATCAATACGGATAGCCGAATAGGACTGACCCGGCTGGAAAATGCGGAAGTAGAGAACTGCCGCGATCACACAGCCCACCCCTGCCAATATGGCTATTCGAGTATTCCAGCGCATGTTTCTATTTGCGTGCCGCCTGTTTGGCCGCTGCCGCCTTGGCCTCGCTCCGGGCGGCCCATTTCTGCCAGAGCTTTCCCATCAACAGCACCGTCGGGCTGGCAATGGCGATCGACGAATAAGTACCAACCAGCACCCCAAGAATCATCGCTGAGGTGAACCCGTGGATGCCCGGCCCACCCCAGATGTACATGATCACCACCGCCAAAAGCGTAGTCAACGAGGTCAGCACGGTTCGGCTCATCGTCTGGTTGATACTGTTGTTCACAATCGTCGGTGAAATATCTGCAAGCCTCCCCCGATTCTCCCTGATCCGATCGAACACCACGATTGTATCGTTCAGCGAGTAACCGATAATCGTCAGCAGCGCCGCAATCATCGTCATGTCAATCTTCAGATCGCTTATTCCCAGCATTCGCCCCAGCGGCGTGTAGTAAACAAACGTAGCCAGCGACATCAAGCCCAGCACCGCAAAAACATCATGAGTCAACGCTATGATCGCTGCCAGCCCATAACGACCCTTCCCGAATCGCACCCAGACATAACCCACGATAGCCAATAGGGCCAACACGATGGCAAAGCCCGCCTTGACTTTCGCTTCCGCCGCTACCTCCGGGTTGAACTGCGTCACACCCTGGAAGCGGCTGGCTCGTTGCAGCGACCTCTCCACTAGTCGAAGCTCATCCTGGGCGAATTCGTTTTTCCAGGCCTCGGCCTTGCTCAGGCTGTATTCATAAGCCGCATCGACCACCGCCACCACCACGGACTTGTAGCGATCCTCACCATCTGCCCCGACCGTATCGGCCGCTTTTTCCAGACCGAATACCTCGAACTTCCGATACTGAACGCCACTGAATTCGCGGTCGGGGCTCAGCCGTGTAGCCCGGATTCGCTCACGCAGATGCCGCAACGACTGCGGCTCGTCCAGATTCTCCAGGGTAATCTTCAAACCGCCGATATAGTCCACCAGCTTCAGGTCCACCGGCGAACCGCCCACCAGCACGTCCTCCTCAAGAACCGGCCGGAGCCCTTCCGGATATTCCTTCGATCTAAGCAGTTCAAAACCTATCCGCTTTTGCTCCTGAAGTTGTGGACCAGCCTTGTCCGCAAAGGCCGCTTCGATTGCCCCCTTAACCTTTGTCTGATCTGTCTGGGCCGTATCTAGCTTAAAATCCCTCGACTCTCGCTCGTCACCCGAAGGGTTGATAGCGTAAATACTCGCCGTAGCCATCATCTCATCCCCCAGCTCTTTCCCGGTCTTCACTATTGCCTCGCGAACCTCGCCGTCACTCACCGGTTCGCTCATGCGGAACCATACCGATGTGCCGCCGGCAAACTCGATGTCATACAGATTCCGATCCGCGGCCAGCAAACCCGTCGATCGGCTCACGAACAGACCCAGACCACCGATTACCAAAACTGCTGAAATAATATAGAACGTCTTCCGCTTGGCCATCCAGTTTATACTCGGACGCTTAATCAAACGCAGCATGGGCAGCTTCTTCAGCCAACCCTGTTCCACTAGAATCTCAAAGACGGTCCGCGTCACGAACAGGGCCGTGAACATACTCACGCAGATTCCATAGCCCAGGGTGATCGCAAAACCACGGACCTGCTCCGAACCCACCCAATACAGAATCAACGCCGTGATCAGCGTAGTCAGATTGGCATCAAATATAGTCCAGAAAACCTTGCGGTAACCGTTGCGGATGCTCATCCGTAAGCTCGAGCCCTGCAGGTGTTCCTCCCGGATCCGCTCGAAGATCAGCACGTTCGCGTCAACGCTCATGCCCACCATCAGGATTAGCCCTGCGATCCCCGGCAAGGTGAACGTCGCCGAAACCCCCGCCATAATCCCCAGCACCACAATCAGGTTCATAAACAGGGCCACATTGGCCACCACTCCCGCAAATAGATAGTACACTACCATGAACACCGCCACTGCGATCAGGGCGTAAAAGGCCGCTCGGGCTCCGCGGTCCCGGTTTTCCTGACCCATGGTCGCCCCGATCGTGTATTCCCGGATCGGCTCCGGATGCAGCTTCGCCGCCAGCGAACCGGCGTTCATCGTGCTGGCTAGTTGCCGAGTTTCCTCCAGGGTAAACCGACCAGTAACCCGGCCATCCCTGCGGATGGCACTTTGAATTTCCGGTGCCGAATAGACCACATCGTCCAGCACTATGGCCAAAAATCCCCCACGCTTCTCCGCGGTACGCCTATGAGCATGAGTAAGTTTTTCGAAAATCCTCCCCCCCGCAGGATCAAAGGAAAAGTTAACCTGTGGGCCTCCGTATGCGTCTCGCCCCACCTTGGCCCTGGTCAGCTGCCAAACCCTCTTGCCCTCGGCGTCCCGTCTCATCAGCATGGTCTTGTCCGGACTGATATGGGCCAGCACGTAGCTCTTGCCGTCCTGACGGCACTGACGGATGATTACATTTTGCCCTTGCATACTTTCACGAAAGGACTTGTTGAATATCTCGAACCAGGCGTAGTCCTCGCCGGCCCCGGCCTTGGCTTTACGTTGGGAAAGCTCCGGGCCTTTCTCGTTCAACCGCCGGATCTCCGGGGACAATTCATCCGAATCCGGATCACCTTCGGCCAGGATCGCAAATTCCAAAACTCCTTGACCACGCAGCAAACGCTTCAGCGACGCCGGGTCGTCCATCTGACCTCTTATTTGGCTCCAGGAATCGTAAAATCCCGTTGCCTTTAGAATCTTATCCTTCCGGCTGGGGTGCTCTTTCAGCAGCCGTTCCATGGCAATCTTTCGCCGGTTCCGAGAGGCATAGGCCAGAATGTAAGTTTCGCCGTCTAACTCGCTCTGGGCCAGCACCGGCGAGATTCCCGTTTTTTCCAGCTCTGCCTGCAGGGTCGCAAAGCTCCTGAAATATGCCCGCCTGCCGTCATTGCCGACGTGTAGTTTTATGTCCTCTTCGCTAAGCCAGACGTACGGATCGTTTTCTGCTTCTCGCTGTTGGCTCTGTGGGCCTTGCCCCTTCAGCCGCAACACCTGCTGATCGTAGGCATCGGGCACGTCCTTCGATTTGCTGACAAAGACCGGCGTATCGAAGCGCCCGGCCAAACCCAGGATGTCTTCCAGTCTCTTGCGGTTGATGTCCGCGTCCAGCAGAGACTGCCTTGTCCTTCTCATATCAACCTTGGCCGTACCCCACTTGGCTCGGGCCTCGATTGATTCAGTATCCCCCTTCCAAAGTCCATGTGCCTCGACCAGTTCCTCGTATGCTTTGCTGTACACCTCTAGCCGGGCCTTGTAATCCGGATATTCTTTCACCAACTCCTTCCACTCCTGATCTCCTTCGCTCCCCGCAGGCAGCCGCAGTACCTTATGGACAGCCGAAAGCACAATATTCTCAGCCTCCAAACTTTCGACCGCCCCCAGATAGTCCTGCGTTATTCTGCGGTTCTTCTCGCTGGGCCGCGGCATATGAATCTCGATCCGCGTATTGCCCATCGGCCGCCACACCAGGTTCCGCACGTTGTCCGGATCAACTCTCTTGCGCAGCACCTTGATCATCTCTTCAGCTGCACCGTGAGTGTCCCTCATCCCCGTCGTGTCTATCTCCCACAGTTGCGACGTGCCCCCTTTCAGGTCGATGCCCCCTTTGAGGTTTGCGCCGATCTGGATTTTCCCGGTTGTACTATCTCTGCTTACACCTACGTAGTAAATTGCCAAGGCCAGGATGCAGATAATAAGAATCAGTTTTGTCCACAGCTTGCGGTCCATAGTTTACCTTTGTTCAATATTGAATTGATCTTTCGCCAGGCCTTTGTTGCTGCAACTGGGCCGCTTGAACCGCCGGACCCGCTTCGTGCAATCCCCTGCTCAGCGGCTCGCTTTGGCCCCAACCGTCAGGATCCCGCCTGCGAGGGGTCGATATCATCCTTGTCGGCGAAGACGTGCTGGATGGCCTGCTTGGTAAAGTGCATCCGAGTGTTATTGGACTCATCCACCTTCAGGATGACCTCCTGATCGCGGACCTCCATAACCACCCCGATAATCCCCCCCCGGGTCAGCACTCGATCATTTTTGCTCATCCCTGCCATCATCTCTTTGCGTTTCTTGGCCTGCTGCCTTCCCGGCAGAATCATCACCAGCAGCATCACTCCCAGGATGGCCAGCCAGGGCCACATCCTCCACCAGTTTGGCGGGCCATCCTGTCCTAGAAGCACTGCCATCGAAGCCTGGGCCGATAAAAAATCGAACATGTCTGTGCACTCCTATACGTGAAAACGTCAATAAACGCTCTCGGCCGGGCTAAGTCCCTGCAGCCAGGGCCTCGATTCTAGTCATCCCTGAGCATTTTTCCAGCAAATTGCCGAAAATTCCCCTCCCTGATGCTCTGGCGTATCTGCCCCATCAGCCCCTGATAGAAGCTCAGGTTATGGATGGACAACAGTATCCCCGACAGCATCTCACCCGCCATCGCCAGATGTCGCAGGTAACTCCGCGAGAAATTTCGGCAAGTATAGCAGGAACACTCTTTGTCCAACGGCCCAGCATCGGTCCTATGGCATAGATTCTTCAATCTTATTGGACCATCACTGGTAAAGGCCACCCCGTTGCGCCCGTTCCGCGTCGGCAAAACGCAGTCGAACATATCCACCCCAGCCCCCACGGCCATCACCATGTCCCGCGGCATACCCACCCCCATCAGGTAACGAGGCTTCTCCTCCGGCAGCAGCGGGCAAACCACCTCCAGCATCTCGACCATCTGCTCCTGGCTCTCACCCACGCTCAGACCGCCCACCGCATAGCCCGCAAAATCCATCTCCACCAACGCACGGGCACATCGTTGGCGTAGTTCGCCAAAGACCGAGCCCTGTACGATCCCAAAAAGATTACAATGACCCACACGACCCCGCTGGGCTTCCAGACACTTCCTGGCCCATCTGATGGTCCGTTCCGTGGCTCTCTGGGCCTCTTCAAAGCCCACCGGATAGGCCGTGCACTCATCCAGAGCCATGATAATATCAGCCCCGAGTCTATTCTGGATCTCCACAGCCTCAGCCGGTATCAGCCGAATACGCTCACCGTCTATGTGGGACCTGAACGTTACACCCTCATCGTCCACCTTTACCAGCCCGGTTGCACCTGAGTTTTCCGAATTGCCACGGGCGTTTTGCAGCCCCCTGGCCAGGCTGAATATTTGGAAGCCACCGCTGTCGGTCAGCATCGGCCCGCCCCATCCGCTGAACTTCGCCAGCCCCCCGGCCTTTTCGATTACCTCCACCCCCGGCCGAAGCATCAGGTGGTACGTATTAGCCAGCACCATCTGCGTACCCGTTTGACGCAGCTGTTCCGGCGTCAGGCCCTTGACCGTCCCCTGCGTTCCCACTGGCATAAACGCCGGCGTCGCCACCTCTCCGTGAGCCGTTTCCAGACGTCCGCAGCGGGCTCGCCCATCCCTCGCTTCGATACTGAACTTCAACGCCAATCCGTTTTCTCCAATAATTCCTCTGCCAGCTTGCCATCAAACATAACCGATTTGTATGAATGGAGCTATCAGTTTTTCGCCCACCTCTAGAAACTAAAAGGGCCGAGCTAACGCTAGCCCGGCCCATTGTGATCGGCAAAGACGCATCATTGCTTAGACTGAAGTTCTTCCAGCAATTTTTTGCACAAATCCATCGATTCGTCAATTTGCTCGATAAGCAAAGCCCCCAAAGGGCCTCTGCCGCCGAACTCTTTTCGCAATATTTGGCGAAATCCTTCATCAGGGCTAATGCGCTCAGTTTGTTGTATGTCCCAGCCAGCGATTATCGCATACGTCAGAAGGTCGGAAATTTCGCCAACTTTTCTGCTCAATTTTTTGTAGAGTTTCCTCTGCTTCTCATTTTGCGTTGATTTAAACTGTAGCCTCTTTCCCAGTTCCAGGACGTTATTCTCTGCGTGTTCCACACTGCGTTTGGCAAATCTGTCAAGCCCATCAATTTTCAGCTGTCGTATTTCTCGACGACTTATTTCCAGGTCCCGCTCAATTACTCTCAAAAGCTTATCAGCTCCGACATGTTCGCTTGGATCATCCCATGGCAACTGTTTGAACCAGTCAGCATATGCCAGAAAGCTTGGCATGCAGTGTTCAATATATGCTAAACCATCCTCGGAGTCCCTGGCGCCATCACGTATTTCCTCCGCATATTCCTCCAATTGTTTGCATACATGCACAGTCTCGTTGATCCATGTAACATCCTCGATTTGCCCGAGCCAATCATTGAACCGGTCCGCATGTGCCCTGAATATTCGAATACCTATCTCGTCACTCTCTTCACCCTTATCGTAAACGGCTTCTTTGTCAGCGATTATAGCTGACATCCGAATCTGAAGTTCCGGATTCAATCTAGCTTCGGCCAGCCAACCTAGTTTTTGCCAGAATTCGCTTAGTAGATTCGCGCAAAAAACGATCTTCTCGCCGTCCTTTTCTTTCGCGGCCAAGGAAAGCTCTTGCATATATTTATCATGTGACTGTTCTACTCTTTTGACCAACTCAGCCCAGGCCACGCTTGCCCCCGAACCGCCGATCACGTATATGCCCACAAGTACAGCAATAATAATCGTCGCTGCAGTTACAAGTTTTGCTATTCTGCTTTTCATAATCGTCCTCCATATATTTGGCCGAGATGAACTCAGCCTATCTGCTTTAGATTGTGCTTGTGCTTTCAATAGCCCGCTAAGCACTTTTTGATCCTTCTGCCTATTGGCATCCACTTCAAACTTTCTAATCAACTCTTCTATATTCTTTGCCGGCCTCATTTTTCCACCTCAGTATTTAATAGTGACCGCAGTTTGTCCAATCCATAGCGGTACCGACTTTGGACTGTCTTGATCGAAGCCTCCTGCAATCGAGCTATTTGTCTGAATTTCATGTCTGCAATCAAATGAAGTACGACCACTTCTCGTTGTTCCAATGGAAGCTGAGCTAGTGCATGACTTATTCGCCCAGATTCTTCTTTGCATGTGATCCAACGATCCGGCCTATTTGAGTCCCCAGCCACCGGGGCAATCTCATCAAGCCTAACTGATGGCCGAAGCTGTTTGCTCCTGCTTCTATTGCGCACATTATTGACAACACATGTTCTCAAGTAACCTTTCAAACTTCCGTTTGCTTTGATCGTATCTCCAGATTGAGCGAAGCGAAGGAAAACGTCATGCACAACATCTTCGGCGATATTAGTATCATGTAGAAGAGCAGTTGCTAACTTCAGCAGATAAACTCTATACTTTTCGTATATATGGCACAGAGCATCGCTGCTACCACGTTTGAACCTCAATATGAGTAGTCTGTCTTCTACCATCTATTTTTGTGCCTGACTTCGAACGATCGTTCCTCACTTATCACACACTTGAGCAAGCCTTTTTACTCTAAACAAACCCAGATTGTTTGCCAGATTTTACTTTAGAGAGGCGGATATTCGTTAGTTCAAGAAGGCTCGTTTTTCTCAGCCCTCAAATTCAGCCCCGCTGGACCTGCTGCTCGCTCCTCACCCGAATACCCCGAAGATCTGGGTTAGGCAGTAGTAAATGCCCACGCTGATGAAAATCACGCCCGTGATTCGCCGAGCCCATTTCTCGAAAACTACGAGTTTGTCATAGGCTTGGCCCACGCGCTTCGCGCCCAGGGCGATCAGAACGGCGAAAACCAGAACCGGCAACCCCGTGGCCACCCCATAGGCGGAGGGAAGGATTACACCGGATTCGCACTTCAGGGCCAGGGGGATGAGACTACCAAAAAAGAGTGCCGCAGAGACCGGACAAAAAGAAAGTGCAAAGACTACGCCCAGGAGCAGTGCGCCCCATATGCCCATGGCTTCGACCCGCTTCTGCATCTTTTCGCTTACGCCTGAGCCGGAGAACTTGAACTGAATCAGCTCAAGCAGGATCATCCCCACCAGGATGAGCAGCGGTCCAAGCAGTTTGTTCATGTATTTCTGGAGCAGGTGTGACACAGCCGGGGCCGAAAGCAGGCTCGACACCAGCAGCACTCCGAGCACCAGATAGGTCAGCGTGCGTCCAGCCGTGTAGAAAAGCCCGGCCAGAAAGACCTTCATCGGACTCCCGACCCTGCGGCCCACGAACGAGATAGCCGCGATGTTGGTGGCCAAAGGACACGGGCTGATCGAAGTGAGTATCCCCAACCAGAAAGCCGAAACCACAGCCAGCAGAAACTCAGTCATCAGTTCCTCCCCTCCAGATAGCTGCCCGTCTCGTCCTGGATGTACTTGACGAACGCTTGCTCGTTGCTGACGAGCTGCCAGACCTGCTCAAGGTTCTTCCACTGCTTCTGCTTACTGCCCTCAAACTCGGCGATTACCACGGAGCGGGTTACGAGCTGGTAATCCTGCACGAAGTGCTCGTTGTCCGGCTCATCCACGTTCACAACCCGAAACTCCAGCCGTCCATCCTTCAGGGCCTTGGGGAAGCCAGCTTGGATAGCCTCCTTGGTATAGGCCTCGATCGTACGGCAGGTCGCGCAGCGCATGTTGCCGTGGAAGTAGTAGGCCACAACTTTGCGATTTGTTGCCTCCTTCTCGGATGCACCGGGGATCTGGGGCTCTTCCTCTGTGATGGTGGTTTGCTCATTCGTCTGCGGCCTTGCTGGAACGCTGGCTTTCCCGCCCGATTCCTTGATAACCAGGTACACCACGCTCGCAACGACAAAAGCGAGCAGAACAACGGTAATAGTCTTCTTGGCTCTCATGCAACAATCTCCTTACGCCAGTGCCTAAAGCAACTCCTTGATATCGTCGGCCGACAGGACCTTTCCCGCCGACTTCACCTCGTCGTCCACGGCAAGCGCAGGCGTCATCATGACGCCGAACTTCATAATCTCGTTGATGTCCGTGACCTTGACAAGTTCGTACTCGATGCCGAGTTCCTTGGCGGCAGCCTCGGCGTTCTCCGCGAGTTTCTTGCACTTCGGGCAGCCGGTGCCCAGTATCTGAATCTTCTTCATAGCGAACTCCTATCCAAAAACGGTACCATAGATCATTCCCGTGACCGTGGCCATGACGACGACGAGTGCCACGAAGACCATGGTCTTCTTGGTTCCCATCACGCTGCGAATGACCAGCATGTTAGGCAAACTGAGTGCAGGTCCTGCCAACAACAACGCTAGGGCCGGCCCTTTACCCATGCCGCTACCGATGAGTCCCTGCAGGATCGGCACCTCCGTCAGCGTGGCGAAGTACATGAACGCTCCGGCCAGCGAGGCGAAGAAGTTGGCGAAGAGCGAATTGCCGCCGACCGCTTTGGTCACCCACTCCGAGGGGATCAACCCTTCTTGCCCAGGACGCCCCAGGAGCGCGCCGGCTACCAGCACTCCAGCCAAAAGTAGCGGCAGAATCTGCTTGGCAAATCCCCAGGATGAGGTAAACCACTCACTAGCTTCTCCCTCATTCGTACTTGTGGCCCAGGAAAGTCCGACCACGGCCGCGGCAAACGGGATCATCGGCTCGTGACGGAATACAGCCGCCAGAATGGCCGTAGGGATGGCAGCCAGTACGACCTTGAACCATAACACCTTGATCCAGAACACCAGTATTAGACCAAGCCCCGCCGCAAAGACCGCCGTTATGATCCATTTGGCGCTATATATGGTGTACCAGACGCCAGTTGTTGAATCCGACTTGCCCCAGTTGGCAAAAACCAAAACACCCACCATAGCAGCAAAGAACAGCGCGTTCTGCCAGAGCGGCCGCGAGACCTGCGGTTCTGGCAGCTCGGCCTGGGCGTTCGCCTTGGCCAACTCCTCCTTGCGGAAGATCAAGTGCATCAGCAGACCGATTACAATGCTGAACAGGATTGCTCCGACTGCCCGAGCCACACCCAACTCAAGACCCAGTACCCGTGCCGTCAGGATGATAGCCAGCACGTTGATAGCCGGGCCGGAATACAAAAATGCTGTGGCTGGTCCCAGTCCTGCGCCCATACGGTAAATGCCCGCAAAAAGCGGCAGTACCGTACAAGAGCAGACTGCTAGGATTGTTCCGGAAACCGAGGCTACGCCGTAAGCGAGAACCTTGTTGGCCTTGGCCCCCAGGTATTTCATCACCGACGCTTGGCTGACGAAGACCGCAATGGCCCCGGCGATAAAAAACGCCGGCACCAGGCACAAGAGCACGTGCTCGCGGGCATACCAGCGGATGAGGAAAAAAGCCTCCCAGACAGCATTGCTAATCCGCTCAGAGCCCTGCAGCCTCTCGATCGGCAAGTAGAAGCACGCCAAAAAGGCTGCTGTTATCGCCAGGAGCTTTTTCCATTCATCCTTCCACTGCATCAAAGTATCTTCCTGTTGTTATTTGGCTAAATGGCCAAGGATAATCCCAAAAAAAAGCATCGTCTCATTTTACCAAAGCTTGTTCCTTCCCCTTCGTTTTCAGCACAGACTCCACGCAGGAAAAGAAGTTGAGCACGCACAAAAGCCGCAGCGAGTAGAAGACCTGCGTGCCGCGCTTCTCGTCCGAGACGATCCCGGCATTCTTGAGAACCGACAGGTGCTTGGACACAGTGGAAATGTCGTCGCCGACCATCTCGGTGAGTTCACACACGCAACGCTCGCCCTTGGAGAGCTCATTCACGATGAAAAGCCGTGTCGGATGCGACAGGGCTTTTATGATCTTCGCCTTGGCCTTATATCGGGACTTGGTCTTGGGGTCCATGATTAGTCCTTTCTTGTCCATAGTTTTCTATTTTGCCAAATAGCCAAGGATTGTCAAGTGTTTTCTTGAGAATATCTCGCTGATCTGAGAAGTCCCTGTGTTGCAGGCAAGCCTGAGCTTGTTGTGGGCATAGCCTGGAAGTGCCTGTCCATGACAGCGTATCATCTCCCTCAGAGATGTCTTTTCCCTGCTGTGAATACTCGTTGGTTGAAGGAGTACTTTGTTCTCAGCCCTCGAATTCTGCTGCGCTGAACCTGCTGCCCAGATACGTCTTCCGCACCAGCGGATCGTTGACCAGTTCCCGCGGTGTCCCGTCGCGCAGCACCCGCCCGTCGAAGATAATGTATGACCGATCCGTCACCGACAGTGTCTCCCGCACGTTGTGATCCGTCAGCAGCACCGATATCCCCGAATCGCGCAGCGACCCGATCTCATGATGCAGGCTCTCTACCGCTATGGGGTCTACTCCGCTGAACGGCTCATCCAGCAACACCAGCGTCGGATTGGTTATCAGGCTCCTGGCTATCTCCAGTTTCCGACGTTCCCCGCCTGACAGCGTCCGGGCCAATTGCTTTCGCAGGTAGGTCAGGCCGAACTCGTCCATCAGCTCTTCTGCTCGGCTCAGGCGTTGTTTCCGCGACATGGTCATCGATTCCAGCACCGCCAGCAGATTTTCTTCCACCGTCAAACGTTGAAAGACGCTCGGCTCCTGGGCCAGATATCCCATACCTCGCCGAGCTCGCTTGTACATCGGCATATGGGTAACATCCATTCCATCGAACATTACTGTGCCCGCATCGGGCCTGACCATTCCGATGGTCATTCGGAAGGTCGTCGTTTTGCCCGCTCCGTTTCGTCCCAGCAAACCGACTATCTCCGCCGGGGCCACTCGTAGTGAAACGTGGTCCACCACAACTCGCCCGGAGTATTTTTTTACTAAGCCTCTGGTTTCCAATAGGTTCATGTTTGTTTGTTCCATCTAGTTATGGGACTCTGGAGTTCCTTCCTGCCTGATTGTGGATAAACTGTCAGACAATTTCCGTTTGTTCTGCTTTATTTTCCGCTCGCTGCCCGCACCGACATCCGAACCCAACCTCACCCCGAGTCGTTTTTGACGTTTACGATCAATCTATGCGCGTAACTGGCACAATAATAAGCAGTTACCTTCCTCAACCTCCGTAATCCTACCCTATTATTCAACCTGAGGCACTTTTCCTGGCTCTGCCCATTCAAGCTTTCTTCCGACCGCCAAAACCCAGCTTCCAGCCGGCTTGTGGATAAGTTGTTGAAAAACACCCGCTCTGTCGACCAATTATCCGTATTTTACTTGGCCAATGAACTTACACCCGTTCATAAATCCTCAACTGTCCCGAGCTCAACCAGCCCTGCTGTTCGGCACTCGCCTAGCGGATAAGGTGCACCTTGGAGACCCGGGGTATTAGCTCTGGTTGTTTACCCAGCACTGGTATCCAATATCCGGAAAATGCTTGCCCGATCACATAGCTTCGCGGAACTGTCCCCAGAACGTAATCGTCTCCCAGACCCCCGTGCTTTGACCACCACAGCCGAGAGTCTTGCGAGTTGGAGCTATTATCTCCCATCATAAAGTATGCCGGCTCCGGATGATTTCTCCTCGGCGGCATTCTGAAAGGCTCACCGCAGGCCCGGGGCCGCGCCCCGTGAAGTTTAGCCGCTATTGCATCTCGCCTGCGGTCTTCTGGCGGAACACTGATTCTCCTCGGTGAGGTGTAATACACATCCCGATCCAGCTTTATGTGCAGCAGGTCCACCTCGCAGTCTTTGGCCCCCATCGCCACGTAGGGCCTGGCCGCCCTGCTCTGGGCCGAATCACGCAGTTGGCCAAGGGCCGCAGGTCCATAGCTGCTGTCCGTGGTCGCCAGAACTTCCTCCCCGTCCACCCATACGCTCACTCGGTAATCCGCGTTTTGCAATCGTAGTTGTACCGACTTTCCCGGGGCGATTGCCCCCAGCCTTCGACGCAGCTCGGAGCCACCCTTATCTCGCACAGTCTTCCAGTATGTCCGCCCTTCTCCTGTCTCTGTGGCATATCGGCTTTGCAGTTCTATCACTGCCTCTTCATCCAAGAACCCCAACCGCAGCCGGAACTGGCGATTTGCCTTGCTCAGTACCGCTGTCACTTCGCTTGTCTTACCCCTCTCTCGCCCAATCACGTCGAAGCTCAGCCGCAAGTTTGATACCGTAACAGCGGGCCCCTCTGACCCGTGCAGAGCATTATAGGCCAGTCCATTGTTAATCGCACCTTTATAAACCAACGTCCTCTCGCTCCCCTTGGCGTTTAGCCTTAATACTCGCCCCTCCCGGAGCCTCTCCATTCGGCCGCTCACCTCTTGCCAGGCGGGTCCATCCGGACCATCGTCCTGCCGTTGGTAGTCGTTGTCGAAGACCGTAATCCACATCTGTTCTTGAACCCTGGGAGGCTTGCGGGCGATTTGCCCGTTAATGTAGATGTCTCCGTCGATTACCTCGATTGATTCTCCCGGCAGTCCCGTTATCCGTTTGATATAGTTTTCTTGGCCGTTGCCGGGGTACAGGAATACCGCCACGTCCCAGCGCCTGGGCCCCAGCCACTCCAGGCCCTTATAACGGCTCAGGAAATACATCGGTTTAAGCACCAGCACCCGGTCGCCCGCCCGTTCCAAGGCCTCTTGTCTAGGCGCGGCCCCACAGTTGGGGCAACGCAGTCTCCCACTCCCCATGCGGCCCATTGCCCGCCTATTGTTCCGCTCCGGGGGAACACTGCTTACATACACATATCGGCACTGCTTGCAGATTGTCTCGGTATGTTCCCCCAGCAAGGTCTCAGCCATTGAGCCGGTGGGAATTACAAAGGCCTCCACCACGAAGCCTCTAAACACCAGCGCCAGCAGCACCACCAGGGTCAACGATTCCAACAGGCCCAGCACCGAGAGCACACTGGTCTTGCCCGATTTGTTTCCCCTTCGTTCTTTATCTGATGACTGCAACCTAGTTGTTGGGCTCTTCATTTGCAGGGCCTATTTACCGCTCAGTCGCCTAATCCGCCGCTCGATACTTCTCCGCTCCGACGAGCCCCGGGCTTCTATCTTCAAAGCCCGACCGTAGTAATCCAACGCCGTCAGGCGGTTCACCAGATGTCTGTCGTATATCTGGGCAATACGAAGATTGGCCCGTACTTGCGTATCCGGATCCCAGGCCACCACGCACTCGTACCAGCGGATTGCTCGCTGATAGTTCTTCAAGTTATCCCGGCACAGTTCGCCTATCTGATAGGCCGCATCGTCGATCCGCTCCGAACTTGGATACTCCCGTATTAATCGCCGAAAACCCTCCATCGCCGCCTGCGTTTCGTACCTCCGCACCCTAAAGCCTTTGGACCTCTTCTTCAGCTCCAATGCTTGGGAGTAGAGCTTCTCGGCTGCGCCGATCTCATCCCTTGCTCGCAACTCAGCCCCCGGAGTATCCGCATCCCGCAGGTACATGTACTTGTTTACTGATATCAACTCCTTTAGTTCCCGTTTGGCTAGCGTCCACTGCTTCACATCCTTGGCCCCTTTCAGCACCCCCACCAGCGATTCAAGGCTCTTCCGGTACACCTGCCGATACCCCACCAGAGCTTCGACGATATCGCTTTCCCCCATGGCTTCGGTGTTCACCACTACCAGCTTCGCTTTCAGGCCCGGCAAATACTCCCTCTGACGGATCTTGCCAAACTCTTTCAGTTCCCGCTTTGCCCAGTCTTCCCCCTGCGAATTCCCCATCTTCTTGTAGTATTCTATGAGCTGGTGCAGATTCTCCCCGTAGTTGCTACGGGCGTCTATTAGTTGCTGGACCAGCTTGTCCAAGCTCGCCTTGCTTGCGCCTGATTCACTCTCGCCCAGCACCGCCGATACATTAAACCCCAGCCCAATAACCGCTGCCGTCAAGGCCACAACTGTCATAGTTTTCCTGAGCATAGTCTTATCCTCCTTACGTTCTTCCCCTCAGACCCACCCCCACTGACTTTACCGTCCTTTCTCGGCCCGTTCAAGTCAAAATCCCTCCCCCCGCATCCCTTCATTTCTCTGCCACAACTGCCCCCGGACGATAAATCAGCCACAAATTTCGAACATAGACCAGCGAATTCAGGCTGAACCCCAGGATGAATACCGGATCCCTTCTGTAGATTGCATAGCTTAGCAACACCAGAGATCCGACCAATGACAGATACCAGAACGCCACCGGTATAACCGAGCGTTTCTTTCGTTCCGAAACTATCCATTGGACTACGAAACGTGCCGTGAACAGTAACTGGCCCCCTATTCCTATGGCCAGCCACGCCTTTTCCCACCCCGACACCTTCCAGAAGTCCTCCAGTATGTTAGCTAGTAATACGTTCATGCTTGTCTCCGCATATTGTCTGATCCCTGTCGGCCTGTCCCCAATCACCCGAGAGAATCTAGGCTATCTTGCCCCTAGATACAACTGCAAAAACCCACCCTATGCTCTTGCCAGGCCAGCCCCTCGGCATTACCATCACTTTGTTGGCGTCCCTTGCTTGGACCGCTCAGACCATCTTGGCAGCTGTTCTCAGGAGCCCCGCTCATGCTTACCTCCAAGCTTACCCGGCGTTACAGAGCTGCTCAAAAGATTCTCACTGCCCGCAAACAGGGCCATCTCCTGCGCTTCTGGGACCAGCTCGATCCTATCGCCCGGGGTCCTCTGCTCGACCAGATCCAAGCCCTGGACTTCGACCAGCTCGACCCTCTCATCCTCACTCACGTCTTGGCCAAGCCCGACAAGATTGTCCCTGCCAATATCACCCCCGCTCCCTTTTTCCCACGCCAGCCCGCCCCAGACCAGCAGGACTTCTACAAACGCGCACATCGGCTCGGCTCCGAAGCCATCAGCCAGGGCAAGGTCGCTCTGCTCACCGTGGCCGGTGGACAGGGAACTCGTTTAGGATTCGACGGACCCAAAGGCGCCTTCTGCATCTCGCCCGTCCGCAACAAATCCCTTTTTCAGCTCTTTGCCGAGTCTCTCCTGGCCAATCAACGCCGTTACCAACGCCAAATCGCCTGGTACATTATGACCAGCCCCACCAATGACCGCCAGATTCGAGATTTCTTCGCCCAGCACGACTATTTCGGCCTGTCCCCCGACAGCGTCTGCTTTTTCACGCAGGGCACTCTACCCGCCTTTGACTTCGACGGCAAACTGCTCTTGGCCGCCAAGGATAGCTTGGCCCTTTCGCCCAACGGCCACGGAGGAACCCTCCTGGCCCTGAAAAGCTCCGGCTGCCTCGACAAGCTCGCCCACGACTCCGTGCAGTACCTCTCTTATATCCAGGTGGACAATCCCCTCGTCAGCGTCCTCGACCCCGTGTTTATTGGCCTGCACATCGCCGACGACTCCGAGATCTCCAGCAAATCTCTGCCCAAGATCGATGACCTCGAGCGCGTCGGCAACTTTTGCACCAGTGACGGCAAGCTCATGGTCATCGAGTATTCTGATTTGCCCGACGACTTAGCCCACGCCCACAATCCCGACGGCTCACGCACCTTCAACGCCGGCAGTATTGCCATCCATGTTATTAACGTCGATTTCGTTCAGTGTCTCACCCAGACCGGATCATCTCTGCCCTACCATCGAGCCGAGAAAAGGGTCGCTTTCATAGACGCCGAAGGACTGCACATCGAGCCGGCCGACCCAAATGCCGTCAAGCTGGAAATGTTTATCTTTGACGCCCTGCCCGTAGCCGCCAAGAGCATCGTCTTTGAGACCGACCGCCCCGAGGAGTTCTCTCCTGTCAAGAATGCCATGGGCCCCGATTCCCCGCGAACTTGCCGCCGCGACATGATTCGCCGCGCCGCCCGTTGGCTCAGACTCGCCGGCATCGAACTACCCCACAATCCCCAGGGTGAACCTGCTTGTACTTTGGAGATTTCTCCCCTCTTTGCCCTCGACACCGACGAATTCCTCGCCAGAAACCCCCAACTGCCCCCCATCAAAATGGGTGACAGAGTTTATATCGAATAACCAGCACAAACCTGATCCATACTGCAGTACGAACTTCATGGCTTGGCGCAAAAGGAGGTTAGCGTCATTAAATCGTGAGCAGTGGCGAGATGTGTATCTTTTCAGCCCTTTCGAGCCCCAGGGCATCTCGTCCCCTCCGTTCGAGCGTTTGTCGTTTGAATAGCAGTCCATTCTCCCTCATCCAGCCTTGAATTGAATCCGTAACCTCATCATCGATTCTGCGTAGTTCCTTCTTGCCTATGTTGCAGAACGAATAAGCTTTCACCCAGCCCCGTACGAGCCCATTGGTTCCGTTTATGACCTTGGGCAAAGTTGATACCAGTCGGGCGTTTGTTGCCCGTCGGAGCCGCTTACGAAGACGATCCCATTTCTCCTGACTGGGTCGGATTGTCGCCTGGTTAAAGTCGAGCCCAAGAAACGTGAAAGATTTGCCCGGGGGTAGGATGTTAGTCTTGCTCTTTGTTGCCCTTCCGAGCGGATGGATCTTGAGATCTACGGCGCTAAGCATGCTGCGGCAGAACTCATAGGCCCGTTGCGCATCCGTCTCAGACTGCGTGAGGATGACCAGGTCGTCCACGTAGCGGACCATATGAAAACCGACTCCCTCTACTCCCTTATCAAATTTGTTCAGATACAAGTTGGCCATCACAGGGGACAGGACTCCGCCTTGAGGTACACCAATAAGTGGATCCCAGAGCTCTGCCAGGTAGTCCGGTAGTTCTTCCGCATTCGTAATCGATGTTGAAAGGAAGTCAACAATCAGATCATTGAGAGTGTTATCTGGCAGGATGGTGCGGAGTAATTTCAAGAGACGATTTCGGTCAATCGATGGATAAAACTTCTCTATGTCAGTTTCAAATACCCACCCAAATCCTGATTGTCGCAACCTAACGATTTCGGCGGCAGCTGCTCGAACATTTCGCTTCGGCTCGTAATTGGGGGCACTCGGAACACCCCTACGACGTCGGTGGCGGCTATATCGGCCGATGCCGCCAAAACTGGACTTCGTGCAGACCTTATCGCGGATACTTACCCAAATGGTGTCCAAAATAGACCTCTGTACGACCCGATCTCGAATACTTGCAATAGAAATCTGTCGGCGATTTCTGGGGTCATTTGCCGGCTTGGCGCGGTCCTTTACAAGAGCCACACCTCTGTAGCCACCAAATGCGTAGGTTCCGTCAAGAAGATCCTTACGAAGTTGCCTCAGTTGCTCCACGGCTTGGCGAGCAAACTGCTCCATACTTACTGCATCAGGTCCCATGCTCTTTGGCGAGCTCCTTGCGCGGACTCGTTGCCAGGCTGGCTGGAGTGCACGACGATCTTCGGAAATTCTGCGAATGAGTGGTATGCGCACAGACCCCTCCCTTGACACTAGGGTGTCTCTCTTGTGGCATCTGGTGACCAAAACGTTACGACTACAACCAGGTGCGAGATAGAATGTCCACCTCACGAGTCGATCTGCCGTAGTTGCGGCTGTCGGTCTCGTGGGCCGTGGCCAGTCGATGCGTGATGCTGCGATCAGCGTCCGCACCGCCAGGTCCCGCGACATTGACGGGGCACATTATCAGGCACCCGTCGGCGACGTCCCATGCAGGACTACTCCCAGAGCTTTTCCTCGCGTCGGTCATGTTCCTGCATGTTCGCATCTCGGCATACTCCCGTGGGCGATTATAACGGTTTTTACCCGCTGTCAAGGGGCAGTTCGCCTTTTTTCGGTTTTTGCCGCGGCTGCCCACCAGCTCATCAAAAATCGTCTACTCCGTCGCTTTTGGTTTACCGTAGGCGACGACGGCGACCAAGCTGGTGGCGACCTGCAACGCACGGGACACAGCCCGTACAGTCCAGGCTCTCGAATGTCCACCTCACGAGTCGATCTGCCGTAGTTGCGGCTGTCGGTCTCGTGGGCCGTGGCCAGTCGATGCGTGATGCTGCGATCAGCGTCCGCACCGCCAGGTGGCACATCCAGCCAATTATATATGTACCATGGTTGAAATAGAAATGCAAGCCCCAGACACAATAAATTGTATAGGGGCAATATTATAGCCCCTATGTTGTGGTTCTACCTATGGCCAGTTCCTGCGTCTAACCTATTGAAATAACAACACTTCCCGCAAGCCTGGCTGATGGAATGGCCCGGAAAGCTAGCTTGATTTGGCTCGCTCGCGTTTGGAGATGCTCAGAGATTCGCCATGCCGCCCGCTTATCCCCCCGCTATGGGCGGAAACACCCCCAGCTCATCCCCCTCGGCTAAGACCTCATCCAGTTTTTTCCGCGTCGAGTTGACAAACACAAAGGCCACTTCCTCCTCAGGAATCTTCAGTTCCGCAAGAGCCTCTCCCACCGTCGCCCCTTCAGCCAGTTCCAGCTCCTGCTCGCCCGACGACTCGTCCGCCGCGTATTTCCGCAGTGTCGCAAAGACCTTCACCTTAATCTTCATCGCTTCTACTTCTTTCTGTATTATCTATATTCATCAGCGCAATCAGCGTAATCAGCGTCTAGCTTCTGTATTTCTTTCTCTGTAATCTGTGTTCATCTGTGGCTAATTATCTTTCTATATTTCTGCCTCCGTTTTCCGCCTCAAGCCTCAAGCCTTTCTCTCTACCTCTCTACCTCTGTGCCTTTGTGCCTCTTTGACTTTTGCCCCTTGACACAAAACGCTCTTTAGCCTAATCTGCCTGTACAGGAATGCAAGAATTGTCCAGCCGGACACTTCCGACCAAAGCCCGGGTGGCGGAATAGGCAGACGCGCTAGCTTGAGGTGCTAGTCCCCAAAATATCGGGGGTGCTGGTTCGAATCCAGTCCCGGGCATTTAATCCTTCAGTGGCAAATTAGCCTAATTTTCCCAAGGGCCGAATGGCCCCTACGGGCTGAATACTACCTTCTCCTCCGCTGGCCCTGCCAAGAACTTTTTGCGTCCTTGAGCCCGGCTCAGCCAGAGGGTTCCCGCGAAGCGTTCTTCGGCCTGGGAGATTATCGCCTCGTATTGCTCAGCAGCCCGCCCGAACTGCCCCAGATTCTCATAGCACAAACCCAATCCGATGGTGGCTTGGCCAACCACTTCCCGCCACTTTTGGCCGATCTTCAAGGCTTGCTTGTGGCAGCTGATGGCTTGGCTGAGCAGTTCTTCCCTGGCCGCTTTCTCGCCGAAATACTCGCCCTGTTGGCTTCTATTGTACAGCAGCTCGCCCCGCTTTACGTTGGCCCAGGCTCGCACTAGAGCCTCGTTCTTGGCCCCGGTGGTAATGGCCCGCAGTTGCTCTTCGTTGTGTGTGGCCACAGCCGTTTCCAGCGGTAACCAGGCTTGTTGCCATTTGCGGTCTTCGGCTCCGCTGGCCCGGACAATCAACCAGATAGCCACCACCACCGCCACCACTATGATCAGGGCCGGCAAACCATACCGCCGGCCCAGTTCACGCGGATTGCTCAGCAGCTCGAGTAATTCATTACGACGCAGGTCATGTCGTTCTCTTGATTTCATTTGCTTTTGCCTTGCACAAGGGCTCAGTCGAAATCACTCACCGGTTGGACTGTTATTTCTATTCGCGTCTGAAAGCACCAGTTGCTCGGACCGATGCTCACTCTGCAGGACTCACGACCTTTCTTATAGCTCATGTAGTATGCTCCCCCGCCCGTTATGCTGTTGGTCAGTTCCCAACCATGCACCGGCATGTTGTCCAGATAAAACCTCCGCACCAGCAGCTTTTTCGCCCAAATGCCGTAGTTGTGATCAACCCGACGGCGGGAACCTGTTTGGTAGCTCCTGGAAGAGCCGGCCTTGAAGTGGGCACCCAGCGGAACGGGCACGCCCACCAGCCGCCTATCCGGATCGGCCACCAGCTTTTCGCTCGGTTTTATTTCCTCATCTTTGCTTACGCTTGCTGTGGCTGAGGTCCTGCCCTGACAGCCCCACAAACAGCTCAGCACCGCCAGAGCAAGGACCATACGCAGCAATTTAGGCAGCAGTGTGGTGTTCATGCTCGATTCCCCGATACGCACGCCCATTCCCGGAGGATGCGCCTATATTCGGCCAATGGAGACTGTTTGTCAAGGCTCACTGTGCCTGTCGTCGAGCTGACCTCATTCCCCGCCCGGTTCGCCCGAACGCGAGAACTCCTCGCGAATCGCTGAAACAATCTTTTCCTTGGCCTGCTCTATGCTGCCTGCCAGTTGAGCCCCGGCGGCCAGTTCGTGACCGCCACCGCCGAAACGCTCCGCGATCCGGGCCACATTGATTTGCCGCTTACTTCTGAAGTTTACTCGGATCGAGTCGTTCTCATCCTCTGTGAGCATCACCGCAGCTATTACCGAGCCGATCCGCAGGCTTTCATTTATCAGCCCTTCAGTCTCGGTCTGTGCCGCCCGGCTCTGGCGGAAATCCTCCTTCAGCAGGCTCATACAGGCCAAACGCCCCTCGCAGAACAACTCCAGGCTGCCCAGGGCCCGACCCAGCAGCCTTATCTTCCCGACGCTGTCCCGCATATACAAGCTTCTATACACCTCCGTCGGCCGGACGCCCGCCTGCAGCAGCCGCCAAGCCTGGCAATAGGTCCGGGAATCGGCGTTGGGAAATCTAAACCAGCCGGTGTCACTGGCGATAGCCGTAAAGAGCGCCTTGGCCCCGCCGGCGCTTAGTTCAGCAGGCCAGACCTCGCCCAACTCCGCTACCATCAGCCCGACGGCGCTGGCTGAAGGGTCAAGCAGCTCAACTGTGCCGATGTTCTCGGATTCCAGATGGTGGT
Organism: Actinomycetes bacterium; assembly: GCA_030614915.1. Lineage (GTDB taxonomy): Bacteria > Planctomycetota > Phycisphaerae > JAACET01 > JAACET01 > JAACET01. The sequence goes on along the minus strand of JAUXAG010000001.1, from coordinate 258,898 downwards.
CGATCACCAGCACCGGCAAATTACAACTCTTGAGGAAATCATACTGCGGTTCAAGTTGGGCCCGCACCGAAGTATCTACAATCACAACCGTATCAAATCCCCGCAGCTGCGCCCTGCGCCAATCATCCGTGACAACTCTGGGCCGCGCCTGCTCGAACAGGAACGCATAACGATCCGGCAGCTCGGACGGCAGGATAATCTCAGCCGAGATGCCTTGGCTCCCCAGCATCTGGGCCATTCCCGCAGCCGACCCTAGCGAGTCCCCGTCAGGTCTGACGTGGCAGCTTATCAAAACAGATTGGGCCTTCTTCAGGCAGTCCAACGCCTCGGAAAAGTCAATGCTGCTCATTCATTTTGCTCCGTTGGGGGTATTTCAATTTCGCCTTTGTCCACCAGTCGCTTTACTTTTTTGCAGTCGCCCCTGATCTGCTCGGCCAGTTCAGCCGCGCTCCCGAAGCGCAACTGCTGGCGGAGGTGCAGGTAAAATTCCAGGTGTATCTGCTGGTCGTAGATATCCTCGTCAAAGTCCAGCAGAATTGCCTCCACCAGTCGCTCGCCGTGGTCGAAGGTTACCGCTGTTCCGACGCTGATCGCCGCTGGGTAGCATTTTCCACCGAGCCATCCACGCCCGGCATAGACGCCCTCGGCTGGGGTCAATTGTTCGATTCGCTCCAGGTTGGCTGTCGGCAGACCCAGTTTTCTCCCTCGCCTGGCCCCCCGGCTGACGATACCGGTTATAACGTGTGGTCGGCCAAGGCACTGTCGAGCTTGAGCTACCAGGCCGCTCCGCAGCAGTTCCCGGATCAGCGAGCTCGAGACCGTGAACTTTCCGTCCCGCCCCAGGTCTGCTTGAACGGGCCCCAGAACTCGAAGCTGGAAATTCCGGTCAGCCGCTAATTCCTGGAGCAAATTCACGTCGCCGCTGCGGTTGAGCCCGAAGCGAAAGCTTTGCCCTTCGACGATCCACTTGGGCCCGATGTGCTTGAGCAGAAGCTTATCCAGAAACTGCTGGGGGCTGAGCTTTAGGATCTCCGAGCGGGTCCGCTCGACAATCACAATGTCCACCCCGCTCTGCTCCAACCAGCACAGCTTATCTGCAGCCCGGCAAATCGGCTCAGGCATCTTTTCGGGATTGAGCAATCTCATCGGATGTGGTTGAAGCGTCAAAACTACCGCCAGCCCACCCACGGACTTGGCCAGCTTGACGGTTTCGGCCAATAGCTGCTGGTGACCGATGTGTACGCCGTCAAAGTTACCTATACACAGAGCCCCGCCTTTCAAGGCCGGATCGAAATGTTCTGAGCTGTCGATGACTTTCATTGTATTTGTCTGAAGGCGTCGGGTAGGACTTCGAGTAAATCGTGGGCGGTCAGCGAGACTTGGCCAACCATTTCGGCGGCCAAGTCCCCAGCCCGGCCGTGTATGTATACGCCAAGCACGGCTGAGTCGAATAGCTCCAGTCCCTGACCGGCCAGGGCGGCAATGAGGCCGGTGAGTACGTCCCCGCTTCCTCCGCTGGCCATGCCCGGATTGCCCGTTTTGTTCACATAGATGCGACAGCCGTCGGTTACCACCGTCCCGGCCCCTTTGAGTACGACGATCTGCCGGCAGCTCCGGGCTAACTCCAGAGCTGCATCTCGGCGACTCTTGGGCCAGGCCGATTTCTTCAGGCCCGCCCACAGTCTCTTGGCTTCGCCGGGATGAGGAGTCAGAACCAATTTAGCCCGAGCCTTCTTCGGCCAATCTCTAACTTGACACAGATTGTTCAATCCGTCAGCGTCAATAACCACCGGCTTGTTTGCCAGGCCGATAATAGCTCCCAGCAGTTTGCTCAGGGCCGCCGATTTATCCAGGCCGGGCCCCACCGCCAAAACATCGTGATCCTTGGCAGCGTTTGTAATCTTGGCTATGGCTGCCGTGGCAAACGTTCCCGCCCCGCTCTCTGGCAAAGCTAGACTTGTAGCGCACGGCTCCAGTGCCGCACAAGCCAGTTGAATGCTTTTGGGCAGGGCCATTTTCACCAGTCCGGCCCCGCCCCGCAGGGCAGCAGAGGCCGCCAACGCCGGCGCCCCGAGCATTCCCCGCGAGCCGCCGATGATCAGCACTCGGCCGAAATCGCCCTTGTGCGAGTCGCGCTTTCGCCGGGGTAGGGAAGGAATGGCCCGGATGCTTTTGATTTTCTTTCGAGTTTGTGCGGGCATGGTCTGTCCTTAGGTTTGCCTTTGGTCGGATGAGTTTGTATCGGTCTGTTGTTTGGCCGGGCCCCCCTGCACAGCCAACCTGTTAATCAGTCCAGCCATGTATCCCCCCGCAAAGCCGTTGTCGATGTTAACCACCGACACCCCCGATGCGCAACTGTTGAGCATGGTCAGCAGTGGTGCCACCCCCGCAAAGCTCGCCCCATAGCCGATACTGGTGGGCACGGCAATGACCGGCACGGAGACGAGCCCACCAACCACGCTGGGCAGTGCACCCTCCATGCCCGCTACGACCACTACTACGTTAGCCTGCTGGAGTTGCGGGCAATGGGCCAACAGCCGGTGCAGGCCGGCTACACCGACGTCGTAGATAGTCTCCAGGGCGCTGCCCATAATCCGGGCCGTTTCCCTGGCTTCCTCGGCTACGGGTATGTCGCTGGTGCCGGCGCTGACGATGGCCACTCGGCCGATGGGCTCGGCGGGCGGTTCCTGGATAAGCGTAATGGTCTTGGCGACTTCGTTATACTCGGCTCTGGGAAAACGGCTAAAAATTGCTTCATACACTTCCGGCTCAGCCCGCGTAGCCAGCACGTTGCCCCTGCCGGCCAGCAGCCGTTCGAAAATCTCGCAAATCTGCTGCGAGCTTTTGCCCGGGCAAAAAATCACCTCCGCAAAGCCGCAGCGCAGCTGCCGGTGATGGTCCACGTGGGCGAAGCTCAGGTCCTCGAAGGGCAGCGACCGCAGACGCCCCAAGGCATCGGCTACGCTGAGCTTGCCTTTTTCGACGGCCTCTAGAATACTTTTAATATCCGTGGGATTCATACCAATTGCTTCTCAAACTTGTTCACTTACGTATCGGCGTTTAGGCTCGCCCAGTCAGTCCCAAATCCGCCCTTAGCCCAGCCCGCAGCTTGTGATAGGCCAGCCCGGCCACCATGGCTGCATTGTCCGTGCAGTATGCCGGCAGGGCAAGGAAAAGCTCCGCCCCGGCTTCTCGACAGGCCTCGGCCATCCCCTGTCGCAACGTTGAGTTCGCCGAGACGCCCCCCCCGAGGATAACCCGGCTAAGTCCCTGCTGTTGCAGAGCTAATATCGTTTTGCCCACCAACACATCCACCACGGCCTGCTGGAAGCTCGCTGCGATGTCCGCCCGGCTCGTTTCATCCAGATTAACTTGTCGGCTCCGGGCGTCTTGTCCGCGAACATGGTAGAGCACAGCGGTCTTTATACCACTGAAAGAAAAATCCAGCGAGCCCTTGCCCAGCCAGCTTCGGGGGAACTTTATTGCTTGCGGATTCCCCTGACGGGAAAGCCTGTCGATAATCGGACCCCCGGGGTATCCGAGCTTCAGAATAGAGGCCACCTTGTCGAAGGCCTCGCCCGCTGCGTCGTCCGTCGTTTGGCCCAGCAGTTCGATGTCCAGCGGGTCGCGGCAGTGGTACAGGCTGGTGTGACCGCCGGAGACCACCAGGGCCACAGCCGGAAAGGCCCAGGCCCTTTCTCGTCCCAACTGGGCTGCATATATGTGGGCTTGGACGTGGTCGATATCAATGAGGGGTTTCTGCCAGGCCCAGGCCAGTGTCTTGGCGGCGCTGACCCCGATCAACAGCGAGCCGATTAGCCCCGGTCTGTTGGTAACTGCTATGGCTGCCAGGCCCGAGGGACTTATCCCAGCTTGTTCCAGGGCCCGCCTAATTACCGGATTGATCCGCTCGATATGGGCTCGCGAGGCGATTTCCGGCACCACCCCGCCGTATTTGCCGTGCAGCTCGTCCTGGCTGGCCACCACATTCGAAAGCACCTCTTGCCCGCCGACAACCACGGCCGCGGCCGTCTCGTCACAGGAAGTCTCCACAGCCAGTATTGCTGAGTTCTTCTCGACCACCTTGCAGGCTCCATCGTAAATGCACCGAAGCGGTTATTATCCATACTAAACGGGCCTTTGTCAAAAAAACTGAAATTGTTCGCGTTTTTGCCCTTGACAATTCGGGCCCTCTGGTATATATGCACCAAGCACAAGTGAATATTGAACCGCTGCGGTGGTGATCCGCTTTAGGTGGATCTGCAAGAGGGAAGACGGTGTGAATCCGTCGTGGTCCCGCCGCTGTAACCGGGGACGAAGGCCCGCTCATGCCACTGTCCGACTTTTCGGGTGGGAAGGCGAGGCCCTAGAACGAACCGGAAGCCAGAAGACCTGCCGCCGTAGCAAATAGAGCCAATGACTTCGCGGAATGAGTCCTGGCATCTCGTGCCCGGCGGCACGTAATCCCAAGCGCTTATTAAACCTCATGCTTCGCGAAGTCGCGTGGCCTGAGGTTTTTTTTTGATTCTGCCCGGATTTGGTGGAGGAAAGCACATGTTCATGCGAAATGCAAGGGCGTTTACGTTGATTGAGTTGTTGGTAGTAGTGGCTATTATCGCCCTGTTGGTCTCTATCATGGTCCCGGCCCTGACTCACGCCCGTGAATTAGCCGACAAGACGCGCTGCGCCACCAATTTGCATGGATTGGCCTTGGCTAATTGTCTTTACGTCGGCGACCACGATGGTTTCTTCGTACCCGGTGCTTCGGATATGGACTGGGTTTCGCCTGGGCTGTTCCGCTGGCACGGCTATAGACCTACGCTGAACGATCCCTTCGATCCGACGAAGGGGCCACTCTCGCCCTACTTCCTGGATGGCAAGATGAAGCAGTGTCCCAACTTCCAAGACTTTGTTCAGGAAGGCAGCAGCGCCTTTGAGTCTGGGGGTGGCGGATACGGCTATAATAATGACTACGTCGGCTCCCGGAGCCGCTGGGGCGGCGATATTACCAGCGGGGCCCGCGACACGGAAATCCCTCGTCCGACTAAGACCATCATGTTCGCCGATTCGGCCATGGCTCGGGCTGACGCCGGTGATTATCTTATAGAATACTCCTTCCTTCAGCCGCCGTACTGGGTCTGGGATCAACAGGTAAAAAAGGAGTGGGGACTGGCTACGCCCACCACACATTTTCGTCACCGCGGCGAGGCCAACATCGCCTGGTGCGACGGTCACGTGGATGCGCAAGAGATGAGCTTTTCCAACTCGGAGACGGCGGCGTACGATGCGAATCCGGAAGAGTGGAATATCGGATGGTTCGGGCCGCAAGACAATTCCCTCTTCGGCGAGCCCTGATTCTGCCGATAAACCCTCTCGGCCCGGAACCGACAAGTTCGGACTCCCGACTCCCGGCCCAAAGACCCGCCGGACCTTGACACTGGGGGCCTCTTGCACGTACCATGACTGCAGAAATTCAATGCCCTTGGGATTTATCCATAGGATTGACAGAACTATGCGTCTGCCCTTAGCCCGCTATTGCATTGTGGACCTGCTTGTTATTGGCGGGATGCTCCTGGCGACCTCGGTATTGGCCTGGATGTATGTGAGTGTTTGGCTGGCCCTGCCTTTTCTGGCCCTGCTTGTCTTTCTCTTGTTCTTTTTCCGCGACCCGGCCAGGAAGATCCCGGCCCAGGCCGGAATCCTCGTCAGTCCTGCTGACGGTAAAGTCGTCGAGATTGACCAGGTCCAGGACTGCCCCCTCGTGCCCGGAAGAACTCTGAAGATTGGAATTTTCATGAGTGTCTTTGATGCTCACCTCAACCGCTCGCCAGCTGCCGGTACGGTTACTACCCTCAACCATGTACCTGGAAGGTTTCTCAACGCCCTGCGGGCCAGGGCCTCTGCAGACAACGAGTCCAACAGCGTGCTTTTGAATTGTCCGCAGCTTCCCGGCCAGAGCGTGCTGATCAAGCAGATAGCCGGGGTCTTGGCCCGCCGCATTGTCTGCCGCTGCAGGCTGGGCCAACGCTTGGACCGTGGTGAGCCCTTCGGCATGATCAAGTTCGGCTCGCGAGTCGAGTTATATCTGCCTTATTCCCAGAAGCTCCGACTGCAGGTCAGCAAGGGTCAAAAGGTAAAGGCTGGCTCGACGGTCTTGCTGGGCTACGACTCCATAACCTCACCAGAGGATAGCTCCGATGACTAAAACCCGTAGACGGTGGTCCCGATCTCGCCCAAAAAAGCCCCGCCGACTGCGAGGCGTAGCTGTCTTGCCCAGCCTTTTTACCTTGGGAAATGCAATCTGCGGATTTGCCGCCATCTACTACACGGCCATGCCCGAGGGCGACTTCCATAAGCGGCTGTTCATCTCTGCTTTTATCCGATCCCCCCTGGCCTTGGCCGGTTACTTGCTTCTCATCGCCATTTTGGCCGATGCCATCGACGGACGATTGGCTCGGCTGAGCAAGTCAGCCAGCAACTTCGGCGCCCAGTTAGATTCTCTCGCTGATGTGGTCAGCTTCGGTGTGGCCCCGGCTTTTCTGCTGATCAAACTTCTCACCCCTACTCAGGCAGCCTCGCTGGCTGTAGCCCCTATCGTTGGTAAGGGGATTTGGCTAATAGCCGCCATCTATCTGTGTTGCACGGCTCTGCGACTGGCCCGATTCAACGTGGAAAGCACTACTGATATCTCGAGCCATCAGACCTTCAGGGGCTTGCCCTCACCAGCCGCCGCCGGAACCATCGCCAGCCTGGTGGTCCTGCACCAGGAATTCCTGCGCGAGGCCACCGGTCTGGGTGATTGGCTTACCAGCAGCACCGTAGCCTGGGCAGCACATGTGCTGCTCAGAGCCCTGCCCGCAATCGCTCTGATATTAGCCTTGGCTATGGTCTCCCGGATACCTTACATTCACCTGCTCAATCAGTACGTGGCCGGCCGACGCAGCTTCAAGCACCTGGTACGCCTGACCATCTTCTTTATTCTTTGTCTGGTTCATTTGCAAATCGCCCTGGTGTGTCTGTTTTGCGCTTTTGGGCTTTCCGGTCCCATTAAAGCGATGCAGCAGCGCTGGCGAGCCGCCAGGGCCAAAACCGCCATGCCCAGCTCCGCCGCTCAGAGCCCTACGGCCAGTTCCACCTCGTCCGACGAACCTTTATCCGGATAAATGATTGGCCCCCCGCTTGCCTTCTAATCAAACCTTGCCCCGCAGTTTCTGCAAAAAAGATAGTTAGGGCTAAAAGCCAATATGATGGCAAAAGGAAAGAAGAGGACAAAAAATACCACCAAGCAAACAGCCCTTGGCCAGCCGAAGCCACGCCGCAGCATTCCCGAATTACAATTTGGACAAATCCCCGGTTGCAGAATCATCTTTTATTCTCCCCTAATGTTCGTCTTAGTGCAACTCCACAGACCAATAAGCATGGTCTAAGAACTGTTTCCACGATGCGTATTTATCCAGGCCCAGACGCAAGTGGATCAACGGCGAGCGGCGGGGTTTGACCGGCTTGGCAATCAGCTTCATCCCGGCTTGGGCCGGTAAACGTCCACCCTTTTTCACATTGCAGCTCGTGCAGCAGCAGACCACATTGCCCCACACCGTCTTGCCCCCGCGGCTGCGCGGAACCACGTGGTCCAGGCTCAGTTCGCTGCTGGGGTAGCGCTTGCCGCAATATTGGCAGCGGCTGTGATCCCGGGCATAAATGTTGCGCCGATTGAACTTGACCTGCTGCCGCGGCAGACGATCGTAAAATAACAAGCGAATAATCCGCGGCACGGCAATGGTCAGCCGAACCGTATGCACCCAGTCGTGACCGTCGGGCGAGAGTTGCCGCCGCAGTTCGGAAACCTCAGCCCAGCTCTGGAAGTCGTAGGTGTTGTAAGTATCCTGCTCGACAGCCACCACCTCAGCCAGCCGTCGAAACAGCAGCGAGAAGGCCCGCTTGGCCTGGACTACCCGCAGGGCCTGGTAGTGCCGGTTCAGCACCAAGACGTTGCAAGTGAGGGCGCTACCGTTAGAATCCATTGCTTAACTTTCTTTTAGTCCGATAGGGCTTTACAAACCAGGTCGCCCACCTGGCTGCTGGAGTAGCCCATCTTGCCGGCCGACATCGACTTGAGTTTCGGTGTAACCTGCATCACCGCCTCTTCAACCTTATCGCCGGCCGATTCGAGCCCGATAGTCCGCAGCATCATAGCCGTGGCGCAGATAGCCGCCAGGGGATTGATGACCCCTTTGTCCGTGTACTTCGGCGCCGAGCCGCCGATGGGTTCGAACATGCTCACCCCTTCGGGGTTAATATTGCCGCCGGCTGCCAAGCCCATGCCCCCTTGGATCATCGCCCCCAGGTCGGTAATGATATCCCCGAACATATTGGTGGTTACAATGGTGTCGTAGTACTCGGGATTCTTAACCATCCACATGCAGCAGGCGTCCACGTGGTTGTAATCGGTCGTGATGTCCGGGTAGTCCTCGGCCACTTCGTTGAAGGCCCGCCACCACAGGTCGTGGGCGAAAGTCAGCACATTAGTCTTAGCCACCAGGGTCAGCATCTTTTTGTCGTTGCGTTTGCGGCAAAGCTCAAAGGCATACCGCAGGCAGCGTTCCACGCCCGCCCGCGTATTGACCATTAATTGCGTAGCCACTTCCCGCTCTGTCCCTTTGTAGGTAAAACCGCCTGCCCCGGTATAAAGGCCCTCGGTGTTCTCGCGGACGATCACGAAGTCGATCTCTTCCGGACCCTTGTCTTTGAGCGGACAGTCCACGCCGGGGTAGAGCTTGACCGGCCGAAGATTAATGTACTGGTCCAGGCTGAAACGCAGCCTCAGCAGCAGTCCTTTCTCCAGGATGCCCGGAGCAACCTTTGGATGCCCGACCGCTCCGAGCAGGATGGCATCGAACTTTCGCAGACGCTCGACCTCAGCCTCGTTGATAATCTCCCCGGTCGATAGATACCGATCCCCGCCAAAGTCGAAGGACTCGGTTTGGTGCTTGAAGTCTTCCAGCCCAGAGATTTCTTTGAGCACCTTCAGAGCCTCGCGGACTACTTCCGGCCCCGTCCCGTCTCCGCCGATTACTGCTATCTTCTTCACTTGCCTAAGCCTTTCCCGCTGTAACATAAGGGGTTACGTTCAATGCTGATTTATACATTCCGCACGCCGAGCCCGCCAAGCTCTGCACGCAGATAGCATAACATCTGGCCCGCCGTGCGGCAAGGGCGCGCGGCTGCATAAAGGTTCTGTGGATCATGCTATATTTAGCCCCCGGTTTTAGGGGTCCCAAATCGCGAAATATCGCGATTGGGGGGCCCACCGGGGGTTTCTTCGCTTCCAAACGCCCCCAGGCTGTACTACTCTGCGAAGCGCTGCGAAGCACGAGCGTCCTGGGGGGGGGCTTTTAATGCCCCGGAGAACCTATTCGTGAATCAAGTTGAACAACTCGTTGGCCCTATCTTTATCCAAATCTTTGAGGATTCTGTATTCTTCCAAGGCCGAATCTTTGTCGCCGAGCTCAAAATAGGTAACTCCAAGATTGAAGTGGGCCTTGGCATCATCGGGCTTGATGCGGATGGCCTGCTTGTAGGCTGTGATCGCTTAGTCCCGACCATACAAATGCCGATTCAGTTGAGCAGCGACGACGATCCATTGAATATTCTTAATCTGTTGCAGGTTAGACTGCCCCTGGATGTATGATTTAGCACATCCTAACCCCTGTGCCCTCCTTAATTCTCGTTTAGAAGGACAAGTAATGGATCAAAATAGAGATTTGCTCAAGAACCATAAGTCATTGTATAATGAGCTGGACGGAATTTTCAATACCCACAGGGGACAGGTCATTAGTATTCAATAATTACCGACTTGCAAGCCGAAGGATTATCGCTGATGGTCTTAAGCATTTCCGGGTACTCGTAAAACTTACAGTTGTGCGAGACCAGGGAATCGACATCCATTTTTGCAATAAGCTCCAAAGAAGCCTTCATACGACGCTCATCATCATAACGATGTGATAAGGCAGGATTTATCCCACCAATCTGTGAGGACTTAATCGTCGTGCGGTTACTGTGAAACTCGCGACCCATCTGAAAATTGTCTGGAGGGTTCTGGTAAAAGGAAAGCACCGTAACCTGAGCATCTTTTTTAACGCAACGAACGGCCTGAGAAAGAGCTTTCGAATTACCCGTTACCTCAATAACCCCATCAGCTGCATAACCAAACACTTCAAAAACCTTCTCTGCAAGTTCGCCGTCTTTTGACGAATTAATCACATAATCAGCGCCGAGTTTTTTTGCCAGATTCAGACGCTCATCAAAGAAGTCCGCACAGGCAACTACCGCACCACTGAGCTTAGCCATCTGCAGCAGCAACTGGCCGAGTGTGCCCATTCCAATAATTACGATATTGTCCATAAGCTTAATATTTGCATCGAGAATACCGTTGTAACAAGTCACCGCAAGCACCGTAAACGAAGCCTGCTGAGCAGTCATCCCTGCAGGAACAATCGAGAAATTACCCTCAGAGATAATCTGCATTTCTTTATGGCCCTGCATCGTAAAGATTATATCACCTTTCTTAACGCCCTTGAGCTCAGATCCAACCTCGACAACCTCGCCAACACTAGCATAGCCCATCCACCACACATCCGGATCACTCGAATCCATCGGATAGGTAAGGTTTCCAGGCTTGTCGACCCAGAGGCCGTTCGCCAGCCATTCGCTGTTGATCTGCGGAGCAGTACCACGATAAAAAGCCATCTCTGTACCGGCGCTCACGTTGCAACAAACATTCTTAACTAACGCTTGATTTGGGGCCGCCTTTGGGTCGTCAACTTCCAATAAATCAGCCTTATGCGGTTCCAAATATCTCAAAACTCTCATAGCTTCCTCCGGGCAGATATCAGCTCTAATGTGGCAGAACTATTTAACGTTATGGTTTAATACGGATTTACCAAGCTCAGCCGCTCCGGCCACCGACCCAAGCGTAGCGAACATCCTTAATGTTGGAAATACTTTTTGACAGTCTGAGGGCGACAGCGTAATGAGACGCCTAGTATGTCCCAATCTCCAGGCCGCGCTGTTGGAAATACTTAAGTGTTTCGTAGTCCACGCGGGTCGAAACACTATGGTCGGTGTGAAGGATGTACCCGCCGCCTTCCATGGCCGCAGGAAGCTTACTGAGCAGCTCCCGCTCGACGTTGGCCTTGTCGTTGGTCTCCAAGATGCGGATGTCCACCCCTCCAAAGAGGGCAATCCGGTCGCCGTACTGCTTTTTGATCTTCAGCAGATCCATGCCGGCCTTTACTTCCAGTACTTGGAGGCAGTCCATGCCCGCCTCGATCAGGTCCGCTACGAGCGGTTCGACATATCCGCACGAATGCACCAGCACGGGACAGCCGATGGAGTGAGCGTAATCAAAGGTCTTCTTGTGTGCCGGCCAGACGATCTGTTTGTACATCGTCGGCGACATGAACGGCCTACCCTTGAAGCCCAAGTCTTCATAGAAGAAGATGCCGTCGGGCTTACCTTCCTCCGCAAAGAGCATCTGCTGGGTTTTGAGAATCAGATCAGCATATACGCTGCACATGTCTTTGACCCAGTCCGGATCCAAGGCCATGCCCATGAGCATATACTCGTGTCCGCAGAGCGGATGCATACACTCAAAGACGTTTACCCCGTGCCAGCAGAAGAAACGCTGTTCCTGCCGCGCAAGCTGGCGGGCTTTCCGGTAGTCTTCGAAACAAATGCGGTCGCCCAACCGGCTGTCATCTATCAGAACAGGACGAACGCATTCCTCCCATCCGGACCGGTCCTTCACCATAAAGTCCACGTGCTCCGGCGTGCCGGATTTGTGCTTCCACTGTCGCAATAATGCCCCATTCCCATCGCGGACCAGCTTCCATTCGTCGCTTTGCTCAACGATCTCCTCTCCGAAGTCGAGGTCAGCCATCATATTGGGGAAACCAGCCATCCGGACATCCATCCCAAAATGCTGGATGAGATCTTCGTCTTCCTTGAGGAAGCCCTGCTGAACCCAGTGCTCTTGGGTATCTTCCCAGAAATGCTCATACAACCCAATCCGATCGACCGGCTGATGTTTGAGAATCCTGGCGATACGTTCTTTACTGTTAAGCTCCTTCAGGGAACAACTCCTTTATCCTGCCAATAAGAACACCAGATTGCCCATTATGGGCTGCATGCGAGCCGACGGACCACCTGATCATAATTGAACCCCTCCCCAAAGTCTAGACAATAATTGGGACATTTTAAGGTGGGCAATTCAGAACAAATGTTCGAGTAGTATTTTTAAACCGATGGCGATGAGGACCACCCCGGCGATCAGTTCGATCTAATATGGTCCGGTGTTTTCAGTCTTGCCGTGCCAGCAACTCTTCCACTTCCTGGCGGGTGGGCATAGCCGGCTGGGCCCCGAACTTCACACAGGCCAAGGCCCCGGCGACATTGGCATAGCGAATGGCATCGCTGAGCTTTTCATCACGGCCAATGGCCACGGCCAAGGCGCCGGTAAAGGCATCGCCCGCAGCGGTGGTATCCACGATGCGAATCTTCGGAGCCGGAAAGTGCCGGATACGATCGGATTTGTCCACCAGCACAGCTCCCTTTTCGCCGATGGTCACCACCACCGCTTCCGGGCCGTAAGCAACCAGGGCTGAAGCCACCGTCTTGGCTGAGCGAACATCCTTGATCGGCTCGCCGACCATCATGCCGGCCTCGATGTGGTTCGGCGTAATAATATCCACCTTCAGCAGTTCCGGCGGGGTATCTGCCGCCGCCGGGGCCGGGTCCAGGATGGTTTTGACCCCGTGTTTGCGGGCCAGCCTGATTGCCGCCAGAACCGTCGGCACCGGAAGCTCCAACTGCAAGAGCAGCACGTCCGCCCCGGAGATGATTTGTTCCTGTGCCAGCACGTCGTCCGCATGCATTTGGCCGTTGGCCCCAGCCACTATACAGATCGAATTTTCGCCCCGACCATCGACCATTACGATAGCCAACCCGGACGAAACCCCTTCGGCCACCACCACCCCGGACGTGTCCACTTGGTTCTTGTTTAAGCACATCAAGAGGTGCTCGCCGAAATCGTCGCTGCCCACCTTGCCGATCATCTGCACCTCGGCGCCGAGCCTGGCCGCGGCCACCGCCTGGTTGGCCCCTTTGCCCCCCGGCATACTGCTAAAGCCTCTGCCCCGCACCGTCTGGCCCGGCCCCGGAAGTACCGCCGTCTTGACCACCAAGTCCATGTTGATTGACCCTACGACAGCCACCATAGCCTTGCCTGACTTGGATTTGCTCATAGAAGTCTCTGTTTTCTCGTGAGGAAGAGGCTGAATTCACATTCCCAGGAAGGACTCCAGTACAATATTTGCTGGGCAAAAAAACTATAACAACCGCGCAGAACTTGCAAGCTTTTCCTGGCCCAAAGGACCAACTACAGCGCCGGCTCAACTGCCAATTCTATCCTAGGCACAAAGCTACATATGCCCAGTTAGCTAGACCTACAGCGACAGCCAAAATCCAACCGATCACTCGTTCCCTGGGCGAGAACTGCATTCGCACGCTCCGCGCGGAAATTGCCCGCACCACGGTTCGCCCAAAGAATATGGCTATTATCGAAAACAGCAGCGGGTTGTACAACCAAGCTGCAGCAATCTCGCCCTGCAAAACAGACAACAGTCCACGCGTCAGCCCGCACGTAGGACACGCCGTGCCGGTCAGCCGCTTGAACAAGCAAAGCTGCACAGCCTGGCCGGTACGAGCAGCAAGCCAAACGGCTGCGGCGCCTAGGGCTAACCATAGTAAAACCAGGCCCAAAGCCCAAGCGGGCCAGGGAGGACGACGAGAAGTGTGAGTCAGCTCAATCTTCATCCGATTACGAGACGATGGCTGCAAAAATGGCGACGCCCAGGGCGAAGAGGATCCATAGAATTACCCCACCTACGCTTATACAGCCCATGACGAAACCAATGATCCCGCAGATCTTGCCTGCCTGAGTCAAATCTCTGCCCGCGGGGTCCATGGTTCCGGCGTCCATTTGGCGTATATCGTTCTTGCCCATCACCCAGGCGATGATCCCGCAGATAAAGCAGAGCACTATGCCCAGGATACCCAGAGTCAAGATTATGCCGCCGCGATGGCATTTTAGTAATTGCTGTCCTGGGCTTAAAAGCGCTGTCGGCGCAGGCGGCGGCTGATTTAGTTCTGTCATTGTGAATTCCCATCCAGCAGAGTAAGACTTTTTGCCGGTTAGGCTGCGGCCACTGCAGCAATGATCACGACCAGCAGCCAGATGGCAAACCCTGCACAAGCAAGGATAACACTGATCATTCCACAGATCTTGCCCGCATTGGTCAATCCCCGTCCGGCTGGGTCCATGGTCCCTGCGTCTATTTCCCTCAGGTCATTCTTTCCCATGACCCAGGCAATGATCCCGCAAATGACACATAGGACGAGACCAAGTATTCCCAGGGTCAAAACCACTCCTCCACGGTGTGGTTTGAGTGCTCCTTGGGCTGGTGGCTGAGCCACTGTCGGCGCCGTCGGCGGTTGGTTGATTTCTGCCATGATAGCCTCCTGCTAAAAATGAGTCCTCCGAGTGAAGAAGTGTCAATATATCGATAACCGAAAGTAAGCGAATCTTCCAGGACTTTTTTTGCAGCAACCCAGTTCGCTAACGGGCCCTGTCTGACGGGCCGGGGGTCCTTTCCAGCGGCCCGGGGGTTCTTTCCAGCGGCTTAGAGCGTTCACGCTGGCGGTGGCTTTCTATCCGCTGGGTCAACTTACTCAGGGTGTCCTCTATGCTCTTCTGGAAATCCAACTCGACCTGTTCGAAGTCCGAGCGGTTGAGCTGGTATTTCACGACCTTGCTATAGACGATGTATTGCCGCGGGCCGGAAAAACGCCTGGCCAGAATTCTGAGCCTGGCCTGGGTAAACTTGGCCAGCCCGATGTCCATCTCATCCAGCCGAGCTTCTTCCAGTGCCTTGACGGTCTGGGTAAAACTGGCGTCGGCGGTCCTCAGTTGTTGGCTCAGTCTTTCGATTACTGTCTGATATCCCCGGCGGATTCCGCTTTGCAGTAGTAAGCTCGTGAAATCCTTTCTCAATATATTTACCGACTTGTTGATCAGTACGATCCTCTTGTCCTGGACGTTCCGCTCCCTGGCCTCTTTCTCGACCCGCTTTATGGCGTCTAAATAGACCTTCGTGTATTTGTCTCTATCAGCCCTCGTTTTCGGCAGGGCCGGCAGTTCCAGGCTCGACTCAGGAAGGTCGCGAATAGTATCCGGAGTAATCGCAAAAGTCTGCGGCAGCAATCTCATCTGTCGGACTAAATCCGCTTTGGGAGCCAAACTCAGCAGGCTCACCAAGTGCCGTCCGATATAGGCCTTTTCCAACCGACTTGTCCGTGGGTTTCTCATCTCCTTACTCAGCAGCTTGGACACTTCGGTCCAATCCGAGCCAACTATTAATTCGAGCTTTATTACGTCGGGTTTTTCTTTGAAGGCTCGCTCTATCTGCTCTGGTTTGATTTGCCTGGCCTCTGTCCGCCACTGCTCGATTTGCTCGGTGAGCTGACGTCTGGTGTGAAGACGCTGTTGGGCCGCGCTTGCTATTGGCCTTTCCGCACGCGAGGGTGTATAGGGACCGGCCGAGTACGACATTCCGACCAGAAAAATGATTAGGCTCATCTGCATCATAACTTCGAGTCCCTTTCCATGGGGCCCCATATCTATTTCTTGCCGGTTTGCGCGACTCGTTCTATTCCACCAGAGTCTCCTGAGGACTTATCAGTGTGTACACTCGTCCTCGCCAGAGCATTCTACGAGAACGCCACGAGCATATCAAGGCCCACAGGGCTGCCACCACCACCCAAACCTGTCCAAAGGTATCCATCCATCGGGTCTTGCTGAAATCGCAATCGGGAAGGATTTGTTTTGCCGTTTTGCGACGCTGAGCTCCCACGGTCAGGTCCAGGCCAAACAGTAGTCCCCCAGCCCCCAGGACAAGATAGCTGCCCGGCTCAGCGGCCAGCAGTCCCCACATCGCCGCCCCTGCGATCACAATCAGCGGCACAAGGTAAACCAGACACAGCGCCCATCCCACCAACCACATCTGTGCTGCGTAGACCCTGGCCACCAGGCTCTGGCGGCACATGAAATCGAAGCCCTCCCCCCAGCTGCAATCCTCATGGCTGGGGATCATACATTGGCTCACGAAGGCTACTTTCCTTCCCGTCCGGTACACTTCTCTGGTCAGGAGCATATCTTCGGACAGGGCATTGCGCCACAGCCGACCCATGCCCATTCGCGTGTAAGCCTGGCGACGTAGAGCAAAGGAGCCTCCCCAAACGTAGGCCCGCCAACTGGGATCACCCACCGTCGAGACCAAGGCATTCCATGCCGCCCGCGTGGCGCTCGCCCAGCCGCCTTGCACGGGGACATACCACCGATAGCCGGTACTGGCTGGATATTCGAATCGCCCTAGCGGTGCGGTCAAATGAGCCAGCCAATCCGGGCCCGGACGCACGTCCGAGTCCACGAAGGCGAACACTTCGCTTCGTGTATCTGCCTCAGCCACGCCGGCCAGCATGTTGTGGATCTTCTGGCTGCAGTTCTCAGTCACCCCAGCCACCCGGATGCAAGCTCGGCCCGGCGAGTTGGCTTTAATGATCCTGTTCAGAACCGCATAGGCTGGGTCATCTTCGCTTTCGACCACGAAAATGACCTCCCAGAAACCGCGGTATTGCTGAGAGAGTACGGCAGTAACATTCTCCTCGAAACCCGGATCAATACCTTTACACGGGGCGATCAGAGTTACTGCCATACTTGAGTCCGGCAGTGGTTGGCGAAGTTGAGCCTTGACGAACTGCCCCAGCCGATAGCCGCAATACAACAGCCACAGGCGCAGGGCCAATCCCAGCCCGAATATTATCCATACGATTATCACAGCGTCTCCGGTTCTTCGCCCCTCCGGACAGGACCGCCCGCCGCCGACATAGCCAAACATAGCAGCAGTAATTAGGTAGACTAAAACATCTACAAAAGCAAGAACCATCCGCCGGTTTCTTCACTTCTAACGCCCCCAGGCTGTACTACTCTGCGAAGCGCTGCGAAGCACGAGCGTCCTGGGGGGGGCTTCTAATACCCCGCCCCGAGCAGGGGATTACATCCGCCGCCGGATTCGGGTATGATATTACCGACCAGCGGCGGATATTTCTGCCGTATGTGCAGGGCTAATCGTTTGTGAACGTTTCCATTCAGGAGGGAACCATGAAAATTCGACTGACAATCCTGCCTGCGTCTTGTTTGCTGCTTGCCTGCACGGTTGCTCTGGGTCAGGCGGACGTTTTGTCGTCTGTTCCAGCAGATGCCTACGGTTTTGTGGCCGTCAAAAGCCCCCAGGGCATTGTGGATCAGATCAAACTATTGGTGCCCGTTCTGGCCGAGGAAGAGGATTTCAAAGACCCCCTTGCCCCGATTCGCCAAGTGCTCGGCGATGTAGATTTCACCGGCCCGGCAGCTGTTGTCATGCCGGATTGCCAGAAGTTTCCCGAAAGTGAAATGCCCATAGCTTTTCTGATTAGTGCCGCCGATGCGGGCGCGGTCCTGCAGAGCCATAAAGACAATGCCCCGATGGGGGGCGAATTGCCCGAGGGTGTGGTAATGGTCGCAACCCAGGACAAAACGGTTGAATACATATACCTGGCAGTGAAGGGCGAGTTTGTGGTGGTGGCCTTTGAGCCTGACATGGCGGCGGAGCTGGCAAATGGCCAGGGATCGTTTGAAGTCTTGCCCGAAGTTCGCCAAGCCTACGAGCAAGGCAAAATCGTGCTGTTAGCCGACTTTCAGCGAATAAGACCGTCGTTAATTCAGGGATTGAATGAAACTCGCTCTGAAGTGCGAGGTGAAGTGGATCAAGAGTCTGAGCTGGCCGATTCTAAGCAGATCATAGAAAGGGATATGGGATTATTTTCGTTAGATTTGAGCCAATCCTTTGTTGAACAACTGGACAAGTTCATCTACATCGTGGAAGTAAGCGATAAAGGTATCTTCTATAACGCAAGAGCAATTTTCGAAGCTGATTCGCCGGCGGCGGAGCTTATCAACGCTCAGATAGGACAGCCCGAGCCGAGCTATAAGTCCATACCCTCCGGAGCGTTTATTCTGGCCGGGGCCCTGAGAATCTCCCCGGCCCAACTCGACGTCATTAGTGACGGTCTTTTGGCCAGAGCTGTGACTTATCCGAGCTTGGCGGAAAAGCTAGGCGAGGAATCTACTGAGAAACTGATATCAGATATCAAAGCTACTTACCGGCAGCTTTCGGGCCTGGCTTTTTCGGCCGGTATGGGCAGCCCAGCCACGGGAATGCTAAACTTCGTTGCCCGCTTCGATGTCGCCGATGCTGCTGCGTTCAAGCAGCAAATAAAAACAGCCTGTCAAAGTGGATCCGTCTCCGCGCTGATCAAGGACACTGGCGTGCAGCTCATCTATACCGACGCTGCCGAGAGCTATGCCGGCGTGGGCATCGACACCATCGCCATAAGACTTGCCGACACTGGGCAGGATAATCCACCTGCCAACGAAGCCATGCAGGTAATGCGGGTCTTGCCCATGGTCATCGGTCCGGATATGAGCATCCGCATAGCTGCACCGACGGATGCTCAGGTGCTGCTTATCGTCGGCGGGGGATTCGAGCGGGCTGAGCGGGTTATCAATGTGGCTAACGGTCATGGTTCGAGCCTGGCTGATTATCCAAAGATGGCCAAGGCGCGGGCCACTATGCCCTCCAATAGAATTGCCGAGATTTACCTTGATTTCGGGAGTATATTCAGCATGGTGAAAAATTTTCGGCCCAGCTTGGGAGCTATTTTGCAGGAGGTGAATCTAGCAGAGATGTCACTGGTTTCTGCAAGCTATTCGGTTGAGCCGAATACCTTACGAGTTGACGAGGATTTGTCTGCTGCTGCCTACATGGTAGCTATACTTGTTCCGGCCGTTCGGCGAGCCACAGGCCAAGCCAACGCAGCAGTATGTGCCACGCGTGTGAAAGGCTTGGACACCGCCTTGTATTTGTACGCAAACAGCCACAAGGGCAAATATCCGGATGCCGGGCGATGGAGCGAGGTCTTGATTGAGGAAGACTACACTCCGGGCGAACTCTTTATCTGTCCGAGTGTTGGCGGTGATCCGGAAAAAGACAATCACTATGTTCTGCTGCCCTGGCCCGGCCCGGATGATGTTGACGGAAATCTGCTGGTTCTCTTTGAAAGCAAGGCCAATCACAACGGCAGGAGGAACGTGGTGGGCGGGGCCCATGGTGTGGAAATAGTAGACGAAGCGGATTTTCAGGAAAGGTTGGCCAAGGCTGTCGAGGCCCTAAAGGCCAAGGGAATTGAATTCAATTGGCAGGAGTAGATAAATGCAGTACACCACGCTTGGTCGGACGGGGGTGCAGGTTTCGAAGCTTTGCTTTGGAACCATGAGTTTTGGAGGCGACGCCGATGAGTCTACCTCCGCGGCCATGTTCGCCCGCTGCCGCGAGGCCGGGATCAATTTTTTCGACTGTGCCAACATTTACTCCCAGGGCCTGGCCGAAAAAATCCTCGGCCGGCTCATCAAGGACTGTCGCGACGAGCTTGTGATCACCAGCAAGGTGGGTGTGTCAACCGGCGACGACCCCAATGGCCGCGGCTTATCCAGACACAACATCATGCTCGCCGTTGAGGATTCGCTGCGGCGTCTGGGCACCGATCGGCTAGATGTGTACTTCTGTCACATCTTCGATGCTGAAACACCCATAGAGCAAACGCTGCGGGCGATGGACGACCTGGTTCGGCAGGGGAAGGTCTTGTGCGTTGGTGTAAGCAACTTCTCGGCTTGGCAGACAGCCAAAGCCCTGGGTATCAGCCGCACCCTCGGCCTGGCCCCGATACAGGTGCTCCAACCGATGTACAGTTTGGCTAAGCGCACCGCAGAGATTGAAATCCTGCCCCTGGCTCGCGATGAGAACTTGGCGGTCATCCCCTACAGCCCCTTGGGCGCCGGGCTACTGACCGGCAAGTATTCCACCACTCGGCGGGATAAGAAGGGCCGGCTGAACGCCAGCAAGATATACGCTGCCCGCTACGGTGCCGATTGGCTCTACAAGCTGGCCGAGGACTTCACCGCTTATGCCCAGAAGCTCGGCGTCAAACCGGCTACTTTGGCTGTAGCTTGGGTCAAGGCCAATCCAGCCGTCACCGCCCCGATCATCGGGGCCCGCAACCTCGAACAGCTCGAGGACTCCCTGGCCGGCGCCGACTACCAGATGCCCCCCGAACAATGGCAGCAAATCTCTGCCCTGACCGCCCCGGTCCCTATAGCCACCGACCGCACGGAGGAGGCCAAGTCCTAACCATGAGCGTTTCAGCGAGTCCCCGGAAAAATATGTTGCCCAAATACAGGCAGAATGAGATCATGAACGCAGGACATTTTACAACCGGTCCATTGGCCAAGATCTTCTTGGTTTTTTTGCTTTGCGGGCTCTTCGGCTGCGGCCGATCGGACTAGGAATATGAAAAACCCAAAACCACAGGAGAACCAGCCATGACACTCACCATCCGAAGTTCAGCTTTTGCTCAGGGCCAACCGATTCCCCGCCGCTACAGCGGACAAGGTGAAGATATATCTCCGCTTCTGAGCTGGTCGGGCATTAGCGAGGCTGCCAAAGAGTTGGCCATGATTGTTGACGACCCCGACGCTCCGACGGCCCAGCCCTGGGTACACTGGGTAATCTACAAGATTCCTCCCGACGCAGCCGGCTTGGCCGAGGGTATTGCCGCTGATGCCCAACTTACTAGCCCAGCCGGGGCTCTCCAGGGCCGCAATACCTCCGGTGATATCGGCTATCACGGACCTATGCCGCCCCCCGGCCACGGCGTGCACCACTATCATTTCAAGCTCTACGCCCTGGATACACAATTGGACCTCAAGGCCGGTGCCGACAAACAAGCCCTGCTCTCGGCTATGGAGGGGCACATCCTGGGGCGGGGCGAACTGGTCGGAACCTACCAGAGGTGAGCGATGCGCCCCTATCTGGTTAGGCACGGCCAGGAAAAGCCAAGAAGGGCTCGATCCGACCGCTCGGACGGTAACTGCCCAGTTGATTAAGGGAGTATCACATGCCCGCCCCAGCCAAGAAGACACAGCCCCCCGGAACCACTTGCGCCTACGAGGGCTGTTCTGAATCCGCCTGGTCCGAATCGCCCGATGGCCTGTGCCTCTATCACGCCCCCCAAAACGAAAAAGATCACGACACCGCCAGAGAAGTCTGGCAATACGCCCGTCGCAAGGCCGTCTCCTCCGACGGATGTTCTTTTGCCGGATGGCATTTTCCCAGAGACCCCGACGGCAAGCGCTTCGACGGCCTGGTATTTGCCGGCAGTGCCGTCTTCTCCAAGGCCACCTTCCAAAGTATCGCCAGCTTTTCCGAAAGCACTTTCCAGAGTATCGTCGATTTTTCCGACACTGTCTTCAAGTACATCGCCAATTTTTCCAAGGCTACCTTCAAACTAAATGCCGGCTTTATCGGCGCTTCCTTTCGCGGCAAGGTTATGTTCTTTGAGACTCTCTTCCAGGGCGACGCCATGTTCCACATGGCCACCTTCAAGGGCGTCGCTGAGTTCTCCAAGAGCACTTTCCGGGGTTACGCTGCCCTTTGCAGAGCAAACTTCCAGCATTACGCCTGGTTCTCGGAGACTAATTTTCACGGCGAGGCCGAATTCTCCGGGGCTATCTTCCAGAACAATGCCAGGTTTGCACGGGCCCAATTCCACGGAGACGCCGAGTTTTCCGGAACTAACTTTCAGGGCGACGCTGTATTCTCCGGGGCCAGCTTCCGGGCCGACGCCAGGTTTATTGACGCTTTTTTCCGCGACGGACGGGCCGTCCTGGTAGATCTGCCTTCCTGGGCACTGCTCCAGAGGGGAGGTCGTCCCTTCTACAGACGCGAACAGGGAGAGCTGCTTTATCGCATGGCAAAGGAGGCCTCGCGCAGGCGCGGCGACTATCGTCACGCGGGGCAATTTCACTACGCAGAACAGTGTGCCATCGAGAGCGGCCGGCGCAAGGCCTGCGGGCCAAAGCCCTGGAAAGGGCGTTTCTGGTCCTGCCTCCTGGAGCTGGGCTTTGCACGCATACTCTTTGGATATGGCGAGAAGCCCCACCGCGTGCTGCTGATTGGGGTTCTGTTCATTATGTTCTGGGCGGGATTATATTTTTTCTTTGCCGGCATTGCCCCAAGCAATCTGAACGACCAGCAAGTGCTCCAATACAAGCCTCCGATCGCAGAGTGCCTGCATTTCAGCGCCGTTACCTTCACCACCCTGGGTTACGGCGATTTGATTCCCAAGCTCGGCTTTCGCTTCTGGGCCGACATGGAGGCCTTTTCGGGAGCAGCTTTGATGGCACTCTTTGTGGTGGGCCTGACCCGCAAGTATGTGTTATGAGCGGTGGTGCAACCAAGTCGGGGCAGGCGGATTTGGACTCAGGACCAGGCCGGAAAACAAAGCGGCCCCGGCCGAAAAAAATTGATTTGACTTTTCTGCCGGGTCTGGCCAATATATCCCCGCTGTGGCTGCCCAGAGCGCAGCCCTCTTTTCAGGATTTGCGACGTTTCTCCAGTTTGGTTGAGAGTCAATCGCATTGGACCGTCGCCGGGAGTCTCTCTTATGTTGAACATTTATGTAGGCAACCTGTCGTACAGCATGACAGACGCAACGTTGCAAGAAGCATTCTCCGCCCATGGAACCGTTGATCAGGCCAAGGTCGTTGTCGACCGGGTCACTGATCGCTCGAGAGGCTTCGGTTTCGTCGAAATGGCTAATGACGACGAGGGCCGGGCCGCCATCGAAGCTATGAATGGCACCGAGATAGACGGTCGAACCCTGGTTGTCAACGAAGCACGTCCCAAACGCTAGGTGTGTTCCGTCGGTTCCCGCCAGAGCTGACCCTATTGTCGGCTCTGGCAGCAGCGACGGTAATCCCGGGCCATTTGTTCGCTGGCCCGAGGAGTCCCCGCGGGGGATCTCTTAGAACTTTCCTCCGACCACATAGTGTGGATGCAACACATCTGGCAATCTGCCTTGGGTTCAAACGCCCCGGGTCTCTCACACTGCGCCTTGCCCCTGCGTCTAAACCTTTGCCTGAAATTGCATGAGCGAGTTATCCGTCACAGAAGGTTTATCAGGATGGGCTTGAGCAGTCTCTTCAATAGGCAAAGCAAGATGATTTCCACCATGGCTACGATGATGGTCAGCAACTGCCATGGGCCCAGAACGAATCCCAGGGCCAGACTTGCCGCCGGGGGATGCTCGGTGTTGGTAACCACCATACCGAACATGGCCAGCCCGATGGCCAGGCCTCCAAAAATCACATCGGAG
This sequence comes from Actinomycetes bacterium, assembly GCA_030614915.1. Taxonomy (GTDB): domain Bacteria; phylum Planctomycetota; class Phycisphaerae; order JAACET01; family JAACET01; genus JAACET01. The sequence continues at coordinate 235,474 of JAUXAG010000001.1, read as the reverse complement.
TGGCTCTGCAGGATGCTCAATGAATCAGGCCAAGGCGTTTTGGCCAGCCAGTAACAGAGCGTCCCGGCCGCAATGCCTATGATGTATCCGCCCACCAGAAACCTGGGACTGGAGGCCTTTTTGTGAGGCACGCAGAAGGCAATAAAACAGCTCGCCCCCAACGAGGCAATCACCACCTTATTGGCCATGGTGTTCAGCACCATCAGTACCAGCATGGCCGAAACCGTGGCCAATACGCACTGCAACAGATACCGCCACTTGTTCCCTGAAAAACGTTGGTCGAAGATATGCGCTGCCATGAGCAGGTTTTTCCTTTCTTTCTCTCAAGAGTCAAAACCCAGCCGTTCTCACCGAGACCAGGGCAAAATCGCAAGAAACCCATCAGGTCTCGTTTGCATCTATTATTCTGCCTATGGCCGCTACCGCCTCTAATCTACCGCTATCTAGGCGGATAGACAAGCCCCACACTAGAAGTCATCCTAAAACTTGGTAAAAGACCTGGCCTTCTGATTCCCCGAAACCATAATGCACCCACTTCGCCTTAGAAAGTCCTTGCAACAGCCGCTTTTGGAGCATAGATTGTTTCTTAGCCTCCGCTCTGGGGGTTTTCGAACTTCACTTGCGGGGAATAATCAGGTGTCCGATACCGTCTTCTACATGCCCGCCCGCGTGATTGCTGGCCAAGATGCTTTGAACCACTTGGCCCGCGCCGCCCAGTTCGGTAAAAAACCTCTGCTGATCACGGGCAAAAGCTTCGCCCGCCAATCCGGATTGCTCACTCGGGCTCAAAAGCTTTTAGCCGATGCCGGCGCCCAATCGATCCTCTTCGATCAGGTCGAACCTGATCCCGCTGTAGCTACAGTCCAGGCCGCGGCCGATTTGGGCCGGGCCAACAACTGCGACCTCGTCGTCGGCATAGGTGGCGGTTCGGCTATGGACGTGGCCAAAGCCGCCGCCGTCTTGCTCAGAAATCCTTCGCCTTTGAATCGCTATTTCGGCCAGGAGAAACTCGACCACTCCGCTGCTCCGGTCGTCTGCGTGCCCACCACCGCCGGCACCGCCTCGGAGGTTACCAGATACTCCGTCATCGTCGACCCCCAGGCCAATGCCAAGAAAACCATTGCCGCCGAATCCATTATCCCTCGTCTGGCCATCCTCGATCCTCAACTGACCCTTGCCCTGCCTGCCGACCTCACCGCTCAGACCGGCATGGACGCCTTCAGCCACGCCCTCGAGGCCTATCTATCCACCGCTGGCAATCTGCTCTCCGACTCCTTTTGTCTCCAGGCCCTGCAGATGATTACCCACGCCTTGCCCGCTGTTTTGGCCGACCCCAAAAACATAAACCTCCGTCACGAAATGTTACTAGCCTCCATGCTCCCCGGATTGGCCCTCAACGTCGCTGGCACCATCATCAATCACGGCATGGCCTACACCCTCACCATTCGCTATGGCATGGGCCACGGCTTGGCCAACGCCCTCCTCTTACCCTATACCATTGCCTACATAGCCGACGACTACCCAGAAAAAATATCACGACTTTGTCGTATTCTCGACTGTGAGGACATCGAAATCGGCTTATTGGATTTCAACCAGCGGCTCAACATTCCCACCAGTCTCTCACAGGCCGCGGTACTTCAGGATGATCTGCCCGCCCTGGCCCAACGTTGCCATCTCAATTGTGCCCGGGCCCTGCCCCGAATGAAACGCCAAATGGATTTGCACGACTACACCCAAATTCTTCAAAGGGCCTTCTGACCCCTCAGCTATGATGGATATTTTAGTTATTATCTTTGCTCTCTTCGGATGGGCCATGATCGCCCTGGCTATCGCCATTATTATCCAGGGCCTTGATAATTTCCATTTCGTCCGCAAACGAATCCGGCAAGTCCGTCCCCCGCACAATTACATGCCCCCCGCCGACCTGATCTGTCCCTGTTGTGGCCTGGACCAGAATTTGGAGGAAAACCTTCGTCCCTTGCTTGCCCAGGACTACCCCGACTACAAGGTCATCTTCACCGTAGCCGATCCCGACGACCCCGCCGTCCCTCTAATTCGCAAGCTCCTCGACGAGGTCGGCCCTGACCGCGCCTGCCTCGTCTTTGCCGGGCCCGCCCAGAATTGCGCCCAGAAAGTCTACAACCAGCTCCAGGCTATTCGCCAGGCTTCCCGAGGAGTTCCCATTTTGGCCTTTATCGACTCGGACATCCATCCGGCCCCCAATTGGCTGCGCCACCTCGTTGACCCTCTGGTCAGACCTACCGTCGGCGTAGTAACCGGCTATCGCTGGTACGTACCGGCCCGCCAGAATCTCGCTTCCCTTACCCTTTCGGTCCTCAATGCTGTCCCCGCTGGCGGCATGGGTCGCCACTGCCTCAATCACGCTTGGGGTGGGACCATGGCCATCCGGAAGGAGCACTTCGATCGCCTCAAGATCGCCGACGTCTGGTCCGGGGCCATTACCGACGACCTGACTCTTTCCACAGCCGTAAAAAAGGGCGGCTTTCGTGTGGTCTTTGAACCCAAGTGTTACTGCGCTTCCCGCGATGCCCTGACTTGGTCGGAACTTTTCGAGTTTGTTCGCCGCCAGTTTATCATCACCAAGGTCTGCAAGCCCGGACTATGGCTCATTGCCCTGGCTGCTTCTTTGCAATATGCCCTGACCTTTTGGCTCGGCCTGGGCCTGGCCATCTGGACCGCCTGGACTGCTCACCCCGCCTTTAATTTTGTTTGGCCCATCCCCATTATTATTTACGCCTTCGGCCTCCTCAAGGGCATCCTCCGCCGCATCAATATCTTTCTCGTTTTGCCCCGTCATAAGCACGACCTGAACCGGGCCACCTGGCTTGATATCTTCGCCTCGCCCCTGACAAATCTGGTCATGCTCTTTTGCATTGTTGCCTCAGTCCCGACCAAAACCATCATCTGGCGGGGCATAAAGTATCGCCTCCATAGTCCCGGCCGCACCGAGGTTATCCGCCCTTGAGTTGATCGCCTGCCTCTGCCGCTGCTTTACCCTTTGCCATTTACCCCAGTCATCCGATAGACTTATATTAGCCCCAAGAACCCCTTACCCCTTCGAACCGTAGTAGTTGAAGTTTCCGGGCTAGGAGCCGTGCTCATGTCGGACCTTTTTGGCGATCAGCACAACTACCGCCGGCATTTGGCCGGGGCCGAGCCCTTGCCCGTCCGCATGCGCCCCAAAACCCTTGAAGATTTCGTCGGACAGGAGCACTTCATCGACCCCGGAAAGATGCTCCGCCGAATGATCCAGGCCGACCGCCTCAGCAGCGTCATCTTTTACGGACCCCCGGGCACCGGCAAGACCGCCCTGGCCATGATTATTGCCAACCTCACCGCCGCCGATTTCTATCCCGTCAACGCCGCCACCGTTGGCGTCAAGGAAATTCGTGAAATCCTCCGGGCCGCCCGCTCCCAGCTCACCGCCGACGGCAAACGCTCCGTATTGTTCATCGACGAGCTGCACCGCTTCAATCGGGCCCAGCAGGACATACTCCTCGACGACGTCGAGAACGGCATCGTCATCCTCATTGGCGCCACCACCTTGAATCCCTTTTTCACTATCAATTCTCCTCTCATTTCGCGCTCTGCCATCTTCCAGTTCGAGCTCCTCTCTCCCGAGCACATAATCATTTTGATTCGCCGGGCCCTCGCCGACCGTGAGTTTGGATTGGGACAATATCAGGTCCGGATTACCGACCAGGCCCTCAATCACCTGGCCAGGGCCTCAGACGGCGACGCCCGCCGGGCCTTGGCCGCCCTGGAGATCGGCGTCCTCTCCCAATCCCCCACACCCCGCGAACCTCTCGTCTTTGATCTGGATGTCGCCGTCGAATCCATTCAGCGCAAAGCCCTCGACTATGACCGCGACGGCGATAAGCATTACGACGTCATCTCCGCCTTCATCAAATCCATGCGCGGCTCCGACCCCGATGCCGCCATCTATTGGTTGGCACGCATGATTGATTCCGGCGAAGATTTGCGCTTCATCGCTCGACGCATGGTCATTTTTGCCGCCGAGGACGTCGGAAACGCCGACCCTCAGGCCCTCCTTGTCGCCACCAGTGCCTTCCACGCCGCCGATTTCGTCGGTTTCCCCGAGGCCCAGTTGCCACTTGCCCAGGCCGCCATCTATTTGGCCACCGCCGAAAAGTCCAACGCCTCAGCCATGGCCATTTGGACCGCCGTGGCCGACGTCAAGAACAACCGGACCATACCGGTTCCCCGGCACCTCCGCAGCAGTAATTACCCCGGGGCCAAGAAGCTCGACCACGGCCAAGGCTACAAATACCCCCACAAATATCCCGACGCCAAAGTCGATCAGGAATACCTCGGTGTCGACAAAACCTATTACCGCCCCACCGGACGCGGCCACGAAGCCTTGATCAAAAAGTTCCTCCAACGTCACAAAGAACAGAATCCCTGATCTGCCTTTGGAGTCCACCGCAGTGCCCACCCGAATACTTTTCATGCGTTTCCGCCTAATCTCTTATATTTTGTTTTGTTTTGTTTTTTCCAGCCTGGCCGCCTGGAATTTCCGCACCGCGCTCGCCCGCATTTCCACTGTTTCGAGCCTTCTCAGCCTCTTGGCTGTGTACCTGGTTGTCTTGGCGGCCTTGGCTTTTTTACTGGCCGTACTCTTTGCGATACTGACTCCCGGACGCTTATTCGCTGTTGTCGGCTTTGTAGTCGCCCAGCTCTTCTTCGTTTTGCCCCTCACCCTGCTCATATTCTCATTAGTCCTCTGGACTTCCAAGCCGCCCCAGTTACCCCCAACTGCCCTTTCGGTCCTGAGCCTGACTCTCTTGATCGCCGCAGCTCTTCTACTCGGCACCTATATCTATGCTCACTTTATTGAGCCTTACCGCTTGCAGACCGCCTTCTACCAGGTCCGTTCGGGCAAGTTGGCCGGTCTCGATCGCCCCTTGCGCATCGTCGTCTTGGCCGACCTCCAGACCGATTGCCTGACTGCTTACGAACAACGCGTATTTCGCCGGACCCTCGAATTAGGGCCCGATCTTATCCTTTTCGCCGGCGACTACCTGCAGTGTCCCGATCGCAAATCTTACCGTCTCCAGGCCGAGGCCCTTGCCAAAATGCTCAACGACTTGTCCTTCAACGCGCCGCTCGGCGTATTTGCCGTGGCCGGAAATTGCGAGTTTCGCAACGGCAATGACTGTTTTGATACTACCACCGTTCAATGGTTGATTGACCGCAGTATCACCCTTGACCAGCCCAAAGCCTCCATTTGTCTGACGGGCCTGTCCCTCCAGACCGGTGCTGCGCTGGCCCTTGCCCCTGCGGATCCGCTCAGTCGGCTCGACTCCTCGACTTTCAACATTGTCTTCTCACACCAGCCGGATTTCGTCCTCGACCTGCCCGCCAGCCACGCCATCGACCTCTGCCTGGCCGGACATACTCATGGCGGACAAATCTGTTTCCCATTTATCGGTGCCCTGACCACCGCTTGCCGTATCCCACGTAGCCAGGCCGCCGGCTCGCATCAAGTCAATGGCACCCGCTTGTGCATTTCTCGCGGAATCGGAATGGAGCGAGGCCCAGCCGCAAGACTGCGATTCCTCTGTCCGCCCCAGATCATGGTCGTCGAGCTTATGGCTCCTTGATCCTCCGTCTTCGACTCTTTTTTCGCATAATTGCTGCTTGTTCTCTCCACTGCCCTTGGTACAATATCTGCCAACAATTCCCGAGTTCAGATGTTAGGAATCTTTCCTATGGACAAATCAGACATAGATGTTTCCTCGCTGCCCCAGTTGGTCCAGGCTCCGGTCCGGAATCTCGCCCAGTTGTTGCTCGACCAGGCCTCTGATAATCTCCAGGTCTTGGCCGTCTTCGGCGCCGCCCTCACTGACGATTTCGATCCTAAGCGCATGCCCGTTCGCAGCGTAGCCGTCCTCGAAAAAATGGACCTCGCTCTGCTGAACCAATTGCGCAGCCACGGACCCCGCCTCGGACGCCAACGCCTCCAGGCCCCACTCTTCATGACCGAACGTTACATCGACCAGTCGCGAGACAGCTTCCCTGTTGAACTCCTCGAGATCCAGCGTCTCCACGCCATGGTCCTTGGCCAAGATTGTTTCGAGTCCTTGGAGTTTTCACGCCCCGACGTCCGTCTCCAGTGCGAACGCGAGCTCAAAACCAACCTGATTACTCTCCGTCAGGGCCTCTTGAGTGCTTACAAAGACACCCTCATCGCCCCTCTCCTCTCCGCAGCTATGGAGCAGATCCTCCGAGTCCTCCGGGCCGTCCTTTGGCTAAAGGAGCTCGACTCGCCCCCTAATGCCGCCGCAGTCGTCTTAGCCATCGAGGGCCTGCTTGACTGGAAGCTGCCCGGACTCAAGAACTGCCTTTCCGTCCCGGCCAAGGCCTCCTTCAAGCAGTTCGAACAGGTCTACAGAGACATCGAATCCTTGTCCAAGTACGTTAATGAAATCAGTGTCTAAATCATCTTTGACCCTTGCCGCCTTTTGGGCCCTGCTCCTGGTCCCCGCCGCATCTCTTCTAGCCCAGCAAATCCCTGCTAAGCCCACCAGCCACGTGATGGACCTGGCTGGCGTCATGGACCCGGCATATCGCTCAAAGTTGGAAGGCTGGTTAAATGATCTTGGAAACAAGACTGGTGCTAACATAGTGGTACTTACCATTCGCAGTACAAAGGGCGTTCCTGCATTCGATTTTGCCATGAATATCGCTCACGACAAGTGGAGACTTGGCAAGGATGGTTTGGACAACGGTCTACTGGTGTTCTTGGCTGTTGACGATCGTAGTGGACATATAGCTGTAGGTTACGGCCTGGAAGGCCGAGTAACGGATGCCTTTTGCAGTACTGTGTCCCGAGAATACTTTGTCCCTAATTTTCAGGCCGGAAACTTCGGCAAGGGACTATATGAAGGCACCTTGGCCCTGGCCAACCAGGCTGCCAAAGAGTATGGTGTACAAATCTCGGGCATGCCCGCCGTCACCGTCAGGACCGGATCAGCAAGATGCCCCTTTGCCGGTGTAATTTTGATGTTTTTTATATTTTCGATGGTCTTTGGTTCGCGTCAAAGGACCCGCCGCGGCGCTCGCGGCTGGTTTTGGCCTATGATGGTTGGTATGTCTATTGGTCGTGGATTCGGCGGTGGAGGCTCCGGCGGCTCCGGCGGCGGATTCGGTAGTTTCGGCGGTGGATTTGGGGGTGGTTTTGGTGGAGGTGGTGCAAGTGTCAACTGGTAACATAAAAAACGTTCGTTACGCTCCTGAAAAAAGATCCTACACTGGTTGGATTGTCCTCGGCGTCATTGTCTTGATTGTCATCATTGGCCTGCTCGTGGCCAAAGCCGGATATGACAGCGCTATACGTAAGTCAGAAGCCGTCCCAGCCCAGTGGGCCCAGGTCGAAACCCAGCTTCAGCGCCGTTTCGATCTCATTCCCATGCTGCTGGAGACCGTCAAGGGCTATGCCGCTCATGAAACGGAGTTGTTCACTCACATCGCCGATGCCCGCAAAGCGTATTTCCAGGCATCCAGTACTACACAGAAGGTCCAGGCTGCGAACATCCTTCAGGGGGGGCTTTCACGCCTTTTATTGCTCCAGGAACGCTATCCGGACCTCAAAGCCAACCAGAACTTCCTGACCTTCCAGGCCCAAATCGAAGGCACGGAGAACCGAGTGGCTGTAGCTCGTAAGCGCTACAACCAGGCGGTACAGCTCTTGAATACTTATCAAAAAGAGTTCTTCGGCCGAATGTTTTGTAACTGGGCCGGTGTAGGCCCCGCCGAGTATTTCAAAGCCACCGAGCCCGCTGCCACCACCGTTCCCCAAGTGGAATTCGGCGACTGACCAGCAACCGCAGCCCGTTTTCTTGATGTTTTTCTAACTCCTTCTGTTTGTTCGTCCCGGCCATTCACTCTCCAGCCTCTTATTGGACACCCATCTCCAATCCTTAGTCCTATAAGCCCCGCAAGCAAATCACTAAAAAACTCCCGAATCAAACCTGAAGTGACCCTTTTCCTTAGCCGATTAACTACAAGTGTTGACCAAATTCGGCTGCACCCCTGGCCTGTGTGTCTTTCAGGGAGTATCGTTGCTGTCTCTGCCCTCGGGATTACCCCCCTGTGTTTGTTGGAGCAAAACTCATCAATAGTCAAGACAAACATGTCGTCCTCCTGGTAGCTGACCACTACGAGACCATGGATGTCCTGGAGCAGACCTTTGCCCGGGCTGGTTTCCGCGTCTTCGGCGCCAGCAATCTTGAGCAGGCGGTCTCAGCCATAGAGTTCCAGGTCCCCGACATTGTCGTCTGCGACACCGCCATCAAGGACTTCAGCCGCGAAAGCCTCCAGGAAAACATGCCCGAAGACCTCGACCTCGAAGCCATCCCCTTTGTTTTTCTCTGCTCAACCGGCCCGGCCCACGAGCCCGGCCGATATCTCGACTTGAATCAATATTTCAATAAGCCCTTCGATCCCATTGCCCTGGCCACCTTGGCTGAACGCACCCTTGCTTACAGGCAATCGCTGGTCGAATCTGCCCAGGCCGACGCCCCATTGTCCGTTATCGCTCGCAAGGTCCTTCGCAAGGATGTCCTCAGGGAGCTGCACCGCGTTCAGCGCTACGGAGGCCACACAAGCCTTTGCATCTTCGATATCCTCGAGCAGCAAACTGGCAAGTCCTTCCAGGCCCAGCCCGTTGAGCCCATCGTCTTGGACAGGATTGCTGACTTTCTGCCCGGCATGATTCGCACCGTGGACCTCTTGGCTCGCCTGACCCGCCGAAGATTTTTGTGGATTATGCCCGGAACCGACGGCCACGGAAGCCACTTAGCCGTCCAGCGACTGATGTCCTCTTTTACCGAAATACCCATCATTGAGGCACGCACACCACTGGTTATGCATGCCGGCCTGGCCACCGCCCCCGATGACGGGCTCAGTTACGAGGAGTTGCTCGAGTTGGCCCAGCAGGAGCTCACCCAGCGACCCATCGAAGCAGCTCAGTCCACTGCCAGATAACCACCCCACCCCCTTCTTCATCTGCGGCTAATTCTCTTCCTGTATTCTCTGTATTTCTTTCTGTATGATTGGTATTTATACTATTGCCCTGCCGGACCGGAGAGCAGAATCACCATGCATCCACCCATCAGTCAAGCTGCCAAAAGAACGTCTCTTCCATTGCTCGCCTTGTTCTGTCTCTTGCCCGCGGTTCAGACTGCCGTGTCCATCCACTTCCACTGGTACACCAACCTTACCTACCCAGTCTTCAAATTACTGATGATTGCTCTGCCAATTACTCTCTGGTGGCTATCGGGCCTCTCGTTGGCCGAGGTTTGTCGACTTTGCGGTTGCCTGCGAACCACTATGCTCGGTGGATTGGGGCTGGGCCTGCTTATGGCCGCGGTCGTACTCACCGGCTATTATGTTTTCTTGCAGCGACACGTTAACCCCCTGCCAATATTGGACAAAGTCCGCTCCCTCGGCTTGTTCCCCTATTATTGGCTCATGGCCGTCTTTATATCCCTCGTCCATTCGCTCTTCGAGGAGTATTATTGGCGGGCATTCATTCTTACCCAGTTGGCTCAACGGATTCGAGGCCCGCTCGTCTTGTCCCTGATCGCCGGAGCCCTTTTTGGGCTGCATCATATCTTCGTCTTACTTTCGTTATTCCAACTGTCTCTCGTTATTCTTTGTGTCCTGGCCACCATGCTCGCCGGCTTCGCCTGGGCCCGCATGCGCCTGGCCGGCTATTCCATTTGGGACTGCTACATTAGCCACGTCTTCGCCGACTTGGCCGTTATGTGGATCGGATATGATTTGATTTTGCGGGCAAAATGAACGAATATTAACGGCCCTAGTCTTGATAAGGAGTAAGAACCATGGCCACCAAAACCGCACAGGACGTCTTGAAATTGGCGAAGGAAAAGAAAGTCAAGTTCATCCGTTTATGGTTCACCGATGTGCTGGGTTTTCTCAAGAGCTTTGCCATCACCCCGCCCGAGCTGGAGACCGCCCTCAAGGAAGGCATGGGTTTTGACGGCTCCAGTATCGAGGGTTTCGCCCGCATAGAGGAATCCGACGTCATCGCCATGCCCGACCCCGCCACCTTCGCGATTCTCCCCTGGCGATCCGGAGACGACATAGCCGTGGGCCGAATGTTCTGCGACATCCTTTTGCCCAACGGCGAGCATTACCCCGGCGACCCACGCTGGGCACTCAAACGAATGGTCAAAAAGGCCCAGCAGGCAGGATTCAAATTCTACGTCGGACCAGAGCTGGAGTTCTTCTTCTTCAAGTCCAGCGAAGGTAAACCTCAGATTCTCGACCATGGCGGTTATTTTGACTTGACTCCTTTGGACGTGGCCAGCGATTTACGCCGTGATATCGTCTTGGCTATGGAGTCCATGGGCATCCCCGTTGAGTACAGCCACCACGAGGTCGCCCCCAGTCAGCACGAAATCGACCTCCGCTACGCCACCGCCTTGGATATGGCCGACCGAGCCATGACCTATCGGCTCACCGTAAAGGAAATCGCCATGAAGCACGGCGTCTACGCCACCTTTATGCCCAAACCCCTTTTCGCTCACAACGGCAGCGGCATGCACGTGCACCAATCGCTTTTCCGCGGCGACCAGAACGCCTTTTTTGATGCCCGCGACCCTCAGCACCTTTCCAAAGTCGGCAAGGCCTACATTGCCGGCCTCTTGAAACACGCCAAGGAGATCTGCCTCGTTGTCGCCCAGTGGGTCAATTCCTACAAACGACTTGTCCCCGGCTACGAGGCCCCGGTCTATGTCTCCTGGGCTCGCCGCAATCGCTCTGCCCTCGTTCGTGTCCCCATGTACAAGCCTGAAAAGGCCAAGGCCACCAGGGCCGAGTTCCGCTGTCCGGACCCTGCCTGCAACCCATATCTGGCTTTTGCCGTTATGTTGGCCGCCGGCTTGCAGGGCATCGAGAACAATTATGAGCTGCCCGCCCCCGTCGAGGAGGACATCTTTGAGATGGACCTTCAGCGACGCAACCAAGCCGGTATCGAGTCTCTGCCCGGCAGTCTCGACGAAGCCATCGTCTGTACCCAGGACAGTAAAATCGTACGCGAAGCACTCGGAGATCACATCTTCGAGAAGTTCTTGGACAACAAAAAAATTGAGTGGGACCGCTACCGCAGCCAGGTAACCGCCTGGGAATTGGAAAAGTATCTGCCCGTCCTCTAGTGCTTTGTCCCGACAATCTTGCCGGGCAAAAGCACAGAGACCGAGACAGTAGATAGTTCAACAGTAGATCCAGGTATCCGCTTTGCGGATAAACCAGTAGAAAAAGGCTTGCCCTAGCGATCTACTCTCTACTTTCTACTGTCAAGATCACAGCGTTTTCCTTGGACAGACTCTAGCTCGAACTGCCGCAGACTTGTCTTATATTTAGCCCCCGGTTTCCGAAGGACGCTACGCGTTACCGGGGGTTTCTTTTTCCGGCCCGCCTTTCGGCAAGCTCAAGGTAAACCTTTCGCCAACCGCTATCAGCGTTCACCCGCCCTGGCCGGGACCGAATTCTGCCCAGCGATAAAGCCGCCAAATTGTAGCCTCATTGTATATAACAACTCAATACACAAGAAGTTATAGCAGCAGGCTCCAAATCTGTTTTTTTTGCCAAAAAACTTGATTTTCTCGAAATACAGGACTACTATACTCCAGTATTCTCTTGCCTTTTTTGGAAAGCTTAGATAGCCCATGTTAAAACAGTTCAATGCCAAATGGCTCGATAAGTGTTTAGACAGCGGGCAGAATCGAAATGGAGACTTCGAATGGAGATAATACGACGGAAAACTGATTACGCCTTGCGATGCCTTGTAGTTCTGGCCAAGGCCACTCCCAGGCAGCTCGTTTCTGTGCACTACCTGGCCCAGACGGAAGAAATTCCCGAGGACCTGCTCCACAAAATTATGCAGGCTTTGGGACGGGCCAAATTAGTCCGGGGTACACGCGGTCGATCCGGGGGATTTCGTTTAGGCAAAGCACCCGAAAAAATCACCGTCCTTCGGGTCCTCGAAATCCTCCAGGGGCCTTTCACTGTGAACCGCTGCTTCCTCAGCACCGACCGACCCCTACGTCAGGAGGTCTCCTCCTTGCACAAGAAGCTTCTGGCCATCCAGGAAGAGCTGATCAGCTTTTTCCGCAGCGTTACTATCGCCGACCTCGTCCCCCATAGCTCACCCTTGCCCAACCAAACATAGGTTTTCGGCTCCGTCTTCCGGTGTCCTCTTTTAGGCAAGTGTTTGCGTTTGTGCCTATAACGAAGGAAGCAACGTATGGATATGTTTTGCTATCAGTGTGAGCAGACCGCCAAGGGTTCGGGATGCACCATCCAGGGCGTCTGCGGCAAAAGCCCCGAAGCTGCCGCTTTGCAGGACCTGCTCATCTACGCCGTCAAGGGCCTTGCCAACTACGCCCACCGTGCCCGCCAATTCGGCCTCAAGGACCACGAAATAGATGTCTTTGTTGTCGAAGCCCTCTTCTCCACCATAACCAATGTCAACTTCGATCCTCAGCGTCTCCAAGCCCTACTCCTACGTGCTGCCCAGCTGCGCGACAAGGCCCGTTCGCTTTACCACGATGCCGCCAAGACCCCCGAGCAGCTCGGCGGCCCCGCCGCCTGGCAGCCCGCCGGGGACCTCGACGCCCTCCTCACTCAGGCCCAAGAGATAACCATCACCAAACGCCTGAACTCTCTCGGCCCGGACATAACCGGCCTGCAGGAACTCTTGACCTATGGCCTAAAGGGCACCGCCGCATATGCCGACCACGCCCAAATCCTCGGCCAGCAGGACGACGACGTCTACGCCTTCTTCCACGAAAACCTCGACTTTCTCACCAAGCCCGACCCCACCGTTGACCAGCTCCTACAGCGCAGCCTCGACTGCGGCCAAATGAATCTAAAGGTCATGGGCCTGCTCGACAAAGCCAACACCTCCGCCTATGGCAGCCCCACACCCACACCCGTCCGCATCACCCCCGTCAAAGGAAAAGCCATTCTCATTTCCGGCCACGACCTCTTGGACCTCGAAGAGCTCCTCAAGCAGACCACTGGCAAAGACATCAACATCTACACCCACGGCGAGATGCTCCCTGCTCACGGCTATCCCGGCCTGAAAAAGTATTCCCACCTCGTCGGCAACTACGGCGGAGCTTGGCAGGATCAGCGCAAAGAGTTCCCCGCCTTTCCCGGCTCCATCCTCATGACCACCAATTGCATCCAGAAGCCCCAGGCCAGCTACATTGACCGCATCTTCACCAGCGGCCTCGTCGCCTGGCCCGGCGTAACCCACATTGCCGACCGTAACTTTACCCCCCTCATTGACGCTGCCCTCTCTGCCGATGGCTTCACCGAGGACGCCCCCCAGCAGACCATCACCGTCGGTTTTGCCCACGATGCCGTCCTCTCCGTAGCTCCCAAAATCATCGAAGCCGTCAAAAGCGGAGCCATCAAACACTTCTTCCTCATCGGCGGCTGCGACGGCGCAAAGCCCGGACGAAACTACTACACCGACTTCGCCCAGCAGGTCCCCGACGATTGCGTCATCCTCACCCTCGCCTGCGGAAAGTACCGCTTCAACAAATTGGATTTCGGCGACATCGGCGGCATCCCTCGCCTGCTCGACATCGGCCAATGCAACGACGCTTACTCCGCCGTCCAGATTGCCGTCGCCCTGGCCGAGGCCTTCGATTGTGGGGTCAACGATTTACCCCTTTCCATGATCATCAGTTGGTACGAGCAGAAGGCCGTGGCTATTCTCCTTACCCTCTTGCACTTGGGCATAAAGAACATCCGCCTTGGCCCAAGCCTCCCCGCCTTCATCTCCCCAGCCGCACTGAACATCTTAGTGGAAAAGTTCAACATCGCCCCCATTTCCACCCCCGCCGAGGACCTGAAGGCCATTCTTGCTGGACCGTAGTCTTTGTAATGCCCCCGACCTACGTGTCGGGGGGCCGTCATTATTCTTATAATCTGTGTTCATCCGTGTAATCTGTGGCTAATTATCTTTCTTTCCGTTTCTGTAATATCAGCGTAATCAGCGTAATCTGCGTCAAAGAATTCTTCTCTTTCTGTGATTTCAGCGTAATCTGTGGCTAAAGGTGTAACATGAAAAGAAAGATCATCACTATAGACGAGGATTTGTGTGACGGTTGCGGCGACTGTGTCGTCGCCTGTGCCGAGGGTGCCATTCAGATCATCGACGGCAAAGCCAGGCTCGTCAAGGAGCTGTACTGCGACGGCTTTGGCGACTGCGTCGGCGAATGCCCCACTGGTGCCTTGCGCATCGAAGAGCAGGAGGCCGACGCCTTCGACCCCGACGCTACCAAGCAGCACCTCTTGGACAGCAAAGGCCCCCAGGCAGTCGAGCGTATGGAAAAGGCCGCCGCCCGCCACGCCGCCCAAACCACCACTCCGACTGCTGGGCCCAAAGCCGGCGGCTGCCCCGGCGCCACAGCCGCTGAATTTGAGGCTGCGACTTCTGATGCCGCCACCGGCCAAGTCCCCTCGCAGCTGACCCATTGGCCCATACAGATGCGCCTCATCTCTCCCGAAGCTCCCGTCCTCAAGAACGCCGACCTGCTCCTGGCCGCCGACTGTACCGCCTTCGCTTACGGCGACTTTCACCGCAAGCTCTTAGCCGGCAAAGCCGTCATCATCGGCTGCCCAAAGCTCGACGACACCGAGCCCTACCTCCAAAAGCTCACCGAGATCATCAAGAACAACGACCTCAAAAGCCTCACTGTCGCCCACATGGAAGTCCCCTGTTGCCACGGCTTGGCCCACCTGGCCCACCAAGCCCTCGAACGCGCCGCCTCAAAGCTCCAACTCCAAACCGTCATCCTTGGAATCCGCGGAGACATAACACAATGAGCAAAAAGTGGTAACTGCCCCCCCCCGTTTCCGGGGAAATGTGCATTCGATGTATTCGCTTATGGATAATCTCTCGCCTCACAAGAATCAAGAAGCCCGCGATTTAATAGAGTTTGTAAGAGCCCAGTTGTGTTTTTTTGCAGCCGTATTTGCTAGATTTGAATCCTGCAAAAACCAAATAGAGTAAAACTTAAAATGCTCTAATGCTCATTTTTGCTACAGTTCGCTGCCTTAACTGCCCTGAATCCCCTGGTAACTATATTTCTTCCTTGTTTGCTCTTAATCCAAACGTCGCCACTATAAAGAATCACGAAACTATGTTTTTCATCGAATTCTGTCGCAGTCCACCAATAAATAATACCAGATATTGTATCCCAAAGCGGTGATTCTTTATCGGGACGAATCTTATAAGTAGCCCTTTTTTTTTCTTTGTCCCATATTCCTCCGCAATTATGACCATGCCGGGTCATTGAACGAACCGCTTCATCCACAGTAGGAAGTCGCCAAATATTTTGTGGTGTATCGGCAAGAGTTTTTCCGTCTTTTGTCAAGAACCTGCATCTTCTACGCGCCTCTTCCCACAAGCATGCTTGGTTATATTCTCTGACCCAGCCTGGGCCCGCCGGTGCCCAAATCAGTCTAACACCATTACCCTCAACCAATCGCATTTCACGGTTGCCATCATCAATTCTGCCTGAAATACGGCAAATGGGTTCAACTGCACAAACAATCGAAACAAGTAAAGGTACGCCTCCTACGATCAGGTAAGCCAGTTTTCTAGGCTCAGGCCGGCCAAACAGGAAAAGAATTGCAACTACCCATGGAAGGCCTATAAATAAAAACCAGATAAAGATATCTCTCAAGCTCATTTGTGACAATGGATTAATCTTAAGCACCAGAAAACCCAAAAGAAAACTTAGTACAATTAGTAATCCACCTCCAATTTTTGGCCAACGGATGGCGACGAATCCAATCATGATAATAATTAAAGAAAAACTCAGATACTGTACCAACATTAAAGCTAAATTCTCTAATAGACTTGGATACCACCACCCCTCATGGAAATTCTCAAGTGTTCCCCAGAAAGCCCAACAAGATGCAACAAGAGTTATCAAACCAACTGCAATCCAACCCAATATTGAACGGCCTTGAATACCCATACTACCTCACTGTTAGTAAAGAACATTTATATTGCAACAGGAACATTATGTTATCTTACCCTTTTTTGCAAAGAAACAAGTTAGTGTAAGTGCGGTTTAGCCACTGTTTATTCTGTGAACCTCGATTTTGGATTATAGGGGACAGTTACCTATTTTCCAAACATGCTTATGCTTATAGGGGACAGTTACTGTTTTTTCTTCACATTCGGCCGGCTTGCTCTATTTCTCCATTATGCCCCGAGTCGCAAGTATCCTTACCAGCCCTGCCAGACGCCTTCTCTGCCGTGCCTTTGTTAATTTTGCTTCCCGTTCTCCGTAGTAGTACTACTACGAAGGATGAATGTAATTTTGCTATTTACAATTTGATTTTTGATTTTCCCAACCTCCCAATCAGAAACGACGCTACCACATACATCCCCAGTGCTATCACAATCAGCCACGTAAAACCAATCGACACCGCCAGCACCGTTCCCCCCACCGCTCCGGTGACCGAGCCGAACCCATTCACCGCCCAGGCCCAGGGAACCAGCGACCCGCTCGATTTGCTCGCCATTCGCAGCCCCGTTGGAAAGCAAAAGCCCATGCAAAAGGCCATCGGCCCAATCATCGCCACAATCACCACCGTTCGCACCCAGTTGCTCAAGCCCATCAACCACCCCGAGCCCACCTGCAGAATCCCCGCCAACCCAATCGCCCAGCAGACGATCCCCAGGATCGCCCAGCTAACCACTGCTGCCCCCCTTCGCCCTCGGGACAACCGCCCCGCCGCCATCGAGCCGACCCCTGAAAAGCACAAGAAGCTCGCCACTACCACCGCCACCGCCCATATCGGATTGCCCAGCAGCAGGCTCAGCTTATGAATAAACCCCATCTCGATAAAGATATACCCTAAGCCCAGGGCCAAGAAGTACCCCGCCGTGCACCACAGCCGCCCTCGCTCGCCCCTCACTCGCCGGCCAACCAGCACCGCCGGCACTATCAGCAGCAGCACGCTTAAGACCACCACTTGCACCAACCCCACAGCCAATATCAAATACCCCGACTCCGCGAAGCTCAGCCAATTTTCCCCCAGCGTCTGCCGCATCTGGCCGACGCTTCGCCACCGAAAAAAATTATAGAAGTAAGGCCGATCATCCGTCGCCGGCCGAACGTCATACGCATACCTCTCGAAAAACTCCTCCGCTCGCCCGCCGAAAATCTCCTGCGCCGCCGCGTAGTAAGGCCCTTCCGGATTGCTCAGTTTGTGATATCGATTTGCTTCGCTCGCCTTCATCCCCGGCACATGCACCAGGTCGAAGTGCCTTTGCCCCGCAAATTGCCGCACCTTACCTTTCTCTTCTTCGCTGAACGGCTCATTCTTCACCACAATCGTTGCCGTTAGAATGCTGCGAATCATCACCACCTGCTCACCCGGCTCACTTACCCCCTGCCTTTCCAGAGCCGCCGCCACCGTGGCCAGCATCTTGATTGCATCTCGCGGCGGGCTCTTCAGCCACCTCGTCAGGCTCAGCGCCCCGCCGGCTCGCAATCGGCTCAAAGCCCGCTCGATCCCCTCCACCGTGTACAGTTGGCTTTCGTTCAGGGCATACACCCCCGCCGCCCCCGACCGTTGCGATTCCAGAAGGGCCATCTGGATCACGTCGAACTGCTCCCAAGTCCGCTCCAGAAAATGCCGCCCCTCAGCCTTCACCACCCGCACATCCTCTCGCCCATAGATTCCCCCCGCCAACTCGGCAAACTCCCCCGTCAGCAGCTCAATCACCTGCCCGTTCATCTCCAGAGCCACCACTTCGCTGGCCCCTTCGTACAACGCCTGCCCCACGTCGCTGCCTCCCCCCGCTCCCACCACCAGCACCCTCGGCCCATCTACCAGTTGATAAACCAGCGCCGAGCTCATCCAGTTATAGCAGGCCAGCTCCTCCAATTTCTCGAAGCGATTTACCGCGCTCACCCCATCCGCATCCCAGGTCAGTCCCGCCTGCCTCGGCTTGCCCGCCGGCCCCTCCCTGAAATTTAGACTCAACCCCGGAAAGTGCCGGATCGCCCCGCTCCGCACCAGGTCCACTCTGCCCAGCGGACTGTACCGCGTCGCCAGCAGTTCAAAGTCCTTGAGCCCTTGGTAGAACGATAGCTGTTTATACGCCGAAATCGGCATAGGCAAAGGCCGCCACAGCCCGAAAACCGTTATCGTAACCACCCCTATTAAAAAGGTTACCACCACTCGCCCCATACCTCGCCCAGCCGCACCCGCCAGCGCCGCAGCGAATCCCAGCAGGCACATCTCCATGATCACCTCCGTGGGGCTCTGACCGTACATCAGCCCCACGCCCGCCACCGCCCCCAGCCCTGAGCCCAGCAGGTTCAACCCGTACAGGCTCCAGGCCCGCTCGCTCCTGCCCAGCAGCGCCAAACCCACGCATCCACCCCCGCACAAAAAGCTCGGAAGCAGCGCCAGGTAGTACAACCCCAGGTACCATTTCTGCCGCGGATCCCAGATTAGCTCCAGCACATTTAGCGGAATCATGCTGGCCACGTAGTATCCCAGCGGGGCCGCGATCGCAAAACCCAGCCCGCTCAGCCACACACCCGTTTGCCAATGTCGTCGGAAAAACTTCTCTCCTATGCTGATCGCCACCCCGCTCAGCCCAAACCCCAGCAGGGCCGCCGAGATAATCAGGTACCCAAAGTGATGCCACATACTGACACTCAGAGCCCGCATCAGTGCCAGCTCCAATCCCAGCACCGCCGCCGAGATCAGAACCACCGTAATGCTCAAGCTAACCATGTGCCGCACTTCGTTTCTGCTGGTTGCCGATTTTCTTGTTTCTTGCAATCAGTGTTTATCTGTGTTCATCTGTGGCTAATTATCTTTTCTGTATTTCTTATAATCAGTGTTTATCTGTGTTCATCTGTGGCTAATTATCTTTTCTGTATTTCTTATAATCAGTGTTTATCTGTGTTCATCTGTGGCTAATTATCTTTTCTGTATTTCTTTGTTTGTACTATCAGCGAAATCTGCGTAATCAGCGTCAAAAAATCTTTCTTTCCGTTTCTTTTTCTGCCTTGTGCCTCTCTTATCATTCTTGTGCTTTGCCCAGCATCGGCACGAATCGCACCCCCATTAACCCTCGGCTCTGCACCGTCCCGTCGGCTCCTTTGCTCACCAGCACCAGCTCCTGAGCCCGCCAGGCCGACCCCAACGGAATCACCAGCCGCCCCCCCGGCTTCAATTGCTCGATTAACGGCCCAGGTATATGCGAGCTCGCCGCCGTAACAATAATGGCCTCGAAAGGCCCCTTCTCCGGCCAACCGTAATACCCATCCGCCACTTTGGTCACCACGTTCTTATACCCCAGCTCTTTCAGCCGCTTCTGCCCACTTTCACCCAGGGCCTTGATAATCTCTATGCTGTAAACCTGCCCCGCCAGCTCCGCCGCCACTGCCGCTTGGTACCCCGAGCCCGTGCCGATCTCCAGCACCTTCGATTTCTCGTCCAGTTCCAGCATTTCCGTCATATACCCCACGATATACGGCTGAGAGATTGTCTGCCCGTACCCGATTGGCAGAGGGCGATCCGCATACGCCTGCCTCTGATACCGCCCAGGCACGAAGGCGTGTCGCGGAACCGTCCGCATAGCCTCCAGCACCTTCTGGTCTTTGATCGTCTGGGCAAACGCCCGCTCGGCGATCTGCTTGCTGACCATCGCCTCTCGCTCAGCCACCCTTTCTCTAAACGCCGGATGCTCATGGCTCGGCCGCGCTTGGCCCACCTGCGGTTTCTTCGCCTCAACATCCGGCGCCCTTTCCGGCCCAGCCGGAGGAGGTTCTTCGACCACCCGATCCCCCCTGCCGCAACCCCCAGCAAACACCAGCCCCACCAGCAACGCCAACTCCACCGCTGCCGGGACAATCTTCATGCTATTCATTGCTACATCCTCCCCAAGCTAACCGGACCAACCTCTATTAGCTGCCTTAGCCTATAGCGCCGTCCTCCCCGAAGCAACTCTCAGCTTACCTTCCCGAAGTCCTCAGAACGGCTCAAGGATTCTACCCCCTCTTGACGACAATAGCTCTACGACCAGTTCGACAGGCCAAAGGTCAGCGCTTTTAGCCGGAGACTGCACAAATGAAAGCCACCACTTGCACCTACAAACAGCAGAACGACCTCTTTAGTCGCTTCGAGGACAATCCCATACTCAGCCCCGGCGATTGGCCCTACCCCGCCAACGCCGTCTTCAATCCCGCAGCCGTCTGCCTTAACGGCCACACTCTTCTCTTGGCCCGCGTCGAGGACAGACGCGGCTTTTCACATCTGGCCGCCGCCCGCAGCGAGGACGGCTTGACCAATTGGCAGATTGACCCCGAGCCCATGCTTGAGCCCGAGCCTAAGGCCCATGAGGAACGCTGGGGACTCGAAGATGCCCGCATCGTCCGCATGGCCGACAGCGGAGAGTATGCCATAACCTGTGTCTCCTTTTCCGTCGGCGGTCCGCTGGTCAGCCTGATAATGACCGAAGATTTCAAGACCTTCAGACGCATGGGCACACCTTTTCCCCCTGAGGACAAGGACGCCTGTCTCTTCCCCCGACTTTTCAATGGCCTCTACGCCATGATTCATCGGCCCATAATTCGAGGCCAAGCCCACATCTGGATCAGCTTCTCACCAGACTTGCATTACTGGGGCGAGCACGAGATTCTTATCCCCGTGCGCGACGGCTGGTGGGATTGCCATCGTGTCGGCCTGGGCACTCAGCCCATCGAAACCGACGCCGGCTGGCTGATCATCTATCACGGCGTGCGCGTAACGCCGGCCGGTCAGGTTTATCGTGTGGGCTTGGCTTTGCTTGATCTGGAAAACCCTCGCAAGCTCATCCGCCGATGCGATGAATGGGTCTTTGCTCCTTGTCTGCCTTATGAGCTCACCGGCGACGTTCCTGGAGTCGTCTTTCCCACCGGGGCCGTCGTCGATAAGAAAACGAATCAGTTGCGACTCTACTACGGCGCCGCCGACACCTGTATCGCCGTAGCCACTGCTGATCTCAGCGCCGTCCTCGAGTACGCCAGCACCTGCCCCCTCCCCTAGCCCCAGCGGCCTCAAAGCTCAATGCCAGCCTTCAGCGGACGCTTGGGGCTGAAAAAATCCTTCCCCAACAATCCCGCCTGCCTTCCAGGCCCTGCTTAATAGCAATATTCGGCGACCTCAATTATAACCTACGTAACTACAACATCTTATGTAAGTAACTTGCAGTATCCCTGCCCTTGCTGCCCCTCATGACAAATCGTCTCCATAATCTTCTAA
The DNA here is from genome assembly GCA_030614915.1 of Actinomycetes bacterium. Classification (GTDB taxonomy): domain Bacteria; phylum Planctomycetota; class Phycisphaerae; order JAACET01; family JAACET01; genus JAACET01. The sequence continues at coordinate 214,102 of JAUXAG010000001.1, read as the reverse complement.
TGCCTGTCTTGAAAAAAGGTTACAGTATTTTGCCCTTTGCTCCCGATACCTACAAATGGTCCCCCGGTTGCTGGCCGGGGTAGATTTTAGGAACTTTTGCAATTGTCCAAAAACTTTCTTGATTGCGGGAAGTCTTTTTGGTATCTTATAGTTACGCGTTTGGGTATATTCGTCCAGGCATATCAGTTCCGATTAGACCATTTGTAGGTGGGTGTATGAGAGCAACTTGAGCAGAAGCTCTGGATTTTACCGGTTTGCTGCTGATAAGTCTTTTCTCTTCCTAATGAAAGAGGCACACGATGGCTACAGATTCGCGATCAGCTACTAGAACGAAAAAGGAGCTTGTAGACCGGGTCGCTGACCTTACCGGTAACAAGCGGGTAATGGTCAAGAAGGTCATACAGACTTTTTTGGACCAGATTATCGATGAACTGGGTAAGGGTAACCGCTTGGAGTTCCGCGACTTTGGTGTTTTTGAAACCAAGCGGCGGGCCGCGCGCATCGCCCAGAACCCAAAGACCCTCGAAAGGGTTCATGTTCCACCGAAACGCTCCGTCAAATTTAAGACAGGTCGTCTTATGAAAATGAAACTCCAGCGGAATCCCGTTTGAGACACTGTCTTGTGATTGTTTTAGCGAAGCTGAACGTATGTTGGCTTTGACATTTCTGGTCTTAGCTGGGAGTAATAGATACAGCCAAGGGGGCCTATCCCTGAAAGAGTAGGGCGGGGCGTCATCTCAGCGAGTACAGTGAGCTTCCCAGTCTGATAGGACCGAACATCTTATAGGGGGTTTTGTACCGCAATGCCGCGGGCCAATTCTGTTGCGGGCAGGGCGCAACGCCTGTTGGGCGGAGTTGTTAAATGGAGGTGGCCATGTTTACAGGAGCTGTAAAGTGGTTTGATGAGAAAAAAGGGTATGGTTTTATAGAGGGACAGGACGGTCGCGATATCTTTGTCCATTTTTCGGACATTCAGGCCGATGGATTTCGCAAATTGGCCGAAGGAGAAACCGTCGAGTACGAGCTCCTTCAGGGCCAAAAGGGGCCTCGGGCGACCAATGTCAGCAGGCAGAGTCCCGGCAATGTGGCTGCGGATTAGTTTGTTCGCCCCGACATCCTGCCCTTCAGTCGTGCTCAATCGACGAGCCTGACGATTTGTGTACTTCTTCCGTCGTTCAATGCTCTTCCTTACAGCAGGTTTGTGCTTTGCCTGTGGACCACAGTTTGCCTTCACAGATTCGCCGGGAGCTTCTTGACCTCCGCCGGCGCGCCCTGATCCGCTGTCCTGAAACCACCGACTCTGCCGCCGGCAAAACCACCGTGGTCAATGGCCGACAGATCCGCGTCTTTTGCTCCAACAATTATCTCGATCTAGCCAATGACCCCCAGGTCCTCACCGCCCTGGGCGATGGATTATCTCGCTGGGGCTGGGGCAGCGCTGCCTCTCGCTTGATTTGCGGAACCACGACCGCCCACATCTCGCTCGAACAGCAATTGGCCCAGTTCAAACGCTGCCAAGCCGCCGTACTCTTTCCCACCGGCTATATGGCCAACCTCGGCCTCTTGACCGCCCTGGCCGGCTCCCGTGATGTCCTCTTGATCGACAAGCTTTGCCACGCCAGCATCATCGACGCCGCCCGTGCCAGCCGGGCCACCACCCGATTCTTCCCCCACAACGACATCAAGAGATTGGCTGACCTCCTCCAGCGCTATACCCAGGCTCGGCGCATCTGCATCATCACCGAGGGTATTTTCAGCATGGACGGCGACTTTGCTCACCTGCCTGAGATTATTCCCCTCAAGAACAAATACCGGGCCCTGCTCATCGTCGACGACGCCCACGGTACCGGCGTGCTTGGCGAACATGGCCGCGGCACCGCCGAGCTGCTCGATGTCGAAGAGCACATAGACGTTACCGTCGCCACGCTCTCCAAGGCCTTTGGTTCTCTCGGCGGATTCGTCTGCTGTTCCGCCGAGCTTGCCGAATATCTCAGGAACCGCAGCCGCAGTTACATCTACACCACCGCTGCCCCCCCGGTAGTTTGTCTCGCCGCCGCCGCTGCCCTCGAAGTCATTCAGCACCAGCCCCGGCGCCGAGAAAATCTCCAGGCCGTCGCCAAGAAGCTCCGCCACGACTTGCGCCGGGCCGGTTTTGAACTTGGCTCAGCCGAGGCCCACATAATTCCGATTATGCTTGGCCGGGCGGAATTGGCCCTGCAGTTCAGCCACTTGCTTTGGCAGCGCGGCTTCATGATCCCCGCCATCCGCCAGCCCAGCGTCCCCAGAGGCAAGGCCCGCCTACGCATATCCCTCATGTCCTCTCATAGCCCCCGCGACATTGACGACCTCGTCCAGGCCCTGATTTGCGTCGCCCGCGAGCTCGGACTCCTCAGCCACCCATCTCAGCCCTGAACTGCTGAATCGTCCCTGGATTTTGGCCGAAATGTACTCTAAGATACCATTGCCCCAGACCTATCCTCAGCCGGGAGGCCTTCGTGAACATCACCGTCCAAAAAAGTGGACAGGTCCTCACTAGCCTCAGTCTCGAAAGAGGCCCCATTATTATCGGAAGCGGTGCCTCTGCTCACGTCAACCTGCCCCTGCACACCATACCCAAGCGACAGGCCATCTTGTTGCAGGATGATAAGGGACGCTGGTATTTGGAGGACCTCGGCAGCGGAGGCAGAACCCTGCTAAACGGCAAGCCCGCAAGGCGCGCCCGCCTCCGCGGCGGCGACCGCATCGACATCGGCCCATTCCGCCTGCTCATAAAATCCGGCAGATCCGACTCCCAACCTCCCCTCGCCAAGGCCCCGCCCAAGTTCGCCCAGCTGCCCGAAACCGCCATCGTCCGTTATCCCGAGGATGTTATTTCCCTCCGGGCGGTTACCGCCAGGAATATTCAAGATGTCAGCGCCAGGCTCCTCTTGATTTCTGACCAGCAGCAGATGCTCAAGGAAATCCTGGATTGTTTGCTGGCTATCTTCGAGGCTGCTGATGCCTGGATTGGACTGCGAACAGACATGCAGGCCCCTATTGCCATCAGCTCCGGACGTTCCAGTTCTGGAAAGGTCCTTGACGACCGTTCCCTTCCTCCGCCGATGATTGAACGGGCTTTAGATCACGACCACGCCGTCTTGATTCCCAGAACGGCCGATTTCCCCCGCCGTGGAACCGGGATTCAGAGTTTCAAGCGCATCGGCTCAGCCATGTCCTGTCCCGTCCAGACTCCTAGGGGAACTGTTGGGGTGATCTACGTTGATAATTCCGCCGACAGTCCCGCCTACAATCAGGCCGACCTCGATCAGTTCATCATCATAGCCGCCTACATCGGCACTGCTATTCATCGCATGGTTGCCGAGTGGTCCGCCAAGCGTCAGCAGCCCAATCGTTTGGTTGGCTCTGCCGCCCAGGTTGCCGCTCTGCTAAAGCCGGCTGCCTTGCCCGCCCCGCCCAGTTGTGCCATCCAGGCCGCCGCCTATCCCGGGCGCGGCGACGGTACCGACTGCCATGACGTCCACCTTCTTGACGACAATACTCTCACCATCGTCCTCGCCAAGACCGCTCGGCACGATGGCCAATCCTTGGCTTGCTTGGCTCGTCTCCGCGGGGCTTTCGCCATGTGGAGCCGTACTGGGCAGAGCCCATCCGCACTGCTGGAACTCATGAATAGGGATTATCTCTCCGCTCCCGATCCCTGTCCGATCTCAGCCATGGTCCTCAGGTTACGGCTCGACTCCGGACATCTCGAATTGGCTAATGCCGGTGGTCAGCCCGCCTTTGTGCTCAACAAATCTGGAAAGTTGGACATCCTGGCCGCCCAGGATCTGGTCCCTTTGGGCCTCGACCCCATCGCTGCCTTTACCGACCGATCTGTGTACATGCAGTCCGGACAGACCCTTATCTTCTGGACCAAGGGCCTTCTTACCGCCCGCAATGCTCAGCGTCAGCAGTACGGCCTGGAACGCTTTACTCAAAGTGTGGAGGAGAACTTTGCCAGACCTGCCGCTGATATGCTCCGCGATTTATGGCGCGACCTCCGCGATTTCATGCGCCAGACCCCTCAGCGCAATCCGATTACGCTGCTGGTGATTCAGCCCAAGCTGTCTGACTGACTCGAAATGTCTCCGATACACCAAACCAAGTTCAACTGGAGAGAATGATGTCACGATCAACCATGTTTTTCGTGTTTGTTGGGATCGCCGGTACGCTGGCAGCTTGCGATGGCCGGGAAGGACCCGAGTTCGGGCTGACCGGCACATGGACCAAGCAGCACACCCAGGCGGAAGATCACGCGTACCCCGGAGATGCCGACTGGAATCTTGAGGTAACCTTCCGGGCAAACGGACAATTCGTGTGGCGATCCAGCCGAACCGAAGGCATCAATACGATCGACGAATCGCTCACGGGGACGTACTCGCTCGAGCGTGGCATGATGATAACATATCGGTTTGACAAACCCAGCACGGCTGCCGGCAAACGTCTGGCGGAATGGTTTGCGTTCTGGCCGTCCAAACTGGAAGGGCAGCAGACGTTCCGTTTCGAGAAGGGCTTCCTTCTACTGGGACACGACGGCCACAAGCTTTGGTTCTATATGAAAAGGAAGAATGTCTAACAAGACGGTTCCAGCTTACCGTCGCGTAGCTGCGCCGGAAGCTGAGCCGTAACGTTCGGCAGATGATATCCCCGATAAACAGCGGGGGATATTCCTTAAGCCCACTCGCCACAAAAACAAGAAAGGCCGGGCATCTCAACCCGGCCTTTTCCTAATTATCTGTGTAGTCTGTGAAACCTGTTCTCCGTAGTAGCTCTGCTACGAAGGATGAATCTGTGGCTAATTATCTTTCTGCGTAATCAGCGAAATCAGCGTCAAAAATCTTCTCTTTCTTTATCTGCTTTGTGCCTTTGTGGCTCTGTGCCCTTCTTTTCAGAGAATCTCGTTCTCCGCCTTGGCCTTGAGCCTTGCCCAGCGCCGATCCACCTCCCCTTGAACGTCAGCCACTATCTCAGCGAAATCCGGTTTCATCATATGTGCAAAACCCGCCCCCATCAGCTTGAACGCATCAGTTACCGGAACCTTCTTCTTGCGCTTTTCCGGATCGTAATTCAGCGTTGTGATCCCCTTTTCAATCTCGTACAGCGGAAACAGACACGAGTCCACCGCCGCCTTAACCGACGCCGGCCCGTTCGATTCTTTCATCCCCCAGTTCAGCGGGCACACGCTCCACAGTTTCCCGAACGCAAAACCACCATCCCGCACCGTCTGCTGCGCCTTGCGGGCCTTGCGGATCATATCTACTGCATTCGACTCCGCCGCCTGGAACAGATACGAGCAATTTGTACCTCGCAATATCTCGATCACGTCCTTATGGTGTGTCGTTTTGCCCTTCTGTTGCGGGCCGATGTGGGCATTGCTGTTCCGCTGCCCCTTGATCCCCGTGTAGCACATCTGGGCCCCCGTATTCATATACCCTTTGTTGTCGTATTCCAGCAGAATGAACGGATCGTTCCGCAGCGCCGCCCCGATAACCTGGTCCATCCCGATGTCCGTACCCCCATCGCCGCTGATAGCGATAAAGGTTATCTCCTTGCTGAGCTTGCCCTGAGCCCGGAACCGTTTGTACATCTCCACCACCCCCGTAGCCGTCGAAGAGGCGTTGTGGAACAGGTTATGGAAGTACGGCACTTTGAACGTCGTATACGGATAACCCGTCGTCACCACCATCCCGCAGCCGGTGTTGAAGAACACCACTACCGGCCCATCGATGCCCCGCAGGAACAGGTTTAGGTTCACGAAGATCCCGCATCCCGGGCAGGCCGCGTGTTTCTCGAACCGTATCGGCATCTGGGATAGTTCACGCAGATTCACTTTTTCTGCCCCGATATTCAGCGATTTGTCCTCACCCGTTGCCGCTTCGATTTTCACCGCTGGCGTGTAATCTATATCGCCCGGCCAAGCCCCGTAGTACCATTTGCGCTTCTGCTCATCCGCATCATCCAGGTTCGGCCAGCCCTGGGCTATCTCGAACAGTTTCTCCGCATCCTCCGATGTCAGCGTCAATCCACCCACCCCGTACGTCCGCTGAATAATCTCCGCCTTGGTTCCCACCCGTTGCAGCGCCGCCCCCAGCTCGTTGGCCAAGTAGTTGCTCGCCCCGTATTGGCTCACTCGTTCACCCACCAGGATCGTCCGCGCCCCAGCCACCGCCTCCACCAGTTCTTTCTCAGGGAAAGGCCGCAGCACCTTCGGAATCACCACCGCCACCTTTTCCCCCCGGCCCACAAGCCTGTCCACCGCATCCTTGGCCGTTTCCCCTCCCGTATTTATCATCACCATTACCACTTCCGCATCATCCGCACCGTACCGCTCCACGAATCCGTACTCTCTGCCCGACCACTTCGCGTACTCCTCGAATATCCCCGGCAACACCTCATAGGCCCTCGCCATCTTGGCATCGATCTGCACCTTGGTGTTGATCAGATCGTCATTCATATAAGGCCCAAAGGTGTGTGGATTCTCCACGTCGAAAATCGTCGTCCCTTTCGGCTTTTCACCCAAGAACTCCCGCACATCCTCTTTCTCCGCGAATATCTCAATCCGCCGATTGGCATGCGATGTATGGAATCCGTCATAGGCCACGATGGCCGGCAAATTCACCGCCTCCGCTACCTTCAACGCCAGGATATTCATATCATACGTTGCCTGCACCGTCGGCGCGCACAGGATCATCCACCCCATCCCCAGGCACGCCGCCAGATCGCTGTGCCCGTTCTTGATGTTCAGAGGCGCCGACACATCCCGCGTCGAAAGATTCAACACCATCGGCAAAGCCAGTCCGGAGATAGCTGGCATCTCTTCAATCTTTAGTAGCAGACCGTTCGCGCTGGTTACATCTACTACTCTGCCGCCGGCGATGGCCATACCCGCGCAAGCACTTATAGCCGCCAGCTCCGAGGTAAGAGGCACAAAGGCAATATCGGTTTCACCCGCCGCAAAGGCCTTGCTCACCGCCTCCCCGGCATCGCTCGACGGGGTTATCGGGTAATATCCCTCGCCGTCATAGCCGATCTGTATAATCGCCCGAGCCACCGCCTCGTTGCCGTTGCCTATCCACACCGTTTGTGGTTTGGAAGCCTTAGTTTTTGGTTTCTCGATTACTGCTGCCTTAGCCATTGTATTTATTTCCTTAAATTCGCAATTCGCAATTCGAAATAGCCTTCCGCCTTACTTTTTTTCCCCTGCTACCGTGGTTTCTTTTGCTTCTTCTTTTTTATGTGGATCTCTTAGTGCTCTTCCGGTCCGCGGGCAGATTTCCACGCACCGCATGCAGCTTTTGCAAAACTTCGAATCAATCCCCGTCATCTTCTTTTCTTTCCACACGATTGCCCCCGGATCCGGGCAGACCGTCAGGCACATCCCGCAGCTCGTGCACTCCTCAGCATCGAAGATCGGATTGGGCCCTAATCTGCCTTCAGCATTATCTCGCTCTACTGTCGAATGTTTCAGGGCATCGATCCTCCCCCCCGGCAGCATGTTCAGGAAGCCGAGCCCCCCGCGCGACTCGCTGAATTCCACCAGCGGATACTTACCATCCGCCCCAAACTGGGCCTCTTTAGCCGTGCTCACTGCCGCCCTGAACGCAGCCACGTTGGCCTCGGCCGCCCGTGGCCATTGCTTTTTCACTGCCTCTTCCACCACCTTAGCCGGAAAGCTCAGCACGTTGCACAGCATCGCCAGCATGGGCATATTCAATCGACTGTGTGTCTCCTCGGCGATCTTGCTCGCGTCCAGGCAGATTACCCGTCCCGAGTTCAATTCCAGAATGTCCCGCACCTCTTCGGGCGACTTGGTCGAGTTCACAATCACAATCGCATTGGCGTACAGCCCTTTGTTCAGCGCCAGAGGACGGATCAGGCTCTCGTGGAAAACTACCAGGATATGCGCCCTAGTCGTTGGTCCTACCGCCCGCACCGCCGTACCGGCCTTGCAGAAACGAACCGATACGTCTGTCGGCGTACCCTTTTTCTCCGACCCGTACTTCGCGTCGTAGCCGCCGTCAAGGCCCACTTCCAGCACCCCCAGCTTGAACAGCATCTTGGCCGCCATGTTCGCACCATCCCCGCCAATAGCCGAGAGCAGGATATTGCAGAATCCCAAATCATCCGCGAAAGCTAGTTTATAATCTTCAGACATAATCCTCACCTTGCTGGTATGCTAACTTCTTGCCGCAGCTTTAATTACACCATCGCCCAGCCACGGACTCTTTCCTTCGCCGGCCGTTGGATAGGCGCAAATCCTAGCTTTGTGCCCGATTTGATGGGCGCAAAAAAATTTTACCGCCAAATATCCTATACCTCTTAGCCACTCAAGGCAACTAATTTCTCCCTCGCCTATTTCTTGTTCGCTCGTTGCCGCTTTTTGCCCGGCTCGGATTTCAGAGCCAGCCGTAATCCCTCACTCACTCGAGACGCGAAACGGAAGCTCATTTCCGACTTGACTTCCTTGGGAATGTCTGTCATGTCCTTGCGATTCCTCGCTGGAAGAATCACGCATTTTATCCCTGCCCGATGCGCCGCCAGCACCTTTTCCTTCACCCCGCCAATCGGAAGCACCAGCCCCCGCAGCGTTATCTCCCCCGTCATAGCTACGTCGGGATTAATTACCTTGCCCGTTAGCAGCGACACCAACGCCACATATATCGCCAATCCTGCCGAAGGACCGTCCTTGGGAACAGCACCAGCCGGAACATGTACGTGAATATCACTATTGGCCAGTACGTCGTCACTGATCTTCAGTTCTTTTGTATGCGAGCGCAGCAGAGAGTGGGCCGCCTTTATCGACTCTTCCATCACGTTGCCCACATGACCGGTGATGATTATCTGACCCTTCCCCGGCATCCCCGTGGCCTCCACGAACATGATCTCCCCCCCCGTCGGCGTGTAGGCCAGAGCTGTTGCCACCCCCGGCATGCTCGTCCGCTGGGCCAACTCCCGCTCATATTTTACCGGTCCCAGATAGTTCCCCAGCGACTTTTCCGTAATCACCTGGGCTTTCTTTCGCCCCTTGGCGATTTGGGCGGCCACTGCCCGGCATATGCTCCCCAGCTCCCGTTCCAGGTTCCGCACCCCCGCCTCCCGCGTGTAAGACTGAATAACCCCCTGCAGCGCCTTTTCCGACATCTTCAGTTTGCCGTCGCTCAGCCCGTTCTCCTCCAGTTGCCTTGGCAGCAGAAAACGCTCGGCAATGTACTGCTTTTCCATCGCCGTGTACCCCGGCAATTCTATCACTTCCATCCGGTCACGCAGGGCCGGGGGCACCGGTTCCATGTAGTTCGCCGTAGCGATGAACATCACTTTTGACAGATCGAAAGGAACATCCAGATAGTGATCCGTGAAGCTGAAGTTCTGCTCCGGGTCCAGCACTTCCAGCAGGGCTGCTGCCGGGTCTCCCCGAAAGTCCTGCCCGATTTTGTCCACCTCGTCCAGCATGAATACCGGGTTGTGCGAGCGGGCCTTGCGAATCTCCTGGATAATACGTCCCGGCAGGGCCCCGATATAAGTCCGTCGGTGCCCTCTGATGTCCGCCTCGTCCCGCACCCCCCCCAGCGATATCCGGATAAACTTTCGACCCAGCGCCGCCGCGATACTCTTGCCCAGCGAGGTCTTGCCCACTCCCGGAGGACCCACGAAGCAGAGGATCGGGCTTCGACCGCTGGGCTTGAGTTTACGCACCGCCAGGAACTCCAGAACCCGCTTTTTCACTTTCTGCAGATCGTAGTGATCGTCGTCCAGTTGTTTCGCTGCTCGGCGGATATCCAGATTATCCTCCGTGCTAACCGACCACGGCACCTCGCAGAGCCAATCCACGTACGTCCGGGACACCGAGTACTCCGGAGACTGCATGGGAATCTTGCTCATCCGATCCAGCTCTCTCCGGGCTTCTTTCTCCACCGCTTCGGGCATCTTTGCCTGGGAGATCTTTTCTTCCATCTCCGCCACTTCCGTCGTTCGCTGGTCCGCTTGTCCGAGTTCCTTCTGGATGGCCTTGAGTTGTTCCTGTAAGAAGTATTCCCGCTGATTCTTATCGATCGATTCCCTGACTTTGGTCTGAATCTGGTTGCTCAGCTCCAGCACTTCCACCTGTCGGCCCATCAGCTCAGCCAGCTTGCTGAAGCGCCTCTTCACCGCCGTCATTTCCAGCAGCTCTTGTTTGTCTTCCAGTTTTGCCGTCACGTTCGCCGCTAGAAAGTCCGACAGCGATCCCGGATCCGTGATGTTATCCAGAACCAGACCCGCTTCGTTGGGCACATTGGGGCTCAGATTGATTATCTTGCTCGCGGTCTCCCGCACCGACAGGATTAGGGCATCCAGCTCTTTGGAAGGCTCCACCCGATTTTCCACGATCCGCACTACTGCTCGGTGGTAAGGTTCGGTCCCCAGCCCTTTTTCGATAACCACCCGCGTCAGTCCGTGCACCACGATAGACAAATTCGCTTCGGGCAGCTTTAGAAGTTTGAGGATCACGCACGCGCAGCCCACCCCGTACAGGTCTCCAAAACCCGGATCTTCCACCTGCGGATCTTTCTGAGTGAATATTCCCACCACCTTGATCTCGGGTAGAATATCGTCCAGCAGACGTTTCGACCGTTCCCGACCGATGGTCAGAGGCATCACCGTCCCTGGAAACGCCACCCCGTTGCGGATGGGCAGAATAGCCAATTCCTTGGGGACTTCCAGTTGCTCCGGACCGGATTCGTCGGCCTGGCCCGACCTGATTATCCCCGTATCCTGATCTGAGCCGTCTTCTGCTTCCACCCAGAACTCTCGGATTGGCCTGTCTGTTTCTGAGTCCATGAGCTGCCTTTATTGTATCGCGATTATTCTGTCCCGCCCGCCCCAGCCCTGCTCCTACCCACTGCTTTTCGGCAGCTCCACCCATAAGTAGCCGTCCACGTAGCGGGCTCGGATGTTGTCCACGTTTACGCTCGATGGAATCGTTATCGTCCGACGGAAATTCCCGTGATCGATCTCCATCAGATGCACCTTCGAGCTGCTCTGCGGACACGGGCTTTCACGTCGGCCCCGGATTACCAGCACCTCCTGGCGAACCTCCACGTCTATTTCCTCTCGGTTCACCCCCGCCAGATCCATGCAGACTACGTAGCGGTCCGCCGTTTCGTACAGATTCGTCGCCGGTTGCCAGGCATCCGGCGGAGAAAACCGGAAGAAACGACTATGTGTCGCTCGCTGCATAGCTTCGCCCAGGTCTCTGCTGTGGTCGGTAAGCCTGTCCTCGTGTGATTGAACTGCCATAGCCATTTTTCTCACTCCCTGCTTAGCCCCTTCAAAGAACCCCACCCAAGGCCTCAGATATGACAGCTCTCTATTCTACGCGCCTTTGCCCTTGCCGTCAAGGCTTTTGCAATTGCCGAAAACCCTTGACCTGGCCCCTTCGGCTGCATACCATATTCCGACTGGCCCGAGCCGCTTCTATCGGCTCAGCGCGTTGATGGCCTCTTTTTGCACCATCCGGGCTGTAGCGAAAGGTTTTGGGTGTCCGAAGAGCTCTCGCGTCTGATTATTTCTTTCCAAGACGACGTCTTGGTGGTGGAGTTTGCTGATCGGAGGATTGTTGACCACGTCGCCATCGCTGACATTAGCCAACAGTTGACTTCCCTGCTCGAACGGCGTCCCGGCCTCAGAATCCTCATCAACTTCGCCGGAGTCCAGCAAATGTCATCTTCAGCTCTGGGATTTCTGGTTTCTTTCGCCAAGAAGCTCGACGCCACCGGCGGACAGCTCAAGCTCTGCAATATACTCCCCCACATTTACCAGGCCTTTGTTATAACAAGGCTGCATCGTGTCTTTGAGGTCCATGATTCCGCCCACGCTGCTTTTGCAGCCTTCTGAAATTCAGTGTTGCCCGTGAGTACCAATCAGCACTTCCAGTGCCTTAGCATTTCTTCCGAGCTCTCCTCTGCTCGCCAGGTCGAGCAGCGTCTGATTACCGAGCTCCGTCGCCAAAACTATCCCGATGATTATCTTTTTGCCGTTCGTTTAGCTCTCGAGGAGGCCCTCTCCAACGCCATAAAGCACGGCAATCGTCTCGACCCCGATAAGACCGTTACCGTCAGGTTTGCCGTCGAGCCCGAAAAGGTCCAGCTCATCGTTACCGACCAGGGCCAGGGCTTCGACCCTGCCGCCGTACCTGATCCTACCACTGATGACCACCTCGAAGACCCCAGTGGTCGCGGCATCACTCTTATGCGCGCTTATATGGACGAAGTTATTTACAATTCTCGCGGAAACGAAGTCCGCATGGTCAAACGGATTACCTCCCCTCAAAGCAGGCAGGCAGGCTAAAGTCCCATGGAACTTTCTGTTGATAAGCGCCCGCATCTGGTTGTTATCACCATCGTCGGCTCGGTGGACAGTGCCGACAGCAACCCTCTGCTCGACTTTTTCAACGAGCTTATCGATGCCGGGCACACCCGCCTGGTTGTCGACTTGACCCGCATGGATTTCATCGTTTCTATGGGCCTGGGCGTATTCGTCCGCACCTACACCCGTCTGCGAGAGGCCGGAGGCTTCCTCCGCCTGGCCGGGCCTCAGCCGCTCATCCTCCAGATAATAAAAACCACCGGCCTGGATCGCTTATTAGCTATTTACGACTCCCTGGACCAGGCCTTAGAATGATTTCTGCCCCCCGATTATCGCAATTCTGCTGCTTTGTTCTTGAAAATTCCCGACCGTGAGTCTATCATCATGCCCCTTTGGAGTTTCGAACCTGCCGGAGTTTTCTTATGACCGTAGATCTCAGCAAGCTGAAAGCCCTCTTTTCCGTCGATCGTGTTGTCTTTCCCTTACAGACCTCCACCAAGAAAGAAGTCGTTGAGGAGTTGGCCAACGCCCTGGCGATCACTGACCAGCTCAACAAGGATGATCTCCCAAAGTTCGTCAAGGAGATCCTGGCCCGCGAGGCCCTCGGTACCACCGCCATCGGAAGGGGCATTGCCATCCCCCACGTCCGCACCGCTCTCAGTTCCGGCCTAGTTGGCGTCTTGGGCTTTTCCCGGGACGGGGTTAATTTTGACTCCCTCGATAAACAACCCACCCATGCCGTCTTTATGCTCGCTTCGCCCATAGCCGATAAGGACCGCCAGATTCGTATCCTCGGACGCATCGCCGCCGTGGCCAATCATGGCAATTTCCTCAACTTCCTTTTGCAGTGCAGATCCGCTCAGGACGTCGTGGACCTCCTCGAGGAGATTGAAGCCCAGGTCCCCGCTAGCTAGTACTACAGCGTAAGCCCCAGCTTGAATAACGGCAATAGCTTATTGAGGTAGAAGCAAATACAGCCGTTTATATCAAATATCAAAATGCAATTATCAAAACTACAGTGCAAAATTCAAAATGACGACGTCCGGCTGTATTTGCCAGGCACCCCCCAACCACCAGTTAAGCTTTATCAGTCTGCTTTAACCGAGGACGGCATTTTTGAATTTTTATATGTCATTTTGCACTTTGATTTTTGATTTTTGGACTTGTTATGTCTATAGATCTTCGTCAGTTCATCCGTTTGGTGCCCGACTTCCCCAAGCCCGGCATCGGCTTTCGCGACATCACCCCGCTTTTGGCCAACCCCGCCGCCCTCGACCAGGCCGTGGCACAGTTGGCCGAACCTTACCGTCAGCGTAACATCGATATAGTCGCTGCCGTCGAATCCCGCGGCTTTATTTTCGGCGCCGCCGTCGCTCGCCAGCTCCAGGCCGGATTCGTCCCCATCCGCAAGCCCGGCAAACTCCCCGCCGACACCGCCTCCGCTACCTACCAGCTCGAATACGGCACTGATACCATCGAGATTCACACCGACGCCATTTCCCCCGGCCAGCGAGTCCTACTTGTTGACGATCTCTTAGCCACCGGCGGCACCATGGCCGCTGCCTGTCAGCTCGTCCAGGGCCTCGGCGGAAAAATCGTCGCCATCGCCTTTCTCATCGAGCTCACCTTTCTCCACGGCCGCCAGAAGCTCGGCGACCACGAAATCCTCACCCTCATCGCCGACGACACCGAATAGCATCTTGTTTTGAACCCATTGCAGAGCCTTCAATCCCGCGGTATTATGTACGCTGTACTTTGCTTCGGCCTCCGGCTCACACCGAGCCTGACCGCCCTTCTGGAAAGGTTGCTCAGAAAATGAAGATTTATGAATTCCAAAAATTCATTTCCGACCGTTACGAAACCCGCGACCGGCAGCGCGGCACTCCTGCTACCTTCATGTGGTTCATCGAGGAGGTCGGCGAATTGGCCACCGCCTTGGCCGGAAACGACCACAAAAACATAGAGGAAGAATTCGCCGACGTCTTTGCCTGGCTCTGCACCCTGGCCAACATCAACAATGTCGATTTGGCCAAAGCCGTCGCCAAATATACATCCGGAAATTGCCTCGGTCACAAGTGAACAAGAAAACCTCTTATTCGCGAGCAAGCCCATGAACATCACCGAAACTTTCCGCCAGCGTTTTGACCGCTTCTCCACTTCCATGGACTTCTCCCCTAATAGAGACCACGTCATCTACTTTCTTGTCCACGCCGCCCTGGTTCTCGTAGCCGCCATCTTTGTCTTGGTCGGCTTCGCTGTTGCCGTTTGGCCCGTCGTCGTCTTAGCCCTGGCCCTGACCGGCCGAGATTCCTGGCAGGTCCGCCTGTCCCGCCGATCCGCCTTGGCCGGATTCATCCTCTTCGCCCTTTACGTTATCGTTCTTCTGCTTAGGCTCCCCTCTGCCGGCCCTCTGCCCCTCTGGGACATCCTCTGGGCTGTAGCCACTCTTCTGCTCGTACTCGCCTCGCTGGTTCTCTGGTACTGGGCTGCCAACCGTCTTTACAATGCCCACTTTCGCCTGCCTCCCGAGGACTCCGGACCCTGGTAAACCCTTTTTCCCCGCCTTTTCTTGGCTTTCCTGCTTTTCACTCTGTGCCTTCCGACCACAGGTCCCTACGGGAAGGACGCTATGCGTTGTGCCTTTGGCCCTGTGTCCCTGCTTCATTTCTTGACCTTTCCCCCTTCTACATGCTATACTTAGGCACGTTGTGTTCCGATTATCCTAACGCATGAGCTGATTTCAGCCGTGATGGAGAACCCGTGAGTTCCAGCAAACCAATTAGTCTTTTGCTGAGCTTCTTTCTCGTCCTGCTCCTGCTGTTCACTCCGCTTTTGGCCGCACCGCCCCAGTTGGCCAACGTCCAGACCCCGCCGACCCCTGCCCAGCCTGCCCGGGTTCTCCTCTCCACACGAGAGCTTCAGCGCCAGGTGCTCGATCTGCTCAACCAGAACGACCTCGTCCAGGCCGAGAATCTGCTCCTAACCTCTCTTGAACTGTCTCTCAGCGACAGCCCGCGTGTGCAGGATTGGCTCAGCCAGTACCACCAGTTCTTCTCTGACCGCAATCTCCGCCGACGCCAAACCGCCGACGAACACGTCGCTCAGGCCAAGGAACATATCCAGCAGGCCAAGTTACAAGACGCCTTTGCCTATGCTCTAAAGGCAATCTTGGCCAGCCTCAGCCCCGAGGAGCGTCGCAGCGAAGATTGGCTCGACAAGCTCGTCCGGCTTTCGGCCACCCAAGCCGATAAACTCTCCGATGAAGGAGAACAAGACGCCTTGGCCTCTGCTCTGAAGGCCGTCTTGGCTAGCCCCTGTCCTCAGGACCTCCGCAGCGAAGATTGGCTCGACGAGTTGGTCCAGCTCTGCGCCGCCCAGGCCGATAAGCTCTCCGATGAAGGAGAATACGGCGAAGCCGCCCTGATCCTCCGTGAGATAGTACTCATCTTTAAAGACGATGACTCTTGGAAGCAGCGCTACGAGCAGGCCGGCCTGCACGCCAGCATCCAGGGCGCCTATGGCAAAGACTCCGACTGGCAGCAGAGGCTCCGCGATGTCAAAAAACGCGATTTTGAAAGGGCTCTCCTCGTTATCGACAAGTATTACGTCGAGCCCGTCGATTATCACAAGATGCTCCTGGGGGCCCTTAAAGGCTTTCGCTTGTTCCTGACCACCAAACACTTGGACGAACTCTTCTCTACTGAGCCTGATCAAAGCTTGGCCCTGCCTCGCCTGGTCAACTATACCGACCAAAAAATTGATTCGCTCAATAAAGACCCCCATGTTACTGCCGGGGACCTTCGCAAAATCTATTATCAGACCATTTCCCAGAACCGCCAAGACCTTCACATTCCCGAGCCTATCCTGGTCGACCTCTTTACTAATCAGGCCTTCCAGGCACTCGATGATTACACCGAGATGATTTGGCCCGACCAGCAAGAATGGCTTTCCAGAACCATCACCGGAAAATTCAACGGCATCGGCGTACTGATCCGCATAAATAAGGCCAAACAGCTTGAGGTCTTCACCCCCGTGGTAGGCACTCCAGCCTTCAAGGCCGGACTCCAGGCCGCCGATTTGATCGTCGCCGTTGACGGAAAAACTACCAAGGGCATCACCGTCAACGGGGCTGTCAGACGCATCACCGGCAAAAAAGGAACCACTGTCAATTTGACCATCAAACGCCCCGGTCGCACCCAGGAGTTTGACGTACCCATCGTCCGCGACGAAATCAAAATCAGATCTGTCTTCGGCTACAGCCGCCTGCCCGACGACACTTGGGACTATATCCTCGACGAGGACGAAAAGATTGCCTATATCAGAATCGCCCACTTCATGAAGAACACCACCGGCCAACTCGACCAGGCCATCGAGGCCTGCCGCAAGCAGGGCGCTCGTGCTCTTATCCTCGACTTGCGTTTCGACCCCGGGGGCACTCTAAGGGGCGCCGAAGAAGTCTCCGACCGTTTTCTGCCGGCCGATAAAGTTATCGTCACTACCCAGCGATATAAGGGCGGACGTCGGGTCAAATCTTCCACCGCCAAGACCCTACGCCCCGACTCCTGTGCCGGTTGGCCCATGGTCGTCCTCACCTCCGACGGATCGGCCTCCGCCGCTGAAATCGTTGCCGGCGCCCTCCAGGACCACCACCGTGCCGCCATCGTAGGAGAGCGCACCTTTGGCAAAGGACTGGTCCAAAGGATTTTTCCCTTGCGGCCGACATGGTTCGACGATTCCCAGGTCAGCATAAGGCTCACCACTGGCTACTGGTATCTGCCCGAAGGACGCAACGTTCAACGCTCCGACGAAGCCGACACCTGGGGAGTCGAGCCTGATTTTCACGTGGACTTGACTCCTAGCGAGTTTACATCACTCTACGCCCGCTGGGGCGAGGCCAAGATCATCCATACTCCAAACGACTCCCCCGACGACCATGTTTCGCAACCTCCCCAGCCCCCTGCTGATTCTTCCGAGCCCGAAGGACCCCTTGAGCCGACTGCCGAGCCGACCCAAACCTCCCCCCATGATGATTCCACGCAAGAGCAAGCCCCCCTCGTGCCCGACCCCCAGCTTGAGACCGCCCTGTTGATGGCCCGCCTGGAATTGTTGTTCAACCAAAACCAACCAACCACGACATCGCAGAACTAAAACCGTTTTGCCTTTCTTATTTGCGTTCCATTTATTCACCTTTCTCTTTCGATTCCTGCACGCCCGTCGTAACCCTCATAAAGAATTTCTTTCCGCTTTATTTGCCTTTTCTTTTTTCGCGGGAATAATAAAAGTAGAAGGCCAAGTTATTCGTTCGTGTGACAGATCATATCTTGCTTTTGTATCGCTCATAAATATCGGCCGAATCTCTTAAAAATTGTTCGACTTGCCGTTACTGAACTTGCCCGTCCAGCGGCAAATGCACGCCCTAGAGAAAAGAGAGAGGATACAGGAGCGTCTTCGTGACTTACACCTTTGTTCCTACCTGCCGGTTACGTTCCTGCCGGCAGTTATTAATATAGCCGGGGGCCGACGGACGCCAATTTGTTCCAGGCGGGAGGAGCTCGGCCCCCGGTTCTTTTATTACCCGCCTTGCCCAACGCCCCGGTCTTTGCCGGCGGAGCTTCTCCAAACCATCCTTCAGATATATAACCTGCCCTATTTATAGGACCTTCGCCGCCCCGACTGCCCCATTCTACTACCGCTAAAGTTTTTCTTCCCTGATACCCGATAAAGAAAATCGTCCTCACCTGTGTCGCAGCTGTTCACAACCGTTGCCCGATTACTGCGAGGTCCCGCATGACCAAAAGAGAAATCATCGACCGCATCATGGAGATCAACACCTCAGCCAGGCCCGAATTCCTGGCCGCCTTCTCCCACGAATCTCTCCAGGAATACCTCAACCATCTCACCGAGGTCCTTGCCGAGCAGCACGAGCCCGCCTTCTTGGAACCCGCTCTAGCCGGAGCTGCCCTCTAACGGTTATTTCCACAAACCCCTGATCTTTTTGGCTTCTTCGATCAGTTCGTCTTTTCCGGGGCCCGCTTCAATGTGCTCCCACGGCAAAATCTCCTCATAATCTCTTTGCCGATTTGCATAGAAGCTCGCCTCCAACCCCGCCGCCTCAAAGCCCCGCTCCCAAAGACCCGCCTCGAATTCCTCGTCCCAGGCATCGAACCTCGCCCCCGCTTTCCATACCCACTCGATTACCGCTCCCAACCGCCGATCGCCTCGGCTCAGCACCGCCTCCAGCACCGACCGCTCCACGTTATGAAACTTGATCTGCACCGCCTTATGTTTTCTGCTCTGTCGCCTCCGCAGCATCCGACGCACCCCGTGAAAATACTCCGCCTCTTTTTGTCCCCACCACGCCAACGGCGTATGCGGCTTGGGAACCAGCCACGACACCGCCACGTTCACCTTCGCCGGACCCCCTGCCACCTCCCGGCGAAGCTCGCTCAGCTTCACCGCCAGCTCATAAATACCCTCTATGTCTTCCAGCTCTTCACCCTCGAACCCGGCCATGAAGTACAACTTGATCTGTCGCCAGCCCGCCTTGTAGGCCTCGGCTACACCAGCGGTCAGATCCTCATCACTTATTCGTTTGTTCATCGCCAGGCGGATCCGCTCGCTGGCCGATTCGGGGGCAATAGTCAGCCCGCTCTTACGGACCACCGAGATCTGCTCCGGCAAAAGTCGCAGCGTTTCGCCCACCCGCAGGCTCGGCAAAGAAACATTCACCCGCCCCTTCGCAAACTCCTCGTTCAGCCGTTTGATCAGCTCAGCCAGCTTCGGATAATCCGACGTGCTCAGCGACACCAGCGAGACCTCGTCATATCCCGTAGCCTTTAGTGCCTCCCTCGCCGATTCCACTATCCTCTCTACGCTTCGGTACCGCACCGGCCGCCGCGTGTACCCCGCCTGACAGAATCGGCACTTGTTTGGACAGCCCCGCATGATCTCAATCGCCACCCGTTCGTGCACGATCTTCGTATGAGCTACCAATGGTCGGCTCACCCCTGGGCACCTCTCAAAATCATTCACCTGCGCCCGTCGAATCTTCGCCCGCACATCCGCAAACCTCGGCTCAAAACTCGCAATCCTCCCATCCTTCGCATACTTCACCTCATACAAGCTCGGCACATACAGCCAGTCAAATCTCCGCGCCATCTCCCGCAGCATCTCTTCTCGCCAACGCCCCCGGCCTACGTGCCGGGGGGTATTTCGCATTTCTTGATATGCTTGGATAAATGCCGGCAAACTCTCTTCGCCGTCCCCGATGATGAACGCATCGAAAAACTCCGCCAGCGGTTCCGGCGTCTCGGCTATCGGCCCACCACCGATAACCAACGGCTCATCTTCACCTCGCTCCTTCGCCTTCAAACTTATCCGGGCCAAACCCAGCATGGTCAGCACGTTCGTGCAGCACATCTCATATTGCAGCGAAAACCCCAGGATATCGAACCCCCGCACCGCCTGCCGCGACTCCCAGCTAAACAGTTCAATCCCCTTTTCTCTCATCACCTTCTCAGCATCTCGCCGCGGGCAGTACACCCGCTCCGCCGCTACTGCTTCCATATTGTTCACAATCTCATAGAGTATAGCCAAGCCCAGATGGCTCATCCCCACCGCGTACGCATCCGGAAACGCCAGGGCTATTTTCACCTGGCATTGAGTGAGGTTTTTTTTGGCTTGATTGACTTCCCCCCCGATATATTGCCCCGGCTGCTCGACAAACGGCAAAAGCTCCTCACTCACCCGCCTGCCCAGCTCCCCTTTTTCTGATGTGCTGTTTCTATCCTTCACCGACTCCGACTTCTATTGCCCCTACTTACCTGTACTCCGCAGAAATCTCTAATCCTTATAGTCTGATGACTTCCAAACGAACTTGCCGGTTTTGTCAATATACCTGCCATCCACATAAGCCAATCCATTATGGAATGACTCGGCCTCCCGAAACTGCGGCTCAATGGCGAATTGACCGGTTTTATCGATGAAGCCGTACCTTAGCCCATCCTTGCCCTTGACCTCCACGAGTGCTAAGCCTTCCTGGAAAGGATAAGCACGCCAGGACGGTTGCCCTTCTATGACCACCTTGCCCGTCTTATCCATATATGCGTCGTTACCAGAAGATAAACTGACGATGCACAAGCCCTCCGAAAAATCACCTAACATCCTATCGGATATCTTCACTACTCTGCCATTTTTGTGGACAATACGGCCGAATGTTGGGTGGGGCAAAGGGAACGTGTCAACAACAGCCACACCATCTGAAAATCGCTGACTGTGCTTGAATTGTGGCGGAATGACAAATGTACCTGTCTTATCAATATATCCAAATCCTTTGTACTCATCTTCCTTTTCCTTGTCTAGAGGAAGCCGGGCCAGAGCTAGGCCTTCAGAGAAGGGGCCTTCCGCACGGGCTTTTCCCTTGAACAGTTTTCTTCCACTCCTATCGATAAAATAGCTTTTGCCCATCTCCCACGGAAAACGAGGATCAATCTCCACAAATGCTATGTTATCTGAAAAGTCGGAAACATAATCATATTTCGGCTTGACAATGACCTTACCGGTTCTGTCTATATAGCCCCACCGACAGTGCATCACATTTGTTTTTGGATCGTAATCTCGCTTGATTCCCACCCGTGCCATTCCATCACTGAAACGGCCAACCTTATCCCATCGTGGTTTGGCAATAAACTTGCCCATGTGATCAACAAAGCCCCATTTTTTTCCTACCTTGACAGCTGCCAGCCCTTCGTAGAAATGCTTGGCCTCATCGAATTGGGGCTTGATGACCATTTTTCCAGCCCTATCAATGTAGCCCCATTTTTCCCCTACTACTAGAGCTGGATAGAACTGAAGGGTTTCTTGCCTTCCCTCCACTTTCAGCTCTTCCTGCTTACCCTGAAGCTCGTCGCAGGATGCGCACGCCACCCCTAAAAAGATCAAGCACACGACGCCTCTGGATAACTTCTGAACTTGCAAACTACCCCTGCTCATTGGCACTCTCCTTTCCGAGCGTTTTGTATATACACATCTATCCCATTTAGGATTTCACGAATCCTTAATCGGGTCGCTACCTCAGCCGCACTGTGCCTACCTCGCCCACAGCGTCAGCCAGATGCAGATCAGTATGCAGACGAAGAGTATCAACTTGAACACAGCCATGAAGGTGAGCATGATCTGCTGGACCTGCTTCCATTCGAGATTACCGCCCCAAAGTGTGATCAGCCAACTCGGCTTGGCCTTTAGAATCCCCATCCAGATCAGCCAAGCTACCGTCAGCCAAATGGCCCCCAGCAGGACCGTCCACCAACCAGCCACCGCCGCCGAGTGAATGATTTGCCTGAGTTCTTCGCTCATCGTTTGTCCTCCTTATAACTGAACATCGGCTTGGTCTTCGCACCCCACGCTTGCACTTTCTTCTTCTCCGCCTCGCCCAATGGCTCAAAATCCATCGCCGCATCCACCGCCATCCAGAACAGCTTCTCTTGGGCCGGAGGAATCGCCGCCGTCACCATCGGCTCACTCAAAGCAAAACGCAGCGCCAGCTCAATCTCTGCCCGCTCGCTCAACGGCCGATACCAGCACTTACCGAATTCCTTCCGTTCCGGATGGTCCTTCGCGGGCCACGGCTCCCGGGCCGTCGCCTTTATCGCCAGCACCGCCGCCTTCTTCGCCTTGGCCTTTTCAATAATCTGCGGCCCGAAATTTCCCCCGTAATAACACGCAAAATTAATCGGAAACATTACCGACTCAAAGTTGTAACGATTCATTGCCGCCATCGCCGCCTCCACCGAGTGCGCCGAGAATCCCAGATGTCGCACCATCCCCGCCTTCTTAGCCTCAATAAACGCCTCCATCGCCCCACCTTTGCCGAAGGCCGTATCCACGTCTTTGGCCACGTCCGTAATCCCATGAAGCTGATACAAATCCAGGTAATCCGTCCGCAGCCGTTCCAGCGACCGCTTCAGTTCCACCCGCACCCCCTCAGCCTTTCGTTGTGTTGTCTTGCAGGCCAAAAAAACCTTCTTGCGATAAGCTTCCAGAGCCGGCCCCAGCTTCAGCTCCGCATCCCCGTACGTCGGGGCCACATCAAAGTAGTTCACCCCTTTTTCGATCGCCCGGCTCACCACCTCATTGGCATGTTTCTGCTCGACCCCGGATACCACAATGCCCCCAAAGCCTATGATCGAGAGTTTCACCCCCGTGCGCCCATACGCCCGTTTGCCCAGTATCGACCCATTCCCTTTTTTCTCAGCCTGCCCCGCCCAGGCCTTGCTACCCGGTAAATCCCTAAGCAACCTACTCATTGCCGCCGCTGCTCCCAGACCAGCCGTCTTTTTCAAAAATTCTCGCCGCTTCATAATATGCCTTCCATACCCCCACAGCAACCAACGTTGGCTGGATTAAGGTTTTTCATGCTGCCACTGCAACCCATTCATTCTTCTATTTAGCCCCCTGTTATACCGAGGCTTATTGTTGTCGGGACGTTCGATATTGTCAAACCCGATTATGAAAGACCCGAAGGGTCCCCCAAGCCTGGATTCGCACAATCCCCACCTGATTTTCTCCAAAACATTTGACTCAGCCTCCCAGCCGGTTACAATAAGTTTCAATGTGTACCTTTCTTTATCAGTGAAATCTGCGTAATCTGTGGCTAATTCTCTTTTGCGTTTTTAAGACAGATCAGTGGCTAAGAGACGCACCATTCGCAAAAAGGCCTCCCGCTCCGGCAAAGCTCACCTCGACAGTGAAATCCGCCGGGCCAAGCGGGCCGTCTCTGCCGCTTCGACCCGAGGCCCTTCTGCATCGCAAGCCCCCGACCCCCAGCAGCCTGCTGCTATCTCCCCTCAGCCCCCCGCTGACCTCGTCCCCGGCCTCATGAAACGCCTGCTCCGCGCAGCAGCCTCTCCTTTTGTGATGGAAGTTGAAGCCAAGCCCTCTCAATCCGCCCCGGCCGACCAGCCGACCTTGATCTTCTCTGCCAATCCCTTAGCCAACCTGGCCCGCCGCCATGTCCGCCAAACCCGGCAATTCCTCCCCGATATGCCCGGCTCGATTGACACCCACTGCCATCAGCTCTTAACCAGTCTGGCCAACGCACGCATCCAGGCTGCTCTGCAGCATTCACCTGATCACAATCATCCTTTGTCCGATTCGGCCGCCTCTAACGGATCTTAGCAAATGCCCGACCTTTCCCAAACACCGCTTTCCGAGATCGAGCAGAGCCGCCCAGATATTGCCCCTACCCCGCCGGAAGATTATCCCCTGCTGCCGAGCCCTCATCTGGCCCCCCGAGAGCTTCCCCATTCCTTGCTGATTCGCACCTTTCGCCGGCGATGGCGGCTCATGCTCGTCATCTTCTCCCTCTTGCTGATTGTTGGATTGTCCTTGTCCGTCATCTTTGTTCATCCCGTTTATCAGGCCGTCGCTCAGCTCCGCTTTGTACCCCGGCCGGTCGTTGACGGTATCCTCACTGCCGCCGATGCCCGCGCCGGATATTCCGGCTATCTCAACACCGAGCTCACGCGCATCCCCCACCGCGACATCATCACCGCCGCCGCTGCCAAGCTCGAGATGACCGCTGCTGCCGATGTGGACGACCTCCTCGATCGCACCTTCACTCTACTTCAGGACAAAGGCCAGATAGTTTCCGTCGTCGTTACCGACTCTTCACCTCAAGGCTTGGTCGACGCCGCCAATGCCATCGCCCAGGCCTACATAGCCCTGGATATCCGCCCCCAGATCGACCAGCATCGCCGCATTACCCAGCAGTTCCGCGACGAACTCGCCCGCTTTCGCCGGGAGCGCCAGGCTATTTCAGACAGCCTCTCTGGCCGAGACACCGACGCCTACATCCGGGCCCTCTATCGTCGCCGGCAGGACTATATTCAGCCTTTGGCTGACGCCAGGGGTAATCTCGACGCCGCCGAGGCCGATTACACCCAGGCCTGCGCACGACTTGCTGCCTTGAATACCTCCCCTGCCGATACCGACAAGGTCCAAGCCCTTTTGAACGACTTTGTCGAGGACGACCCCCTGCTCGAAATGTACCGCGACATTTATCGCACCATGATTGCCACTTCCGACCAGGAAAAGCTTTTTACCACCTCTACAATCCCTTTGTCTTCTGCTGGTCCGGCAGATTCCCCGTTGCCGAAAGACTTCCCAAAAGCAGGCTCGAATTCTTCGACTACTACCCAGCAGCGGGCCACCATCATCCAGCAGATTCGCCAGGGAATGACCGAGCGACTCAGCGAGTTGAAAGCCCGTGCCCTTAAAGAGGCCCGGAACCCCCGCCAGGCCGAAGTTGCCGCCCAGCAGACCCTCGTTGATGGTAAGGACCACGTCCGCATGGAAAAGGACACAGCCCTCAAGGAACTACTCAGCAAGGATAACGCCGCTGCCCAGGAGATTACTCAGGTCCGCCAGCTCTCCGGGCAAGTGGACCAGCTTGACGAGCTGATTGAAGACCGTCTTGAGCTGCTCCGGGAAAAGGCCGCCGAGCTGCTTCCCCCAGCCGAGCCCGTCTTGGCCGGTCCAGCCAACGTCGCCGAAAAGGCCAGCGACCTCCGCTGGTTCTTTATCATCGGCAGTCCGTTCTTGGCCGCTTTGCTGGCCCTCGGAATCGGCTCCCTGGTCGAACATTACGATTCCCGCCTGACCCATGCCGAAGATATCATCCGTCGCGTCGGCATACCCGTGCTTGCTTCTCTGCCCAGCTCTGATGACGCCCAGACGGACGAGCTCTGGTTGCCACAGGAAGTTTCCATGGTCGATTATGTCAACGACCAGTACCGCAACATTCGAACCGCCCTGCTCTTCGGCCATACTGCACCCCCGCGTACTATCGTCCTGACCGCACCCACTGCCGCCGAGACAAAAACCACTTTGAGTGTCAACTTGGCCATCAGCATGGCCCGGGCCGGACGAACCGTCCTCCTGCTCGATGCCGACCTGGACAACCCTGCCTTGGCCGACGTCTTTGACCTGCCTGAATCGCCTGGTTGGTCCGACGTCCTGCGTAATCCAGCCTCACTGACCCAAGCTCTCTGTCGAACCCGTATAGAGCGTCTTTCGGTTATGCCCGCCGGCTCCCACTTGGAGCACTCAGCGGAGCTCTTGAGTTCCCCTTCTTGTCGAGTTCTGATTGATTCGGTGGCCCAGAGATTTGAGCACGTTATCATCGACGCTCCACCTTTACTCGATTGTCCTGAAGGCCGTATAATCGCCGCCTTGGCCGACGGCGTTATTTGTTCTTTCAGTGCTCGCTCTACCCGTTCCGGCCAGGCCCGCCGAGCCACCGCCATCCTTGAGGAGCTCGGGGCCTCCGTTATCGGCTCGGTCTTGAACACCTAGTAGTCTGTAACAGCTCAACTGCCGGATGTCATTGCGAGCGAAGCGAAGCAATCTCAACCTTTCGGACGCTCAAGATTGCCACGGCCTGCTTCATAGGCCTCCCTTGGAAACCCGAGGATCAAAATTACATGTAGAAGCTCCAATTTTATCCTTCACTTTTTGAATTTTGATCTGTCACTTTGCTTTTTGATTTCTTATCTTTGATTTATCTTACCGCCATGAATGTTAGCCTCAGATTACTACTTGATGGCCAATCCGCCCTGCCCGACACTTACCTTCTCAATTCCGGCTCCACTCTCATTGGCAGCGACCCCAATTGCAGCCTCCACCTCGATTCCCCCACCCTTTCCCGTTGGCATTGTATCGTTGACGTCGCCCCAAACGCCGTTTTCATAACCGACCTCCACAGTCTTAATGGCACTTACGTCAACAGCCGTCGGGCCATCCGCCAGCCTCTCCACAACGCCGACATCCTCCGCCTCGGCGATTTGTCTTTTCTCGTGGGAATTAATTCTTCCTCTGATTTGCCCCTATCCTCCGACTATTCTGCCCTGGCTATACGGCCCAGCAGTTTTTCCCAGCCCAACGCCCAACTACCCCCGCCTGCCGCCTCGGCCATGGCTGACTTACTACCTCGACCTGTCCGTCAGGGCCCCGGCCTTTCTTCTGCACCTGAACCCGCTCGACGGTCGTCTTATCCGCTCGCTCAGTTGAGCGGACAGATGGCCCGGTATGAAAAAGCCCTCATCGACTGCACTGCCCAATTGAGGCTGCTCAACGAAAAGGTCGCCGCCCTGGAAAGTAGGCTCAACGCTATCACTGGCCCGGACCAGGCCCCGCCGCCTCAGCACTCGCCCAAAAAGGCCTTCGAACCCCACGATGCCCTCATCTACATCGCCCGCGCCGCCGTCCGCGAGAAAGTCCGTCAGCAGGGCCTTTCTCCCAGTTTGCCTCCGGAGCCTTGACAACCAACCACTTCCTCAATAAACTACAGGCCCTGGGCAGCTTTTATGCTGCTTAGAGTGCGTAGGATGTTTGTTTTCATTTTCCCGGAAGGAAAATCACATGCCAGGCAACACCGTAACTATCAGCGATCAGAATTTCCAAACTGAAGTCATCCAGAGCTCCACACCGGTCTTGGTGGATTTCTCTGCCGAATGGTGTGGCCCGTGTAAAATGTTGGCCCCGGTCATTGAGGAATTAGCCGACGAGTACGTCGGACGCATAAAGGTCGGGCGCCTCGACATCGATGACAACCGCCAAAGCCCCGGCCAGTATGGTATCCAGGGAGTCCCCACCCTGATCATATTTCAGAACGGCCAGCCGGTAAAAAAATTCGTGGGCCTTACACCCAAGGACAAAATCACCGAAGCCCTGGACCAGCTGCTTTGATCGTTTCGCCCCGCTCAGCAGCCTTTTGAGCTAACCTGGAGAAACCATGGCCTCGACCAAGGATGCTTCCGGGCAGATCGTGCACTGCCCCGGCGACAACTGCCAGATCGATTTGCATATCTGCCGCGCTCGACAGATGAGAGGATACCCCCCTTGCAGGCAATGCGATTTAGGGCTCCGATCCGGTAAGTCCAGCTCCCTTGGGCCCAGCGAACAGGACCAATTGGCCGGCGTGCTCGAGCAGATTATCAAGGCCTACGATATTCGCGGCAGCTATCCCGAGCAGGTCAATAACGACGTTGCCTGGCGCCTGGGATATGCCTCGGCCGACTATCTGCTCAGCGAAGTCTCCGGTTATGCCCGCGCCCAGAACTCCAGTAAGTCCTTGATCGTCGGACGGGATATGCGCATCGGCAGCCCCGAGTTGTCCGCCGCTTTCATTGACGGGGCCCTGGCCAGCGGGGCCAATTGCATAGACATTGGCATGATTGACTCGCCCCAGTTGTATTTTGCCGTCAACCACTTGGGCGCTTGTGGCGGTGCTCAGGTTACAGCCAGTCACAATCCTGCCGGCGACAATGGCTTTAAGATTGCCGGCCAGGCCGCTCGACCCGTCGGCGGCGAAACCGGCCTGGATAAAATCAAGGCCCTGGCTCTGGCCGCTCGACCCGGTATCACCCGAGACCGCTCCCGTGGAAAGCTCACCCAGAGAGACTTGACCGCCCAGTACAAAGAGCACGTCTTCAAGTTTGCCGGACCAATATCCCGCCTCAAGGTAGTCGTCGACGCTTCCAACGGCATGGCCGGCAAGCTCGTCCCTCTGCTCTTCGACGATTTACCCATCAAAATCATCCCTATGAACTTTGAGCACGACGGCCACTTCGTCCACCCCCCCAATCCCCTGGTTGACGAAAACCTCGCCAAGCTAAAAAAGTCTGTCCTCAGGCGCAAAGCCGATCTCGGCGTCTGTTTTGATGGCGATGCCGACCGTTGTGTTTTTGTTGACGAAAAGGGTCAAACCGTCCGGCCCGATCTGGTCACCGCCGTCTTGGCCAAGGAGTTTATCTTCTCAAACCCAGGCGACACCATCGTCTATGACTTGCGCTCCAGTCACATCGTCCCTGAGGTCGTCGCCCAGATGGGCGGCGTACCACGAAGAGAGCGCGTCGGCCATGCCTTTATGAAACACGCCATGGCCGACTCCGGGGCCGTCTTCGGCGGAGAGCTCTCCGGACACTACTATTACCGCGACAACTGGTTTTGTGATTCAGGTTTTATTACTTTCCTCGTTCTGCTCACCGCCCTCAGCCAGGCCGAGATCCCCATGAGCAGGCTCATTAAGCCCATGAAAAAATATTATCATTCCGGGGAAATAAATTTTGAGCTCCGCGACAAGCGGGCCGTCCTTGACGGCATTATCGCTCACCACCGGAAGACCCCCAACGTTCGCATCGACACCCGTGACGGCGTCACCGTCGAGTTGGAAAAGTACTGGTTCAACGTCCGCCCCTCAAATACCGAGCCCAAGCTCCGCTTGAACCTCGAGGCCAACACCAACGCCCTGATGAAGCGGATGCTCCGCGACGTCACCAAGCTTATCAGCGGCCCTGCCAAAAAGTAGCCAGTGCCCTTCAATCGACCACGGTGCTCGTAACTACCTGACAATCAATGGCTTACGTAAGCAGCTTAGTCCGCCGAACGAACTTCCAGGATTTTCTTGCGTACCTCCTGAGCCGCTGCCTTGATATCCTGCATTGTTTTCCGCACCCGCGTCCCCGCAGCCTTGTTACCGCCTTCGGCCTTGAGCAGATCATCTTCAGCCGCGGCCACCAGCTCTTTGAGCCGATCGTACTCCATCATGGGCTTACTCCTTTCAGAGCATTGGGATTGTTGCTTCTCCGCAAAGGTCCATTTAATCTAGCCCCTCCCTCCGGGCCGGTCAAATGTATTTTCCGCCTTTTAGTCCACCTCCCCCTGCTATGCCCAGCCGTCCCCAGTCGTCTCGCCGGACCCTTCTATACTTGCCCCTGCCGCAATCTCATTGACCCATCAACTCCTGATTGCTACACTTACTCACCGCTGAAGCGCCACTAGCTCAGTTGGCAGAGCAGCTGACTCTTAATCAGCGGGTCCAAGGTTCGAGTCCTTGGTGGCGCATTTATTATTGGGCGGTCTCTCTTCCAATGTCATTTCCGCTTCTTTTCTTGTCATTCCCGCGCAAGCGGGAATCTAACACCCCCAGGCTGTACTACTCTGCGAAGCGCTGCGAAGCACGAGCGTCCTGAGGGGTTTGCAACTACCCGCTTTACTTTTTTGGGCATACCAGCTGTATCGTCTTCCAGCACCCACGTAAACCTACTTGGCTCATCTAAATGTTTTTATATAGCCCCCATTTAATTAGTGCGTTCAGCCTAGCTGAACGCACTAATTAACCAGCCTCGCTGCAGCCGTAACCAAAACACTACCCGCCCAGCAGCGACCACTATCACTATTTACAAACAGCCCCCCCCCACCCGACTCGCCGGCCTTTGGAGGAACCTTCCCCATACGCGACCAGAGTCTTATGTCAGCACATCTCTCGCTGGCTCTAATGACTACCAGCGCCGGCCGCCGCCGCCACCGCCACCGCCACCACCGCCTCTGGGGCGATCTGCTCTCGGCTTGGCCACGTTGACCGTAATGGTCCGCCCACCCAGCTCCGTGCCGTTTAGCCCCTCAATCGCAGCCGCAGCCTCCTCGTCGTTGCCCATCTCCACAAAGCCGAAACCACGCGAGCGACCGGTCATCCGATCAGTAACCACGTTGGCTTTGTCGACGGCCCCGAAGGCTGCAAAGGCCTCCTGCAAACCAGCGTCCGAGACGTCAAAAGACAGGTTCCCTACATAAATATTCGTCATAACAGTGACTCCAGGCGACGCTTCGGATTGTGATTGACAGATAATCAAACCAGAAAAATGTCGCAGGGCAGAATAAACAAGGGCCGAATGCTAGCATATACCGCTTAGTATGTCAACACCCTTCAGAAAAGAAAATTTTCCCGGTTTTCGGGCTCCTCAGCACTGAGGGAAACATCCCAGAAGCTGATCGAACTCTTGCAAGCCCCGATCTCTCTGGCCACCACGCCCAAAGGTCCTTATTGACCCCGTTACCCATTTGCCCTATAAGCCAATCTGGATTTGATGTATCTGAGCCCGGCCGCGGGTTCCTTTTTTCAGAGATTCCTGTATTATCTGCTTTTTTGCAACTCTTCCAGCCACTGTTAGGAGATGCCGATGGCCGCCGCAAATGAGTTGAATCCCCCTGCCCGCTTCCTTATGGGCCCGGGCCCCAGCGACGTCCATCCCCGCGTCCTCAAAGCCATGGCCACCCCCCTGATCGGTCACCTCGACCCTCAATTTATCCATATCATGGATGCCGTAAAGGACATGCTCCGCCGGCTCTTCAAAACAAAAAACGAGCTGACCTTCCCCATTTCCGCCACCGGCAGCGCCGGCATGGAAACCTGCTTCGTCAATCTCCTCGAGCCCGGCGACACTGCCTTGGTCTGCGTCAACGGCGTCTTCGGCAACCGCATGTCCGACATCGTCGAGCGCTGCGGCGCCAAGCTCGTTCGCATCGACGCACCTTGGGGCAGCCCCATTGCCCCCGACCAGCTAAAACAGGCCCTGCAAAAATGCAGCCCCAAACTCGTGGCCATCGTTCATGCCGAGACCTCTACCGGCGTCCTTGGGCCCCTCGAACAGATCAGCAAAATCGTCCACGACGCCGGGGCCCTCTTCCTCGTCGATACCGTTACCTCTCTGGCCGGAACCGACGTCCGCGTCGATGATTGGCAAATCGACGCCGTTTACAGCGGCACCCAAAAATGCATCTCTGCCCCGCCAGGCCTCTCCCCCGTCTCCTTCAGCGCCGCCGCCGTCGAAGCCATGGAAAAAAGAAAGACCAAGCCCCAGAGCTGGTATCTCGACATGACCATGGTCAGAAACTACTGGGCCGGCGCCAAACGTGTCTATCATCACACCGCACCGATCAGCATGGTCTACTCCCTTTACGAAGCTCTTAGGCTCATCTTCGAAGAGGGTCTCGACGCCCGCTTCGAGCGCCACCGCCGAAACCACCAGTTGCTCCGCGACGGCCTCGAAGAGCTCGGCTTCGAGTTCATCGTCGCACCCGAGTATCGCCTGCCCATGCTCAATGCCGTAAAGCTCCCCCCGACCATCGACGACGCCCCCGTCCGTGCCCAGTTGCTCAACGAATATAATATTGAAGTCGGCGGCGGACTCGGAGACTTCGCCGGCAAAATCTGGCGAGTAGGTCTCATGGGCTGCAGTTGTACCAGGAACCACGTCAACATGCTCCTGGCCGCCTTGCGACAAATCATCAAGTAATACACAGGCCCGAATCAGAATGACAGAACAGACCACGCCGACCGATTTTCTACAAGACCTTCATCAGCAAATCAGGGGCCAGGTCTTCTCCGACCCCATGACCCTCGCCCTCTACGCCACCGACGCCAGCATCTACCAGATTACACCCTTGGCTGTTGTCGTCCCCCGCGACGCTGATGATGTTCTCGCCGCCGTCCGGACTGCCGCCCACCACCGCGTCAGCATCCTGCCCCGCGGTTCAGGCACCAGCCTCAACGGCCAGGCCGTCGGCGCCTCGATGGTCCTTGATTTCACCAAATACATGGACCAGATTCTTGAGCTCAACGTCGAACAACGCTGGGTTCGAGTCCAGCCCGGCATCGTCCTTGACCAGCTCAACGCTACGCTGGCCCACCATGGCCTGCACTTCGCCCCCGACCCCGCCACCAGCAATCGGGCCACTATTGGCGGAATGATCGGCAACAACTCCTCCGGCACCAAGAGCATCGTCTATGGCACCACCCGCGAGCACCTCCTGGAGCTCAAGGTCGTCCTCTCCGACAGCACGGTTATGGACTTGGCCCCAATGGCCCGCGACCAATTCGATGCCCAGCCAAAAATCCTCAGCGACTTCAAAAAAATCATCGACGCCAATCGCGACCAGATCGAAAAACGATTCCCCAAGGTCATGCGCCGTGTCCAGGGATACAACCTCGACTCTTTCATCAACACCGACTCCTGGAATCTGGCCCAACTCATGGTCGGCAGTGAGGGCACCCTCGGCGTATTCCTCGAGGCCAAGCTCAACCTCGAGCCCTTGCCCGAACACAAAGCCCTCTGCGTCGCCCACTTCGCCGAACTTATCGATTCTATTCGTACCGTAGCCCCCATCCTCGAGCACAGCCCGTCAGCCATTGAAATCCTCAACGCAGACGTGCTCTCACTGGCCCGCAAAAATCTCAACATCGCTCCTCTCTGCAGCTTTGTCCAGGGCGACCCCCAGGCCCTGCTCATTGTCGAGTTTTTTGGCGACACCGCGGATCAAGCCCAGCGCAAAGCCCAAACACTCGCCGCATACCTGGCGGAAAAGAACCTCGGCTACACCTGGCCGGTCATAACCCAGCCCGACCAACAGAACAACGTCTGGGCACTCCGCAAAAGCGGCCTCGGTCTCATGCTCGGCATGAAGGGCGATCGCAAACCCTTGGCCTTCATCGAGGACGCCTGTGTACCCGTCCAGGTCCTGCCCGACTACATCGACCAGATACTGAAGTTTTGCCAAGCCCGCGACGTTCCCGTGGCCATGTACGCCCACGCCAGCGTCGGTACTATCCATGTCCGCCCCATTCTCGATCTCAAGAAGCAGCAGGATATCGATAACATGAAGGCCATCGCCGAGTACGCCTTCGGATTAATCACCAAGTACGGCGGCTCTTGGAGCGGCGAGCACGGCGACGGACGAGTCCGCAGCCCCTTCCTCCAACGTTTCTTTGGCTTGCGGATCTACGAAGCTTTGCGGCAAGTAAAGGCCCTGTTCGACCCCGCCGGTCTGATGAATCCCGGCGTCATCATCGACCCCGAGCCCATGGACGCCAATCTCCGCTATGGGGCCAACTACAAAACCCCAGTCGTGCCCACCGAGTACCACTACCGCGAGGATGGCAGCTTTGCCGCCGCCGTTGAAATGTGCAATGGCGACGGTGCTTGCCTCGCCCGCCTTGACGGAGCCATGTGTCCCAGCTTCCGCGCCACTCGCGACGAGGAGCACTCCACCCGCGCCCGAGCCAACGCCCTCCGCCTGGCCATGACTGGCCAACTCGGCCCCGAGGCCATCACCAGCAACCGCCTCTTCGCTGTCCTCGACCTCTGCCTCTCCTGCAAAAGCTGCAAATCAGAGTGCCCCGCCAATGTTGACCTCACTAGGCTCAAAAGTGAATTCCTCCAAAAGTATCACGACACCCACGGCACAGGTCTCCGCGAAAGGATCATCGCCAACTCCCCCCAGATGGCCGCCAGGATCGCCGGCTGGAAAGCCCCCCTTGTCAATTTCGTTCAAAGGAATTGGCTCTTTCGCAAGCTTCTGGAGATAATCATCGGTTTCGACGCCCGCCGCATCGCCCCCGCCTATGCCCGTCTGCCTCTAGCCAAATGGTTCGCTCGCCGATCCAAACCCAACGGCCAATTCTCCAAAAAAGTCGTCCTCTTCGACGATACTTACATGAGTTACCATCAGACCAACGTCGGCATCTCAGCCGTCGAGCTCCTCGAATCCTGCGGCTACGAAGTTATCCTCGCCAATGCCGGCTGCTGCCAGCGACCCAGAATCTCTCACGGCTTTCTGCGAAAGGCCAAAATCCTCGGCGAAAGAACCCTCCGCAATCTCGATACATACATTCACCAAGGCCTCAAGATAGTTGTCTGCGAGCCCGGCTGCTGCTCCGCCCTCGTCGACGACCTGCCCGACCTCATCGACGACGAGCAGCTCGGCCAACGCATAAAAGAAAACGTCATGATGATTGATGAATTCCTGGACCGCGAGATTCAGCAGGGGGCCCTCAACTGCAGCTTCAGTTCCCCCTTCACCAGCATTCTCATCCACGGCCACTGCCATCAAAAGGCACTCTTTTCCACCACCGCCATGAAGCGCCTCCTCGATCGCGTCCCCCGAATCTCCGTCGAGCAGATCGACTCCGGCTGCTGCGGCATGGCCGGCTCCTTCGGATACGAAAAAGAACACTACGACATCTCCATGCAAATCGGCGAGGACCGCCTCTTCCCCGCCGTCCGCAGCCGTCCCCCCGGCTCTGCTGTCGTCGCTTGCGGATTCAGTTGCCGACATCAGATTGCCGACGCCACCGACGTTAGCCCCCTCCATTGGACCCAAACCATCCGCGGCCATGACCTGCAACCCCTCCTGCCCAACGAAACCCCGAATAAGCAGCAGGATATTAACGTAGTCAAAGGAGAAGATTGTGAAGACCTCGACCAGAGACATCATGCTTAAAGCCTGGAAGACGGGAACGGTAATTCCGGCCTTCAACATTCCATATCTGCCCATGATGGCCCCCATCGTGCAGGCCCTGGAGCAAACCAAGGCCTTCGGACTAATCCAGGTTGCACGGCTGGAGTGGGAGAAATTCGGGGCCCAAAGCCTCGAGAGCATCCGCAAAGAATATGAGAAGGTAAAGAACGAAAGCTACACCCGCCTGCACCTCGACCACGTGCCGGTCATCGACGAAGACGACCAGCGTGTGGACTTTGAATCGATTATCGCCGAGGCTATTGCTCTGGGCTATGAGTCAGTGATGGTGGACGGCTCACGCCTGGAACTCGACGAAAACATCGCTGCCACCAGCCGAGTCGCCAAAATGGCGCACGAGGCCGGCATTCCCGTAGAAGCAGAGCTCGGTGCCGTCCTCGGGCACGAAGCAGGCCCCTTGCCGCCCTACGAGGAACTTTTCGCTACGGGCAGGGGCTTTACCGATCCTGCCCAGGCCAGGCGTTTCGTCGAAGAAACCGGCCTCGATTGGCTCTCCGTGGCCATTGGCAATATACACGGCGCAATTTCCCACGCCGCCAAGTCACAGAAAAAGCTCCAAGCCCGATTGAACATTGAGCATCTCAATCGCCTGCGCGACGCTACCGATGTGCCCCTCGTGCTCCACGGCGGATCGGGCATCCGGAAGGAATTCCTGATACAGGCCTTCAAGCAGGGCATCTCTAAGATTAACATCGCCACCACCATTCGCCAAGCCTACGAGTCCCTCTGCAAGGACTCCCTGCAAAAGGCCCAGGAGAAGGTATATAATGTCGCCGTAGGTTTGATTACTGAGGAACTGGAAGTAGCCGGGTCCGCTGCTGTGCTGCTGCCGCAGTGACTGACGCCTGCCCCGTCAATCGGCCCAAGCAGTCGCACATCAGAGCCGAGCTCGGCCATCGGCGAAATTGAGAAGCATTTGAAAATCCGATTTCAAAAGATAAGGAGCGCATTGTGATAAAAGACAAGACGACATTCGCGCTGTTCTTTGGCAATCGAGGTTTTTTCCCCGCATCTCTGCAGGCCGGTGCTCGCAAAGAACTCAAGGCTGCCCTGAAGAGGCTCGGGCATAAGACAATTACTTTGGCCCTTCAGGCAACCCGTCACGGGGCCGTGGAGACACCGAAGGAGGGGGCAATCTATGCTGAATTCCTTCGCAAAAACCGCGGCAAATTCGGAGGGCTGATTCTTTGCCTGCCGAATTTCGGCGACGAAACCGGCGCCGTCGCTGCCCTGAAGGACTGCGGCGTGCCCATCCTGATTCAAGCCTACCCCGATGAGTTGGATAAAATGGCCCCGGAACTCCGCCGGGACGCCTTCTGCGGCAAGTTCTCGGTTATGGACGTTTTCTATCAGTGCGGCTTGCCCTTCACTGCCCTCAAACCCCATACCATCCACCCGCTCAGTAAAACTTTCGCAGGAAACATCGACTACTTCGATCGCCTCTGTCGGGTCTATAACGGCATGAAGGACATGGTCGTCGGGGCTATCGGGGCCCGCACCACGGCCTTCAAGACCGTGCGCTTCGACGAGTTGGCCCTACAGCGATACGGCATTGCCACGGAAACGCTGGACTTGTCCGATATCTTCGCTCGCCTAAAAGCCCTCAAGAGCAAGGGCAAGAAGTTCAGCGCCAAAGCAGCCGAGCTCAAAAAAACAGCTTCATGGAAAGGCGTGCCCGAACGAGCCTTCGATACCTTGACAAAGCTGGGCGTAGTCTTGGACACGGTTATCAAAGAATATAATATGGACGCGATTGCTTTTCGTTGCTGGTCTGAGATGCAACAGCAGTTAGCCGTATCGCCCTGTGTGTTGCTGGGAATGCTGAATGACAGAGGCATCCCCGCCGCCTGCGAGCTGGATGTGGGCAACGCCGTTACCATGCGGGCCTTGATGCTGGCCTCGGGAAAACCACCAATGTGTCTCGATTGGAACAACAACTACGCCGACCAAGAGAACAAGTGCATCCTATTCCATTGCGGCCCAGTGCCCCCGAGCCTGATGAGCCGTAAGGGCAAAATCACCGACCACGACATCCTCGCCAACGCCTTCGGAAAGGGCAGCGGATACGGCTGCAACACCGGCCGAATTACACCTACGCCCTTCACCTATGGCAGTATGATGACCCAGGACGGCGAGCTCTGCTTCTATTTGGGCCAGGGCCGTTTCACCAATGACCCTATTCCTGCGGACTTCTTCGGCTGTGCCGGGGTAGCCGAGATCCCCGATCTGCAGAGCAAGTTGCAAACCATTGGCTACCTGGGCCATCGCCATCACACCAGCGCTACTGCCGGACACGTTCTCGAACCGCTCCGCGAAGCCTTCCAGAAGTACCTGGGCTACGACGTGACATCGCTATAAGCTATTTGCTATCGTCCGAGCCCCGGTCGCGTTCGCTAGGAGCACCGTTCTGGATTGAACGGAGGGAGGGGGATTCGAACCCCCGGTACCACAAGGGTACAACGGTTTTCAAGACCGTCACCATAAACCACTCGGCCATCCCTCCGAAATTTTAGGCACTGCCTATTTGCCGTACGGATCCTTTTTGCTGCTTCGCTCATCGACTGTTGTTATTCTACGCGGTTTTGCTGTGCTGAGTCAATACTGACCGATCCCGAGCCCACATCATAAAGACAACAAAAACGCTGCTAAAAATCTGCCGAAATGTAAGGCCCCAATCCAACCGGACCCACCGCAATCGTGGTGCCGGCCTGAACGGGCCGGTCCGACTGCGGCTACCACGGCGTGCTTTTTGGGCCTCCTCGCAATATGGAATTAACGGTCTTTATCGTACCAGCCGATAACAAATAGCAGGCAAACTGCTTACGTTATGGCGAGGTCTCTGAGATACTAATCCTGCAATTCTCAGACCAGTTCAGCGAGGTGCAAAAGATGAGTTCCCATAGGACAGCGATTCTATTATCGGTCATATTGGGCTCGGCAGCCCTCCAGCCCAGCCTAGTATTTGCCAACGGAACAGAAGCGGTCACCAAGCCCAGTCAGGACGTTACCCTGTCCTTCCTCGGCCCCGGACGCATTGGGCAGGTCCTGGTCAAGGCCGGAGATGCCGTATCGGCTGATGATCCCCTCGTCAAGCAGGACGATGCCGCCGAGCAGTTGAAGCTCGAACAACTCCAAGCCCAGGCTCAGGACACCACCAACATAGATGCCGCTCAGGCCGACTTGGCCCAGAAGAACGTGGACTTGGATAAACTCGAAAAAGGTAGGAGCGAAGGAGTTGTCACCCCCTGGGAACTTGACCATGCCAAGCTCGACGTGAAGATTGCCGAGCTCCGGCTGGCATTGGCTCGGTTCGAGCACAAACAGGATCAACGAAAGTTCGATGAGGCCAGGATTCACGTCGAACGCATGAAGATGACCACTCCGATTGCCGGGAAGGTCGAGGAGATTTTCGTCGAGCCCGGTGAATCCGTCAACGCCCTGGATGAAGTAATCCGTGTGGTCAGGATTAATCCACTTTGGATTGATGTAGCTGTTCGCCTGGAAGACACCCTGCCCCTGGAAAACGGACAGAGGGCCCGGGTTGAATTTGAAGGTTCAAAGGCAGCCGTGGTTGATGGCCGAATTATTCACATTGCCGCCGTGGCCGACGCCGCCAGTAATACCTTGACCGTGCGGGTGGAAGTACCCAATGAAACCCACCGGCCTGCCGGCGAGCACGTCAAGATCAGCTTCCCCCCCGTCGGAAGTTCAACCGTTAGCCACAAAGATAAGCAGGTCCCACAGATTTCACTGGACGATAATAGTAAGGAGTAATCGATGGCAGATGAAAAGGAATCAGACAGTCCCGCCGACAAGCCCGTCGAGGAGCAGGCTCGTGAGCAGACCGGCCGACGACAGGTCCGCCTGCGGATTGACGAGCGAAACATGCGCAGCGGTTACGCCAACGCCTTTCGCACCAACGGAACCGCCGAGGAGGTCATGTTGGACTTCGGGCTGAACGTCGTCAATCCCACTGCCCAGCAGAAGCCGCAGGATCAACCTGAGATAATCTTCCAGATCAACGAGAGAGTGATCCTAAACTACTACACCGCCAAGCGTCTGGCTATCACCCTCAGCCAGCTCATCCGGCGGCACGAGGAGCAGTTCGGCGAGTTGGAACTCGATGTGGCCAAGCGGCGCAAGGACGGTCTGTAGCCGGTCACGTTCAGGCTAGATAAAGCTCACTAGCGGTACAGGACATGGACACTTCCCAGCAAACTTCGCGTCCGGCCCAGCTCGACACAGCTGAGATAATCAACCGGCTGAGCCAATTTGACGGCCCCCCTGAGCACTTCTTGGTGAATCTGTTGGAGGCTCAGTGTCACTTGGCCTCCGCTGCCGGCGGAGCAATTCTACGCTGCGCCGCGGACGGGCGGCCGGAGGTCTTGGCGGTTTATCCATCTATAGCCCCGGACGCGACACCCCCGGTGTGGCTGGCCCAGGCGGTTGAGTCTGCCGCCCAGGTAATCGCCAGCCGGACTACAGCCGTCAAACCGCTGCACAAGCCCGAGGACCTCTACGGTCAGTCGGCCAAAAGTCACTTGGTTATGCTCCCCCTTCGCTCCGGCCAGGCTATTCATGGATTGGCTGCCTTTATGGTGCAAACTTCCGATCAAGTAGCTCTCGATGCCAGCCGCGAAAGACTCGAACTTTCCATCAGCCTGCTGAGCCTTTACGAAATGCGCCTCACCCTTCAACAGCGGCAGGCGGCCATGGCCCGACTGAAGATGGCCATGGAAACTCTCGCAGCCGTCAACGACCAGAACCGTTTCACCGGGGCGGCCATGGCCTTCTGTAACGAAATAGCCGCCCGCTGGCAGTGTGAGCGTGTGAGTCTGGGCTTTCTCAAGGGCCGTTACGTCCAATTGCGGGCTATGAGCCATACCGAGAAGTTCAGCCGTAAGATGAAGCTCATTCAGGACATCGAATCCGCCATGGAGGAATGCCTCGACCAGGACGTCGAGGTCCTTGAGCCGTCTGCCGAGCAGCCCACATACGTCAGTCGTGCGGCGGGCGATTTATCCAGACGCCACGGCCCTGTGGCCCTGGTATCTCTGCCGCTGCGCCGACGGGGAGAGGTTACCGGCGTCTTGACTGCCGAACGACCCGTGGACAAGCCCTTTACTCTCGAAGAAGTTGAATCACTGCGCTTGGCCTGCGAGCTGTGTACCGCTCGGCTGGACAACCTCCAGCAACACGATCGATGGTTCGGGGCCAAGCTCGCTTCCGGGATTCGTAAAGGATTGTCTCTCGTGGTCGGTGCCAAGCACACTTGGGCCAAACTCGCAGCCATATTGATCCTGGGCGCTATTCTGTTTCTAACATTGGCTAAGGGCACCTACCGGATCGAAGCCCCCTTTGTTTTGGAAGCCACCCAGCGGCAGGTAATCCCGGCCCCATTTGACGGCTATCTCGAAAACGTCAACGTTGAGCCGGGCGATTCCGTCGAGGCAGGCCCGAACGCAACTGTATTGGCCAGCCTGCGGACAGACGAGCTTGAGTTGAAGCTGGCCGAGGCCCAGGCCGAAAAGCTCCGCTATGACACCGAGGCCGACGCTGCCATGAGCGACGGCCAGCAGGCCCAGGTTCAGATCGCCCAAGCCCAGGCCGAACAGGCCCAAGCTGACATTGAGCTTCTAGAGTTCTACATCAGCCAAGCCCAGATTACGTCCCCGATAAGCGGTCTGCTCTTGACCGGCGATCTGAAAAAGCAGGAAGGTGGGCCTGTGGAGAAGGGCAAGGTCCTCTTTGAGGTGGCCCCCCTCAAGTCTCTCCGTGCCGAGCTGAGCGTCCCCGAAGACAGGATCGCCGATGTGCAAGTTGGCCAGGAAGGCGAATTGGCCACCGCCTCGGATCCGGGAAAAAGAATCAAGTTTGTCGTCGAGCGTATCAATCCCATCGCTGAAGTCCTCGAGAACCGCAATGTGGTCAAGGTCCGCGTACAACTGCTTCAAATGGATGCCCAGACCAAAGAGCGAATCAAGCCTGGTCTGGAAGGCGTGGCTAAAATTACCATTCCCGGCAAACGCAGCTATGCCTGGCTGTGGACCCACCGGATGGTCGATTGGCTGCGGATGAAACTGTGGATCTAGATTTGAAAGCCCATCATGCCCGTGGATCGGCCTACATTCAGCGAGTCCTGGTATCGGGTGGCCGCCTTGCGACCCCAACTGCGTTCCACAGTGCAGATTCACCGCCAGTATTTTCGCGGCCAAATGTGGCACGTTCTTCAGGACCCGGCCAGCAATCAGTTCTTCCGACTCAATGAGGCTGCCCATCGTTTCGTAGCCATGCTCGACGGACGGAAGACCGTCGCCCAGGTTTGGCAAATCTGCAATGACCAGCTCGGCGACTCCGCTCCCACCCAAGGCGAGGCTATCCAGCTTCTGGGCCAACTCTATACTTCCAACCTCCTCCAGGCCGAGCTGCCCCCCGATGCCGAAGGTTTATTCAATCGCTATCGCAAGCGCGTCAAACGCGAGGTCCAGGGCTACCTGATGAATCTGCTCTTTGTGCGTATCCCCCTCTTCGATCCGGACCACTTTCTGGACCGCTGGGTGGGCATATTCGGCCGAATCTTCACCTGGTACGGCTTCGTACTTTGGCTGGGCCTGGTCCTCACCGGACTCTATTTCCTTGTCGGAAGTGCCGGCGATCTTCTCGCCCAGACTCGGGGAGTCTTGGACCCCAGCAATATCCCTTACCTCTATCTTGGTTTTATCCTGGCCAAAGTCTGCCACGAGTTCGGACACTCCTTCGCCTGCAAAAAATTCGGCAAAGTCAGCGGCTCCGGCGGAGAGGTCCACGTCATGGGCATCATGTTCCTGGTCTTTATGCCCATGCCTTACATGGACGCCTCCAGCGCCTGGGCCTTTCGCAGCAAGTGGAAGCGGATTGCCGTCAGCACCGCCGGCATGTTCGTCGAGTTGGCCATCGCCGCTGTGGCCGCCATCGTCTGGGCCCGCACCGATCCCGGGGCACGCCTTAACACCATTGCTTACAACGTCATGTTCATCGCCAGCGTCTCGACCCTGCTGTTCAACGCCAATCCCCTGCTCCGCTTTGACGGCTACTACATTCTTTCGGACCTCCTGGAGATAGCCAACCTGGCCCCGCGATCCCGGCAATATCTTTACTACCTCGCCAAGCGCTACGCCTGGGCTGTTCGCAATCCGCACAATCCCGCAAATACCGCAGGGGAAAGATTCTGGTTGCCTATTTATGGCATTGCCTCAACCTTGTATCGAGTCTTCATCTGCTCGGCCATTCTACTGTTCGTAGCCGGCAAGTTTTTCATCTTGGGCGCTATCCTGGCCTTGACTGCGGTGGTTACCTGGGTCTTCGTGCCCTTGGGCAAGTTTGTCCATTACCTCACCACCAGCGGGGAACTCATCCGGACTCGCCCGCGGGCGGTTCTTTCAACCTTGATTGTCCTGGCAGCGGTTTTTACAGCTATCGGCTTGATTCCCGTTGCGGACCGCAGCCGAGTTGAGGGCGTCGTCGAGCCGGTCGAGTTGCGCATTATCTACATGAAGGAGGACGGATTTGTCAC
The DNA here is from genome assembly GCA_030614915.1 of Actinomycetes bacterium. Taxonomy (GTDB): domain Bacteria; phylum Planctomycetota; class Phycisphaerae; order JAACET01; family JAACET01; genus JAACET01. The sequence continues at coordinate 172,017 of JAUXAG010000001.1, read as the reverse complement.
CGGTTTCATGCCTTCCGAACAGAAGGTTACCAACCAAGGTCCGCCCTTGGTTACCGCCCAGAGCCGTGAACTCGAAACTCAGTTGAAACAGTTGCAAGCTGAGGGCGAGCGACTGAAGGCTCGCCAGCGATTGGCCCAGACCGAGGAGATTGCTGAGGCCCAAGTCCTCGCCTACCAAATCGCAGCTCTAAAAAAGCAGGTCGAGCAGGTCGAGCAGCAGATTGAAAACCTCAAACTCCTTGCCCCATTTGACGGCACCTGGATCGCCCCGGATATCGAACAGACCAAAGGTGCATATCTGCATCGCGGCGAGAAGGTCGGTCTGGTTGCCAGCCTGGATAAGCTGTTTATTCGAGCCACAGCCGGCCAGCAGGTCGCCGACAGACTAATGTCTAAGGCCAACAAGAGCGTCCAGATCCGAGTCAAGGGACGGCCGGATATGCAGTTGCAGGGGACTATTAAGAAGATTCCCGAGGCTGGCATGCGACGACTGCCCTCCGCAGCCCTGGGCTATGCCGTGGGAGGCTCCATGGCTACCTCGCCGGACGACCAAAGTGGTACAAAAGCTGCCGAACAGTTTTTCGAAATTCATATCACGCCCGATGAGAACAGCGCCGTGTCCCTAATCACCGGCCAGCGGGTCATCGTTCGTTTTGAAACCCCCGCCAAGCCGCTGATGGCTCAATGGTGGCGATCTCTGCAGCAGCTGTTTCAGCGGAGGTTCAATATCTGATCGTGATTGCCCTGCCCAGCACAACTTGGCGCATGCTCGCCCAGCCCAGAGCCGGTGAGCAACTGCCCAAAGGTCTCGATGCCGCCTGGGACCGGGCCGCCGGAATCACCAATCGATTCGTCCCCCGCCGCCAGCGCTTCCTCCGCCGGGCCCAGCGCATTGTGGACTTGGAAAAACAATTTGCCCAAATCAACGATGCCCAGTTGCGCCAGAAGGCCAGCGAATTTCGCGACCTGTTCCGCTGCGGGCGCCAGAGCCCCTCCGACCTCGAGCAGGCCTTTGCTCTGCTGCGCGAGGTCGCTTGGCGGCAGTTAGGCGAAAGGCCATATCCGGTCCAGGTTGCCGGCGCCTTAGCTCTGGAGGCCGGCTGTAGCGCTGAAATGGCCACCGGAGAAGGCAAGACTCTGGCCGCTACCATGCCCGCCACCATTGCCGGCTGGCGCGGACGCGGCTGCCATATCATCACCGTCAACGATTATCTTGCCCAGCGCGACGCCGAGTGGATGGGCCGAATCTACCGCTTTTGCGGCCTGAGCGTCGCCCACATCCAGCAGGAAATGGCCCCAGCGGAGCGTCGCCTTGCCTACCAGGCCGACATCACCTACTGTACAAACAAGGAGGTTACCGCCGATTTCCTGCGGGACCGGCTGGCCTTGGGACGCCTTCGCGGCCTCTCGTCCGCTCTGATGGCCAAGATCGCCGACGGCAGCGGCCGGGGCACCGACCGGCTCGTACAAAGGGGCCTGCACTATGCCATCGTCGACGAGGCCGACTCCGTCCTCATCGATGAGGCCGTTACCCCTCTGATCATCTCCGGAGACGCCCCCAACCCCGAGCAGGTGGAAACCTTTCGCCAGGCGGTAGAGCTGGCCAAAGAGTTACAGTCCGGAAGGGATTACCACCCCAACCACCGCTACCGCGAGATTGAATTGACCCCGGCAGGCAAGCAGCGCCTGGCCGACCTAACCCAGCCGCTGGGCGGATTGTGGAAGGGCGTTCGCCGCCGAGAGGAACTCATCGTCCAGGCCCTGACCGCCGGGGCCTTTTATCTGCTGGACAAGCAATACGTCGTTGACGACGGCAAGGTGGTCATCGTTGATGAGTTCACCGGTCGGCTCATGCCCGACCGCACTTGGCGCGACGGCCTTCACCAGGCCATTGAGGCTAAGGAAACCCTCCAGGTCAAACCTCCAAAAGACACCTACGCCCGCCTGAGTTTTCAGCGATTCTTTCGTATGTATCGACGCCTGAGCGGCATGACCGGCACAGCCGCCGAGGCCTGGCGCGAGTTCTGGCAGATATATCATTTGCCCGTGGTGGTCATTCCCACCAATCGCCCCTGCATCCGCGAGTATCTGCCCGATGTGGTTTTCACCAGCGAGTCAGCTAAATGGTCCGCCGTCGTTGCTGAAATTATCCGCCTCCATCAGACTCATCGTCCCGTGCTCGTCGGCACTCGCAGCGTGCGGGCCAGCGAGAATCTCAGCCAATTGCTCAGGGCCGAGGGTTTGGACCACCAGGTGCTCAACGCTGTCCGCCACGCCGAAGAGGCCCAGATAGTAGCCGGCGCCGGCAAGGCCGACAAGATCACCGTAGCCACGAACATGGCCGGGCGGGGCACGGATATAAAGCTCGGCCGGGGTGTGGCCGAACTGGGCGGACTGCACGTCTTGGCCACCGAACGCCACGAGGCCGGACGAATCGACCGTCAGCTTTTCGGCCGCTCCGCTCGCCAGGGAGATCCCGGAAGCGCTCAGGCCATGGTCAGCCTCGAAGATGAATTGCCCCGTCGTCACGCTACACATCTTTCGGCAGCCCTGGCCCGCCGCGCCCAACACGACCGCCGCATCAGTTCCGCTCTGACACGCCGGGTTTTTGACCTTGCTCAACGCCGGGCTGAGCGATTGGCCCTGCGCCAGCGAAAAGCCGTCCTCCGCACCGACGATTGGCTCGACGAATATCTGGGTTTTGCCGGCCGCGAACGCTGAATGACAAGCCATCCCCTTTGCCCAAACCCCTCACTACCGAAAACCTTGTCATTGTTGTCTTGCAAAGACTTGCCCGACGAACTCGCCCGACTAATCGACTATTGCGGAAAATAGACCCCATTCGGATTATGATTTATCAAAATCAAAAGTTCTTTGCCCATCGAGCTTTGTCTGAGAGGTTCCTCGCCATAACTTAGCAGCAAGTTCACTACGAGAGCAAAAAATCAAGACGTATAGCGGCCGGTTTTTCGTTGATATCCGCTCATACTCAAATTGTGTATATCCAAGTGTCCTGACCTGTTTGACATATAGCTCTCGCAAGACTTCAGCTCGACGGGCTTGAGGAGTCTTATTTATTATTGAACGCCAATCCGAACCTTTTCCTAAATAACGATCAAGATTTGAATCTGGATTATCTAGATAATTATGCTCCCAGTTCCTCAGGGCATCTAGGTGATCAGGAAAAAAGATTATAAGGTCTGCCCGTCTTTTCGCTAGAGCTCTTAGTGTGTCAAAAGCGAGGTGCAAACCGTAAGGATCAAGAAAAGCAAGCGACAAAGTCCTGTCGGGAATATCTTCAAGGATTTCCTGAATCTTTTCGTTTGCGTCACCGTGGAGAACTTGTGAATCTGGTTTAATTCTTCTTATCCGTGTGTTAAGAGCGTCATAGGCCTGCTTGTTTTTTTCACACAAATGTAATTTATCAAATGAATGAGGTGCTTTCGCTGCTATCAGAGGAGAACCCCAATCAAGTTCTTTGGAATCCTCCAATCTCTCAATTCCTGCACCCGCAAAAATATCAATGTAATGCAAGCCTGCCCATTGTTTGTTTTTCATGGCAGTAACGAAGGCGTCAATATACCGCATAAGGAAATAGTGCTTGTCGCGGGACCATTCACCAACACTTGGAATATATAAGCCATCGTCTTGAGGTGTTGGCAACTCAAACAAGGCTAAGTTCCTGCGATTGTGGTTTTTGGTTCCAGGTTCTACCGTCGAGTATTCGGCCGGCTTTTTTCTTGTTCACCCCGCCCCATTGTTTGAAAAAGAAGGGAACTTTAGCAGCAAGGCACTGGTCGCGTATATCGGTGACCCACTCGACCAGCATTGGTCTTGAGCCTGGGCCGGATTCGCCGCCAACAATCACCCAATCAATGCCACGAAGCTCAAGATTTTGAACCGGAGCAAGAAGGGGTTCGAAAGACACAAATCTTATTGCAGCGGGGATTTGTCTCAAGTGGTCGATGCGCCATACGTAATCGGAGTTTTCAACCGAGACGCCCATACATACATTTGCAGGCCAGAGAAGATCAGAGCTTAATTGAAGTAGACGCTGGGAACGTTTTGTCAATATCTGAAACTCGTGTCGAGTTGTGCGGCACATGACGTCAAAGACTTCTGATATAAAATCAAAGTGGACTTTCTTGTGAAAAAGATCACTCATTGAATTGACAAAAATGGTGCGGGGTTGCTTCCACCGTAAAGGCGTTTGGAGAACATGAGAATGTGTTGTTACGCGGAAACCATTGCGGTAATTGGATTGGCCCATTGCTTTGAGGCGTAGAGCCATACGCTCAGCGTAGCAGTTCTTACATCCCGGACTTATTTTTGAACAGCCTGTTACTGGATTCCAGGTGCTCTGGGTCCACTCGATTGTAGAATTTTGAGCCATTTTGTCCCCAGCAAGAGTGTCAAATAAGATATCACTTTTGGAGGAGACCTTCAAGGAGCTGAATCAGCGAAATCTGCGGAATCAGCGTCTAGTAATTCTTCCTTTTCTGGCCCTCAGGCCTCAAGCCTTTCTTCATCTGTGTCCCCCTCAAGCCTCAGGCCTCCAGCCTCAGGCCTTTCAATAAGGGTGAGAGATGGGATTCGAACCCACGACCCCTAGGACCACAACCTAGTGCTCTAACCAGCTGAGCTACTCCCACCGTTTATGTAGTCTTAGTCTAACAGATTACCCCCCCCAAGATCAAGGGGTCCCAGCAGCGGGGGAGGATGCGTGGGGCGGCTATTTCTTCTTTAGGCGCAACGTTTTGATTTTGGTAGTGCTAGAGCCGGCGACCGGTTGGTTCTGGGACTCTTCCTGTCGGCGAATGTGTTTCTTGATGTAGTGGCTCTCAATAACTCCCACGAAAGTGGAGGTCATGATATAAAGATTCAACCCCGAGGGGGCGCTATAGAGCATGAGAGGGAAAATGGCCATCATAAAGTACATCATTTTCTTGGTCTGCTGGGCCTGAGCCGAAGCGGCGGCGCCGGCTGAGGGAGTAAGTTTCTGCTGAAGGAAGAAGGCTACGCCCAGCAGCATGGGCAAGAGATTCAGGCCCCAGATGGCCCCCAAAAAGGGCAAAGTGAAGAAGGGTTCTTCGGGCAGACCGCCGGCAAAGTAAGCCGTGATATTATCCGGTCCGGAAAGATTGTTGATCCACCAGAAAAACGGGGCGTGGCGCAGTTCTACGGCCGTGCTCAGGGCCGAAAACAAGGCAAACCAGACGGGCATCTGCAGGGCCATGGGCAGGCAACCACTGAGGGGGTTGATCTTGTTCTCTTTGTAGAGGGCCATCTGGGCCCGCCCGAGCTCCTCCCTGTTGTTGCCGTACTTCTTCTTGAGCTTTTCGATCTCGGGGCCCATCTTGCTCATGCGGATCATGGACATCTGGGAGGTTCTGGTGAAATGATGCAGAGCCACGCGTACCAGGGCGACCAGCAGGATGATGGCTACGCCGTAGTTGGGGATGAGCCAATAGATCTTGGCCATCAGCCACAAAAGTCCCTCGCTCACTGGACGAAGAAAGGTCATCCAAGCGCAACAAGTTCGGGCCTGAATACTCTTGGCGAACATCAATCGGCCATATTCGCCGGATTTAAGCAGGTCGCGCCGCTTGGGACCCAAGAAGAGTTTCATCTTCAGGACCTCGGTCTGGCCCGGTTGAAGCTGGATGGCCGGGGCTACCAGGCGAGCGAGGACGTTGCCGGCTTTGCCGGTATCGGGGTCGAGAATGGGCAGAATACGGACCTGCTTGAATACAGAGGCGACCTCGGGAGCATCCGGGGCGGTGAAGTTTGATTCGGGAACCAGCAAGGCAGCGAAGAATTTGTTCATCACCCCGGCCCAGAGCAGGTCGCCGCTGCTAGGATCGCTCAGCGCTACGGCGCCAGGCTGTTTCTCGATGCCGCCATAAGCGACGCTCTTGACTTGGACGCCTTTGGCTGCCAGCAGAGCGTAGATCCCGGCCCGCATATCACCACGGGCGGACTCGAGACCCATGCCGGTGGGGCCGTCCTGGACCAATTCGATGGTGTAGTCTCCGGCTGAGTCCTGGGAAAGGCCAAGCTTGATTTCCACTTGGAGGTCGTAGCTGTCTTTGTACAGAGTATAGGTCTTTTTCAGGCTGAGAGTGGCCAAGACTTTACTCTGATCGGGGTTCTGCAACTGGAGGGTAGTTTCAAAGCGTGCCCAGCTTTTTTGCTGATCGCGTTGGTGTTCGGCGAGTGTCCAGTTGAAGGCGTCGAGCATAGCCAAGACTTGGCGGCCGGGCTGGCTCTGCTGTGATTTTGGGACGATGAATAGCAGGCGGCTGATGGCCAGGGAATTCTTACAAGCTGGAAGGGCCTGGTCGTCTTTTGGTGGTTTGAATCGGCCGGCTACCGGGCTGAGCAGGACTACCGGTGTTTTGCGTCCCTGGCCGTAGGGGCTTTGGGCATATTTATATTCGTCGGAGTCGCCGGCAAACTCGGTCAGCCAGGCCCGCTCGATAGAGGCAGCGTTGGTGCTCAACTGGACCTCGAGCTTGAAACCGGAACCTCTTTTTCGCGAACCCAACAAGACGGTCTGTTCTTGAAGTTGGTCGGCATCTTTGACAACAAGTGTGGCAAATTGTCCCTGGACGAGTTGGGGCTGGATGGCGACTTGGTCGGGTTTAGGCCCAGGTTGGCGATCTAGTTGTGGGCTGCTTTCGGCAGCGGGTGTTTGTGTAGAGGGCGGTGTTTCTTGCGGGGCTTCGGTGGTCTCTGCTGGGAGCTTTTCGGGCTCCGGGGGCCAGAGATACTCGCCGATCCTTTTGTGCAGAACGAGTATCAGGAAGCAGGCAGCCAGCACCAGCAAGAACTTTTTGGCATCCACGAAATGCTCCGGGATCAGCGGCCTTCCAGAAGGCGCAGGCCATGAAAATCGTCAAGCTTATCGACGGCTCGAATCTTATCGACCACCGCTTGAATATCATACTCGACGCGAACAAACTTTACCTGGGTTTTATCGACGGTAACGAAGCAGGCCCGGGGGTCGTGGTCCCGGGGCTGGCCCACGGAGCCGACGTTGATGATGGCCCGGGCTGCAGTGTTAAAATCAAAATGGTTATCCAATTCCTGAGGGCTGTAGAAATCGGGGTCGGGCAGGAAGACGCCGGCAAAATGCGTATGACCGACGAAGCAAAAACTGTCCACCCGCTCGAAGATGCTGGTGAGCTTGTTGACATTGGAGTAGACGTCGTCGGGGAAAATATACTCGTTGATGGGACGGCGGGGCGAGGCGTGGACAAAACTCATTTGACCACGAGTTACCTTTACAGGTGCCGAGCCCAAAAAGTGGGTGCGATCTCGGCGGCGTTGGTCTTGGCAGTCGCCCAGGAGTTGCTCTCGCGTCCAGAAGCAGGCCTGCTCAGCCCCGACATTAAAGTTGGCGGGCTCGTAGAGGACGGCAAAGTCATGATTGCCCATGACCGTTTGCTCACAGTGCTCGGCAACCAGGTCGAGGCACTGCAGGGGGTCCGGGCCATAGCCGACAATGTCACCCAGGCAGATGATTTCAGTGATGTCGAGCTCTCTAATGCGGCCCAGGACCACCTGTAGAGCCTCGAGGTTGCCGTGGATATCGGAAATGACCGCAAACATACCATACTCGCGGGGTTAGAAGTACAAAATACAGCAAACCAGCAGGCAAATAGCCCCTGCCGTCGCAATCGGGCCCTCTATGCTACTGAGAGCATACCGGGCAGTCAACCGCTTATTCCGGCCGTCGTTGGACGAGGATTACCATTCTTGGCCGGTGGACTAGCTAAAAGAACGCCAAAACACTAGAATACTCAGACACAGAGTGTCCAAATGACCCTTGGAAAGGGATAGCAATGATATTCGAGCAAATTGCCGTGGGAGGAGATCGTAACTTCGGCTACCTGGTGGGCGACGAGCAGTCGAAAAAGGCTCTGCTGGTGGACCCCTCGTATAATCAGAAGAAGGTGCTGTCCCTGCTGAGTGATCATGGCCTGGAGGTAGTGTATGTGGCGAATACACACGGGCATTACGACCACAGCCAACTGAGCGGGCGGATTGCCCGGGCCACGGGAGCTCAGGTTCTCTGCCATAAGTTGGCCGCCGGGGCCGGCCAGTTGGGCGTAGAAGATGGCGACCAGTTGGAAGTCGGATCGTTGCCGGTGAAGATTCTACACACTCCCGGGCACACGGCTGACAGCATCTGTCTGCTAGTCGAGGACAAATTGATCACCGGCGACACCCTTTTTGTCGGCAAGGTTGGAGGCACCGATCTCGGAGCCTCTGCCCGGGACGAATATCACAGCTTATTCGACAAGCTCCTCAAGCTGCCCGACCAGACCCAAGTCTTCCCAGGACATGATTATGGTGTGCGGACCAGCTCGACCATCGGCCAGGAACGCCGGGAAAACCCCTTCCTGCTCTGCCGCAGCTTCGAGGAGTTCGTGAATCTCAAACGGAACTGGACGCAGTACAAACGGGAGCACGGAATCAAGTGAGCAAGTCCAGCTCAGCCCATCCTTCGTCCAAGCCCTGGTACGATTCCGCTTTCCAACGCGACTACCTAAGGGTATACGCTCATCGCGACGAAGCTGCCGCTCGAGACGAAGCGGATTTCATCATCAGTCAGACTCCGCCAAAGGCTCGGCTAAGAATTCTGGACATCGCCTGTGGGGCTGGCAGGCATCTGTTACGCTTCAGCTGCCAGGCAGAGTTGGCCGTGGGAGTGGACCGCTCCGAGGCAATGTTGTCCGAAACTGCCCGTCGTTTGACACAAACCAACAGCTCGGCCCTACTGGTTCGGGCTGACATGCGCCACTTACCGTTCCAGAATCATTTCACTTGTGCTACTCTTTTGTTTACCTCTTTTGGCTACTTTCCCACCGATCAGGAGAACCTTAGTGTTATCCGCCAGGCTAGCTGTGCTCTTAGAACCGGCGGAGTATTTTGGATGGACTACATCAACGAACCCCAGCTGCGCCAAACTCTCGAGCCTTATAGCCGAGTAACCGACGGCCGGTGGATTATCGAACAGCATCGGCGGATTACCGAAGAGGGGCGGATTGAAAAGCAGATTCGGATTATTGCCGAGGACAAGGAGTATTGCCTGAACGAATCGGTCAAACTCTACAGTCGCCGACAGATCGAAGATATGTTCGTCCAGTGCGGCCTGAGCATCGAAGGCCTCTGGGGAGACTTTGAAGGGCACGAGCAGGACAGCGATTCGCCGAGGCTGATAATCATGGGGCGCAAAGATGCCTAAGCTGAGCCTGTTAGACGCCGGGAAGATATACCCGCAGCGACAGATATACCTGGACTACCTTGGGGGTGTGAAAAAATTAGCGCCGTTTTACAAGTATTACCCGGCGGATGAGCGGACCCTGCTGGCGCGAGTGGAGGAGTTGGCTTCTGAGCAGCAAAGCCGGGCAGGGCTTGGCGGGGCACTGGTCGAATACAATCGGCAGATAGGCGCCGGAGCACAGGCCCTGCAAAACGCTCGGCTGCTGGGCGAGGGGCAAGCGATAGCGGTGGTTACCGGCCAACAGGCGGGCTTTGCCGGGGGGCCCTTGCACAACGTGTACAAGGCCATCTCAGCCATAAAATTGGCCCAGCACCTCAGGGAAACAACGGGCAAGGCTGTAGCGCCGGTGTTCTGGATTGCCTCGGAGGACACCAACATAAGCCAGATCAACGCGAGCACGTGGATGGATCGCCAGGGCCAGCTGCGGCACATCCGGGCTGATCTGGGCCAGATGCAGCAACAAATCTGCAATCTGCCGGTGGAAGAGTCGGCGGTGGAGGCCTTCGAGCAATTGGCAGCTCTGATGCCCCAGAGCGAGTTTCGTCCCCAGTGGCAGCAGGTCTATAAGCCGCGGGTTTCTGAGCCCTGGGGCCGATGGTTTGGCCGGATTTACGCCAGGCTATTTGCAGAACAGGGGCTGGTGCTGCTTGAGCCGTATGTTGTGTACAGCCGGGCTGGTCAAATCTTCAGGCGGATGATTGCCGGCCTGGCCCAGTTGCAGGAAACATTCGCCAAGAGCACCGCCAAACTCAGCGAACAGGGATATAAGCCCCAGATCGAGGGCCGGGGGCGGGGAATGGTTTATCTGATTGACGAGAATCAGCGGCAAGCCATAGTCGCTGAAGAAGGTAAGATCACCGTGGGAACGTCTGAGAGTTATACGCTGAAGGATCTGAGTGATCTGGCCGGGGCCCATCCGGATCGCTTCAGCTGTTCGGTTGGGCTTCGGCCGGTGGTGCAGGATTATTTGCTACCGACGGTGGCTTACGTGGCTGGGCCGGGGGAGATTTCCTATTATGCTCAACTGGGCGGTTTGTACGAGCGGCTGGGGGTGAGTATGCCCGTGATTTGGCCAAGGGCGTCAATGACCCTGGTTGAGCCTAAGATCGCCCGGCTGATGGCCAAGTCCGGGCCCAGTATCGAGACCCTGCTCGCTGAAGGCGAGGCGGACGAGGGACTCGCCGAACCTAAGGCCGAGGCGCCCGGGGGCCAAACCCTGCAAAAATTGGCTCAAGGGGCGCAGGAGAAGCTGGGGCAATTGGCCCAAAAGATAAAGGAGCAGGACAGCTCGGCCCAGAGGTTCGCCAATAAGATTTCCAAGCGCGCCGGGCGGGACATCGAACGGCTATTGAAACGCGGTCTGGAGTTTGTGAATCTGGACCGGCAGATAAGCCGACGGCAATACCAGCGGATACGCATGAGCCTTCGACCGGGGGGAAAGCCGCAGGAAAGGGCCTTTTCTCTGTTTGGCTATCTGGTGTACTATGGGCCCGGAGTCCTGGAGGAGATTATCCGGGGCGTGGATGTTTTCGATTTTCACCATCGGGTTATGTACATGGACTTCGGGGCTGATGAGAGCAAACAAAGAACAATGGAGTAGAAAGGATGAGTCAAGGCAGCGGAACTGAAGAGCTGGACCTCTTGGCGTTCGCGGCCCATCCGGATGATGCCGAGCTGAACGCCGGCGGGCTGATCGCCAAGATGGTGCGGCTGGGGCATAAGGTGGGCATCGTGGATCTGACGGCGGGGCAGATGGCCAGCCGGGGTTCGGTCGCCCAGCGAGAAGCGGAGACGGCCAAGGCTACGCAGATTCTGGGCTTGCCGGTGCGGGAAAATCTGGCCCTTGCCGACGGCGAACTATCGGCAGATGATCCACAGGCCAGGCGAAAGGTGGTCGAGGTTATTCGCAAGTATCGGCCCAAGGTGGTGCTGGCCGGTCTGGAAGTGGATCGGCATCCGGACCATTATCGCGGGGGGCAATTGGTCTCCGATGCCGCCTGGCTGGCCGACAGGCTCAAGTACGATACCGCCCAAGAGCGCCATCAGATCAAGCGCTTGTGCTACTACCCGGAACATTTTGTCAAGGAGGTTTCATTCGTGGTGGACATCTCGGAGGATTTCGAGACTAAACGCCGGGCGGTAATGGCCTTTTCCACGCAGTTTTATCAAGCGGGCAGCAAGGGGCCGGCGACCTTTATATCCTCGAAGGAGTTCATGGGTTTCTGGGAAGCGAAGGCCCGCTATTTCGGGGGATTAATCGGCAGAATCTACGGCGAGCCATACTTTATGCACGAACCGGCGGAGATATTCGACCCCGTGGAGTTATGGAGCTGAAAACGTGCGCATCGGAATTACATGCTATCCGACCTATGGTGGCTCGGGGGTAGTGGCAACGGAGTTGGGGCTGGCTCTGGCGGATGAGGGCCATACCGTGCACTTTATCGCCTATGCCATGCCCTTCCGCTTGGGCGCATATTATGACAACGTTTATTTCCACGAAGTCCCGGTAATCGATTATCCGATTTTTCAGCACCGTCCGGCAACAATCAGCCTGGCAGCAAAGATGGCGGAGGTAGCCGTGCGGGAAAGGCTGGACCTGCTGCACGTGCACTATGCAGTGCCCTATTCGATCTGCGCCCGGCTGGCTCAGGAAATGCTCACCGGCAAGATCAAGACCCTTACGACGCTGCACGGCACGGATATTACCCTGGTAGGCGCCGACCCTTCGCTGTGGGAGATTACCCGCTTTGCCATAGCCTCCAGCGATGCGGTTACCGCAGTAAGCCAGTACCTTCGCCAGCGGACGCTGGCGGAGTTCGACCTTGATATACCCATCGAGGTGATTCCGAATTTCGTGGACACTTCCAAGCTCAAGCCCGCGGAGAAGCCCAACCAAGCCAGACGCAAGCACTTTGCCCAGGCGGGTGAAAAGATCGTAATGCACATATCGAACTTCCGGTCGGTGAAGCGATGTTCGGATGTGATAAAGGTATTTGCCCGGGTGAGGCAGGAGCTGCCGGCCAAGCTGCTTCTGATAGGCTCTGGGCCCGAGCTCTCCCTGGCCAAGAGCGAAGCGGACCGGCTGGGGGTGATGGATTCGACCTGGATTCTGGGCAAACAGGAAGCGGTGGAGGATCTTTTGCCCTTGGCTGATGTTTTGCTGCTGACCTCCCAGATCGAGAGCTTTTCCCTGGTAACCCTGGAGGCCATGAGTTGCGCAGTTCCTACGGTTACCACCAACGTTGGCGGCCTCAGCGAGGTGGTGGCAGTGGGACAGAGCGGCTTTCTGGACGAGGTCGGTGATATCCAATCCATGAGCAAGCACGTGTTGGAAATCCTTCAGAATGAGGAATTAGCGGCCAAGATGGGCCAGGCCGGCAGAACCCGGGCTCAGGAGCTGTTTGAACAGTCCAAGATTGTGCCGCAATATGTGAAGCTTTATGAGCGGCTACTATCCGGCTAGGTCGGGGAACCATTCATGCTTTGACAGGGGGCTGAGGCGATGATACTTTGAATATGATTAGAAGGATTATACGGAGCGAGTAATGGCTAAAAAGAAGAGCGTAGAGATAGGGGAGATGACCGCTCGGGATGCCCTGATTGTGGTGGACGTTCAAAAGGACTTTTGTCCGGGTGGAGCTCTTGCCGTTCCCGATGGCGACGAAGTCGTGCCGGTTATCAACCGTTTGCAGGAATTATTCACCACGGTAGTTTTTAGCCGGGACTGGCATCCGCCGGGGCACGTGAGCTTCAGCGAGCAGCCAAAGTTTGTGGATGGTTCCTGGCCCAAACACTGTTTGGCTGGTTCCGATGGCGCGGGTTTTCATCCGCAACTGCAGGTGCCGCTGCACGCAACGGTCCTGAGCAAGGGGACCGAAAAGGACCGGGAGGCCTACAGCGTTTTTGATGTAGGTGATTTGGCCCAGACTCTGCGGCATCAACAAGTCGAACGCCTGTTCGTAGTTGGTCTGGCCACCAACTATTGTGTGAAGGAGACGGTACAGGCGGGCCTGAAAGAAGGTTTTCAGCTAGTGCTGGTCTCCGATGCCTGCCGTGGATTGGATATCCCCAAAGGAGCGGTGAAAAAAGCACTGGATGAGATGTCCAAGGCTGGGGCCTTGATCGTGGAGTCCAAGAAGTTGCCCAGGTCGGTTTGATCGATGAACTCTAAATCGGATAAAGATAGCCCCAGAAGCGGCGAAGGGGGTATTGGGCCGTGGATCAAGCGGGAGGGGCTGGCCCTGCTGGTTGATTTGTATGAGCTGACCATGCTCGCCGGTTACCAGGCGGGCGGACGGACCGAACAGCCAGCGTGCTTTGAGTATTTTTTTCGCGAGCTGCCCGCAGATAACGGTTTCGCCGTCAGCGCGGGGCTGGAGCAGCTACTCGATTTTCTCGAAGGGCTCTGCTTTGAGGCCCAAGACCTGGATTACCTCGCCGGCACGGGAATATTCAGGGCGGAGTTTCTGGAGTATCTGGGGGATCTGAAATTTGCCGGCGATCTCTGGGCCGTTCCGGAAGGGACGGTGGTTTTTCCGGGCGAGCCGCTACTGCGGGCCCAGGGGCCGTTGGGCCAGGTGCAACTCATCGAGAGCTTTGTGCTGAATGCCCTGAACTACCCTACGCTGATTGCGACCAAGGCGGCTCGCCTCTGCCTGGCTGCCCAGCACGATCCCGTGATGGAGTTCGGCCTGCGACGGGCACAGGGACCCGACGGCGGCCTTACCGGCTCCCGGTCAGCCTATATCGGCGGGGTGAATTCAACCAGCAACGTATTGGCCGGCAAGGTCTATGGGATCCCCGTGGCCGGGACCCAGGCCCACAGCTGGGTGATGAGCTTTGATGACGAGTTGGAGGCGTTTCGGGCCTATGCGAAAGTCTTTCCCGAAAAGCCGATACTCCTGGTGGACACGTATGACACAGCCAAGAGCGGATTACCCAAGGCCTTGAAAGTTTTTCAGGAGTTGCGCCGGCAGGGCCGAGAAGTTCGCCCCGCAATCCGCCTCGACTCTGGCGATCTGGCCGCCTTGAGTAAATTGGCCTACCGCATGTTCACCGAGGCTGGCTTCGAGGATCCGCTGATCGTGGCCAGCGGTGATTTGAATGAGTACCAAATCGCTCGGCTCAAAAAAGAAGGAGCAAAGATTAATTGCTGGGGCGTGGGGACGCAGTTGATCTGTTCTTACGACTTTCCGGCGTTGGGGGGCGTGTATAAGCTGACGGCCATCGAGCAGGACGGACGCTGGGTCGGGCGAATGAAGACGTCGTCCAGTGCCCAAAAGCAGACCCTTCCGGGGCGCAAGCGGCTGTGGCGCTGCTTCGATGAGCAGGGGCACTGCCTAGCGGATGTGATAGGTTTGGCAGATGAGGATATGGGCCAGGCCTCGCAACTGACCGTAGCTAAGGCGGGGCAACTCGACTCCCGACAGGAGCTCAAGGGAATATCTCACTGCGAAGATCTACTGACTCCGGTCCTCAACGGCGGACGCAGAGTGGCTCAGCAAGAGCCGCTGACAACGCTGACCGAACGCACCGGACGGGCGGTTGAGTCTTTGCCGGCGGATTTGAAGTCGCTGAGAAACCCCGGCAAATATCCCGTGTATATCTCAGCCCAGCTGGCCAAACTGACGCAGGAAACAATCAAAGCCCAATAGCCTCAGAATGTATATGAGACTGAAAGTTATCAGTTGCGCGGTTCTGGAACGGGAGCTTCAGCTCTGCGCTTCGCGGAGCAAAAATGACATCGAACTGCTTTTTCTGGAACAGGGCCTGCACAATACGCCGGACGAGTTGCGGCGGCAGGCTCAAGAGGCAATCGACCAGGCTGACAGCCAGGCCTTCGAGGCCATAATTCTAGGCTACGGACTCTGCTCGAGAGGGGTGGTGGGATTGAGAACCGGCAAAACGCGGCTGGTTGTTCCCCGGGGGCACGATTGCATCACCTTTCTGCTGGGCTCAAAGGAGTGGTACCGGGAATACTTCGATTCGCATCCGGGCGTCTACTGGTATTCGGCGGGCTGGATAAAGCACAGCGATCAGCCCAGCCGACAGCGTTACGAGAGAGTGTTGGCCCAGTACACGCAAGAATACGGGGAAGATAACGCCAAATACCTTATGGAAGTCGAGCAGAGCTGGATGCGCAATTATAAGCTGGCCACGTATGTGGATTGGGATTGGCCGGATGCACAAGAGCAGAAGGATTTTACTCAGCGATGCGCGAAGGAGATGAGCTGGTCATACGATGAGCTTCTAGGCCAGAGCGGGCTTTTGCAGCGTCTCTTGGATGGCCAATGGCGGCCAGAGGAGGTGCTCGTCCTTGAGCCGGGCCAGGAGGTGGCCGAGTCGTTCGACGAGAACATAATCCGCCCTCAGAAGAAATGAGCGGGTCCAGCAGCAGGCCTTTGCCAAGCATAGCCTGGAATTTGTAGTCAAAACCTACCTGCCCGACAAACTCAAAGCCCCCAACAAATTCCTGCCCTAGTAGACCTCTGCAGGTTTGTCATTCCCGCGCAGGCGGGCTTATCACCGCTTTGGCGGTAATCCATCTTGTTTCGCCCCACCAAACTCTCCGTCCTCCGACGAAAAGATTTCTTATCCCAAAAGGTTTATGCTTCTGCCCCACCTTCGCCTCACCCCACGGCTACTTCAATTAACCTAAATTAGGAATTCCTCGTGTCCAGGTCTAGACGCACACCAAAATGCCATGTCCAGTACGCGTTGCCACGGTATAGGATTTTCATCCCCGTGTGTTTTCAACTCTTCAAGCCCGCTGTCCTGCAGTAGCTCTACGAAGTGATTTATTCCATACTGCAAGAAAGTTGGATTTGAGCTGAGGGTTTTCAGGAATTGGCTGTCGTAGGCAGCAGTTTTGCCGCCGAAACCCATCAGCAATTTTGTAATCATTACTGGACTTGTTGAAATATCGAGTCCTCCCAAAAGCTCACGTGTTTTGTGCCATGCTTTTATAAAAGTTTCGTCATCAAAATTGCAGAGAAATTCCAAATATGTATCTTTTCCGCATAGCAGTATCTCTAACAATTTTTCTTTAGTAAGGCCGGTGTTTCTATACATGCCGTATTGCTGCATATATCTTGAAAAACACTGCAGCAACTCATCTTCGTTACAATAGCACTGGCGAAATCCGATCCTGTTCAAATAATCAAACAAATCCTCCCAAGCGTCCTCGGGGGATTGGTGCTGAAATTCTCCGGCTAACGCATAAATTCTTTCCACCATCATTGAATCTCCTCAACAACTAAGTGTTCTGATCTTTTTAACCAGCAAGATCCTCTTCTATTATTCTCTCTAGTCCCCTCAAGCCTCAAGCCTATCTTCCTATTCGATGTTCTTGGCCTCTCAGCAGGCGGGTAATATTGGCCCGGTGGCGGATGATGATCAACACCGGCAGCAGGCAGGCGGCAATCAGCAGGGGCCATTGACTCTGGAGCGACCAGGGGGGAATAATCCAACGCGGCTGATCGAATATCCAAAAACCAGCCAAATAGCTGATCAAGAAGGCTAGACAAGCTACCAACGAACCAGCCGAAACCGTGCGGCTCGCCAGGGTTACCACCAGCCAGGCCAGTAAGGCTACCAGGGCCGGTAGGGTGTAGAAGGGCCAGACAGCCAGGGCCACGCCGGTGCTGGTGGCTACGCCTTTGCCCCCCCTGAATTTGAGATATACGGGGAAGACGTGGCCCAGTACCGCTGCACTACCTACCAGGGCCCAGGCCAGAAAACCAACGCACGATGCGTTTAGCCCCCAGCGGGCGAGCAATACACCCATAGCCGCGGTGGGCACAGCCCCTTTGAGCACGTCGAGCCCGAAGCAGCAAATACCCCACTTACGCCCCAGGGCCCGGGCGACGTTGGTAGCCCCGATGTTACCCGAAGCGACGCTGCGGATATCAATGCCCCGGGCCGCTGTCAGAATGACCCCGAAGGGAATCCCGCCCACTAAGAAGGCCAGCAGCGGGCAAACAAACAGGATTATAAGGTACACTCCCATGGTTCAATCAGGTTGAGCTGTGCTTCTGAACGATTTTCAGGGCCTGGGCTATTGTAATTCGGCCTTCATAGAGTGCTCGGCCAATGATTATACCGGCCAAGGGCAGCTGGGCCAGGGCCCGGACGTCGGCCTCGGTGCTAACTCCGCCGGCGGCAATAATCGGCACATCAGTGGCTCGGGCCAGTTCTTCGCTACCTTCAAGATTGGCCCCGGCCAACATCCCGTCCTTGCTGATATCGGTATAAATGATAGCCGCCAACGGCCAACCTTGGACCCGCCGGCTGAGCTCCAGAGCGGATTGGGCGGTCTGGGCGGTCCAGCCGCTAACGGCCAAAAGACCATCCCGAGCATCCAGACCCAAGGCCAGCTTCTGGGCCAATTCCTCCCGGTGCACCAAATCTGTAAACCAAGGCCAATCCTCCAACGCCTTGGTCCCCAGGATTACCCGGCTCACTCCGGCCTCAAGCAACTGCTCGATATCTTCCAAGCAGCGTACCCCACCGCCGACTTCTATCTTGACCTCGGTGGCTTTCGTAATAGCTTTGATGCTCGGCAAATTCCCGATCTTGCCGGCTCGGGCGCCATCCAAGTCAACGATATGAATCCAAGCTGCCCCGGCCACTTCAAAACCAATCGCCACTTCAACAGGATCGTCACCGTAGTCGATCTGTCGTTGGTAATCGCCCTGAATCAGACGCACACATTTGCCGCTGCGCAAATCAATGGCTGGTAGTATATCCATTGGATTTTCTCAAACGCTGCCAAGAGCTTGAAAGTCAATGAAGTTTTGAAGCATCTTCAGGCCTATGCGCTGTGATTTTTCGGGGTGAAACTGGGTGGCGAAAACATTGCCTTTCCAAGCGGCGCTGGTGAAGCTCAATGGGCCGTACTCGGTAAGAGCGGCACAGACATCTTGCTGCTCGGGGGCCACGTAATAACTATGCACGAAATAAACATAGCAGACCTCAGGCAAGTCGCTAAAAAGGGGACATTGGTTTTGCCTGGTGATAGTGTTCCATCCCATGTGGGGGATTTTCAAACCACGCCCTTGACGATGATCGGCAAAGTCAAAACGAATGCAGCACCCGGGCCAGACTCCCAGGCCTTGGTGTTGACCGTCTTCGTTGCTAAGCTCAAAGAGCAACTGCAGGCCCAGACAAATGCCCAGAAAAGGTTTGCCGGAGTTAATGAAAGAAAGGATCGGCTCGACCAGGCCGTAAGAGTTCAGAGCACTCATGGCGTCGCCGAAGGCACCTACGCCGGGAAGCACGAGGCGATCGGCCCGTTCAATATCGCCAGTGCTTCTGGTGATCCGGGCAGGGCAAGCCAGATGCTCAAAGGCCTTGGCCACAGAGCGCAGATTACCCATTCCATAATCGACGATTGCCAGCATGATGCTTCCGGAGCTTTGCAGGATTGCTCTTAGAGTCTATCGGCCCTCTCGGGAGCAGGCAAGCTAATAGTTGCAACAGCAAAGGGTTAGAGAAGCACTCTATTTACCGCAGACACTGTTAGCTCACCTGCTAGGCTCGGCGAGTTGAAGGATAACTGCCTTAGCGAGACAAAACGATTATTTCGACCCGGCGGTCCTGATCGGCACCGCGTCCGGTTGGCCTATTAGGTCCGTGACCAACAATACTGACCAGACCCTTGTCGATGCCACGATCGATCAGATGATCAGCTACAGCCTTGGCCCGATTGGTCGAGAGCCACAGATTTGTGCCCCACTTGGGTTTGGTCCTTACCAGAGGAGAAGGGTCGGTGTGGCCTTCGACGGAGATGTGATGGCCGGGGTAGCGACTTTTTATATCGCTGGCAACGGAATCGAGTTTACTCTTTCCCGCAGAGGTAAGGTCGGCTGCACCCGCCCTGAACAGGACACTACCGGAAACAGTAATAACCTGACGGGTTCCAGGAGATGGTGGTCCGACAGCAGGTTTGGCGGCCAACTCTGCTCTGGCTTGGACCAGTTCACTCTCCAGGTCCTGGTTATCCTCCTCGGCCTCGTCCAGGTCACGCTCGGCGCGCTCCAATTGACCTCTGAGGTTTTCGACCTCCAACCGCGAGGCGGTCAACTCCTTGTTCCCACCAAAAAGACCACATCCGGCAGAGAGGCTGCTGAGCACTAACAGCCCCGTCAAAAACATCAAGCGGAAGATCTTCCTCGTCATAATGGACCTCCTTTTTGTCACGACGATTTTTCTAATACCACTTGAGCACAAATGACGTATAACGGGAACTCGCCTTTGCACGCAGCCACCCGGATGGCCTCGGGGGCTCAACGTGCCCTTAAGCGAAGGTTATTGTCCAAACGGCGAATCAGCATTGGGCAAGTTTTGGTTGCGGTTTTTATTTTCGCTGCGCAGGCGCCTGAAATCCCGCAGCAGGGAACTGGTTCGGCCGACAACCAAGAAAACAACAATACCCGCCACGCCAGCCAGAACTATGAGGAACCAAGCTCCGATCTCGGCAAGCGTCCACCAGCCGAAGCTGATGGTCACCAGTCGCCTATTAGAAACGATAAAGACCAGGGCTGCAAGTATAACCACGCAAATAAAAAATAATTTCGCATAAACTTTTATTTTTTGCCAAGTGTGCGGCATATCTTGTTCTCCGCGTTGAATTCAGAAGGGACTCAACCAGGCCCCAGCAGGTCCCAGAGGATTTCCAGGCCCGGACCAATGTAGGCCCATATCTTGTCCTGAAAGAGGATAACAGTCAAGAGTCCCAATGACAACCAGGGTCCGTAGGGAAGTTCACCGGCTCGTTGACGGGCAGCGGAGAAGACGACGGCCAGCAGACCGAAGAAGGGAGCGATGAAAAAGGCCAGTAGCGGTCCAAGCCAGCCGAGGACCGCACCCCCGGCAGCCATGAGGTGGACATCGCCAAGGCCCATGGCCTCTCGGCCAAAGGCCAGAGTGCCCAGAATCCTGATCAGCCAGACGATTGCGCCCCCGATGAGGAATCCGAAAAGGGCCGCGGCCAAGGAGTTCAGATGAGCATTGACAAAAATCCTCTGCCATGCGGCAGCCAAGGGTGTATCGCCAGAAGTAAGGAGCCAACCTACAATAGCTAGGGCAGCAGGTGGGCTAAGGTACAGTATTTCGTGGGGCATTTCTCTTCGGGCACTTACCGTGGCCGAGCGATCAGGCTCGCCAGGCCCGGCGGTGTGGGAGGCGTGCTTGCGAGATCTTCGGCGTGAGCGACGGACGAATCCCTTTTCAAGCTCTGGGCCAAAAGTCGGGCGGAATATACCCAGCCGCAAAAGCACGGCGGAGATAATCAAGCCCAGACATCCGCCGACGGTCAGGCCTGCTGTGGGGGCGGATATCCGCCAGAGCATGGGCTGAGGAAACAATGCATGGACGAGGACGGCAACGCCAACGGTCAGGCTGGTTATGGACAGGGGGATAACCCTGCATTGAAAATCGATAATCGAGGCTGCCAGCAGAGCTGATATGAACCAGAGGTGCAGGGCCAGGATCGCCCAATCGGCTGATTGAGGGCCGGCGGCCAAAAGGGGCATACCTTCCCGCAGGCCGAGGAGCATGTAGGCGATGAAAATCAAGGTGAATCCAAGGGCACAGGCCAGCTCGACCAGTAGATAAGTGGCCCGGATGGGCTGGCCGCAGTGTCGACAGGCTCGGCCCAGCAGAAACCAGCTGAGCAGGGGGATATTGTCGTACCACCCGATGGGATGACTGCATCCAGGGCAATGGGAGCGGGGGCTTACGATGGATATGTGTCGGGGCAGCCTGTAAATGAGGACGTTCAGGAAACTGCCCACACAGGAGCCGATCAGGAAGACAAATAGACACAAGAGCACGGGCATACGGGGCCCTTTGAGTAGTGAGGCAATCGGCTGCAGTAATGCTTTTTACCGTTTCAGCCCTTGATGTGCAAGAGCTGAGATAGTGGCGGGTGCATTAAGGTTTCCGACCACTCACGTGGTGATGCTACGCAAGGTCCCTACGGGAAGGACGCTACGCGTTATCCTTGCTGTCATCCCTGCGCAGGCAGGGATCCATCTTATATTTAGCCCCCGGTTTTACCGGGGGTTTCTTTGCTTCCCCGGGTTTCTGACCACAGGTCCCTACGGGAAGGACCGCTACGCGTTACCGGGGGTTTGTTACCCTTGAAAGCCCCCAGGCTAGGTCCTGGGGGGCGAATGGGCCGTGATCTATAACCGGACCGCTTGGACTTGTGAGTCGAGGAGATTTTTTTTGCAGTTTTTGTGTAGTAAATTCTTGACGGGGCCCGATACCTTTGCTAGAAGCAAAGCAACATATCGCAAGGCGGGCTCTGACGGGCTGGTCTAGTACGCAAGCCACACTGCCAAAACGCAGGAGTAAGGAAGACTCATGTCGTCACGGGAAAGGATGACCAAGGTTCTGGGCTTTTTGGTGCTGTCGGTGACCGCGGGGGCGATTATCCTGAGACTCTTACAGCCGGCGCCTCTGATGGATGTAACGGCTTTCAGTCTGGCGGCGGCGTTCAACCCCATTGGACAGGTATTCGAGACCCGAGTGCCGGTGGACGGCTCACGCTGGCAATACATAGAGATACATCAATCCGGGACCCCAAGTGGCAATGCCCAGAGCCTGGCGGAGTCTTGCAGACAAAAAGCTCTGGGGGCCTTAGCTTACCACTTCGTGATTACCAATGGGCGCGGGGGGGCGGATGGGAGGATTCAAGTCAGCCAGCAGTGGACCCAACAAGAGAATGCCGGCTGGGCTGGGCTGAGCCGCCGGGCAACTTCCGCAGGTTCGATAATCAAAGTTTGCCTGATAGGTGACTTTGGCCAAGGGCCGCCCGGTCGTGTGCAGTTATCACAATTGGAGGCCTTGCTGCGGAGCCTTCAGCAGCGCTGCCAAATTCCGGCCGAGAATATCTCCCTGGCGGGCTCCACGTCGGGGCTGGCGGGCCAGTGGCGTTTGTTCCCGCTGGGCAAACTTCGCCGAGCATTGCTGAACAATTCAATAGATTAATTGACTTTTTTTGTATTTGTGATCAGGCCTTAGCGGTCGAAGGGCCTTGGCCGGATTGAGAAACGCCCAGACCGGGCCTGTTATGGCGGCGAGCGTTTGGGCGCAGACAGAGCAGACATAACAAACCCCGAGGGTGAGTTATGTCCGCTCTACCTTTGGAGGTGTAGATAGCAGGTTTACAGGTCTTGCGGCTTTACGGTGCTTCGCTTGTTGGCTTTTGTGCGGGCGATGCCGCAATCGATGATGCAACGGACCTTGTCGGACAAGGCGGCGATGGCATCCGCTGAGCACATCATCTTTTTGCCGCGGATATAAGCCTTGACCTTGCTGGCTACAACCAGGACTTCCTTCTTCGCTGCTCTTTTAGCCATAACTCGTGATTCCTTTCTGCAAGATAAACAACATTGAAACAACCACTAGACCAGTTCCCAGGAGATATAGATAAAGACTTTGGGCCATATTGCAAGAGAAAAAAATATAAAATTGCTTGTCTGGCTCTGGGGCCTCGTCTGAGGGTTGGGAAGAATCGGGGACGAATCCTGCGAATATTCAGACCAAGTGCTGCTGGCGGATAGGGTGGCCGGCAAGTACTGGAAACGCCCTTGCTGAGTCGAGGGCCCAGTGAGACTCTAGAGGGCGGCTGCGAGCTGGAATGGCTGGGCAAGTCCGTTTAAAATTCTCCGTCGCGATCCTGTTTTTTTATTGATCAGCTTTATCAACAACCGTACCTGTTCATCTGTGACCAGCTGAAATTTCCTAACTTGATTCCAGACACTCTATTGCCGTCCTTTCCGACCGGTAATTCTAATCGTCGCTGATCAGGCTACTTTCTTTTCAGCCATTCTGCCGCTTTTTCTGAGCTCATCAGCATCACTGGCAGCACTATTAGCGAGCCCGCCAGAGCCAATACTATCACCAGCGATGCCAGAATCCCAAAGGACCGGATCATATTGATTTGGCTGTAGCTCATGACAAAAAATCCGGAGAATGTCGTTATCCCAGCGCCTAGCAGCGAAGGCCCGGTGGTGCGAATGCACTTGCTCATGGCCTTGCCTATTGCCTTTCCTGTCTCTCTCTCCTGGCGATACCTTTCCACCAGGTGGATCGAATAGTCTATACCGACCCCAATGCTCATGGCCGTAACCGTAGCCGTTATTACATTGAGGGTAAAGCCAAGCACATACATAATCCCCAATATCCACCCCGCTATCAGGATAATCGGTATAGCTGCTATCAGGCCGAGCCGCAGGGAACGAAATAGTAGAATCACAATAACAGTGCACAACAATATAGAAACAAAGGTAGATTTGATCATCCCGTTGGTCATCTCTGTTATGATTGCGTGGCGCTCGAAGATAAAGCCGGCGTAACTGATCCTGACTCCATCTATAGCTCGTAATAGTTCAAAATTATCCCGGAACTCTGCCCGCAATTCTCCCGCACCCGTTCCCTGCGTACTACGTGTGTCAACTATAAGCAGGATCATATCGTATGCTCTATTGGCGCCGTTCCTGCTCAGTAGCGACTTTACACTCCCTGCACTTACCAGCTTGTCTATCCCATTTGTGTACAACTCGTCGAGAACCTTGGCCAACCCTTCCTTCGTGTCCGGCAGGCGGTCGCCGTTGGCGTCCCTGACTTTGATGCGAACCCTGCGACCTCTGGGGCGACGCTTCTTGTCTGGCTTGACTATTTCCTTCAGGTAAGGAATTATCGAGCGGACTTTTGCTGCTTCACCTATCTTGGCCACATGTTCATCATCGGCCATGTTCGCAATCGACTTATCCACAGCAGCCAGCACCTCCGGTTCGTATATGTCCGCTTCGATCAGGATATAGGCTCTATGTAGCCCAATGCTCGGGAATTTTTCATGAAGGGCATCCAGGGTCTGCAACACCGGCGAGTCCTTGGCATATATCTGCTCGGCACTCATGTCTCTCTTTATGTGTCTGGCTAGCAACAATCCCTTCCCGGAAAGGACCAATGCTACCCCCACAATGCCCAAAAAAAGCGGATATAAAACAAACTTGACCCAGCCATGACTGGACGGCTCTCGGTTATCTGCTTCTAATCCTGATTTGTTTGCGATCAATCTGCTCGAGGATTGTCCTTGGCCGCTCTTGCCCGCCAGCAATGCCGTAAAATAAGAACATAAAAGCCTAAGCGAGGGGACGAAAAATGTCATCACCAGAAAGGACACACCTATTCCCAAGGCCAGAAACAGCCCGAACGATGCCACCGCCGGTATCTTCGACAGGGCGTTCGACCCGAATCCGAACATTGTGGTCAAGGCAGAAAATAATACCGATACACCCGTGAACTTTATCCCCTGGGACATAGCCTGGGAAACTTCCAGGCCTTTTCTTCTGTATTCTCTATGCCGAAGAAGCAGGTGTATGGCATAGTCGATGGCCAGAACCATAATAACAATGGGGGCAAAGAACGTCATCTGACTGAATCTAAGCCCAAGAAGGCAAAAGGCCCCAAAGGAAATTATCATGGTTACGGCCAGCCCGACGACAGAGGCAACAAAATCTATGAGATTCCTCAGAGTTATCATTAGCACCAACAGCAGCAGAGTCAGCGATATGGGCAAGGTCGTGCGGATACCCTCTTTGGCATCCTGCTCCAAATGGTAGTTCTTAGCCGCCAATGAGGTTAAGCTATAGCCGTCCGGAACTTTGTTCTGCATTACTTTCAGCAAAGCCAGTTCGGCGTCCTCGTTGTCCCTTTCTATTTTGTTGTGGTTGAAGTGAACGACTATGACCGCCGAATCCCTCTGATCGCTTTGCCCCTTCGAAACCAGGCTTGCGGAGCTCTCAAGGGCCAGGACCTTGGTAATAGCATTCTTCATATACTTTTCTGGAAGGTTGTCTAGCGTGTATCTCCCCCTGGATTTCTTGATAATTGCCCGCTCCAATGTGCCCCCCATCGTCTCCACGGCCCTGTCATAGCTTATTAGATACTCACTCACTTCCTCGGAGGCTAATATGGCCTGCTCTATTTCTCGCAAGACGATCAGGCCCTGCCGGGTCATTATGTTGCCCGAGTCCGCTGTCAGAACGCTTATCACGGATTTGCTGGCATTAAACTGCTCGCGCAGTTTGTCGTCTGTGTCCAGATACTCACAACCCGGCAAATAGTCGGATATCCTTGTAGAGGTGTTAATATTCTTCAGAGGAAGGGCCATCAATACAGTGATTGCCAAAAACAAAACCACTAGCTTCCCAGGATGGCGACTGATTAATCTCCCAATGCCGGCAGTAACGCTCTTGCGGCTCAGATCACCGTTTTTCATGGCAAAGAAACTCTCCTACCTTATTGGCCGAAATGCTATACCCAAGCCTCTCTTATCGGTTCCATCAACCACGGTAATTGAAAAGTCTAACCGATATGAACTCAAGAGTAACTACTTTTCTGCGACTCTTGCATTCGGAATTCTCTCCCATGTAGACAACAACCCCAGTTGCGTGTGTGAGCCTATTTTCTGGATCCCATGTAGCCGCATACAGCCAAGCGTATCTGGCCGCGTCAGGTGTTGTTAGAGTGCCCTAAGGGCCGAAGGATTCGAGGGCGGCTCGCCAATCGTCTCCGTGATGTCTTGCTAAATGCGAGTCATCGACATCTCCTTTGCGAAAAAGGCCAAAGACTTCAGGCAAAAAAACTCCGTATGATATTCTGTCATCTAAACTTAGACCTATTCTGGCGGCGGGGTCCATCACCTTTTTGCAAGGGTATCACAAAAGACCTGGACAGATAAACAGGAGGTCTTCTCGCCCAGGCTATCGACAGGGCCTGGAAGAGGGGGATAGAATGGTGAGGTCGGTAATCAACGGCAAAGAAGCACAGACGCCAGACGGCCTTGCCGTGTCGGGACTGCTGGCGGGGCGAAAGGTCAGGCGACGACGGTGTTGAGCCAAGGCAAGCAGCTGGCCTTGGTGTATTTAATGGGAGCTGGTTGTGAATCTAACTGAGCAGCAGATCGAGCGCTACAGTCGACAGATGATTCTCAAGGAAGTAGGGGCGGCAGGGCAAGAGAAACTTCTGGCCTCAAGGGTCTTGATTGTGGGGACTGGGGGTCTGGGCAGCCCGGCTGCTTTATATCTGGCGGCCGCGGGGGTCGGAACCATTGGTATCATCGATACCGACAGAGTTGAGCTGGCGAATTTGCAAAGGCAAATAATCCATTTCAGCGAGGATGTGGGCAAGGAAAAGATAGCCTCGGCCCAGCGGAAAATCAAAGCGATCAACCCAGAGGTGAAGGTTAGGACGTATTTAGCCAAGGTGACGGCGTCAAACATCGCAGAGATTATCAAGGACTATGACTTCGTCCTCGATGCAACGGACAATTTTCCGTCGAAGTTTTTGATCAATGATGCCTGCTACTTCGAGAAGGTGCCGTTTTCGCACGCCAGTGTGTTGGGCTTTGACGGTCAAATAATCACGGTGCTGCCGGGGGGAACGGCGTGTTACCGATGTGTGCTTGCCTCGCCGCCGCCTGTTGGAGCCGTGCCTTCCTGCGCCCAGGCGGGGGTCCTGGGGACGTTGCCCGGGGTTATAGGATGCCTGCAGGCTACCGAGGCCCTGAAGTTTCTAATGGGGATTGGGAAGCTCTTGACCGATCGGCTATTAATCTACGATGCTTTGCAGATGCAGTTCCGGCAGGTCAGGGTCAATCGAAATCCGCAATGTCCGATTTGTGGCCCGGAGCCCTCAATTACGGAACTAAAAGATGAACAATAACTGCCCTGCTTTGCTCACCGCAAATAGGCATGGAATCCTAACTTCCCAAGTAGTACAATCTCTGGGGCACATCAGCGAGATAACATATTGCTGCTTTTCATATTAGGACCGGCGGGGAGATCTAATAATGGCCATAAAGAAAAGTAAAAAGTCCATCAAACAGGGCCTGACCGCTAAAAGGAAGGTGTCGCCTGGCCCAAAAAAGACGGAACTGGCTAATATCGGAATTCGCTCAAGCCTGGCCAACATGAGCAAAGGTGCCGATAGAAACGTCACTAAGCGAAAGACGGCCCAGAAGGTTCTGGCGGAGAAGCATCGCCTGAACGAACTCCTGTTGGACAGCTTGCCCCATCTGGCAATGCTCATTCGTAAGGACAGAACTGTTTTGGCTGCCAACCGTCTTGCACGAGATGCCGGAGCCAAGGTTGGGGGCTATTGCTGGCGGGATTTCGCAAAGAGCGATTTCATCCCTGAAGAAGATAAGAAATATATCGATGAACACAAAAAGGCTCCACCTGGAGGTACTTGTTGTTATTTTTGTCTTGCAGATAAAGCATTAAGAAGCCAAGAGCCAGCCAGAAATCCTGAACTCGATGCCTGGGGTAAGATATGGGATACGCATTGGATTCCACTCGATGAGCAGACATATCTCCACTATGCCATCGATATCACCGAGTACAAACAAACAGAGAGAGCCCTTTTGTTTAAGACCACTATCTTAGAAGCGCAGTCTGAGACGTCGATTGATGGAATTCTGGTTGTGGACCGGGAGGGAAAATCTATTCTGTTGAATAAGAGGTTTGGAGAAATGTGGAGTATACCTCAGCAAATGTTAGATACAAGAGACGATAAAACAATGCTCCAATATGTACTGGGACAATTAGAAGAACCTAATAAGTTCCTTGGAAAAGTAGAATATCTTTACACTCACGAAAATGAGAAAAGTAGGGACGAGATAAAATTTAAGGACGGGAAAGTTTTCGATAGGTATTCCTCTCCCTTGATAGATTCACGGGGTATCTACGACGGTAGAATTTGGTACTTTCGGGACATCACCGAGCGCAAGCGTAAAGAGAAGGAATATGCAACAATCATACAAACAGCACTCGATGGTTTTTGGATTTCCGACACCAATGGTCGCTTCGTTGACGTCAACGATTCAATTTGTCAAATTTTAGGTTATTCCCGCGAAGAATTGCTTATGAAGTTTGTATCCGATATCGAGGTGACGGAAACAAATGAAGAAATAACTGAACATATCAAAAAAGTAATTAAAGGTGGTTACGAGCGTTTTGAGACTAAACATAGGCGCAAGGATGGCAGGATTGTCGATGTTGAGGTCAGCGCAAATTATCTTGATATAGTAGACAGACAATTCTTCGTGTTTGTTCGCGACATCACCGAGCGCAAACGGGCAGAAGAAGACTTGATCAAGTATCGAGAGCAGCTCGAGGAGCTTGTCCGGGCTCGTACGGAAGAATTGACCCAAGCCAATAAGCAATTACTGCGTAACATCGAAGAGCGCAAGCACCTGGAAAGGGAGATTCTCGATGTTAGCGATCGCGAACAGCAGCGGGTTGGACGCGAACTTCACGACAGCCTCGGCCAGCAGCTTACCGGCATTGCCTTTATGACCAAGGCCTTGGAGCAGAAGCTTGCTGCCAAGTCGCCGGATGAAGCAGCCGACCTTACCCAAATAAGCAAGCTTGTCAAGGAGGCCATGGAGCAGGCACGCGATCTAGCCAAAGGCCTTCATCCGGTAGATCTGGACGCTGGTGGCTTGGTATCGTCGCTGGAGGAACTGGCCGAAGCCACGCAGAAGCTCTTCGGCATCCGCTGTACTTTCAAATGTGATCGGCCAATTGAGCTGGAGAATACTGAAGTGACAGCACACCTTTATCGCATGACTCAGGAGGCCATTACTAATGCAATCAAACACGGCAAAGCAAAGAATATCCAGATGGCCTTGGCTTACGGCAAGGATGAATCGACCCTCACTGTAAAAAGTGACGGTCTGGATTTTCCAAAAGCGTCCAGAACTAAGGGCAGAGGGATGGGATTGCAGATTATGGGCCACCGCGCCGATATAATTGGCGGCTCACTCGATATTCACAAAGCCGCCGGAGGAGGAACAATCGTGATCTGCAGCTTTCCAAACCCAAACCGATAACAAAAACATGGGGAAAGATTATGGTCTCGAAAAAACCGCAAGCTAAAAGCGAAAATCGCAAGACGAAAATCGTCGTCGTTGATGACCACCCTATCGTTCGGCAAGGGCTTGCCGAGCTTCTCAACCGCGAAGACGACCTTATGGTTTGCGGCCAAGCCGAGGATGCCCATCAAGCAATGCAAGCCATAAAAGCACTAAAACCGGATATGATTATCGTTGATATTTCCCTGAAAGAGACCAGCGGCATGGAACTGATAAAGGATATCAAAGCTCGCTATCCCAACATGTCGATCCTGGCTCTTTCTATGCATGATGAGTCCTTGTATGCCGAGCGTGTTCTGCGGGCAGGAGCCGAGGGCTATATTATGAAGGCCGAAGCCACGGAGAATATTGTCATGGCAATTCGTAAAGTCCTAAGCGGCCAGATATACCTGAGCGATAGGATGGCACCAAAAATGGTGCGTAAGTTAGTTGGCGCAGGCCCCAATGTGGGCGCCTCTGCTATAGAACGTCTGAGCGACCGTGAGTTGGAAGTGTTTCGTTTGGTCGGACAGGGTTATACAACCCGCCAGATAGCAGAAAACCTATATCTAAGTATAAAGACAATCGAGACTTATCGTGCCCACCTCAAGGAAAAACTGAATCTGGCAAATGCCACCGAACTGCTCCAGCATGCAATTCGATGGGTAAACAGCCAGGACAAGGGCTAGCTTCGCTGCTGGCGGCGATTTGCAGCCCCATCTTTCAAGACATATCCTTAACACCTCCTAATGCTCTGTTGAAAGCCTCGTTCTGTCATTGCGAGGTCCAGAGGGGCCGTGGCCTCTTATCACTGCTTTAGCAGTAATCTCGACTTCTGAGCTTTGAGATTGCTTCGCGGAGTTTATGCTGAGCGAAGCGAAGTGCTCGCAATGACCCGGCCCGACATCTTTTCAACAGAGCAACATCCTAACTAAGCATCCGAGCCTTTTTTATAGGTCTTGCTGCCTCGCACCATAGGGGATTCCCCGATAAGAAGAATAGGTTGTCCCCCGATTTACAAAAACAAACGAATGATTATAATTAAAGGGTAGACACAGAACTTAATCTTGCGAAGGATTCGTTTGACGGGGAAGAAGGTTATATTATCCGTGTTCGGAGTTTTTTGCTTGTGTATTTTGTGCCGGAAGGGGTCGAGTTTGGTTGGCCACAGCAGGTTTTGGTATTATGATTCCCCAAAACGGCTCAGATGGTGACGGCCAGGAGTTATGGGAGAACGTCCTTGTCGCCAAAGGGGGGGGCGACAACAGTAGTCTGGAGGAGATTTAACGGGAGATGCCCCGTCCTGCCGAATCATTCCAGAGCCGGCGACGCTGGGGATGGTGCTGTTCGCAGGTTTGGCCCTGTTGAGGTGGAGGCCAAAGTAGATAAAGTTTTGCCTTGCTCTCGGCGATCAGCTTGATTTCCGCCAGCGGGGCTTAGCATAGAGCGCTTATAAGGCCGCTTGTCATCCCCACGGGTAGGTTGCCCCCCTCAGCTTGCCCAAGTGGCAGGCGGCCTTTGTTATAGCTGTTGCCGATGGGCGGTTTTATTTAGCCCCCGGCTTTACGCCGGGGGTCTCTTTGATTATGCCCAGGTTCATCCTGGGGGGTTGCTTATTTACTTTTCTTTTATTGGAACTGAGATAAGCTGCCATTGTTCGCAGCACAAATTGAAGTCTTGAGATCGCTTCTAGCTGTTCGAGAAGACTTATTGGAGCATACCCGTGCCGTCAGTGCTCAGGCCATAAATGGCCGTTTTGTTGCCCATTTGTGGCCCACCCCCTCTGGGACCTAGACAAGACTTGACAGTATGCGTGTGAACCTGCTACTGTTAAACGACTTAGAAGTGTTGGCGCCTCTAGCTCAATTGGACAGAGCGTCGGTCTACGGAACCGAAGGTTACAGGTTCGAGTCCTGTGAGGCGCGTTAGCCGATTCAACTCCGAGCACACTTCAAGGGGTTCCCACGCTTGCCGGGACCGCCCTGGGCCACTAGAATCGCCACCTCGGAAGCATCAATCGGGAGATTCACGACGGGCACAGACGAAAGAATAGCTGTGATCGGCGACGGGGCTATGGGCAGCGTCTGCGGCATCATCCTGGCTGATAACGGATACCAGGTGCGATTGTGGGGAGCCTTTCCCGAAAATATCAAAGACATGCTCGAATGTCGAGAGAACCGAAAGTTCCTGCCCGGTTTCAAACTCCATGGACGACTGCACCTGACCAGCCGGGCCGAGGAGGCTTTGGACTCTGCCGGCCTGGTCATCTCAGCCGTGCCCTGCCAATACATGCGCAGCGTCTGGCAAAAAATCGCCCCCTATCTGCAAACTGATGCCGCTATCCTCTCAGTAACCAAGGGCATAGAAAACGACACGCTGATGCGGCCAAGCGAAATCCTCGCCGAGCTCACCGGCCACGACCGCAGGCTGGGAGCCTTGTCAGGCCCTACTATAGCTCGCGAGTTGGCCCGGCAGCTGCCGGCTACCGCCGTGGTCGCTTCGCCGGATTCACAGTTGGCCCAGTGGGGCCAACAAATCTTTACCAGGAAGTTTTTCCGCCTCTACACCAATGCCGACCTGCTTGGCGTAGAGTTGGCCGGGGCCAGCAAGAACGTCATCGCCCTGGCCGCCGGGATTATCGACGGTCTTGGCCTGGGAGATAACGCCAAAGCCGCCCTCTTGACCCGGGGACTGGTGGAAATAACCCGTTTGGGCGTCGCCCTCAGGGCCGACGAGGAAACCTTTGCCGGTTTGGCAGGCCTGGGAGACTTGGTAACCACCTGTATATCGCCATTGGGTAGAAACAGGTATGTGGGCGAACAAATCGGCAAAGGCCAAAAGCTTCGCGACATACTTTCCCGCATGGATGCCGTGGCTGAGGGTGTAGGCACCACCCGGTCCTTGACAGCCCTGGCCCGCCAACACCATGTGGATATGCCCATTACCTTCAAGGTCCAGGCCGTCCTCTTCCAAGGCCAAGAACCTCAAGAAGCCATCTCTGAGCTCATGAGCAGAACTCCCAAGCCAGAGCGATAGTCAACCCCAGTCCCGGGTGCATTAGGGTCTTGCAGAATCAGGATCCGAGGTCTTATCTTGCTTTGTGCCTTTGTGTCTCTGTGCCTTCCGAAGGACGCTATGCGTTGTGCCTCTGTGTGGAGCCCCCAATCCCCTTCAGCTTGACTTGGCCGCCTCCATTGTTGTACACTTGCCTTTGCCACAGGAGCTGCGGGAGTGGCGGAATTGGCAGACGCGCTGGATTTAGGTTCCAGTCCCGAAAGGGGTGGGGGTTCGAATCCCTCCTCTCGCAATTTCGAGCGGCCAGCAGCCGCTCGAAATAGAGCAGGTGAGCAACAGAACAGTTGAGCAGTAGAAAACAGAACGCAACAACAACGGCGTATGGGTGTTAGATTATACCCGATCCGCTCGCCTGCGGTCTCCTGTTCTCCTGATCAACTGTTCAACATAATCGGCAGGAGGGGAAGCTCCACGAAGGGCACGAAGGATGACATTTGTTATCAGTCCTTCGTGGTAATGGGCTTTTTGTGGGAAGTTCTTATGAGCGTGTTTTGGCGACATCCGCATTCCCCCGCCACTGACGCGAAGGTCTGGGCTGTTGCCTGGCCCGTTTCGTTGGCCATACATCTGCTAGCTTTTGTTATTCTCTATTTTATATTCACCCCCGCCGGCGACCCCTTAGCTGAGTCAAACGCCATTGGCCGGCTGCGTTTTGCCGACCCTAGTGAAGCTCTGGAAGACCGCCCGCTTATCCGCTCTCATTCGGCCTCTTCCTTGAGCAGCTTATTGGACGGGCCAGCCGTTCAAGATTTGCCCCTTTCGGCCATGCCAAGCCGGGTGGTTCAAGACCCCAGGGTAATCGGCTTGAGTTCTGGGCGGAATCTTGACGGACCTTTAGCCGTTTTTTCCACCGCCCCACAGCCGGCTGCACCTTTGGTGAGTTTCTTCGGCTCATCTGCTGCCGGGTACAAGATCGTCTTTGTCGTTGACCGCTCCGGCTCCATGTGGGACCAGTTCGAGTTTGTCCGCAATGAGCTCTTGGCTGCCCTGGCTCGCCTGCAGCCCAGCCAGCAGTTCCAGTTGATCTTCTTTTCTTCCGGAGAGCCTTTGCTGATGAAACCGTCGGCATTCCTGGTCGCCTCGCCGGCCAAAAAGCAGATGGCCTACGATTTCCTCCAGAAGATCGCTCGTCTGGACCCGCCTTCCGGACCCACCGATCCAGCCCCAGCCCTTCACGCCGCTTTGAGCTTGCCCTCAGGTCCAGCTGACGTCATCTTCCTGCTCAGTGACGGCGATTTCCCTCAGACCGTGCTCCAGGCCGTCAAATCGTACAATCCCCAGGCCCGTACCCAGATCAATACCATCGGCTTTAGTTACCAGGGTGGCACAGAGTTGCTGCGGAACCTGGCGGCCCAGAACCGCGGTTCCTTCCGCTTCGTGCAGAATTTGGGAGTTTCGGGACAACCTGCCCCGGACTTCGAAGTCTTGATGCCTTGATAGATTAATTCTCGGTGTGAGTTTTTCCCTGGCTGTTGGGCGGACCTATCCGTTTTTCACCTCGTTCGGCTAGTATCTCATTGATTCGCTTCCGCACCCCGCTGATGTTCATCCCTGCTTTCAGAAGGATTCTCTGGGCTACGCAACCCTCTTCTTTGAGCAGCCCCAAAAGCAGGTGCTCGGGACCTACGTAGTTATGCCCCAGTTTCTGGGCCTGCTCGATTGCCTTGGCAATAACATTCGTAAAATGCGGCGTCCCCGGCAGACGACCTATCACCCAGGTCTCCTCCATCTGGGCGGCGGTGAGTTTCGTCACTTGCTCGCGAATCTTGGTCCGTGTCAGACCCGACTCCTTGAGCAGCAAAGCCCCAGCCCCGGTCCCCTCCTCCAGAACCCCCAGCAGTACGTGTTCGCTGCCCACGTAGTCCAGGTTCATCTCCCGGGCTATCTGCTGGCTCAATCTCATCGCTTTGTTGGCTCTGGTCGATAGGTGCTCGAACATATCTTACCTCCGCTGGACCTAAGGCACTCTAACAAAACCTGACGTGAGCCGCGTTGCGAGAAAAATCGGATGGATGCAAGGAAGAACTCCGGCGGCATACCTGGATGCTATGCTTAGGAGTTCTGACGCAGCAGACGCCGATTTTGCTCGCAACCCGAAGGGACGCCGTCCTTTTGCCCGCCGCCGGCGTCGCTCGTCGTCAATGATGCTCCCTGCATCGTATCCTCCTCGCTTCTAGGCGGCAACCAAAATTCCAGGCGTCGCGGCCGCGTCAGGTTTTGTTAGAATGCCCAAGAGTCCTGGTTACAAATACCCTATCACGTAAGTATACAACAAACTCAGCAGGGCGATCACCACTGAAAATATCAAGGTGATCTTAATCATCCGCAGTCGGTTGGTCAGTTCCCGATTCCGCCACTCGGCCAGCCGCTTGTCGATCTCATCTAGTTTATAATCTATACGAGCCTCTATTTCTTCCATTTTCTCGTGGATATACCCGTCAGCTGCTCCCCGCAGTCCGCTGCCCAAGCCTTCGATCAGTCCCTTCTCTTCGATATGCTCCCGCAGCGTAGCTTCTTGTGACGATTTGTCTGTCTGCTGCACACCTTGAATTTCCGGATCGGCATCCAGCAAATCGCTCAGCATCGAGCCCAGCCATTTATCCCGCTTCCGCAGGACATAGCCCCATATCCCCTCGCTCCGTCGCAGCCGGGATATCACTTTCCTGGCACTGTCGGTTTTTTTGAAGCGCACATTTCGCAGCACCGCCAAAGCCATCAATCCCCTGTGGCTCAGCCCCTGATAATGCCCTCGTCTGTGGGCCAGAATAATCTGGGCCACCGCCAATTTATCCGGACGAGTCGGCACCGGATGTTTGGCCCAGCTTACAATGTCCATCAAGCCCCCCCAATCCAGGGACTCGATCTGCTCCTTCCGCGCCCCCAAATGTTTGCTCAACTCCTCGTCGGACCAGTTCTCCCGTACCGTTAGCCCCAAACGCCTGGCCTGGCGCGTCAACGCCAGCCTCGATTCAGGCTCAACCTTTTCCTTCTTGCTCGGCTCGGCACTCATAACAGGTAGTGTCCACGAATAATCAATACCAGCAGAACAACCAAGAAAACAATCTGCAGCAGTTCCCACCAAAAATCCCTCACCCGCACACGCAGCAGGTGCAGCGTCACGTAATGTCGTCTGATCCTGCTGAGGCGGTTTCTCGGCTCGAGCCAGTCCAACCATCGGCTCACCGACTGGATCATCCCCAGCAGCGTGTATACCCCCCCGCTTACCGCCAGGATCCATCGCCACAGGAAAAACACATCAAAGCCATGTTCGGTCCATATTCTGAGCACAACTATAATCCTTTAGCTATCAAAGCCTTACAAGCCTTCAAACAAGGCTCGCCCCACACGCACCATCGTAGCACCTTCTTCTATGGCCACAGTGTAATCCTGTGTTGTACCCATCGACAAGTGCCGGCAAGTCTTATCCACGTACCGCTCCACGTGCATATCCTCCAGAAGTTCGCGCAGACGCACGAAGGCCAACCGCGAGTCCTCTGCATTCTCAGCCAGCGGACCCATGGTCATCAGCCCTACCAGCCGCAGCTGTTCCAGCGTGGCGAATTGTTCCGCCAGGTGGTTCACCGCCGCCGGGATAATCCCATGCTTGCTCGATTCTCCAGAGCAGTTAACCTCCATCAGCACATCTACCGACATGTTCTGCTTGCCTGCCTTGCTGTTGATGTCTTCGGCCAGTCGTAGGCTGTCCACCGAATGTATTATCCCGCTGCAATTGAGAACCATGGCCACCTTATTACGTTGCAGGTGTCCCACCATGTGCCAACGTACTTGCGGCAGAGCTTCGAGCTTATCTTGACCGCCCAAGGTGGCCTGTTTAGCTCTTTGGCTTAGCTCCTCCAGCATAGCCGCTCGTTTGACCAGTGCCTGGGCACGGTTCTCGCCCAGCTCCACCTGCCCCAGTTCTATCAGGGCTCGGATGACCTCCAGACCCACAGATTTCGTTACCACCACCAGCGTAACTTCACTCGGTTCCCGGCCCGATCGCGAGCAGGCCGAGGCTATCTCCTCCTGTACCCGCGAAAGGTTATTTGCGAGCTTCTTCTTGATTTGTTTCATAGCCCGCCTGTAAGTGACTATTACACCCGTTGGGCGACTCGTTCGGTCGGCCCCTTATCATACCAATTTGCTGCTTGCGGTAAAGTCCATACCCGTCGGCGGGTGCATCTGCGAATATTCAAGCTTTTTGGCGGAATTATCAAAATAAAATTTAATCTTCCAGACCCATTTTTTTCTTGATTCTACTACATATAGATGCTAAACTACTACCTGACCTCTACAAGTCGGGGTCGCTATTCGCTTTGGTGCCCTGCCGTGGGGCCATGTCCGGATCTGAAGATGAATATGCCCCCGTTGGCTGGCTTGTCTAGGCACCTGGGAATTTATGCATGCGTTGTCCCTTCTGCAACAGCGAAAAAGACAAGGTCATAGACTCACGCTCCAGTGAGGCCGGTAAGGTTATTCGCCGACGACGGCAGTGCACTCAATGTAATCGGCGATTCACCACCTACGAGCGGGTCGAAGATACCTCCAGGCTCACGGTTATCAAACGCGATGGTCGCCGAGTACCTTACGACCGAGACCATATTCTTACCGGTCTTCAAAAGGCCTGCTACAAAAGGCCCATCGAGGCCGCCGTACTCGACAAGCTCGTTGACCAAGTGGACAAGGAAATCTTTAAGGTCGCCGACCGAGAAATAGCCAGTATCAACATAGGCCAACGAGTTGCCGAAAAGTTGCGAAAGGTTGACCAGGTGGCCTATGTCCGTTTTGCCAGTGTCTATCACAAATTCAGCGATGTCGGTGAATTCGTGGACGAAATCCGCAGCATCCAGAGCAGTGTCCCCGAACTCAAGGCCCAGCAGAGGCTCTTTGAAGCCTAGCTTGGGCAGCTCAACTCAAATTATAGGAGGACCTTCGGTCTAGAAAACCCTTACCTGACCGGTCGGCGGAGCCGACCTTTCACCTGCCGAGCCCCTCTCGCATCGGTGTGCCAGTGGTCTCGGCACAGGCAGGGGCCAGTCACATGGCAACTGTGGGAATGGACGCCCCGTCCCGCAAAAGCCTTGGTTCTGTGCGGCCCACGGTAGGTTCTTGAGAATCACTTCCTGTTGATTCGCATTTGAGATCATGCCCTCAGCCAGGCCCAAGCGGAGGTTGCCAGGTGTCGGCTCCTGCAGCTTGTAATCCCACCCACCCTGTCCAGGTGGGCTGTTATTAGTCACCCTCCAAACTCCCCATGTATTTCTGTCTGAGTTTTCCGCCTCAAGCCACAGGCCCCAAGCCGCACGCCTTTCTTCATCTGTGGCTAATTTCTGTATTTCTTTCTGTATTATCCGCCTCAAGCCTCAAGCCTCAAGCCTCAAGCCTTTCTTCGTCTGTCTGTTATATTGCCCAGATTCCACTTGACCATTTGAGGACCTTCGGTTAGCCTGGAACCCCAGGTGTACGTCCTTTTGGTAGCGTCACCCCTAGAAGTGGTATATTCAGTGGTGCACTGACAGAGGACTAAAGTTTTAGATGTAAGGGTCCGATAATTGTCCAAGGCCTTGCCTGTCTGCCGAAGGACCTGAGCCTTTGGAAAAAGGCCCTTCGCACCAGCGCCAACCACCAAGAGAAAATATCATGGCTACAAGAGTCCTTTTTACAGTCATAACATTGTTTTGCCTCGGCGCCGGTTTCTCTTCTTGCAGTATCGGGCCGACTACTTCAGCTCCGCCCAGACCTGCTCCCGACTGGAACATCTCTTTACTCGACGACACCATCGGAGCCATAGTCGACCTGGAGGGTCTGCAACCCATCTCTGTTCGCGGCTATGGCCTGGTGATCGGACTGGACGGCACCGGATCACGTGAGTGCCCCAAACAGATCCTGGGCATCATCCAGGACGGATTTCGTGGCCGGACCAAAGCCGACGGCACCGCCCATTATGACAATATCGACGCCCGAGCCCTTATTGGCAAACTCTCTACCGCTGTGGTCGTGGTCGAAGCTCGGATTCCACCGGCTGCCGCCGACGGTGATAAAATCGATCTGAACATCTCAGCTTTGCCCAATACTCAGACCACCTCGCTGGCCGGCGGTGAGCTTCTAGTCTGCGAGCTTGCCATCGAGCTAATTTCCACAGCCGGTGCTCCCATCAGAAGGAGCCCCATGGTCGTGGCTGCATACCCGGAACCGGCGCCGGTTTTTGTCAATCCTTTCAGCAACCTCGATTCTGCAAAGCATCCCGTCTCGCTTCGCTCGGCCCGGATAATCGGCGGCGGCAAGGTCCTGCGCACCAGGCCGTTAAATCTGGTCCTGCAAGTCCCCGGTGGCTCTTACCGCTTGGTCAGACAAATCGCCAACCGGCTCAACTTCCGTTTTCCCAGTTCCCC
Organism: Actinomycetes bacterium; assembly: GCA_030614915.1. Lineage (GTDB taxonomy): Bacteria > Planctomycetota > Phycisphaerae > JAACET01 > JAACET01 > JAACET01. The sequence goes on along the minus strand of JAUXAG010000001.1, from coordinate 133,328 downwards.
CGGCGAGCTTCCCACTGCCGAGGCCCAAAGTGTAAACATTGTCAGGCTCATAATTCCCCGCGAATACCATACTCGCCAGCGGCACTTCTTAATGTTGGTCCTCCAGACCTATCTCAGCACCGACCCGGTTTACATAGCCACACGATCCAGGCAGCTCATCGCCGAGCTGGCTAACCCTAAATCTCAAGCCGATCGAATTGCCGCAGCTCTCGAATCCATCGGCAAGTCCACCCTGCCGGACTTACGAGACGCTTATGAGTCTGCTGACCCGCGGGTCGCTTTTTATGCCGCCCGCACCGCTGCCTTGCTGGACGACCTCGAGGCCCTTTCGCTTCTGGGCCGAATTGCCGCCGATGATTCCAGCCCCTATCAATTGCTGGCTACTTCCGCATTGTCCCAGATGCCCCACCCCTATCGTGCCAATCAGTTTCTCAGGCCCTTGTTGGACAGCCGCAACTCCCTGGTCCGAATTCGAGCTTACGAAGGCCTGGCCAGAAACGCCGACCCCAGCGTACGCCGGGTTCGCTTTGAGCGTCCCGCAGAGTTTGCCTTGGACCTTGTCCTTTCCAAGGGCCAGCCGCTTATCTATGTCCAGACTACCAAAGAGCCGCGCATTGTGCTCATCGGCCAACCGCCTCAATGCCGGGTCCCGGTTTTCTATCTTTCTCGCGACAGACTTCTGACTATAAGTTCGACCTCGCCTTCTGAGCAGGACCCCAACGCTCAGGCCAAGCCGTCGGCGCAACTCTCGCTGTTGCGCCGCACGCCAAGCGGGGACATCGGCCTAATACTGCAAAGCGCCCCGGATATCGTCTCTCTGATAAAAGCTCTGGGCTCGGACGTCGAACCTGATCATGAAGGTGTCCATCATGGTTTAGGAATGAACTATTCTCAGGTTGTTGCGGCCCTATATGGCTTATGGCAGAACAAGGACGTCTCGGCTGGATTTGTCCTCCAGCAATCGCCTGCTGCCAGGGATCTGGTCGAGCGGGCCTCGGCCTGGGCCCCACAAAGGCCCGAAACTTCCAGCCCCTAGTGCTGATATGAAAATGCAAAAATCTTTCCTTCCCTTTTTGAATTTCCACAGGATGCTACGCATTGATTTGTCATTTCTATTTTCCAAAGGATGCTACGCATTGATCTTTTATTTTTGATCTTCAGAGAGGACGTTTGCCTTATGAAACTGCGCAAGCTCGAACTTCATGGATTCAAAAGCTTTGCCGACCGCACCGATTTTGTCTTTGAAGACGGCATCACCGCTATTGTCGGGCCCAACGGCTGCGGAAAGAGCAACCTGGTCGATGCCGTCCGCTGGGTCCTCGGCGAACAGAGCGCCAAGAGTCTTCGCGGAAGCCAAATGATGGATGTGATCTTTAACGGCTCGGCCACCCGCAAGAGCCAGGGCTTAGCCGAAGTCACCCTCACTTTCGACAACACCGATCGAGCCTTGTCCTGCGATTCCGACTTCGTCGGAGTTACTCGTAAGCTCTATCGTTCCGGGGAAAGCGAATATCTGATCAACAAGAATGCTTGTCGGCTCAAGGACATTCGCGAGTTGTTCCTGGACACCGGATTGGGATACGATTCCTACTCCATCATCGAGCAGGGAAAAGTTGAGCTGCTCGTCCAGTCCAGCAGCATCGAACGCCGGGCCGTCTTTGACGAGGCTGCCGGCATCGCCAAGTACAAGGCCCGACGCAAAGAAGCCACCAGAAAGCTCGAACGCACCGAGCAGGACCTCCTGCGGGTTACCGATATCATCGAGGAGGTACAGCGTCAGCTCCGCTCCGTTAAACTCCAGGCCGGCAAGGCCCGCAGCTTCCAGCAGTACGATCATCGTCTTCGCCAGTTGCGCATAAGCGGGGCCCTGGCCGAGTTTGATAACCTCGTCCGCCGGCGCAGCACCATCGAGCAGACCAAGAGCCGAATCGAAGACCAGAACGCTGCCCTGAGCTCTCAGATGGGCCAAATCTCCGCCGAGAAGGTTCGCCTGGGACTGGAGTTGGCCGATTTTGACCGTCAGATTACCGCCGCCGACAACCAGTTGGTTCAGAACCGCTCTCACATCTCTTCTGCCCGCGACCACATCCAGTTTGCTCGCACCCGGGCAGACGAATCCAAACAAGATCTCGACCACCATCGCCAACGGGCCGTCCAACTCAAGGCCCTCACCGGTGAATTGCAGACTCACCTGGCCCGCCAGGACGAGTTGGCTCAGCAGTACTGCAGCCAGGAGGCCGACCTCCAGGACCAGCTCAACGGGCTGCAGGACAAGCACGCCTTGGCCGGCCAAGAGACTGTCCGCCTGGCCGCGGACCTGGAAGATCAGAAAAGTGGCGTAATGGACCTGGTCCGCCGCACCAGTCAACTGCATAACGAAATCTCCGGCCAAGATCGTTTTCGCCAAACCTTGGGCGCCCAGCGCGACCGCATCGCCAACGAGGCATCCGCTTTGGACTCCAGGCTCGAAGAGCTGCTTATTCGCAAGGCCCAGCTGGAAGCCAAGGACCGGCAAGTCAGCACGGTTTTGGCCCAGGATCAGCAGGCCTGGGAACGCTGCAAGACCCAAACTCTGCAAGCCCAGGTCCAGCTCGCCCAACTCCAGGAGCAGCTGACCCAGGCCAAGGAAACCCGTTCAGCCGTTAAATCTCGCCAAAGCCTTTTAGAGGACATGAAGGCTCGACTCGATGGCATCCACCAGGGCGTGCGCCAGATACTGCAGGCCAAGTCAGCAGGACGTTTCGAGTACATTTTCGGCATGATCGCAGACCTCTTCGAGGCCGACGTCAGCCGTGCCGCCCTGGTCGAGGCCGCCCTGGCCGGGGCCGAGCAGTTTCTCGTCGTTACCGACAGTCGAAAGCTCACCGCCCAGATAGACCAGCTCGCTAAACTCCCCGGACGGGTAAGTTTCCTCTGCCTGGACCTGATTCCCCCTTGGGTCAACGGCTACGACTGGACCCAGCACTCTGAATACCTCGGCCGGGCCGTTGATTATGTAAGGTTCGAGCCGGATCTTGCCCCGGTCGCTTGGCATCTGCTCGGACGTACCATTGTCGTCAAAGACCTCACTGCCGCCTTATCCTTAGCCCGCCAAGCCCCCCCCGGCTACCGCTACGTCACCCCCCAGGGCCAGCTCCTCGAACCCGATGGCCTGCTCCGCCTCGGACCAGCCAGTGGAACCTCCGGGCTCATGCTTCGCCATAGCCAGCTCCGCCAGCTCTCTGAGCGTATGCCCCGCATCGAGGCCCAGATCACCGAACTCGCCGATCGGCTCGACAGCTCCCAGGCGCAGCTTAGCCATCTTCAGCAAACCCAGCAGAAGCTCCGCACCGCCATCTACGAGGCCAATGTCGCCCAGGCCCAGAATACCAGCCAAATCCAGCAAAACGCCGAGGCCATCGCCGACCTCAGCAAAGACAAGCCCCGATTAGTCAGCGAAATCAGCCAGTTGGAAGCCGAAATTACCGAGGCCCTGACTGCCCAGGATGATTCTCGCATTCAACTCACTCACCTGGAAGAGCTCTCCCAGCAGCGTAACGAAAAGATCGCCAATCTTACTGCCCAGCACAGCCAGGCCTTGGATGTCCAACAGGCCTTGGCCGAGAAAGTAGCTGACCTCCGTGTCGCCCTCACCAAGGCACACGAGCAGTTCTCCGCTGCCAAGTCCGAGCTGAGCCAGGTTCAACACACCCTCGAGCAGAACCGCAGCCAGGCCCGCTCGATCTGCCAGGATATCCAGGCCGCCCGCCAACGAATTGCTGATACCGAGCACACTATTCTCAAGACCGAGGCTCGCCTCGCCCAGCTCTTCGCCGACCGCCAGTTAATCCAGAAAGAATGCACCGACTGCCATCACCGCAGAGACCGCCTCGCCCAGGAAATTGAGCTCCGTGCCCAGAACCTCCGCCGGCTTAGCCAGCAGCAGTCCGAACTCGTTGAGAGTCTCCACCAGAACCAGCTCAAGCTCAGCGAGGTCGCTCTCCGCATAGAGACGCTCAGCCAGCGGGTCCGCGAAGATTTCGCCCTATCCCTGGAACAGGAATATGAAAGCTACGAACCTGCCGAGCTCGACCTCGAGCAGGTTGCCCGCGAGATAGAGGAATTGCGCGGCAAAATACAGCGTCTCGGCAATGTCAACCTCGACGCCATCACCCAGCAGGAGGAGCTCGAAGCCCGCCTGGCCTTCCTCCAGGGACAGCACAACGACATCATCAAGAGTAAGAATCAGCTCGAGGACCTGATCCGCCGCATCAACCTCGAATCGCGAGAGCTGTTCCTAACCAGTTTCGCCGAGATTCGCGAGCGTTTCGGCGAGTTCTTCCGCAAGCTCTTCGGCGGCGGACGGGCAGACGTCTTGCTCTCAGACCCCGATGACCCCCTCGAATGCGGCATCGAGATTATCGCTCGGCCCCCGGGTAAGGAGCTTCAGTCTATCAGCCTGCTTTCCGGCGGAGAAAAAACCCTCGCTGCCGTAGCCCTGCTCTTCGCTATCTTCCGTTCCAAGCCCAGCCCATTGTGCATCCTCGACGAGGTTGACGCCGCCCTTGACGAAGCCAACAACGACCGCTTCAACGCCTTGGTTCGGGAATTCCTGGTGGATAGTCAGTTTATCATCATTACTCACGCCAAGCGCACCATGACCATCGCCGACGTCCTCTATGGCGTAACCATGCAGGAGCCCGGAATATCCAAACGCGTCTCGGTCAAGTTTGAAAACCAGTCCGCCGCAGTAGCCTAGCGTTTTCGTTTATGACGTTTTTGCTGGGTGGCATTTACCCTCGGAGCGCGGATAGCTGAACTTTCCCCCGCGAATACCACCCTGCCCGTCTTGGGATCAACTTTCCCTCCCAACTGCCGACGCTTTTGCATCACCCACCAGAGTAATCCCCCAGCCACCGCGACTATACTTAGATTCTGCGAAATACTCAGCCCCGTGCCCCCAACCACTGGCTTGTCGCTTTACGTTGACGCACTTTGTATAAAAATATAAAGTTTGAACAAATCAGTCTTTGACTAAACTAAAATTAAGGCTATAATAAGGCCATTATAAGAGTACTATAGAGAGCTTCCTGTGTCGACTAGAAAGTGCATCATCCTACTCAGCATCGACGGCGTACCCTACTCCTTGCTGAGTCGGCTTGTCGAAGCCGGGCAGTTGCCGAACTTCGCCCGTCTGGCTGAGAAGGTCGGCCTACGCCAAATGGATTCCGTGCATCCCACCGTGTCGTCCGTAGCCTGGACATCCTATCTCACCGGCAAGCAGCCCGGCAAACATGGTATCTACGGGTTTGTAGAACGCAAACCCAGAACATATGAGATCAGCATTCCACGGTCTACCTCGCTCACGGCCAAGACGATTTGGGAGATACTCTCAGAAGTAGGTATGCGGGTATTCGGAATGAACGTACCGGTGACCTATCCACCACGCCAAGTGAACGGAATCCTGATCAGCGGGTTCCTCTGCCCCACCGTTGAGAAGGTTGCCTATCCGCTCCAGATAAGCGAATACCTCAAATCGATTGACTACCAGATCGACTCGGACCCGATGCTGGCCCGGGAATCAAAGGATCGAATGCTGCCGAACATACACAAGACACTCGATTCGCGAATGGAAGCGATGTTCCACTTCTTAGCACAGGAGCAGTGGGATTATTTTCATACACACATTATGGCGACCGACAGGATCAACCACTTTCTGATTGAGGAATACGAGCAGAGCAGCGGGAAGCATGCCAAGGAGTTCGTCAGATTCTACCAAAAGGTCGATAGCTATCTGGGCAAGCTGATGGACATCGTGGGTCCCGAATGTAGTCTCGTGGTTATGTCGGACCATGGGTTTTGTCCGATCATCAGTGAAGTTCAGCTCTCACATTATCTAGTTGAGCGGGGCTGGACCGTGCCCGCTGGGTCTTCATCACGCGGCCCGCTTGACATCGATCCCGCCAAATCGCGGGCCTACACCTTGATACCTGGGCGGGTTTTTGTGAATGTCAAAGGTAGAGAGCCAGCCGGCATTGTGCCTCCGGAAGAATTCGAGCAGGTCCGTGAGGAGTTGACCAGAGATTTACTTGCTCTTAGGGCCCCTAATGGCGATCAAGTCATAAAACAGGTCTTCAAGCGAGAGGAGCTTTACTGGGGTTCCGACTCGCATGGGCCTGAGCCGGACATGCCGCTCGACAGACTGCTGTCCACAGAAACGACCTTCGGCAGAGCAGCGGACCTGGTGGCGATACCATTTGACGGCTATGATCTGAAAATGGGTCTGGCGGCGTCGCAGACCTTCGTGAAGACAGAGCTTGAGGGTATGCATACTTATCACGACGCCATGATTATGGCCCAAGGGGTCGAGTTACCCAAAGAACGGTTCTCGATCGTTAATCTGGCCAGATGCATGTTCCGGGCCCTTGCTGTCGAGCCACCCGCGGACCTGGATTAGGAGAAGCTGCCATGCCACGCAGATCAAGGTCAACGGGCAAAACAACCAACAATTGCCTCAAGGACAACTGGCTGAAACCCGAAGAAGACTAAAGAACTCAAACTGACCGGTTTCGAGAGGAATCTTGCTGTATGTCATTGCGAGGAGTGAGCTTGGCGAACGACGAAGCAATCTCGTTTTTGAGATTGAGATTACTGCTAAAGCAGTGAAAAGGCCACGCAACCGCAAAGCGGTTGCTCGCAATGACAACGTATCGCAAAATCGGTCAGTTTGAGTAAACTAAGCAATTCCTCAGGGCCCGTAGCTCAGTTGGTCAGAGCAATCGACTCATAATCGATTGGTCGTAGGTTCGAGTCCTACCGGGCCCATTGATGTGACGAACGGTTCAGCACACACTTAGAGCCTATCCAGCATCTTTGACCTCTTGAGGGAAATGCATTGCTTAAACCACCAACAAGTTTTATCATTTCAAGAAGTTAGGCAAGCTAACAACAGCCGACGACTGAAACACCGAAGCCCCGATTATCAAGTGCACAGATAAAAGGAGAAATTAAAGTGTCCAAGCCCGTCAGTATTATGCCTTGCCTTGATATGCAGAATGGTCGCGTTGTCAAAGGCGTTCATTTTGTGGACATTCGTGACGCAGGCGACCCCGCCGAATGTGCAAAAGCTTATTGCCGGGCCCAAGCGGATGAACTTGCCCTTCTGGACATAACCGCGACTATTGAAAATCGCCCTACTATGCTCGAAGTTGTTAGAAGAGTAGCTGAAGTTACTACCGTTCCATTTACTGTTGGCGGTGGTATTTCTAACGTCGCTTCGGCAGCAGTGGTTTTAGAGGCAGGGGCAAACAAAATATCAACCAGCAGTGCCGCTTTCCGCAAACCTGAGATTATCAAGGAAATGGTTGTAGAATTCGGCCCGGAAAAAGTTACCGTTGCTATAGATGTAGACGTGAACGAATCGCTGCCGTCTGGCTATGAAGTCTATATCGATGGCGGGCGAACTGCTACTGGCGCTGATGCCATAGAGTGGGCTAAAAAGGTCGACGGTTTCGGGGTTTCTGTAATACTTCCAACCAGCAAGGCCGGAGACGGCGCCCAAACAGGATACGACCTTCCCGTGATCAGGGCAATCGCCGATAGCTGTTCGGCCAAAATCGTAGCCTCAGGCGGAGCTGGCAAAAAGGAACATTTCTACGAGGCTGTAGAAGCTGGGGCAACAATCCTTCTTGCTGCTTCGGTATTTCATTTCCATATTATCGATATACCGGAATTAAAAACCTATCTGCAAACTCGTGGTGTAAACTTGAAATAGCCCTTGTCCAGCGAGGGCAATCTGTGATGTTCAGACTACTTCGGCCACCAAATCAGGCCACCACCCGTGCCCTGTTCTTAGACTCGAGGGACTTGGATTGGGCTTGTGGTGTTCCTGGCAGGGCATGGCTTGCCCGCCCGCCGTCAACACTTCGCATCGGGATTTGACTGGCAGGCGCCTGCCTATAGCGTTTGATCTTCCCCCGCATCAGCCGCAAGTTCCATATGGATGTGCGACAAATCAAGTGAATCAGGGCCCACATTCTAAATAGCTGCACGAAGGAATCAGCCAGATGGGCTTTGAGCTTCCGCGAGATGCGTCGACGAAGCCTGCTTCGGCGAGGCCGGTTCTGACCTCTCGCTGCGGCTGGATGAGTTTCAGCATCGGCCAGAAATATCTTGGTCTTCGGACGCACAAGTGCTGCCAGGAATCGCAAGGGATTGTAGAAGCAAAGGTACGCCAGCAGCAAATTGAGCTGCTTTTGCCAGGGTTTTGGATGCCCGGACGCGACAACGTGATTCCCGTCGACAACGTACGGCTCGACGGGAAGCCCGTTTATACTTTCGTAGGCCAACCCCGAAGTATAGGTCTTCACGTACAGTTTCGAGCCGGGAGAGGGCGTGAGCATCATGATCTGTATGGCGACTGCCCCAGCCTTTCGCAGCAAGTTGACCTGATTCAGCAGCCCGCTTTGATCCTTCCGCGTATACAACGGCTGGGAGTCATGGTGCATCATCATGGGTATTGGGAAAATCCCGTTTTCCCGCAGGAGACTGAACGCCTCGGCGGTTTCATCGACGCTTTGGCCCTTGCTGATCAGGGCACCACTCATGTCTTCCACACCCAGCCACAGCCCCCAGAGTCCTGCTTTCCGCACCACAGACAGATGATCCTTCATCTTTAATGTGTCCCGGACTGTCGCTTCTGTACCCCAGCGGATCTTACAGTGGGCCCTCGAACCGGAGTCCACCTTTCTGGCTAAGGCCTCGGCGATATCGAGCGTTCGAGCTTGATCGTTGAAAAAGTTATCATCAGCCCCGAAGTGAAAACGAATATGGTATTGCTGGTATAGTCGCTCGATCTCCTCGCTGATCCGCTCGCCGCTCTTTGTACGGTATTGCCGTTGGTTATAGGCTGGAATTGGACAATAGGGACAGGCAAACTTGCAGCCCAACGTCAGAACCAGGGCCCCGATTGGGCTGTACTTGTGAACCCGCTCCGCGGAAAGCGCGTGGGAGTCCAGTGTGGCCCGACTACTGGGCGGCTCGAGAAGCTGATACCCTAAGACCGGATCCGGCAATTCATCCAGGTCGCCAACAAGACGCTGGATGCCTGTGTCAACCAACTCCTCCGCCACCCCATCGCGGCTGCCAAGTGTGTAGACCAGACCGGGGACCTTATCGAGCGCTCCGCTATCGCGTGCCCGCAGGAAGGTCCTTCGTATGGACTCACTGCCCATACGAACGGACAGCAATACTTCAAGCAGGTTAAGGAGAACGTATTCCTCGCCGGTGACCGCCACGTCAGCTCCCCAGGCATCGGTCGGGTCCGCGCTGAAGACTCCCCAGGGCTCATAAATGACCTTCGGACCGCCGGCAATGATCAGCGGACGCTCGGACGCTTCGATCCGGCAAGCGTCTCGAATCAAATCCCAGCACCTGGCTGAGTGGATGTACATGCTTGAAACCATGAAAATGTCGGGCATGCTTCCGTCCAGCCGCATCTGCGACGGGCGAAAATTCCTGTTCCACTGCTGCAGCACGATCCGGGTCTTCTTAAAGCCCGCATCGACCATCGCTGATCCGATCGCCCGTACCCCCGCTGGCGACATCCGCGTGTCGGCATAGATAAATGGAAGCATGCTTGTGCGATGGTCGAACGCACAGGCGATCACCGTGCTCAAGTCATGTTTGGCCGCCATCGTCCGCAGACGCAGACGAATATTCCTCAGTTCGCCCGACCTGAGCAACTCATCGCCACGAGCCCGACGGGGAAGTTCCATATCAAATTACTCGCAAAGAATATACAAGGACAGTTCTTCGCTCAAGATTTCCCGAATAGACAGATTGTTGCCCTCGACCGCCGAGAGCATCGAAATCATTCTTACGGGCCCCGAGACCCACGTCAAGTCCAAAACCCACTCTCCCAACCTTTTCGTTACCTCTCTTGTCCCCCATTCCCGCCAGCGTGACACCTCAATGAAGGTAGGCATGATCCGCTCTCAGGGCCTGCTTGACCTCCATACAGGACATTGCTAATCTGAGGTAGAAGCAGCACGCTTGGCAAACGCGTTCGCACGCCCACCAACGCCCTCTTCGCTTCAGGTCCTCATGAGTTGCAATACCAGATACATCGTAGGTACCAGCGGTTACTCCTTCGCCGACTGGGTCGGGCCTTTTTATCCGCCCGGCACCAGGCAAAAAGATATGTTCGCCATCTACGCCCATCACTTCCGGGCCGTGGAGTTGAATTTCACCTTCTACCGAATGGACACCGCCGCCACTTTGACCGAGCTGGCACGCAACAGCCCCGATGATTTTCAATTCTGGCTCAAGGCCAATCGCAAGATTACCCACGAGCAGGACTCCCAGGCCGCTTCTTCTTTCCTGGACAACCTCCAACCCCTCAAGCAAAGCCGCAAGCTCTCTGGGGTGCTCCTGCAATTCCCCCAGTCTTTTCATCGCACTATTGCCAACCGCAACTATCTCGACTCTGCCCTGCATCGGCTCAGTTCCGTAAATCTCGCCGTCGAGTTTAGACATGCCTCCTGGGACCACCCCGCCAGCCTTGAAGGTCTGCGCCAAAGGCAGGTAACCCTCGTCGTCCCCGACTGCCCCGAAATCAGCGCCTTATACCGGCCCCAGCCCGCGATTACTACCGCCACCGGATATTTGCGACTCCACTCCAGAAACCCCGCCAAGTGGCATGCTGGCCTTGCCCAGCGGTACGATTACAACTACAGTGACCAAGAGCTCACTGCCCTTGCCGCCCACTGGTCCAGTCCGGATATCCACCCCCGGGTGGTCTTTGCTTTTTTCAACAACTGCCACCTCGGCCAAGCCGCCCGCAACGCACAGGCCTTTACCAGAATCCTTGCTCGCCTTTCTGCCGGACAGGCCATCGAACACTCCGTCGACTAGCCCGGGGGTGCATGTCATGTTTGTAGGTAAAGGGTACTGGACGGCCAAAAGAGCGGTAATTTAGCCTACTAACTGTCATTCCCGCGAAGCTTGTCCCTGCGAAGGCAGGGAGCGGGCTCTTACCACCGCTTTAGCGGTAATCCAGGCCAATAATGCTGTAAACGGCCAGGAAAAGATGGATCCCCGCCTGCGCGAGGATGACAATATGCCATCACCCAAGGAATAATCTACCTACAAACATGACATGCACCCCTAGACCGGATACGCCACCAGCTCAGCCAATCCCTTCTCCAATCAGCAACATACCGGCTTTGCCCAAAACTATCACTATCTTGCCCTTGACCCGAACCTGTAAATCTATATAATATAAACAGTCTGGCGGTATTGGGCGATTTGGCAACCCGCCAACTTGCCCATCTTGACTGGATGACGTACGTTGGCTATTCAGGAGGCAGCACATGGCCAAGCAAGCTTATTCTACCGGTGAAGCGGCCCAGATTTGTGGGATTTCTCAGCAGACCATCATTCGTTGTTTCGACAGGGGCCAACTCAAGGGCTTCCTGGTGCCCGGCTCAAAGTTTCGTCGCATTCCCCGCGATAGCCTCATCAAGTTCATGAAGAAGAATAACATCCCCCTTGGCCAGCTCGGCTCGGCCAAACGCAAGGTCCTCATCGTCGAAGACGACCCCGAAATCGTCGACCTTCTCACCGACATGCTCACCCGCGACGGACGATTCGAAACCAAGGCCACCGACTCCGGTTATAAGGCTGGCCTGCTCACCCAGAAGTTTCGTCCCGATGTGCTCATTCTCGACTACCTCCTGCCGGACATCAACGGCAACGTGGTTTGCAAGGCTGTTCGTAATAATCCCGACCTGGCTGATACCAAGATCATTATCGTTTCCGGGGTGATCGACAAGAAACAGGTTAAGCAGCTTTTTGCCGACGGTGCCGACGACTTTTTCCAGAAGCCCTTCGACGTTGACCGTTTGCTTGACCGCATATGCGTCCTGCTGGGCATGTAGTTGTCGGCCCAACTCTTCTTAGAGAGAGAAGATGGCTTCTGACCAGGATGACATTGCCAGCCTCGACTCTCGGCTGGATAGTTTTCTCGACGCCCTCGGCCCACTGTCCACCATCAGCGCCGTGGCCCGCTTGGTCTTGGAGCTTCTGGCCGAAGACCTCAATTCTACCGAAAAGCTCAAAACCATCGTCAGGTACGACCCGATCCTCACTGCTGCGGTCCTTTCGGCCGCTGCCACGCACCCGGAAAAATCGCTCACCCTCGACCAGGCCTGGCAGATCCTGCCCTCTGTCCAAATTCTCTCGGCCGTGCTGAGAACCGCCGTGGCCAGTATAGACGTCCAACCCCACCACCAGGCCGGCTCGCTCAATCGGGCCGAGCTCTGGCGTCACAGCTTGGCTGTGGCCCTGATTAGCCGAGCCGCCGCCCAGCGACTCACCGGCGAATCCGAGCCCCTTGCCCCAAAGCCGGACCAACCCCCCAAGCCCGAACGGGCATACACCGCCGGATTGCTCCACGATCTCGGCAAGCTCGTTCTTTCAATGGCCGTGCCCAAGAGTCTAAGCCGAGCTTGGCAGTTGGCTCGCACAGGAGGCCAGGATCTGCTCGACGCCGAACGCCGGGTCTTCGACTTCGACCACACCACTCTGGGCCGACGCCTTGCCCGCAACCTCCACTTGCCTGCCAGCTTGGCCAAGACCATCTGGCTGCACCACCATCCCTGGCAAACGTTGCCCGAGCAGTCTTACCTGCCGCTGGTAATCTTCGCCGACACCCTCGCTCGCCAACTTGCCCTCGGTGAGTCCGGCAACCTGGACTTGTCCTGTGATGCTGCCGAGCTGGCGGACCAGATCGGCCTGGACTCTGAGTGCTTGACCGACTTGAGTCGAAGTATTCCCCAAGAGCTCGATGATGCCGTTCGAGCCCTGGCACTTGATGAGCCTGCTGAACCCCAGCGGTCTATCCAGGCCCTTGCTCGCCTTCTTTCCAGAATCACCAAGCTTCACGCCCAGCTCAAGGACGAGTTGGCCCAACAGCTCACTCAGCTCGCAGATGCTGAAAAGCTGTCCCAGCGATTTGCAGAGATCGCCCGCCAGGCCGCTCCTAAACTCGACCGAAAAACCTTGGACACCGAGTTAGCCCAAGTGGCTGCCGGAGCCGCTCACGAGCTAAACAACCCCTTGGCCGTCATCGCTGGACGCAGCCAAATCTTGGCCAAGCAGGAAACCGATCCCCGTAAGAAGAAAACCCTGGAGCTGATCGGCAGCCAGGCCCGCCAGGCCTCCGACATTGCTGCCGAACTCTTGACCGCGGTCCAGCCGCCGGTGCCTTCCCCGAAGCCTACCCAACTGGAGCCGATAATTCGCAGACTCTGTGCCGCCCTGGCTGGAAAGGCCCAGGCCGGCGATTCCCAGGTGAATTGCGACCTGCCCAGCCACCTGCCCCCTGCATTTATCGACCCCGAAATGTTTGAACAATCCCTCCTGGAGGTGCTCAAAAACGCCTTGGCCGCTCTGGCAGACCGACCGGGAACCATCTGCGTTCGCTGCCGTGTGGACGAACTGCAAGAAAAGCTCACCCTCGAGGTAGCCGATAGCGGTATAGGAATGGATCCCGCGGTGGCTCGAAACGCCTTTGTTCCCTTTTTCTCTTTTGCCCCAGCCGGCCGGGGTCGTGGGCTGGGACTCACCAGGGCCAAGGCCTTTATCGAGGCGAACCAAGGACGTCTCTGGCTCCGCAGTCATCCCGGTCAGGGCACTACGGTCTGGATGGCCCTGCCCCTGGCTAAAAACGGATGACAAACTTTTGCCAATTTGTACCTCTTGGTCCTCCGGGTGTATTGTGGCTGACGATTACCCCTCCAAAAAGAATGACCACCCCAATGTTTTGCTGGTCGACCCGCAAAAGCAGCTCCGCCGTCATTTACAGGAGCTCATAACCGACAGTTGTGGCTGCAACGCCGTCTCGGCTGCCACTGCGTCCGGGGCTCTCATGAGGATGGACCGCCAACCATTCGACTTGGTTCTTACTGATTTGTCTCTGCCCGACGCCGACGGAAAGTGGCTCATCGAGAAGATCCGCCGCCGACCAATTGCTGCCCTTGTCCTCCAACGCAGGCGGCAAAACCCCTTCACCACCCAGGAGACTAAACTCTTGGCCCATTTGATCAGCCCCTTAGCTAACTCAATTGACTTAGCCCTGCGCCTCGAATCGAAGAATTCCTACCAAACGCCAAACCCCCGGAAAGATTTAGAGTAGGTTCTGTCAAACCCGGCTGGGTGATTTCGTTCTTATCGTCCCACTCGCGCAAGGGACTATTTATCCCTGCAAGGCCATTTCTAACCCCCTGTCAACACTACACTAACAATCAGTGCTATATGGGCTTATGGCACTGCCGGAGCACTGGCGGCGCACTCTCGGAGCAACCTAATCGTACCTGATGCGCCACAATAGCGCCACAATAGGCGCAAAAAAAGAGGCCGCCCGCCAGGTAAAACCCTTTGGGTAGCTTCTTGTTGTGTTCACCCCGAGAGAAAAGAAGGTTGTGGGGCTGTTTGTGTGTAGCGAAAGAGATTCAACCGCCTTTAAGGCCATATATCTCTATAAGGCGGGCCAGCCCCATTCTGCCCAAGCCCGTCTGTTTACTGCTAAGGATTTGGCTGCGAGTCGTTGTGGTTAGGGACCCCTTCTTGCATGGTATTACGGTAACGCGCCGCCGCCCCGCGAAGAACTTGCTAATAGATTCGCCATGAGTGGCCTTGCCGACGTGTTTCCAACCGTCTTTCACCAGTAGGTTAAGAAGCTGTTCTCCTGTGATTGCCGGAAGAGCAGCAACCTTCTTCTTCTTACGTCTCCCTCTGTGCTTCCTTTGCACCATATGGTTTTCTATGCGGGGGCGAGAACTGGCTGGAGAACAGGCTTGACAAATATGTCATCTTTAAAGGGAACCCTTACCTGCTTGCTTTGAAGTCTGGGCTTGACGCGGTGCAATACAATTCCATGCTCTCTAAAAAACCGCGTACGTTCGCCAACGGCCTCTAATCCGTTAAGGTGTAGAGTTATCATCTCTCCAATTTCTTGTGTGGCCTGCTCAATGGTGTCGCCGAACGTTGCGGTCCCCAGTTCAAGGCAGACGGCATCCCAAACACCCTGCTCTGGGTCCTGTTGTAGTTTGATCGTAAGCTCAATGTAACCACATATACGGAGTCGACGTGCCACGGAGTGTTTCCTTTCTGCTCTCTCCTTTAATTCTACCAAGAGAATCCCTTTTAATCAAGAACTTTCTCAAACACGAAAGCTGCCTGAAGCTTCATAAGTCTTGTAATAAAAGGAGTTATCGGACCTCACCAGTATCCTTAGTATTATTCTTTACCAGAAGTGGACTCATCGCACAAGCTATTTCCAGTTAAATTCAAGAAAAATCATCGGTCGTTTTAACCGTCCAATCCAGTAAAAGTCCGGTAAATGGCCCCTCACCCTGGCGCCGTATTTCACAGCGCCCGGCCTTACTCCGGCCTCTCTTTTCCTCCAGGTCTCGGTGTGTGAAAGGCCATCCAGCATCTGTAGCCTTGCCCGGTTTCCTAACCAGCAAGGGACTATTTATCCCCCTGATGCCGTTGCAGCATCTTCCGCAGATACGAGTTTTCGCGCCGAGTAGCCTCGAGATCGAACAATAAATATTTAATAGCTACTCGCAGATAGTCCAGACTATCCTGAACGTTGCTGGCACTGGCCCGAAGCTGTTCGTGACGCTTCTTGGTATCGGCCACCAATAACTCCAGCTTGCTCCGCTGCGAAGCAGGCAGGCTTGCAATCTCACTCAGCAGTTCAGCTAATCTCTTCTGGAAAGTTGTTTCATCCATGGTCTTATTACCTTTTACCTTTCTGGCTCAATCCAACTGTTCGCCTGCTCACTCTCAAAGCAGCTCCTCAAGACCGGGCTAAGAGCGCCTTGATGCCGGCTCCGATAATCTTCGCACTGATAAGCGGCTAGCCTGATGGCTGTTGCTAACTGCCGCAAAGCCCGTGCCATCGGCCTTATCAGCACTGATAACTAGCATTGCCCTATTCCTGCCCCCCAACCACCTGAAGTCTGGGCAGTTGTGCCTGCTGCCGGATGCCAGGCGAAATTCGGACCTTGCCTTTCCAGATTAGAATGTTGATTTGGCTCAACATGCCCACTCGCATCATGCCCGAGTATTTTATACAAGGCTATATTCCACCGGCAATTACCATTCATGTTGTCTTGATGCAACGTTTCTCTGATTAGCCACAACTTGGCACTTCCAGCTGGCTGATCTTTGGGCTGCTCGCTTGAATATATCGGGCTCTGCTCTTCGCTGCCCCCTTCGCGTCTGCTTTTCGGCTGGCAAAAGAACAGTCAAAACCATACACTTTTGCGAATATGGGTGGTGAAAAACAGCGAGATTTCGCCAAGCAAATCGTTCGCCGGCTCCGCATTGCCGGCTACCAAGCCTTCTGGGCCGGCGGGTGTGTCCGCGACATGCTCCGCCAGGTAAAGCCCAAAGACTACGACGTAGCCACCAGCGCCAAACCCATGGAAGTCAAGAATCTTTTTCGCCGGACCCTGATGGTCGGGGCCAAGTTTGGGGTGGTAATCGTCCTGGGCCCAGGCACGCAGGTCGAGGTAGCCACTTTCCGACGCGACCTTGTTTACAAGGATGGCCGCCGTCCTGAACGCATCATCTACAGTGACGCCGAGCACGACGCCCTCCGCCGTGACTTTACCATCAATGGCATGTTCTACGATCCCTTCGAGAATAAGGTTATCGATTATGTCGGCGGAGAGGTTGACCTGCGCCGCAAAGTCATCCGTTCTATCGGCCAGCCCCAGCGCCGCTTCGCCGAGGATCATCTGCGGATGCTCCGGGCCATACGCTTCGCCTGCAGCTTCGGTTTTACCCTCGAAGACAGCACCGCCAGGGCAATTTCGGAGCAGGCCCAGAAGATTAAGCGAATTTCCGTAGAGCGAATCGCTGATGAGCTCTTGACTATACTCAAAAGTCCCGGTCGGGCTCAGGGCATCAGCCTGGCAGGCGAACTCGGCCTGCTTAAGGTCATCCTGCCCGAGGTGGATTACACCTGTGCCGCCCAGCGACTGGCCCAGCTCAAGGGAGCCAGCGTCCCGGCCGGATTGGCTTGCCTGCTCTACGGACTGGATCAAACCTATCAGCCAAAGCAGTCCGGCGAGCGGGCCAAAGCCATCGCCCGTCGCCTTAAGCTCAGCAACGAGTTGGTGGACCAGACTGCCTGGCTGACCGAAACGGTCAGGGGCCTAGTGGCCGACCAAGCCGAGATCGAGCAAATCTCCTTGGCCCGGCTGAAAAGAATGTTGGCCAGCGGTATCTTTCGCGAGTTACTCTGGCTTTACAGCACTGTTGCCCCGGACAGAGCCTGCCGCCAATTGCGCCGACGATGCCGGCAGATTGATCCTGAGAACATCAGTCCCGCACCTTTGATTAACGGCAAGGACTTACTGGCCATGGGCCTGGGCCCGGGTCCCCGGATGGGCAAGTGCCTCGCCGCCGTCTACGAGGCCCAGCTCAATGAGCTGGTCAAGACTAAGGCCCAGGCCCGAAAATTCGTACGCCACTGGCTCGATCATCCCTAAGCACCAAAAACTTCACCTCAACCTCTGGACAGACACCGCCGATTATGCTAAAAGACGCAACCGCTGATTGCTGTTCTGTCTGGTCGCAGTAAGTCACTCCGGCGACAGGACCCAGGCGTATCTTTAGGAGTCATCGAATGCCATTAGTTACTACCGAGAAGATGTTCAAGGCAGCCTACGACGGTGGGTTTGCCGTCGGGGCCTTCAATGTCAACAACATGGAGCTGCTCCAGGCCATCGTCGAGGCCGCCAAAGCCGAAAATGCCCCCCTTATCTTGCAGATATCAAAGGGCGCCCGGGCCTATGCCAATATCAAGTACCTCAAGGCCATGATCGATGTTGCCGTCGCCCAGACCGACCTTCCAATTGTCATCCACTGCGACCACGGCGACACCTTTGAGCTCTGCAAGGAATGCATCGAGGACGGTTACACCTCGGTTATGATCGACGCCTCCGCCCTGTCCCTCGCCGAGAACATCGCCATGACCAAGAAGGTCGTCGATTATGCCCACAGCAAAGGAGTTGTCGTCGAAGCCGAACTGGGAAAGCTCGCTGGAGAAGAAGAGCACGTAAAGGTCGAGGACCGCGATGCTGTCTTCACCAATCCCGACCAAGCCCATAAGTTTATTACCGAAAGCGGCTGTGATTCATTGGCTGTGGCAATCGGCACCAAGCACGGGCCCAATAAGTTCGCCGGTGAGCCCAAGCTCAATTTTGACCGCCTGGCCCGCATTCAGGAAAAGATTCCCGGTTTTCCACTGGTTATGCACGGCTCATCCAGTGTGCCCCAGGAGTTCGTCGATCGCTGCAACAAGTATGGCGGCAAACTCCCCGAGGCCCGCGGCGTGCCCGAAGAGATGATCCACAGGGCCGCCACCGAGTTCGGCGTCGTCAAAGTAAACATCGACACCGACCTCCGCTTGGTTCTGACAGCCATGATCCGTGAAGTCTTCGAGAAGAATCCCGCAGAGATCGACCCACGTAAGTATCTGGGACCCGGGCGAGAGGCCATCATCGCCATGGTTCGGCACAAAATGCAGGTCCTCAACGTCTCCGGAAAAGCGGATTTGTTTAAGGCCTAGCCGGGATGGCTCAGGCCTGTAAACCAAACGAGGTCCAAAGCGATTACTTTGGACCTCGTTTTATTAGCAACGAACTTTTTGGCTTGCCGATGGCTACATTCGGTTTTTCCCGCGCCGCCTGCCCAGGACAACTATTGTGCCCAGGATCAGCAGGCTCAATAAACCGCTCGGCTCAGGAACGGGAATACTGGCAATGAACAACGTCTTACTCGCAGCCGTATCTGCCGCAATCTCTATGCGCAGTGGGTCGAAGTTAGCGGTATTACCGGCATAGTGAAGCGGGACTGTATCGCCTAGTGTATCTACAGCATCCTCAGAGTAGCCGAAATCATAGAAAACAATCGTGTCGACGTCGCGGAAGGCCAGAGGATCGATACGAATTACCAAACCGTCGGCACTGATCGATTGTACTATATCGGACGGATTGATCACTATATCGTAGTCGATGTTGTGAATACCACTGATGACTCCTCCGTCACCAGTGTTTTCGGTATAATCCCATCGGCCCTGAAAATAATGGTCATAAGGCGCGGGGCCTGGAGCAATCTTGTAGTATTCCTGCTCTAGGGCATCGGGGTCTAGGATGCCGGGAGCCGGTGGTCGGCCGGTGACATTGCCGAATTTGTCGATGTAATCATCGCTCAAGGTTACCTGAGGCCATGAGGTGCCGTCATTGTTAATCGCGATATCCAGATCGTATCCGCCAGACACAGTAGCAGTCGCTGCTTCGCGGGTGTAGTTGTTTGCAATCATTGCCAGGGCAAAACCATCTTTATTTTCCCCCGATTGTTCCGGTGCGTTGTCCCACTTGCTCCAGGCCATGTAGATGTGCAGTTTATCTTCGGCAAATGCTTCATCAGCTGGGCTATCGAACAGGCAGCTTAGCTCGCCATCATCGGCCTGGTCGGCAGCGTACGGCGCACCGGTCAAATATGGTTGGTCGTGGTCTTCGTCGATTTTTAAGTGTGAATCCGAGTGATTGTTGTAGTTGTAGCTGCTAGCCGCAGAATAGTAGGTGTACCAACTCATGAAGCCCTCGATGAACGTATCACCGGGATTGAGCACACCGTCGGCATTGGTGTCCTGATAAATGCCGAAATTCTTGAAGTCTGCTAGAACCGGGTTGCTCAGGATTCCTACTATTGCCAGAATGCTGACTAATACAAATACTGGTCGTGCACATGCTCTCTGCATCTCTCATCTCCTAACCAGGCTTGGGCTTGTTAAAATACTCTCTCTTTACCTGAACGGTTCCAAATGACCCTACAAAGCTAGATTGTTGGAATTATTGGGCTCTCTCTCCAATAATACCGTGTAACTTGGCAGTCTAAGTCCACTGCTACACCATATAGTATACACCAAACGAGGGTTTGTGTCAAGTAATTTCCGACATTTTCTGCCACTCTATCTTCTTGCCACGAAGGACGTTATGGAATTCCTCAAAACTGCCTCATAAGAGTACTCCCACAACTGCCCAAACCGTGGATAGGCAGAGCCGCTTTCTCGGAACCAGCTACAGGTAGTCCGATATAACTTCTGCGCCGTAATGTCGGCAGAATATGAGGCTCCCAGTGCCTCCGGACCGTTACACAAGGCTCGAATGTGCCGTTCCCGCTAGAGTTTTGACTGCTTGGGCTGAGAGTTTTTTCTGCTCAGTCGTTCCCGTCGTGTGGCCCCAGGTAGTGCCGTTCAAGCCCAACCCACCGCCAGCAGCTCATATCAAGCTGCAGGAGAGTTTTGGTTGGCCGTTTGCGAATCTGCTCAGTAGTCTGTTTCCAACTCTTTGTTCCCGAGACCGCATCGAGCACTCGCACGTTCTGAGCACCCACAGCCGTAGAATATCGCAGGGCATCGGCCAAACTTACGCCCCGAAGCAGCCCCGCCAGAAAACCGGCCACCGCACAGTCACCAGCTCCCAGAGCGGACACGATCTTCTTGACTTGAAAGCTCGGCTCGAAGATCTCCCGTTGGGCCCAGTCTTTGATTTTCTTTAGCGGGCAGGCCCTACCCATTTGCTCGATCTGCGACCTGTCCCCGCTTCGGGCATAGACTCCCAGTCGGCCACATTTAACCAACATGACCTTGACCCCCATCTCTAGGCACTGCCCAGCCAATTCCATGACTACGTCCAGGTCCAGATCATTTAGCAGATCGCCTCCTTTGGCCCGACGCACCAACCGCTTGAACCGACCCGGCGACATGATGAACACCAATTCTTCCAGGCTGGGCACAAATATATCGACGTAGGGCAGCAATCGCGGCAGTAATTCAAGCCAATTTAGACGTCCTGCAGGGCTGTTCGGATCCGGCAGTGATAAGTCCAGGGAAGTAGTCACCCCAAGCTGTCGGACGGACCTGAATATCTTGATCAGCTCTCGCCCCTTATTGGCCAAGGTCCGCTTCATCAAAGTGGGATAGCCGAAATGAAACAGCCTCGCCCGCCTGATCGTAGCCAGCTTCAGGTCTTTGAAGGCGAAGGTGTCGTTCGTTCCTGCGCAGTGCAGAAAAAAGCGATCGATCCCCGGCGGGGACAGCACAAGCGTATAAGAGGTAGGCTCATTTTTCACCAGGGCAGTGGCCGCAGCAGACCCGGGCGCTTCACGCTCCAGCAACTCCAGAACTGCCCGCCCGAAGACGTCCGCCCCGCACTTGCCCATCAGTACCACTCGAATCCCCAAGCGTCGCAGAGCCAGCCCTGTGTTGCTCACCACCCCTCCGGTGCTCAGGCATGCCCGGCCAACACTGGTTAGCCGGGTCGGGGCGAATATCTCGCCTAGACGTACAGGTTTGGCTAGAGTATTCAGATCGGGGCTGATATCTAAAGTTAGCAGCCCAGCTACTACCGCATCCAGAGTTGACTTAGCTATTACCTTTTCCTCACAAGAAACCTAGCAAAACGGATCAACGTGTTTAGCTATGTGGGCCTGCACGATAGCGTAGTGCTCTTCCTCGTGCTTTTCCAGAGCCCTCAACAGCCGCCGGCGGAAACGCTCAGAGCCGTCAGTGTTCTTGGCTTGCAGCACCGACCCATAGGTTACGTGCAGCAATTGTCGGCCATCGAATAAGTCCAGCACACCCATCAGTTCCGAATCCTTCAGCTCGTTCGGCTGCGGAACCTTGCCCGGCTCCGCCGAGACGTGGTAAGTTGCTTTATCCTCATCATAACGCTCGAAGGCAAAGGCCAGGATCTCCCGAAACAGCGCCGGTTCCACTTGCCCAATGCACCGCAACGCCTCCAGATAGCTCGTCCCTGCCGTCTTCAAGTGCACCAGCTCACCCGCCACCCTCGCAGCGATCGGATAGATGCTGAACTTATCCGACCCCGAGTGGAACGAAATCTTGTAAGGCCCCAGGTGCTTGGCGATAGCCACGTGCCCCACTAGAGACTCCTCGAATTCCTGCAGATCCCCCTGGTAATCCACCCCCTTTTCAAAAGCTCCCACAAACCTCGGCGCCAGGCTCACCGGCTTGACCCCCAGCCGCCCCAGCTCGCTCGCTACGTAAAAATGTTCCGCCAACGACGTCGGACTATTCGTTTCGTCCACGCTCATTTCCAGCTCAAACTCCTCAGTCCGACGTTGGCTCAAAAGGTACCGCTGCAGCTTGACCGTGTGGGCCACAGCCGCACCGTACTTCACCGCCGCCCGGCCCAGCTGCTCCTTACTGATACTCAGGTAAACCCCACCGGGAAGGTTGACTGTCTTATCCGCATACCTCCCCAGGCAATCACCCCCCGTTGTCTCCAACTGGGCCCACTTGACCTGCTCGAATTGTTCTTGCAGCCCTGTCCCCGAAAGTTCATCCGCCTGGTCCACCACATGTTCGCCCGGATCGATGGTGAATAGCGTAAAGCCCGCCGCCAGGCACCGCTCGATATCCTCCATGTTCTTCAGATGGTCCGCATCGGAGCCGAAACCCTCCCGGAATCCCTCCTGCAGCACTGCCCAGGTCACATCGTCCATCACCTCTTGGGGGCTGCGGTTTGTCCGGGCCATTTCCCGGATGGACTGCTGGGCCAGATAAGCGCCCATCGACTTTCCTCGCAGTGCCCGGATGTGCGCCGGGCTCGCCAGGCCCAGCCTGTCGCCGGCGCCAAATGACTTGCTCAGCCCAATCAACGTCGGCCCAGTGAAGCGAAGGTTAGCTCGCACCACAGCCGCGTTCTGGGCATTGGCTGGACCTGTCCTCACCTGGACGCTTTCACCGGCCAGTTCCATTTGGCTGCCTTGCCCGCTCAGTTCGCCAAGTTCCTTGGTCCCCGACCAGACCTGCCCCACCATCTTCTTGTCGCCCTTCTTACCCAAAAACCACAAGGTTGAATTCTTTACCGCCAACGAGCTAGCGTACACGTCCAGACTCAAGGGCGCAGATAGCTCCGCAGCCAGCGCTTTGGCCTGGCTAGATTTCAGAGGTTCAGCCAATCCTTTTACATTGTTAATCTGGTTCAAGATACTCATCAACACCTCGAATACTGACGGACAAACTTGGATACAGCCTGTTACCGATGGTCTGCATGATTAAATCGCACCCGGCAGGATTCGAACCTGCGACCTACGGATTAGAAATCCGTTGCTCTGTCCAGCTGAGCTACGGGCGCTTAAACCTTAACTCTAACTCTGCTCTATATAAATAAAGATTTTTGACGTGCGATGTCAAGCAAATTCTGTCCCTGACGCCTTCGTGGCCAAATACGACGTCCCCGAACCAGCCGCGCCGGCTTTGTTGGTGATTAGTGGTTTGGCCTTGTGCAAACGCAGGCCTAGAAGCATCTGAAAACGAATCCATTCTCCCCGCAAGGACGCCCGATGAAAAACACAGGCGGGCAGCCTTGGCCGTCCGCCTGTGTTCTTTTGGTTAGACGCTCGACAATCAACAGTAGTGTCTCTCCGCCAGGCCCTATTTGCCTTTCACTTCGATCCGCTTGGTCTTGGCCTTTTCGCGTTTGGCCAGGACCACGCGGAGCACGCCGTCGGTCATCGTAGCCTCGACCTTCTTGGCGTCCACGGTAGCCGGCAGTGTAAAGCTTCGGCTAAACGAGCCGAAATACCGCTCCTGCAGGTGGTGCACGTGATCCTTTGCGATCTTCTCGTGCGTCTTTCTACCGGCGATGGTCAGTACTCCCTCCTCCACGCTGACCTGGACGTCCTCCCTGCTCAGGCCGGGCAGTTCAGCTTCCAGAAAGATGTGATCACCGTCGGAGTAGATGTCCACATCGTAGCCGCCGAAGATTCCAGTCGGCCGAGAACCGTCCCAGATGTGCTCCAGCATGTGTTCGAATTCGGCAAAAGGCGACAGGGGACTGTCGAAATCCAACGTCCGATTCCTTGTTCTCAGTACTATTGGCAACATGGCTGATCACCTCCTTTGTTTGTCCAGTTGCAGGTTCGGGAAAACTTCCCCTCACCTACTTTATTATAGGCCTCAAAAACCTTAATTCTTCCATTAGCGCTTTGTGCAAAGGGCGTGCCAGAAAACACATTTTTCAACACCTTTGCAGGGGGATAGTTACAATCCCCGTAGCGGGTGCCAAAGGGCCGGGAATCTGCCACAATGAGTCTGAAAGGTGCAATTTTGGCAGTTGGATCAGGCACTCTAACAACATCTGACGCGGCCGCGACGCCTGGATTTTTGGTTACCGCCTAGAAGCGAGGAGGATACGATGCAGGGGGCATCATTGACGACGAGCGACGCCGGCGGCGGGCAAAAGGACGGCGTCCCTTCGGGTTGCAAGACAAATCGGCGTCTGCCGCGTCAGAACTCCTAAGCATACCATCTAGGTATGCCACTGGGGTCCCCAATCGCAGTAAGTCGCGATTGGGGTGCCCCGCCGTCGTTCTTCCTTGCATCCATCCGATTTGTCTTGCAACGCGGCTCACGTCAGATGTTGTTAGAGTGCCTTAGCCTTGACAGGCCCGCCCCAGCCCAGACAATGCGGTAATGATGAGGATTATCTACCTTGGTTCGGGTTCTATAGGCCAACAGTGCCTGACGGAGCTGGTCGGCGGGCCACATCAGGTCTTAGCCGTGCTTACCCAGCCGGACCGCCCGGCCGGTCGCGGACGCAGACTCCAGCCCACGCCCATCAAGCAGTTGGCCCAGCGGTTGGCCCTGAAGGTTTATGCTGTCGAGGATGTCAATGCTGCTTCGGTCCTGGAGAATATCGCCAGGCTCAAACCCGATTTACTCGTAACCTTCGCCTTCAACCAGAAGCTCGGTAACGACCTGCTGCGGATCGCCCCGCGAGGAGCCATTAACGTCCATCCCTCGCTGCTGCCCAAGTATCGCGGGGCAGCGCCGGTGGCCAGGGCTATTCTCAACGGCGAGAGCCAAACCGGCATCAGTATCATAAAAATGGTCGAAGATTTGGACGCCGGCGATATCTTTGCCCAAGAGCGTTACGAGATCGAGCCCCATCAGACCACCGGCAATCTGGAAGAATATCTCGGCCGACAGGCAGGGCCCCTCTTACTCAAGGTCCTCGACGAAATCGAAAAAGGCTCAGCCAAGACCTCTCCGCAAAACCATAGCCAGGCCAGCAGGGCTCCCAAGATTAAAAAAGATGAAGCTCTGCTCGATTTTTCCCGCTCGGCCAGCGAGTTAGTCAATTACATCCGGGCCTTTACACCTTGGCCCGGCGCCTTTGCCTTTTTTCACGGCCAGGCCAGGCCCAAGCCCGAGCGAGTAGTGATAAACCAAGCCCTCGCTGAGCGAACGGATTTATCACCGGGCCGACAGCCCGGAACCGTGCTGGGAAACCTTTGCATACAGTGCGGCCAAGGTGTTTTGAGAATCGAGCGGATCAAGCCCGCTGGCTCAAAGGAAATGAGCTGGCAGGACTTCGTCAACGGTCGAAGGCTCCAGCCGGGCGACAGGCTCACAGACTATGACCGCTAAGCTAAATCCCGCCCGCAATCTGGCGGTCAAACTGCTGAATAAGTGGTCGCCCTCCGGCCAATTCGCTGATGCCCTGCTCAGCCATGCCCTGGATACGAGCCGACTCGATAGCCGCGATCGCGCCCTGGTGGCCGAGTTGTTTCTGGGGGTTATCCGCCGGCGGGAGAGCCTCGACTGTATCTTACAGGCGTTTTGCTCTCGGCCGTTGGATCGGCTGACCCCGACTGGGCTGAACGTCCTCCGCCTTGGTGCCTACCAGATCATCTTCCTGGAGCGCGTCCCCAGCTATGCGGCCGTGGACTCAGCCGTCCGGCAGGCCAAGAAGCTCAGCAGGACCGGCCTGGATAAGCTCATCAATGCCACTCTGCGCAGCCTCGACCGCTCCCTGGCAGAGGATCTGCTGGAAACTAATGAAGAACTCCTCAAAAGGGCCCTGCCCCTGGAGCTGGCTAAGTGGCGGTATTTCGACCGGGACATATTCGCCGGTCCCGATGATGATCCCGCCGAGCATATAGCCCAGGTCTGTTCGTGCCCGGAGTGGTTGGCCCGGCGATGGTGGGCCCGCTTCGACCTGGCAGGAGCTGTTGGCGTTGCTTTGGCTAGTGTTCTTCGCGGCCCGGTTACTCTTCGGCCCAATGGGCTGCGCACCAGCCGGGGTCAGCTTCTAAGCGCCCTTGCCAATATGGACGTCTCTGCCGGGCCACTGGCCAAGGGCCTCGGAGTCTGGGCCCAGCAGATGGCTCCCATACAAAATCAGCTCTTTCAAGCCGGCCACTTCCAGCCCCAGGGCCCTACTGCTATGCAGGCCGGGCTGTTCAGCCAGGTTCAGCCTGGACAAAAGGTCCTGGATTTTTGTGCGGGCCTGGGCACAAAAGCCACCCACTTGGCCGAGCTGATGGATAACAAGGGACTGCTGGTGGCCAGTGATATTTCGGCCGAGAAACTCCGCAGCGCCCAGGCAAATGCCCGCCGGCTGGGCATCAGCTGTATCCAATTTCTGCCCCAGCATGAGCTTCTCAATCGCTTCGGGCCCGGAACCTTCGATGTAGTACTGGTCGATGTCCCTTGTAGCAACACCGGCGTCTTCGCCAGCCGACCCGATGCCAAATGGCGCATTCAGCCGCACCATCTGCAGGAATTGGCCCGCAAGCAACTGGCAATCCTTCGCCAGGCAGCAGAGTTTGTTGAGCCCAATGGTGCTCTGGTTTACAGCACCTGCTCAATCGAGCCGGTGGAAAACGATGAATTAACAACTGAGTTTGGCCGCCAGTGTCCGGGCTGGGCTTTCGATGCCGACAAAGAATATATACCTTCCATCGGCCCCGATCCGGCCACCTGGCACGACGGCGGATACATGGCCAGATGGTATAGGGGCCGTTCGCCCCTGTCATAATCGGTCTTGCCATCATTTGGCGCCCAGAGCAGAACCGCAGAAACAATTGACTAGGGCGAGGCAGGGGGATAAACTCTAGAGGTATAGATCTGTGGTTGATGGCGGACGCTGAGTGCCTGATGATGGTATTGTTTTTGTAGGGATCGGGGAGGGCTCTGGAAATGGCTAAAGAATCATCGATGCCCAAGTATCTGTTGCTGGCCGGGAGACTTGCCCTGCTGGCTATCGCCTCGGCCAGCCTGGGGTCCGCCATAGGTTTGGCCATAGTCTTTTTGCGCAATGGCCAACAGCTCTACGCCATCGTCGCTTTGGCTTTGGGCCTGCTCTGGGCGGCAGTACTCTTGTCGCTGGCCGCTATCGTCACCTTCTTGTATCGCATTCTTGAGCATCATCAGGCCCAGGTCGGTGCCTGGCACATATCACAGGACAGCCAACGCCGCCTGGAAGGACTGCTCCAGCAGATATCCGAGAATGTTCTGATCTCCGATGGGGCTAAGGAAGTCGTCTATCGCACCCGCGACCGCGAGTTGATGAAAAACGCCATCCAGGAGGACATTGACCAGCAGGATTGGGAGGCCGCCTATCGTCTGCTCGAGCAGATGCAGTCCCGCTTCGGCTATTCTCGCGAGGCCGCCCAGTTCCGCCGCCTGGTTGATTCCCACCGAGCCCAGTCCATCAAAACCGTAATTGAAGAAACACGACAGCAGGTCGACAGCCTCTGCGCCGCGGCCAACTGGAACGAGGCTCAGGCTCTTCTGGATAGCTTGGCCAGGCAGTTCCCCAGTAGTTCCGAGGCCAAACGGATGGCCCAGCAGACCGTCAGCCAGAAACGAACCGAACACAAGGACCGGCTGCTGGCCGATTGGAGTCAGGCCGTGGAAGATGAACAGATCGACCGCGGTATATTTCTTCTTCAGGAGCTCGATGAGTACCTTAGCCCTGCTGAAGCGGCGGACCTGAAAGAATCGGCCAGGGGAGTCTTTCGGGCTAAGTTGCAGAATCTCGGCGAGGCCTTTGGCGTCGCGGTCAGCGAAAAGAAGTGGAATCAGGCCCTTCAGATCGGCCAGGAAATCATCACCGAATTCCCCAACTCCCGCATGGCTGAGGAGGTCAGAAGCAAGCTCGATATCCTTCAGCGGCGGGCCCGGGAACAGGCCCAGGTCTGATTTCAATTTGGCCGAGCAGTTGACGCCGGCAGCTCCCTCTTGAAAAGTGATTGATCTACACACACATACCACGGCCTCGGACGGCAGTTACTCCCCCACGGAGTTGGTCCGCCTGGCCGAGCAGTCAAATCTGCAGGCCCTGGCTGTAACCGACCACGACAGCGTCGCCGGACTCGCCGAGGCCCACCAGGCCGCGAGCCGGACTAACCTGGAGCTGGTCAATGGTGTGGAGTTGGCCTGTAGGGTCCAGACAGGGACCCTGCACATGTTGGGCTACTTTATTGACCTGGACGACCGGGCGCTGGGGGATCTGCTTGGTCGAATGGTCGAATCGCGCCGGAAGCGCAACCCCCAGATAATCGCCAAGCTCAACCAGCTCGGTTACGAAATAACCATGGCCGAGGTCCGGACTCTGGCCAGCGGCCCCATCATCAGCCGTCTGCACATCGCGTTAGTAATGCTCCAAAAGGAATACGTCCGCAGTATAGACGAGGCCTTCGGCCGATTTCTCGGGGACAATGGCTCGGCTTACGTGCAGCGGATCGAGCCCGCCCCCGCCCAGGCCATTGAGTTGCTTCACGGGGCCGGCGGATTGGCAGTGGTCGCTCATCCGGTACATCTGCGTGCGGCCGACGAGCAGGAGCTGGGCAAAAAACTCAAAGACTTAGCTGATTTGGGGCTCGACGGCGTGGAGGTCTGGTATCCCGAACACACCGCCGAGCTGACCGAGCAGTTATGGCGGATCTGTCAGCGACTCGACTTGGCCGCTGTCGGCGGCAGCGACTTCCACGGCGCAGCCAAAGAGTACATCAAACTCGGCACCGGACGTGGCGGCCTCAACATCCCCCTCGAAATACTCGAGAGACTCAAGAGCCGACTGTGATGAGCCGACTCTTGAGATTCTTTCCGCCGGAAATATGGTTGTATCGATAGCTTTGTTAAGGTTTGCTCTTACTCAGATTCTTCAGCTTCGTGAGAATCTGTGCGATCCACAATCTTAGCATCTCGCGGTACACCAAGTGCGTAGATATCAGCGGGGCCAGTCTCTGGGTAATCCAAACGCCATGTTACTGGCTCGGACAGGCTACCACCTACAAACCTAACAAGCACGATTTGCTTGGTTTCTGAGTCTATTGTTACCTCTAGAAGGCCTTCTTTTGGTTGCTTTGTGTATTTCGCAGTATAGATGTTATAGTCTTTCCCTTCGACGGTTTTACGATTCTCGAGAACTTCTGCTCCGGCCTTTCTCCATGTGTCTATCATTGTCGATATAACGCTGAGAAAACTGCTCCTTTCCCTAATGTCGGCATCGCTGTCCAGAAGCTCCACCGTAATAGTTTGACTACTCTGGTCATAAGAATACTGCCGTCCACTTGAACCGTCTTCATAAATTACCTGTTTGGCGGTTGCGTAGCATTGCCTGTAAGGTCGAAATGAAATCCAGCACTCACGTATCTCAAAACCCTCAACATCGACATGCACCCACTCAGCGGCGCTAATGTTATCGAAAGCCTGAGCTAGTTCCGCATAGGCGGAACGGGCCATGTCGGGGCTGGTCTGAAACAACCAAGAACCAAGAACAGCAACGGCTAGTACGGCGGCCACGGCGGCGAATTTGGTCCAATGCTTCTTCATAATAACGGTCCTCCTTATCCAAAGGTTAGGGTGTTTGGTAGGGTGAGCTATTTGAGTTGACTGAGCTAGAGCCGCTGAGGCGTCGGTGAGGATTCGCTGGTCGGTATCGGAGCTGGTCGTTGCCCGCAAATTTTCTATGGAATGTTCCAGGTCATTTGTATGTTTCATGCTTCGGCTCCTGTTTTTAGAAGCGATCGCAATTTGTCCAGGCCGTAACGGTAACGGCTCTGGACGGTATTTACGGACAGGCCAAGCTGCTTGGCGATTTGCTGAAATTTCAACTTGGCATTCAGGTGCAGCACGATGACCTCGCGCTGTTCGAAGGGCAGTTCGGATAAGGCGGCCCGCAATCTGGCCGCTTGTTCGTTATTTATGAGTTCGGCGGGTGGATTGGCTAGGTCGGTGGCTTGGTTGGGCATGGCTGAGAGAGAAACATTCTGACGCGATTTCGCCCGTAACAGATCGCGGGCTCGGTTGGCTACGCAGGTGGCTAAATAGCCTTTGAGGTTGCCACGCAAGCGAAATTCACCGGCCCGCCCAGCGAAGTCGACAAAGACGTCGTGAAGGCAATCCTCGGCCCCGGCAAAATCGAGAAGCAAGTTGTTGGCAATAGTGAGCATATGGTCCTTGTACTTTTCGTAGATAAGGCGCAGAGCGGCCTGGTCGCCGCGGCGCAGCCGTCGTATCAGATGCCGATCTTCCAGCACAGGCAGTAATCCTCAAGGTGCAACGGTCAAAGGCTCAGTCATATATATGACGAGCGAGAAGGCCATTTTAGTCTAATTTTCTGCTATTGAAGAATAGGTAGAGCGATAAATCGGCTGTGAATCTATGCGTCCGGCCAAGTACCGGTGAAGACTTCAGTGGCTGGGCCGGTCATGTACACGCAATTGTCCGAGGCGGACCATTCGAGCTGCAGATCCCCTCCGGGCAGATGAGCCAGGATTTGCCGGTCCGTGCGCTCGGTCAGCACCCCGGCTACGCACACCGCCGAAGCACCCGTGCCGCAGGCCAGAGTAACGCCGGCCCCGCGCTCCCAGGTGCGCATAGTAAGCTCATCGCGGCCAAGAACCTGCACCCAATGAACGTTGGTTCGCTGGGGAAAGAGCAGGTGATTCTCGATCTTGGGCCCCAGCTTTTCGATGGCTATGTTGGCAACATCATCGACAAAGAAAATCGCATGGGGATTGCCCATACTCACGCAAGTTATGCTCATGACCAGGCCGACGATCTCAATTTGGTAATTGATGGCTTGGGTATCGTCGATGGCCATGGGAATCTTGGAGGCTTCCAGGATGGGCTGGCCCATATTAACCCGGGCAGCCGCGACTTTGTCGTTTTCGATAGTCAGCTCGATGGTCAATATGCCGTTACCGGTCTCGATTTTCATGGGGTTCTCAGCCGACAGCCCGTGCTCGTAGGCGTACTTGGCCACGCAGCGGATCGCGTTGCCACACATTTGGGCCTCGGAACCGTCGGGGTTGAACATCCGCATCCGCACATTGGCCTGCTGGGACGGGCAAATCAAGATCAAGCCGTCCGAGCCGACTCCGAAGTGACGGTCGGAGATGGCTACGGCCAACTTCTCCGGCTGTTCGACGCTCTGCTCAAAGCAATTGACATATACGTAATCGTTGCCGATCCCATGCATCTTGGTGAATTGCATCTCGCATTCCCGACTTTGTTTTTTTCTTCCAATTCGCAATTCGCAATGCGAAATTCGAAATCACTTTCCGCCTTCCTACTTTCTCCTTCCGCCTTTCTTACGACCCAGGCCAGCTTCTCTGCGCAGCAGGGCGGCTTTGTCGGCTTTTTCCCATGTGAAGGTAGGCAGTTCGCGGCCGAAGTGGCCGTGGCGGGCGGTTTCCAGATAAATTGGCCGCAGGAGTTTCAAGTGCTCGATCATGCCGCGGGGCTTGAGCGGAAAGTGTTTGTGCACCAACTTGGCAATGCGGTCCTCGGAGATTTTAGCCGTCCCTTCGGTGTCCACCAAGACGCTGATGGGATCGGCCACGCCGATGGCATAGGACATCTGGACCTCGCAGCAGTCAGCCAGGCCCGCGGCGACGATATTCTTGGCAATGTAGCGGGCCATGTAACTGGCCGAGCGGTCCACCTTCGAGGGGTCTTTGCCGCTAAAGGCTCCGCCGCCGTGGCAGCCCCGCCCGCCGTAAGTATCCACGATGATTTTTCGCCCGGTCAAACCGCAATCACCGTGTGGACCTCCGATGACAAACTTCCCCGTGGGGTTCACGTGGTAGATGGTGTCCTTGTCCAGCAGCCGGGCTGGGATTACCCGCTTGATAATCTTCTCGACTATCTCCCGGCGCATCTTGGCGTGGGTGATGTCCGCAGCGTGCTGGGTGCTGACGACCACCGTATGCACGCGGAGAGGCTTTTCATTTTGGTATTCCACGGTAACCTGGCTCTTGCCGTCCGGGCGCAGCCAGGGCAGCTTGCGATTCTGACGCATCGTGGCCAGCCTTTCCACCAGCCGATGAGCAAGGTATATGGGCAGAGGCATCAAGGTCGGCGTCTCCCGGCAGGCAAAACCGAACATGATTCCCTGGTCCCCGGCGCCTTGCTCTTTGTGCAGCCCCTCACCGGCGGTTACACCCTGAGAAATGTCCGGAGACTGCTTGTCGATATTGGTCATCACCGCGCAGCTCTGGTAATCGAAGCCCATCGCCGGATCCGTGTAGCCGATTTCCTTTATCGTTTGGCGAACTATGTCGGGAATGAAAACCTTGGCCTTGGAGGTAATTTCCCCCGCCACCAGCACCATGGAGTTTTTGACCATGGTCTCACAGGCCACTCGGCTATATTTGTCCTGGGCGATCATGGCATCCAGAACCGCATCGGAAATCTGGTCGGCAATCTTGTCCGGGTGACCCATGGTCACCGATTCGGAGGTGAACAGATGCCTGGTGCGGTGATTGCTACTTCTCAGAACCACGGTAAGTCTCCTTCCATCTAATGCACAGCTGGTCGGCTCAAAAAAGACATTAGCCTGCCAAGTAGTTGTATTTGGCCTTTATTGCAGGGGATAAGTATATAGCCGACTCGCCGGCGGAGCAAATGCAAATCCGCCTAGCCATACTGCGAGCTTCTTTTTCCTTGGACCCTCTGGGCCTTGCCTGATAAAATATAGATGGCCTCGGTAGCGGGGCCTAGAGATTCGGTTATTGTGGAGGTGATACTATGCCGGAAAATCCCGCAATACTGACCAAACAGCCCGGTGGCTGGACCTTGATTGTGCTGCTGATCGTGGTGGCCATTATCGCCCTGCTGATGATGTACTACCTGCCCTCAGTCCTGCAGATGTACAGCCCACCGAGTTCCCCCGACCAAGAGGGCACTCGAAAGCCGATCATCGAGCACGTAAAGGAGCGGCTTGCTCCGATCGACCAGAGAAACAAACAGCTTGAGGATTTTCTCGACCAGCCCAGTGGTCCACAAGAAGAGCAGACCGAGCAAGACCAGCAAGACGACTACGAGGAATAAAACCGGCAGGGCATTATCCCCGCAGCTCAGCCGGTAGGGGGTCTGGCGTGAATTTCTTTGTTGAGCCGCAGGGGGCAAAAA
This sequence comes from Actinomycetes bacterium, assembly GCA_030614915.1. GTDB lineage: Bacteria > Planctomycetota > Phycisphaerae > JAACET01 > JAACET01 > JAACET01. Next base: position 100,024 of record JAUXAG010000001.1, on the reverse strand, counting down.
TCCTGCCCGCACATCCCGCAGTAGTTGGCTCCTTTGGGCAGATCACGCCTGTGCAGGTCCCGGGCTAGCTCCGGATCGATGGACAAATCGAATTGTTTTTGCCAGTCTAGATTGGCCCGGGCACTTGAGATGGCATCGTCAGCCCGGCGGGCTCCGGGCAGGCCGCGGGCTACGTCGGCGGCATGGGCGGCAATGCGATAGACTATCACCCCCTGTTTGACGTCTTCGAGGTCGGGCAGGCAGAGGTGCTCGACCGGGGTTACGTAGCAGAGGAACGCCGCCCCGTAAAAAGCGGCGGCCGTGGCCCCAATAGCTGAGGTTATATGGTCGTAGCCGGGGGCGATGTCCGTTACCACCGGGCCGAGCACGTAAAACGGGGCACCGTTGCAGATCTCGGCCTGTAGTTTCATGTTCCGCTCGATCTGGTCGAAGGGAATGTGCCCGGGGCCTTCCACGATGACCTGCACATCTCGCTCCTGGGCCCGGGCCGTCAACTCACCGATGGTCCGCAGCTCAGCCAACTGGGCTTCGTCCGTGGCATCTGCCAAGCAGCCCGGCCGCAGGGCGTCACCCAGACTGATGGTTACGTCATACTCGGCCAACAACCCGCACAGCTCGTCAAAATGCTCGTAGAAAGGGTTTTCCCTGTTATTTGACAGCATCCACTTGGCCAGTAACGCCCCGCCCCGCGAGACAATGCCGGCCAATCGCTTTTGGGCAAGGGGCAAGTGCTCCCGAAGGATTCCCGCATGGATGGTGAAAAAGTCCACGCCCTGCTCGGCTTGCCTTTTGCAGATTTGAAGAATCTCGCCGAAGTCGATCCCTTCAAACTCATCGGCCTTTTCCTGGGCCGCCTGGTAGATAGGCACCGTCCCCAGTGGCACGGTCGAATTGTCCAGCAGTCGGCCGCGGATTGCGTCCAGATCGGAGCCCACGGACAAATCCATCACTGCATCGGCGCCGAACTTGAGCGCTATGCACAGCTTGGCCAACTCGTTTGGGGCATCGGAAGAGATCTGCGAGACGCCGATGTTGGCATTGATTTTTGTCCGTAGAGCTCGGCCAATACCGGCGGGGTCGAGTTTACCTGCCAAGTGCTTGGGATTGGCTGGAATCACTAATCGACCGGCCGCAATTTCTTCCTGGATGAGTTCCGGACTTTGCCCCTCGCGCTCGGCTACACGCTTCATCTGGGCCGTTATTTCTCCAGCCTTGGCGGCTGACAACTGGGTCATCAAAAAAACTCCCGCAAAAAACCTCAAAGACTCTTGCTGGACCAATTCACCTTTTGAATTTTATCACTGCCGACCCGTATTGGCAAGGCTAGTGCTGATTCTGTTTGTGGGGAACCAGCAACTGCCGGAGCTTGCGCAGGGCACGGTGCTCGATCTGACGGATGCGTTCCTTACTCAAGCCCAGCGAGGTTCCGATGGCTTCCAGGCTCTGCGGTTTTTGGCGTTCATCCAGCCCGAAATGGGCTGTGAGTATATGCCTTTCCCTGGGCTCAAGGCCCTGGATGATATCCAGCAGCAGGTCTTTCTGGGCCAGTACTTCCGGACGGAGCAGTCCCCCCTCACCTCTCCCGTCCGCCGCCACGTCCAGCATCTCCGCCCGTCCGGTAATGTAGTGGAGCAATTGATAGTTGGCCTGGGGAATGGTCCGGGCATAGTCCCGGGAGATCGCCCAGGTCGCGTAGGTGCTGAAACGATACCGCCGGCTGTAATCGAACTTTTCCACCGCCCGCATCAGCGAGATGTTGCCGTCGCTGATCAGCTCGAAGAGTCCGGCCTGAGGTCCGATGTGCCGCTTGGCAATGCCCACCACCAAACGAAGGTTGCTCCTGATGATTGCGTTCTTCGACTCCGTGGCTTCACTTAGCAGCGATTCTGTCTTTTCGATTAACGGCGTGGGGTTTTGATATGGCCCCAAATCCCGGCGCAGAACATCGGCCTGAAATTTGCAGTAGTTGTAACGCCTGAACAGTCGCAGCTCCTCTTGGGGGCTCAGTAGAGGTACTTCGCCCAGTCGGCGGAGGTATTCGGGCAGGGGTTGCTCGCTTTGCAGCTCTTCGGTTGGACCGGCCGCTTTGCCGGGCCGAACTTCGGAGGCGATTTGTTCGGCGAAGCCCGGCAAATCAAACACAGGGCTGTACATGTACTCGATGCTCTGGCCCAGCAGATTCCTGGATCGGATTTCGTTGATCATTCGATAAATACTCGAACGGCTCCTGCGAAACCGCTTGGCCAGCTCCGCCACCGGGGTCCGCTGATGGAAGGCTTCGAAAAGTTTCGCTTTTTGTTCCTTGCTTAGCCGGGCCGTAGACCCGGGGAATACCGCCTGGGCCGGATGGGCCTGGTCGTGCTGGTGCAGGATCGAGCGTATGGTTTCCACGGCTCGCCCCTGCTCGTGAGCCAAACGAACGCAGACCTGATGGGCACTCAAGGTACTGTGCCGGTGTAACTCGCGGGCCTCATTTATGATTTCCTCTCGCTGGGCGGTTGGTAACCTTTGGAACCCGGACGAGGCGGATACCATTTGTTCGTGCCGGGCTGTGAACCGCCGCAGTGAACTTGACAGAAAAACCAGCCTCCGCCGGCCGTCCGGAAAAATAACTTTTCTGGCAGCCAAGCCCCGCTTTCGCCAGCGGGAAATGGTCTTGGTCGAAACATTGTACTCACCGGCCAAATCTTCCAGCGGCGTGGCCTCCTCGTGCAAGTCGGCCAATTTCAGGCTCAGTGAATTCGACAGCACCAGGATCAAGGCCGATACATCCCCAAGCAGCAAGCCCCCGGCGAGCATTTGCGGCTTGGCGGTCCGCCGGCTTTGAGGCGTCTGCGTAGCGGTAATCCGGTGATAGACAAACTCGAAGGGGTACTCCTTGGCCTGGTCAATGTCAGCCAAGAGGGCCTCGGCCCGCTCGATTTCCCGCCGGCGAAGCTCTTTGGGCCCCATCCGCAGTTGGTAAGCCAGTTGGCTCAAGCGAACATAGTTGAATCTGGGCATGGCTTGAATCATCGGACGTCAATCTCTTATCCGTATCCTCCAGCTATTATACGTTTGTTTTGGGCCTGGAGCTACACCAGTGTGTAAAAATCCCATCCACCAGATGTCTTGTTAGCTGTAACATCTTTTATAAAAATGGCTTATGATCTATTCGCCTGGGGTCGAAATCTAATTCTCCGCCTCCTTCGCCGCTCTGTTGGCCAAAGGATCCCCGCCCGGCTAGTTGGTCGGAGTCGGCGAGCTGCCAACTGTGGGTCGACAACTTTTTTATTTCCAGTCGGCAGGATTGTCTGACTGACCAAAGCCAGGTATAATTGACTACAGTGAATCTTTCCTGATTCTGTATCTTTGACCAAGGGAACAAGCCAAATGCTCCGGAACATTGGACTTACGATTCTCGGACTGTCCACTGCAGTTTTAGCTCTTAGCCAGGTGCTTAGCGACGAGCTAGAGCCCGCTCCAAAACGGGTGGTGGTCGTCCCTATAGAGGGCGAAATTAACGGCATCACCGCCCGAGCCCTCAAGCAGCGCATGGAGCGGGCCCAAAGCGAAGGTGTGGACGTCGTCGTAATCCGGTTGGACACCAAGGGCGGCCTTCTGATGCCTGCCTTGGACATCTCGGAAACCATCAAGTCCGCCGAAGACATCCACACCGTAGCTTACGTCGATAAGGAAGCTTACTCGGCAGGGGCTCTAATCGCCCTGGCCTGTAACGAAATCATTATAAGAGACCTCGGACGAATTGGCGATTGCGCCCCGATCATCATGCAGGGCGAGCTCAAAGGAACCGAGCGCGAAAAGGCCGAGAGTCCCGTGCGCGCCGAATTCCGCGACTCGGCAGTACGCAACGGCTACAACGAGCTTCTGGCTGAGTCCATGGTTAGTATGGATATTAGCGTCTATAAGATTGAGCATTTCCAGACCGGCGAAATCAGATACGTAAATAAGCGCGAGGTCAGATTGCTGAGTGATTACGATCCGCGCGTTGAAGAGCTGGGCAAGGTGTTGCCCACAGAAGGCAAAAAGCCACAAACCAAGCAATGGAAATATCTCAAGACGGTAGTGGATTCGTCGGACCTGTTGACCATGACCGAAAGCGAGGCCGAGGAGTATGGTTTTGCCAAAGCTATCGTTAAAAACGAGCAGGAAGCTCAGGCATATTTGGGTGTTAGCAGTTGGGAAACCTGGCAATGGGATTGGGGGGAGCTGGCGGTTGCCTTTCTCAATAGCATGGCCATGACCGGCATTCTAACCGCTGTGGGGCTGTTGGCCCTCTATGTGGCCTTGAACACGCCGGGTTTCGGGGTCCCGGAGGTGGTGGCCCTTGTCTGCTTCGCCACCGTTTTCGGCAGCAAGCACATGGCGGGGATCGCCGAGTGGTGGACCATGGCCCTGTTTGTGGTCGGGGTTATGCTCCTGCTGGTGGAAGTGCTGGTCTTGCCCGGCTTTGGTGTTGCCGGTGTGGCTGGGATAATTTGCGTCGTGGTGGGCATGCTGGGTATGGTTATGCCCAAGGACCCCGGGAAATTCCCATTTCCGCGGACGCCGGTAGCCTGGGATATGTTCTGGGGGTATTTGGCTTGGCTGATCGGCGGCTTTTTTGCATTCATCGTTGGGGTTATCCTCTTGGCCAAGTACTTGCCTCGCATACCCAAGCTTGGTAGGCTGGTGCTGGCTGCAGCCCCGGCGGCCTCGGCTGCAGATGCTGCCCGAGCGCCGGACCTTGCTCCGGGAGTAGATGTCGGGCAGATCGGCGTGGCCCTGGGGCCCTTGCATCCTGCCGGACAGGTCCGCATCGGCGAAGCAAGCGTGGACGTGGTTACCGAAGGCGAACTCATCGACGCCGGCAGCGAAGTCGAGGTAGTCCGAAGAGAAGGCAACAGAATCGTAGTCCGCAGCAGGGCCTGATTGAATATTCGTTTTTGAAATGTGCGGGGATGATTGATAGCTACCATGGGTGATGCTATTCTAATTATAAGCCTGTTTATGTTGGCTGGCGTGTTAATAGTCCTGGAATTGTTTATCCCCAGCCAGGGCGTCTTGACCATCGCTGCGGTAGCAATCCTGATCTTCGGAATCGTCGAATGTTTCCTGGTCAGTCCGTTGCTGGGCTTTATAGTTACCGTTGTCACCGTTGCCGCTCTGCCGGTTTTCATCCTCGCCATGGTTCGGATTTGGCCGAATACCTGGATCGGCAAGCGGGTGGCTATCAGGAAGGCTCAAAAGGCCATGCCCGGCGGAAGTATTCCCGACACCGGCAAGCTCGATAAGCTCCTCGGAAAAACCGGCCAAACCATAACCGATTTACGCCCCGTCGGGGCGGTAATGTTCGGGGATGAACGTGTCGATTGCGTGGCCGAAACCGGTCAAATCGACAAGGGCTCTGAAGTAACGGTCGTACGTGTAGAGGGGGTTCGAGTGGTCGTCAGGGAACAAACTTAGTTGAATTCTTGCACTTTGGAACAGGAGGTGTGCTATGGCGGAATTGTCAGTGATACTAGCAGTGTTGAGCCCGGCTATGACCGCAATATTGGTCGTCCTGGGCATTGTGGTCCTGATAGTGCTTTTGCTGCTGGCCCAGTTCTTCAGTCTGTGGTTGCAGGCCTACATGAGCCGGGCTGGCGTGAGCCTGGGAGAGCTCATCGGTATGCGCCTGCGAAAAGTGGACATGCGGACCATAGTTCTAAGTAAGATTCGGGCCATCCGCGCCGGCATTGAGATCACCACCGTGGAAATGGAAAACCATTATCTTTCCGGCGGCCGGGTCCCCAATGTGGTTACCGCTCTGATTGCCGCCAACAGGGCAGCCATCGAACTGACCTGGAAGACAGCCACGGCTATCGATCTGGCTGGCAGGGACATACTCGAGGCTGTGAAGACCTCCGTTAACCCCAGGGTCATCGACTGTCCGGGTGCAGACCCGGTGCGGGGGATCGACAAGGTCGATGCTGTGGCCAAGGATGGTATTCGTCTGCTGGCCAAGGCCCGGGTAACCGTGCGGGCCAATATCGCCCGGCTGGTGGGCGGGGCCACTGAGGACACCGTTATCGCTCGTGTGGGCCAGGCCATCGTCAGTGGTATCGGCTCGACCAACAGCTATAAGGAAGTGCTGGAGAATCCGGACTACATCTCTCGCAAGGCCCTGGATGCGGGCTTGGATGCAGGTACGGCCTTTGAAATACTCTCCATCGACATAGCGGATATCAGCGTGGCTGGGGTTGAAAGAGAAGCCAACGTCGGGGCCAAGCTCCAGGCCGAACAGGCTGACGCCGACCGCAGGCGCTTCCAGGCCGAGGCCGAAAAACGCCGAGCCCTGGCCGTGGCCCGCGAGCAGGAAATGAAGGCCGTCGTCCAGGAGAACCAGGCCAAGGTCGTCCTGGCTCAGGCCGAGGTGCCCCTGGCCATTGCCGAGTCCTTCCGCAGCGGGAATCTGGGCATTATGGACTACTACCGCATGAAAAATATCCAGGCCGATACCACCATGCGGGACAGCATAGCCAAGCCCGAACAGCAAGGCCCGGCTGGAGTTGAGCCTCCGACTGAGCCCAAACGCTGACCGGCCTAACTTGGCCCGGCCCGAACCTGATGGCGGCTAGTTTAGTCAAAGGTTAATTGCATGGACAATCTTTGGGCCATGACTCTGTTGGGCCAAGAACAGCCAGGCTTCTGGCGGCTGCTGGCCCCTGTGCTCACCATAGTAGCCATCGCCGTGTTCGGCTGGCTGAACGAAAAGGCCAAGCGGAAAGAGCGCCAGCAACAAGCTGAAGATGAAGCTCGCCGCGGACGCGAAGATGAGGATAGAGCTTCCCGGGCCAGGCCAGCTCGCCAAGTTCGCCCCAGGCAAGCCCAGCCTGCCCAAAGAGCTCCTTTACCGCAGGCCCAACGTCAACAAAGACCCGGAGCTGCACAGCCAATCCATCGCTATCAACCTCGGATACCTTCGGCTCCCGGCCGAGCTGCCGAGCCGTCGCAACCACAGCCTCGCCAGCCCGAGCTGATCATCGTGGCTGAGGACCTCAGCGACGAGGCAGCCCAAAACCAATTCCGCCGCGAGCAGCAGCAGCGATTGCGGGACGAGGCTGTTCGTCGAGCCAGAGCTCTCCGGGCCGAACGCAGTCGAGAAGTCGTCCGCAAAGCCAAAGCGGCCCGCCCCAGAACCCTCGAACTAAAGCCAGACAGGAAATTGCCCCGGATGGCAGCTTTTGCAGACACGGAAGTTTTCCAGCCCAGAACTGCTCTGCTTGCTCCGGGCCAGACAATCTCCCCGCCTCAAATCCGCCGGGCCATAGTCTGGGCGGAGATACTCGGGGTCCCACGTGCTCTGCGCCCATATGAGGAATTGTTCTAATTGTTTGCTGATGTTGTGCTGGCGCTGATAGCCCGCAGGCCGGCCAGCCACTGCTTTATCTGAGCGCTCGAGCCTTCCAGTTGAACGCCTATGATGTGGTCTTGACGCCGGGGACTCTGCCAGCGGACCCGTCCGTAGCATTGGATGTGATCCAACTGCCGGGTAGAAGGGATGATCTCCATCTCCAGCCAGGTGCCGGTCCGGATCGGTTGAGTCGAGCGCAGCCGCAGGCCGCCTTGACCCACGTCGATCAGCTCAGCCTCGTGGAGCGTACCGTCAAACAATCGATAAACCGCTTGGGCCTCTAAGGCCAGTCGTGCCCCTTTACGTCTATCCAACATGGTGGAAGTCCCTTGATTGTCCCTGGTGGGGTTGGTAGTCGGCTTCTGCGACAGACTCCTACGATAATCTCATCGGACGCAAGCTCATTGCTCATTACATAGTTTTTGCGCACGATGACCGGCCCGCTCGAAGATAGCCATCCATAGCTGGTTCGGCTGACGGATTTGTGCCGACCTTGACGAATGTAGCGGTCGGCTCAGGCAGCTTTTAGCCAAAGTATCAGTGATAAGGCGTTGAAACCCATGTGAATCCATATCGGACGGTAAAGGCTGTGCGACTTTTCATAGGAGTAGCCCAGGGCCAGGCCAAGAAAAAACAGCGGCGGAATCTTCTCCACGTGGGCCAGCCAGGCCTCTCCCGCCGGCACGTTTTCTCTGACCGACAGATGGAATAGCGAAAAAACTGCCGCACTGACCACGATAGCACCCCAGCGCCAGCGGTACAGCCGCGACAGGGCCCCCTGCAGTAGGCCTCTGAAGATTATCTCTTCCGTCAGAGGAGCAATGATCACCGCTATTACGATCGTCAGGTAGACGCTTACCAGCGATGCGGATTCGTTCAGTTCGCGCAGCAAAGTATGCGATTGAGCCGTATAGCTCAGCCCCCAGCCCCACTTGACCACGAATTCCACCACCCGAAAACTGGCCGGCATCAGCACTATGATGGCCATCGGCCAGACCGCCAAAGCCGTGATCAAGCCCCAGCCCAACTGCCCCGGACAGCGAGTTAGTCCCAAACCGAGTGATTTGAGCCGGCGGGGATACTTCCAGCCCAGCAAGGCCAGCATCAGTCCGCAGCTCAACAGACTCCCCAGAGAGGCCCCCAAGGCACTCTCCAACTCCTTCGAGCCCAGCAGGCCATCGAACAGCCACGACAGCCCCAAACTCAGCAGCATCAGGAAGATTAGCACCAGAGCCAGTTCGCCCAGCCCCGGACGCTCTGCAATCTCCACTGCCCCGCGCAGTGGCCCGCCCTTTACCAGCGACTTGATTAGCCAAACCCCACAGAGAATTACCGAAATCACCAGAAGACCAAGCAAAACAGGCTTTTGCCAGACCGGGGCAGTTTCGGCCGCTATGAAAACGATTGACATGAGCACCCGGTTTCTTACAGTACCATAGACATACGCCGGTTAGATTATTGGTAAATTTTTGGCATATTGCAAGGCTGGGCCCTTTATCGCGAGCAGACAAGTGGCTGAGAATATCCTAACCAAGATACTCGAGCACAAAAAACTCGAAGTCCGCAAGCAGCGGCGGCGCGTTCCCCAGGAACAATTGCAGCAGCAGATTCAGGGCTTGCCTCGCCCGCGGAACTTTTTCAAGGCGGTTACCAAGCCCCCAGCTCGCACGATTAATCTGATAGCTGAGATCAAGCGTTCTTCGCCGTCGGCCGGCCTGATCCGCAAGGATTTCGACCCCGTGGCCATTGCCCGGCAGTATCACCAGGGGCGAGCCGACGCCATCAGCGTTCTGACGGACGAGGAGTTTTTCGGCGGCTCGCTCGACTACCTCAAGCAGGTCAAAAAGGCTGTCCCCATCCCGGTCATGCGCAAGGATTTCATTATCGATCCCTACCAGCTCTATGAGTCTCGGGCTGCCGGGGCCGATGCCGTTCTGCTTATCGCTGAGGCCGTGGTTCCCGGCCTGCTCATGGACCTGCTGATCTTGGCCGGACGCTTGAACCTTTCAGTGCTCCTGGAGGTGCACAAGGCCGAGTCTCTCCTCCAGTGCCGCTCGATGGTGGGCTTTCCCACCCTGGGCTACACCGTGCTGGGAATCAACAATCGAGACCTCCAGACCTTCGAGGTGGATATCTCCCACACTTGCCGTTTAGCGAGTATGTTGGATAATCAGCCCGGCCTAGTCAGCGAGTCGGGAATCAGAAGCCGAGCCGACATCGAAAAACTCAAACAGGCCGGCTGTACCGCCGTGCTCATCGGCCAAACGCTTATGGAAGCGACCGACATCGCTGCCAAAATAGACGAACTCCTCGGGCCTGCCCAGGCTCGTTGAGTCAGTGGATGCCTATGCTAAATGCAGTACAACGACTTGGCAAAACCACCACCGAGATCGTGGCCAATTTCGGCCGCTTCAGCCGCTTCTCCGGGGGCACGATCTCCTGGGCCTTCGGCGGCCTGAGCCAGTGGCGCAATTGGCGCTTGATCTTCCCCCAGTTCTGGGAGGTGGGCGCCCGTTCGCTCCCGGTGGTCCTGCTGACCGGGACCTTCGTGGGCATGGTCATTGCCGTTCAGACCTACGCCGAGTTTTTCAACGTCGGGCTGGCCAATCAGCTCGGCTCGATCATCAACGTTTCCGTGGTCCGTGAACTCGGGCCGGTACTGGCCGGTGTCATGCTGGCCGGGAGGGTCGGCGGCTCGCTCACTGCTGAGCTGGGTACCATGAGAATCACCGAGCAGATCGAAGCCCTGCGAAGCATGGGGGCCGAGCCCCTGAGGATCCTAGCCGGGCCGCGATTCCTGGCCTGTCTGCTGATGATTCCTTTTCTCACTATTTACACCAACCTGACCGGTGTTTTCGGCGGGTATTTCATCTGTGTGGATATCTACGGAGTAAACGCCGCTGACTATTGGCGCTACTCGGCCCAGGTCGTCGAATCCTGGGATATCTTTGTAGGACTGGCCAAGAGTTTCTTCTTCGGAGGGGCTATCGGCTTGATCAGTTGCTACAAGGGCTTTTACTGCGCCCGCGGGGCCAGCGGCGTGGCCCGGGCTTGCACCGAAGGTTTCGTCCTCAACTTCATTGCCATTCTGGCCCTGGACTTCTTTCTGGCGATTCTGCTTGGGGCCATCTACGAGAGTATCTGGGGCGTAGTAACCTTGGTATAATTTCAGTCGGAAATCGGCTCGGATAATATGGACGCGAACAACCATCACATTATTGAGCTCCGCAAGGTCGAGAAAAGCTTCGGCAGTCAAAAAGTCCTCGACCGAATCGATCTGGCCATCGAAAGAGGCAAAACCACCGTGGTCATCGGCAGATCAGGCGTGGGCAAAAGCGTTTTACTCAAACACGTTGTTATTTTGTTGCGCCCGGACGCCGGCCAAGTGCTCTTCGACGCTCAGCGGATAGATCAGCTCTCCGAACGCCAACTCGTCCGAGTGCGGGCCCGAGTCGGTTTTCTTTTCCAGGCCGGGGCCCTGTTCGATTCCATGAGGGCCCTGGACAATGTGGTCTTTCCGCTGCGCGAGCATCTGCGGCTCTCCTACAAGCGGGCTCGAGAGCTGGCCATGGAAAAACTGGCCCTGGTGGGCATGACTGCTCATGCCGAGAAGTGGCCCAGCCAACTGTCCGGCGGGGAACGCAAACGGGTGGCCCTGGCCCGGGCCATCGCCCTGGACCCCGAGGTGGTCCTTTACGACGAACCCACTACGGGGCTGGACCCGCCCAGGGCCCATATTATCTGTGAGCTGATTGTCAAGCTCCAGCAGGCCCTGGGCATAACCTCGGTCGTAGTGACCCACGATATGACCACCGCCAGGAAGGTGGCCAATCGAATTGTAATGCTCCACGAAGGGCGACTCATTGCCGACAGCAGCCCGGATCAAATCTCCACTGTGAGGGATCCGGTTGTGGCCTCTTTCGTGCGCGGCCTGCCCCAGGAGAACGAGTTGGCCGCTATTACCGTTGGCCGGCCTAAATCGAAACCTGTAAATGAGGCTCAAACATGAGTGAACGCGGACGAAATATCATTGTCGGTTTTTTCGTACTGCTGGGCCTGGCCGCATTGGCCTATTTGATTGTGAAGTTCCAATCCACAGTAGGTTTATTCACTGGTAGGGACGACTATTACATTGAAATCCAGGCCGACCAGACCGCCGCGGTGCTGCCGGGCCAGGCCATTCACCTCAACGGCAAACCTGTCGGCCATATTCACAGTGTGGACTTGGCCGAAGACCCCCGGCATGGCGTTACTATTATCGCAGCTATCAATCAGCGATACAATATCCCGGAGGATGTAGAGATTGTCTCCATATACCAGGGCCAGATCGGCCCGCCCTATATCGAGATCAAGGCTCTGCCCAAGCATTCGGCGGTGATGATGAAAAAGACACCCGGCCAGGTCGTCGCCACCCTGAGAGCCCATATACCGCCGAGCCCTTTCAGCGAAATATCCAGCTTGGCCGGCGAACTTAAGCCCGCCTTGAAAGAATTAGGGCCCGCCTTAGCCAAGATCGGGGCCTTGGCCGAGAATCTCAATGCCATGCTTCTCGGCCCTGAAGCTGGTACAACAGAGCCCTCAGTTGAGCCCGGCGCCCCGCCTCTGGACCTTAGAAGTTTGGCCGAACAGTTTTCCCAGACCCTCGACAACCTCAACGACTTCATCGGCGACGAGGAAAACAGGGAGAATTTCAAGCAGAGCCTGGTGAATCTGCGACAGGCCGGCCAAGACGCCTCCGAGGTTTTAGAGGATCTCAAAGGTTTCACCAGCCAAGCTCGCCAGACCACTTCCGAGTTGGGCATGCAAATGCGCGATGCAGCCCAGGCCGTTATCAGCAACTCCGAGCAGATTTCCCAATTGCTCGGGCATCTCAACAAGGCTGCCGAGCAGATCAATCAAGGCCGAGGAACCGCCGGGAAAATACTCTACGATCCGCAACTGTACGAAGAGATGCTCTTGGCCAGCGAACAACTCAACGAAGCCCTGCAAATGCTCCGCAATCTGCTCGCCAAGTGGAACAAGCAAGGCCTGAAGCTCGATTGGTAGGCCACCTTGCCGGCTGTTATACTCGTCCTAACCCGCAGCACCGGTCCAAAGGTTACAATCCCAACCCTAAAAACAACAAAAAGACGGCGCAGGTTACGTTGCGGAGAGCGGGAGGAGGCTCGCCCTTCCGCGCAGTGTTACTCTGCGCCGCCCTTATTCGAATCAACTTTTTTTCATCAGTGGTATAGGCAAGAAGGCCGTGCTATTTGTCCAGCCCCTCCCCCTGTTTCTTTAAGCCTTACCCGTTATGGGCGGGATTATAACAAGGCAATCTTTTGCAAACAAGGAAATTTCCGTAGTGATGGCATACGCATCGATTGGCCGCAAGGCTGGGTCCAGCTTCGCAGCTCAAACACCGAGCCCATCATGCGCGTCTTTGCCGAAGCCAAGGAAGAATCCACCGCCGGGGAACTGATCGGGCGAATCAGCAGCATAGCGGAAAAGAATTAAGACTAGAAGTCATCCCAAAACCTGCTTTCGTAGCGAGAACGAGCAATTTTGTTGGCTGGCAAGAAGCGAAAACGATACATATTTGGAGAATATATTGAGTTCGCCCGACGCAGCCAGACGACAAACTCGTGCTTTGCGTAGCGCTTCGCAGAGCAAAGAGGGCCGTTCGCAGCAGAAATTGGGGTTTTGGGATGGCTTCTAGATATTGCGTTAAGTTGTTGCAGTAGTTTTGATAGCGTTTATTTAGCCCCCGGATTTATCAGGGGGGGTTGAACGCCCTTCCATTCGATATATTCGCTCGCTTGCTTACAAGAGGCCCCGGTCCCTCATCCACTTGACGGCTCTTTCCATCGTTTCTTCAGCAGTGTACTTCGGCTCGTAGCCGAGTTTGCTGCGAATCTTTGAGATATCCGGCAACATATGCTGGGTGAAATGATAATTAGCGTCCGGATCGGGAAGAACCGAATTGAGGAACACTTCTCTGCTGACAAATTCTATCGGGATTTTGGAGTTATATATTTCGCCGTAGGCTTCGATGAATTGAACCGCCGACAAGGCGTATGCAGAACCCACGTTAAAGATTTCTCCCGCGGCTTCCTCCGGCTTACAGACGGCAAGGAAAAAGGCTTGGGCTATATCTTCAGCGTCGCATGGACCAATCAATGTATTGCAGCCGTGGAAAAGTTTGACCGGTTTGCCCTGCATATGGGCCTTGTGTACTTCCAGGTCTCTGCCGCCGTGACCATCGAGAGGAATCTTGCCGGGACCGCAAATATTCGGCGGCATAATAGCCGTAAATGCCACAGTATCGCTTTCAGCTCGCTCCTGTGTCGACAGCAGTTCCCCATATCTGGTGGCATAGAACTCGAAGGGGCAGGGCCCTTGCGTTATTTCGGGGGTGGGAGCAACTCTCGGCGGCCCAAACATCCAAACTGAGCCGCACGCAATGTAATGTTTACAATGTGGCTTCGCTGCCTCATAAGTCGCGGGCACATCGCTTCCAAGAATATCTATTAACACGTCAAATTCTATCTGATTTATAAAGTCGTTCCATTCGCGATCGTTGCGTTTGTAGACTGCCCGAACCAGTTGAACGTTCTCCCAGCCTGCTGCTTCAACGCTTGTGCGGCTAGTTGAGACGGCGATAACTTTTTCAGCTTTGTCGGCCAGCATCGGCACCAGAAAAGAACCTATGTGGCCGGTCCCACCAATGATTAAAATTTTCATGATTGTACTCCATTCCGAATTCAGGCAATGCTTTAAGTTCAAATGCTCATGCAGCTATTCAGCAGCACCGCACACATAACCTGGGGCCGGTAGCGGCTTGGCAGTCAGCCTTTTTGTGTGGCGTACGCACCGTTAGGCACAAACCCTATTTGTACCCGACAGTCTAAGGCCTCAGCCACTCGCTCTAACATTCGTAAACTGTGTCCTCGGTAGTCAGCGTCCTCTAATCGGCTGATAACAGATTGACTTGTTTTAACGCGTTGGGCCAATTCTATTTGGCTGAGTCCTGCCTGGGTTCGCATTTCATAGATTTTTGCAGCAACTTCGGCTTTCTCTATCTCACGCTCGATCCTTCGGATACGTTTACGATTGCCCTTTACGTACCGCTCCCCCAAAATACGTGTAGCGCTAGTTTTTTTCTGCTCTTCCTTTTTCATTTCAGTGACCCTCCAGAATATGCGTGCCTCTCTGGATTGCTCCTGTAATTAGCTAAGTATCTCTTAGCCCTTTCTATCTCGACATTAGGGATCTGCTTTTCCTTCGTTGTTCCGTTTGTCAAAAGAACAACATTTTGGCCGCAAAAAGCGTACAAAATTCGATAATTCACTTTTCCCCGTTTGAATCGCAGCGACCATATGTCGCCATCAATGTGTTTACAATTCGGAAATCTCAACTCGTTGCCTTGTTTCTCCAGCAGCGTTATTCTGGCAATGCATTTATCCACGACTTTTTTGCGCAAACCATCGAACCACCTCAATAGCGGCACCCGTCCTTTGGCGTCTTGGTAGAAGATTGTTTCAGTTTGAGGCATCCTTACCCTATAAATAATATCGCATATTTGCGATAAAGACACAAGTAAATTTTGAGATTTTTTTGGAATTGTTGTTATGCCTTGAGAGAGCAAGACTTAGGAGTTTCAGTAAAAATCAGATAAATAACCCCTCACCCTGATGGGGGTTTGACAGCGCGGCTCGCCTTTGCGTCTGAGTTGGTCTGGGGCTGCTGCTCGTTGGCAGTTTGGCCCTGCTGAGGCGCAGGCGTTAGACCTCCAGGATGGGTCCTGGTCCATAGCGGGGGGCCAATTCGACCTTATATTTTCCCTCAGCCTTAGTTTGGGCCAACTTCAGGGCTAACTCAGGCGTATTGTTCTGTTCGCTCAGATGAGCCAGGGCCAATGTCTTCAATCTGCGGCAACACTCTCGAGCCAGCTTAGCCGCCTCGGGATTCGACAGATGCCCGCGCTTGCCGGCGATCCGTCGTTTGAGCCAGCCTGGATAGTCGCCGGTCTTCAGCAATTGCGGATCGTAATTGGACTCCAAAAATGCAGCATCCACGCTATTGAGCCATTCGGGCAGATCCTCGAAAATATGTCCCAAGTCCGTGAAGATGCCCAATCTCTTTCGGCCCTTTTGGACTACGAAAGCCACGCCGTCCGCCCCGTCGTGAGGCGTGGGCAGCGTATGGACCTTCGTCCGCCCGAAGCTCAGCGTCTGCCCCGCGTCGAAGTGCTCTACTTGGCAGATGGGCCCAAGATTCTCGGCAGCCCCCAGTGTCCGCCGAGTAACATACACCGGCAAGCCGAACTTTCGATGGTAAATGCCCGCACAGCGGATGTGGTCATTGTGGTCGTGAGAGATAATCAAGGCCTGGACCTTGTTGATATCCCGTCCGTTTTGGGCCATGCGCAGCTGAGCCTGCCGTCCGCTGATGCCGGCATCGAACAGCAGCCGTGTATCCGAGGTCTCCACGTAAATGCTGTTGCCGTTCGAGCCCGACTGTAAGGAGAAGCTTATCATCCTGGGGCCGTCCCTGACCTGAGCTTACCACCACGCCTGCTGGGCTATCCTAGAAATTAATGCATCTGGACTTCGCAGCTGCCGATAGCGCCACGGTAGAAGTTGAACTGCACGTTCGGATGATCGGCCAGCAGCGACATGGGCACTGAACTGTCCGGAACCTTTTTACTGATCATCAGCGTCGTCAGCCGCATCCCGAAGGGATTGTCGTAGTGCCCCGGATGCCAGATAGACACTTTCTCAGCCTGCCAGGTCTGCACCGGGCCAACCGTGGCTGCCTGTCGAAGCACGCTAGGTATATTCCCCGCCACGCTGGTCCGGGCATTCTGAATCAAGGTCAAGGGGTGCAAATCGACGTACCTGGTATCGAGTTGGCGATATTCAGCCGGCGAAGGTGGCTCGTCCTTATATTTTCCCTCGCGTTTGGGCGGGTCGTTGAAGGCCCAGTGCTTGACTTCGCCTTGTCCGCCCTGCATCACCGCACAGCGGACGCCCTGCCAGCTGGCTTTGTAGTCCGACAGGTCGCCCATCGGAAAGTGCAGGTTCTCGGCCGGCATCTTCAAGGCCGGCTCTATCCTGTCGAAGCACAGCTCCTTGTCCGTCTTGGCAAAGGACATCGGATAATCCTCCGAAACCGTCTTGCCCTCGACGGCCCATTCATCCATGCCCCAGAAATGGGAGTCCTCGAGATTCAGGCCCATACTGTTGACCATCCTGGCCACCAGCGGCAACTGCTCGGTCGGCCCGATAGGACCGCAAATACCTACTGGATTATCGGCTGTGGACTGCCTCCAGGCATTAATATATTCCAAGGCTTCTGCCAGAAACAGCTCTTCCAGACTGTCGTAAAATACAACCTTGAAACCCTCTCGGCTCATCCCCAGCAGGTCCTCGGCACTCAGCTTAGCCGCCTCGCTAAGGATTTCCTTATCCAATGTGGTGTAGTCCCACCATTGAGGGGCAATAATGCTCAAAGGTCTGGCTATAGTCGGTCTCCTATGAATACGTAGTGCGAGTATCTATAACCCCAGACTATAAAGATTGGCCCGGCCGATTGCAATACCCATCGCCTGCGACTTGACACTCATAGTTGCCGATGCTAAAGTGCCCCAAGGCCTGGTCTGCGGCGATTCTGTCTTGCTGCTGGATTTGACTGCCCGCTGCGGGCAGGTAGCTCAGTTGGTAGAGCGAGGGACTGAAAATCCCTGTGTCGGCGGTTCAAATCCGCCCCTGCCCATTGGATAACGAACGGTCCAGCATGCATTTAAGCGCATGTAGTTGGGCCGTTTTGTTTTGCCCCAACCTGCTGTTCAACATTTATTTAACATCTTTGAACGCAGCTGGACCATGTGAAGCAACGTTTGGATACTCTCAGAGCGGGCCCCCCTAGGTATTGTGCGTACCGCCAAACCAGCTTTGAGCCATTATGACCTGCCCCCACCGGCCCGTCTCGAGCTAGTCGAGAGGCCCGGCTGGGCTAATTATCAGCCGAAGCGGATAAAGATTTAGGCGAGTCTCTGTCGATAAGGAGAGAGAGTGTACTAAAATCGCTTATTTTGAATTCACTGCAGGGCTGACTCTATATGTCCCAAATGTCCCAACTACGTGATCGCCTATTCACAACCCGCCCTCATCTGCCCTATGTTTTGCCTTTTATTGTTTTTGGGGTCTTTTTGCTGGGCGAGTCTCGCTTTCCGCAGCTCAAATGGTTGCTCTATCCGCTCAAGACCGTTGCTACGGGTGTTTGTTTGTGGTGGGTCTGGGGGGAGTTTAAGAGCCTTAGCTGGCGGTGGAGCTGGTTGGCGATCGTGGTTGGCGTGCTAGTGGCTGTGCAGTGGATTGGGATGGAGGAGTTCTTCAAGGCTCATTGGCACTATCCGCCCTTGCCAATGTTGGGCGGAAATGCCTGGGATACAGAGAATCTTTTCAATCCGGTTGAACAATTCGGCGGTCGCGGCGGGGCCTTCTGGTTGTGGATAGCCTTTCGGATGGCTGGGGCGGTGATCGTCGTGCCCCTGATGGAGGAGCTCTTCTGGCGGGGATTCCTATTGCGCCTGTTCGTGAGCCGATACTTCGAGAGAGTAAAGCTCGGAGAGTTCACTTGGTTTTCCTGTCTGGCCGTGGCCGGGCTGTTCGCTCTGGTACACCCCTGGTATATCTCCGCTTTCGTCTGTGCCCTGTTCTATAGTTGGCTGCTGTACAAGACCAAGTCTATATTGGCCTGCGTAGTGGCCCATGGCCTGACCAATCTTTTGTTGTGGATTTATATCCTCCGTTTTGACGCCTGGTGGCTTAGCTAAAGATGGCTTAAAGCCTGAGTGATCAGTGGAGGCAACTCTTGAATAAAACTGCCAAGAAACGCACGCTGGTACGCATAGGAGCAGCGGCTGAAAAGGCAGCCATCTCCCGGCAAGCGCTGCAGTACTACATGCTGCTTGGACTTATCAAACCCGCCGGTAAAAGCCCCGCTGGTCAGCGTCTTTTCGATAAAGAATCTATAAATCGGATCAAGCTGATCCGCAAGCTCAATCGTAGCGGATACACCCTCCGCGACATTCGGGAGATATTCCTGGCCCGCAAGGGGGGGCATTCGCCCCTTTCCTAATCAGTCCTGCCAGAAGAGCAAGACCCGCCTTGTTTCGGACCCGATTACCAGAGACACGAAGTGTGGCTAGGGGGGCCAAGGGTCGGACTCATCGTAATCCAAGGGCTCCTGTAGACTGCGATTGCCCAACCCCAGAAGATACAGAAACCTCTTGTGGTTCAGCATAGGTATCGACAGGGCTACCGCTCGGTTCTGAGCTTCCACGTAGGCCTTGTATTCTTTGAGCTTCTGTTCGTATAGAGCCATAGCTGCCAGGTCGAACTCGTCCGGCTTGGCTGGTATCTGCGGTTCACTGCCCACTACCAGAAAATCCGTCTGCACTTGCAGTTCCGGCACTACCTTTCCGCCCCAGCGCTCGATCAGCATCTCCACGCTCTCAGCCCCGCTGGCGTCTGGTTTGCCGCGGCCGTACACATCGAACTCCCCGATTACTCTGAACACATACTTGTTCTGCCGATCGTACACCGTATTTACGATCAGGTCGCCCGCAATGATGGACTGACCAGGGGTTGTATGCACTATCTGGCACTGGCTGAGTTTCGGACCCACCCGGACCACTTCGATGGTGCCCTTGCTGGGCGTGCTTTCGGTAATCCGTTCAGCCGGAGAGAAGACCTCGAACTGCAGGCTCAACGGCAGATGCTCTGCCTGGCCGATGTCGATTAAAACTATGTTCTGCCCGACCACCATAGTCACGATCTTCCCGTCGGCCTGACTGACCATCCCCCTAAAGTCGATGCCCCCTTCTTTGCGCCACTGCTCGACCTTATCAATCAGGGCCTGCAGGCGTTTCTTGTTGTCGTTGAGGTCTTTTTGTATGGCCTCGATCTTATCCCGGGCCAGACCCTTTTCAGTCCGCAACGTTTCCTGCAGGCTATCAAGGTCCTTGCGCAGCTTGTCCAGATTAGCGTCCCAATCTTTCAGGTACTGCTCAACCATGGCCTGCCTGGCTTGCATATCCGAGCGGACCTGGGCAGCATATTCGTCTGCATTTGTTCTTACCGCCTGCATCTGCTCGTGAGCCTGTTTGGCCGAGGCTTCTGCCCCAGCCAGCGTATCCTCACGGCGACTCAAGGCCTGGCTTTGGGTATCATAAGCCTGGCTGAGTGTCTTGACGACTTCTACCAACGGCAGACCCGACAGGCTTACCTCTTGGTCTTGTCCGAGGCTGCCCCGGGCGCCCTGCAGGGCCGCGTCTATCTTCTGTTTCAGGTCGGCATTACTCAGACCCGCCTCGGCGGCAATGGACGAACGCAACTCCTCACGCTGGCTCAGCAGGTGGCCGACGACGCTCGGTTGGCCCTCGGCCTTGAGAGCTTCAGCCTCCGCCGTCTTGTACGGTTCGTCCTTGGCTTCCCGGCTGGTCAAAAGACGCTCCTGCCTCTGGCGCACTTTGACCAATTCCTGATTTGACTGGTCCCATTTAATGTAGAGCCACACCGCAGCTGCCGCCAGAATCACCGTCAGCATCACCAATACTATCAAGCCGTAAGGCGGGGGGGCACCTTGTACGTTTCTTCCTGCAATAGCCATGGATACATCCTTAATTTGAGCTTATCGACCAAAGGCACGCAAACTACCGGTCAGAGCCCGGCTGGAATTTTCAGCCCGGCTTCTGTATAATATGGCCTTTCCAGGACAATCTTTCAACCAAAAAATGCTCGCCGGAGCCCAGACTTTGCAAAGTTCAGCCCAGCCGGAACCGCTGCGGCTTGACCGGCTGCCTCCAAGAGTGTATTTCTGTGGTTTTTACGGGCCTCTGGAGCATCGGCTATGTCTGCGGCAATCATCTCCCAGGGCGATGAAATACTCTCCGGCCAAGTGCCCGACACCAATTTTCCCTTCCTAGCTCGGAAATTGGCCAAAATCGGTATAGCCGTCCAAACCCACCTGGTTCTCGGGGACAGCCCCGGCCGCCTGGCCCAGGCCATTAAAAGCCTCTCTGCCAGTTCTGGGCTCGTGCTGCTGACCGGCGGCCTGGGCCCTACCGCCGACGATATCACCAGGTACGCTCTGTCAGAAGCCCTGGCCAGCCCCCTGCAATTGGATCAGCCTGCCCTGGAGCAGATCGAGCAGCACTTCGCCCGCCTCAAACGCCCCATGAGCCCTGTCAACCGCGTTCAGGCCATGATACCAGCGACTGCCCGTACCATCGAAAACCCTTGGGGCACTGCCCCGGGAATCGCCGCAAAGCTGGGTCAAACGCACATTTTCGCTCTGCCCGGCGTGCCTCACGAAATGCGGGCCATGTTCTCCGATCGCATCGAGCCGGAGCTTCGGCGGCTGGGATTGGCCGAATCGGCTATCGTCTCCAGGAGTCTGCACTGCTGCGGGGCCGGCGAATCGGATATTTTCAGCCTGATAAAAGACCTCATGGCCCGCCCGGAAAATCCCCAGGTCGGCATCACCGCCAAGGATGGGGTCATCACCGTTGGCATCACCGCCAGGGCAGATTCGCCCGCGGCCGCCTTGGAGTTGCTGGACGAGAAGAGCCGCCGGATTTGCTCGCGATTGGGCCAATTCCTCTTCGGCCGGGATCAGCAGACCCTCGCCCAGGTCCTCGGCGAACTGCTGGTCCGCAAAAACCAGAGCTTGGCTCTGGCCGAGTCCTGCACGGGCGGACTGATTGGAAAACTCCTGACCGATGTGCCCGGAGCCAGCAAGTTTCTACTGGCTGATTTGGTCACTTACGCCAACCAGGCTAAGATTCAGTTGCTGGGGGTGCCCGAGAAGATTCTGGAAAAGCATGGGGCCGTCAGCGCCGACTGTGCCCGAGCGATGGCCGCCGGGGCCATTGCCCGCACCGGGGCCGACTGGGCCTTGGCCGTTACCGGAATTGCCGGCCCCGACGGCGGCACGAGCGAAAAACCCGTTGGACTTATCTTTATCGCCCTCGCTCGGAAAGACTCATCCGGCAAGCCCGTAGATATCGACGTTCAGGAGTGTCGATTCACTGGCGATCGTCAGCACATCAGGCTAAGAGCCAGCCATGCCGCCTTGGACTGCCTCCGCCGGGCCTTGCTGGGGGGAAGATGAGAACTGATTTGAAATTGTCGGGCTCTGCTTTATTTTCAAAATAGTAGTCACTCCGGGATGAGTATAGTCATTCCTTTTTTGATCGCGTCACCACCCTCGATGGCTTTGCAGTAGGCGATTTTTTCCTTAACTGTGGTAACCTCAAGTTTGCCGCGATATCCGCTGTTTGCGCCTGCCTATACCCTCGCACCTCATTCTTTTGGTTCCTCTGCTGCTTCTTTGGTCTGCTCTGCCACGTTCTTTGTCACAGCATCCAATAGTCTAGCTCTTGTTTTCTCGTCGGCTATATATTTATTGAGATATTGTTTCAGCTCTTCAAGATTGAATGGGGGCTTGGAGTATGCCCGAATGATATAGCGCTCCGCACGCTTTGGAAACCTCTTCAGCCACTTGTGCAACCTATCTTGCTTTATTTGCCTTTCTGCTTTTTGTCTATTATTTTCTATAGCTGCTTCGTATTTGGCACGGAGAGCTGGGTCTTTAATATGCTCGGGTGACATACCAGCCGCTCCCATAGCGCCGGGCGGCAAAGGAACATTGATATACACTGTCTCGTTAGGATCCCAATCTGGATCAATGGCATCAAGTAGCCGCTTCCAGGCATGGAGTCGTATCTCGACATCTTTCTTTCTGCGTTGCGCAAAATCTGCACCCTTAGGGGACTTAGGTCCAATCATAAAAGTCATCACATGCCCTGTTAGCTCTAATTCGAGCCTGACTGGGATATCCTCTGGTTTATTTAGGGCCAATAGGGCATATTTTCTTGCAAGTTTATGCCGTCGATCATCCTTGAAGTTTCCGGAACTAAGTGGTTTACAAACTTCCAACATTAAACGAGCATAGTATTCTTTGTTTCTATCTTTCCATTTATTCTGGATTTCATCTGCAAATTTTTCGTATTTCTTAAGGTCATTTGTTGGCCCGGGAGTGAAAGATTTTTCCAAGGCTTTTATACGTGCCCATTCTTGTCTATATTCCTGCTTTTCTGTTTCTGAAGCTTCAGGGCTTGTACCAGACGTCATGCTTTGGACTAATGAGAGGCACGCGATAACCAAAACGAACATTGTAATTTTCCTAGTTATCATTTTACACCTACCTTTCAATCCCCAGGCTAACCCACTTTCGACTCTGGCTGTTGGGCGGGGCTCGTCGTCTGATCATCCTCCCCGGACGATATGTGGGTGCCTTGCTCGCTGAGTTTGCTAAGCTTATGGGCCCGCCGGGCTCTGCTTTATTTTCAAAATATTAGAAGCCATCCCAAAACCCCAATTTCTGCTGCGAACGGCCCTTTTGTCGTCTGGCTGCGTCTCTCAAACTCAATATATTCTCCAAATATGTATCGTTTTCGTTTCTTGCCAGCCGACAAAATTGCTCGTTCTCGCCACGAAAGCAGGTCTTGGGATGACTTCTAGTTACTCCGGGATGAGTATAGTCATTCCTTTTTTGATCGCGTCACCACCCTCGAGGGCTTTGCAGTAGGCGATTTTTTCCTTAACTGTGGTAACCTCAAGTTTGCCGACCTGGGTCATTTCGGAGTCGAGGACCTCGCCGGTATCTTCGTCAACAATTTCTTCAATACCGCCAACGACGAACACAGCGCCAACTTTAACTCCTTCTCGCGAGCCGCGGTTTATCATTATTTTGTCGCTCTTGGCAAGAAGCACCGTTCCTTCCCAGGGGATGTCCTCAAGTTGTTCGATGAGAAAATAAACCGCTTGAGCCACAGCGTCTTCACATGCTTTGCCCATATTATCATTTTTGTACGCCCTTCCACTTCCGCCAAATCCGCCGCGATAAAAACCCAGTCTGCCACGTTTTCTGTGCGACTTACCAATAACCTTGGTAGATGCCTTTACCTGTCCAGTCTCCGAATCGACCAGATAAATGGTAATATTGACCTCGGCTTTGCCCTTTGAACCGCCCACAGAAATACCCCTAAAACTAAGCCCACCGCCGCCTCCTGAGGTTTCGTGCTGAACGTGGGTAATGGCGCCTTTGACAAGTAATTGAGCGGGAGTCATGCGGGACATTTTAGGTGCTTTTTTCCCGCCCGCGGCCCGACCACTGGCAGCGAAATCCTGCTCCTGCATAGCCTCAGATCGCATTTCTTTATCGCCCAGGACAATGAACCAGCCGGTTTCATGCAGGGCATTGGTCATAATCTCCGTAAAACCGTCCCCGAGGCGCCAGCTACCAGACCAGTTGGCCTTGTTTTCGAATTTCGATACCGTGATAGAATATCTTAGATTGCCTTTAGGCCTGGGTAGGGTCGGCTCGATTTTATCTATCACCAGCACCACCGGGAAACGTTCATCGGGCAAGACATGGTGAATCGTGCCCCAAACGGTAACAGCATTATCCTTTTGCCAGGTCTTTCTCAGTTGGGTTCCGGTGCCATAGTCGTTATACATTTTCAGAACTTTGGAATCCTTGAGGATGTAAGCGTCGATTTTGCCTTTTTCGTCTTCTTTGGTTTTGCCGGGCACGCGAATTTCAATAGTGACATATTTACGCGGGTCAATACCCTTATGCACCAACAGGCTCGGACGTTGGGAAATTGGTCCTAAACCAACCTCCATCGTGATAGCTTTACCATCCATTTTGGGTTTTGCACGTTCGAGCTTTTTGAACTCGATCTGTTTGTAACTTTTTGCAAGCTTACCGTCATCAGCCGCCCGAAGCGAAGTAATCGAGCAAATAAAAAACACAACCAAAAACAAACTGATTTTTCTCATGGTAAAGCTCCTCTAATCTGGGATTTCCCATATACACGTACACGCTTAGAAAACATAATCTTCTCCGTACGACGGCAACAATTTTGCCAAAATCATCTTGACCAGTCAAGGATTTTGTTATCGAGGGCGTTCTTGTGCAATATCCGGGCTAACCTCCTTTTGACTTCGATTGCTCGGGCTCGGCTGCCTCTTGATTATTCTCTCCAGATGATGTGTGTATGTTCCGCTGGGCGAGTTTGCTAAGCTTACGGGCCCGCCGGGCGATCCTGCGTTGCCGATGACGTTTCACCGCCCGGACCGTCAGGAAATATGTACCCACGGCCATGATGGCCCCCGTTACCAGCGAGCCAATAAACGTCCGGTAGTAAATCTCCCCGAACAACAGATCTGCAAGTTCTTTCAATCGCCCGGCCCACGGCAAATAAGACACCGCCGCAAAACGCTGCTCAAGGTCCTCTATACTGACCGGCTGCAGTTTGAGCATGGCTGAGCCCAGCAGATAGCTCGGATAATAAATCGGACCCAGCGTGAAAGGATTGGATATCCACACTATCGGCAGGCCCACTACCTTGTTGGCCCGGAAAATAAAGCTCAACCCCAACACCAGCAGCATTTGCAGGCCGATCAGCGGCAGCCAGGCTATGAACATCCCGATTGCTACACCCCGGGCGATGCGGCTGGGCGTATCGTCCGTGTGCAGGATATGGTGAACCACAAAGAAGAGTATCCGCCGATACAGGCTTTTACGGGCCATGCTCTACCGCTCGGTTCTCATCCGCCAAGAAGGCTTCTAACTTTGGCAAAAACACTCTCGACGCTTATCAAGTTCATGCACTTGTTGTCCGTACATACGCTCAGGCGGCATGGAGCACACGGCACTTCTACTCTGACAATCGAGTCGCTCCGGCCGTAGGGCCCGGTGCGATTCGGATCGGTCGGCCCGATAATGCAGGTCAAAGGCTTGCCCAGGGCCACCGCCAGGTGAATCGTACCCGAATCGTGCCCCAGCACAAGTTCGCAGCGGCTTATCAGAGCTGCCAATTGAACCAAAGAAGTTTCACCGGCAAGGTTTAATGGTAATGGCTTTGATTTACACCCGCCGGCGATCTCGCGGCAAAGCCCCACCTCGCCGCCGGCCCCGGCCAGCACGCAGGGCAGCGACAGCTCATCTTGAATCCGATCGATCACCTTGGCGAATCGTTCGGCTGGCCAACGCTTGCTCTGCCAGCGGGCCCCGGGAACAACCAGCACGAACCTCTGCGAAGAGCCCAGCTGGGCCCTCTCGAGCATTCGATTCACTTCGCCGACGGCTCGGGGATCAATGGGCAGCCAAAAGTCGGGCTTTTTCCAAGTAATGCCCAGCATCTCCAGGCAGCGCATATAGCGATCCACTGCGTGGGTGTCCGTCGGCTGCAGTTCGACCCGATGGGTGTAAAATGCTCCGGCCCACTCCCGGGCGTCCCAAAGCCCCATACGCACACCAGCGCCCGTGCCATACGACATTAGCGCCGAGCGAAACAACCCCTGAAGGTCGATTACCAGGTCGAATCGCTGGCCCCGGAGCTTCCTGGCAAGCTCGAACACTTCCTTCACGCACGAAAGATCGCCATGCCCAAGGCGAAAATATTCTCTGTGAAAGAGGATCAGGCCGTCCAGAGCCGGGTGCCCCCTGAGAAGATCGGCATATTCCCGGTTGATCAGCCAAACAATCTTGGCAACGGGCAGGGCCTTGCGCAGGGCGTTGAGCACCGGCAGGGCCTGCAGACAATCTCCCAGCGAACTGGGCTTGATAAGCAGAATCTTCCGAAATTGTGCCGCCCTTAATGTGCTCATCTTCTATCCTGCCGACGAAACTTGCGCCGAACCTGACGGTCGATGCTCCGCCAGAAGCTTTTCCACTGGCCCGATGAATGGCCGGAACATTCCAGATAGGCCTTGAGGAACCGCAATCGCGCCGTCCGGCTCACTACAGGCCAGTCTAAAGAAGCCCGGGCCAAACGCCCCAGCGACTTCACCTTTTTGAGATAGCCTCGGCCGTTCGCCCGACAGCCGTCAAGATCGAGCAGATAAAGGTGCGGCCTTCGCCTCTGGTCGAAGTGAACGAAAATATTTATACCCTTGAGGTCTCGGTGGAAAAAGTGGTGTTCGTGCAGTCGACCAAACAGCCCCGCCAAATCTTTGGTCAAATGTTCTAATTCGCGCCGGTTCAAGTCCCCGCCGTCCTGGCAGACGAATTCCTCCAGGGTCTTGCCCGGCAAAAGACTCTGGGTAATGATGCCGGCGGCCACTCTCAGGCCGGCCAGGCGTTTTTCAAAGACCGCCAGAGGCAAGGCCGTGGGAACTCCCGCCGCCAATAAGGACCAGCCGATCTTCCAGTTCCAACTCGATCGCGTCCGACGCAACAGACCGATAGCTTTACGCAGCAGGTTGCGCCGCCGAGATTGCTTGCAGAAAACCTCCAGCTCAACCCCCCCCAGCTCCAGGCACCGCCGCAGGACGCGGGAGCTGTGTCCCTCCCGCAGCAGTTGGGTATCCGGACCGCAGTAGAGCAACTCCGCCGGGTTGGCCAGGACTTTCAGCCAATCCTCTGTGCTCACCTCGGGCCAAGCCCGCGGCAATAACCCCCCAGGGTCGCAGTAGCGCAACAGTACTCTTGCCCGCCAACCGCCGCCCAGACGCAAGGTGTCCACCACAGCCCGAGCGTCGTTTAGTTTCTTAGAACCTGCATTCATCCGCCCGAACATACCCGATAGGCACAAATCTGGCAAGCCCGGCCAATCTTAGCCGCCAAACTCCTGCTTTGGTCTTGTAATTCCTCCGGCCCGGCGGGAAAATACCTTTGTACTTTTCGAGTGTTTCTTCTCACTTTGCAGAGGACCTGACTGTGGCTATTGACCTGAGCGAGCTTTGTGCTTCCGGGCCGGTGCTGACCGACGGGGCTATGGGCACCCAATTGGACGCCAGGGGTTTGCCGGCGGGGACGGCCCATGAGCTTTGGAACCTCGAGAATCCTCAAGCCGTGGCCCAAGTGCATGCCGCCTACGCCCAGGCCGGCTCACGCGTAGTGCTGACCAATACGCTTCAGGGCAATCCGATTTCATTGGCAAGCCACGGTTTAGCCAATCGCACCGCTGAGCTGAACAAGGCCGCGGTGGAAATTGCCTCTGAAGCTGTGGGGTCCGACGTGCTGGTATTTGCTTCGGTAGGGCCTTCGGGCAAGTTGCTGCTGACCGGAGACGTCAGCGAAGATGATTTGCTCAAGGCCTTCGGCCCGCAGATTCAGGCCCTGGGCGAGGCCGGCGCTGCCGCGATTGTCCTGGAGACCTTTGCCGACCCGGACGAGGCCGAAGCCGCCCTTAAAGCTGCCAAGGATAACTGCGACCTGCCGGTGGTGGTGAGCTTCAGCTTCGCCGCCGGCGCTGATAACGACCGTACCATCATGGGCGCCGATGCTGGCCGCATCGTGGACCAATTGGCCCCGCTGGGCCCGGTGGCCTTTGGAGCAAATTGCGGCGTTGGGCCCGACTTGGCTGTGAGTTTGGCCCAGCGTTACCGCAAAATCTGGGCCGGGCCGCTCTGGATCAAGCCCAACGCTGGTGTGCCCAAGTTGATCGAAGGCGAGACAGTCTTTTCTGCCGGGCCGAGCGAATTCGCCCAGCAGATACCGCCAATCGTCGAAGCCGGCGCAGACTTTGTCGGCGGATGTTGCGGCTCCACGCCCGAACACATCCGAGCCGTGGCGGAAATTCTCAAAAAATAGTATTCAGCGGGCTAATTTTGCAGCAGCGAATTATGGCTGTTCATCCTGACGGGTTTAGTCTTTTCCGACACTCTCCGCGAGCTCGGCTAGGCGGTACTCGATTTCCAAGAGCTTCTCACGAGTCTTTAGTTCGGATTGTTGAATTCGCGACTGAATCATGAACATAGCCGCCATAACAAGGAATATCAATGCCGCCAGACACATCCTCAGGCCTACGAGACTCTCACGGGGTTCATTGCCCATGGTCAAGAGAGCAATGGTCGCAATAATAACGGTCAGACCCCAGCCCATTCCTGCGGCGGCCGGCCCATGAGTCTTGAGATTGATCGAGCCTCTCCTGAGAATCTCTATGCCCATGATCGCCCAAGCCAAGCCAAACACTGCCCCAGCAGCAAACCCGAGCCGACCGAGAATTGAGATTTCCGCAGCGATAATAGCCAGCGTTCCAAACAGCAGCATGAATCCAATACCAAGCACCGTTGATCCGATCCATGCCCACTTGTGAACGCCTCTGATTGGCTTTTCTATAATCGCTTGAAGTTCCATGTCATATTTCTCCTTTAAAGCAGGTGTTATCTGTTCCAGTTCTAACAGTCGCTTTGGATATGGTTTTCGGGCTTTATTCATGATCGCTATGCCCCCGTTCCAAAACATCCCTGAGAGCACGCTTAGCGTGGTACAGGCGTGATTTGACCGTTCCCAGCGGAATGGCCAATACGTCAGCTATTTCTTGAATAGAAAGATCCTGGAGGAAGTACAAGGTCAAGACATCTCGGTGGGCCAGCGATATTTGGCCCAAGCCGTGATGAACCAACTCAACATCTTCAAAACACGGAGCTTCTTCCATCACTTCGGCGTTGCCAACATCACAACCTTCATCTAGATGTTCCTGGACTTTATAGCGTTCCCTCAAATGGCTCAGGGCTGTGTTCCGGGCAATACGGTACAGCCAGACTGGCAGGTTTTGCGGGTCTTTCAGTGATTTGATTCCCATGAGAACCTTCACCCATACTTGCTGTAATGTATCCCAGGTATCTTCTTCCGTACTCACAAGCCGTCGCACATAATAGAATAAACGTTTCTCCCACAGACGGACGAGGCCCGCGAAGGCCTGTTTATCTCCGCGCCTGCAGCGCAGAACGAGCAACTCCTGGTAAATCTTCTGTTTGTCGGCCTTCAAACGATGGTCCTCCGAGGCTTCCCTATTATAGTCGCTGTATAGCACCCGAAGGTTCAATGATTTTTAGATGCTTGGGCTGAGTTATTGTGTCCACATGTCCGTTTCTTTGCCGTTGGAGTGGCTTGATTCGGAGTTGTACAGAGGACTTCTTCTCAGAAAGCACCAGCAGTACAGCGCAATCCGTACGATGGAGGTACTTATGAAGGGCCTCATATAAGGCATGGTTGAACTTGGCTATGGCTGCTCATTCAGGGGCTGCCTTTTTGTCCGCCTCAGGAGAGCCTTTTTCTATCACCCAGGCAATTGTTTTCTTGTCATCCACATCAAATCCGATATACTTATCCATTCGGATTATAACCTACTGGAAGTTCCGATTTGGTAGTTTCTCAGCGTCTAATTCTCTTTCGGTTCAGATGACTACTACCACCATAGCCAGAAATACTTTCCTTGAGATTATCACCAGTCCCTTGCTGTTGATCTTGGCCCTGCTGGGCCTGGTCGCCGTGGTGCTCCTTGGAATCATTCCTTATTTCACCCTGGTCCTTGAGGACGACGTCAAAATGTACAAGGACGTAGCCGTGGCTATGACCTTGTTTATTGCCCTGATCTTGGCCGTCCTCTCCGCCAGTAAGGTCATTGACGAGGAAATCGACAACAGGACCATGATGACTCTCCTTAGTAAGCCGGTCTTGCGGGGCGAGATTATCCTCGGCAAATTTCTCGGCGTTTGTGCAGCCGTAGCCGTCGTTATCATCCTCTGTGGTCTGGTTATCATGATCTTTGCCTGGTTCCGCCCCCCCTGGGATCGCAACGTCCCCATGTTCTCAGAGGGTGTCGAAGGCTTCTGGGCCAAACTCCACGACGTCTTTTACCCCGACCCCGCCGACCATTACACTGTCAGAACCCGTCTGAGCCAATGGGCTCATTTCTGGTCCGTCCCCCCGATGATAGTTTTGATCTTCCTGCAGACCGCGGTCATGGCTGCCATCGCCGTAGCCATCAGCACTCGTTTGGGCATGGCCATCAACGTCATGATTTGCGCCCTCATCTTCATCGCCGGCCATATGATCAGCTTTTTGACTTTGGATGGCCCCTGGGCAAGGTACCTCGGCGTTTCTGCCCTGCTCACCATCCTTCCCCAGTTGGAGCACTTCAATATCACCGAGACCCTCGCTTATCGGACCCTCGGCACCGCCTCTTCCCCCTTCTCCGCCGTATGGGCCTACGTAGGCTTGGCCGGACTCTGTGCCTTTTTCTACTGTGCCGCAGCCTTGTTGGTGGGGCTGGCCCTGTTTCGAACACGGGAGCTTGCCTGATGGACATCCTCGGTCATGGCGTTGACGTAATCGAGTGCCCTCGCTTAGCCAAGATGCTCTCCCATCACGGCGAGCGTCTTTTACAGCGGGTCTTCACCGCTCACGAGCAGGCCTACTGCCAACAGCACAAGGAGAGGATGCAGCACCTCGCCGGCCGATTCGCCGCCAAGGAGGCCGTCCTCAAGGCCCTCGGCACCGGCATGCGCGGCCAAATGAAGTGGACTGACGTCCAGATTGCCAACGACGATTTGGGCAAACCCGAGATCGTTTTATCCGGCGAAAGCGCCGCCGTTGCCGAACGGATGGGCGTCACTGCGGTCCTGGTCAGTATCTCACACACTCGCGAGCACGCCGTCGCCTCCGCCATCGCACTGGGACAGTAGCAGCCCTAATTACCTCCCCCCGAACCTTCTTTAAGTTGGGCTTTTTCAAGTAGCCTCTTGAACTCTTCTTCGTCAGCGATGAACTTGACATATCTGTCGGCAAATCCTACGTTTATCCCATCTTTCCATTCGTCATGGGCCTCGTACATCAGAAGTTGGCCCGATTCAAGAGATGCCCCTGCAGGCTTGAGATATACATAGCCGATCCTGCGCTGTTTCTGACTGGGATTGACAAGATGCTTTTCTGTAATCCCATACATCCCGACCAGTTCCTCAAGAGACCCCGGCCATTGTCCGTTATGATCCTTGCTGTACTCCAGGCAGCCCGTAACTAACTTATGCATGTTGGCTGCTGAGACCGCACGCCGAGCCATCTGACGGGACCGTTCGAGCTTCAGCATGGCGGATTCGTCGATGGTATATCCTACGGGAAGCTCAAGGCTGAAAAGAGACTCATCGAGCTTTCTATCGAACTGAATATCAGTAACAGTGATCCTGCCTTTTCGGCCTTTTCTGTCGCTAATCTCCATCTCAACACGGATTGGCAGGGCGCTCTGCTGATCAACCCACACGACGTATTCTTGGCCAAAAGTGATCTTCTCGTCAAACTTGCGAACTACAAAGCCTATAGCTTTGCGACCATCGATTTCCCTAACCCCGAGCTTTCGTTCTGCTTTACTCGGGAGGTTTTTCATTAATCGAACCATATTGGGGGTCGGGGCGGCGCTAGTGTCTGTTTCTAATTTTGTTCCTGTTTTTTTTATTGGGTCGAGAATGAGTAGCACACCCTTTCTGAAGTCCATTATCCACACTGACCCCTCTGGTAAGGGAGCGGGCAAAACAATATTCCTGTTGCTGCTTATTCGTACCCGGCCTGGCTCCATATACATGCATTGAGCGGTTGCAGGCTCCTCTCCTTCTGTCTGGCTAATTGTCGTGAAGGTTAATGTCTCGGCCTCGTTGATTTGTCGCACCACTTCTGCGAACACGACACTGGCCATCCCGTTTCCGCTTGTCAGCCACGCGAACAGGCCAACCACGCCGATTACTACCACAGCCGCAGCATACTTGATCAATCTAGCGTTCATAATGTTCCTCCGTATCTTTGTATGTGAACCAAATCGTTTAGTGCTCGCCGCCCCTGCCCCCAGCCGTTCTATCCGCCCCATAACCTCCTCCGCCATCGATTCTCTCCCCGCCATGGCCCGGCCCAGTTGTTCCAATCTCTTTTTAAGTTTTTCGTCACCACTCATAACTCAGTACCCTTCAATATATTTCGCAGACGTTCATGTGCCCGCGAAAGTTGTTTGCTCACCGTCCCGATAGCTCTACCGGTCATCTCGGAAATTCCCCGAATGCTCTGCCCATTGAAATACTTCAGCGTTATTACTTGCCGTTCATGGCCTGGCAATTTCATCACCGCCGCCAGTACCTCCTGCAAATCCTCATCCAGTCGCCCGTCACGATCCTTCGCCGCCCCGATCTTCGATTCCTCCAACCGGGCCATCTTCAGCCGTGAACGGCTCCTGCTGACGGCCTCTCGCCTTGCGATCTTCAACAGCCAGCCCCCAAACGCACCTGGCTTGCGAAGCTTGTCCAGTTCCTGATACGCAATCACAAAGCAATCCTGAGCCACATCCTCTGCCGCATGACCATCAGCCAGCACACTCAGCGCCAGCGCCCGAACCGCCCGCTCATAGCGCCTCACCAGCTCGGCAAACGCTCTGCGTTCCCCTCCCAGCACCGCTTTTACCAATTCAGCGTCCGCTTGCACGTGCACCTCTAAGCTGCCTGCAACTGCCCCCATCTAATAAGAGCTTCCCTAAGCAAAAAATGCGACAATAAAAGGAAATTCTTTTACAGCCACAGCTCACGTTTCACGCCTCACGCCTTGTAGCTTTCCTCAAAAAGCCGTTGGCTCAGCCCCGCCCCCCTGTTATGCTATTGTCTAAAAGACTCCCTCCCTTAGCCGGGGTAAAGCCCAGGGGCTTTAGAATTCTTTGGGGTTTTCGACATGTTGACCAGATTACACAGCGTCGCCTTATCCGGCATTGAAGGCTTCCCTTGCGAGGTCGAAGTGGACGTCACCAGCCGCGGCCTGCCTCAGAGCATCCTCGTTGGCCTGCCCGACCAGGCTACAAAGGAATCCCTCGAGCGCATTCGTGCGGCCCTCACCAATTGCGGCTATCAATGGCCCCGCCACCGCACCGTGATCAATCTCGCCCCCGCCGACCTCAGGAAGGAGGGCTCCGCATTTGACCTGCCCATTGCCCTGGGCATGATCGCAGCCGACGGCCAAGTCACGGCCGATGCCCTGGACGATTTTCTAGTCGCCGGCGAGTTGGCCCTCGACGGCCGAGTCCGCCCCATCAAGGGCGCCCTATCCATGGCCATTCTCGCCAAGGACAAGGGCTTCTCGCGAATGATCGTCCCCGCTGCCAATGCCCCC
This sequence comes from Actinomycetes bacterium, assembly GCA_030614915.1. Lineage (GTDB taxonomy): Bacteria > Planctomycetota > Phycisphaerae > JAACET01 > JAACET01 > JAACET01. Next base: position 66,666 of record JAUXAG010000001.1, on the reverse strand, counting down.
GAGGCCGCCGTCGTCGCTGATCTTGATGTCTTCCCCGTAAATTCACTCACCCAGGCCGTCGGGCTGATCACCGGCCAATTGCAACTCGACCCTACGCATGTGGATCTCGACAAGGCCTTCGCCTGGGCCAGTACCTACGACCTCGATTTCGCCGACGTCCGCGGCCAGGAGCACGTCAAGCGGGCCATGACCATCGCCGCAGCCGGCCATCACAACATGCTCATGATTGGCCCGCCCGGAGCCGGCAAAACCATGCTCGCCAAACGCCTGCCCACCATCCTGCCACCGCTCACCTTGGCCGAGTCCCTCGAAACCACCCGCATATACTCTTCCGTCGGCCTGCTCAAAGCTGGCCAAGCCCTCGTCGCCACCCGCCCCGTCCGCTCCCCGCACAGCTCGACTTCATCGCCCGCTCTCGTTGGCGGCGGCACCATCCCCACGCCCGGCGAGCTCAGCCTGGCCCATCACGGCGTCCTCTTCCTCGATGAATTCCCCCAGTTTACTCGCAACGTCCTGGAGACCATCCGCCAGCCGCTCGAGGACGGCCAAGTCACCGTCAGCCGAGTCCACTCCGCCGTCACTTTTCCTGCTCAGATTATGCTCATCGCTGCCATGAATCCCTGCCCCTGTGGATATCTGGGCGATCCCAAGCGAACCTGCAAATGCTCCCCCTTGCAGGTCCAAAAATATCGTGGCCGAATCTCCGGCCCCCTCGTTGACCGCATCGACATCCACGTCGAGGTCCCCGCTGTTGCCTATCGCAAGCTCCGCTCTACTGACCTTGGCACTTCATCCGCTCACATCCGCCAACAAGTCATCTCTGCCCGCCGGCGGCAGAAGCAGCGTTTCGGCTCCGACTCCACTCTCACCAACACCCGCATGACTTCTCGGGCCATCCGCAAGCACTGTCCGCTTGACGAGGCCTGCGAATCCTTGCTCAAGCAAGCCATGCACGAGTTGGGTTTATCCGCCCGGGCTCACGATAAGCTTTTAAAACTCTCCCGCACCATTGCCGATCTGGCCGAGGCTGACTCCATCAAGCCCGAGCACCTCTCCGAAGCCATCCAGTACCGACTTCTCGACCGTACCGTCTAATTCGAGGCCCCACAGTGTCCACGTCCACTAAACGTCGAATCCCGCGCTTATTCTACGTACCCCTCATATGCAGATACGGAACGTATTTGCTGCTTTGCTAACATTTCATCTATTCCTCACTCCTCTTGAGAAGTTCATCTATCTCGGAATTACTGATCCGTATCAACCGGTATATAACTGCTCTCTTCTTCTTTTTCTTCTTTACATGGGGACTATAAAATTCCCACACGACTTTACCATCTTTCGTTATTTCGAAAACATGGCCCTTATCACTTTCTGTAATGAGAGTGTTACCATTTGGCAATCTTTGGCTGCCACCTCTCCCATTGGAGAAAAACTTCTCTGGAGGCTCAGATTTGTACTCCCATTCAATCTCCCTGGTTAACGGATTCAACTCAATAACGCGTGAAAACCCCCTAACGGAGCCATTATCGAAAATCAACACATTGCCATTTTGCAAGAGTGTCGGATGATGTTGTTTATCCAATTCGCCTGCTCCCCAACTCCAGACTAACTCCTCTTTCTTGGCATCTACAACTCCAACAAGATTAAGGTGCATCATCGATATTAGCCAATCCCCCTTCCTGCAAAAGCCTTCAATATCTCTGTCCATAACTTCAAGGCTGTTTGTATGCATGATGTCAAACTCCGCCCGCATCGCTGATATGTATATCTTGACAATCGCCCTCAGAGAGAGACGGTCTCTAATCAGCTCATAGAGAGGTGTTTTCTTTTCTATTTCACCGTCTGGCGACAAAACTACAATACAATCGCCCAGAATAGGTACCGGTATCCCATGCCAAAACACCAGCCCATGTTCCCGGGCCACTGCGTATATCTTCCCCTCTGGGCCAACAGAAACATCATGGTGGACTCGCATCTTTCTCTTCCACTTAACCTTTGAATCCCAGTCTAGCCGAACAAGCATCCGGTCCTTGGCAATTACAAGCAAATCACCATTCTTACACATCTTTATGTGGTAGATATTCGCACTGGCCCGCAAAAACTGCCGATCAACCTGCCCCTGCTTCTTCCATAGCCATTTATGTACAACATTCCCCTCCATATCAATCAAAACTGCTTCCTGCAAAGGCCTGGATGTGTATAAGTTCATACCCCTCGAAGCTGACTCAGGGTCATAATGTACCACCCCTCTTTTTTCTACATCTTCTGTTGCTGCCCAATCGACATATCCTAGCGTTCTAAGTTTTTCAAGCTGATCAGACGCGCTAGTTTCACCTGACTTAAGGGCGGTAGAATTGATGAACGATAGCGACGCGGTAAACAAAACGAATAGAACACTGCCTGAGACTATGCTTCGTATCTTAATCCGCCCTATTGTGCACCAGCCCAAAAAGACTACAAAAACAAATATCGTTATTTTGCTCACTAAACTAATAACACCTGTTGCATGAGACAGGGCTTTAACATTGATGACAGGTTGAACACCCAAATAGAACAAAACGGCGAAGAAAATGACCACCGTAAGGCGGTCCTTTTTCCTGCTATAAACTTCCTCAAGATTCTTGGGAACTATCATCCCTATAAACTGCATTACCAGCATCCACAGAGCAAACAGGATGCCTCCAACCAATGCATCAAAGCAGGCCATATAGACGAATGGATTCCTGGCAGCAACACCAGCCAGACATCCCAGAATAGCACATATAATGACGCCCGCAGTAACTTTTTTCAGCATAATTTACCTTGGTTCTGGCAGTGGCTGGCCAAACTGAACGTCCTTCAACTGACCGGTTTTAGACTGTTTTGTTCAGTACTTCGCTCCGCTGATTTGCCAGCACCTTGATATCGACTCCCAACAGGGCACTGCCAATTCCAGTATTTGTATAGGAACTGATGGCCAATTACAAGCTTGACCTTGGGAAGAAATCGCCCCGCCCCAAAAATAACTCTGGCCAACACCGCCCGACCTGCTTACACTATCTACCGAACTGCTCCGGCATCTCACTGGGGACTCACAACACCGCTTTTCTCGCCGCTGGAGGATTACAGCCATGCCTCGGGTATCCAGAGTCGTAATCGTCGGCGCCGGCGCCGTGGGCACTACTTGTGCGTACACCTTGCAGATAAGCGGCACCGCCCGCCAGATCGTTATGATCGACCTCGACACCAAACACGCCCAGGCCGAGATCATGGACCTAAATCACGGCCTGTTTTTCACCCCGCCCGTCGACATCCGCCTCGGCGATTATGCCGATTGCAAAGACGCCGATATCGTCATCATCTCCGCCGGTGCCAAGCAGAAGCCCGGCCAATCACGCCTTGACCTCGTCCGCCAGAACGTCGAAATCTGCCGCAGCATCATCGCCAATATCCTCCAGCACACCCGCGATGCCATCCTCCTCATGGTCGCCAATCCCGTCGATGTCCTCACCTACGTTGCTCTGCGGGCATCGTCTTTGCCCCCCGAGCGGGTCATCGGTTCGGGCACCGTTCTCGACAGCGCCCGTTTTCGCTATCTTCTTAGCCGACATTGCGCCGTCGACCCTCACAACGTCCACGCCTACATCCTGGGCGAGCACGGCGACTCCGAGGTGGCTGCCTGGAGCATTTCCCATCTGGGCGGCATAAAGCTTTCCCATTGCCAAAAACTCTGCTCTCACAAATGTAGCGACTACGACCGAGAAGCCATCGTCGAGAAGGTCCGCCAGTCTGCCTATCACATCATCGAAGCCAAGGGCGCCACCTGTTACGGCATAGGCTTGGCCCTCGAAAAAATCGTCCGGGCCATCCTCCGCGACGAACGCAGTGTTCTGACCGTATCCCGCCTGGTTGACGGCTACTGTGGCATCGAAAACGTCTGCCTGAGTATCCCCACCGTCGTCGGCCGAAATGGTGCCGACAGACCCCTCAGTGCCGAACTCAGCCCCCGGGAGCAGCAGGCCCTGCAGGCCTCAGCCCAGACCCTAAAAAAGGTCATCCGTGATATTGGCGTTTGACCACCTGAAAAATTTCTTGGACTATTTCAGCTCCAAAACTGGACTTTGCCCAATGGTTTCCTGTAATTTACAAACTCCATTTTAGTCATCTCTTTGGCGAAAGGATTTTGCAATGGCCGAAAAACTCCAAATCTACAAGTGCCAGAAGTGTGGAAACATCGTGGAGGTTCTCCACGGCGGGGCCGGCACCTTGGTCTGCTGCGGAGAGGATATGACCCTCTATAAGGCCAACACCGTTGACGCCGCCAGGGAGAAGCACGTCCCGGTTATCGAGAAGACTGCCACCGGCGTCAAGGTCAAGGTCGGCAGCGTCCCTCACCCCATGGAAGAGAAGCACTACATCGAGTGGATCGAGCTTATTGCCGACGGCCGAGCCTATCGTCAGTTCCTCAATCCCGGCGACGCCCCCGAGGCCGACTTCGCCATCCAGGCCGACAATGTCACTGCCCGAGCCTACTGCAACATCCACGGACTATGGAAAGCCTGACCGCCAGCGCTGTACTACTCTGCGAAGCGCTGCGAAGCACGAGCGTCCGTGGGTTGCTGTATTAAACAAGCCGACGATCCAAATCGTCGGCTTGTCCGTCTAATGATATTCTGCGCCTTCGCCAGCTCCAAAAGGGCCGACCAAACAGGCCCTGCAGCTAACTCGGCCTAATGGCTTCCTTGCCAAGGTCGGAGCCTACTTTGCCCGCACATTGCGGTTCTGACCCGAGCGCAAGTCCTAAGCTCTGCCGCTACTCAGGCCGGAAGAAAAGTAAGACTTTACGCAGTCGCTCTTTTCCTGAACAGGAAAAGAATAATACCCAAGGCAATTAAACCAACAACACCATTTTGCCCCAGACTGCTGATCAATTTCGTAAGATTGGTAACAATTCCGCCAAAGAAAGGAATCGTTGCCCCGGTTGTGCCACCGAAAAGGATTTCGATGACAATCCCAAGGGCGATCAACAACAAAGCGATCTCCGTCAGCTCACTCAGCCATTTCTTGATTGCTTCCATAAAGCGCATCGCCATACCTCCTAAGGGGACCAAAGATCCACATTACACTGCTACTCTGTTCGGCCAATGTCTTTTGAGTACTTTAACGAAACTAACCTTTTCTGAAGATTTCTATTCTCTTTGCCGGCAGACAGATGCGTAGTTTCTGGCTCCATGTGTTAATATAGGTAATTTATTTGACTTTCCCTGTTAATATAGGTAAACTATGAGTATGTTCGTAGCTTCTATATATGTTGTTCTGCGCATATCCTTTATTGCCCTGGTTTGCGCCTGTATATGGCGTTCTGTTCAACCCAGAACACAGCTCATGCGAGTATTCAGAGCTGCATTGCTTGTGCTCAGCCTTTTAGCTATCTGGGCCGTGCTAAGAATTACGGGTCTGTAACTACGCATGTTAGCCTTGTTCGCAGGGACGCTCTCATAGTCGAACCCGCCCCCTTGGGCTCCCCATATAGTCTTCCCCAGCCTACTGCAACATCCACGGTCTATGGATGTCCTAACCGTCAGCCCCACCGACCCTGAAGATAATACAATTAGGCTGTGGCGTTGAGTCTCATTTTCGATGCCGCAAGAAACGCGTCCCCGGCAGGATTCGAACCTGCAACCTTCGGCTCCGGAGGCCGACGCGCTATCCAATTGTGCCACGGGGACTTTTCACCGCCCAGGGCCTTGCATCGCCAAACCTTACGATGGCCCAAGGCCGTTCTAAGCTATTACAGCTTACCCTCCGCCCACGCTCTGGTCAATGCTCTTGCCGTCCCTGCCAAGCTTTTTGCGGCCCTGCCCAACCGGCAGCGTCGATCGTGTTTCAGCAGATGAAACTGAAGCGGGATCCGAGCTGGGTAATTGACAAGTAAAAGCAGCAGTCCTGTTGCTATCGTTCATCAGAAACAGTATAGTTGGGCTTAGCCGCTGGGGGCATTTTTGGGCGCGGGGAGTCCGGGATGGGTGAGATACATTTTTGTTGTGGGGGTTGTGGGGCCAAGCTGCAGGTGGGGCAAGAGTATGCAGGGCGTCAGGCCAAATGTCCCAAGTGCGGGCAGAGCTCGACGGTAACTGCTGAGGAGCCCAGATGGCCTCAGGTGCAGGTTGTAGAGGCAGAGGATGTGGGTCCCGGGCGGGCGAGCGAAGCGTTTGGCCTGAAATTGGCCAGGGCGTTTGGGTATCCGTTCAAAGGCAGCGGCATTTTTTTGCTTGTGGCTGCGACGGGGTGTTTGGCAGTGCTGGAGTTTTTGTCGTGGGTGCCTTTCGTGTGGATCCTACAGATTCTCTTCGGGGGGTATTTGTGCGCGTATTATATCAGCGTAGTAGGGTCTTCGGCCGGGGGAGAGGAGGAGCTGCCAGATTGGCCGGACTTTACCAGTCTTTGGGACGATATCTTAAGGCCAGTGGTTTTAGTCGGCGGAGCGATTTTGGTCTCCTGGGCACCTCTGATCATTTACGTCCGGGCAAATCTACTGGGACTGTTGTCGGGGGAGTTGAGGCTGCCACAATCACTGGCTTATGTTTTTACAGGCTGGTTTTTGGTGTACTTACCGATGAGTTTGTTAGCCATCTCCTTGTTTGATTCACTGAAGGCTTTGAATCCTTTTACGATTATCGGGGCGATAGTAAAAATTCCACTGCGTTATCTTCAAGGGTGCGTGCTTTTTTTCCTTGTTTACTACGTGAACACTTCTCTGGCTGGGTATCTGGACGCGATTCCCGTACTTGGGTTTGTGATAAGGGTTTTCTTCTCTTTCTATATGACGATGGTGGCCATGCGTATTCTGGGGCTGATTTATCATGCCAATGCCCAGAAGCTAGGTTGGTTCGAGTAGAGGCCTGACAGGGGGATTCTCAATCTTGTTGCGGGGTTTGTGGGGGAGGGGGCTGGCCTGAGGCTGGGGTGGAAGAGCTGGTCTGAGCCGGAGGCTTGGGGAGTCTGGATGCGTATTCCTCGAAGAACTCAACGATCCTGGGCATGAAATCTTCGAAGGTAGGGTATTTTTGGCGCTGGCTCTCATATTGAGCAAGAAGCCCTGCGAGTTCGCCAGTCCAGAAGAATCCGCGCAGATGCTGTCGCTGAATTTCGGCAAAGGCCGCGAACGGTCCTTCGTGGGCGGTCAGGTAGCGGACAACGCAGGCTCGGACGATAGATTCGTGGATCATTGTCTGCCAGTTGCTGTAGGCCTGGGCTTTCATAGACTGTTGGACAGTGCGGAATATTTTTTTCCCAGCCTTTTCGAAATCCGCAGCGTGGCTGGCGACAAGGTGGTTGACGTAAGAGTGGCCAAACTCGTGGATGACTGTGGGCAAGACGTTTTTGGAGAACAGGGGGATGTCCTTCTTGTCGCTGCGCCAGGTGCCGAGGATACAGTAAATGTGCTTTTCTTTGGCGATAGTCACCCTCGCGGCATAGCAGTTGGGGCCGTTGAGCATAGCCACAGCCAGATGGAAGGTGCTGGCGGAGCGTTGGCCGAAAAAAGTGTCAAACCATTCGAGATGGGCGTGTTTGGTCATCATCTCGCTGAGGCGTTTGGCGGTACTGTCATATAATTGCTGATGGGCTTGGATGAAGTCCTTGAAGCGGGTTTTTTGGGAAAAGTCACGGGTGAGTTTGAGGAACTGGCGAACTTCGTCGAGGCGCCATCTGCCGTCGAGTCCGGGAGGGTGAGGCTCAAAAGGCACCTTTTCCTTGAGGGTAAATGCATCGGTAATGTGTACGGCCAGACTCATGGGTGCGTCGTAAGAAACCCCTCTGGTACGGCGCAGCTTGCGGGCGAGTTGTACGGCGGGGTGATTCTTGAAGGGGAGAAAATGCTTGTCCACGTCCCGAGTGTAGGAATTGGGGCTGGCTCTGGTGTACTCTGGATTTTCGGCTAAACGGAAGATAATGCAAATCAATTCCACGCGAGGGTCCATCTGGACCTGGAAAGGCAGCTTTTGGTCTTTGGAGCTCTGGGCTACTATGTAGGGTGTGGATTGGAAGAGGCTCAGGGTTCCAAGGAGCAAACAAGAAAAACAGTTCTTCATAATGTGTGTCCCTTACAGAGGGGTGGGAGAAACTCTTAGATTTCCTTGATGGTGTAATCTCTGGTACCCAGGCCTATCTCCTGGGCGTAGCCCATGGTCGATTCGGTGTCGATGTCGGGATGCAGGGCCCGGAACTTGTCGGCGCCTTTTTCATAGGCCGCCGGCAGATCGCTCTCGGCGATGCCCCGCTGGGCGTTGACCATCTCGAATGTGGCCTGCTCCAGAGCTACAGGGTCGCGTGAGGCGAGAATGCCCACGTCGGGAATGAAGGGGCGCTCGCTGCGACTCATACACAGACAGCCCGGCGTAACGTCCAGCAAGAAGGCGTAGAAAAGACACTTGTTTTTTTTGTTTTTGAGAACGGCCAAGGTGTACTCAACGATACGCTGCTGTAAGAGCCCGGGCTGATCGCCCCACCTTATGGCGATGGCCTGGTGGGGACAGGTCACGGTGCATTCGCCGCAGCGGATGCAAGCATCGCTGTCGATCACGGCTTTGCCTTGCTCGAGGTGGATGGCATCGACGGGGCAGTAGCGAATACACTCGCCGTCGCCGACGCATTTGTCGTGGTCCACCTGGGGGGTCTCTTCCTGAGAATGCATCATTTGCTTGCCGGAGCGGCAGCCCAGGCCCATACCGATGTTTTTGAAGGTGGCGGCCAAGCCGGTTCCGCCGTGGCAGTGGACATGGGCCAGCGAAATCAGGACGTCGGCGTAGTAGACCTCGGCCCCAATGCGAGCAGTTGAACAATTCTTCTGGTCGATTTTGATCTCGACGGATGATTTGCCTCGCAGTCCGTCGGCGATGATGACGGGGGCTTCGACGACAGCGTAGGAGAAGCCGTTTTGGATGGCGGTGGTAAGATGGTCCACCGAATTCGATCGTCCGCCGGCATAGAGTATATTTGCGTCGGTGAGGAAGGGCTTGGCAGCGCACTGTTTGATTTTGCGGACCACCGGACGGACCAGCTGGGGGCGGAGATAAGCAGTGTTTCCGACCTCGCTGAAGCTGAGCTTGATGGCTACGAGGTCGCCGGAGTTGATAATCTTCTCGGCCCCGAGGGCGTCGAAGAGATTCCCGACCTGCTCGACGAGGCTTTTACGGGTCTTGGAAACCTGGGCGGAAGCGAAAAAGACCGTACTAGGCATAACTAATGTCTCCTCTTGGCCCTTGGCCGATGGCCTTGACAGAATGGCCGCTACAGAACGGGCGATTTATCAAAGACATTGGTCGGGCAACTGTCGGCCTGTTGTTGGAAACAATTTACCGACGTCGGCCGAGCAGTGCAAGAGTCCCGGGGAAAATGGCCAAAAGGACTCTGTAAGCCAAGAAGGCGGAAGTCTTTTTGTGTTGACACCGGGGCCAGAGAGGCTGTAGGATGTGGGCTGGAGGTCCTGCGGGTATGCCTGACCCTGAGCCTCAAGATAAAGTCGCTTCCGATGAGACAGTCCGCCGGTTTGTTGAGCAGCTCAGTCCTGAAGAGAAGATGCTCATCATCCTGAAGGTGGAGCTCTACGAGGGTAACTGGGCGAGCATGTTGGAGGACCTTCGGAACCGCCTGGCCGGCAGGCCTCATATTTTCAAGCTGGCTGACCGGATTACGGAGGATATCGACAGGATTGAGAAGCTCGAGGGTTTTGAGCAGAGCCATCAGGTTGATCTTTCGGACTACGTTAAGTCGGAGTGAACAGCGTAGAAGTTTTTTTTGGGACTGTGAGATAATTCAATGATGAACAAACATTGCCTGGTTTTGGTGTGGTTGTGTGTGATTGTGGCAGCGACAGCGGGTTGCGAGCGGCGGCAGAGTGGGGCGGCCGAGCCGGTGGTAACTCGACTGGATGCGGATTATTATTTTCGCCCCATCGGTCTGGAGCCCTACTGGTCATACCCTCTGAAATTGGGCCCCGCCGAAACAATAGAACAGATCTGGCTGGCACCGAAGAGTATTTATTGCCTGACCAGCGAGAACATGCTGCATCGTTTGGATCGGGACACTGGGGTAACGAGCTGGATACGTCAGCCGGCTGCACCGCCGCGTCTGATACGCCGACCGGTCGAGGTGGACGGTAAGACTCTAGTGGTGGCTCATAACATTGCCAAGGTTTATAAGACGCAGACGGCTCAGCCGCTGGGGGAGCGGCGTCTGGCGTTTGGAGTCAATTCCGACCCGGCCTTTGACGGGGAGGTTTTGTATATTGCCGACAGTCTGGACCGGATGGTGGCAATTGAATTGCAAAGTGGTCGGGAGATTTGGAGCTGCCGAGCCGAAAAGTCGATCAGCGCCAGGCCAGTACGCATGGGCAGGACGCTAATAGCGGCCAGCGAGTCCGGCGAGGTCCTGGCCTACGATACGCGGCTATACGATCCGCTGTGGGCGGAATATTTCCGGACCAGGGGGGCGATTCTGATCCCGCCGGTACTGACAGCCGAGGGACGCTGCTACGTGGTCGGCGGCGACAGCATACTGTATTGCCTGACAAGTGCCAGCGGAGATGAACTGTGGCGTTATTTTGCCGAGGTGTCGCCACCGAAAGAGCCGACGGTGGCCGATGGACGAGTGTTTCTGAACGTGCCCGGCAAAGGTTTGGTGGTTTTGGACGCCGAGAGCGGGGCGGAACTGGAGGACTTTTGCTATCCGCAAGGCCGGGGGTATCTGGGCAGGGTGAACGATAAGCTGTACATAGTAACCGCTGATCGGAGAATTGTCAGTCTTGATGCCAACAGCGGCCAGCAGTTGGCCCAGCTGGGAGTGAAAGATTTCGACTTCTTCGTGAGCAACGAGAAGAGCGGGCGTATATTCATAGCCAACCGCGCGGGAAGGATTGTCTGTCTGCAAGCGATGGGGCTGGAACCGCCGGGGCTGGCCGGGATTAGCGGCCAAGGCCAGAGCGACCAGGAATAATCGAGATAATAGAGCTTGGCCCTTTTGGGTAATTTATGGAGGAAGGCAATGGAGACAGTGGAGATTCGTCGTGCCCTGGTAAGCGTATCTGACAAGGTGGGAGTGGTGGATTTTGCTCGGGCCTTGGCCGAGATGGGCGTAGTAATCATCAGCACGGGAGGAACAGCCCGGGCTTTGAGCGAGGCAGGAGTTGAGGTTGTGCCCATTGAGCAGGTAACGGGTTTTCCAGAGATGATGGATGGGCGGGTTAAGACTCTACATCCGAAGGTGCACGGGGGGATATTGGCTATCAAGGACAATGAGAAGCATCTGCAAGACATGAAAGCTCATGGGATCGAGTCGATAGATTTGGTCTGCGTGAATCTCTATCCCTTTGAGAAGACGGTGGCCAAGCCGGGCTGCACTCTGGCTGAGGCCATCGAGAACATCGACATCGGCGGTCCGACGATGATCCGCTCGTCAGCCAAGAACAGTGCCTTTGTGGCCGTGGTTACGGACCCATCGCAATACAAGGGGATTATCGAAGAGATGAAGGCCAACCAGGGGGCTCTTTCAGTCCAGACGCGGGCGGAACTGGCCTTGGCAACCTTCAGGCGCACGGCCGAGTACGACCGGGCCATCTGCGATTACTTGGCCAAAGACCCTTCGGGCTAAGAGCCTATCCGAATCAGTTTAGACACACAGCGCTGGCAGAGCCGATTGAGGAGGGGCTTAGCTTTCCAGGCGGCGGACAATGTCCCTCATGATGGCTTGTTCGAGGGCTCGCTCGCGGCCGATCTCGACCCAGATGGGTTCGCCTCGAGGTCGAATATAATCGCTTCTGCTGGGCGAGGACGGGACTCCCTGGCGGCCCAGCAGCTCGAAGGCTTCAGCGGTGTTGTCCAACTGATCACCGGGCAGGCTGACCCGCTGGGCGTGGGCCTCTACGTTGATCTGGAATTGCATGGGGCCCTGCTTGGCAATGCGAATGGTAACCACCCGGCGGATGGTGTGCAGGGAGCTGTTGAGCAGCTCGTCCGAATCGGCGGTGTCATTTCTCCAGAACTCGAAAAACTGTTTGCCGACCACCGGTTCGCTGACAATAAGACCGAATCGGCGGTCGCGGCGGTCAGTTTCGAAGCCTCGATCCTCAAGGCTATCCAGGCAGGCGTCCCAGACCTGGTCGAACGAGGCATTGTCAGCGGCGACCGCGTCCCACTGGGGCTGACGCTTCTCGGCGCAGCCGACCAGGGCCAGAGCGGATAAGGCAATCACTATGAAGGGGATGTGTATTTTGGTCATGGCAGACCTCTTGATTGTTATTGGCGCATGAGCAAGTTGGGCTTATTGCGGCGTTTGGCCACAGTGTCGTATATGGCTAAAACATTTTCTATGGGCGTATCTGGTTGAATATTATGAGAAGGCGATAGTATGTAGCCGCCGTCCCGGCCCACTTCGTCCATCAAACGGTCAACTTCCTTGGCGATTTCCTCGCAACTGGCCTTTTGCAACCAGCCTTGAGCGTCGACGGCTCCGTGGAAGGTGATCTGTCCTGCGAATTGTTTTTTCAACTCATAGGGATTCATGCCCGCAGCTTGGGGCTGAATAGTTTGTAGGGCATCCATACCAACATCGATAAACCTGGGGATAAGCTCTCGGCTGGAGCCGCAGCAGTGGTGGGATATTCTAGCCCCGTAAGAATGGACAAGGTCGAAGAACTCCTTTTTTTTTGGAGCGAAAAGTCGATCAAAAGTTTCAGGGCGGATGAGCAGCCCCCGCTGAGTGCCCAGATCATCTCCACAGAGTACCATGTCTATCCGCCCTTTGGCCGCTTGGAGCGTACGCTCTATAAACTCCATAAAAAATTGCTGTCGTCGTTCGACAATGTAAAGGAAAACCGGATCTTCCAGGGCGATATCGATTAGAACCTGTTCCACGCCTCGTCCAAAAGCTACTCCATTAATGAAGTCTTGCACTGCGAACATTCCCGCGCTAATGGCTGCACCTGGGTGTTGCTTACACAAAGCTGGTATAGCCTCATAGTCGAACCAGTCGGGGCTGGGCCAATCGAAAGCCTCGGCCTGTTCGACAGTTTTCCATTCGGCATATGGCCAACTGACTGATTCGTCATACTCACCGTACTCGTTGGCCGTTGGACGTCGGCGAAAACCCCAAATGGTCATGTAAGAACCATCAGCAGAGCTGGGCAGTTCCGGGCCGGCGTATGGTGGATTTACATAGCGAATGTCTGTGCCCAAGCGATCACGGATTTGATCCTCGCTATCTACGGCGAAGTGCTTCATCAAGCCCTGATTAATTTCCGGTGTAGCAAAATAATCACAGGGGGTGTAATCCGGCTGGGTATGAGCAAAACTTGCCTGTACCCGCTCGCGTGAGGTCATAGGTTTATACCTTTTTCCTGGGACAATGTTCGAGAAGATCGACGGCCTGGGCCAGGACCATCTGGACACTGATAAGTTCCATACAACGAAGGCTCTCTTTCTTGCAGGTTTTTTTCTGGCATGGTCCGCAACTGACCTCGGCCCGGACGATACGCTGGCCGTCAAAGAAGGTCTCTGTCCAGGCGGGGTCTGTCGAGCCGAAAATGGTAACCACAGGCACAGAAAAGGCTGCAGCGATGTGCCTGGGGCCGGTGTCATTGCCGATCATCAAACGGCTGCGGCGGATCAGGGCCTTCAATTGTCCGACGGAAAGATTGCGCTGGGCCAAATTGAGGACTTTGGCCTTGACGGCAGTTTGCACTTCTGCGGCCACATCGGCCTCCTTGGGGCCGGCGGTAATAATAACCTGCAAACCAAATCGCTCGACTAAAGCCTCGGCGACTTGAGCGTACTTTTGGGCCGGCCAACGCTTCGACGGTCCGAAACCTCCGCCGGGATGCACTAACAGTATGTCCCTGGTCGGATCAATGTCCTCTTGGGCCAAAAGGCTCGCGACCGCCCGTTCGTCGTCCGGGCAGGTGAACAGCTCCATAGTGGTGTCCAGTTGGCTGGCGCCGAGATATCCGGCCAAGGCCAGGTAATATCGAATCATGGGCCCGGGGATGAATCGTCCGTTCTCTTTGGCAGGCAATAAGCAATCGGTGAGCAGTATTCCCCGTCCGTCACGGTCGTATCCCAGCCGCCGTTCGATTTTGGCCAGAGTAACCATCAGGGCTGAGCCGAAAGAGTTGGGCATGAGCACAGCGGAATCGAAATGCTCATGGTGCAGTTTCTTGACGGAACGAAGGAAGTGGGCCCCGTAGCTCAAACCACGCGGTAGGGGCGCCTGGATGGTGGCATCAGCCCAGGGGGCATTAGCAAGCACGGCCAGGGGTCCGGAGCGTCCCAGATAAGTGACCTGGGCCCGGGGAAAATGGCGGCGCAAAGCCCGCAGGGCAGGGGTGGCCATGACCGTATCGCCCAGCCAACTGGGCAAGACGATTAACATACGTTCAGGGCTGAGCAGGGGCTTTACAATTGTACTGATCACAGAGTTTTCCCCTAACTTGAGCGGTGTACCAGCAGCAGAGCTACGACCATCATCTGGAGGGTAAGTCCGACCATCAGGGAGATCAAAAGGGCCCGCCCGGACCAATAGGAAAAGGCCACGTAAGCCATCACCAGACAGAGCAAGACCCCGCATTGGGCCATTCCAGCCAGCATCTTACTAATGGAGAATTCGCGGTGCTGGGGGGCAATGCGTTGATGGCGGAGTTCCCTGAGTATATCGCTGAGGAGTTGGCGAGAGTCGAGCTCAGTGGACCTTTGACGGAGGGTTTTTTTTATGGGGCTTTGTTGGTCCTGGGCCGGGCCGACATCCTGCTGGATAACGATTTCGGCAGCTTCAAGGAGATTTTCGGCGGTGAAGTCGGCGTGCTGGGTATCCGCTGGATGGTCGGGTTGTTCTTCCGAGAGTTCGGCTCCGGTCAAGAGAATGGTTCGACAGCCGGCGCGTTTGCCAGCCTGGGCGTCGTTAGGCTTGTCTCCTATCATCCAGCTTTTGCTAAGATCGATGGCCAATTGGTCAGCGGCCTCGAGGATCATGCCCGGCTCGGGCTTACGGCGATTATTTTGGTCACGATACTTCTCGACCGTAGCCTCGGGATGGTCGGGGCAGAAGTAAATACCATCGAGGCTGACACCCTCCTCGCCTAAGAGGTGCTCCATATGGCCGTGGATCTTTTTTAGGCCCCGCTCGTCCAAGAGTCCTTTGGCCAGGCAGGCCTGGTTGGTGATGACGACCAATAAGTAGCCGGCGGCCCGCAGGCGGCGCAAGGCCTGACCTACGCCTTCGAGGAGGTGGAAATCTTCGACTGTGGTAACGTATTCGACAAAGTCGAGATTGAGAGTGCCGTCACGATCTAGAAAGACGGCTGGCTTGCCATGTGGCGGCTCATTCATTTGGATCGCTCCTCCCCTGATCAGCCAGGGCAGATTCGGTCAGATCACACAATATGTGATAGGCCAACTGGTGGGCCTCCTGGATGCGAGCGGTGTCGTTTGCGGGAATGACCAGGCAGAGGTCGGCAAGCTTAGCGACTTTTCCTCCGTCGCCTCCGCTAAAGGCGATGGTCTTGGCCCGGAGTTTTTTGGCCCTTTGGAGGCCGAGCACTACGTTAGCGGAGTTACCCGAAGTGGTCAGGCCCCAGGCGACGTCGCCGGGACGGATAAGCCCCTCGACTTGCCGAGAGAAAATCTCTTCGAAACTGTAATCGTTGGCGATGGCAGTAATGGTCGAAGTGTCAGTAGAAAGAGCCAGTACGGCAAAGGCAGGTCTTTCGCGGCGAAAACGGCCCAGCAGCTCCCCGGCAATGTGCTGAGCGTCGGCTGCCGAACCGCCGTTACCGAAAACCAAAATCTTACCGCCGGCCCGTAGGCTCTCAATCAACAGCCCAGCCATTTTTTCCAGCAGCTCCACTGAGTCCTGCAAGAATCCAACAGCCCGACTGTGATCGTCAAATGCCTTTTGTATGCTTGCCTTAATCATTGAGCTCCTCTGGCGAATACTTATGCAGGATAGTCTGGATAATATTGGTGGTCGAACATTCCGGTACCATGGGGACCAACTCGACTTTACCGCCGTAGGCTTCGACGAGTTCTCGGCCGACCACGCCGCGCTCGATACAGTCTTCGCCTTTGACCAGGATATCGGGGCGAAGTCTGTCGAGGAGCTCGATAGGTTCGGTATCATTGAAGATCACGACGTAGTCAACAGATTCGAGGCCGGCCAAGACGGCGGCCCTTTGCTGCTCGCTGCAGACCGGGCGGCCCGGTCCCTTATTGGCTCGGATGGATTCATCGGAGTTCAGCCCCACGACGAGTACATCGCCCTTGCCCCGAGCCTGGGCTAATAAAGATACGTGGCCCATGTGCAAGACATCGAAGCAGCCGTTGGTGAAGACGATGGTTTGAGAGTTTCGGCGAAAGGGCTGTAGTTCTTGGGCGAGCTGCTCGGCGGTGCGAATTTTACCGGAGAAACCGGCCTGTCCGGCAATAAGGTCGGCCAGGATTTCCGGGCGGCTGACAGTGGCAGCGCCTGGTTTTTCGACGGCCAATCCGCCGGCTATGTTGGCAAAGGCAACGGCCCCTGCCAGATCGCAGCCGGAGGCCAGCCCCACCGCCAAGGCCGCCAGAACCACGTCCCCGGCGCCGGTAACGTCGTAAACCTCGCGCGGGCGAGTGGGGATCAAGATGCCGGGTTGACCTTTTTGCAGGAGGTAGGCACCTTCCTTATCCAGGGTAATGACCAGGGCATTGAATTTTCCGCGAGCCAGCAGCTTAGCGGCAGCCTGGGAAAGGCTGTCGGGGTCTGTAATCTGCAAACCGGCGGCCAGAGAGGCTTCGAACCGATTGGGAGTGATGAGGTCGGCCCCGGCGTACTTTGAGAAGTCGGCGGTGCGGGCGGGGTCAACCAGCACGGGTTTGCGAGCCTTTTTGGCCAAGTCGATGGCTGCACGACAAAGGCCGTCGCTGAGCAGGCCCTTGCCGTAGTCTTCCAGGCAGAGGAGGTCGACTTTAGGCAGCAACTTCTTGAGCTCGGCCAAGAGCTGATCCCCAATGGCCTGGGGCAGCTCGGAGCTGTCTTCGTGGTCAACTCGCAGAACCTGTTGGCCGTGGCGATGCTGGGCCAAACCGACGAAGCGTTCCTTGACGGTGGTAGGTCTTCCGGGCAGGGACAATAGGTGGTCTATATTGGCCCCGGCCAGAGAGAGCTTTCGGCAAAGTTCTGAGCCGGCCTCGTCGTCGCCGACGACTCCCAGGCAGGTTACTCGAGCTTCGAGAGCCCGGATGTCGGCTGCCACCGAGCCTGCCCCCCCCGGCCGCGATTCACGGCTGAGGGCTTTCATAACCGGCACGGGCGCTTCGGGGCTGATCCGTTCGATGTCGCCGTGGATGTAGCGGTCGAGCATGAAATCCCCCAGCAGCAGGATCGAACCTGAACCAAGGCCCTCAACGGTTTTCATAAGTGTTTCGTGCGTCATAAATCTCCAACAGCCAAGTGGCCGGCAAAGAGGGCCTTGAGTTTGGCTTGCAGTAATTTCCTGGTCTGGTCGGAAAAGCTCATTTCTATATCCAGGGCCCAAAGGGGGCAAGGGTCTTGTTGGGGCCAGGCGAGTTGGTCGTGCTGGATTTTGACCCAGTCCTTCATGGTGGTCAGGGCTAAAGAGCATTGGGAGCGGCGGGCCAGGCGGGCGAGGTCGTCCAGGTCCTGCTGACGGTAGCGATGATGATCTGGGTAATGCCTCCGGGCACAGAGCTTGGCCCCGGCCTGAGTCAAAGTGTGCTCGAAAGAGTCCGGCTTGGCAATTGCGCAAAAGGCTAATACCTTTTTATCCTGCAACTGCTGCAGATTCATTTCTTCGCTATCGGATACGAGTCGTGTGGGTTGACGAACGGCATAATTGTCGTCGGGATTGTCCAGCGGCTCATAAGTTTTGATGACGATGTCCGCTCTTTTCAAGGAGGAGGCTGGTTCGCGATATAGGCCTCGGGGCAGCAGACGGACGTTCTCCAAGGGCTCGGCCAGCAGGACGATGTCCAGATCGCGGCGGAGGCGGCGATGGCCGAAACCGTCGTCCATTACCAGCACGTCGATATCGAATTTGTTTAGGGCTCTTCTGGCGGCGTCCACACGGTCGGGATTGACGATGACGGGAACGTTGGGCAGGCTTTGAGCAAAGAGGAGGACTTCGTCGGCAGGTTTTTCGGCTGAGCCCTTGTAGCCGCGAGTGAGAATTGCGGGGCGGCGGCCGAGGTCCTGGAGCATTTTCACCAGGGCGATGACCGTGGGGGTCTTGCCCGTTCCCCCGCAGGCCAGATTGCCAACGCAAACTACGGGAACCTGGGCAGAATAAGAGCGAAAAATTCGCAGGTCATAGAGGAGATTGCGCAAGCCCACGGCCAAGCCATACGGGATGGTTAATACGGTTAGCATAGCTCGAGCCAGACTGGCCACAAGCCCCTTGTACACACCGCTGATAATGGCCAGGTAACGCTGGTTCATAGGCATATGGATAGTCGCTCCTGCGGCAAGGTCCATTCAGGCAGCCTCTATCTTGGCAATGATCGCATCAGCCATTTGACTGGTGCCCACGGCTGTGGGGTCGTCGCGGTGAGGCTTCATGTCGTAAGTTACACTCTTGCCCTCGGCAATAACGGCGGCGACGGCGTTTTCCAAGCGGTTGGCCTGGGTGGTCATGTGCAGATGGTCAAGCATAAGCACGCCGGAGAGTATCAGGGCAGTGGGGTTGACCTTGTTTTGGCCCTTATACTTGGGGGCTGAGCCGTGGGTCGCTTCGAAGATGGCCACGTCATTGCCGATGTTGGCGCCGGGGGCTACGCCGAGCCCGCCGACCAAGCCGGCGCATAGGTCGGAGATAATATCACCGTAAAGATTGGGCAGGACCATGACGTCGTAGAGCTCTGGCTTTTGGACGAGCTGCATGCACATGTTATCGATGAGGGTCCAGTCCTCGAACTCGACCTTGCCGGCGTACTTCTTGGCGACCTCGCGGGCGGTGGCCAGCCAGAGGCCATCGGTGTGCTTCATGATATTGGCTTTGCTGATGGTAGTAACCTTGCGGCGATGTTCGCGGATAGCGTACTGAAAGGCGAATTCGTGAATTCGGTGGCTGTTCTCCACGCTGATGGGTTTGATGGATATTCCTGTGGTATCGCGGCCGGTCTTGACGCTTCGCTCGTTGTGGGCATTGATCCAGTCGATGAGCTCGGCGGTGGTTGGTTTGCCCATTTCGAACTCGATGCCGGCGTAGAGGTCCTCGGTGTTTTCGCGTAGAACGACCAGGTCGATGTTTTCATAGCGACTACGTACTCCGGGATAGCTCTTGGCGGGGCGGAGGCAGACGTAGAGATCGAACATCTGGCGCAGATGGACATTTATGCTGCGATATCCGGTACCGATGGGGGTGGTGATGGGGGCCTTGAGGGCTATGCCGGTACGCCGGATGGAGTCGATGGTCCGTGTCGGCAGTGGGTTCCCCTCGGATTCCATGACGTCCAGGCCGGCCTGCTGTACGTCCCAGGTAAGGTCTGGTGTGACGGCTTGGATGCATCTTCGAGCGGCCTGGGCGAGCTCGGGTCCGACACCGTCGCCGGTAATTAGGGTTACTTCGGGCACTTTGGGTGTATCCTTTCTGGAGCTAAGAAAAGCTAGTCTTGGCAGGAGGTCAAAATATCAGTTTTGGGGGTTCGTGTCAATGCAGGGGTAACGGGCTGCTGCCTGAAAAGCTCTAATCCGGCGGTGGCCGACCGGTGTCCAAAAAGAGGGTGGGCAGACTCCTGAAAAGTGACCAGGGGCGATAGAGCATCTCCACCTCGCCGCGGCAGTTGTACCAGCAGCAGCGGCAGGTGTTGGCCCGGGCGGTGCTGCGGAGCAGGCGGACGATATCCTGGATGCGGTGGCGGTAAAGATTGGCCAGGGGTCGGCGGCGCTGCTCGACGCAAATACTGATATCACCGACGGAGTCGATATTGAAAAAGGCTGTTCCCGCACGGCAGCCGGGGACGCCGGAGTCGAGGGCCTGGTCGAAGCGGCTCAAGAAGACAGGGTTGGAGAGGAAATTGCGGTAGCGTTTTTTTAGTTCGAGCAGGTGTTGGGAGACGCCATTGGCCTGGTGGCGGAATTTGGCCGAGCCGGTCTTCAAGATGCCGTAGGGTTGAATCATGAGGTAGGCCTGGTGGGCCCGGGCCAACTTGATGAGCTCTTCGATCTCGGCAAGATTATCGTGAAGCAGGACGGTCATTACATTGACCCGCTGCCAGCGGTGGCGGCGAGCGGAGCTGAAGAAGTCAAGGGCGCGAAGGGCCTGGTCGAAGGAGCCGGCTTGGCCTCGCCTGCGGTCGTGCCTGGCGGGGTCGGCGTAATCGAGGCTGACGGAGGCGCCACAGAGGCCGGCCTGCATGAGTTCCCGGGCACGGACGGCGGTAACGTTGGAGCCGTTGGTGGTAATGAATGGAAAATGCCAGCGGGCCACTTGACGGACGATTTCGGGCAGGTCCTGGCGGAGCATGGGCTCGCCGCCGGCCAGGGAAATAAAGAGCGAACCCATCCTGGCCAATTGGCGCGAACCGCGGGTGATGTCGTCCAAGCTCTGTTCGGGCAACTCACCGGCAGGGTCCTTCCAATAATTGCAGAAGGCGCAGCGCATGTTGCAGCGATAAGTTAGCTGCCAGGCGCACCAGAGGGGATAGCGGCCGACATAGGTCCGCAGTAATTGCCATTTCTTGTGCGTCGGGCTCAACGGCTGGGGCAATTTGCCCATGAGTGTGCTCCAAATCCATCCACAAGTATGGCTCTAAAAACAGACCTGTCAATAGCAGGACACTCTGAAGCGTTGAATTGGCTGGCGGTAGCAAGTATGATTGATGTAGCGGAATCGCAAAATATATCCGACGGGCGAAGATATGGCGGCTAAAAGGAAAAAGAAAACCAAGAAGAAATCGGGGCAACATCCGCGGATAGTGAACCGCAAGGCCCGCTACGACTATTTCATCCTGGACAAGGCTGAGGCGGGAATGGTGCTGCTGGGCACGGAGATCAAGAGCATCCGCAACGGGAAGGTCAGCCTGGATGAAGGATTCGCCCGGATAAAGGGGGATAACGAGGTTTTCCTGTACGGAGTGGATATTGCTCCGTACGAGCAGGCCGGGCCACGGAACCATGTGCCGACTCGGCCAAGAAAGCTGCTGCTGCACAAACGAGAGATAAACAAGCTCAAGCGACACCTTACCAGCAAGGGCCATACTCTGATTCCGCTTAATATTCACTTCAAACGGGGTATGGCTAAGCTGGAGCTGGGCTTGTGCCGGGGTAAATCGCGATTCGATAAACGCCAGACCATCAAAACGCGGGAGCACAAGGTCGAGATGGCCCGGGCTATGCGTAAACGATACAAATAGAGCTTGGTTTGTTTTACGTCGGTCTGCTACAGTAACAAAGGACAGGAATATGCACAAATCTCTGAGATCTTGGCCGTATCGCAAGGTCTTTTTGACCGGGGGTACCGGCCTGATTGGTGGTCAGATTCTGCGTGAGATGCTGGAATTGCCCGCGGTCGAGGAAGTAACCTGTCTAGTGCGAACGTCCAACGGCCAACGCGGGTCGGAACGTTTGTCGGCCCGCCTGGAGAAGTCTGGGCTTAGCGGGCCCGACCTGCGAAAGGCCCTGGCCCGGGTGCGGCCGGTAGAAGGAGAGATCACCCTGGGACTTTGGGATATAAAGCCGGATGAGCTGCATCGCTTGCGAAATGAAACGGAGCTGCTGATTCACTGTGCCGCTTCGACTTCTTTTGTGGACGTGGACAGTTGCGAAGCCATGAATGTGAAGGGGACCAAACACATGCTCGAAGTGATCCAAGGCTGTGAAAAGCTAAAGCGTTTGGTCCACTTCAGCACGGCTACGCTGTGCGGGTATAAACCCAATGCCCTGGTCAAGGAGCAAGATTCTCCTTCTGAGAAGGATAAACACCTGGTGGCCTATACGCGGACCAAGGCCCAGGCTGAGCAAATACTCTGGGAGAAGCGGCAAGAATTGCCGCTGTTGGTCGTTCGTCCGAGCATAACCATGGCTCAGGGGTCTGAGGATCCCAAACAAGCTCGCTTGTTCCTCTGGAGCTTGTATGCTATGGCTCAACTGCCCTTTGTGCCGGTTAGAACCGAATCGCTGATAGACATCGTTACCCTGGATTTTGTGGTCAAGAGCACCTTGCGTCTGATCGCAAAGGGTGAGAAGTTGGCCCACGATTGCTATCACCTGACGGCTGGACAGATGGCCAGCGTCAGCGCCGGCCAAGTCAAGGAGGCCATCAAGCGGGTGAGCAAGGAAGAGATTGGACCGCAATTTATTCCACCGGAGCAGTGGAATAAGAGCCACGAAAAGGCCCTTGAAGAACAGGGGCTGAGTACTTTGTACGAATCGCTGCTGTATTTGCCTTTTATCAATCTGAACTTGATATACGACAACTCGCGGCTGCTCGACGAATTAGGGGATGATTTGCCGCACCTGCCCAAATTCACCCAATACGTTGGCCAAATGCTGCGGGTAATAACCCCCGAGCGGATACTTCCCGACTCGCTGCAGGGCTTTGGCACATAGCCGGTTCCAGACTACTACTCTGTCAAGGCTAATTTTAGGAGCTGTCATTGCGAGGAGGCCAAAGGCCGACACGGCAATCTCAAATCGTTCGTAAACAGATTACTGCTAAAGCAGTGATAAGGCCGCGCCAATCAGAGATTGGCTCGCAATGACATCCATAGTTTTAGTTTTGACAGTGTACTACTGCTCCTGGGCTATTTTAAACGAGTGCACAACCTCCGGATATCGAAGTAAGGCTTATATAGTAATCCTTATGGTTTTGGGCGGTAAAGTTCAATAAACGAGTGCCTAAATACCGAATGCTCCCCGAGCCCGAAGAGCAAGGTCTTCGGGACTCTCATTGGTCTGGGCGTCGAGCCAGAATACATCCCCAAAGCGGCGAAACCAAGTGAGTTGTCGCTTGGCGAATTGGCGGGTGTGGATTTTGATCGACTCGATGGCCTGGGACAAGCTCATTTGTCCGTCCAAAGAAGCGATGATTTCCTGATAGCCCAGGGCCTGGCGGGCTTGGGCAGACATTCCGCCGGGGCTGGCCAGGAGAGAGCGGACCTCCTGGACGAGACCAGCCTGGATCATGGTCTTGACGCGGGCGTTGATGCGTCGGTGGAGGTCCTCGCGGCCGCGGCGAAGACAAACGTAACGGCAATTATAGGCAGGGTTGGCCTTGCCGAATTGCTGCTGGAAACTGCTGATTGGTTCTCCGGTGAGCTCGAAGACCTCCAGGGCCCGGACGATGCGGCGAAGGTCGTTGGGGTGGATGCGCCCGGCTGAGGCGGGGTCCACTTGGCCAAGTTCGCCATGGAGGCTTGCAGAGCCCACCCGAGCGGCGCGGTCCTTGAGTTCACGGCGGAGCTGGGTGTTGCCTCCGGGGCCATCGAATAGGCCTTCGGCCAGGGCCTTCGCGTAGAGGGCGGTTCCGCCGACGGCCAAGATACGCCGGCCGCGGCGGTCGATGTCGGTGATGGCCTTGGCAGCGAGCTCGACAAATCGGGCAACAGAGAATGACTCGCTGGGCTCTACGACGTCGATCAGATGGTGGGGTACCTGGGCGAGCTGGTCGGCGGTGGGCTTGGCCGTGCCGATATCCATGCCCCGATAGACCTGCATGGAGTCAACGGAGAGGATTTCGGCGTCGATGATGCGAGCCAGGCCCATGGCCAGGGCACTCTTGCCGCTGGCCGTGGGGCCCAGTAGGAAATAGATGTCAATGGGCTTAGCGCTCATGGTGCGACCTTTGGCAAGTGGTCGAGCAATTTCCTTGACCCTTATGGTAGCGGTGCCCTAAGCTACGAGCAAGCTGAACCCGGAAGAACAATGACCGAGCGAACACGTCAAAACATATTGGGAATTTTTCTAGGCGGAGTGCTGGCCGTGATGGTCGGCGCGGTTTGGCTGTTCGCCGCCCAGCGGCGAGGAGAAGTCACGGCCTTGGGGCAAACGATAACTGCGCCAAACCTGGGCTTTGCCATTCGTATGCCCCGAGGCTGGGAACCGGTGGCTGCGTATAGACGGCTGCTGGCTAATTCGCTGGTATATCGGCAGCCGTTGACAAGCAAGGCAGTGTACGACACTTTTACCGGCCGACGTGTCCAGCGGAGGATCTTTTTTGTGGCCATCCGGCCGAATGCCTCGGACGAACAGGTACTGGAGCCGCTGGGCAGGCTCGCCATATTCTGGGATGCCAATGACGACAGTTTTCACAGTTTCAGACTGATTCAGCCAGGACCACCACGGCTGGACAACCTGGGATATGAACGTCGGGTGGGGGTGATAACCTTCCGTTACAGGACATTACGTTTGCGGTTTACGCTGATACGCTATGAGCAGATTAGAGTAGCCGGACAGGTGTTCTGGTGCGTAATGGCGGGCAATACCCAGCTGAACGAAGCGGATAGAGCCCTGTTGGAGGCGGTGGCTTCGAGCTTTGAGTTTCTGGGCGAAAGGATTCAAAGCTCTGACCAATCACAGGAGTCCTGATGTGGCCCAGAAGATTTACGACGTAATTATAGTTGGGGCGGGGCCGGCAGGTCTGGCTGCGGGCTTGTACACCGCCCGGGACCGGTATTCGACCCTGCTGCTGGATAAGTACCTTCCGGGCGGACAGATCAACCTGACCGAGCGGATCGAGAATTACCCGGGCTTTGAGCGGATATCGGGGCCGGACCTGGTGGCTAATATGGCCAAGCAGAGCCAGGAATTCGGGGCCCAACTCAAGACCGCAGCGGAGGTCGCCGAGCTGAGCCGGCGAGATAACGGGCTGCTGGAGGTCAGCATCAAGGACAAGGCCAAGACAATCTACCGGGCAAGAGCGGTTATCCTGGCTCCAGGCTCGGAGTATCGCAAACTGCACGTGCCGGGCGAGGTTGAGTTGACCGGGTCCGGCGTGAGCTACTGCGGAACCTGCGATGCCCCGTTTTTCAAGGACAAGCAAGTGCTGACGGTGGGCGGCGGAAATGTGGCCGTAGAGGATACGATCCATCTTAGCAAGTTTGCGTCGAAAGTAACGATAATCCATCGGCGGGATGAGTTTAGAGCTACGCCGGTGCTGGTGGAGGAACTGCTGGAGGCGGCTAAAAAGAGCGGGAAGATCGAAATCCTCTACTCGCACACGCTTTCGGAAATTAAGGGCAGCGGGAAAGTGGAAGCTGCCGTGCTGTTCAATAAGAAGACCGAACAGTCGTTTGAGTTGAGCGTGGATGGGGTTTTCATATTTGTGGGGATGGTGCCGAATACCAAGTTTTTGGAAGGCGCGGTCCAGATAAACGAAAACGGTTACATCCGGACACCGGCCGGTCGGCTGCTCACGAGCATGGAGGGTGTGTTTGTAGCCGGCGATTGCCGGGAAGGTGCGGCTATGCAGTTGGCCACGGCCTGCGGGGACGGAGTAGAAGCAGCTCTGCTCGTACGGCAATACTTTCGCGATCCGGATTTCTGGTCGGGGGGCAAAGAGACTCAGACGCAATCCTGGGCCTGAGAGACACTTCGTGTCCGAATGGCCCTTGCTGGGGGGGCTTTGATGTGATATTATGATGATGGTCGTGCTAGGCGGGGCGTTAGCGGTGTCCTGTAACCCGCAATCCGCTACAGCGGGGCTGAATTCTTTTCCGAGGTTGGCTTGTGCAGCTCCTCTTTTTCGGTATGGGGTGTTGACAGCCAGGTCCTATGCAATAGAGCCGCTGCGAACCTGGTCAGGTCCTGACGGAAGCAGCCATAAGCGGTACGCTTTATGTGCCGTAGGGCTGCCTGGTTCGAGCTTCCAGCCGAATAATGAACCGCTCAGACCGGTCGGAGAAAAGTGCACGACCTTTTTTTGATTTTGTATTCGCGGATACCTTTGCAGAGATTTCCGAGATGTCTTATACGGTATTGGCCCGGCGTTATCGCTCGAATACTTTTGCCGAACTGGTCGGGCAGAAGGCTATTGCCACGACCTTGGCTAATGCCCTCGACTCCGGGCGAATCGCCCATGCCTTCTTGTTCACCGGCGTGCGGGGAGTGGGCAAAACCTCTGCGGCTCGGATTCTGGCTAAAAGCCTTAATTGCCTGGAGGCCAACGAGCCGACGTCTAAACCTTGCCTGAAGTGCTCGTCGTGTACAGCCGTCCACGTGGGCGAGGACATCGACGTTATAGAAATTGACGGGGCCTCGAACAACAAAGTCGAAGATGTCCACGAATTACGGGGAAATGCGATTTATCGGCCCAACCGCTCGCGCTTCAAGATTTACATCATTGACGAAGTGCACATGCTATCCAACTCTGCCTTCAACGCCCTTTTGAAGATTCTGGAAGAACCGCCGGGGCACGTGAAATTCATTTTTGCAACCACTGAGCCTCAGAAGATCCCAGCTACGATTCTTTCCCGCTGTCAGCGTTATGATTTTCGGACTATCAGTCAGGCGGATATTGCGGCTCATCTTCAGAGAATTCTCAAAGGGGAGAAGCTCGCCGCTGAGCCGGAAGCCCTGGCACAAATCGCCCGGTTGGCCGCGGGATCGATGCGCGACGCCTTGTCCATACTCGATCAACTGCTGTCTGTGAATCAAAAGAAACTCACCAGCAAGCAGGTTGAGCAGACGTTGGGAATGCCGCACTTTCGCCAGGTGCTTGAACTGGTGGGGGGGGTGGCGGCTGGCGATGTTCGAGCGGCTTTGGATGGATTAGACAAGCTGATCGAGCTGGGGCATTCGCTGGAACAGATTGTCAACGCAGCTATCGGGCATTGTCGGAGTCTCATGCTCTTGCTGAGTTGTGGGGAGAAAACCGAATTGGTTGCAGCAGGGGGCGATAATCGCCAGGCCCTGATCGAGCAGACGGCTGGGCTGGACGTGGCGACTATCGTGTTTTTTATCAGCGTGCTGGAAGAGCTCAGCCGGGCTATGCGATTTTCGAGTTCGGCGCGGGCCCTGTGCGAGGCAGGATTGGTGCGGCTGGCGGGACGGGAGAGGTTTATTTCCACCGAAGCGATCATCGCTCTGCTGGAGTCGGCCCAATCACCTCAGAGCAGTACCTCTCGGGCAAATCGAGGGGCCTCCCAAAAGCCCAAGGCAGTCCAATCGCAAACGAGCAAGACTGAGCGGGCCAACCTGGTCCCAAAAAAAAGGGCGTCCAAAGAAGCAGTAGAGGCCTCGAAGCGTAATCCCCTGGTCAGCAAGACGGTGGAATTGTTCAACGGGGTAATTATGGAGGTCAGCAAGAATCACAGTGAGGACTCTTCAGGCTTAAACCATGGCTGAGGAAAAGACTGATTCGCTGGGGCGTTTGATCGAAGAGCTCTGCCGCTTGCCGGGGTTGGGAGCACGTTCGGCCCAGCGCATCGCTTTGCACCTCCTGGATACTCCGAACGAACAGGCCCTGAAACTGGCCCAGAGTATAACCAAGCTGAAGACTTCGATCCGGCAGTGCAGTGTGTGCTTCAATCTTGCCGAGGGTGATCTTTGCTCGATCTGCACGGACGATAGCCGGGACCGCTCGGTCATTTGCGTGGTGGAACTGCCGAAGGATCTGATACACATCGAAAGCAGCGGGGCATACAAAGGGCTTTACCACGTTCTGGGGGGGCATATCGCTCCTTTGGACGGGGTCGGTCCGGATAAGCTGAATATCGATTCGCTGATTGGACGGGCCCGTGATACGAAGGTAAGGGAAATCATCCTGGCTATGAATCCGACCATCGAGGGGGACGGCACGGCGTTGCACATCTCCAGCCTCTTAGAGCCGATTAATGTCAAGATAACCCGCCCAGCCCGTGGCCTGGCCAGCGGGGCAACCATCGAGTTTTCCAGCAAAGATACTATCGCCGAAGCAATTACCGGACGTCAGACACTGCCCTGAACGTTTTTGTAGTGATAGTAGGGGCTGTAAACGGGCTGGTATCTTGCTTTTGAGCTGACCAGGTTGTATTATACTATGTATGTTTAGTGTACAGGAGAGAACCGTGTCGTGAAAATGGAGCTTTCCCAACATCTGCGCCTGGATCAGCGTCTGCAAATGACCCTGGCCCCACGAATGATCCAAAGCATGGAGATACTGCAGCTTCCGATGCTGGCCCTGCAGGAAAGGATCAAACAGGAGTTGGAATCAAATCCGGTGCTGGAAGTTGCCAGCGAAGCCGGCGAACAAACCACCGAGCAAACTGCTGAGCAAGCGAGCAGAGAAGAGATTTCCGAAGAGACGCCGGAGGGTGAGAAGGACTTTGTGGTCAAGGAAGACAGTTCCAACGCGGATGATTTTGAGCGGCTGAGTTCTTTCGGGCCGGACTTTGTGGAATACGATTTGCCGGCACCGCGGGCCAGGGCTTACCGAGACTCGTCGGAGCGTGATCCCAAGCTGGAGGCCATGGCCAACACGGCCGCGAGGCAGACGAGTCTGGACGAGTACCTTCTACTGCAATGGTCGTTCATTTCGGCAGCGGAGCAAATAAAGCATTGTGGGGAACTGATAATCAGCTTTATCGACGACGATGGATATCTGCGTATGCCTTTGGAGGAGCTGACCAGCCAGACGAACAGTCCGATGACCACCGAGGAACTGCGGCAGGCTTTAGAGCTGGTTCAGACACTGGACCCAGCGGGGGTGGGGGCCCGCAATATCCAAGAGTGCCTATTGCTGCAGTTGGCCAGGTTAGGCGCTGACACGCACGTCGAGCGAGAACTCATTGTTAACCACCTGGATGATATCAAGATGAACCACTATCCGGCTATCGCCAAGAAGACGGGTCTGAACATGGAGCAGATAAACACGGCGGTGGAGCGGATAGCCCGCTTGGACCCGGCTCCTGGCCATGCTGTCGGTCAGCCGCCGGTGCCTTATATCGTGCCGGACATTATCGTGGAATATGAGCCGGCCAACGATGAGTATTACGCTCGGCTGGCGGATGACCAGGTGCCTAAGCTGGGAATCTCCCAGCAGTATCGGAATATGTTCAGGAGCAGAGGGCTGGACGGCAAGGCCAAAGAGTTTCTGCAGCGGAATATCCGCTCGGCGAGCTGGCTGATCGATGCTATCCAACAGCGGCGGCATACGCTTATGCGAGTGGTCAATGCAGTGATCAAAGTTCAGCGAGATTTTCTGGAAAAAGGTCCGGAATTTCTCAAGCCGCTGCCTATGCTGCAGGTGGCTGAGCGATTGGGTATTCACGTGGCTACGGTCAGCCGAGCTGTGTCCGACAAGTACGTTCAAACGCCCGGGGGGATCTTCCCCTTGCGGCAGTTTTTCTCCGGGGGAACCCAAACAAGCAGCGGGGAAATCCTCAGTTGGAACGGCATCAAAGCCAAACTGATGAAGGTTATTGAGAAGGAAGACAAGGGCAATCCACTCTCCGACGACCAGATCGTCGAAGAGCTAAGTAACGGGGGACTCAAACTTGCCCGGCGGACGGTAGCCAAGTATCGCAAGGTGATGAATATTCCACCAGCGAGGCGCCGGAAGAAATTTGGCAGCAGCTAGCATCCTCTATCTCCAAAACGGTCAAAGGTGAGCATCTCTGCCTAACAAAAAGACAAAGTAACCACAAAATGAAACCAAGTCTGCAGGTGGCAAGCAATCCGCGCAAGGGTCTGTTGTATTCTCTGGCAGCGACGGCCGTAGTAGCGACCAACTATGTTACGGCCAAATACGCACTTGGGGGGTTCAATCCGTGGACATTCAGTTTGGTTTGGACTTCAGCAGCGGCTGTTTATACCTTTTTGGTAGTACTGATCAGCGGTCGCTCACGGGAGATTATACTGCCCAGAGGGGAACTGGCAGCGATGGTTTGGCTGGGTTTTGCCACGGCGGCAACCATGATTCTGGCCTGGCTGAGTTTAGATCTGCTCAATCCAGCGTTTGCCGCTTTTCTGTCCCGATTTTCCCCGGTATTGGCCATCGCATTCGGGGTGTTTTTCCTATCCGAGAGGCTGAGTCTGCGATTGCTGGCGCCGGCTGGGCTAATGGTGGTTGGGGGTTGTATAAGCATGGTGGGTAGATGGCAGATCGTGGGCTTGGGGGTTGTCTTTGGCCTTCTGGCCTGTTGCGGAGTGGCTACGCAACGGTTGATCGCCAAGATTAAGGTCTCTAAGGTTCATCCGAACATTGTTACCTTTTACCGGGTGTTTGTGGGGGCGCTGGTGCTTGCCCTGGTTGTTTTGGGTGTTGGTAAGGCAGAATTTGCTAATGTGGAGGGGAAGTACTGGGCGGTAATGCTGCTGGGGGCGTTTCTGGGCCCGTGCCTGGGTCATTTGCTGATGTTTCGATCATATATGTATTGGGAACTGTCGCGGGCGAGCATAGTAGTTATCGTTCAACCTTTGTTGGTCATTCCTCTGGCTTATCTGGTCTTCGGTAAATTCCCGGGGGGGATGGAACTTATTGGCGGTATGGTAATCCTGATTGGGGCGTTTTGGCTGGCCTGGGTTCACCGCTGATGCAGATTGTAACATTCGCGGCGGGGCGGGGGGCTATGACTTGGCGGGCCTTTTGACCAATCCTGGTCCACTGTAGAGGCGGAAGTCGGCGGCTTGCAGACCGGCCCGGCGGGCAATTTCGCTGGCCCAGTCCAACTGCCCAATCTGGGCGAGCTCATGAGAGTCCGAGCCCACAGAGAACTTCACACCCAGCTCGGCGGCCAGGGCCGGCAAGTTGTGATAAGTGTCCTGCTGCTCTTGGCTGAGTAGCTTGTATTTGACTTGCTCATTTATTTCAAAGGCCACGCCCTGAGCCCGCATAACCCCGAAGAGGTCGGTGAAGCGGTCGAGGATCTCGGCCTCGAACCGCAGCTCGGGCCCTTCGCGGCTGAGGAGGACGCCGGGATGGGCCAAGACATCGACGTTCTCTCGGCGGACGGCAGCGGTGATCCAACGGAACCACTTCTTCAGCAACAACCGTTTGGTCCTTCTGGAGACCTGCCCGTCGTCGTACCACATCAGCGTGGTTTGGGGATAGGCGTGAGTAGCTATGATAAGGGGACGAAAGCAGGGCCTGACCTGCTCGATGAGCCTGCCATCGGCATGGCGAGGATCGACATCGACCTCGGCCCCCAAGCGTACGGTGATCTGGGGCTCAAGGGCTCCGAACTCCTGCTCGATGACATCCAACATGGCCAACTGCTGATCGTTCCAGACGTGGTCGGTAATTGCAATCTGTTTGAGGCCGAGCTGCTCAGCACGACGGATAATATTGGGCACGGTCATTTCGGCTGTACAGTGCCCGCAGTGCACGGTATGGATGTGCATATCAACGGCCGGCAGATTGTCGAATCCAATCCCGCTAAGCACAGCCTTCTCCTATGGCCAGGGTAATCTTGCAACTTTCTGCCGTGGATAGACTTCCACTTTAGCGTCTTGGCCGACGGAGGTCAAGGCTAAGACGGGAGGGGAATGGGCAGTCTAAGGGTCGAAGAATTGGGGCGGTTTGTGGGAAGCCCAGATGTTGGCGTGACGAGTAGGAGCATGAACACGAAAACTTCGCTTGCCGAGCCGGCGTCCCAAGCTGTGGAACAACATCAGTGAAAGCAAAAAGAGCACAAGCAATACGGCGACCAGCATCAACCAGTGCAGAATTGCCCGGTGATTTGCGGATACGGGTTTATCCGATGGTTCGCCGGTGATGGTGGCACTCGGCTCGCCTGGCTCGGCCGCGAGGGCTGTGGCGGCCGGGTTGATCTTGATAACATTGGCAAGCTTGGGGGCCGAGCCGGACGGCTCACTATCCAGAGCTAACTTCTCGGGGTTTACAAACCAACTGCAGGAAGCTCCACAGAACCCCAGCAGGATAAAACAGCCTGCCAAGATGGTTGTTCTTATCAGCGATTTAGCCATAATACACACTATATTATATGCGAACCGGGCTCTATTTGAAACGGTCAACTTTATAATCACAAGCCTGCTGAAAATCCTTCAGTGCCTGCTTGGCCTTGGGAGTGAGCTTGGGGGGACTGACGATTTTGATCAGGACGTACTGATGTCCAGCCCGGCCTGAAGGCTTGGCTGCGGGGATGCCTTTTTCTCGCAGGCGCAGCTTCTGCCCCGAAGAAACGCCGGGGGGCACTTTTAGACTGGTGGTACCTTCAAGGGTGGGGACATCGACGCTGGTGCCCAAGGCGGCCTCGGCAAAAGTGATGGGCAATTCCACATAGATGTCGCGGCCCTGGCGCCAAAAATGAGGATGGGATTCGAGGGTAACTTCCAGATAAAGGTCTCCGGGCGGGCCTGGGCCGGGAGAGGCGCCGCCCTTGCCGCGAATACGAATGCGTGAGCCGTCATCCACACCGGGGGGGATTTTGACTTCCAAGGTTTGCATCTTGGTCGAGCCGCTGCGCCCCTGGCTGCGGAGCTTAACTACACTGCTGGTTCCCAAAGCAGCTTTGAGAAAGGGCAAGGTAATTTTTTTGACCACGTCTTGCCCGCGAGCCGGCCGAGGCGATGGTCTCCGGCGAGGCCTTCGTCCCTGGCGGAAAAACTGTTCGAAGATGCTCTCAAATCCTCCGCCACTGTCGGCAAAATCGCGGACATTGAAATCGGCCGGCCCGGTGCGCCAGACCCGCTGGGCCACGGAAGGTCCCCCGCCTTCCAGGCCGCTATGTCCGAACTGGTCGTAGAGCTTGCGTTTTTCGGGATCGGAAAGGACCGAATAGGCCTGCTGGACCTCGTTGAACTTAGTGGCGGCCTCGGCGGGGTCTTTGCCTTTGTAATGGTCGGGATGGAATTTCTTGGCCAATTGCCGGTAGGTGCGTTTGATCTGCTGGGCTGTAGCCGAGCGAGATAAGCCCAGAACTTCATAGTAGTCACGTTGGCTCACAAGGCTGCTCCCGGCCAGTGGCAACTTGGTCGTTACTACCGATCTTAAACTATATCGGCAGATTGGGCCCCGGGAATTGGGCAATCATCCCGGAGGCGAAACTCAGGGGCATACCGAAGCAACGGTGCTCTTGAGAGTTTCGGGGTCGACGGGTTTTTCGAGATAGGCTTCCGGCTCTTTGCCGATGAACTCGCCCATTTCTTTTCCGCTGAACTTGATACCTGTCTTTTCAGCCACGCCGGTAACCATGATAACGGGGATATCGGCGGTGGCTTGATTCTCACGGAGCTCGGCAAAAACGCTGAAGCCACTTTCGCCGGGCATTTGGACATCGAGGAGGATAAGCTGGGGCTTGTGCTCGGCGGCGCTTTTCCGGGCGGTCTCGCCGTCGGGGGCCTCGATGACTTTCCAGTCCATGGATTCGAGAATTGCCCGGAGGAAATCGCGGGCCACGGCCTCATCGTCAACTACCAGTGCGGTGCGGGTTGCTTCTGCCATTGCGTAGATTCCTTATTTTAGAGTTACTTTGAAGGACTATTAATCGGTAATACTATAGTAAAGGTGGTGCCCTGGTCCAGGACGGAATCGACCTGGAGGCGTCCGCCGTGCTCTTCGATGATCTTCTTGCTCACCGGCAAACCCAATCCCGTTCCCCGGTTGCCCTTGGTGGAGAAAAAGACGGTGAAGAGCTTTTTGAGGGTTTCGGCGGACATGCCGGCTCCGGAATCCGCGATGCGGATATAAAGGCAGTCGTCGTTGTGGCCGTCAACGCTGACCGTGACTTTGCCCTTTTTCTCGGCACAGGCGTCGATGGCATTGCCCAGGAGGTTCAGGAGGCAGCGGCGTAATCCGACCGAGTCGAGCTTGATCTTGGGCAGATTCTTGTGGGGCTGGAGTTTTACTTCGACTTGCTGTTCGCGGGCCTGCTCGGCCAGCAGGTTGAGCACTTCATTGCAGAGCCTATTGACATCGGTGGCCTGCAAGACGGGCTCCCGCCGGCGGGCGAAGCTCAGCATATTGAGGACCAGGTCGCTGAGAAACTTCATATTGGCATCAGCGATTTGCCAACCCTTTTTTACGCCGGCCAGGTCCTGTTTGCCGATGGCCTCGTTGATAAAAAAGGTACCGGCATTGATACCGCTCAGGACGTTCTTTATGCAATGGGCCAGGCTGGCGATGGTTTCACCCACGGTAGCCAACCTTTGAGCCTGGAGGAGTTCCTCGTGTTTGCGGGCATTATCCAGGGCCAAGGCTACCAGGGAAGCGACGGCTTGGAGGAGAATGAGCTCGCGCTCGGTGAAGCTTCCGCCGCCCTTTTTGTTGAGGACCTGGATTACGCCGAGGTTCTCCCCGAGGACTCGCAAAGGGACACAGAGGACCGAGCGGGTACGGAATCCGGTCCGTGAATCAGCGGTCGGGTCGAAGCGGGGGTCCTGGTAAGCATCGGCCACGAGTATGGCCCGGCCCTGTTCGGCGGCTAGTCCGCTGAGGCCTTTGCCCTTGGGCTGGACGTGAGATTTCAGAGCCCCGTCGTGCTCAGGATCAGCGAGGTAGACACGTAAGTCCCTGGTGTCAGGGTCGGCCAAGAAAACTGAAGAGGCCTCGGCTGAGAGTACCCTCTGGACGACTCTGAGTGCCGCGGCCAGCACGGCATCAGTGGAAAGGTTGGCAACCAGGGCCTGGCCCACCTCGATCAGGACGGTGACCAACTCGGGAGCCAATCCCTGTTCGACGGAGTCGGGTAATTGCTCTGGTTTCTGAGGCATCCGCTGATTCCAGATTTGGACAGAATAAACTGCACGACCAACGCTGTGGGTGGACAATCAGACGAACCAGTATGATACTGGCGCAAGCGGGGTTGTCAAACAATTGTCAGCCGAAACGAGCCTTTGGGCTGGCTGGGGAATTATGAATTGCTTAGCGGAGTGGGGGGCTTTAGAATGGGCGGACGTTTTGGCCGGGGCGAATAGAGGAGCCATGCAAGGTGAGCAAGATTCTCAGCCAAGTACAATGTCGGCTAATGGAGGCTCTGGGCGCGAGCGAGCAAGCGCTTGAGGTGCGAGCGGCAGCCCAGCGGCTGGGCTTGAACCAATCGCCAGTGGCAGCGGCAGCGGTGGAATTGGCAGAAGAAGGGCTGGTGGAGATAAAGCAAGAGCCCTACGAGGAGTATTCGCTGGGTCGCAAGGCCCAATGGGACCGCCAGAAAGGTCTGCCCGAAGCAAAGCTAATCGAGGCCCTGGCAAAGGCCGGCGGAGAAGCTCAGATCAAGGAACTGAGCGAACACTGCGGGCTAAGCGGGCAGGAAGTGGGCAGTAGCGTTCGGTTTCTGGAGCTGAAGGGCTGGGCCGAGCGGACTGCAGCGCTGCTGAAGCTGACGGAGGCAGGCAGGGAGGCTATCGGCAGTAAGAGCGCCGATGAGCAACTCCTGGCGGTGTTGAGTCAAGCGGGCAGGGCGATGACGGATGAAGAATTGAAAGCCAAGGGCTTGGACCTGGCCCAGGCGGTGCGTCTGCTCAAGCCGCGCGGGGGTTGGCTGAGTATCAAACAGCGCAGCCGACGGATGCTGAGTCTGAGCAAGGCCGGGACCAAAGCGCTGGCTGAGGGGCTGAGCTATCAGGAGGAGATAAATCAACTCACGCCGGAGCTGTTGACCGAGGGCAAATGGCGGGATGTAAAGATTCGGCCTTATGATGTGTCTTTGCCCGCGGCTCGGATTCAGCCGGGTAAGGGACATCCGTTCGCCCGAATGCTCGGGCAGGTGCGGAGGGTGTTTCTGGAGATGGGCTTTACGCAGATGAGCTCGTCGTTGGTGGAGTCGAGCTTTTGGGATTTCGATGCTCTGTTTCAGCCGCAGGATCACCCGGCTCGGGATATGCAGGATACCTTTTACGTGCGCCGGCCTAGCCAGTCGAAGCTCCCCGATAAGCAATTGGTCCAGCGAGTAAAGGAGGTTCACGAAAACGGCGGGCAGACCGGCTCGCTGGGCTGGCAATACAAATGGGATGTGGACCTGGCGAAGAAAGCGGTGCTGCGGACGCACACGACGGCGACGACGATTAGGGCGTTGGCGGAAAATCCGAAGGGGCCTCGGAAAGTGTTCGGAATTGGCCCGGTGTTTCGGCGGGAGACGGTGGACTATAAGCATTTACCGGTGTTTCATCAGGTGGACGGGATTATCGTAGACGATTCAGGCAGCTTGGCGAGTTTGCTGGGGACGCTGGATGCGTTCTATCGGAAAATGGGTTTCGAGAAGTTTCAATTTCGTCCGGCCTTCTTTCCTTATACGGAGCCGTCGGTTGAGGTTTTCGTTTGGAATGAGAAACACACCGACTGGATGGAGATGGGCGGGGCGGGGATATTTCGTACGGAAGTTACCGAACCTCTGGGCTGTATAGAGCCGGTGCTGGCCTGGGGGCTGGGGTTGGAGAGGCTGGCCATGTTCCGGCTGGGGCTGAATGATATACGTGAGTTGTTCTATGCGCACCTTGATTGGCTGGAGGAGACGCCGCTATGCCTGTAGCAGCTTTGCCGGTGGATGTATTGCTCAAGCTCTTGCCCATGAAGTTGGGGGCTAAGCAGCTCGTGCGTCATCTGGAGCAGTTGGGCTGCGACGTGGAAGGCTATACGACGGTGGGTCGCTATCGGTGCGAAAGCTGCGGGACGGTGCTGGAAAGCACGTCCAGTGAGCAAAGCCCGTCAGTGTGCGAGAGCTGCGGATGCGACTTCAGGGCCGAGACGGAGAAGATAAGCCAACTGGACGATGTGGAAGTGATACGGGTGGAACTGCTGAGCGTTCGGCCGGACCTGTTCGATCCGGGTGGACTGGCCCGGGCACTGCGGGGGTATCTGGGAGTGCAAACGGGGCTGGCAAAATATGACATGAGCGAGGCTAAGTGCAGCGTCCAGGTGGATAAGTCCACACGGCGGGAAAAGAGCCGACGGCCTTTCATCGCCTGCGCGATTGTGCGGGGGATTGAACTGGACGAGACGCTGATCAAGATTGTGATGAAGCTGCAGGAGAATTTGCACTGGGCCCTGGGGCGGGATCGCAAGCACGCCTCGATCGGGGTGTACGATCTGGATAAGCTGCGGGAGGGGCGGTTCAGCTATCGGACGGTGGGGCCGAGTGAACTGAGCTTTGTGCCGTTGGGAATGGATGAGCAGGAGGCGGCAAATGAGATGACGCCGAGGCAAATCCTCCAAAGGCATCCTAAGGGGGCGGCCTTTGCCCACTTATTGGCTGGCTTTGACAGGTATCCGCTGTTGGCTGATGAGCAGGCGGTGGTGATGTCGATGCCGCCGATCATCAACAGCCAGGCGACACGGGTGAGAAAGGAAACGAAAAACTTCTTTGTGGACGTAACGGGCACGGGGCAGCGAGTGGTGAATCGGGCTTTGAATATTATGGTCTGCGACCTGATGGAACTGTGCCCGGAGGCGGTGGTGGAAAAGGTGCTGATAGAGTATGCGGACGGCGAGATTACGACGCCGGACCTTCAGCCGCAACAAATGAGCTTGGATGCGGCCGCGGCAGCGAAGCTGATCGGCGTGGAGCTTAGCACAGGGCAGGTGGCCCAGCTGTTGGAGAAGATGGGCCATGGGGCGGAGGATTCGGGCGGGGGCAAGCTGAAGGTATCTGTGCCGGCCTATCGCAACGACATACTGCACGAGCGCGACCTGACCGAAGACGTGGCTATTGCCTATGGGTACGAGAATATTGAGCCGAGCCTGGTGAAAACGATGACCGTGGGCCAAGAGTTAGCCATCGAAGCGGCGCGGGACATAGCCAGGCAGACGCTGATCGGGCTGGGGTGTTATGAGGTAATGACGCTGCCGATGACGTCGGCCGAAAGTGCGTATGAAAAGCTGGGCTTGGCTCAGACGCAAGAGTATGTGGAGGTGGAAAATCCGATCAGCGTGGCCCAGACGATGCTGCGGACGTCACTGCTAGGCGGTCTGTTGGAAACGCTGTCGCTGAATACGCATCATGATATGCCGCAGCAGATATTCGAGGTGGGCCGAGTAACGCTGTTGGATAAGAAATCCCAGACGGGGGCCAGCGAATATGAGCGGGTGGCAGTGGCCCTAACGGGATCCGAGGCCGGCTTTGCTCAAGGGCGATCCATAGCTGAATCCCTGGCCGGACAATTCAAAAGCCAATTGACGGCCGAGCCTTTGGACAACGGCCTATTTACGCCGGGTAGAGGGGCAAAGTTACTACTAGCCCAGGCCGATGGTAAGCAAAAAGAGATTGGCCGATTGGGGGAGATCCATCCTCAAGTCTTGGAACGCTTCAAGTTGAGCCATTCAACGGTGGTCTTTGAGTTGGACCTTGAAGTGTTGGCCAAGAGGCTTGAGGCTGAGCCATGAGAGCGAAAGTTGAGTCAGCAGACCAGGTGGGTGAATCCGCTTGACTTGTAAGTAGCTGGGGTTATGCTGGCCGGGGTGCTGAAGGTACAGAACCAGGGTTTGGCAAAGACGGGCATTTCCAGGGGATTAGACATGACTAAGAGGTTTTTGAACAGAGCTTTGCCGGGGGCCTTTTTGACGCTTTTACTGTTGCTGGCAGCGGCCGGATGCGCTCAGACGCCAGCCGGCCCGAGGGGACGGGTGATCCAGCTGCCAGCGGTGGAATACGCGGCGGCATTTGAGGCTGGTGTGGCTGCTATGCGGGAGCAGTTCGCCATCGAAAAGCAAGACGAGCAAAGCGGAGAGATTATCGGTCGGCCTACGGTGTATTCCGGCGATGAGCCGAGCGGGCGAATATCCACGGGCC
This sequence comes from Actinomycetes bacterium, assembly GCA_030614915.1. GTDB lineage: Bacteria > Planctomycetota > Phycisphaerae > JAACET01 > JAACET01 > JAACET01. The sequence continues at coordinate 28,048 of JAUXAG010000001.1, read as the reverse complement.
TTACAGGTGCGAAAGTTCAACTGCGCAGAAAGGCCTGGCTACGCCTGAGCAGAGGCCCGGAAGCCGTGGCAGCAGAAGTGCGGGTGGATATCGAACGCAGAGATACGCAGGACTACCAGATGTATGAGGGGATTCTAGCGGCTGAGGACTTGCGGATGCGGACTCCGGCGGAGCGGCGGGACACGGCCGGTCCGGATCGGCGCGAGGTCTGGACCTTTATCCGCAGAGACCCGCAAACCGAGGAAATAATCATCCGCGGCTTGAGAGAACGCCTGGAGCGGCGCTGAGGGCTTGGAGCGGTCGGGCGGCAGCGGTGAAAATAGAAAGCTATGGACAGGAAGCAGGACAAGCGAAAAGCATACAAGGAGGGTCAAGAGATGCGAAAGATCAAAGTATTACTCGCGGCGGTGCTGGTGGTACTCGCGGTGGTCTTTTCGATCGGCCACGGTAAGGTTAAGGGCTCAAAGACAGTAGGAGCAGACAGATGGTTTGTGATAAGGATCAAGGGCGAAGCGGCCGGTTACCTGCACGCGGTGCGCAAGGCCAGCGGGGATGCGTCGGCTCCGATTTTGCTCGAGCACGAACGCTTGATCGATTCGAAAGATGATAAGGTCTGGCTGAGTGTTCAGACCTATTGCCGGGACGACCACTACTATTCTGCGGTAAAAGCCACAGCCCAGATAAAACAACCGGACAAAGAACCGGCTACGATTGAGGCAGTGATGGAGAAGAAAACACAGTACGGCTGCAGCAAAAGTGAGATGCGGCTGATATATCGAACCGGTGATAAAAAATATGAATTGGACAAGGAGCTGCCGGAACATACGGTTACGGAATTCTCGCTTATGGAACTGATTGAGCGATTTCCATTTATTGAGGGACCGATTGTCGAATTTAATTTTCTGGACATAAACAAAATAAAGGTCAGGAAGAAGCACAAGATAGCCTATCTGGGGCTGGAGAAGATCGAGATAGGGGGCAGCGAAAGAGCATTGCATAAGTTCGAGCAAAAGGGCTCCGGGATCAAGAAGGTGCAGTATTGGTTGGACGACAATCACCAGATTCTGCGCATCCTCAAGGGCAAGAAGGAAGAGCTTTTACTGAGCAGCCGAGCCGAGGCCTGGAAGCCAACTGTGGACTGGTAAGCACACTTCTCGCAGGCCGGGTACGCCGAGGGTCGCGGGCAAGCAGGGAGCAGTGAAGAAATGCTGGACATCCGTTTCATCAGGGAACATGCAACTCAAGTTAGGCGGGGGGCCCAACGGAAAGGTTTTGGCCAAGTCGATATCGACCGGCTGCTGCAAGTGGACGCGGACTTGCGTGGAGCGAAGCAGGGGCTTCAGGAAATCGCGACCAGGAAAAACAAGGCCGGCGAACAAATCTCCAAGCTCAGCGGAAAGGAGAAGCAGGAGGCTATCGAAGAGATCTCGCAGTTGAAGGCTCAGGAAAAGCAATATAGGCAGCGACTGGATGAGCTTGAGCCGATTTACGATGAATTGATGCTGCAGGTTCCGCAGGTTCCGGCGGCGGAGGTTCCGGACGGGGCGGACGATACGGAGAATGTGGAGATCCGGCGGTGGGGGGAGGTGCCGGAGTTTGACTTCGAGGCGAAAGATCACGTGGAGCTGGGCAAAAATCTGGATATTATCGATATTGAGCGGGGGGTGAAACTGGCGGGGGCTCGAAGCTACTTTCTAAAAGGGGATGGGGCGCTGCTGGAACTGGCGGTGCTGCGGTTCGCCCTGGATTATATGGTGAACGAGTGCGGGTTCGTGGCCATGATTCCGCCGGTATTGGTGCGGAACGAGGCCATGGTGGGCACAGCCTGGTTTCCAGGCGGGGAAGATCAGGTCTATCGGACCGAGCGCGATCAATTGAATCTGGCCGGAACCGCGGAAGTGCCGTTGACAGCTTATCATAGTGGAGAGATTCTGGCGGAAGAGGATTTGCCGCTGAAATACGTGGCCTGGTCGCCTTGCTATCGGCGGGAGGCCGGGACCTACGGCAAGGATACGCATGGGCTCTACCGCATACATCAGTTCCAGAAGATAGAGCAGGTGATCGTCTGTAAGAATGACGAGCGGGAAAGCATTGAGCATCATCAGCAGATTCTGGCGAACTCAGAAGCGGTGGTACAGGCCCTGGAATTGCCTTATAGGGTGGTGAACGTCTGTGCCGGCGATTTGGGCAGGGGGCAGGTGCAGAAATTCGACATCGAGTGCTGGATGCCGTCGCGAAAAAACTATGGGGAGACGCACTCAGCGAGCCGGTATCATGAATTTCAGGCTCGGCGGTTGAATCTGCGCTATCGGGGGGCTGATAAGAAGACGCGTTTCTGCCATACGCTGAATAATACGGTGATTGCTTCGCCGCGGATTCTGATATCGGTCCTGGAATGCAATCAGAATGCCGACGGGTCAGTAACGATTCCCCAAGTCCTGCGTCCGTACATGAATGGGCGGGAGAAGATTGAATAAAAAAGTAAAAATCAAAACGCAAAATGACAGATCAAAATCCAAAAAGCGGACATAGCCGTTTTGGTAGCGGTACAATTGCCGATACACTTAATAATGATTAATTTAAGGAAATATGGGGCTGCTCCATTTAGTGTTGCTGTAATTCACGGTGGCCCAGGTGGAGCTGGTGGAATGGCAGCGTTAGCTAAAGCACTTGCCAAAAACAGGGGCGTTTTGGAGCCACTTCAGACAGCAAAATCGCTTGAAGGACAAGTCAAAGAGCTTAGAACAGTTCTAGACAATAACGCCGATACTCCCGTTGTATTGATCGGTCACTCGTGGGGAGCGTGGCTTAGTTACATTTTAGCCGCTCGCTACCCTGATTTAGTGAAAAAATTGATATTAGTTGGAAGTGGACCTTTTGAGGCAAGATATGTCAAAACCCTCGCGGAGAATAGGTTCAAGCGATTAAGTGAAAAGGAAAGAAGCGAGTTTGAAAGTATTGTAAACCGACTCAATGAGCCTAAAACTAAAGATAAGGACAAATATCATGCACGCCTAAGAGATTTATCATATAAAACGGATACATATGATCCTATAACAGATGAAGGCGATGAAGCCGACGCATCGGAATTAGTTGATTGCCCAGGGGAAATCTATCAAGGCGTGTGGAAGGATGCAGCTGAACTGAGAAGGACGGGAAAGCTTCTTAAACTTGGACAATATATAAAATGTCCTGTTGTTGCGATTCATGGAGAATACGATTCACATCCGCCTGAAGGAGTCCAAAAATCGCTTTACACTGTTTTAAAGGATTTCCGTTTTATTCTTCTTGAAAAATGTGGCCACAACCCCTGGCGTGAAAAGCAAGCGAGAGAGAGCTATTGTACTATTCTTGAGGATGAATTGGCTGTTTGAATAAAGCCGGAGGTCCTGCTGTTATTTTGCTTTTTTGATAGCTTCGAGGACATCGGAGGGGACGGGGGGACAGCCTTTGACAAATAGGCCCTGGGCTTTTTTGGCGGCGGTGCAGTTGCCGATGAGGACGCAGCCGGGGGGGATGTCGGTGAGACTTTTGCCCAGAGCGATGTGGAACTTGCGGTTGGGGCCAACGTAGTCGAGCAACTGAGAATGGTAACGCTCCAGGAGCATGACCACGGTGGAAAGGCAGGCGCTGCAGGAATCACAATCGTGGACGACAACGCCAGGATATTCGACGGATAACTCGGTGGGGGCGGGTTCAAAAGGATCGACCAGGGGGGATAAATCGGCGGGGAGAGTGGGGATTTTCGCAACGTCGATAGAGGAGCCGGTGATTTCGGCAGCCAGAGAGAGGTGCGGTATCTGCGAAGGGTCGAAGCCCATCAGGTGAGCAGCGACGGCGTCAGCGGCAAGGCAGTCGGTGGCGGCGACGAAGAGGCCGAGCTGCTTGGGAGAGCCGGCACTTGGGCCCAGGCCCTCCAGGCCGACAGAGCCGTCGATGAGAGAAAAATCGGGAAGCAAGACGCTGGCCAAGTCGGCAATGGCGGCATCGAGGGTCTTCAACTCGGGGGGAAAGTCTGCGGGCCGGTCAATCTGATGGAGGCGGACTTTCTCCTTCAGACGCAGGCAACCTTTCATATTCTTTAGACCCAAGCTGACCACGGTGTGCATATGGGTCTTGGCGACGGGAATGCTGACGACGAAGTCGGCCTCGAGGACGTCGGGACAGATGCAGAGTTTGGACAGTACTCGGCCGTTGGGAACGGGGACGGTTCTGGCGGGCCTGGCGTCAAGGTCCAGAAGTTCGACGCTGTGCTTTCGGGCGATCTCGGCGATGCCGCTGGCTTCGAAGGTCTCGGCGGCAGTGACGCCCATGATGGGGCTTTCGCCGACGCGGACGCTGGCTCGCTGGTGTTGGAAAAAATCGATGGCGGCAGCGACGACCTCTGGATTGGTAGTGATGCCGGCCAGCGGCTCGACGGCCCGGCCGGCGTTGGGCTTTAGAAGGACGTTTTTACCGGACACAGAGGGGATATCGGCCCGACAGAGGGCTTCGAAGGCGCCGGCATAGGCGTCGGTATTGGACACTACGATGACAGCTAAGTTTCCGGACACGGCAGAACCTCTCTGGGAGCAAACTCCGAATAATGATTTTAGCACCCGCGAGCGAAATATGCAGGAAAAATACTTGACAATAGATGTGAAATTGGGTAGAATAGGTGTTAGTGGAAGGCTGGTTTCGAGCTTTTCCTCACGTCTGACGTGAAGCAAAAAGAGAGCGGAATTGGGCTGAAGGAATGGCTCCCGCTGAGCCGATGTTTTTGGACGGGAGGATGATGATATTTTGGGCAGAGATTAAGTCCTCTGCCATGTACGAGGCGGAAGTGGGCATTGATTAAACCGATACCCACGTACAGGGAAGCCTAGCCTCTGGGATCCGGACAGGCCTCAACAATAAGGAGTCCGCCGAAAGAGTATTGGCTGCCCACCTAGAAAACTGGGTTTAGTCAAGAGCTTCCGCACGGCATTGCGGTGGAGGATTTATCTGGTGCAGGGCTCGTCGCAAGGCGAGCCCGATTTTTTTTGACTGGCTAAAGACGCCCAGGCCAATAGTTGCAGACTAAGGCACTCTAACAAAACCTGACGCGGCCGCGACGCCTGGAATTTTGGTTGCCGCCTAGAAGCGAGGAGGATACGATGCAGGGAGCATCATTGACGACGAGCGACGCCGGCGGCGGCCAAAAGGACGGCGTCCCTTCGGGTTGCAAGACAAATCGGCGTCTGCCGCGTCAGAACTCCTAAGCATACCATCCAGGTATGCCGCCGTCGTGCTTCCTTGCATCCATCCGATTTTTCTCGCAACGCGGCTCACGTCAGGTTTTGTTAGAGTGCCTAAGCAGAAATAGATTAGAAGAAAGCTATAATGTAGAAGAGGTTATGTTCAGGTTTTCGGGGCGGACAAAATGGTAATCGGGACGGGGACAACAGACAGGATGCTTGAGGCCGGACAGGTGCGGGGGATCTTGGCAGAGGGGCTGGCGAAACTCGAGCCGGACGGGAAGAATGTCCTGATAATTTTGCCGGATCATACGCGGAGCGGCCCGGTGGCAATGTTTTTTGAGTTGTTCTGTGAGCTGTTGAGCGGGCGGGTGAAACAGTTGAACTTTTTGATAGCCTTGGGGACGCATCCGCCGCTGGGGCCTGATAAGATGGACACGCTTTTGGGGATGAATGCAGCCTAGCGGACCAAACGGTATAAAAACGTGGAAGTATATAACCACCGCTGGGACCACGCCCAGCAGCTGGTTACGCTGGGGGCGATAGGGGCGGAAAAAATAGCTGAGGTTACTGGGGGCCTGATGAGAGAAGAGGTGGTAGTGCGGCTAAACAAGATGGTCACCGAGCATGATCTGGTGATTATCTGTGGCCCAGTGTTTCCGCACGAGGTGGTGGGATTTTCGGGAGGCAACAAATACTTTTTTCCGGGGGTGGCGGCCCCGGAGATCATCAACTTTACGCATTGGCTGGGGGCGGTGGTAACCAGCCCGCGAACGATAGGCCATAAACACACGGCCACGCGCAAAGTGATCGATATGGCGGCCGGGTTACTGAAGGTCCAGCGGGCAGGCTGCACGTTCGTGATGCGACAGAAAGAATTAAAAGGGGTGTACTTCGGAAAAATCGAAGAGGCCTGGAGCGAGGCGGCGGATCTGTCGGGGCGGATTAATATTTGCTATGAGGAGCGTGCCTACGAAACGGTGCTGGCTAGGGCCCCGGAGATGTACGAGGATATCTGGACGGCTGGCAAGTGCATGTACAAGCTCGAGCCGGTGGTTGCTGATGGGGGGAGGCTGATAATCTATGCTCCGCACATCGAGGAGGTGTCGTATACGCACGGGAAGCTGATTGAAAAGGCAGGCTATCACGTGCGGGATTATTTCCTCAAGCAAGCGGATAAGTTCGCGGATATTCCCGGGGGGATCAAGGCCCATTGCACACACGTCAAGGGGATCGGCAGTTTTGAGGATGGGGTGGAAAGGCCGCGGGTCAATGTAGTGCTGGCCACCAAGATCAGCCCTGAGCGATGCAAACGCATCAATCTGGGCTATATGAATCCGGACGAGATCAATCCGGCGGACTATCAGGGGCGGGAAGACGAAGGCATATTGTATGTACCCAAAGCAGGGGAGATTCTCTATCGCCTAAAGGATGCTCCGTCCTGGCAGAAGGCTTCAGGCGAACGGGCATGTTAGCTGGTCTATTCCGCTCGCTACTCTTTTGTTTGTGGAACCCACCTCAACTTATACTGGTCCCCTATCAACAGTCGAGTTATGTATATTATTTGGCCAGCGTGAAATTCCAAGTGCGTTATGGTTCCATAAATTGCGCGTAGAGCAGTTCTGTCAAATCCCTGAATTCGTCTTACTTCCAGAATCTTACTGGGATCAAAACTTTCAATCGCACCTTTGCAGTCACTAATAGTCTTCTCGAATTTGGCCAGCAATTCCCCCTTACTTGACTTCACTTCATCTTTGAATTCAAGCGGTCTATTTCTTATGTCTTCAGCACCGCCAATACCGGAAATAATCCATTGTCTCAGATTACCACAAAGATGGTTGAGAATAATTCCAATACTGTTGACATTCGGATGTGATCGATTCCAAATGTCTTCTTCATTCAATTGGTCGAGACAATGAATTATTCTATCGTGAGCCGTCTCAATACGTCTGTTGGTTTCATTCAAGAATTCTTTTTCAAATGCCATATCCGGTTAGCTCCTGCAATATTGGCGGGCCTACTTTTGCCACGGTGGTTTTTCGGGCAGGCAGGCGTCGAAGGCGGCGATGAGCTCGGCCTCATAGCTGCCGGCGTATTTGCCGGCTAAGAAGACGTCGAGGGCCTGGTCGTGGAAGCGTTTCCAGGAGGCTTCCTCTTGGCCGGGGTTTATGGGATAGAAGAGGGCATTGTTGGCCCGGGCGGCCGTCAGATCGCCGGGAGCGTCGCCGATCATGAGAATATGGTCAGGCTGATATTTGCCGGCGGCGGCCAGGGCCAAGTGCTGAGTCTTGGTTCCCATCTCCTGGCCGGCGATGACTCGAACGTATTGGGCAATGTCGTGCTCGGCCCACTCGCGGTCCAAGGCTTCAGCGGGGGTGGCGGAGACGACGATGGCGTCGGCGTGGTTCTGCATCTTTTCGAGCGATTGGCGGACATAGGGGAAGGGGGGAATGTTCCTGACGATTCGGCCTATGACCTGGTTGACCTTTTCGGACCATTCAAGGACGTGGGATAGTTCCCGGCGGGCTTGGCCATCTGAAGCTTCGATGGCGGCCTTCAGGCCGTCGTTGGATAAAAGAGAGTTTTGGTCATCGACCCAGGCGAAATAGTGCTCGAAGCGGGGAACTTCAAAGCCCAGGTGCTTGACGGCCGGGTGCCAGGGCAGCAGCTCAGTGAGAATACGCTTGAGGGTCTTATGGCGGTTGGCGCCGCGGGTCTTACTAAACAGGTCGGCAAATTCCTTACACTCCCGGGCGGTTTCGGCTACGGGCTGGAGATTGAAATAAGCGATCATCCAAGGCGTGAAGCACTCGCGCTGCTTGATACCCATGGTGTCGAAGGCACAGCCATCGGAGTCGATGCCGACAAAAAAATCGTGCTGGGGTTTGAAACTTTTCAAAGGGGCGGCTGCATCAGATGAAGACATGATCACAAAAACCTCCGCAGAAAATCAGAAATGTGGATTCCCGCTTTTTTAGCGCGAGGAATGACAGTGGAAACAAAAAATCAGACGCCGGAGAAGGCGTTGAAGCCTCCGTCAATGGGTATGACCGTGCCGTGGACGAACTGGGCGGCGTCGGAGAGCAGCCAAAGTACACAGCCGAGCAGATCTTCGGGCTCGCCGAATTTACCCATGGGCGTGTGGTCGATGATGGTTTGGCCGCGAGGCGTAAGTTGGCCGGTGTCGGAATTAGTCAACAGGAAACGATTCTGCTCGGTGAGGAAAAAGCCGGGGGCAATGGCGTTGACCCGGATGTCGGTGGAGTAATTCTGGCAGATATGGACGGCGAGCCAGGCGGTGAAATTGCTGACGGCGGCCTTGGCGGCTGAATAGACGGCAGCCTTGGTCAAAGGAGTAAAGGCGCTCATAGAGGAGATGTTGAGGATGCAACCGCTGCCCTTCTCGGCCAAGGTTTTGCCGAAGACCTGACAGGGCAGGATGGTGCCGATGATGTTCAGTTCGAAGACGAACTTCAGGGCTTCGACGGGCAGATCGAAGAAGCTGAGGTTGTCGGAGGTGGTGGCTTCTTTTTTATTTCCGCCGGCTCCGTTGATGAGGAAGTCGATGCGGCCGAACTCGCTGAGGACCCTCTCGCGAGCTTCTTGGAGGTCGGCCTTGTCGAGGACGTTGTTTTTGACGGCGATGGCCTGACCGCCGGCGGTATTGATGTTCCGGGCGACCTTGTCGGCGGCCTGGGGCAGAAGGTCAAGAACGGCTACGCGGACCTTCTGGGCAGCCAGGGCCTGGGCGATGGAACTGCACAACACGCCCCCGCCACCGGTGACAACAGCGACTTTGTCGGCTAAAGACGGATAGGTGTTGGCTGAGGATGCGGTCATGATGCTTGACGGGCCTCCTGAAGGTTATGGGCCGAACGGAACGAACCACTGATGGATTATTGTAGCGATTGACAGTTTGATATCAAGGGTTGGGCAGGGCCGCAAAAAGGTTGGCAGAGCCGTTCGCAGCAAAAATTGTGGTTTTGGGATGGCTTCTAGCTGTCAATTACCCAGCTCGGATCGCGCTTGAGCTTCATCTGCTGAATCACGATCGAGGCCGCCGTGGGTATCCACAGCATGATCGGCAGCAGATAGACATGGTCCCGCAACGCACTCGCCAGCCCCTGACTGATAGATGCTTGCGTCGACAGCAGCGATAAAACTCCCACCACCACCAAGCTACTGCCTAGGACACTGGAATACAGCACCGCAGCTACTTTATAGATGATAAAGGCCAGCAGGGCGAAGGTAACAAATCCCAAAAGAAACCCCGCCCATATCCAAGCATTAGCTAGACTTAGGCTGTAGCAAAGTGAAGCCCCCAAAACGCCCCCGGCTCCCCCGGCCAACAGCGATACCCCGTGCCGCGTCTGCCAGATGCACAAACCTCCCAGAACCGCCCCCAGACCTACCGTGCTGGCAATTTCGTTCAGTCCCAAAAGCCCCCCCAGCCAGTGCCCCGCGAAGCCTCCGATGATCCCAAAATTGATCACCGCCAGAACCTTGCTTATCCGCCAGCCGTAGATCGCAAAGATAATCCCCCCCGCCAGCAATGCACACGCCGTGTACGCCTGCCAGCTCGACACCGCCTCCCAGATTTGATCCTCCAGGGCTACCCCTTCCTCACCTCCGATTTGCGTAACAACCTGCCCGGCCAGCAACATAGCACCTCTTATACTTGCCAACATGGTATTTCCCTTCTAATTGCTCCCCGGTTTTCCCCTGCACGCCTATTCTTCCTCTTCTTCCTCCTCCGCTTCGGCTCGCTTGCGGGTCATGGTCAGCTGCACCAGCATACCCAGGCCCAGCATGACCGCAAAAATCACCATCGAGCTGGTGGGTTTGAGTCCAAGAAATTCATTCGCCTGTTTCCCTCTAAAGGCCAGCCCCAGGCACACGCCCCCCAAAACCATGCTCGTGCCCAGAAACGACGTCGTCAGCACCAGCATGAATGATCGGGCGAACAGCTGCAGCAACAGCCCGCCCGCCAAACCCACTACCGCCGAAATCAGTAACCCGTTGCGATATTTACCCCCCAACTTGCCCAGGATACTGCTGGGACCCTCAGCTTGGCCCTGGAAATCAGCACCAGACATCGTGGGCGCCGGCTCGGGCCTCGTTTCTTCGACTGGATACGTCGTTTCCCCGGCTGCGTATAACCGGGGTACTACTGGGCTTTGTTCGACCTGAACCAACCATTCCTGGGCCGCCCTTGCTAGCTCTGCCCGATCCTCAGCCTCCATCCCCGCTGCCGTGAATATCCCCACTGCCAAAAGCGTGCTGATACACATCCCCACCAGCATAATTCCCACTTTGAAAATGAATACCCCCACCAGCATTCCCAGCAGCCCCCCGACCAGGGCCCCCGGCCACAGTGGCAGCTCCAGGGCTTGGGCCAGATACATCCCCGGTATAATCGCTGCCGTTCCTAACAGCAACGCAAACAGTAGTCTCCCTGCCCGCGCTCCCAGCAACCACAGCGTCAGCCCTAGTACCACCAGCACTACAACGATCCCAACCTGCACCCGAGGGTTCTGGAAAAAGTTCTTCACCGTCTCCACTGCCTCAGGAACTGTCAGAGCGAGCTTCTCTGTTCCCTCCAATAGTTCTTCAGTGCCCTGACCTCGCGCAGGCTCCACCACTATCCCCGCCGTCAATCCGCTCAACAATACTATGATCAACGTTTGCCCAGTAATCCGCTTCCAGCGCGATCGCTCCCCTGAAGCTTTCCTGCCGGGACCATTCTCTGACAAAGCTAACCCTACTGATACTGGCTCAATCATTCCGCCAAACCCCCGGCTCCCCACAAGTTCCATCTTTGCCCAGCCCCCTCGATCAAAATCCGTCCTGTGCTTGTTTTTCGTCATTTGACCGATAATTTCTTCACCTATTCAGGCCCTCATCCGGGCCGCCCTTTGCCGTGGCTCCAACTTCTTCCCATATAACACCCGAAGTTATAAGAGCTTACGCTAACAATACCCAGCATCTTCCTCTCAAAGCCCACCACTGCCCCTGTTTTGTCCGCCCCAGCATCGGAGGCGACTTTACCACTTATCATCCTGAGCAGGGCAATCTCGAAAAAAAGCAAAAAAACTTTGATTTCACTAAGTTTTCCCTTGACTAAAAGCTGGAGTCCGGTTATATTGATTATATTATTGGACGGTGCGAGAGAGAGTTTGTAACCTCCTCGCACCTTTTTTTGTCGCAGCTGAAAATTATCGGCACGAGGAGCAGAGAGCGCCCGCGTGCCGTTTGTTTTTGTGAGAGCGTAAGTTCACGGCCAAAGGAGTAAGGGTAGATAAGTCATTTTACCAGATAAGGAGAAGGATCATGAGGAGCGCACTAAAGATTACCATAGTAGCAGCGATCGTATCGGGGATGTTCACAGTGGCATGGGGATCGCCGGAGACATTCAGCATCGACGCGGCTTCCCCCTCGGTTCCAGGAGTAGATCAGTCTGACCTGTTGAATCCAGGCATGAGCGTGCAGATACCCAAGGCTAACCTGGGCCTTGGAGCCGGCGACGAACTGGACGCTTTGTCGACGGGCATTGACGCTGTGCAGGACAACAACATCGTCTATTTCTCGGTGGACCGGCTCACCTTGGGTGTTGCCGGACCGCTGACGCCGTTGGATGTGTTTGGCCAAGCAGGGCTCAGCCAGCAGGCGGGTGATGTATTTGTTACCACCAACGCGCTGGGCGTGGGGTCGGTCCCGCTGGGTATCAATTCAGTGCACATCAACCAGAATTTTTTCGGCGAGGTCCCCGTTATTGGCCCACTCGTAAACAACGCGGGCAACCAGGACAATCTCGATGCACTATCATTCGAGGAGTTCGACCTGACGGGCGACCAGTGGCAGGACCGCCCGGTCTACTTCTCCCTGGACTCGTTGTCACCTACGCTGGTTGCGGGTGGTTTCAGTGCGGCCGATATCCTCTCCTCCCCATCCGGAGGCGGAGTGATCGGGGTGTTTGCCACGGCGCTTCAGATGGGGCTGCAGCTCAATGACGACCTGGACGCCCTGGCCCTGCTAGACCTTAACAGTGACGGCATTGTCGCCCTGGGTACGGATATGGCCTTGTTCAGTTTGGCACCCGGATCGCCGACGTTAGCCGGCCTAGGCGCGTCACCAGCCGACCTATTCCTCACGACTTTCAACGGGACGAGCTTTGTTCGATACAGTGCGGCGTCGCTGGGCCTACAGGCGGCTACAGATAACGTAGATGCACTAGAAGTGCAGGTTCCCGAGCCGGCCACGCTGGGATTGCTGTTACTAGGTGGATTGACTGTATTTCGCCGACGCAGGAAATAATCTTTTCAGTAGGTAATTCGAGAGGCACGTCCTAAGGGCGTGCCTCTTTTTATTCTCCAAATCATCGCCTGCGGCCAAAAGAGTGTGTTCGTCCAATGGGGGCCAAAAACAATGATTAAATCGTTTGTTTTCCATAAGTTAGGAAAAATCACTCAAAATCTCATGAAATATCCGGGCCAGGGAGTCACTAAAGCCATTATTTGTAACACGTTGCGCGAGGAAACAGACCATCACCGGATATGATAAACACCAAGGATTTCTCTTGACTATAAATCCATAATCCCCTATAATGTAGTCCTTGCTTAGGGAGAGAGTCTTTCTGGAGAGAGTGCATGCCCCCTAGTTATACCCTTAGTGTAAAACCGCTGGACGTGCGCTAACAGTGTGCAAGCTAATTGAGGAGAGAACAGATGAAGAAGCTATCATTAATATGTCTTGCGGCAGCGGCTGTAGTTTTGGCGGTGAGCGGCACGGCTGTGGCGGATTGGGATCCCAACTACAAGATGCATTGGCCGCAGTTGCCTGATCTAAGTCCGACCGGCATGGATGTTGACAATATGTTGGTAACACTGGCGGACGATTTCAAGTGTATTGAAACCGGTCCGATTGCCGACATCCACATTTGGGCTTCCTTTGCTGACGACATCCTACCGGCTGCAGGCCCAGGCAGTCTGTCATTTCATCTGAGCATCCACGCCGACATACCTGCGGGCGACGTGGAGCCTTGGAGCATGCCCGGAGACCTGCTCTGGAGCGAAGATTTTTTTCCTGGGGATTATACAGTTCGCCAGGTGGCCGATAACAACCCGGAGGACTGGTACGACCCCGCTACAGGCCTGTGGCTCGACGACAATCACAAGCAGGCCTACCAGTACAATTTCTATCCCGACGATCCTTACATCCAGCAGTACTGCAACACCTACTGGCTGGACGTCAAGGTCATGGTTTTCGTCCCGCTGGACATCGACTTTACTTTCGGATGGAAGACAAGCGAAGCCCGTCATCCCGATCTTCGCTGGGGTGACGATGCTGTTTATCTGGACCCGCAGCTGGGGTGGCTACCGCTGACCTATCCGGAAGGCCACGAGTATTATCCGGAGAGCCTCGATCTTGCTTTTGTGATTACGCCCGAGCCGGCCACGCTGGGACTGCTGCTTATGGGCGGTTTGGCCCTGCTGAGGCGGCGTAAGTAATCAATAGCTGGTCTGATGTTAAGAAAAGAGGCAAGTCCTAAGGGCTTGCCTCTTTTTATTCTCCAAATCATCGCCTCACGGCATGTTTACATTGCACCGCCTGCGGCCTTGAATCTGAACAACACGAAGTGTCCTTCCCAAAGCCTTGTGAAATATTCGGGCTAAACCCGCTGTCGTAGATAGGCCGCAATAAACTCGTCGATCTTCCCGTCCAGCACCGCTCCCGGGTCGCTCTGCTCGTGCCCTGTCCGGTGATCCTTGACCAGTTGGTAAGGCTGAAGGAAATACGAGCGGATCTGATTGCCCCAGGCGATCTGGCCTTTTTCCCCATATAGCTTCGCCAGTTCGGCGTCTCGCTTCTGCTCTTCCAGCCGATACAGCTTGGCTTGCAGCATCTTCATCGCCTCGCTGCGGTTCTTGTACTGCGAACGCTCGTTCTGACAGCGTACCACGATACCCGTCGGCTTGTGCAGAATACGCACCGCAGTGGAAGTCTTATTCACGTGCTGGCCGCCCGGCCCGCTGGACCGATCGAAGCTCAGCTCAATGTCATCATCGCGAATCTCGATGCTCACCTCTGCCAGTTCCGGCAAAACATCCACAGACGCAAAACTGGTGTGCCGTCGGTGCTGCGAATCGAACGGGCTGATCCGCACCAGCCGGTGCACCCCCAGCTCGCATGACAGATACCCGTAAGCGTACGGGCCCTTCACCAGCAGGTTCACCGACCGGATCCCTGCCTCTTCCCCGTCCGTACGGTCCAGCTCCTGGGCGCTCAAGCCCATCCGCTCGAAGTAACGCAGGTACATCCGCAGCAGCATCATTGCCCAGTCGCAGCTTTCCGTGCCGCCGGCTCCGGCGTGGATTGAAAAATAGCAGTTGCGATTATCGTTGGGGCCCGAAAGCAGTAGTAGCAACTCCAGCCGATCCAGTTCCCCCGACAGTTCCGCCAGGCCCTGGTCCACTTCCTCCCGCCCGGCCTGGTCGTCTTCCGACTCAGCCAGCTCCTGGAGCACGGCGAGGTCCTCCGCCCTGGCGAAGACCTTTTCAACCGGGTCGATCACCGCCTTGAGGCCCTTGAGCTGGGAAACCACCTCAGCCGCGGCCTCGGGGTTGTCCCAGAAGCCTTCCCGGCCCATTTGCTTTTCTATTGTGGATAGTCGCTTCTTCTTGGCGGGCAAGTCAAAGAGAGTCCCGGATGGCAACGATCCGGGCAGTTAGTTCTTCCAGAACAGCTCTGGGGTTCTCGAAATGCATATATCGCCTGTTATCTTTGTTGGGCCTACCGATCAGCTTTCTTCATTTGCATCATAGCAGCCTCTGCCCTCTTGGTCAAGCTTGGCAGCCCGGATATTGCCAACGGCTTATCGCCGACTCACCCAGCCGCCAGCAGAGAACCACCTCTTTGCCCCCCACAACCGCCGGAAAGTCCACCGCCCCAGCCCGCCCATCGGACAGACAGCACCCCACTTGCTCAAGCTCTCGGCAAAACTGCCGATATTCCTGCCGGGCCTTGCTAAGACACAGCATCGCTTGATTGGCCTGCTCCAGGCTCCCCTGCTCTGCGAGCCTTTCAAATTGCTCCTGGTAGTCTGCTACCTTCCCCGAAGCCTGCCGGATATCCTCCACGATCCGCCTTACCAGCGGCAAAGAGCGGTTCGCCCGCCCCAGCGAGAATACCCGTTTGTTCAACGCCCCTCGCCTATGACCTGCTTTGCTGATAACCATGCCTGGATACCGCCTAAGACTCATATAGCCCTGCTCCATCGCTGCTGCCTAATATCGACTCACACCAGCCCGATCCAACAGCCTTTCCTACGCCGCAATCGCAAAAAATGGGCCTCCAGGGCGGCTATGGCTTCCTCTGCCCCTCGACCCAGAAAAAAATGGCCGCCCGTTATCCGGACGGCCAAGGAGTAACGCAAACGTAGGGAGAGAAAAAAACGTTTGCGTCGGGAGAATACTAGTTCACATCGGCCAGAGCAATTACCATGCCCGACGAACACATGTGCAGATACGACCCGCACCATCCCAAATTGTTGTTACGGTGGAATGCTCTCTCTCCACCTGAACCATTAGTATATACCATCGCAACTTTTTTGTCAAGGGAAAAATCGACAAATTTCCGATTACCTGCCCAAGAACACGCCCTCCATGCCGCAAACCTCCATAACTCCTGTATTCACAGTAGCTAACACTCGCCTTTTGCCCTATAAACTCAGCTCTGACCCCCGGCTCTGCCGGCTCACTGCTGGCTGGCATTGCCCAGTTGACTTTCCCCCTGCAAGTTATACCATTGGCACCTATGCGGATTCTCTTGACCAATGACGACGGATTATTTGCCCCCGGTTTGGCCGCGCTGCACGCCAATTTGCTCTCCTTTGGCCAAGTTTCCGTAGTCGCTCCGGAGGAAAGTCAATCGGCCTCGGGCCATTCGTTGACCATTCACGAAGCCCTGCTCTGTTCGAAGCGCCAAGTAAGCCGGACCCTCACCGGCTGGGCCGTGAGCGGTCGGCCTGCTGATTGCGTAAAGCTCGCCATCCGAGAACTGCTCGATAGCCCACCGGACTTGGTGGTTTCCGGCCTGAACGCCGGGGCCAACGTGGGAATAAATGTAATCTATTCCGGGACCGTCGCCGCTGCTGTCGAGGCCGCCTTTTTCCGAATACCTGCCCTGGCCTTTTCTCTGGAGATTGCCCCTGAACACGATCAGAACCAGATCAACGAATCTCTCCTGCGAGCCGCCCAGTTGGCCGGCCAGCTACTTGCTCAAGCCCTCGATGTCGGCCTGGTAAAAGGAGCCGTCCTCAATATCAACATTCCCGCCCGCGCCAACCCCCGCGGTGTCCGTTTCGTGAAGCAGTCCACCGTCGGAATCGACGACCATTATCAAGGCCGACAGAACTCCCACGGCCAGCTGTCCTACACCATTTCACGCGAGTTTGCCTTCAGCGGACGGGCCCCAGATACCGACGTCTGGGCCCTCGCCCAGGGCTTCGTAACCGTCACTCCACTGCATTTTGACCTGACAAATCAGGAGCAATTGCAAGTTTTGTCTGATAATCAGTGGCACATTTCCAGCCAATAGACCGATAAAAACGCAGGACCGCTCCAGAATCGGAAAATCTTTACTTGGAGACGACCATGACTACCATTTTTGGCCTTCTCGCTACGGTCTTGGCCCAACAAACCCCCGACCAGCTAGCCGCTGCCCAGCAGGCAAATGCCATGCGAATAGCGCTGATTACTATCGCAGCCTTGGCCGCTACCAACGTGCTCCTGGTAATCCTGATAGTGGTAGGACGGAAGAAAAAGGCCGACTGACCGTTTGGCGTCGCTATCTCCAACAAGAACTCCGCTCACGCTCTGGAGTCGGCTCTCTGCCCCTGCCACCTCCCGGCAAATATAACCTCAGGCATCTGCCCCGGCGTTTCCTACCCCCAGGCTGCTCAACCCGCCAAAATAGCCCTCAGGCCAGGCACTTTTTTCCTTGAATTTGTCCCCAGAGTCGCTAACCTATTCCTTTCTCCCGCAGACCCATTCCCCAAGGAGCGGCCATGAAAGACAAGATCAGCGGCCAAGGTATCACTTTTGACGATGTTTCCCTGGTCCCAGCCTATTCTGACTTTGTGCCCCGCGACGCCGACACCGCCACCCACATCACTGCCAACATCAGTCTGAATATCCCCCTAGTCTCCGCGCCCATGGACACGGTTACCGAGTCCGCCTTGGCTATCGCCCTAGCCCAGGAAGGCGGCCTGGGTATCATCCACTACAACATGAGCGTTGACCAGCAGGTCCGCGAGGTCGACAAGGTCAAACGCTCCGAGAGCGGCGTAATAAATGATCCTGTCACTCTAAGTCCAGACGAGCCGGTCGAGACAGTCCGCCGGCTTATGACCGAGCACAATATCTCCGGCATACCCATCGTTGAGGGCCGTAAGCTCGTGGGCATCATCACTCGGCGTGACATGAAGTTCCTCGCCGACGCTGGCACCAAGATTGACTCGGTCATGACCAAGGAACATCTGGTCACCGCCCCGCCCAACACTTCCCTGGAAGAGGCCGAGCGCATCCTCCATAAGCACAAGGTCGAAAAACTGCTCTTGGTCGATTCCGACCGCCAACTGCTTGGTTTGATTACCATGCGGGACATCGAGCAGATACACAACTTCCCCGCAGCCTGCAAGGACGCCCGTGGCCGGCTCCGTGTAGCCGCCGCTGTTGGTGTGCACGACCTCGAAAGAGTCCAGAAGCTCATCAAAGTCGGAGTGGACATCATCGTCGTCGATTCAGCTCACGGCCATTCAGCCAACGTCATAAAAACCGTCAAGGCCCTCCGCAAGGAATTCGCCGACCTGGAGATTATCGCCGGCAACATCACCACCGGAAAAGCCACGCTCGAGCTCATTGAAGCCGGGGCCTCAGCCGTCAAGGTCGGTGTCGGACCAGGGTCCATCTGCACCACTCGCGTCATTGCCGGAGTAGGTGTCCCCCAGATCTCTGCTATTATGGATTGTGCCGCTGCTGCCAAGTCTGCCGGCGTACCCGTCCTCGCCGACGGTGGTATCCGCCATTCTGGTGACATGGTAAAAGCCATCGCCGCCGGGGCCAATGCCGTGGTCATGGGCTCGCTCTTTGCCGGCCTGGACGAGAGCCCAGGCCAGATGGTCATTTACAAGGGCCGACGTTACAAAGAGTACCGAGGTATGGGCTCCCAGGGCGCCATGGTGGCTGGCTCTGCCACCCGCTATTCCCAGACCGAGCAGGGCCCCGCCCAGAAGCTGGTGCCTGAAGGTGTCGAAGGGCGCGTCCCCTATCGCGGCAAGCTCGGTGATTTCGTCTACCAGTTTGTTGGCGGCTTACGAGCCGGCATGGGCTACTGCGGCACACCCGAGATCGACTCTCTCCGCCGCGACGGAAGGTTCATCCGCGTCAGCGGAGCAGGACTCATCGAAAGCCATCCCCACGACATAACCATTACCAAAGAGGCCCCCAACTACTCCCTGGCCTTCGAAGCAGAAGAATAGTATTAGCTTTTATACTCCGCCCTTTCGGAGCGGATTGTGTCCTTTAATTGTTAGACCGGTTTTTGTTTATGCTTTCTCCTACCTCCGAAGTTATCGCTATTCTTGATTTCGGCTCGCAGTACAGCCAGCTCATCGCCCGGCGAGTGCGCGAGCAGCACGTTTATTCCCTCCTGGTCAGCCCCGACATTTCCGCTGACGAGCTTCGCCAAATGTCCCTAGCCGGTCTAATCCTTTCCGGAGGCCCTGCCAGCGTCTATGAAAAAAATGCTCCCCAGCCGGACCCGGATATCTTCTCCCTGGAAGTGCCCGTTCTGGGCATCTGCTACGGTATGCAGCTCGTCTGTCAGATTCTCGGCGGCAAGGTCTCTGCTACCCCCGCCCGCGAATACGGGCGAGCCAGGCTCAGCATCCTCAAGGACAACCGCCTCCTCCAGGGCGTACCCCCCGAAACCACCGTCTGGATGAGCCACGGCGACCAGGTCGATAAGCTTTCCGACGACTTCGAGTCCCTGGCTGCCACCGCCTCGTGTGCCTGTGCAGCCGTCAAGCACCGCCGGCGCGACGTCTATGGCCTGCAGTTTCATCCCGAGGTCACCCATACTCCTCGCGGAGCCGAGATCTTCCGCAATTTCCTCTACGACATTTGCCACTGCACTGGCCAATGGCAGATGAGCAACTTTATTGACCAGACCATCGAGGGCGTCCGCCGACGCGTCGGCAAATCCAAAGTCATTTGCGGCCTCAGCGGTGGCGTTGACTCTTCCGTGGTCGCTGCCCTGCTCCACAGGGCCATCGGCGATCAGCTCACTTGCATCTTTGTCGACAACGGCCTGCTCCGCAAAGCCGAGGCCGAGAATGTTATCCAGACCTTCCGCAGCCACTTCTCCATGCAGTTGGTCGTCGTTGATGCCGCCCAGACCTTTTTGGACAAGCTCGCCGGCGTCACCGACCCTCAGAAAAAGCGCCGGATCATCGGCCACGAATTCATCGAGGTCTTCAAGAACGCCTCCAAGGACATCCCCGACGCTAGGTTCCTGGCCCAGGGAACCCTTTATCCCGACGTCATCGAGTCCGGACAGGGCTTTGCCGGACAGGCCGATACTATCAAGGGCCATCACAATGTCTGGGGCCTGCCTGCCGAGCTTGGCTTCGAGTTGATCGAGCCCCTCCGCGACTTGTTCAAGGACGAGGTCCGCGTTGTTGGCGAGCACCTCGGTTTGCCCGAGGAAATCGTCTGGCGTCATCCGTTCCCCGGCCCCGGCCTGGCCGTCCGCGTTATCGGTGAGATTACTCCTCAGCGCTTGGAGAAGCTCCGCCGGGCCGACGAAATCCTCATCGAGGAGATTCGGGCCGCTAATCTCTACCGCTCTACCGGCCAGGTCTTTGCCGTGCTCCTGCCCGTTGCCAGTGTCGGCGTCATGGGTGACGGCCGAAGTTACGATGCCAACGAGCTCGTCGTCATCCGCGCCGTCGAGACCGCCGACTTCATGACCGCCGACTGGGTCCACCTGCCCTACGAGGTCCTCGCTCTCATTTCCAACCGCATCATCAACGAGGTGCCCGGCGTCAACCGCGTGGCCTACGACATCTCCAGCAAACCCCCAGCCACCATCGAGTGGGAATAGAAAAATATCAAAAATAAAAACGCAAAATGACAAATCAAAATGTAAAAGTCAGAATGATCACGTACACGGCGTGGGCTGTTCTTAAATTTTTGAATTTTGATTTGTAATTTTGATATTTACTTTTTGATTTTTGATTTCTCACTAAGTCGTCTGCAAAACTCCCCGGCCATTTCTCCCGGCTCATCCGCGCATATTATTGCCGAGCAGACCCCCACGCATTTTGCCCCTGCCGCTATCACTTCCGCGACATTATCCAGCTTGATCCCTCCGATAGCCACCTGCGGCAAATCAATCTCCGCCACTTGCTGGACATATTCTATTCCCACCGGCTCAGCCGACGGTTTGGTCCCCGTCGCAAAGACCGGCCCGACGCTGATATAGTCCGCTCCGTCGTCCACTGCTTTTCTGGCTTGGGCGATGCTGTGCGTACTCACCCCAACCACCATCTCGCTGCTCAGCACCTTGCGAGCACACCCCACCGGCAAATCCTCCTGCCCCAGATGCACTCCATCAGCCCCAACTGCCACGGCAATGTCCGGCCGATCATTAACAATGAACAGCTTGCCCTGCTCCCGGCAAAGCCGGCTTATCCTCTCCGCCAACGCCAGACACTCCCCCGCAGCCATCTTTTTTTCTCTTAGCTGCACACAATCCGCCCCACCCGCCAACACCTCCCTGGCCACCTCCAGAGGACCTTTCCTGCAAAGCTCCGAGCTGATCAGCACGTACAGCCGCATTTGCCCCAGCTTTTCTTTAGCAACCCCTCTACTTATCAGTTGCACCTCCCACTCGTAGCACCTGTAGCGCAGCCCTTCGAATCTCTTGGCCGCTTCCGGCTCCACTGTCTTGGAAAATTCCTCCAACACTCTCAAGGACTCCACTACTCTCTTACACGCCGCTGTTACTACCGCCAGCGCATCGCTCCGATCCATCTCCCCCGCTGAGCACAGCTTAGTGCCTACGTCGCCCGGAGTATTTCTGCCGCCCAGCAGCCTTTGCCCGCCCAGCATCTCCACTGCCTCCCGCAGCTGGTGCCGAGCCCCCTTGAGTTCGCTGCTGAGTTGCCCCGCGTCCAGCACGAACCGGGCATAATCTTCCATCACCCGCAGCGACTCCCGCGTGCGGTTAAAATTCGCATCCAGTATCCTCATCAGTCTCTTATCCACGGGCCGTCTCCTTTGAGATTCTAGCCCATTGATTATATTTGCCGCCCTGCTTCCTGGCCAGTATCATTGCCCTTAGCAGATTCGATTTCCGCTTTTCTCACTAGCCAGGGGCAGGCGTCCATGAGTGCAAAATCCGCCAGCGACCCCCGTCGGGCCTGTCTTCAGCAGCTCCAATCCGACCTCTTTCTCGGTGCCAAGGCCGTCCCCTTCGATCCCGACAAGGTGCCTGAGCCCCCAGCCCCTGCGGACTTCTCCCAGGCCACTGCCGAGCAAAAACGCCAAGCCCTAGCTGCTCTCCAAGCCGAAGTGCGCGATTGCCAAAGCTGTCCCCTCGCCCAGACCCGCACCAACGTCGTCTTTGGCCAGGGCAAGCCCGACGCCCGCCTCGTCTTCGTCGGCGAGGCCCCCGGATATTATGAGGACCAGCAAGGCCTGCCCTTTGTCGGACGGGCCGGGAAGCTCCTCGACGACATCCTCACCAAGGGTATGGGCCTGACCCGCGACGATGTCTACATCGGCAATGTTCTCAAGTGCCGCCCCCCCAAAAACCGCGACCCCGGACCTGCAGAGATGGCCTGTTGTCTGCCCTATCTCGAGCGCCAGTTGCAGATCATCTCCCCGCAAATTATCTGCTGCCTCGGAAGGGTCGCCTCCCAGTGCCTCCTCCAGACCAAAAGCGCCATGCGTGATCTTCGCGGCCAATGGCACGACTATCACGGCACCAAAACCATGGTCACCTATCACACCGCTTATCTGCTTCGCAATCCTGCCGAGAAGAAAAAAAGTTGGCTTGACATTCAAAAAATAATGGCCGAGCTCGGCCTCAAACGCCCTCATCTCCGCTGAAGGCCCTTTCTTTAATCAACCCTGCCCAGCAGCACCGTATACTTAGGCGGGCGCTGAATCCCTCCTAGAAACCGCCCCACCGCTTCCTGCCAGCTCTTGGGCAGCCGTTTGGCACTCAGCTCTACCCTTGTTCTGGATATGTCCTGCCGATACAGCTCCTTCAATCCCAAGTCCGCCAACTCAAGATTTTCTATATCTCTTGCCAGCGTAATTACCAAACCGGATGGCTCACTGTCCAAGAACGCTTTCAGCTCCGATGGGCTGCCCACATAACCCAGCTTATATCCCAGGTAAAAGTTCAGTGCCGGAATCCCCTGAGCCTTCCTCTGGATCTCTGGCTGTTGGGTAATCCCCGGCTCATATATTACCACCTTTGACCCCGCCCCGCCGTGCCAGCCTACCTCCTCGGCAAAAATACGAGGGCTCACCTGGCTGTTCATCCGCGGCAGGAACCAGGTGAAGTTGACAATCATCCCTGCCAGGCTCGCCAGCACCGTGCCCCACAGCAGCAGCGTCGCTCGCCTGTTTCTCAAGAGCACCCCGCCCAATCCCACCACGACCAATCCCCCGCCCATCACCGCTACAATCCACCTGCCCTGGGCATCGACCAGGGCAAAGCCGACCCCCGCAAGTCCCGCAGCTATTGCCAGCAGGCTGTGGGCCCCAAGTAGTATTCGCTCCCCTGTATTGACCCCCCCCCGAGACTGTTTACTCAAAAGCCCCTGCCACACCCAACCGCACAGCAGGGCAAATGCCGGCAGCATTGGCTGAAGATACTCGATCTTCTTTTTCCCCATTGGCCAAATTGAGTAGCTCAGTATCAGCACTGCCATCCAGATAAATAAGAACAGCAATTGCCTTCTGTGCCTTCTAAATCCCGATGAAAAAGCAACTGCGAACGACGCCGGAACAAAAACACTCATCGGAAACGCCCAAAGAAATATGCGGCTAAGATAAAAATATACCGGCCGCCATGAATTGGCTCTCAGCAGCACCCTCTGTATCTCTCGTTGCCATAGACTCGGCGCCTTCTGCGGAAAAAGGTAGGCCATACTGCAGTTCCACCCCAGGGCCAAAATAGCAAATAGGCCCAATCCAATCGCCTGCCAAGTCCAAAACCCCCTTGACTTGGCGGCCGCATCTTCTGGCCTCGAGCCGTCCTGCTGACTTTCCGAGACCTTAGCTCGGCACAACCACATTGCCAGCCCGCAGCTGATCAGAGTCGGCGGAATAGTCACCACACTTTTGCTCGCCGCCGCAGAGCCCAGGGCAATCCAGAACAACAACACCCACCCTGCCCTTCTGCTCCCGCCGAAGTACATTCGGCAAAAGGCCAACATCACCAGGGACACGAAAAACGTCAGGTACAGGTCCAGCTCTGCCGTGCGACAGTCACGCCAGTAGGCAAACGTTGATATTTGTATCACTCCCCCCAGAAGCCCAGCCGTGTTGTTCAGGATAGTACGGCCAATCAGAATGGTTACCGCCACGCATCCCAGCCCCACTATTACTGACGGCAAGCGAGCCGAAAACTCGTTTACCTCTCCCGCCACTGCCCCCGCAGCTGCTACGATCCAGTAAACCAGCGGCGACTTTTCCAACCGGGGCACACCGTTGAGAATCGGAACCCACCACTTGCCGCTGGCCAGCATATTCTGGGCCACCCCCGTTACCCGTCCCTCATGCACACTCCAGAAGTCCGTAACCGAAACGCTCAGGGCCAACACCGTCCCGAACGCCAATATCACAACTACCCCCAGCACCTTGCCCCCCAGCCCCATCTCCACCGGGACCTGCCTCTGCCGGCCCTGTGGACCCATCTGTTGGGCAAACGTGGATTCTCCGTTCACGAGCTTAGCGCCTTTCTTCATCAGTGGCTAATTATCTTTCCGTCTCTTTATTTCTGTAATCAGCGTCATCTGCGAAATCAGCGTCTAAGTTCTGTATTTCTTTCTGTATTCTCCGCCTCAAGCCTCAAGCCTCAAGCCTTTCCTCTGCTCGCCTCCTGAGCCACATACCATTGAACCGCTCTGCGGATGCCCTCTTCGTAGCCGACCTCCGGCTCCCAGCCCAGTTCCTTCTGGGCCTTTTCGATGGAGAAGTAAACCTTCCTGCCCATCA
Organism: Actinomycetes bacterium; assembly: GCA_030614915.1. Taxonomy (GTDB): domain Bacteria; phylum Planctomycetota; class Phycisphaerae; order JAACET01; family JAACET01; genus JAACET01. The sequence goes on along the minus strand of JAUXAG010000001.1, from coordinate 3,537 downwards.
GCCAGGCTGCGTAGCGCGTGATCAGCGGGGGTTTTTTGCTGTGAAACAGTTTCCAAAGGGCCTCCATTACCAGCGCCGCCCTGCAAACCACCCCGAAGGGCACATGTTTGGTTATTGGCTCACAGTTTAGGTACTTCGCATAGGTGTCGAACAATTCCTGCTGGGTTATCACACCATTGTTGCTCATGTTATAGGCTTGACCGTTGGACTGCTCCTTCGCCGCTGCCAGCAGAGCCCCCTGGGCCACGTTACCTGCATAGATTGCATTGAGCCGATTCGTCCCGTCCCCGATTATCTTCATCGACCCGCTGCGGATAGCCTTGACCACTCGTCCTACTGTAACCCGGTCGCGTTCGCCGAACAGCCAGCTCGGCCTGATAATCACAATCTCCAGCCCTTGCTCCTGATGTGCTTTCCGCACCAGCTCTTCGGCTGCCACCTTACTCTTGGTGTAGTAGCTCCAGCGATAAACGTTCTGTCCCAGCGGCGATGTCTCGTCCAGCACCAGGTTTTCGCCGTCCGGATGCCCATAACCGCTGATCGACGAAATGTGCACAAACCGCTTGACCTTCGCCGCACAGGCAGCCTTCAGCAGTCGCTCGGTGCCCTTGATGGTGATTTCCTCGAACTCCCACCAAGGCCCCCAATCCCCCACCTTCGCCGCCGAGTGATACACCACCTCCACCCCCTCACAGGCCTTGATAAGCGAATCCTCGTCTTGCAGATGCCCCGTTGTCAGTTCTACTCCCGCCTGGCTCGCCAGCCATTTGGTATCCGAGTTGGGCCGAACCAGGGCTCGCACCTCTCGACCAGCCTTGACCAGATGCTCTACGATGTGACTGCCCAGCAGTCCCGTGCCCCCGGTTACCAGATCCATTTTCGCTCCTTATGTCCTGTTAGCTTGCTCGGGTCAAATCTGCCCGCATCTGTCCCTGCGCCCTGGGGCGGCCATTATATAACCCAACCGTCGGCTTCTCCACTATATCTTGGCCGCATATGATTTCTTGCCCCTGGCGGCGGGCGTTTACCTTGACACCTGCTGCCCAATCGCTATATTGCTTATCCGGTTGTTTTGGGTATCTTGCTTTGCTCATGGGCGAGCTAAGTTTTTCATCGATACTGCCTATAAAACATACGAACGACTAATTCAGTGAAAGGAACCACGATATGCCCGAGCAAGTTGTTGAAAGTATTATGGAGGCCGTCGTGGCCCGCAATCCCGGTGAAACCGAATTTCATCAGGCCGTCCACGAAGTTGCCGAGTCCGTGGCCATCGCCATCAAGAAGCATCCCGAGTTGGCCCGAGCCAAGATTTTCGAACGGATCATGGAGCCCGAACGGCAGATCATCTTTCGCGTCCCCTGGCAGGATGACAGCGGCCGGATTCATATCAATCGCGGGTTCCGCGTCGAGTTCAACAGCGCTATCGGACCATACAAAGGCGGCCTGCGCTTTCACCCCTCGGTCTACCTTGGCATCATCAAGTTCCTTGGTTTCGAGCAGGTCTTTAAGAATGCTCTGACCACCACCCCCATCGGCGGGGGCAAGGGCGGAAGCGACTTCGACCCCAAGGGCAAGACTGACAACGAGGTCATGCGCTTTTGCCAGTCTTTCATGAGCGAGCTTTTCCGCCACGTCGGACCGGACACCGACGTTCCCGCCGGTGATATCGGCGTCGGTACTCGTGAAATCGGCTATTTGTTTGGACAGTACAAGAAACTGACCAATTCCTTTACCGGCACACTGACTGGCAAGGGCCTGGGCTGGGGCGGCTCTTTGGTCCGCAAAGAAGCCACCGGTTACGGCTTAATCTACTTCATCAGCCGTATGCTACAGACCCTAGGCAAGGATTGGAAGGACCTGCCAGTGGTTATCTCTGGTTCGGGAAACGTCTCTATCTATGCCTGCGAGAGAGCCCAGCAGTTCGGGGCCAGAGTTATAGCCATGTCCGACAGTAATGGCTACATAGTGGATGAAGCCGGCATAAAACTCGACACCGTAAAGAAGATCAAGGAAGTCCAGCGCGGCCGAATCAAGGAGTACGCTGCTGAGCACTCCTCAGCTCAGTATAATGAGGGATCGGCCGGCATCTGGACCGTCCCCTGCAAGGTCGCCCTACCTTCTGCCACTCAGAACGAGATTGATGTCGAATCGGCTCAAAGCTTGGTCAAAAATGGCTGTATAGCGGTCGGCGAAGGAGCCAACATGCCCTCCACCCCGGAGGCGATTCAGACCTTCATCGACAATGGCGTTTCCTTCGGGCCCGCCAAGGCCGCCAACGCCGGCGGCGTGGTTACCAGCGCCTTGGAAATGTGCCAGAATTCGATGCGACTGGACTGGACCTTTGAGGAGGTCGACAAGAGGCTGCACCTGATTATGGACAGCATTTATGATCAGGCCGTCCAGGCAGCCGAGGCCTTCGGCGTTCCCGGCAACTTGGCCGACGGGGCAAATATCGCCGGATTCTTGAAAGTAGCCCACGCCATGATGGCACAAGGCCTGGTCTAACCCGGATATTTCATGAAATTTTGGGCTGCTATTTTTGTGTTGATGCTTTTGGCTTCGGCGGCTTTGGCAGATGATTTATTCCCGCCTAATTGGCGGGCGGAGCCAGCTTCGCAATACTGGGCGTGGGATACCTGGGGCGGTTTCCCGGGGTCAATGCCTGCAGATTACGGGGAGTCCACTCCACCGCCCGGCAGAGTCTTTCACTTGGTCTGGTTTTTTTCTTCCTCGGCAGTGTCCGCCTGAGCCACGATAGTATCCTCTTCGGCGGCGAGGTGATGGCCGACAATGCTGCCATCATCGCGATCATCCCGCTTGAGGGTCCTCAGGCGAGCAAATAAAAACCTTAGATCGGGAACTCCGCCGGCCACGAACCAGAACATGGTGATGATGCTGACACAGATATAGAGCCACAGCCAGAACTTCCAAAAACCGCTCCACCAATCAAGGGAGATCGGCTTGACCATGTAGTTAATGATGGCACCTATGATAAAAACGGCCAACCAGCCGAAAGTCCAGACAATCAAACCGTAGGCCAGGATTCTATCCCAGCCGGTAAATTCCTGGGTAATGCCGACGAATTTCAACCAGGTGCTCTTGACAGCGTCGTCTGCTTTCTTGTGCTCGTCCTTTACATCGTACTTGCCTCGGTGCAGCATACGGTTCAGGTTCATACGGCTTGCGCATCTCGAGGAGCGAGAGAATCACAAAAAACCCGATGCAAATGACCATGATGTAGAACCACACGTACTGGCTGCTTACACCGTTTATCCAGTCAAAAAACCGAAAGATGAGGTTCTTGTCGGGCATATCGGCGATCGCGCTCGTGAATTGCTGTACCACTAAGCGGGTGACTGCCAGCACTGCACCAAGAGACACCGCGACGTATGCGGCAATCGTTCCGCCATACTTCCAGTACAGGCCTCCTATGATGGCGCACCCGAGGCCGGCGATGATGGCGAGCGTGATCGCGAAATACATCTGGATAAACTCGGTCGGCTTGTAAATACAGGCGAAGACAAAGGAGAACAC
>JAUXAG010000024.1 GCA_030614915.1 Actinomycetes bacterium | reverse complement strand
TCCTTTTTGTAAGTTACTCTCGTTTCGCCGCAGACACCGCCAGAGATATTGATTGTTGCCGACCGGATAAACCAGGGGCACAAATATCGGCCGAACCCAGGCCAGGCCAGCCACTTCTTTTTTAATCTTTTTAGCCAGAGGATGTTGAGCAGCCGTGAGAATCAGATAAGTGGGGGCAAACTCCCCGCTGAGCCGCTCCAGGTAACTCAAGCCCTGCAGAAACAGTTCGAGGTTATTCTCCAGGACCACCTTGCCCCGAGCCCGGAAAGGCTCGGCACAGACGGCCTTGATCACGATGGCCTTGGGCTGGGGGGCATCCAGGGCGGGCGTGCCAGCACTTGCCGAATCCCAGAACGCCGGCCAAATACCCGCAGCTGCCAGGCGTTCTCGAGCCACTCGATCTTCCATCACCGCCGGGTCCGGATAAGTTGGCTCCGACCACGCTTGCGGATTCGGCTCAGCTACGTTGAGGATCAGAAATCCCTTTTCGAATTCAATCTGCTCCACAGTCCCCTTGTAAGGCGCTGGAATATTCAGGCTTCCACCGGAAATCTCCAGCTCAGCCAACGGCTCTCCGCACTTGATGGCCTGACCCGGCTTGACCAGCGGCCTGTATTGCTTGCCCGCCAACCAGATGGGTATTTGCAAGGGAGATATAACTTCTTGGCTGGTAAGATCCGAAGCCGGTCGACCCGTGATTCTGGGAAGATAGCCTTTCTTGATCTTCATCCGAAAACATCTCAGAAGACAAACTTACACAAGCGAAAACACCAGAAAACCTTACCCGATTTCCAGTGCTTACGCGGGCAGAGCACTATGGCTGTCCAACAGAAATTTGCAAGAGGAGAACTCCTACGAATATGGTTGGTTAGCCGTCCGCCTGCAAAGCTGCAAAGTTAGCGTCAACAGTCCGATCGATATCCTCGAGCGTGTGGGCAGCACTGATGAAGAAGGCTTCAAACTGCGAGGGCGGCAGATAAATGCCCTGCTCGAGCATAGCTCGAAAATAAACTGCGAAACGCTCGGTATCCGATGAGCTGGCCTGGGCGTAATTTCCAACAGGCTGCTCCGTAAAAAACAAACAGGCCATGGACCCCACCCGCTGAAATTGAAAGGGCAGGGAAAGCTTGGCCAGATTATTCTTAAAACCATTCTCTAGCCGGCTAGCCAGACTCTCGAGCTTGGTGTAGACTTCCTCGTTCAACGCTCTAAGAGTTGCTAAGCCGGCGGCAACGGCAATAGGATTGCCCGAAAGGGTGCCGGCCTGGTAAACCGGTCCAACCGGAGCTAACTGTTTCATGATTTCAGCCGCCCCGCCAACCGCACCGATAGGCAGACCGCCGCCAATAATCTTGCCAAAGGTCGTCAGATCGGGATTGATCCCGAACAATCCCTGGGCGCCGCTGGGACCCAAGCGAAAGCCGGTCATCACCTCGTCAAAGATCAAGACCGCAGCATGCTGGGCGGTCAAATCGCGCAGCCCTTGCAAGAAACCATCGGCTGGGGGAATAACACCGGCGTTGCCGCAGACCGGTTCGACTATTACCGCGGCGATCTGGGCGGAATGAATTTTAAAAAGGCGGCCTACAGCTTCGAGGTTATTGAACTCGGCTGTGAGTGTATCGGCCACAACCTCCCTGGGTATGCCAGGACTGGTTGGTGTGCCAAGAGTTGCCGCTCCGGAGCCGGCCTTGACCAGGAAGGTGTCGGCATGGCCGTGATAGCCGCCGGTAAATTTGATGATTCTTGATCGGCCGGTGAAGGCCCTGGCTAAACGGACTGCGGTCATGGTGGCCTCCGTGCCTGAATTCACCAGGCGCACCATCTGGACCGAAGCAACCCGTTCGCACACTAGCTGAGCCAATTCCACCTCAGCTGCCGTCGGTGCCCCGAAGCTGGTACCCCTGCCCGCAGCCTGGCGAACGGCTTCGACCACCGGCGGGTAAGCGTGACCGTGAATAAGAGGACCCCAGGAACCGACATAGTCGATATACTCTTTTCCCTCTACGTCCCAGATGTGCGAGCCGGCAGCTCGATCGATAAAGCGCGGCTCGATGCCCACCGGTCCAAAGGCCCGAACCGGAGAGTTGACTCCGCCAGGAATGACTTCTCGTGCCTGGGCCATAAGTTGCGAATTACTCTGACTGCTCATGTGAATAGCTCAGCTTACGATTCGACAGATTCCAGGAAATACTTCATGGACGTCTTTTTGTATTCGGTCGTCGAAAACAGAACATCATATTCGCTGATTCCCAGTTCGTCGGCCAGAGACTCCACGAATCGGCGGACTTGTGCTTGGCCGCGTCCGTGAACCATGGCAAAAAGATTATAATCCCAATCGTCCAGCGTCGGGCGACGATAGCAATGGGAGATTTCCGGATGCTCTGCCATCTTTTCGCCCATAGCGTCGATTCGATTGTCGTCTACCTGGAATACCGCCATCCCGTTGGCCTCAAATCCCAGTTCCCGATGCCCTACCACGGCCCCGAACCGACGGATCAGACCGGCGCCAAGCCAGTCCGCTATCTGCTGGACAATCTCTTTAGCCGAGAAGTCCACTTGCTTAGCCAGTTCCGCGAAGGGTTCGGGCACTAACGGAAGACTTTCTTGCAGGAGTCGCACCAAGTGCTTTTGCCTCTCGTCCAGTTTAGCCGGCTCAGCCGGCCGAGCGCCCGGGCCCGCTGCCCGAACGTTCCCTGAAGCGGTCCTCCTTTCGTTCAATTGAAAATCGACTTGGATTTTGTACACTGCCAACGCCGGCAGGCTATAAAACTCGGCGATCCCGGTCTGCCGCCGCAGATCGTCAAGGATGCTGTCGATTTGCTCCGCCGAAGCAGCCGTGAGAGTAAACCAAAGATTGTAGGTATGCTCCCGGCGGTAGTTGTGAGTAACGCCGACCAACTGGTTCACCAATTCCGCCACTTCCTCCAAGCGCTCGGCTGGTATTTTCGCCGCCACCAGTGTCGAACCATAACCCAGCCGAGGCGAATCAAAAACCGGCCCCAGCCGTCGAATGATACCTTCCGAGCATGCCCGCCTGATTCGGGCCATGATTTCCTCGGGACTTTCCGACAGGCGTTCAGCCAATACGCCGAAAGGCCGCAAGGCTACGGGCAAATCCGCCTGGATTATCGAAATGATTTTCTTATCCAGATCATCAAGCTCAGCGGCGTCCTTTTCTTTGCCCTTCTTACCGTGTGGTTGATACAGGCAATAAGGCTCCTCAGCAAGGTAGTCGCCGGTCAGAGCATAGGCCCGGGCTCGGCAGCCACCGCAAACCTTGCGAAACTCGCAGTAGCCGCACCGCCCGTGATAGCTATCCAGATCACGCAATCGCCGGAAAACCTCCGAAGTCTTCCAGATCTTGCGAAAATCCAGGTCCTCCCGCCGAAGGTCGCCGCATTCGAGCTCCAGGAAGCCGCAAATCTGCACCTTACCCCGGTGGGAGATAAAGGCAAAGGTCTGTCCTCCCATACACCCTTTCACCGGACGTATCCCCGTCACGTGCATTTGCCGCAGAATGCGCTGATAGTGCGGTGCGCAGGTTACCCGCTGTTTTATTTCGGGAGAGTTCTGCTTTTCCGCAAGCCACCTCAAGGTTTGTTCATATTCTTCCGGCGAAATCTCCTGGTCGGCCAATTCCTTTCCCCGCCCGGTGGGCACCAGGAAGAAGGGATTGAAAACCTTCGCCCCCAGCCTTATAGCCAACTCACGGATGGCCGGCAGCTCCGAGAGGTTATGTCGGCTCACCGTGGTATTGATCTGAAACTCGAGCCCCGCTCGCTTGGCGGCCTCCAAACCGGCCAGCGTACCTTCAAAGGCCCCCTCCACCTGGCGAAAGGCATCGTGAGATTTTGCCGTGGCTCCATCCAGAGAGATGGAAATGCGTTTGATGCCCGACTGGACGATCTTTACGGCAGTCTCATCATCTATAAGTATTCCGCACGGGGCCATCACCACCGGCAGGCCCAGCTCGTGCCCGTGAGCGGCAATGTCGTAAATATCCGGTCGCATCATCGGCTCGCCGCCGGTCAGGATAATAATCGGCCGAGAAAACGAAGCGATGTTATCCAACAGCTTGAAGCACTCCTCCGTCGACAGCTCACCCGAATAAGGCTCAGCCTTGGCCGCCGCCCGGCAGTGTTTGCAGGAGAGCAGGCAAAACCGCGTAACCTCCCAGGCGATCAGCTGCGGAAGATAACCACCCTTGTCGAGATTTCCAGGATGTCCAGACACAGGTCAGTTCCTTTGCACCTAAGCGCCCAGGGCCCGGGCCGCCCGCTCAGCAAAGTAGGTAAGAATAAAATCAGCGCCGGCACGCTTGATGCAGGTGAGCATTTCCAGCATGGCCGCCTCGCCGTCGATCAGCTTCTTTTCCTCAGCCGCCAAAAGCATAGCGTACTCGCCCGAAACGTTATAAGCAGCCAACGGCACATCCGTAGCTGCCCGCACCTGGCTGATAATATCCAGGTAAGGCAGCGCCGGCTTGACCACCAGGATGTCGGCTCCTTCCTCGATATCCGCCGCCGCCTCCAGCAGGGCCTCGCGAGCATTGGGCGGGTCCATCTGATAGCCCCGACGATTGCCGAACTGCGGCGTCGAATCTGCGGCCTCCCGGAAAGGGCCGTAAAACGCAGAGCAGTATTTAACTGCACAACTCATGATCGGCAAATGACTGAACCCCTCGCTATCCAACGCCTTGCGGATCACCCCCACCCGCCCGTCCATCATGTCCGAAGGGGCTAGCATGTCCGCGCCGGCTTGGGCATGAACCACCGCCATCTTGCCCAATAGCTCCAGCGTAGCGTCGTTGTCCACCTGTTGGTTTGAATCTATTACTCCGCAATGGCCGTGGTCCGTGTATTCGCACAAACACACATCGGTAATCACCACCAGCTCCGGTGCTGCGTCCTTGATAGCTTTTATAGCCTGAGGGACAACACCGCTTGGATCGTAGCCGCTCGATCCGCGAGCGTCCTTGCTGGCCGGCAAACCGAAAAGAATCGTTCCCGGAATCCTCAGAGAAGCCAATTGGCGGGCCTGTTCAGCAGCCTTATCAGCAGATAAATGATAACAGCCTGGTAAAGACGAGATTTCCTTGCGCACTCCCGAGCCCGGGCAGACGAACATGGGATAGACCAAATCGTCAATTGCCAGGCGAGTCTGCCGCACCAGCCGCCTAAGGTTTTCAGTTCGTCGAAGACGCCGCAGTCTTTGCTGAGGAAAAGCCATGGTTCAATCCTTTCAAACCTTTCCTGCCGGCTGTTCGAATTTCTGCCGCCCCTCGCCCTTGGCCGGGGCCAGGCCTATCTCTTCGTCGCTCAGATAACACGCCGGATCCGGAGCCCACAGATCACCGGTGGCCGCCTCGGCCCGCACCCGGAAGTTCCCCCCGCAAATATCCTGAAACTTACAAGCTCCGCAACGCCCTTTCAGATACGGACGCTTATCCTTGAGCTTGGCCATCAGGGGGTGCGATAAATCCGTCCAAATCTCGGAAAACTTTCGTTCCATGACGTTGCCGAAAGCAACGTGCCGCCAGAACTGATCCGCGTGCACCGCCCCGTCCCAGCTCACACAGCCAATGCCCCGCCCCGAGGAGTTGCCGCCGTTCATCCGCAACAGCTCCATCACATCTGTAGCCCGCGGATTCTTTTCCCGAACCATCCGCAGATACAGGTAAGGACCATCTGTATGATTGTCAACCGTAAGCACCTCTTTAGCCAAGCCCTGCCCATGCATCTGGGCCGTACGGTCGATAATCAGATCCACCACGCGGCGGGTCTGCTCGTGGTCCAGGTCCTCTTCCATCAAAGCGCTTCCCCTGCCGGCATACACCAGATGATAGAAACACACCCGCGGAATATTCTCATCCGTCAGCAGCGAAAAGATATCCGCCACGTCAGCCACGTTCCGCTTGTTGATGGTGAATCTCAGTCCCACTTTTATCCCTGCCTTGAGGCAATTGCGGATGCCCGTCAGAGCCTTGGCAAAAGCGCCCTTCATCCCCCTGAACTTATCATTAGTTCCCTCCATGCCATCCAGCGAAACGCCCACGTAGCTCAGGCCTATCTCGCGGAGCTGCTCGGCTCGTTTGGCATCTATCAGCGTACCGTTGGTCGAGATAACCGCCCGCAGGCCCAGCTTGACCGCCCGACCGGCCAATTCCAAAAGGTCCTTGCGCAACAGCGGCTCGCCTCCGGAGAACAGCACCACCGGCGAGCCGAACTGGGCCAAATCTTCCAGCAGGGCCAATCCCTCAGCCGTCGTCATTTCTCCGCTGTATTCCTGGTCGGCGGACTGCGCATAACAGTGCACGCACCGGAGATTACATCGCCGGGTGCAGTTCCAGACCACTACCGGCTTCTTGTCCGCCGAGAACTGCAGCAGATGGCTGGGCAATTGCTTGCTCGACGAGCCATAGCGCAGCACGTCGGAAGGTTCTACAGTACCGCAATATAATTTCGATATACCAATCATCCTTACGCCTTTGCCGGGCTCTCCCGGCTAATTATAGCCTCAATGAGCCCGTTGATAGTATGTTGCTCGGCCTGAACGGCCGGGGTAAATCCAAACTGCTTTAAAGTGGCCGAAGTCGCCGGCCCGATACTTGCCAAACGCACCCCCGCAGCCAATGCTTCGGGCTTGACCACCGCAAAAAAGTTTTTCACGGTCGAGCTGCTGGTGAAAGTAACCCAGTGAATCTGTCCTTGGCCCAGCAGTTCAATCACATCTTGGGCATTGGTATTGTCCGGCACGGTGTGATAGGCCGCTATCTCTTTGACCGTGGCCCCCCCAGCCGTTAGAGCCTCCGGCAAATCCTTGGGAGCAATGTCCGCCCGGGGACACAGAACCCGCCGGCCGGTCAGTTGCTGCCGCGAGGCAAGACTCTCGACTACATCTGCAGTGGTAAATTTCTTCGGCTGGACGTCGGGCCGGATTCCGAACTGCCGCAGCCGCCCAGCCGTGGCCGGACCAATCACGCAAATCCGGTTGGCCACCAGGGCCCGTGCATCCAGACCCGCCTTTTCCAGAGCCCCGAAGAAGGCATCCACCGCGTTGGTGCTGGTGAAAATAATCCAGTCGAACGAAGCCAGCTGGCCGATAGCCTGCTGCAAAGCTGTGGGGTCTTCGAGCGGTTCGATACGAATAGTGGGCAACTCGATAACCTCGGCGCCCAATTGCTCCAAACGCCTGCTGAGCTCAGAGGCCTGGTTCCGGGCCCGGGTAACAACGATTCGCCTTGCGAACAATGGCCGGCGTTCGAACCACTTGAGCTTCTCCCGCAGGGCCACCACCTTGCCGATTAGAAGCAGGGCGGGGGATCTGAAATCTGCCTCTTTGGCCAGCTGGGGCAAGCTGGCGACCGAACCGACCAGGACCTCTTGACGTGTGGTGGTACCCCAACGGATCAAAGCAGCTGGGGTCTGGGGAGCTAAACCGTGTTTGGTCAGATTGGCGCAGATGCGGGGCAAATTCCTGACACCCATGTAAAAGGCCAAAGTGCTGTTGCTCGCGGCTAAGCTCTGCCAGTTTATGCTGGAGTCAGCTTTATCCTCGGCCTCGTGCCCGGTTATCATAGTAAAGCTGCTGGTAAAATTCCTGTCGGTTACGGGAATGCCGGCATAAGCAGGAGCAGCTGTGCCGGCAGTGATTCCAGGGACGACCTCAAAGGCTATGCCCGCTTCGACCAAAGCCAAGGCCTCTTCTGAGCCCCGACCAAAGACGAAGGGATCTCCCCCCTTGAGCCGAACCACCTTGGCCCCGGCCCGGGCTCGATCGATAAGTAATTGATTTATCTTATCCTGACTGAGGGTGTGGGCTGAGGCCTGCTTGCCCACATATATCTGTTCAGCCTTCAGCGGAGCGTAATCCAGCAAACGTGGAGAAACCAAATGGTCGTAAACCACCAGATCTGCTCGCCCGAGCACCTCTTTACCCCGCAGCGTCAATAAGCCCGGATCCCCCGGGCCGGCTCCAACTAAATACACACATCCATTACTCACTGTCTATGCTCCGGTATAGGAGGAGACTCAGCAAGGACCTCATCGAGAATCTTCTGACAGCCCTTGGCTCGCAATCGCTCAGCAACTTTTCTCCCCAGCTCAACCGCACTATCCAGACCGGTAACGGGCGCCGAGATCGAATCCCGCAATAACTGGCTTCCATCAAGGTTGGCAACCATTGCGTTGATGGCTATTACTTCCGGTTCACCGCTGATCCGGGCGTACGCTCCGGCGGGCACTTGACAGCCGCCGCCAAGCTCAGCCAAAAAGGTCCGCTCAGCCGTGGTCGTGGCCCGAGATTTCAGATTATCCAGTGGGCGTAGAAGCTCAGCCAGACGGCTATTATCTTTGCGGATCTCGACGGCCAGGGCTCCCTGTCCGCAGGCCGGCAAAAACTCGGCAGGGTCGAGTCGCTCAGTGATGCGGTCGCTCAGGCCCAACCGTACTAGCCCGGCTTTGGCAAGAACAATTGCCTGGGCCTCGGACTCGTCAAGTTTCTTGAGCCTGGTCTGGATGTTGCCCCGGACAGGCTCAATAAGCAAATCGCTCCGCCGATGCAGCAACTGAGCTTGGCGACGCAGAGACCCCGTTAGCACCTTCGCCCCGGCCGTAAGACTCTCTAATTTCAAACCCTCTTTTGCTACCAGGACATCGGCCGGGTCCTCTCGGGTCGTTACCGCAGCAATAGCCAAATCCTCCTGCAGCTCCGTCGGCAAGTCCTTGAGGCTGTGAACCGCCAAATCGATGGTCTTATCCAACAAAGCGTTCTCGATCTCCTTGGTAAACAGTCCCTTGTCACCGATCTTAGAAAGAGTCGAATCGAGAATCTTATCGCCTTTGGTGCGGATAACTTGCAAAGAGATTTCCAGATCAGGATGCTCCGCCAATAAAGCGGCGCGGACATGTTCGCTCTGCCAGAGAGCCAACGCTGAACCGCGAGTACCTATCACCAGTCGGCTCACTTCTGTTCCTCCAGAGAATCCAGATCGAACATCCGCCGAATGGTATCGACCGCCGCCAGTCCCTCGCTGTTGGCCGAATCCGTTGCTAGCTCCCGCAGAAAGGCCACCGGCTTATGAAGCATCTTGCTGCACAGACCTCTCGAAAACTCCTCCAGCTCCTTCTGGTCTGACGACGCGAACTTGCGCCCGTAACGGCTGATCTGCGCCTCCTGCAGCTGGGCAAAGCGTCGCTGCAGAAGTTTAATGGTCGGGGCCACTTGCAGAGAGTCCAGCCACTTGCCGAACTGTTCGACCTCGTCGTCAATAATAGCTTCAGCGCGAGGGATTTCTTCTCGGCGTCGTTCGAGGTTACGGGCCACCAGCAGATCCAGATCGTCAATGTTATAAAGGAAAACATTCGGCAGTTCGCCCAGGCGAGCTTCAACATTGCGGGGCACGGAGATATCGATAATCAGCAAGGGATGGTTTTCGTGGCGAAGGAAGCCTGCCACGTTCTGGTAAGTAAGCAGCGGCTCGGTCGAGCCAGTGGAGCAAATCAGCAGGTCCACTCCCCCAATCACCGACGGAATCGCATCCAGGCCGATGGCTCGCGCCCTGAGAGGCTGCTCCGAGCCTGTACTTGATCCATCCTCAGCCTTTTGCCCGGCCAATACCGGGCAAACCTTGTTTTGCTCGTCGAGGCTAGCTGGGCATACTGTCTTAGCTTTGAGATTCTTCGCTCGCCGATTTTGTAGGAAATCTTCAGCCAACCTCTCCGCACGGCTCAGGGTCCGGTTAGCCACAATAAGCTCACTGACCCCGCAACGAAGCAGGGCCTGGGCGGCAAGCTCGGCAGTTTCACCGGCTCCAGCCAGCAGCACGGTCTTGCCGGACAGCTTGGAAAAGACCTGTCCAGCTAATTCTACGGCGGAGGTGGCAATGCTGACCGACCCCCGGCCCAACTGGGTTTGGGTCTGAACTCTCTTGCCCACACGAAAAGCCCAATGCAGGAGCTTATTCAGCAAAAAACGGGCTGTGCCCGCATCCAGAGCCAGGCGGTAAGCGTTTTTGAGTTGGCCCAATATCTGATGCTCCCCCACCATCTGCGAATCAAGAGTTCCGGCAACTCGAAACAGGTGCCTGACCATGTCCAAGCCCTGATGGTGATAGAAAAGTGAAGTATCAGTTACCGGCGAAGCTTGTTTAAGCTGGGTAATATGACCCAGCAGATGCCTCAGTGAGTCCTGTTTAGCTTTGGAAACGAGATAGACCTCCGTGCGGTTGCAGGTATCCAGCACCAAGGCCTCAGAAAAGATTTTCTCGGCCCGGATGGTCCGCAGCAGCTTTTTAGCCAAGTCACTGGGCAAGGCAAAACGCTCGCGGACATCCACCGGCGCGCTGCGATGATTTATGCCGATTACCGAGATTTCCATTTTTCCAACTCAACGGCGAACGAATGAGAATCCAACTGTTCCAACAATAATTGCGGCACCGGCGAATCCAGGAACGACTTCAGAAGCTTTCGTCTGCGAGGCGCATCGAGCGGATAATTCTGGCGAAAGCAATTGCGCAGCTCCAGCAAACCTTCCAAAAGTTCTCCGTAGGCCGGGCCAAACTGCTCTTCAAGTTCTAGACGGATCTTCTTTGCCAAAGCCGGGCTCACTCCTGCGGTCGATATGGCGATCTGCAAGAGCCCCTGCCGGACTACTGCCGGAACGTGAAACGTGCACAGTTGCGGCTGGTCCACCACGTTGCAGAATATCCGGGCCTTGCCCGCGTCGGCGAAAACCTTGCGGTTCAGTTCTGAATCATCCGTAGCCGCGATTACTAGCCAGTGCTCAGCCAAGTCACCTGTCCGGTAACCACGTTGATGAATCACCAAACCCGAATCGTCGGCCAAGCCTTGCAGCTCCGGGCAGAGTTCCGGGGCCACCACCGTCACTCGTATTTGTCTTTTCAGCAGAGCCCCCACCTTGCGGGCAGCTACAACGCCGCCACCAACGACCAGTACAGCTCGGCCGGTTAAATCCGCATAAATCGGATAAAGCTCTGGCACAACATTTCCCCAAGCACAGTTCTCAAGACAAAATGCCACTGACGATAAGCAATATCATAATCACCACAAAGCCGGTTACTGCTATACTTGAAATCCGCCGCGACGGCCACTTGCCCAGAAGCTTGCCTAGCACCGCCACAACATAGATCAGCCAGGCAATTGAGCCGACGACTATCTTGGCTGTTAGCTTGGCATCTGGCACATCAGTCGCCTGATGACTGAACAGAAGCGGGCCGGTAACTATAGTGATGGTTATGAAAACAAAGCCGCTGAACAAAGCGTACCAGGTCATCCTGCCCAGCAAATCCAGTGGAGGCAATCGGTCGAAGAGCATCCCGAAATGGTGCTGCTTCAAATTGCGCTGAGCCAATATATGCAACAGTCCATAGATAGCCGCGATGGCAAAAGCTGTATAGGCCACCAAGGCGGGGACAACGTGCAGGCGAGCCCAGCCGGTTGACTGGGTACTGCTGGCGCCCAGGAAGCTTGATGATGTGTATTGGAACAGAAACACCAGTAGGAAAACAAATATACCGCTGCGACGGTCTCGGCCCACAAATTCCACGACTGCATAAACTGCCCCGGTCGACAGGGCCAAGACCGAAAAAATTTCATATACATTGCCCAAGGGTGGTTGGCCAAAGTGAATCGATCGCAGTACCAGGAAAAAAGCATGAACGCAAAGTACCGGCGCCAGCCAAGGGTTACGGATCTGGGCCTTGGTGCGGAGGAAGAAAGTAGCTCCGTAGTCGACCAGCAAGACCAGATATAGCAAAGGCAGCAACCAATTGACTATGATTAGTAGACTGGACACTATTGACTCCTTTACTAGGATGCGCTAGCGGACCCTTCAGCCAACAAACCCAGCTATGGCCAAGCATTCTACGTCTACCAGCCGGCGGCGGACTAATGCTTAGCCAACATCTCTACCTTATCGGCCAAGACATCAAAATCAATGGGTTTTTCGAGGAAGTCCTGCACGGGCATCCAGGCATCGTCGATATCGCCAGGCCCGAAGCCCATAGGGAATTTGGTGTTGATGGCAGAGAGAATAAGAACGGGCAGTCGGCTCAGCGCCTGATGCTTGCGGATTTCCTGAGCCAGATGGAATCCTTCCGCGGCATTCTCGGGAAACATAACGTCCAGGATCAGCACATCATGCGGATCCCGCTCCAAGCGCTCGATGACTCCCTCAGTATCGTAAACAGGTGTAATGTTGTGGCCCTTACGGTGCAATAGGCGGGAGATAGAATCCACAAAATCGGGGTCATCGTCGACAATCATTATCTTAGCCATGGTTACTCTGCTCCACTTGTGATTAGCCAGTTCTGGATAATTCTCTAGTCCATATTCTCTCGGCTGGCACGGCCATAATTCCCCACATCGAGCGGTCGAACCTCCGGGCCGTATTAGTTATATCGCAAAGACCATGCCAGAGGCTTTGTTTGCCGCCGGTCGCGGCTTAAACACCATAACATTCGCCATGCAAGCGAGTTAAGGCAATTCGCCTAAAAACAGGTTGAGCTGATAATTCTCAGTTGTGAGAATTAGACCTTTGCCCAGCAAGGTGTTTTTTCTTTTTAGAACTCTTGCGGAAGGTTCTGCAGATCACTGCAGCGAAAAACCGGGCCGTCCTTACAGACGTACTGGTT
Organism: Actinomycetes bacterium; assembly: GCA_030614915.1. Classification (GTDB taxonomy): domain Bacteria; phylum Planctomycetota; class Phycisphaerae; order JAACET01; family JAACET01; genus JAACET01. The sequence continues at coordinate 21,054 of JAUXAG010000024.1, read as the reverse complement.
GCCGACATTGCAACGACCACACTTGCCCACGCCGCATTTCATCCGGTTTTCCAGAGTTGTGTACGCCGATTCCAGCGAGAAGTCGAGGCCGGTCAGAGAAACCAGCACGAATTTTATCATGATGGGCGGCCCACAGGTTATCACAATCGTGTTCTTCGGGCTGGGCTTCATTTTCTCCAGGATCTGCGGAACGAAGCCCACTTCCCCCTTCCATTCGGGGGTCTCACCGCCCGGGTCCACCGTGTAAGCAGTCCGCACGTCTTGCATCTGCTGCCAGGTCTTGAGCTCCTCTTTGTACACCAGGTCCGCCTCCGTGCGGGCACCATAAAGGATAGTCATCTCGGCGAACTGCTCCCGCAGGTCCAGGCAATTCCAGATCAGCGAGCGCAAAGGCGCCAAGCCAATCCCGCCGCCGATGAACAGCAGGTTCTTGCCTTCCATCTGCTCCATGGGGAAGGAGTTTCCGTACGGGCCTCTAAAGCCGATGATGTCCCCCTCGTTGCACTGGTGCAACTCGGCCGTAACTTTACCCATACGTTTGACGCTGCACTCGATGTATTCTTTGCGCGTCGGCGAAGAGGCAATACAAAAAGTCGCCTCTCCCGCCCCAAACACCGAGTAAAGCCCGAACTGCCCAGCCCTGAACTCAAAACGCTGAGCCTCGTCCGCGTCGCAAAAGTTCAGGCGGAAAGTCTTGGTGTCGGAGGTCTCCTCAGTTATGCGCTCGATGCGCATCTTTGATGGTTTATAATCCAACGGTATCAGTGCCTGATCAGCCGTGGAAGTGTTTTTGGTCGCCATGGTACGGGCCCTTCTATCTAGATTCGATATCCGCCAGATCAGCCAGAAGGTTCTGGCCGACAGCACAGTTCTTCAGGCAGCGTCCACAGCCCACGCAGGCTACTCGTCCGAACCGTTCCGGAAAAACCTTGAACTTATGCATTAGTCTCTGGCGATACCTTGCTGCCTGGTCGGGCCGGGGATTGTGCCCCGAGGCGTGCAGGGTGAACAGGGCGAATGAGCAACAGTCCCAGTTACGCCGCCGTTGGCCCCGGTTCCAGCTTGCTTCGTCAACGATATCGAAGCAATGACAAGTTGGGCACAGGTAGCTGCACGTGCCGCATCCCAAACAACCGAGCGAGTTCTCAACCCAGAAGTTACTCTCAAAATTCTCGTCCAGCCAGCCTTTGACCTTTTGAGGATCGAACTTTTGCTCGAGCTCTGTAGGCTCAGGCAGCTTCGTGCCCTCAGGTGCAGGCGTAACTGTATCAGCGAGTCGTTCGATGAACTTTTCTCCCTTGGCTGTGTTGATTTGCATGAGAGCTGCACTGTTTGCGCCGCCAAACACCAACACGTCGCTTTGTTCGCTGCCTTGCGGCGAGCCGCCCACCGAGGTGCAAAAGCACTCCGGGCTCGGCTCGCTACACGCCAAAGATACTACCGTCGTTCGATCCCGCTTTTCCTGATAGGGTACGTCGCTGTAGTCCCACTGGAAAACCTTGTCCAGCATCTCCAGCGCCGCCGCGTCGCAGGGCCGACAACCCAGTATTACCAATTCTTTCGCTGGTGCAGATTTGGGCCCAAGCTCCACGTCGCCTTCTTCGCCCTTCTCGTACTCCAGCAGTACTTCGCTCATGGGCAAAAACAACCGCTTGAGAGGAAAGGCCGTGTTTGGATAGCTCTGAATGACCTGCTCGGACGAAGTAACCCGAGCCAGGTCCACCTTGCCCGACTCGCTCTGCGTCGGAGCCAGCACTTCAATCCCAGCGGCGCACAAGGCATCCACTGCCGATTTGAGCCAGTTTGCCGACGCTTGATAGAGTTTCTGTTCGCCCATTTCTACTAACCTTACAGAATGCCTTCTTCGGAATCTTCCGTGGAGAAGGTTGTAAACGGAGCCTCCTCTTGGGCCGAGAACCCCGAGCGAAAGCCGAACCGTTCGTCTACGACCTTGGCCATCTTCTGGTTGATCGCCCCGAGTGGAATGTCCATGGGACAGACCCGCTCGCACTCGCCACATCCCACGCAACGGCCCGTCAAATGCAAGGCCCTGGTCACATTCCAGGCCAAGTTGCCCCGCAAATGGGGGCTGGTTTGGACCCACTGCGGCGTGCTCTTTTCAATAATGCACCGCTTGCAATAGCACAGCGGACAAACCTGCCTGCACGCGTAACAGCGGATGCATTTGCTCAGCTGTTTCTGCCAGAACTCCCAGCGATGCTCCGCCGGCTTAGCTTCAATTTTGCCCGCTTCGGTGTACCTTTGCTCAGCCTTCACTTCCTGCTGTTCGATTGCTTCGCCCACCACCACGTCGCATCCGCCCGGATCGTGCAGCTCACAGACCGAACACTTGGGCAATTGCGGCTGGCCCACCCCGCCACAGCGAACCCCTATCAGCAGCACATCTTCGCGTTTAATCACGTTCTCGCGCAGTAGCACATTTACCGCCCGCAAATCGCAGCCTTTGACCACAATTCCTGTTTTACCCATTTTGCGTATCTCGGGTCTGGGCAGGTACACCGCCAAATTGCCGAAACAAAGATCATCGAAGACCAGGCGTTTGACCTCTTCTGCTTTGCGGAGGAACACCGGCGTCGAAAACTCCTGGCCGTCGTCCCGGCCATACCCTATGACCACGCCCACCTTCTCTTCAGAGAGCACTTGGGCAGCTGCTTCACGCAGTGTTTGGGTTATTGTGCCGTTAGCACTCATCAGCTCGGTTCTCCCTGCAGCATTGTGGCAAAGGTTTTGAACGGCCCAAGGGCTTGAGCTTCAGCAGTAATCTCTTTTACCAGCGACGACCACTTTGCACCCTCAGCTGCTGAGACCCAGGAAATCTTGAATCGCCGCTGGTCTATGCCGAAGAAGTCCAGCAGCTCTCGAAAGGCCAGCAGTTTCCTGCGAGCATGGTAGTTGCCGCTGGTGTAGTGGCAATCACCCGGATGACAGCCCGAGACCAGCACCATGTCGGCTCCGCGCTCGAAACTTTTCAGCACGAACATCGGATCTACCTTTCCAGAGCAGGGCACGCGGATCACCTTGATGGCTGCCGGGTAACCCCGCCGACTCATACCGGCCAAGTCCGCCCCGGCGTACGAACACCAGTTGCACAAGAAAGCCACAATCCGGGGCTGCCACTGCGACTTCTCACTTTGATTTTGTTTTTCCTCGCTCATATCACTTTACCGGCTAATGGCATTGATTGCCGCAAACATCTGATCGTCTCGGTAGCCCTGCACCTCGATACTCTTCGAGCGGCAGGTAACCGCACAGGCCCCGCACCCTTGGCAGAGCCCCTCATTAATATGGGCCAGCGTGGCCGTCAGATCACCCTCGCGGTCGCGCAGTTCCTTGTGCTCGATAGCCCCATAAGCACAGACGTTCTCACACTCGAAACAGCCATTGCAGGACAGTTCGTTAACCACGCCGATGGTCGGCTCGCGGGTCAGTTGCTTATGAGAAACCAATCCCAGAGCCTTGCTCGCTGCGGCACTGGCCTGGGCGACGCAGTCGGGAATGTCCTGAGGACTATGACAAGCCCCAGCTAAGAATACTCCCGCTGTATTCGTTTCTACAGGTCGGAGCTTTGGATGGGCCTCCAAGAGGAAGCCGTGTTGGTCGTAACCTATTCGTAATTTCTGAGCCAGGTCTTGCACTCCGGGCGAAGGCTGTATCGCCGGGGCCAGCACCACCATATCAGCTGTAATCTCCACCTGACCTCCGCTCAGGGTGTCCGCCCCGCGAACCACCAGTTGGCCATTTCGTGGGAATACTTTGGAGACTCTGCCCCTCAGATAGGTAGCCATTTTCTCGGTCAGCACCCGCCGGACGAACTGCTCGTAGTTTTTGCCGCCCGACCTGACGTCCATATAAAAGACGAATGCCTGCCCATCGTGCACCTTGTGCTTATAGAGAATGGTATGCTTGGCTGTGTACATGCAGCAAATCTTCGAGCAGTACGGCACTCCGCCCTTTTCCCGCCGCGAACCTATGCACTGCAGAAAAACAATGGTCTTAGGCTCCTTACCGTCGCTTGGCCGATAGAGTTGTCCATCGGTGGGGCCACTGGCGCTGACCATCCTTTCGAACTCCAGACTGGTTACCACGTCCGGGTATCTGCCGTAACCATATTCTTCGAAGACTTCCGTATCGAACAGCTTATAACCGGTGGCTACGATAATCGCCCCCACATCCTCTTGGACCGTTTTGTCTTCCATGTCGTAGTCGATAGCCTCGGCGGGGCAGACGCTCTGGCAAGCTCCGCAGCCTCCGGTCTGGAATCGGATGCAGTTTTCCCTGTCGATGACCGGTTTGTTTGGCACGGCCTGGGGGAAGGGAATATGAACCGGCGTACGGTTATCCAGCCCGCAGTTGAACTCGTTGGCGATTTTCTCCAGTGGATTCGAGCAGAACTCTGCCGGGTCGATAGCTTCCGTCGGACAGACAAACGCACAGGCTCCGCAGCCGATGCACACGTCCGACAGAAGTTTATAGGGCGTGGAGACCTCGCGGTCCGGTCCGCGCCCGGCAAAACAGACCGCTGCCGTTCCTATGATCTGCTGGCAGACTCGCACACATAATCCGCACATGATGCAATCGTCATCTTTTCGCTCCAGCCGAAGCTCTTCGCAGCCATACTCCTTGGCCATTTCGCGAATTATTTTCGCCCCCGGGCTCCGAGCCAAAAGCAGTTGCAGAGTCATCTTTCGCGACTGCCTGACCCGCTCAGAATTGCTCTGGATCCCTAAGCCTTCCTGGACCGGATAAGCACAGGCCGGCACCAGAGCGCCCCTGGCGCCCGCGGTAATCTCCACCACACATATTCGGCAGGCGCCTGCTGAGGGCACCGCCGGATGATAACAAAGCGTGGGAATCTCTATACCGAGGGTCTTGGCCGCATCCAGGATGGTCTGTCCCGCCTCGGCCTCGACCTCTTGATTATCTATCGTTAGTTTGATCGTTTCTTCTGTCATTTTGCTATAACCGCGTCGAACGGACAATCTTCATAGCACACGCCACACTTAATGCACAGTTCCACATCAATCTTATGAGGCTGCTTCTTCTCACCTATAACCGCCTCAGTAGGACAATCCCGCATGCACAGCCCACAGCCCTTGCAGAGTTCCTCGTCTACCTCAAACTCCACCAACGCAGTACACACCCCTGCCGGGCACTTCTTATCCTTAATATGAGCTTCGTACTCGTTGCGGAAGTGCCGCAAGGTCGAGAGCACCGGGTTCGGTGCCGTCCCGCCCAACTGGCACAGCGACGATTCCTTCACATAAGCTGCCAACTGCTCCAGCAGCTCAATGTCACCTTCGCGGCCCTCGCCCTGGACAATCCGGCACAGAATGCTATGCATCTGCATCACACCTTCACGGCAGGGGCTGCACTTGCCGCAAGATTCGTCCACCAGAAAGGCCAGGAAGTACTTAGCCACGTCCACCATACAGGTCCGCTCGTCCATCACGATCAGCCCGCCCGAGCCCATCATTCCCCCAGCCTCAGTGAGCTTTTCAAAATCCACGGGCAGATCCAGCAGAGACTCCGGAATACATCCGCCCGAAGGCCCGCCCGTTTGCACAGCCTTGAACTTGCGTTTCTTGGGGATGCCTCCGCCAATGTCGTACACGATCTCCCGCAGTGTCGTGCCCATCGGGACTTCTACCAGACCGGTGTTGAGCACCTTGCCCACCAGCGAAAAGACCTTGGTCCCCTTGGAGTGCTCGGTTCCCATGCCCGCAAACCATTTAGACCCTTTATCGATAATCACAGGCACGTTGGCCCAGGTCTCCACATTATTAATATTCGTCGGTTTGCCCCATAACCCCGCTTGGGCCGGATAAGGCGGACGCTGTTGTGGACTGCCGATATCTCCCTGCACAGAAGCTATCAGAGCAGTCTCCTCACCACATACGAACGCCCCAGCCCCGCGGACAATCTCCACGTCGAAGCTGAAATCACTGCCCAAGATGTTCTCGCCCAGCAAGCCCAGCGATCGCGACTGCTCCAGGGCAATCGACAGGTTAGTTACTGCCAGCGGGTATTCCGCCCGCACGTATATGTACGCCCGACTGGCACCTATTGCGTAGGCCCCGATGGTCATTCCCTCCAGCACACTATTGGGATCGCCCTCCATGATACTGCGATCCATGAACGCTCCGGGGTCTCCCTCGTCGCCATTGCAGATAACGTACTTTTCATCGCCCGGCTGGGCTCGGCAAATATCCCACTTTCTGCCCGTGGGGAATCCTCCGCCCCCACGCCCGCGCAACCCGGCCTGGGAAACCTGCTCGATCACCTGCTCCGCGGACATCTTCGTCAGAACCTTAGCCAGAGCTGCATATCCATCGGCCGCAATGTAGTCGTCGATCTGAGTCGGATCGATCTTGCCGTTATTGCGAAAGACAATTCGCTGCTGCTTGGCGTAAAACGGTACCTCGTTCTCCAGAAGGCACTTTTTCTTGGTAGCGGGGTCCTTAAACAGCAGAGAATCCACTACCTCATTGTTCCGGATGGTCTTTTCGACTATCCGGGGCACGTCTTTTACCTTCACGCCTCGATAGAATATCTTGCGGGGAAAGATCACTACCAGCGGGCCCTGCTCGCAAAAACCGTGACAGCCCGTCGCCCGGACCTCCACGTCCGTCAAGTTCTGCTCTTGAAGTTCACGCTGAAACTCTTCGAACAGCTCCATACTTCCCTGAGCCCGACAGCCCGTGCCGGCGCAGACCGAAATGGCAATCTTTGTAGACTTCCTCCCGGCTAGAATCTTCTGCCGCAACGACGCCAAGTCGCCGGCATTTGCCAGTCGAGTTGCTACCGTCATACTATCTGGGCCTCCTCTACGCCCACTTGCTCAGGTTTCTCCCGGGCGCATTCCTCTAAAACCTTCATCATCTTGCCCACGGTCATCTTGCCGTGATATTTATCGTTCACCGTAATCACCGGAGCCAAGGCACAGGTTCCCAAACAGTTCACCCGCTCCAGAGTGAACAGTTTATCAGCAGTCGTCTCCCCGTGCTCGATGCCCAGTTCACGGACCACCGCATCCGCTATCCGGCCGCCTCCACGCAGGTGACATGCCGTGCCCAAACATACTCGAATGATGTATTTGCCTCTGGGCTCTAAGCTGAATCCATTGTAGAAGCGAGCCACAGCGTACAATCTACTCAACGGTATCTTCGACTTGACGCTCAGGTATACCAACGTATCCTGGGGCAAGTAGTTGAACTCGTTTTGAACATCCTGCAAGAGTCCAATTACCATTCCCGCCCGGTCCGTGTATTTCTCCAGCAGGGTGTCCACCTTTTCCGCTACCTCCGCCGGACTCTCCTCGGGCGCCGCCGGACCCGACGGTTCGCTGATCTTGTTGCGGGCCAGGCAGTACTTCCAGCAGTCGCCGCAGCCGGTGCACTTGCTCATATCGATGCTGCGGGCCTTGTGGCGGACCTTTACCTTGAAGTTCCCCACGTAGCCGTCAACCTGCTCGACTTCCGAGTAAGAGTGCAGGGTGATATTCTTGCTCTGCATTATCTCGACCATCCGCGGCGTAAGGATGCACTGCGAACAGTCCAGCGTCGGAAACGTTTCATCCAACATGGCCATGTGCCCCCCGATGCTCGGCTGGCGCTCTACCAGAGCCACCTCATACCCCGCAGCTGCCACATCCAGGGCCGCCTGAATCCCCGCAATGCCGGCACCGATGACCATTACCCGCTGAGTTACGGGCACTTCAATCTCTTGCAGAGGCTGGTTGCGTTTAACCTTTTCCACTAGTATCCGCACCAGGTCCTTAGCCTTCTCGGTGGCCTCGCGACGGTTAGTGTGCACCCACGAACAGTGCTCGCGGATGTTAGCCATCTCCAGCATGTAGGGATTGAGCCCCACGCTGGCCGCAGCCATACGGAATGTCGGCTCGTGCATCCGCGGCGAGCACGAAGCCACCACTACTCCGCTGAGCTTATGCTCCTGGATGGCGTCGGTTATCAGCCGCTGGCCCGGGTCCGAGCACATGTACTTATAACTGCGGGCAATCGTTACTCCCGGCAAGGCGCCCGCATAACTAGCCACCGCTTCGCAGTCCACTGTCTCTGCGATGTTAGCTCCGCACCAGCAAATAAAGACGCCCATTCTCGCCATGGTCAAATCTTCCCAAGTAATTCACACAGCACACACGGCAACGGCCGGGCAAACGCCGGCCCGTTGAAAAGTCTTCCGCTCACAAATAAACGCCTCCGCTAATAAAGCCCTTTTCACTAAGCAGCGGCATCGGGTCCACAATGACCTTATCCAAACAAAGCTCTGCGGCTGGCAGTCCCATCGCCAAAGCCATCAACTGTGTAAAGTAAAGTACTGGTACAGACAGTTGTTCGCCCAGCAGTTTTTCGGCCTCCGACTGGTACATATCCAGGTTGGCCTGACACAACGGACAGGACACCGCCAGAACGTCAGCCCCGTTCTGTTTGGCAATCTGAACGATCTCGCCGCTCAGCCGGATTACCGTCTTTTGCCTGGCCAGTGTCAGGGCCGCCCCGCAGCATTCGGTCTTGTAAGGCCAATCCAGAGGCTCAGCCCCCACCGCCCTGATCAAATCATCCACCAGAACCGGGTATTCCGCCTTGTCCACGCACAAGGCTTCCGGCATCCGAGCCATCAGGCAGCCGTAGTAGCAGGCCACCTTCAAACCTTTCAGCGGCTTTTTCACCGCAGCTTTGATCGCCTCAGGAGAAATCTCCCGGGCCAACACTTCGGTGATGTGCAGTACACGTACATTGCCTTGATACGGCTCCTCGATAATCTCGCTGATCTGCTTTTGCAACTCAGGGTCATCCTTGACCTCTTGATTGGTCTGTTTTAGCCGGCTGTAGCAGGCCGCGCAGCAGGTCAGTACATCCAATCCCTGCTTTTCCGCTGCCGCACATGAAATCGCCGGCAGAGCCGCAGACAAAAGAGGACTCGTAGCGTGGGCAGCCGTCGCTCCGCAGCAAACCCAATCGTCGATTTCTTCCAGCTCCACTCCTACTGCGCCCAGCACACCCCGAGCCGAGCGATCGTACTCGACGGCGCTGGAAAGCAGAGAACATCCCGGGAAATAGCCGTACTTCATTTGCCTTCTATCTCCTCGATTCGTGCAAAGACCCGCTCGAGCCTTTCGATACGCCGAATCTTGTGCGGCGAGAGGCTAATCTTGCCCTTCATGAAAAACCAGGGGGCCTTCACCATGTTCGTAAGCAGACGCCCTGAGTTTATGTTATAGCTGCCCATCAGGCCTATCTCGTTTAGCCGTCCGAAATGTCGTATGCAGTTCAGAAACGCTTGGTAGAACGTCAATACCTCCAAAGCGCCGGGCCGGTACTTGCTCTGCTGCGACAGCAGCCGAACCGTATCAAGGATGTGAACGATATTGATACCCATCGGACAACGACCGTTACACGTCCCGCAGGCTGTGCAACACCACACCGACTCGTTGGTCAGCACATCCTCCTCCAGTCCCAACTGTATCATGCGGATGATCCGGTTCGGGGAAAGTTCGATATCCGCCAGCACCGGACAGCCGCCCGTACATTTGCCGCACTGGTAGCAGTCGCCAAGGTTCTGCCCGCTAAGCTCTTCCACTCGCCGGCGGAAGTCCGAACGCAAGGCCTTGTCCGCTAGTTCCCATCTCATTGTCTGGACTCCTCCGGGCCGGGTCTGTTCCACGTGGCAGTCAGGGACCGGCAGCTTTCAATCTCTGTTTCCACACTGTCCAGGATGGCCGAGACATAAACGATGTTATGTGCTCCGTAGCTGCCATCCTCCATCACGTACGACAGTTTGGTTTTAGCCGAATTCAGCAGCTTCTGAGCCTTGTCAAGTTCTTCGGCCGACACCTGGGCGGTCCGGCAGGTCTGGTCCAACTGCTTCAAAGCCGGCTGAAGTTCGCCCAGCCGCTCTTTCGTATCTTCCTGCCAAGAGGCGAGCATCTGCCCATACATCTCGCTGCCGTGACAGTCCGCGCACTGCTTGGGCCCCGAAAGCTTCTTGGTAAAGGGCACACCCCCCAGCCCGGCGCTCTGTACTTGTGTGTGGCATCCATCGCAGGCTACACCGGCCTTGTACATCGCATCGGGGATCCTTTCCACTTCCGGCAACGCCGTCCCCGCGTAAATCCGTTCCTGCAGCGAGTGCCGTTCGCCCTCGTGGCAAGTGTGGCAATTACCCGAAGCCAACAACTGTTGCTCCATCGGATGAATGCCGTGTTTGATCTCATCGTGACACTGCAAGCAGTCAAAGTGACCCTTGGATACGTGCACCAGATGAAACTGGGCCTGGTCCTCGATCTTTTCCAGCGAATGACGATGGCAACTCCGGCAGCGCGTCGAGGAAATAGCCCCGTCGCCCTGTGTCACTTGACTGTGACAATAGGAGCAATGTACCTTGTCCTTCCCCGCCAAAAACTCCCGGTGGTTGAAAGGCTGCCCCATGAAGCTCACCGTTTTTTCCGGCTGAACATGACAGGTTAAACATTCTCCTGTCGCCACCGACTCCTGCTTTCGACCGTAGAAGTGGCAGGTCAGGCAGGTGGTCTCACCTACGCTGATGTGCTCACCCTCGACGGTCTGTCCGTGGCAGCTCACGCAGTTCAACTCCTTCCCACGCGGATGCTCGTCCAGATGTTTATCGTGACGAAAACGAATTTGCCCCCGGAAAAGCAGCGTCTCTTTGCTGTGATCCATTTCCTCATGACAGCCAGACCGCATACACGACTCGTTGGAAATCAAGGCGTGAGGCTTGGTCCCATAGGAGTGCGAGACATACTTGACCAACTGGACCATCCCCTCCAGCTTGCCCTTTACCGTTGCCGTCATCCCCGGTTCATAGTGGCAATCAATACAGGCTACATCCTTATGAGAAGAGTGCTGCCAGGAAGTGTAGTAATCTCCCATGTAGTGGCAGGAGGTGCAGAACCGCGGATGCCCGCTGAGTTTTACCGAATAGGTACTCAGCACCAGCAGGGCCAGCAGGGCTATCGGCATGCAAATGATCGCCGCCCCTCGCCAGGTGAAGATGGAGATCATCGGCATCGAGCCCAGCCGGATCACCAGCCTCTTTACATGCGGCAGCAGGAAAAACAGCCCCAGCACAGCCGCGCCTATTACCAGGTAAAACAGGATATCCTGAGTAAACGAGCTCGTGCTCGCCTTTACCCAGTCATAAGCCATCAACGACAGGGCCAAGGTAATCAGATAAGCAAATATGTCCTGCCGCAGCAACAGGAACAGACAGGCGAAGACAATACCGTTGACCAGGAACACCAGCCAGGAATCCTCTGTCGCCGGCCCAAAGAGGCTCAGCAATCCGCAAAAGCCCGCCAGTATCGCCGCGCAGATGTAAAGAGGCATCGCCCGGGATTCCGACTGCAGCCGCTTGAGGATATATCCAGCCGCCATCCAGATCAGCGAAAGCACCGCCAGTTGAGGTAACTGCTCTCGATAAGGGGTACCGCTGTACACCGCCAGCCCTAGGAGTATTGCCAAACTCAGCCACAACCCTGCCCCCAGCCGAAAGCCACTGTTCTGCCGCAACCTGGGCATCAGCGCGTAAATCGCTGCATAGCCCAGCACAACCAAGGCCATCCCCCACGTACTAACCTCCCACGCCAGAATCAGCGCCGTGCACGCCAGGGCAATACTGCTCAGATGCCCTGTCAACACAGCGCTGTTGCTGGCCTGGACAAATCGTCCACGCAAGGCCGCACCCACCGCGAATAATATCAACACTACCCCCGCAGCCACCCCCAGCTGGGCCTCGGCGTTCGAAAACGCCGCTAGGATCACCAGCAGAGATCCCAGGGCGAACAACCCATTGGCCGTACGCACATTCCAAACCCCACGGCTCCGTCCCCACGCCAGCCACCTCGCTACCGAGAGAACCAGCAAACACAGCCCCGTAAGTACGTTGCTTTGTCCGCTCAACGGGCCTACAAGCACCGCCCCAATCGTCCCCAGTACCGCTACCGCGTGCATCAGGTTGTTCAACACGTCCGAATATTCTTTACGTTTATCCCAGGCGCCGGCCAACACCGATGCCAAAGTCACTGCCGTTATGCAATACAGTAAGTGCCCAGAATCGGCCACGGCCGCTATTACCACCGCCGCCACCGACAGGACCAGCCAAGCCAGGTTCGCTGCCACTCGAATCACCGGACGCTTGGCACCCCCAGCCCAGACAAAACCTGCCGCCGCTGCCGCTGCTGCCACAACGCACGCAATCCACGCAGCTTGGCCCGGACCAGCCAATAACAGAACCGCACCTGTAAGCGTCCCGGCCAGCGTCGGCCCCAAAGCACAGTAGAAATATGTCTCTTTAAGATAAGCCCCCACTACCAGCACCGCCGCCAGTGCCGCCCCCGCTGCTCCCAAAGCCAATCCCAATTGGCCCTGCAGCATCGGCACGTACCAGGCAAAAAACGCCGGGAAAATTGCCGCTGTCCCCAGCCGCCTCCGTGTTGTTTCGTCCGTAGCTCCGGCCAGCAAGGCCATTGCAATTAGTAGCACTACTGCACCGGCTAACGACCAGCCCGCCGCCAGCCAGCCGCTAAGCTGCCCGGCCATCCCCAGCAGAGCCCCCGAAACAAACATGACCGCCCCCAGCAGATAAACGCTCGCCCAGCTCGAAGTCTGGCTACGTCGCTGCCAGGCGATCCACGACAACGTCAGGCCGCAGAGCAGGGCCGAGCAAACCACGTAAGCGTCCGTCGGCTTGATAAACAGCACCACTATTACCGGCACTACCAGCAGCAGGGCCGCGGAAAACAAATACTTCGCCACGACCCGCTCAGCCATGGTCGCCCGCCGAACTTCACCCACAGCCCGCACTAGCCATCCATATCCAACCCACAGCAACAGCGACGCCAGGGCCAGATCAAGCAGCAGGAACGTCCATCGCAAGGCGGCAAAACACAGCGAAACGAATAACACTGCCGCCGCCGAGAAATAAAAGTGACGCGACCAGACGTATTTCCTCCGCCCGTGCAACTTGGTTCCCAGCAGCAGAAGCAGCGCCGTCGCGGCTATCGTCGGCAGCCAACAGTAGTCGGCACCAACTAGTGCTCCCACCGTAAGAATCCCTCCCAGGCTCAGGAAGACGGCGAACGTGTAAGTATAAACCGCATGGCTCCTGGCCAGACAATGCCCCAGATAGAGAGCCGCATAATCCAGAAAGGCAAACCCCGCCACACAGGAAATCAGCCCCCCTTGTCCTATCAACCCTGCCGCCTGAGCCAAGGCCCAGAACGAGAAAACCGCCACGGTAATGTTCATAGCCCGAAAGACCGTCGGCGGATAGTTGGCCAGTTCCTTCCCCAGCCGCTTCCTCAAATATTGCCCGATCAGCTCCAGGCACACAACCAGCGGCACTGAAAGCAGCGGAAACGTCGAGGCCGGCGCCCCCAGGGCATGACAAGCCAAAAAGTACGACACCGCTCCCAGCAGCATCGTAGCGTAGAGGAAGTTCGCCCGCTTGGTCACCAGCGAAGCCACCAGGTACGGCAGGCTGAAAACAAATATCAGGATGGACGCCAAGGCGGGGTGTGCTGCGGCAAAACCGTGGGCTGCCACCAGAAGCACAAATGCTATCAGCAGGCCCAGATGCTGAAGGGTCGCAGCAGGGAATGCTGACAATATTCGTTTCACGCGCGCACGGCTCATGCTCTATGGTGCTCCGGTAGCAGAAATCTAATAGCTACGCAAACGCAATGCCTGGGACCGACAAAACGCAGGGTTCAGATAAAGCCGTTATCTAACTTGTTTTCATAAAAGAGGTTAAATCCCTATCCCTGCCCTTGTCACCTTAGTTGCCAACCGGTATGATTAGTAAAATTGTCAAAACTGCAAAAAGAAGCCATCCTTGGCTCTCAATTATGAGAATCGCCTCGGGAGATTCCTGTATTCTCCTCCAGCCGCGCCCTTACTCTTGCGGATTCAGCAGGTCCGGGCGGGGCAGCTTTCTTGCGTAACTGCCAATGGCACAGAACCCACCACGGGGGGCTGCATAGGGTTATGGGTTGGGGGAGGATGGTGAGCATAGAATTCTGCCTTAGCAAGTAGTACAATCTGTGGGAGCAGGCCACCCTCACGGCCATGGTCGGCGCTTCCAAACACTTCGAGGTGGCCATCGCCCTGGCGACCATGCTTTTCGGGTCCTCCTTCAGCGCGGCCTTGGCCACGGTCGCGTGCTCATCGAGGTACCCGTCGTGTTGATGCTGGCCAAGATATGCCTGCGCACACAATCCTGGTTCAAGGGAAAAGAGGCAATGTCATGAGTATGAGCTACGAAGAGTTGCTGGAAAAGGTTCGTGCAGCCTGGGAATCGCGTATCATACTTAGCGCAGTTGAGCTGGGAGTGGCAGACGCACTCAGCGACGCGGAATTGAGCGCCTCAGAGGTCGCGGACAGGCTTGGCACGAACGCCAGAGCTACGGATCTTCTTCTCAATGCCATGGTAGCTCTGGGGCTTGCGGACAAGCATGATGAACGGTTTGCCAACTCCACTCTGGCCAGCGAGCATCTGGTCAAGGGATCGCGGAATTATCGCGGTGCAGGTCTTCGGCACCATGCCAATATCTGGAAGTCCTGGTCTGGCTTGACTGAAGTGGTGAGAAGCGGCAAACCCTCGGCAAGCGAACTGGAGAGACCTGATGACGAGTACCATGACTTTGTCAGAGCCATGTACGATTTCAGCTGGGAACGCACGCATCTTCTGGCCGAAGCGGTAGACCTTTCCAGTGTAGAATCAATGCTGGATCTGGGGGGAGGGCCGGGATCCTATGCAATCGCCTTTTGTGCACGTAATCCGAAAATGCGGGCAGTGGTGTTCGACAAACAGCCGGCACTGGAGGTGGCCAACGAGATAGTGAAAAAACACGGCGCAGGGCAACAAGTAAGTTTGAAGGTCGGCGACTTTTTTGCAGATGACATAGGAGCGGGCTATGATCTCGTACTCATTTCACAGATAATTCACTCCTACGGCGAGAAAGAGAACAGGCTCATACTTGAGAAGGCCTGGGGCGCGCTCGTCGACGGCGGGCTGCTGATCTTGCAGGATTTTCTCCTGGCCGAGGAGCGAACGTCGCCAACCAACGCGGCCGTGTTCGCCATCAACATGCTGGTCAACACTGAAGAAGGCAGAACCTACACCTGGAGGGAGGTGGAATCGTGGCTGAAAGAGACCGGATTCATTGATGTGGAAAAGAAGGAGATTCCAGGACCGGCGGGTGTCATTGTCGCCCGGAAGGCGGCTGGCTGATCCCTGTGTGCGTCGTGGAGTGCGGAAAGGGTATCAAAAAGTCCACAACCGTATACCAAAGGTCCCAGCCAGAAACGATTCCTTACCATTTTCTTCATAAAGCAGGCGAGCTGGGAACTGTACATTAACAAGTACACAGCTCCCCCCCCCAGTAATAGGCCGAGCATGACGGGCCAGAGGCGGGAAAATGAAATATTCTCAAGAGAACTTGCGTCCTTTCCCAAGTAGCTCCGTCTATATCAGTGGAAGCGGTTAGTATGTTTTGCAGGCTGTGTATTGAAGGAGATATAAGATGCAGACTCAAAAAGATGAGCAGATTCGTCGGGCTGTCCGTCAGACATATAGGCAAATAGCCAACGCCGAGGCTACCGGATGCGGTTGCGACTGCGGCTGCGACTCAGAAGGTAGTCGAACGGCTGAAGATGTTGCCGTGGGCCTGGGATATTCCAAGGATGAAGTGTCGACCGTGCCCCAAGGGACGAATATGGGCTTGGGCTGCGGCAATCCCCAGGCAATCGCCTCGCTGCGGCCTGGAGAAACTGTGGTTGATCTGGGCAGCGGGGGCGGGTTCGATTGCTTTCTTGCTGCAAAAGCTGTGGGCCCAGATGGCCATGTCATCGGGGTGGATATGACAGCGGAGATGATAGCCAAGGCTCGAGAGAATGCCGCAAAAAGCGAATTTGACAATGTCGAATTTCGCTTAGGAGAAATCGAAGCCTTGCCTGTGCAGGATGCCTGGGCCGATGCCATAATCTCCAACTGTGTTATCAACCTTTCAGCGGAGAAGCCTAAGGTATATAAGGATGCTTATCGCGTGCTCAAAGCCGGAGGAAGGCTGGCCATCGCTGATATAGTAGCCACCGCCGAACTGCCTGAGGAGGTTAGAAATGATCTGGAACTCTACGCAGGCTGCGTGGCTGGTGCGTCAAAAATGGACGACATCCGGGGCATGCTGGAAGAAGCAGGATTCACCGATATCCGCATAACACCCCTGGACAAGAGCAAAGAGATCATCCGGCAGTGGAAACCGGATGCGAAGATTGAGGATTACGTGCTTTCAGCATATATAGAAGCAGTAAAGCCTCAGAAGTAGAGGAGCTGTATTATGGACATTCGAACTAAAGAGTTAATCGCCATCGGAGCAAGGCTGTAACGCCAGTTGATCTGGCCAGGTTCGGCTTACTTGGCTGAGCAAACACAATCGACTGTAGCATAACCTATCCCGTAACTGTGGGTGTAGCATGCTGCATCGGGGTTTGAAGATGGTGTCGCTTTCTGCTAGAATTGAGGTGGTCTGACCCTGAAGATGTTTTGTTTTGCAGCAGGCAGGAGACCGGTATGAAACGCATCGTTGAAACGAAGGAAATCTGGGGACAGATGCATGAGCGGCTGTTGTCCTTTATCAATCGACATGTGGCCACTATTCACGATGCCGAAGACATTCTTCAGGAGGTCTTTGTCCGCATCCACAGCAACCTTGGGAGCCTAAAGGACACACAGAGTGTTACCGCCTGGGTATACCAGGTTGCACGCAACGCCATCACCGACTACCACCGCAAGCGAGCAACAGTTGCTGGGGCGGTCAGGAAACTCACGGCAAATGTAGATGACGAGGTGCGGGCCCCGCACCAAGGTGGGGCGACAAAGGAGCAGGCCGTTGAAGCGATCGCTGAGCTTACCACGTGCATGGAACCGCTGGTAAGAGAGCTACCCGAGGCGTACCGTCGAGTTATTGCCTTGACCGAGTTAAACCAAGTTACTCAGAAAGATGCCGCCCAGGAACTTGGATTATCCGTTTCCGGTGTCAAATCACGTGTGCAGAGGGGGCGGACCAAACTCAAGGAACTATTGCAGGACTGCTGCAATGTGGAGTTGGATCGACGACGAGGTGTGGTGGACTATCAACGAAGAGAAGGGGGCGACTGCGGAGACTGCGATTGCCGCTGACTATTCTTCGTGGCTGTATGTTTCTTTCACGCATAGAGGCGGATCGAGTAGAAGAAAACGTGAACGAAAGGAACACGACTATGAGCGAAGAAAAGGCCAAATCTAACTGTGCCCAGAGCAAGCAGAAACTAATTTGTGCTGGGATATGGGGAGGTATCCACAATCTGGATCAGGACATCAGGGCTGGAGATGTAGATGTGTCGCTTTATTCCTCGTCGTGTGACGGGGGCAAAGGGGGGGATATTTATTACTTTGGGGTGTGTAAGAACGAGATGATTACACGGGTGGCTATTGCCGATGTGGTTGGGCATGGGCAGGCGGTTAGCGACGTGAGCCAATATGTGTACGATTCTCTAAGAGCTCATATGTGTGATCCTGATAGCGGCAAAATCCTCGGTCAGATCAACCGGCTGGCCAGTCAGCGTGGCTTGAAGGCTATGACAACCGCAGCTGTTGTAGCCTACCACGGTGTTAGGGGCGAGTTCTCTTTCTCCTACGCTGGCCATCCCCCTGTGCTCTTCAAGCGGGCCAATGAAAAGGCCTGGTCTGAATGCGTCTTGGCCAACGAGGGCGACAGGAGTTCCGGCTCCGGAATAAACCTTCCCCTGGCTGTTACTCCGGAGACGCTTTACAATCAACAGGTGATACCCGTTAGTTCCGGTGACCGTCTGCTGGTGTACACAGATGGTCTAACTGAAGCAACTAGCAAGAAAGGAGAACTGTTTGGCACCGAGCGGCTCTGTGATGTACTGAACGCTAATGCGGATCTGTCGCTATCGCAACTGAAGTCGGCGGTCCTTCAGGAGGTCCGACAGCACACTGGCAACGGACTAACGCACGACGACGTTACCCTTGTCGCCATGGAGATAGGCTAGGAAGGGGCCAGCGTCAAGCCAGCACTCCGTCCTCATCGCCGAGCGGAGCGGGGGCGGGAGGCGTGGGGAGACAACGTTTGCCTGAACATGGAATCCTAACGTAAACCGTGGTATCATCCATAGGGCAGCCTAGCCAACGTTCGACACTACCTTTAGGAGGGACAATAGTGATAACTGAGAAGATCAATGCCTCTTTGTTTGTGCTGTGGCTTGCTGTTGCTCTGGCTGGATGTGGGTCTAGCGGCCCCACGACCGATGTAACGGAATATCTTGGAAAGTCTGAAGAAGAGATCAAGGAGCTGCTGGGTGAGCCAAGCGGGCGTGGAGACAGCCGAGCACAGGTTCGATTGCAACAAATGGAGAGACAATTGATGCAAGAGCACTTCCAGGAGAAGCGGCTTGTCTACCGCCAGGAGGTATCACCACTGCCAGAACCGTTGGTGACTTTGGAGCTGATTATCTCAAAGGACGGCGTATGTAAGCAGGTCCTTGGACAAACGACGGGATTTGATACTCCGGAGGCGATGTTGGACGCAATCGGATTGGGTGATCTCGAAGAAGAAAGAAGTAGTCGGGACCAACTGGGAGTAACCTACAGCATGCCGCCCTATTCAATGGTTCAAGTTCACCGTCCGTCAAGTATGGTAAGGCACTACACGAGTTTCAATGTTATTCGCTAATATCGGCTCCCAGTGGTGTCAATCGCAGTAACGCTGCCCAAAACGCATTTCACTGTGTGTACGAAAGGACGCTAGTACAGCTCGATAGGCCCGGCCTGAAGGTAGAAAACCACTGAGCCTTTGATCTCCCAGTATTCCTCCAGCCAGCTAATCCGAATGGTCAGCTGAATCAAACCAATGCGTGAGAGCCCAATCTCGACGCAGCCGGAAGCTATATCCGCGTAGCAAAGGGCCAGCTGTCAGGCCAGCCCCTTGGTTTGACATTATGGTCAACAGCGATCAAGCATTCTGTTTACATTCCAGCCTTGACCGCTACAATACCACCATGATTTGGAAACCATGGACATTATTTACCGTGGCCGTTGCTGGATGGATGAGCCAGCAACAACAGGAGGTGATAGCTTACCTCCGTGAGGAAAACCGCATCTTGCGGGAAAAGCTTGGCCGAAAGCGCATCCTTCTGAGCATCGAACAGAAACGCCGCCTGGCGACCAAGGGCAAGATAATTGGCCGGGCTTTGCTTGCTCAATTCGGCACGCTCTTTTCACCAGGTACGATCTTGAAATGGCATCGCATGCTCATTGCCCGCAAGTACGATGGTAGCGGCAAGCGGCGTCCCGGACCGCCCCCAACTAAGAAGAACATGATCCGTGACCTGGTTCTGCGTATGGCTGCGGAAAATCTCTTGTGGGGATATGGTCGCATCTACGGGGAACTGCGTGGCCTGGGCTACGACGTGCACTGGCAGACAGTCCGGCGAGTAATGAAAGACCACGGCCTACTGGATGACCCTGACCCAGAGGTAAAGACATCCTGGAAGGACTTCCTCCGCTCGCACTGGGAAAGCATCGCGGCCTGCGACTTTTTCACGCTGGAAGCCTGGACGCGGGCTGGCTTGACACGATTCCTTGTCTTCTTCGTAATCGAGCTGTCTACCAGAAGAGTAAAACTTGTAGGCATTCATCATACACCTACTGAACCATGGATGCTTCAGCAGGCCCGCAATCTGACTGACGCTGAAGACGGATTCCTCAAGGATAAACGAGTGCTCATACATGATCGTGATCCGCTCTTCACGAAAAAGTTCCAGAGTACGCTTGGCAGCGTGGGCGTGCGCTGTCTCAAAATGCCCAAGCAGTCGCCAAATTTAAATTCTTACGCCGAGGCCTGGATACAGAATGCCAAGAGGGAAGCTTTCAACCGCATGATCTTCTTTGGCGAACGCCACGTTCGGCACGTGGTCGAACAATATATCGAACATTTCAATCTGGAAAGGCCTCACAAGGGACTGGGCCACCGTCGGCCGGTAGAACCAGCCGAGGCGCCTTGCCGCGACGGGCCTGTGGTGTGCCGCGAACGGCTCGGTGGTCTGCTCAAAAGCTACCAACGAGAGGCAGCGTAGTCCGGATGAAACATGGAACCCCAGCTATATAGCAGTATGGCAGGGGGAAAACGCTGTGAGCCGTGTCTTCCGCACCAACTATCATTCCTAAAGCTCCTGCTTCACTTCATCTAATACAGCAGCAAGAAATCCTTTGCGCTAACTGCGCCTACGCAATTAACTTACATCGATTCCAGAAATAATTTTGAGAAATCACTTGCGCGCTGCCCAAAATCGCGCTATCTTTGATCCTGGGTAATTAGCCCAGAAAGGAGGTGTCCTGTGACACTCGGTATTCGAAAGACAATCGTTTTGGTTCTTGTTGCGGCTATATTTCTCTTGGCCAATATGTGGCTGGTGATGAACTGGCTGCAAGATAAGGGTGTGATTGACATGGCGAAGTACGTCCGGAAGGAATTTCTCACCGGGACAGCCATTACTATCATTGTGGCTTTGTTGATACTGCTGGTCAAACCCGCTAGAGAAGCTGCAGGCCGCTCTGGTTGGATCCGGAGATGCCCTGTCTGTGATCACCGGCTGCTTGGCAGAGGAGGGTATTGCGGTGACTGCGGCAGCAAAGTATAGTTTCACTGTTGCTACAGCGTGTCATTAAAATGTAATCATTTTGATGCGCAACATGCGCAACATGCGCAACATGCAGATATAGTGCTGCCTCTTATGGCGTAAGCACTTATACGTAACTGCGGGTATATCTTCGAGTTAGAAAAAGGGCACTAATAGAGCTCATAACCCGGAGATGGCATGAGTAAAGACGGTCTCCCTTGCGGGTCGAGTATACTCGCCCGAAGAATGCTAATAGTGGCATTCTGGTAATGGCGAAGAAGCGCCGAAAGGAGACCGCCATGCATGACAGTAAGGATAT
>JAUXAG010000019.1 GCA_030614915.1 Actinomycetes bacterium | reverse complement strand
ACGATGATGAGGTAGAACCAGATGTTGAAGCTTTCCACGCGGCCCGTGTCAAAGGGGTTCATCATGGACTTGCCACTGGCTGCTTTGGCGATCTGCTCGTCGGTCTGAGCCCCAATCGCTTCGTCGAGCGCAGCCTTCTTCACAGTTACATCCGCTGCGCCGATCTTAATAGCCTCGGCGTAAACGGCTTGGGCTTTATCGACCTTTTCAGCCGCCTCCTGCCGGGCGCGGTACATAGGCTGCTGTTTGAGAGAGTATGAGATATCGGCCCAGGAAAACTGCGAAAGCAGGAACAGGCACAGGATGACATAGGCAATCCAGCAGAACATGCCTTGGACGCAGTCGGTGATCATCACGGTGATTTGCCCGCCGATTATCGTGTAAAGCAGGGCCATCCCCAGTGTTATCAGCATGATGGGCCAGTACGTCGGGATGGTCAGCCCCAGTAGGCCGAACTTTGGAGGCAGACCGCAGAAGTAAACAAAGAAATTCGATGCTATGTAAGGAAAAATCCCAAAGGTTATTAGTCCGGAAAGCCAGACGATTGAGCCGGAGAAAATGCGAAATCTCCGGCTGTAGCGGACCTCGAAGAACTGGGCTAGTGTCAGACAACGCGTCTCACGAAAGCGGTAGATCATCCAGCCGGTCAACGTGATGATACCCCATGCCGGAATCGCCATCCACGACCACCAAAGCGCGGGAAAACCAGCATCGTAGTAAGCCTCGAAGTGGCCGAGCGTCGAGATTACACCCGTCCCGGCCCACGCGGTGGCCAATGACAGCATGTAACGCCGGGCAGAACGGTTGGCAGAGAGGAAATCGGCCACGCCACGCATGTACTTAATGTTTCTCAGGCTGAACCAGGTCAGTAATCCTACCGCCGCGATAACAATTACCCAGTCTGTAACCGACATGAGTTTTACGTGCACGGCAAAGCCCAATCCTGTTCACTGTGTTTCACAAACAAAAAGACACTCCAATAAACTCCGTTGCGTCCACACTCTACTCTTATAACCGAGAGTTGTCCGCCTGAGCCACGATAGTGTCCTCTTCGGCGGCGAGGTGATGGCCGACAATTCGACCGTCGTCGCGGTCATCCCGCTTGATGGTTGACAGGCGGGTAAACAGACGCTTCAGGTCGCGAATTGCACCAACCGTGAACCAGCACATGGTGATGGTGCCGACAGAAACATGTAACCACACCCAGAACTTCCAGTAGCTGCTCCACCAATCGACGGAAATCGGCTTGACCGTATAGTTGATGATGGTAGCTATGACAAAGATAGACAGCCAGCCGAGATTCCAGACAACCAAGGCGTAGGCAAAGATTCTATCCCAGCGGGTGAATTCCTGGGTAATGCCGACGAATTTCCACCAGACACTCTTGACAGCATCGCGTGCTCTCTTGTGCTCGTCCTTTACATCATACTTGCCTCTGTGCAGCATACGGTTCAGGTCAAAAGGCTTGCGGACCTCGAGGAACGAGAGAATCACAAAAAACCCGATGGAAATGACCATGAGGTAGAACCACACGTACTGGCTGTTGAGACCGTTTGCCCAGTCAAGAAACCGAAAGACGAGGTTCTTGTCGGGCATGTCGGCGATCTGGGTCGTGAATTGCTGTACTACTATGCGAGTGACTGAGAGCACTGCCCCTAAACCCACAGCGACGTATGCGGCAATCGTTCCGGAGTACTTCCAGTACAGGCCGCCTATGATGGCGCAGCCGAGTCCGGCGACGATGGCAATCGTGATCGCCAAATACATCTGGATAAACTCGGTCGGCTTGTAAATACAGGCGAAGAAAAAGGCGAACGCGCCGACGCCTATGATCGACAAGCGGAGCCACTTTACATGCTGGGCAGGAGTAAACGGCTTCTTCCGCAATGGGATGACCACGTCCTGGATGAAAATGCTGCCCCAGGAGTGCATGTAGGTATCCTGGGTGGTGACCAGGAGGAAAATCATGACCACGCAGAAGAGCCCGCGGAGCCCCATAGGCAGAATGTAAGCTAGGGCGACAGCCACTCGCTGCTGAATGCCCAGTTGGGGGACATCTCCCGCCCTGAGTTCCGAGAGAACCATTCGCGCTTGGCGTGAGGCCTCGACATAGTCCGGGTGCGTCAGCAAGGTCAGGGCGCAGAGGGACAGGAGGATAAAAGTCACAGACATGATCAGCCCGCGCCACACCGAGATTATTCCGCTCATCTTCTGCTCGTGGGGGCTCGTGCCCGAGCTCTGGTACGCCTGAGAGCCTTGATTGGACATAAGACCGTAGAAACCGTTGAACACCAGGATGAGGAAGAACCAGATGCTGAAGCTTTCCACGGCGCCCATGTCAAAGGGGTTCATCATGGACTTGCCCTTGGCTGCTTTGGCGATCTGCTCGTCGGTCTGAGCCCCAAGCGCTTCGTCGAGCGCAGCCTTCTTCTTCACAGTTACGTCCGCTGCCCTGGTCTTAACAGCCTCGTCGTAAGCGGCTTGGGCCTTGTCGAAATTCTCAGCCGCCTCCTGCCGGGCACGGTACTCAGGATACTCCTTGAGGGAGTGTGTGATATCAGCCCAGGAGAACTGCGAAAGCAGGAACAGGGCCAAGAAGACAAAGACGATGCCGACGAAAATCCCCTGGATACAGTCAGTGATCATCACGGTTATTTGCCCGCCGATCGTCGTGTAAAGCAGCGACATTCCCAGTGTTAGCAGCATGATCGGCCAATAGGTCGGGATGGTCAGCCCGAGCAGGGTGAGCTCCGGCGGCAGGCCGCAAAAATAAACAAAAAAGTTCGATGCTACGTAGGGAAAAATCGCAAAGTTAAGTATTCCGGAAAACCAGATAACTGAGCCGGCGAAAATGCGAAATCTCCGGCTGTAGCGTACCTCGAAGAACTGGGCTAGTGTCAGACAACGCGTCTCACGAAACCGGTAGGCCACCCAGCCGGTCAATGTGATGATTGTACCGGCTGGAATCGCCAGCAAGCCCCACCAACTGGCAGCGAAACCGACATTGTAAATCATCTCGAATGTGCCGACGATCGTGATGGCGCCCATCCCGACCACCAGGAGAGCCATTGAGAGCAGATAACGGCCGGCAGAGCGGTTGGCGGAGAGGAAATCCGCCACGCCCTGCATGTACTTTGCGGATCTCAGGCTGAACCAAGTCAGCAATACTACAGACACGAGCACAATCACCCAGTCCGTAATCGACATGAATGGTACACTCATAGCAGATTTCACTCCTGTTCACTGTGTCCCACAAACGAAAAGACACTCCAATAAATTCCGTTGTGTCCACACTCTACTCTTATAACCAAGAGTTGTCCGCCTGTAGCTACGTGCCCCAAGACGAATAGACCTAACCACAGGGGCGATTTTTCCCCAGATTTACGTTTTCCTTGCTCACTTAAGCACTTCAGCCGCTTATTGTATACCCGGATTTGTGAATTTAGGCAACTTGCATTTGTTTCGGTTTGGCCCTTTGATGCTGATTTTGTATCGGAGCCCCCAATTTGGTTCCTTCACCCGCCATATTTTGCCGGTGTTCTACGTAAGTGCATACGTCACGATAGGTTATGGTGTACTTGTGCGATTCCATCTGGGAAATCCACATCAGACAAATAACCGAAACCACGAGCCGCAATTGTCATGGAATCTCTAATTCATACTTGTCCCAATTTGGCTGAACCGATATACTCTGCAAAACCAGAATCCCGAACTCCCACAGTGATTGCTAAGGAGACAAAAGCCAATGAAATACTCAATGACCCAGTGGATCTTCGGCGGAGAGCCGCTAGAACAGACCCTGCAGAGGTTGAAAAAATACGGCTTCGACGGCATCGAATTGATACCGGAACCGGATCGTTTCAAGGACACCAAACAGGTGCGAAGCCTATTTGATAAGTACGGAATCGAACCGTCGATGATGGATCTGACTCCGTTTCATGATCTGTCTCACCCGGATGAGGCCCAACGGAAGGAAGCGATCGAAATCAACAAGAAGATGCTGCAAATCACCAACGAGATCGGCTGTAATAAGATGCTGGTTTGCGGAACGGCGGTGGGTCGAATAGCTGCCATCAGCAGTTACGAAGAAGAATGGCAGCTGGGGGTGGATTCTGTGCGTTTACTGGCTGACTACGCGGCGAAACAGGGTGTGTTGTTCGTCATGGAGGTCATCAACCACTACGAAACCTGTTTATACTACAATGTCGACAGGGCATTACAATTCATGGCTGACTTGGATCATGAAAATGTAGCCATCATGATAGACACCTATCACATGAATATCGAAGAAGAGGATTCCTGCCGGGCCATCAGAAGAGTGGCCGACAAGCTGGCCAATTTTCATATTTCTGACAGCAATCGTCTGGGAGTGGGGCACGGGCACATTGATTTCTTCCCCATCGTCAAGGCCCTTAAAGAAGTGGGCTACGATGGTTACATCGGTCTTGAGCCCCAGGCACCAGGCCCCAATCCTTTTGAGGCCATCAAAGCCGATGATTCAAAAGAGACGGTGGAGGCCTACTTAAAAGAGAGTATTGATATCTTGCGGGCCATCGAGGCAGCAGTCTAACGATTTACCCAACTTGTTTTGAAGACAACGCCAGGAGTTTGTAGCTATGATGATTGTCCATAACGGTACATGCACGAATTACTGCAATGTCCTGACCGATATCCGCATTGCCAGGGAAACCGGCTATAACGGCATCGAGATAATCGGTGCCAAGTTGTATCGCTATCTGGAACAGGGGTTCAGCCTTGAGAGCCTGCTACCTCACTTGGATGGTTTTCCGGTGGTGGCCCTGGGATACGTGCAGGACATCGAACGCAGTGAAGGAAGTGATCACCAGGCTTTGCTGACCGAATGTGACAAGATGTGCGCAGCGGCCGAGAAACTGAGCTGCCCTATGGTGCAAATTCTGACCGGACCAATCGGCCCGGGAATAGGCGAAGGAATCCCCGACAACTACAAGGACATCATGGGTATGAGTTGGCCGCAGCTGCGAAAGATCACCGCTGCGAACATTGCCAAATTATCCAGTATTGGTCGCAAGCACAAAGTCGACTTCTATCTGGAGGCCTTGAGTTGGGCGCCGATCCACACATTACCACAGATGCTCGAGCTGATTGACGCAGCCGGGACCGACAACGTCGGCGTGCTGATCGATTTCTGGCATTGCTTCACCAGTGGTACGACTCCCGACGATATAGCCAAGCTTGATAGGAAGTTGATCAAGGGTGTGCACGTGTGTGACTCAGTCAAGGGCGACGGCAGCAGCCATCAGGACCGTAATGTCTGGACCGGAGAGGGAGTCATTCCGCTGAAGCGATGGGTGGACGCCGTAGCATCCACAGGCTTCGACGGTTGGTATGCCGGCGAGTTGTTCAGCGAAAAACACTGGGAGCTGGACCCTTGGGATACCGCACGGGTGCTAAGAGACCAATTAGAATACTTGTTTGTCTAGAACGGACTATGTCGCTTAGTGAAAGGAGAATACAGTCATGGATATGGGACTGCAGGGCAAGGTGGCTATAGTCACGGGTGGTGCGGTAGGCTTGGGGCGGGCCATTGCGCTGGCCCTGGCCGGGGAAGGTGCCAAGATTATCGTGGCGGACATTGCTCAAAGTAAGGCTGACAAAACGGCGGAGCAGATCGCCAAAACCGGCGCCGAGGCCAAGGCTGTCAGAACCGACGTGACCAAGAGTGCCGAGGTGCAGGCCATGGTGGACCAGACGGTCAAGACCTTTGGCCGGATTGACATTCTGGTCAATAACGCCGGTGTCGTAGGTCCCCAGGGCCCGTGGTCGGATTTGCCGGAAGAGAGTTTCGACTACGTAGTGGGAGTGGACTTCAAGGGAGTCTATCTATGCAACAAGTATGTAGTACCGCAGATGATTCGCCAGAAGAGTGGCAAGATCATAATTATCTCCTCTTGTGCGGGTAAAACCGGGGAGCAGTTCAACGGGGTGTATTCCGCCTGTAAGGGGGCGGTGTGGAATATGACTCAGAGTCTGGCCGCTGAGCTGGGGCCGCACGGCATCAATGTCAATGCTGTGTGTCCGGCTGCCATGGACACGGACCTGATGGAAAAGGTCTACCGGGAACGGAGCGAGTTTTTCGGATTCAAGCCGGATGAACTGCGTAAGAAGATCAAGGGCTCATACCTTGTGCCCGGCGATCTGACCGTTCAAGACGCTGCCAACGTGGCTGTGTTTCTGGCCTCGGATAAGACCAACATGATGACCGGACAGGCCGTCAATATCACCGGCGGCATCGAAATGCACTAACACGCTAATTGAAAGGTCAAAAAATGCCATTCGGTACACATGGAATGATGCAGGTTGACTATGAGCAACGCATAGATTTCGACCGTATGCGCAATTACAGGGAATCTCGAATTAAAAAGTACATGGATCAATTTGATATTAATTGCCTGCTGCTCTTTGAAACGGGAAATAAGCGTTATGCCACTTCTACGGCCGTGGCCTCCCCGGAAGTCGATAATATGGGCCGATATGCAATTTTCCCGCGCGAGGGTAAGCCCTACATTTTCGGATTCGGTTCGGAAGTAGCTGCCGAAAAACTTCGCTGTCCTTGGATTGCGGACAGGGCACATCCTGCCCACACTCCAATGCACGGAGCTTTGCCTATGGAATGGGGCTGTTATGAGAAATTCTTAGCCGACCTTAACATGGTTCTTGAGGAAAACAGCATAAAGAAAACCGATAAGATTGGCGTTGACATTGTCGAATCTCAACTCATTTTGGCTATGCAGGGGGCCGGCTTTAAGCTGGCTGACGGCCAGGCCGTGATGCAGTACGCCCGGGCAGTCAAAAATGAAGATGAGATTATGTGTCTCAAGCACGGGGCAGCTATAGTGGATGCAGCACATCACGAAATTGCCAAAACTATTCAGCCCGGCGTAAAGGAAAACGATCTTCAGGCTGCCGCTTCAAGCATAATGCACAAGCTCGGCGCCCAGTGGGTTCCCAATGTCCAGGTAACTAGTGGCAATCGGACCCATCCTCACCCTCATCTCAGCTCGGACCGACTAATCCAGCCCGGAGACTTGATCTTTGTGGATATTGTCCTTTTGTTCAACGGCTACCACACTTGTTACTATCGCTGTTTCTGTTGCGGCCAGCCAAGCGAGGTGCAAAAAGACGTTCACAAACGTTGTTACGAGATGCTACTTGTCGGCCTGGAAAAGGTGAAGCCCGGCGCCACCACGGCTGATATTGCCAAGGCCTGGCCGGACTCCAGTTATTGGGGCTTTAAAAATGAGTCCCAGGCCTTTGGTCTTGCTTTTGGCCACGGCATAGGCGTAGGGCTCTGGGAATTTCCTATCGTTTCGCGGCTTTACAGCCTTGATAATCCCGTAGTGCTTGAACCGGGAATGGTCTTTGCCCTGGAGACCTATGCCGGCGAAGGTCACAACGGCGTCAGAATCGAGGACGAAGTGGTCGTTACACAGGAGGGTAAGGAGATTATCACTAAATTCCCCGCCGACAGGTTGATCGGCTGCGGCATGAACTACTAGGAGGATCAAACCGGATGGCGGAGCAAAGTTATCTGCAATGGTTGGCTGGGGAAACACATACGAACTGGTGGCACGATTCAGCCGATCTCGACGAACTGCGAGTAGCGTTGGAAAACTCAGCTGTTGGAGTAACCACAAATCCGGTTTTGGTGGCAAAGGCCTTGTACGCACGGCCGCAAGAGTGGAGACCTCTTCTTCCGGTTTTGCCCGAAGGTCTGGACCCGGAGCAACGAACCGAAGAGTTGATGAAAACTGTCACTCAAAAGGTGGCGGCAATGTTGTTGCCGGAGTACGAACGCAGCCAGGGAAAGTCCGGCTTTGTTTGCGCCCAGGTAAGCCCGGCCAGGGCCGCCGACAGAGAAGCAATGGCCCAAATGGCGAAACGATTCCACGCATGGGCGCCCAACATTGCAGTGAAGCTGCCGGTAACGGAGGCTGGTTTGGACATCCTGGAGGATTGCGCCGCTGAGGGCATTACCATTACCGCCACCGTCAGTTTCACCGTACCGCAGGTCATTGCCATCGCCGAGAGGTATCGCCGTGGTTTAGAGCGTGCAAAACGAGATGGCAAAAAAACCGGTCAGTGCTTTGCTGTGATCATGATTGGTAGATTGGACGACTTTTTGCGGGACGTCGTCTGGGACCGCAAAGCCGACGTTAGCGAATCCGACATACGCCAGGCCGGCCTGGCTGTGACCAAAAGAGCCTATTCCATTTTCCAAGAGCGCGACTATGAAGCGACTTTACTCGTGGCGGCTCTTAGGGGAACCTATCACATGGAGAGACTGGCTGGCGGCAAGCTGATAATGTCCATCCATCCCAAATATCAGAAAATGCTATTAGAATCAAACGCGCCACGCGAAGAATCAATTGACGTCCCCGTCATGCCCGAAGTCATCCAGCGACTTGAAACTTTACCCGAGTTTGTCCACGCTTATGAGCCTGATGGCATGAGGCCGGAGGAGTTCATCTCATACGCTGTTACCCAGCGAACTTTGACGCAATTCCGCTTGGTGGGTTGGGAAAGTATCGGAGCATTCAAGGCGAACGAATCTTGACATGCCCCGTCCTCGGTGGCCTGCCCCGATACTGCCACAAGCATACCCAAGCCCATCCCCAGGAATCATTCCAAGATCGCCTCTCTGAGAGATAAACCCCCAAATAGCAGCCCCGCGGTTCAATTCAATGAAGCTTTTGCGGTAGCTTCGCGCCACAAGAAGTCTTAGCTCATCTTGACCTATCCGGGCAGTGGAGAAGTCGCTCTTATGCCCCGCCTCGTGTCCTTTGCCGGAATCTTCTGCGTCGTCCCCTGCCTTTTCGGCCAGCCTGGTTGACCGCTTCCTCAGCTACGTGCAAATGCGCCGGATCTCGCCATACGCAGATATTGGAAGCTATCTGTTCATCCAAGGCGATATTGCCGCCTTCACATTCAATTACGTAGGCGGGGTATTTTTGGTGCAAGGTGACGGTTATACCCGGCCTTATGTGCAGGCCGTCGATCTTGTGCAACTGCTGGTCGCTCCTGCTGTTGATATAGGCAACCCGCGCGGACTGGCCGCTACTTCGCTTATTGGCTGCGAACAATAATTATAGGATGAGGTTTAACAATCCTCCCACTACAAGGGTGGATACTATCATAACGATTGCGGACTTGAACATGTCCGCAAACCCGAGTTCCCTGACAAGCGTTGTAAAGGTGGCTACGCACGGAAAATACATTGCCAACACAACCGATGCTACTACCAGTTGTTTAATCGTCAAGCCCAGCGGAATAAGCATTCCCACAGCTACATCTTTACGCAAGAAACCTACTATCAACGCGCCTACTGCTTCCTGGGGAAGTCCTAAAACTCGAGTAACAACCGGTGCAGTAAATTTGCCCACGAATTGGATTACTCCAAATGTGTAGAGTAAATTTACAACAAGCACTCCAAGCAGCACAAATGGAATTGCCTCTTTAAGAAACCACCTTATTCTTATCCATAACTTCTTTCCCAGACTCCTCATATAGGGAATTCTGTAAGGGGGCACCTCTAAAAATATTTCCGGTGATTCGCCTTTCAAAAAACGGTTGAAAATAACGCCAAGCAATATCCAGACTACAAATAATGTTCCGTAAACAACCGCCAGATATCTGAGCCCATGCTCTCCTATCAGCCCCACGATCATTGCCTGTAACGCTGCACAAGGCACGGCAATGGACAATATGGTTGCGGAAATGAATCTCTCTCTTCGGGTCTCAAAAATTCTGGTTGCTAATGCACCGGGAACGTTACATCCAAGCCCGAGCATCATAGGCACTATTGCAAAACCATGCAAACCCAGTCTGTGCATAATGGTATCTACCATAACGGCCAGTCTGGGAAGATAACCCAGATCCTCCAAGAAGGACAAAACCAGATAAAACGCAAATACATAGGGCAAAACCGCACCGAGGGGGACAAAAAGCCCTGTGGTTAGCAAGCCGAAAGACTGGCCAAAATCTATTTCGCCATCTATGAGCTGGCCTATAACAAGGTCATGAACAAATCCCTCGGAACCCATAATAGATGAAAGCTTGAGCATCAGCGGTGCCCAAAGATTTTCAAAAATGGGCTCGCCTACATAGCCTATGAGTCCTTCACCAATGAAGCCTATAATCTTGAACGCCAAAAACATCACTACAACCGCTATAGGGATGCCGGTAAGTGGTTTAACTGAGGCGTCTGCAAGCTTTTCTAGCCAAGTGTGATGCCGGTGGGCTACGTTTTGTACTTTATCCACAATGTTGCCGACTTCGTGCCACCTCTCTTTATCTTTATATTCATACGCAGAAGATTTTGCATCTTTGACTCTTTCTACCAACCGCTTAACCCCTTCGCCCGTTACGGCACAGATCGGAACGCAAGGAACCCCGAGAATCTCCTCCAATTTCTTATCATCAATCGAGATACCCTTGTGCTTTGTTT
The DNA here is from genome assembly GCA_030614915.1 of Actinomycetes bacterium. Taxonomy (GTDB): domain Bacteria; phylum Planctomycetota; class Phycisphaerae; order JAACET01; family JAACET01; genus JAACET01. The sequence goes on along the minus strand of JAUXAG010000019.1, from coordinate 30,303 downwards.
CATCCCAGAAGTTCAGCGCCACAACAACAGAAACTTTGCATTTAAGCAATTGGAGCGTCAGATTCAGGCTACGTTCGAGGTTTGTGGACTCCACAACATTAATAATTACATCCCCGTCCGTTCGCTCCTTGAGCATCTCGACGGCGATTTCCTCCGCTTTACAGGTCGGCTGCAAAGTATATGTTCCAGGCACATCGATAAGTTCTGCGCGTTCGGCACCGATCCTCATCTTGCCCTTTGTAAATTCAACCGTGGTGCCCGCATAGTTGGAGGCAATAACATTTGCGCCGGTAAGCCGGTTGAATACAACACTCTTGCCGACATTAGGATTCCCCATAAGAAGTATTTTCATTTGCTGTTCTCTTTTTTGGAAAGCTCCACGAATATTTTGCTGGCCATTCCGAATCCCATCGCGGCTTGAGTGTTACTCTGTTGCACCAGGACAGGTCCTCTCATCCACTGTCCGCTCACCTTTGTAACTTTCATTCCTTCTCTAATCCCTAAGGTATCAAGCTTGCGGAGCAAGCCATGCCCCCCATCAATTTTCACAATCTTCCCTGACTCACCCGCACGCATCTGGGCCAGTGAGATACTTCCCTCTACGTACCCCGCTCGTCCAGTCCCAGTGGCTCCATTAGCCATCACGTGCCTCCTTACTTGTTTAGGATAAAAAAGCTAGTCCAATTGTTAACCGATTGCGGGAGGTTCCTAAACGCCGGAACATCTCGAACATTTGAAGGCTCGCAGCCCCGACGTCTAGTCAACACTACGCTAACCATTGCAGTTCTCCAAGCGGTTGAAGACCTCACACATTGCCCGTTTTGACTTTCCAAAAATACCACAGCTTGATTCACTCCAACTTTTCCACTTCAATGTCTATTGCCTCGGCCTTGCGGACGGCCAATTTAGATCCGTCCACCTCGATTTCAATCGGATCGCCCAGTGGAGCCATGCGAATGACGCGTACTACACAATCACGCCTTACCCCAGCCTTGGCGAGCCGTTGACTTCTCGCCGCCGAGCCGTTGATGCTGACGATCTTTGCCTTCTGTCCGGGCTTGATCTCAGCCAACGTCAAAGAGCCATTTTCCTTTGCACCAGAAGGGCCGTCACCCTTGGCTGGATCCTGCTGCCGACAGAAACCCTTGAATTCCTCGGCCAATTGGCTCGCCCCTGCATTCTGGGCAACAAATTCGACGAAGTAACCCAGCCGCTGTGAAACGATCTCATCAACGGCGTGCTCGATACGGCAAGCATTGCCGTCGGCAAGTTGCTCGTCCAAGTTCAGCACGTCCGTCAGGAACTTCCGCAGCATCTTGTGGCGAGCAAGTATCTTCTCAGCCAACTCCATCCCGCGATCACTGAGGGAAACGTACTTGTGCGGGCTGTATTCCACAAGTTTGCGTTGGGCAAGCGCTTTTAGTGCGCCGGACACCGAGGGCATCGAGACACCCAGCCAATCAGCTATATCGCGGACCCGGGCAACTCCTTCTTTCCAGATCAGCATCCAAATCGCCTCCAGGTAGTCTTCCTGCGAGGCTGAGAGTTTCTTCCTGCAAATTTGCTTGGTCATGGCTCTGGTCTCCGCCCGCTATAGGAACCCCTACCTCTAATAGGATACGCTACTATTATTAGGTATGCCTACCAAGCAATACAAGAAAAAAAAAGCAAGAAAAGTGAACTTGCCACAACTTTTTCGCCCTATCGGCCGTAATTCCTTATGCCCAAAGGTATTGAAGCCTTGGCTCGTGATGGGAACCTGCCCCTAATAACGGATCTGACAGCTTGCAAGCCCAACCATCCCTGCTGTCCGGTAGGCAGTTTCGCAATCCGCCTTTCGGGGAGCTACCAACACGCTGGCATGGGATGCACTTGGCCATCTTAACACCAAAAATGTCTGAGCTCTGAGGCAACCACATCACTACAGCTATCTGTCGGGGCACAGTCGTTCTTTTACTTCTTATCCGGCACCAACGGCTATTGGAGGTCTCGCTGGTATCGCTGGCGGACGCGCCCGCTGGTACGAGTCGCCTCGCTGCGTATGTAGCGCAAGGCTTTCTTAAGGGCCTCGATCTCAGTCTTGGCAGTTTCGTAGTTGGCAGTTAACATCTTTGCCTTGCTTTCGAGACGAGTCTTGGCCTCCAGGAGATTGCTGTTGATCGACTGCTGCTGCTCAAGTTCAGCACGCAGATCGGCTGTGCGACTGCCAGAGCTTTCAAGGTTCTCCCGAAGCTCTTCGCTCTCCCCACGCAAACTGCCGATGGTATCTTGAGCCCCAGCCAATTCGCTCTCAAGCGTATCGTTCGACTTTTCTGAAGCTTCCAGACGATTCGAGAGCTTCTGTAGCTGCTCTTGGAAATCTCCGCGAGCCTTGATGGTCTTGTCGAGTTCAGCACGCAGGCGATTAGTATCTTCGGCCTCATCCTTGAGATTCAATACCTGGGCCTCAAGGGCTGTCTTCTGGGATTCGATCTGCTGGGCATAATCCTTGGTGGAGCTGAGTTCCTCGAGGAGTGAGTCCCGCTGCTCAGTCACCTGCTCAAGTTGGGGCTGAGTCTCGGCGAGCAAGTTGGCAAACTTGTTCCGCTCCTGCTCGGCATAAGAGACATCCTCGCGCAAACGCTCCGCCAGAGCAGCTTGAGCTTCAAGGGAGTGTACCTGGGCCCCTAACTCGGCGTGAGCAGTCATTTGTTCAGTGAGCTTCTCCCGAGTCGCGTCAAGTTCAGTTGCCAAGACATCCTTTAGCTTAAAGGCCGTTTCAACTTGACCCTCAAGGCTTTTAACAATGGCGACGATGCTGGCCTTTTCCTCGGAAACGTCCGTGTAGTCGGCTATGCTGATTTCGCTTTCCTGTGGAATAACTGCAACTTGCTGGACGTCAGCCTCTGGCTGTATCGTTGGCAAAGCAGCTACGGTTACATCCAAAAAAGATAGCTGGCCATTTTGCATTTGACAAAACCGAGTTGGATATAGTGGCTGCGAATGGGGACCAAAAGCGGGGGAGGGGGCGGCCCAGAAAACGCTATCCTGTATAAATTCTGCATAAACGAAATTACGATTAATTCGCGAATCGGATTTGACGTGAAGACAAAAACCCTTGCAATCTTTTGTGTTGGAATGGGTTATATAAATCGGGGCGACTGGATTTGAACCAGCGACCTCTTGACCCCCAGGCTAAGTCAGGTCTTTCGCAACTTCTGCAAGAACAGGCGGTTCCATCGGTAGCCAAAGGACTTATGACAGCGGGCTGACACTGCCCCGACAACGCTTTTCCAACATTCCCGAGACAGATTTGCCACAAAATTGCCACAAACTGCCCCCTCCTCCAGCCCCCAGAAAACTTGCAGAGATGGTAGATCAAAGGCCACACCCGTTTTAACAAACCTCAAATTAAATGCGGCCCCCCCAGTTCAGTTAGGGTTTAGAAAGATGGCGGAAGCAAGCGAGAATCTTGGCAGATTCTGACCGACCGGCTCTGGGCTAAGACCTCGAATCTGCGGCTGGTCCAGCAGGCTCTAGGCCATCGCAGCATCGCCTCGACCCTTCGATATGCCCAAGTATCCACCAAAGCTTTGGTAAAGCCCTCGCGGCTCAGCACGGGCGTTACAGGTTTGTATCTGCCCCCCATCCCTCCCGTGCCTCAACGCCGAACGGGGAGGAGGCGATGGAATCTCCCCGCAAATTCGGGTAAGATGGTGGCTGGACTGGATGAGGTCTTAGGGAGCACATCACTTTAGAAAGGAATCTATCACGAGGAAAGCTGTAGTCTGGGTCACATTGATCTCTTTTACACTAAACTGTACTGGTTGTTACAGTATTTTTGAAGGAGAAGACTATCCAGCCAGAGTAGCTCATGTAGATGAAAGACAAACTAATCCACACAAAGAAAACTATGATAGAGAATTCTTGGAATACATTCTATTCATAGTCGTAATATTTGCCATTGCTATCGCTGGGAATTGCCAGGGAAACATTCATCTTAATTACGATTCTTACCACACTTACCCTAATCGCGATTATCCTAATTACGATCCTTACCGCCATTGGTGAGGGAACCCCGTAATACTGGGCTTAACATTATTCTCAATCCCCCCCCGTGCCTCAACGCCGAGCGGAGCGGCTGACTGTGGGGTAGGGTATAATAGGGGCAGAAGCAGCGAACAGGCGGGGAATCCTGACTTAGCAAGTTGTACAGCCTGTGGGGTAGTTCAGCCTAGATAGTATCGTCGTAGAGATCTTGGTCCAGGTGGCGGGCGTAATATTGTTTGACGAACTGCTGGCCCTGGTCGTGGATCTTAGTCAGTGAGGAAAAGACGCCCATTCTCAGCAAAAGCAAAACCAGAAGGCAGGCAGCAGCGTGGCCAATGGATTGGGTGTACTTGCCGAGTCTTTCGCGTAGCGAGGGTCGAGCACAAATGTGGCGGAGTTTTTCGGCCTGGGCTGACTCCTGAAGGTTTCGCTTGAGGATTCTGATGGCCCGGCGATTGGCCTGCATGAGCAGATCGCGGCTGTGGGGCTGAGTCTTTACCAGCAGCAAAGCCAGGCGGAGCCTGCTGTTACCGGCGATCTGGCGTCTGCACCTGGGGCATGCGGCAAGGTGACGCTGTAGCCAGGCAGTGGTAATATCCAGCCGCTGGGTCAGAGTTTCGACCAGCCATTGGCGTATTTGTCCGCAATCATTTTTTCTGTTTTGCCAAGCCATGGTTATTCTTCTTCCTCTTGAGCCATCCAGGTATTGAGCAATCTTATGGCCCTGCACCTGTAGACGCGAGCCGTCCCGACGGAGATGCCTAAGGCCGTGGCCACCTGGTTGTAAGGCAGTTCGGCCAAGTCCTTCAAGACCACCACGCTTTGGAGGCGGTGGGGCAGGCGGGCGATGTTGGTTCTTAGCAATTCCTGTAGTTCTCTGGCATCCAGATCGGCGACACCGTCGGAGCGGGGCCTCTGCCGGGCACGGTCGGCGACGACCCGACGGGTCTTAATTTGTAACCTCTTCCGCCGGAGCATGGAGATGGCCACGTTGGTAGCGGTCCGAAAGACAAAAGGCTTAACCTTGTGGGGTCTTTGACCATCCTGGTAATGGGCCAACTTCAGAAAGGTGTCTTGATATGCATCGCAGACATCCTGCTCATTTGCCAAAATTCGCCAGAGCACGGTAACCAGAGCCGGTCCGTGCTTCTGCATGGCAGAGAGAACCCAGCGCTGATTGGCAACTACCGACTCAGCAGCGACGGTGTCCCAGCAGATTCCCCAACTGACTGCTTTGGTCGTCATGGGAGCCTGTTACCGCTTTACTAGGTGCACTCTAAAATATACGACGCACAACTGCAGAATATGTTATCACAAATTTTGCCTCAGGAGAAGGAAATTCTGGGAAAAATGTCTGGATAGAGGCTTTTTAGGGATAATGTTTCGGCGTGTCGAGCGTCCTATTGGAGGGGGGTCGCAGATTGGGGCAGAGGGTCCGGGGTATGAGTAAAGTGAAAAAAGACAGTTCAGTGCAAGGCGGACAGGACACAGGGCCAAAGGTCTACGATGCGGTTTCATTGGTGAGCGAGCTGCTGGGGCGGGCCACGGAATCGCGGGCCAGCGATGTGCACTTCGAACCTACCGGCAAAGGAATGCAAATCAGGTTCCGTCTGGACGGAGTGCTCAAAACCATGGAGGAGCTGCCGAACGGCTTGGCTGAGAATATTGTGGCCAGGCTCAAGGTGATGGCTGGGCTGCTGACTTATCGCAATGATGTTCCGCAAGAAGGACGGATGGAACTGCTTGACAGCTCGGGCACAAGGGTGGTCGAGCGGCGGGTGGCAGTGTTTCCGACCATACACGGGCAGCGGGCGGTGGTTCGGCTGTTCTACGAAGAGCCAGCCTTGACTGAACTGGATCAGCTTGGATTCGGCGAGACAATCCTAGCGGCATTGAAGCAGATCGCCTGTGCCAGTCAGGGGGTGCTGCTGCTGACCGGGCCGGCCGGCAGTGGTAAGAGCACGACGCTGGCTGCTATTCTGCGCCATATTGTGCGCCGCTTTCCTGGCAAAAGCATCGTAGCCTTAGAGGACCCGGTTGAAAGGCGGATCGAATCGGTCAGCCAGGTGCAGATTCCTCCGCATGGGCAAATGACCTTTCCAACGGCCCTTCGCTCGCTGCTGCGCCAGGACCCCGAAGTGCTGATGATCGGGGAGATTCGTGATGCCGAGACGGCCCGGATCGCTGTTGAAGCGGGACTCACCGGGCATCTGCTGATGAGTACGATGCACAGCGGCTCCCCGGCGGGAGCGCTACTGAGGCTGCTGGAGATGGGCATTGAACCGTACCAGGTAACTTCCAGTATCTGTGCGGTGCTAAATCAAAGACTGCTGCGGAAGCTCTGCGGGCATTGCAAGGAGCTTGATAAGCAGACAGGCTATTACCGAGCCGGCGGCTGTGAGAAATGTCTCCAGACGGGCTTTAGAGGCAGGGTACTCATCTCGGAGATGATGCAGTTGGACAGCCAACTGCGCAAGGCGGTGCTGGCAAAGGCGGACCTGGAAGAGCTCGAGACTATCCTCTCAAGCAAAGGTCATATTGACTTGGCCCAGGATGGTCAGCGATTGCTCGGTAAGGGTGTAACCACGCAGGAAGAAATGGGCAAGGCCTGCGGGCGGGCTTTGTAACATTCTGAGTAAAGGATAAGACATGGCGACATTCGAATACCAGGCGTTGACCCCGGCAGGTAGGCTAATGAAGGGCACGGTGGAGGCGGCTTCGGGGGAGCAGGCTAACGAGATGCTCACCGAGATGCAGCTTAGGGTGAACATCCTTGAGAAGGCCAAGGTTCCCAGGCCGCGCAGTCGGATTGGAAGAAACGAGTTCCTGCTTTTCAATCAGCAGTTGGCCTCGATCACTAAAGCAGGAATTCCGCTGGAAAGGGGACTGCGCGAAGTGGCAGCGGATATCGAGTCAAGGTCGATGCGCAAGCTTATTGTGGAGTTTGCGGATGACCTCCAAGCGGGGACGAGCATCGAAGAGGCCCTGGAAAAGCGGCAGAAGTTTTTTCCACCATTGTACAGCCAGATTATAAAGGCGGGGGTAAAGACCGGACGGCTCAGCGAGATGCTCACCAGCCTCAACCACCATCTGGAGATGAGCAATCAGACTCGGCGGATCGTATTTGAGGCTATCACTTATCCACTGGTGGTCTTGGGCTTAGCTGCGGTGATCCTGACAGGGGTCTTTACGTTTGTAATACCACAGATCATGGTGATATTTGAGGATATGGGTTCGCAGTTGCCGGTCCTGACGAAAGCTATCATGGCCGCTACGGATTATGTGGTTCCCTTCTGGATAGGTGTGGGCGCAATTGTCGCTGGCTTGATTGTTCTGACAGGAGCCCTGTCGAGCTTTCCGGCAGGCAGGCGATTCAAAGAATATCTCTATATGAGGGTTCCAGTGCTGGGCAGGGTGTATCACCGGGGTCTGATGTGCAAACTGGCCGACGCCATGGGCCTGCTGGTTGGGGCCGGCTGTGATATGCCCAGCTGTTTTCGTCTAAGCGCCGGGGCCACCGGAAGTGAACAGGTCAAAACCCAGTGCGAGCTAGTAGCTGCCCAGATCGAACAGGGACAGAACATCGTGGAGGCTGGTCAGCTTTGCAGCGTAATACCCCCGCTGTTTTTCTACTCCATGCAATTGGGGTATCAGCGCAACGAGCTGGAGGACAATCTGTTCAGCCTCTCGGACATGTACTCTCAACAGACCCGGACGCAGCAATCGAGGCTTCAGGCCCTGCTGCTGCCAGTAATGCTGATTATAGTCGGGGGGATTATCGGCCTAGCGGTTACGGCCGTGTTCCTGCCGCTTCCTAAGATGATTGAAGGGGCCTCGGGCGCTATTGGTTAGATAGGTCAAGGGAAACAGTAATATGTCAGAGTATATGATTGTTCTTTTGGGAGGTTGCCTTGCAGCGGTGTTCGCTGTGCTGGCCCGCCTTCGTCCGGGACTTGCCCTGCTGAGCTGTCCCTTGGCTGTCGGTGCAGTCCTGGTCGGAGGAATAGACAACATTGTGGCCGTGATTATGGCTTCACTGATTGCCCTGGCTACTCTGGTGTCAGCGATAATGGCCGAGCCCAGACTTGAGACCAGGCTCAGGCTTGAAAAACCTTCGCGGGCATGGGGCTTTGCCAAGACTTTGTTTTACATTCTGGTAATAGGGGTGTATCTGTTCATTGGGCTTGCTGTATTCGGGCCTTACGGTTTTTTCTTATTGGCAATGGCAGCCATGATGGTGGTACGTTATAACCTCATCTCCCGAGACACCACAACAACGCATGTATTTTCCACTATTGGGGCCAGCATGCGCCAAAACCTTCCGCTGGCGGCAGCGCTGGAGTCGGCGGCCGGAGGCCAAAATGGAAAACGTCGTCGAATCATGCAGCGGATATCGCACTGGCTGACGGAGGGGTATCCGCTGAGTAAATCGCTGAGGCGTGGTTATCCCAAATGCCCGGGATATGCCCTGGCTATGATCACCGAGGCCGAGAAAATTCAGCAAGTACCCCAGGCTGTGGCGGGTATCGAGGCCCAACTGTCCGAAAAAAGCCGCGAGGCGCGAAAGTTCCAGCCGGTTAACCTAGCCTATCCGGTGGTTTTGATTCTGGTGGTCTTCTCCTTTATGGGTGGGATGATGGTTTTCGTCCTCCCAGAATTCGAGTCTATCTACAAGGATCTAGGCCAACCGCTGCCGGCAATTACGCGAGGGGTGTTTTTGCTTTCTAATGAGTACTTTAGTTTGCTCTTTGCTGTGCTGGCGATTCTGATCCTGGTGGTAGTGCCGTCGGCACTGTATTTGAAGTTTCGCCCGCGCAGGCCGGAACGAGCGTATGCTGTTTCTCGAATCGGTGATTTTTTCAAGTGGCACTTTCCAGTGCTGCGATGGTTCGAGCGGAATTTTTCACTTCTGCAGACGGTATCGTTTTTGCGTTTATCGATAAATGCCGGGAGCACTGTGGACCAGGCGATTGCCGGGGCGGCGGAGCTTGACGCCAATGCGTGTTACCGGCGGCGGCTGAGGCGGTGGCTGGATCAGGTCCAGGGCGGCCAGGACGTAGCTGAGGCGGCCCGGAAAAACCGAGTGGGTTCAACTCTGGTCTGGGCCTTTGACCAGAAGGTGAACCAGGGGAACACGCCGGCTATCCTTCAGAGCCTGGAATCGTTCTACCGTTCCCATTACAGCTACATAACCAATCTGGCGAGGTACATCTTTTGGCCGTGCGTGACAATTGTAATGGGCCTATTGGTAGGGCTGGTAGTCTATGCGATGTTCGTCCCGCTGATTGGCATGATCCACCATGCCATAGATGGGGTAATTCCGTAGGCCACTGAGGTGCTGATATGAAAGCGAGAGGATTGAACAACAGAGCACGTGGCAGTGGTGGGAAGCCGCGGGGCGGCTGGATCATGATAGAGCTGGTGGTGGCCGTGGGCATCCTAGGGATTCTGCTGATGGCGCTAGGGCAGATTCAGTACCAGCTGGCGAAGTTCAATGCCATACAGTGGACGAGGATGCGCTGTATAACCGCTGGGCAAGGGCAGCTGGACAGTATAGCCGCCGGAGGAAGTCCGATTGCCAATGAAGAAGTGGAGCGGCTGTGGCCAGGTATCCAGGTCCAGGTTGAGCGAGCCGCCGGGCAAGGAGATTGGCAGGGCCTGGCACTGGTGACGGTTACCGCCAGCGGGCAGGCGAAAGGCAAAGAAGTGAAGGTCGAATTGGCCAGGTACATATCGAACCAAAAGGAGAAATAGCCATGCGTCGGGGGACATCGTTGATAGAGTTAGTCGGATTGCTTGCCGTGCTGGGGGTGGTGACTTTGTTGTTTGGGATAACCCTCCGGACAACTGTGGGAGATGTGCCCAGGTTGCAGGGCGTGGCTCAGGCGAGCAGAGTGGTTTCCGGCATGCTGGAGCGGCTGCAAGGGGACATCGACGCAGCCAAGTCCCTGCCAGAATCCCACGCGGGCAAGGCGGCTGGCGAAAAGCTACTGTTTATAGAGCTGCCCGAGGCGATTGTGAGCTACGAAGTGGCCGAAGATGAAATCGTTCGCAAAGAACTCCGGGCAGAGGCTTCTGATGCAGCGGGGCAAAGCTATACCTGGCCGGTGGGTAAGGCCAAGGTGAGTTTTCACAGGTGGGAGAGTTCCGGCTTTGTCTATGCTGTTGAAGTGCGCCGGGCGGTGGAGTATCGCAAGCAGGATAAGACCGAGGACAAGCTGGTCAATACCCAGGTGTTTTATTTGGCCAGTATGCCAGGTAGGCGGGAGAAATAATGAAGCAGGCCCAGCGAAGTGGTTTTGCGATCATTTTGGCCGTAGCAGCCGTGGCTCTGGTGGGTGCGGCGGTGTTCGTGCTGGCCGATACGTCCGATACCCTGATGTTCGACTCGGACCTCGCTTACCTGCAAGCCTGCAACCGGAATCTCTCGGCCAGCGGTCTGGGCTGGGCGAGGCAAAATCAAGACAAGTTGGGCGATTCGGAGCCCAGCGAAGGAATTCAACTCGATGTCGAGCGGCTGGGGATTCCTGCCGGGAATCTAAAGGTTGCTCGGTTGAAAGCCAGGGAGAAAGGCCTAAGGGTGCAAATCGATACCCAATGCGGCCGTAATAAAATGAAACTAGAACGCACCCGCAATTACCTGATCACAACTCGCTGACCCGGTTCGTGGGTTGGCGTGTAGAGAGCCTGCACCTGCCCCCATCCCCCCCGTGCCTCAACGCCGAGCGGAGAGGATGGCTGCGAGTTTGGAGGTGAATGGCGAGAAGCTAAGCTGCTGAGAAGTAGAATCGGGCAGGCATCCATAAGTTCATTATTTTCATAGAGCTAACCAAAAGGCTGGAAAAGGCAAAATATTTTTAATTTTTTCCTTGTAGTCTTTACATAGGTAGAGTACCATTGGGCCTGGTCAACACAAGGAGAACCTTATGAAAAAGTCACATCGTAAGCTAACCAAAGGCGAATGGGCCATAATGCAAGTAGTCTGGAAGCTGGAGCCTGTCCCAGCCCCAACGGTTCAGGAAAAGCTTCAGAAGCAAATTGGCTGGACCTACAGCACCGTCAAGACCCTGATGGACCGCATGGTCACAAAAGGCCTACTCAAAGCCGAGAGAATCCGCAACCTGTACCTGTATCGCCCGGCAATAACCCTTTCCCAGGCCCGCAAGGGCGAACTGACCCTCGCCATCAAGCAGGCTTTCAACGGGGCCCTTACCCCGATGATGCAGTTCCTGCTCGACAGTAATGATCTGAGCCAGGAACAATTGAGCCAGTTGGAGAGTCTAATCAGGCAGAAACGCAAGCAGGCCTCCAAGGCCAAGAAACGATAGCTGGAACTCTTCGCCAAGCTAATATAGGGGATATCTCATGGATGCCGTAATTACCCAACTCAACTCGATTGGGCGTTCATTCGTCATATTTGCCCTGCCGATGCTGATTCAGTCCAGCCTGCTTATCCTTATTCTGCTGGGTCTGAACCTGATGCTCCGCAGAAAGCCCCGGGCGGTATTTCGCTATTGGCTGTTGCTATTGATCCTGGTCAAACTCGTTCTGCCGACCACGTTATCTGCGCCCACGGGCATCGGCTATTGGGTCGGCGGGAATTTTCTCAACCTGCCCAGCCAAACCGCGATTAGTTGGGACCAGCCGGTTGCAGAGGGGGGGCCGGCTGGAATCTTACCAGTCTTTACACCGGCCGAACCTCCCGATGTAGCCGTGGCACCAATTCATGTAGAGCCAATCACGGAAATGCCAGATCAGGAAGTTCTACCAGCTCCGAGACCGGTTGAACCAGTTCCTGAGGTTTTACCACCAGCTATTCCCATAACCTGGACGGCTATAGCCTTGCTTATCTGGCTGGCTGTAGTAGCCGCGATGGTTCTTCTGCTGATTCAGCGGCTGCTTTTTGTCAGGGGCCTTATTGCCCAGTCCAGCGATGCAGATGCCCCCCTCTTAGCCCTATTGGAAGACTGCCGCAATCGATTGGCCATCAAGAAGTCGATCAGTCTGAAGATTTCACCCAACGCCACCAGCCCAGCCGTTTGCGGATTGTTTCGACCGATGATTCTCATTCCGCAGCACATGCCGGAGCAATTGGATTCACAGCATCTATCTGCGGTGCTACTGCACGAGCTGGCCCACATCAAGCGTCGTGATCTATGGGTCAATCTGGCCCAGACCCTCTTGCAGATTGTTTACTTCTACAATCCCTTGCTCTGGCTGGCCAATGCGGTTATCCGGCGGGTTCGCGAACAGGCCGTTGACGAGATGGTGTTGGTAGCCATGGGCGAGAAGCACGAGCAGTACCCCGACACACTGCTCGCGGTTGCCCGGCTATCCCTTGCTCGGCCAGCCCTGAGCTTGCGTCTGATCGGCGTAGTCGAATCCAAGAAGGCCCTTACCCAGCGGATAAAGCACATCATCAGCCGACCATTGCCCAAAACCGCCAAGCTCGGCCTGCTCGGCTTGGCCATTGTCTTAATAACGGCTGCACTGCTGTTGCCGATGGCCAAGGGTGAATCCAAAGAGGCCGTCATTATGGTTCGCGAAGGCCCCGCCACGCAGCCGGGAAAGAACGTTGCAGCAGAGGTCCATTATACATTCGACACCGATGCAGGTTTGGACATAGTACACAGTGAAGAGGGCATGAACGTCGGCGTGCAGATCGGCGAACTGCGAGTTTGGGGCAAAACCACGGATACCGAGTGGGGCGGCGAGGGCACCTTTGTTCCGGTGAACGACCTTGGCGGCAGCCTTGACGCCTCGATCGATTTCAAACTGCCCAAACGCGAGGACTACGGGTTGGTATTCATGGGCCTGTATCCCGAAGGCCAGACAGGCCGCCCGATGATCCTTTACCAATGGCAGCTCCACCGTCCAATGCTGTGGTTTATGGGCTCCGGCGGACCCAAAGGTTGGTATCAGGTCCACACGATGTGGTTGAAGGTTAAATGGTGGTTGGAGAAGGGAAGGCGTACATACCCCGATGTGGGCAAGGAAGATACCGAATTCATTACCATGCGAATGTACGTGCGCGAGAACCGAAAGCAAATAGATTATTACGTCAACGACGTTCTGGTGGACACTCTGAATTTGGAAGAACCTCTTGGCCGCGTTAATAAGGCGATTGTGGCCTTCCAGACACCCAAGGCCGGATACGAGTACGATATCCGCTTCGACAACCTGAAAATATCTTCCGCCCCGCGCGCCAAATCAGCGTCAACCGAATCGCCCCAGCCCGCCACGAAGGTAGCCGACGATGCCAAGCAAGAGATCTTTGGGGTATCGCCGGAACGAGCCGTGGTGATTGACCCTAAGTTGCTGTGGAATTCTGTTGGCTGGGCCGGTAGTTGGGGTCGCTGGTTGAACACTGAAGCGGTGGCGATGGATGTAAGTGGTGCCCACCCTCGTTTTTCGGTGATTGAGCCGGAGCACTGGCACGTGTGGATCTATTATTTCACAGTGCCAATCGATCCGGAGCATTATCCCATTGTTGTCCTGACCTATCGTGCACGTAACGCGCCCTCAGTTGGCGATTATGTTCTTTGGCTTGATGATACCAGGGGGCCAAATAGTGGCGGAGTAGCGCCATTTTCCTGTAGTTCGCTCACAGCAGATGGAAAGATACACCGCCTGAAAAAGGATCTGCGGGAGCTAGGCCCTGAGGGTCACATCACTGGCATGGCCTTGGGTGTCTTCTGTGGCAAGCAGACACCCGGAGAGTTCGAACTGATAGGCTTGCGGTTTGAGGCCCCGGAGGATGCTGAAAGTAGAGAGCCGATTCCGGAGGATAACCCCATATCAATCCGGGCAGTTGATAGCGATGGCAAGCCGGTGGAAGGTGCCACTGTGGTCGTAGATCCTGAGCAGATCAACTGGTCGCGCTCAGCTATAACGGGGAAAGACGGCCGAGCTAGGCTTACTCCTTTAGCGAACGTCTCCGGAAGACACATGTTGCGAATATCCAAGCAGGGCTTGGCCACTGTCGAGACTGGCGGCCGGCGTTTCGCTGGACCACTGCCGGAGCAGGTGACGCTAAGAGCGGCAGTCCGTTATGGAGGTCTGGTGAAGAATCAGCAGGGCCAGCCGGTAGAAGGTGCAGCCGTGGCCGTGCATATTGCCGGACCGTGGCCGCCGGGCATCCGTCAAGTTAGAAGTGTCAATGTTTTGACCGACTCCAAAGGTCGATGGCACACACCTCCCTTGCCGGACAACCTGGATCTGTCACACATAGGGCTTTCTCATCCTGACTATATCAGTGACTCTTACTATGGTTCCAGCGAGGTCCCCCCAATGGAGAAACTTCGAGACCGAACCGCAGTGATGATACTAAGGCGGGGGCTGGAGGTTGTGGGACAAGTCCTCGATACAGAAGGCAAACCCGTCGGCGGGGCCAGCGTTAGGCAAGGGCGCGACCGCCGGCGTGCTGCGTTCTCACAAACCAGCACGGACGAGCGAGGACACTTTCGCCTTGCCAATGCCAGGCCGGGCGAAGCGATTCTAACCGCCCAAAAGGCTGGCTTTGCCCCCGAGTTGCTGAATGTGCAGGTCCACCAAGACATGGAGCCGCTTCGCTTCGTACTGGAGAAGGGACAGACCATCCGTGGGCGTGTTGTCGATACCCAGGACAGGCCGATCGCCGACGTCAGGGTAATGGCCATCAGCTGGCGGAATTACCGGACCATCAGCTGGAGCACTAATACGAACCCCCAGGGACAGTTCAGCTGGACAGACGCGCCAGCGGATGAAGTCTGCTTTTATATCAGCAAGCCCGATTACGTCTGGATAAGTGTAAATCTTGCACCCTCTGAGAACGAACAAGTTGTTACTTTGACAGAGTCGTTAAGGCTGATGCGGTCACTGCGGTCGATGCGATCCTTTATAGCAGATCTGTCCACTCCAGAGCGGGCTAAATGATAGACAAATGTAACGAACTCATAAAAATCCAGGAGTATCCTATGAAAGCCACACTGACAATCTCGACTGTCCTTTGTTTGTTGCTTATATGCACAGCCGCTACAGCTCAGCCGGACATTCTCTCAGCCGTCCCGGCCGATGCCTTCGGCTTCATCGCCACCAAAAACCTGCAGGCCAGTTACGATAACATTATGCTCTTCGTTGAGGCTACAGGCTTGCACCTACCGGAGGAAAACCCGTTATCAGCCGTTCAAGAGAATCTCGGCCAGGTTAATTTGAATGGTCCGGCCGCGATTATTCTCCTGGACCCTGAAAAATTTGCAGAACCACCGATAGCCCTGCTCTTTAGTGCCGCCGATGCCCAGGCCATCTTCAAAGCTCACCAGGCCAAGCCCCAGGACACCGACGAAGAATTACCCCCCGGAGTGGTCAAAGGCGGCAATGGCTACGTCGCCGTCAAGAACGGCTTTGTAGTCTTTTCCCCCAAAGCGGATCACGCCGTAGCCGTGCTGTCCGGCCAGGGCCCCCCTCAGATCATACCCGCTGCCAGGCAAGCCTTCGACAAAGGCCAGATCGTTCTGGCCGGTGATCTCCAAGGTGCCGCCCCGTTTATGATCCGGACGCTTAATACGCTTCAGGCCCAGATGAACGCCCAGATGGCTGCCGTAGCCGCCCAAATGCCTCAGATGGCCACGGCCATGGACATGTTCTCAGTCTATATGGATTTGGCCCAGTCTCTCGTTGAGCAGACCGACAAGCTAACCCTGACCCTGGATATAAACGCCCAGGGCGCCGTCCTGACCGAAAGGGTCCTGTTCAAAGTCGACACCCAGGCCGCAGCTTATCTGAACGCTCAAGCGGGCCTGCCTGCACCTACCTACAATGCCTTGCCCGCAGGACCTTTTCTCTTGGCCGCCGGAGCCAGCATAGTCCCTGAGAATATGAAAAGTTTGGGAGACTCCTTCCTGGAGAGGTTCGCCAATCTGCCAAGCTTCAAGGAGAAGTTCTCCACCGAGCAACTCCAGCAGATGACTACCGACGCCAATGCCAGCGCCGCCTTGATCTCCGGCATGGCTTTTACCTTCAATTTCGGCAGTCCTATGACCGGGATGCTCAATATGGTCGCCCGCTGTGATGTCTCCGACGTTGCCCTTTACAAAGAACTATCAAAAAAAGAGACTACTACAGACGCCATGTGGACCAAGGCCTACGGTATGCCCCTTGATTTTATTTATACCAGCGCAGCCGAGAACTACTCCGGTGTGGATATCGATACTTATAAGATGCAGATAACTCCGCCCGAACCCGGCGTCGAGCTCGATCCCATGATGGTTCAGCAAATGCAGGTCTTGCCCATGATGTACGGACCGGATATGACCTTCCGTCTGGCTGCCCCCAACGAAAAGCAGGTACTGTTTGTCATGGGCGGTGCCGGCCGGATGGAGCGGGCAATCAACGTTGCCCAGGGCAATGGCTCGGTCCTGGCCGATGATCCCAGGATCATCCAGGCTGCGGCCAAGCTCCCGGCCAACAGATTCGCCGAGGCTCACTTGGACCTTACCCAAGTTGTTCCCATGATTGGAATGTTTGCCACGATGGCCGGCGCTGGTGGTATGCCCGCTGCAGCTCCCGGCCAAGTCAGCGATGCTCCCCTCATTTCTTTCAGCGCCTCGGCCGAAGACAGTGCCTTACGAGTGGACATCGTTGTGCCCGCCGAAACCGTCAGAAGTCTCGTAAGCTCGTTTGGCGGCACACAGAGCGACGCCGCTGCGGGTGCCGCTGATTAGCGGTTTGGTACTGTTGAGGGGTAGGCGGGCGCCGTGATTTTCGGTTAGAGCGTCAGTTGTGATGAGTTATTATTAATCTATACTTTGAACACACGGCTGGTAGTGCAGATGGGATGGGAATAGGCGGAATAGGGCTTGATGGTTGCCTTCCGCCCTTTCAGCCATAACGGTCCAATCTGCCCAACGGCGAGCGGCCTTTACTCCCAAAGGTCCTCGCCCCAGAGCCGCCGGTCTGGGTCCATCAGTTCGTTGATGTGCATACCTTCGGCGTGGCCGTCAAGGAATGCACAATTAGCAATTCGATCCCCATGCCGAGGCGCGATATTATTGTAGGGTATTCCGTAACCGTGAATCCCCGCCAAGTAGGCTAATATCCCCGAATTCGTATCATTGATACTATCACCGTCATAATCCAGATCTGGTTCCCACGTGGTAGTAGGCCCGTAGGGTGCGTATAGAAACCTATACACCTGAGAGTCTCCCATCGCGATAGTCTCCGCAGGCCTGGGGATCTCATGTATCCGCCAGGGCTTATGACCCTCTGGCAGAACGTCTCTGTCAGCATAACCAAAGACATTGGGGTAATTCATGCCGTACCCATAAGGGTTGTCCGGGGCCGTGGGGCAATGCCATATGGGTGGTCCAACCAAGGGTGCGATATCTAGGGCGCCCGGGCCCAGAACACCCGGACCGCAGAAGTCATAAAAGTTATAGCCGAGATATGGACCGATCGTGTAAGTAACATCAGCCGTATTATCAGATTCAAAGAAAGTTGGAAGGCCTCCGTTCTGGTTGTCGTAAAGGGCCAAGGCCACGGACCATTGTTTCAGATTATGGAGACAGACCGTCTGCTGGGCTTGCTCGCGGGCCCGGTTTAGGCTCGACAGCATGATGCTCACCAGCAAGACAATTATGGCCACGACCACCAATAGTTCCACAAGTGTGAACGCAGTGCGTTCACATTTCCCCCCTGCAGGCAATTCTAGCGGTGCAAACCGTGTATCATTTCTGACCATTTTTTCTCTCTGAGCGGCTATGGCCCCCTTTTGCCACTTCCCAACCCCCCAAAAAGCAATCCGGGCACAAACAAATCGTTTCTTAATTCGCTGAGTTGTTCCCTGGCTGGCCAAGTGCGCCCTGGGCCAACTCCATTAGCCAAAACGAGACCATGTTCTTCTTGGGTGACACTTCTGAAAATATTAGTTCGATCGGCTCAATAAATTCGTCAGTCACCTGTTCAACATCCTCAAGATACTCAAATCTGATCACACCCCGCGCTTCGATCCCACCACCAGAAGATGACGCTATGCGTATGCTTTCAACGACGTCTCTCTGCATGTCAATGAGATATGTTAATCTTAGATCTATACCTTGCCGAACATTATACACCGTAACTTCTGCCCTTTTATAGAACGGATGCTGCGCAATCTTGTCCAATAGTCTCGTTTCAAACCACAGTCTGTGTTTGGCAGCGTTTCTGCGTACAATGTCGAGGGTGTGTATTCCCATCCAAGGCTGAGGCAATCCTCTGAAGAAACTGCCTGAGGGCAAAGCCGCAATTACCGTTCCATCGGAATTAGCTAAACGCGCCCCCGAAGGGATATCAGCAATTTGTAGTCTGTCGCCTATATTCAATCTCAACCAAGGGGGATGCTCCCGCAGGGCGTCATAGATAAAAGGAATCTGGCCGTAGCCCGAGATTTGTTCATTATTGATTTGGCCTGCAATGCGGAAATAAGTCCAGCCTCGCTTGTGCATGGCATCTCGCTGATCTATTACAATAACATCTGAAGGCCAGGCGTGCTGGAAATCCGCTTGGTCCAATGTGTTGTATTCGAATTTCACGTAAGAGTCTTCTATATTGTCAAACATGACATCTAGTGTTCTCAGAGGCAGGCCTGTTTCTTCATCATAGGTAGTAATATCTGCCGTTCTCCTACCTTCTACCTCGTGAACAAAGGCACGGAAATCAGACGGGTCCGAAGGCAGAATCAAGGTTTGCTCTGGATAAACGCCATTACAATTATGGATTATAACATGTCTTGGTGGCTGGTACTCATAACTACCCTGGCCACTCTGCAACCAATCCTGGAATTGAAATTTCCGGTTTGGGGTCCAGGCCTGATTACGTCTGGAAACAGGGCCGTCAATTCCATCTGGAAAATAAAACCGCGACTCGCGGATAGCTCCACTTATGTTTTCTACGGCTTTGGCACGGTCCGGATGGGGGCTGTGGTGAACATAACGAATACTTCTTACTTCAGACCGTTTGGGAGGCTTATCGTTGGATAGAGCTGTAATTCCGCCTACGACAAGAGCTGTGGCAACTACAGCAGTAACAGCAGCTATGCCGATCGTCGTGCCAACGGTCCCGGCGAGCGTGCCAGCCAGGCCTACCTTGACAGTAGCGGCCGTTACGGTGATGCCTGCCGAGGCCTCGGCGGGAGCGGTGATTCGGCCAAACAATCCCAATGCCGTCAGGAATAATGCTTTACTGAAGCCTTGGCGTGATAATTGCCGCGTAAGCGAACGTTTTGCCCGGAAGACCAACACCCTGACGTGGAGTTCGCTGCAATCCATCACAGCCGCAATCTCAGAATATGACATCTGCTCAAAGCACCGCAGGGCCAGAACGTTTCGGTAACTGAGCTTCAGCTCGCTGATAGCTTGGAATACAGCAGTGGACAACTCCTTGCGCATCAAGGCGGTTAGCCCATCCGTATGATCGCTGGACATGACGCGGGATAAGCGATCGTTGTCGATTGCGGACATTGCCATTATGCGTTTGCCTTGGTCCCTGAAATGATGCTGAACCTTACCCAATGCCGTACGAAACAGCCATGAACTAAACATTCCGGCAGATTCAAACGTTAACTTCCTGAAAGAAAAAGACTTAACCAGCTCCAGCAGGGTTTCCTGGGAAAGGTCCTCAGCCAAGTGATGGTCCAGCGTGAGCCGATAGATGTACGCGCAGACCTTAGGCCTGAGCAGACCCGCCAAGCGCTCGACACTTGCCCGATCGCCAAGCTGGGCCTGTTTGATCAGCTTGAGACAACTGCTATCATCAATACGACTCACTTCTACCTAGTATTATCCACAAATTGAGCAGTCTGTTACAGTTTTTTTGAAATTGTCGCAAAAAAAGCGTAACACAAAGACGGATTAGTGGATTAACCCCTTGAATTCGAGGTGGTTCCTGAGCCGGGGCCCCGAGCCAGGGAGAGCGGGACCTCTACTGAGGGCAGCTGATCCTGCTGAGGGGCAGGTGAAAATCGGCCTGAGATTGCAGGATGCCAAAGTATGGAGGAGAGAGAAGAGAGAGAATCCGAATCCTACAGATGTTGTGACAGTTATTGCCGGGATTGTTGGCACGGAGATCGGCAGGTCAGGTCCAAAAAGTGCCTGCGAAGAACAGGCAGAAAGGAGGCTGGAAATGAAGTGCAACGCAGACGTGATGAGGAACCTGATCTTGATGGTTGTAATGGTGTTTGTAGTATCGGCCAACTCGGTTGAAGCGGCAGAAATCGAGCTTAGCGTAGCCACGGACGAGCCGTCGTATTCGCTCGGAGAGGATATCACAGTTTCGGTGACGGCCTATAATCCGAATGATTACGAAGTGACGCTGCAATTCGGTGATACTTTGCAAGCTTCATACATTATGGACAACGTTTATGATTGGTCATCGGATAAGATATTCCTCCAAGTGCTAACGGAAGTGACCATTGGGGCGGTGAGTTCCTACAACTGGGACTTGGACCATGATTGGGAATATACCGTTGGGCCGTCTACTTACGGCTATGATCTGAGCATTGGGACACATAGTGTGGTAGGTGCCCTGCAAGAGCAAATTGGTGAGCCCCCGGGCAACTATACATACTATAGCCAGCCGCTTGAATTCGAGGTGGTTCCTGAGCCGGCCACGCTGGGGTTGGTGTTGCTAGGTAGGCTGATTCTGCTGAGGCGCAGGTATTGGTTGGCCTGAGATTGCAGGGTGGCAAAGTGTAGGAGATAGCAATGAAAAAGATCTTGCTAGTTACTGTTGCGTTGCAACTGGTTTGTCCAGCATTGTTGGCCAGGGCTGATGTTGCGCCCCCACAGGTCCTGTGCACAGGCAGCGAAAACGGTGGCAGTGGGCCTAGACAGTACGCCTATGAGGTAGATGCCGACGGATTCGCCATCACAGAATTCATGGTGGGAACCAATGATTTGAATAGCGATAACTACACAAATTTGTTGATACCTGAAAACTGGAACTTCGCTATTGAGCAAGTGGGGATGGCTCATGCCCATGGAACAAAAACTCCACATGGAAGCATCTCTCTAGGACCATGCTATTGCTTGACCTACGGTAGGGTCCGCTGGTGGACGGAAGATGTAACTAATGCCGTGGGTTCTTTTACCTTCGGCTACGATCATCCGTGGTTCTCTGAGGATGTGGGTTGGGGTTTGTCAACGCCCACCACGTGGATGCCTTGGCCGCCGGAATTCTACGAGCACTGGCAAGCGCCCGTGGGCACAGGTTTCGGACCAGTGCATGGCCCTCTACCCGAACCCGCCACGCTGGGCCTGATGCTGATGGGCGGTTTGGCCCTGCTGAGGCGTAGGCATAGGCTGGCCTGAGATTGCAGGGTGGCAAAGTATAGGAGATGGCAATGAAAAAGATCTTGCTAGTTACTGTTGCGTTGCAACTGGTTTGTCCAGCATTGTTGGCCAGGGCTGATGCTCCGCAGGTCCTTTGCGTGGGCACCGAAAGCGGGGGCAGTGGGCCCAGACAGTATGCCTATGACGTAACTGGGGGACTTCTGCTAATGTTATTCACGCTGGGAACCAATGATTTGAATAGTGATAACTACACAAATATACTGATACCTGAAAACTGGAACTTCGCTGTTGAGTCCGAGGGGATGGCTCATGCCCATGGAACAAAAACTCCACATGGAAGCGTCTCTCCAGGGCCATGCTATTGCTTGACGGAGGGTAGAGTCCGCTGGTGGACCGAAGATACCGACTATGCTACGCATTCTGCTATATTTGGCTACGACCATCCGTGGAGCTCTGAGGATGTGGGTTGGCTCATGGTGGAAACGGTGCCGCCGGAGACTGTTGGTCACATCACGGGGTGGGAATTGCCTGTAGGCACGGGTTTTGGACCAGTGCATGGCCCTCTACCCGAACCCGCCACGCTGGGGCTGCTGTTGCTGGGCGGTTTGGCCCTGCTGAAGCGTCGGCGGTGGGACTAATCCTGATAAAAAATGCTGCTATTCGTCAAAAGGGCTGGCTTGGATGACTGGCCCCTTCCCTTTGAAGCACGTCGTAGCTCTTTGTGCCCGTGCCAGTTACTACAAGGCGCGTATTAAGTTATACTTTGAACACACGGCTGGCCGTGCGGATAGGAAAAAATGCGAGCCAAAAGCCCGTTTTTGGTGTGTATTTGAGGATATGGTAGTTGGCCCTTGGCGTAAGAATGCACCGTAGAATGGCAATAGTTACTGACAGAATCCCTTCCCGGTCGTCTGCACGGAGAGGAGGCAAGCATTGACTTCATGGCCGGTAGAGCGGTCTCCGGGTGAATACTAATCGGGGCGACTGGATTTGAACCAGCGACCTCTTGACCCCCAGTCAAGCACTCTAAACCAAGCTGAGCTACGCCCCGAAAGAACTTGCGCTCAATCATCTGGCTCGCATGAATATACCCCCAATTTGGGCTGCGCGTCAAGGGCCTGATCTTCACCTCGCCCAGCATATTCGGCTTAAGCTGAACCCAATAATGTTTGAGCAGTGCATAAGCGAGAGAGGAGATAGTAGAAAGGAGACCGCAGACGAGCGGCCTAGCTGTAAGTATGGGCTAAAGCGACATTAACAGCTCCGCTGCCTTTTCTACTTTCTACTTTCAACTGCTCGCCTGCTCTAGCTGTCTGCAACAAAGTTTAGCGAAACGCTGATAAGAGTTGCAGACAGCTTAGCACACCTGCTCAACGGCCCATCGTTATAGCCACAACAGCTTGGACGTTCAAAATAATCCCCTCCTGCGTATAAGCATAGTATAACGCCCAAAAACGTCCTTGACAGCCCAGCTGTTTCATCACAGACTTCCCCTGTGACGCTACTGGCGTCGAGGCAGGCCGATCTCGATGCCGGCGCCTCATTTCTCGGCCAAAGGAAAGGAGTCCGGCCATGAAAACCCTCCTGAGAATCGTCCTGATTGTTGTGGGCCTCTTGACGTTGGTGTTCTCCCTGGCGGGTATCTTTGTCCCTTGGCGAAACATTGTAGCCTGGATGAGTACCTGGAACGTAACTTTACCTACTGTCCTCGATAGTCCGATCACCGTTTACATGTTTCGAGCCATGTCTGTTACCTATGCCTGGGTTGGCTTTCTCTTTTTGCTCGCCGCCGCCGATCCGCCCAAGTACCTGGCCTTGATTCGTACTCTGGCCTTGGCCTTGGTATGTGTTGGCTTGGCCTGCATACTGGTGGGCGTCAAGGTCGGCCTGCCCATGAAGCCTGTCTTATTCTGCGACGGAATACCTTCCCTGGTGGCCGGCGTCTTGATCTGGACCCTCAGTATCCCCCTGGGCCGACAGCCTGCACAGGCCGCCCCGCCAACTCAATCTACTGCTTAAGACTTCTCGGGGAGTTCAGCGGGCTGATTTGTGTGAGTTTGGCCTATTCGCTCCGTTCGTTGAGTAGCTTGATCAGTTCGTCGAGCATTGTCTCGAACGGGCTTGCCCCCACCGGCTGACCATTGCGATAGAGCAGAGCCTTTTTCGGCCCCATGCACAGGGCGTAGTCGGCCTCGGCTGCTTCTCCCGGGCCGTTGACTTCGCAGCCCATGATGGCCACGCGCACCGCCGCCTGCACCTGGGCCAATCTGATCCGCGCCTCCCGCACCACTTTGGTCAGGTCCACTCGGCATCTGCCGCAGCTCGGACAGGCAATAACTTCCGGCTCTTTTCGCTGCCGAAGTCCCAGATTATACAGAATCTCTTTGCCCGCCAGGACCTCTTCCACCGGATCCGCCGTCAGCGATACCCGCAGCGTATCGCCGATACCCTCGGCCAGCAGCTTACCCAGGGCCAGCGAATTCTTTACTAATCCCGTCTCCAGCACTCCCGCAGCGGTAAAGCCCAGGTGCAGCGGAAACTCGAATCGTTCGGCCAGGGCTCGATACACTTGGACGCTTTGTCTTACCTGCGAGCACTTGGCTGAAAGAACTACCTGCTCGAAATCGCAGGCTGAAAAAATATCCAGGTACGCAGAAATCTTCTCCACCATCAGTTTCGGTAAAGTTTCCTGGCGGTCTTTTTCTTTGCTTGGCCCGCTCCGGGCCCGGATTGACCCTGAGTTCACTCCCACCCGAATCGCCACCCCCTGATCTGCGCAGGCCCGGATCACCTCCTTGACTTTGCTTGGCTCAGTGATGTTGCCCGGGTTCAGCCGTATCTTCGCCACGCCGGCTGCCACCGCCTCCAGGGCCCGCTCAAACTGAAAATGAACGTCTGCAATCAACGGCACTGGGCTCCGCGCCACCAGCTCTTTCAGAACCGCCGTATCCTCAGACCCGGGCACCGCCAGGCGTACTAAATCAGCACCCGCCGTCGCCAGACGCTCGATCTGTCGCAGGCAGGCCTCTTTCTGGTGCGTTAATACATTGGTCATCGACTGCACCGATATCGGCGCTCCCCCGCCAATGGTTACCGAACCAACGGAAACTGCCCTGGTATTTTCACGTAGAAACATTTAGGTACTCTAACAACACCTGACGCCAACCGTGCTAGAAAGCTGCTCCGGATGCTCGTATTATCAACGCCCAGCTTGAACTTGACAAGCCTGGACTTATTGTTACCCTTGAGTAAATGGAAGATCTTCGACTTAATAGCTGGTTCTGGCCGTTGCTTTTGTGCTTAGTCCTGGCCGTTTGTTCGGCGGCCTTGGTCGGCTGTGAAAAAAAAGCTCCAGCGCCACGACACATCGAGCTCCATCGCCAGGTGCATCAGCAAATAATACCCGAGGACTAATTTACCCTTCGTTATTTGACGGTCCTGTTACGAATTGCGTTTCGTATAGCCCATGGTAAAGTGGGCAGCTGGCCAGCAGTTGCTCGTGAGTGCCCCTGGCCACAATTCTGCCTTGGTCCATAACCGCGATAAAGTCAGCCGCCATCACCGTCGCAAAGCGGTGGGCCACTATCAGGCACGTTCGAGAAACCGTGAATTCTGCCAGGGCTTGACTGATCTTGGCCTCACTGTCCGCGTCAATATTGCTGGTGGCCTCGTCCAGAATCAGTATTTCCGGATCGCGCAGTATGGCCCGGGCTATGCTGATTCTTTGTCGCTGTCCGCCGGACAGATTCTCTCCCCCCTCGCTTAGCACCGTGTCATAGCCCTGGGGTAACAGCTCGATAAACTCATGGGCGTGGGCTCGTTTGGCCGCCTCGATAATTCTTTCCCGCCCGGTTCGCACCCGCCCGTAGGCAATATTGGCCGCCACTGTGTCGGCAAATACCACCGTTTGCTGGGTAACCATAGCCATTTGTTTACGCAGCGAGTGCAGGGTAACCTTGTGGATGTCTTGCCCGTCGAAAACCACTCTCCCTGTGTCTGGGTCGAAAAATCGCGGCAGCAGAGATATCAGGGTGGTCTTGCCCGACCCGTTTGGTCCCACCAGAGCCACCGTTTGACCCTTGGGTACTACCAAGTCAATCTCTTTTAGTGCTCGGTCGATTGCCCCCGGATAACTAAAGCTGACGTTTTCAAATTCTATCTGTCGGCTCAGTGGTTGTAGTTCCGGCGCCCCACGCTCCTCGTGTTCTTTCTCCTGATCCAGCAAAGCGAAGACCCTCCCTGCCGCGGCGTTGGAGGCCTGGAGCTTGTTGGGTACTGACGACATTTTTCGTAGGGACTCAGCCATGCCGAAAATTCCACCAAAGAAGGTGAACAATGTCTCCGGGGCCATCTCCGGTTTCATACCCGGCCCGGCAGGCAAGGCCAGCTTACAGGCAAACAACAGCCCCACCGTAGCCATGGAAATCCCCAGCAGGGCAACGGTCGGTGAGGTCAGGGCATCGACCCGGGCAATTCGAATGAGGTACTTGAGCAACTGGCGATTGGCCCGGAAAAAACGCCGGTGTTCGTATCCTTCGCTTCCGTAGGCCTTGACCACTCGGATGTTGCTTAGTGTTTCGTTGAGTAGGCCCAGAATATTGCCCCAAACCTGAAGCGACCGCCGCGTCGCCTTCTTCATGAGTTTCCCGAGTTTGGTAACCAGCAGCAGGACCACCGGGGCCACCGCCAGGACCACTAAGGTCAGCTTCCACGAGCATAACAGTGCCAGGATCAGGGCTGCGAGAAACTTGAACGGCTCAAGCATCGCCTGAGTGAAGAGAACCTTCATCCCACGTTTAATGGTCGGCGAATCCTGGACAAATCTGCTGGCCACGTCAGATGAGCCCCCCTGCAGGTCGTAAAACTTCAAGGGCAGACTCAGGGCATTGCGATATACCTTGGTACGCAGTTCTAATAGGCCCCGCTCGATCATTATGCCGGCATTATAGCTCTGCACAAATCGCGTCAGAGACTGCATCACGTTTATCAACCAGAAGAGCCCCAGAATGTAAGCCAGAGCCAGAAATCGGTTCTCCAGGCCACGGGGGAGAAGATCGGTTAGAACGGCTATTATTCGCGCGTCCAGTCGGGCCTGTTTCAACTCGATGCTCTGGACAGATTCTGTTCCTTGCTCGTTTTCCCAGCGAAGCGTTATGACCTCTGACGCCTTCATCTGGGCCACCAGGCGTACAAAGCTCGGCAAATCAACTTCATTACCATCGACCGCCAGGATGGTATCCCTGATTTTCAGACCGGCTAGCTCAGCCGGCGAATCGGGCTTTACCTTGTCCAGCTCAACCTTTACCCCCGCAGCGAAAACATTTGATCTGAGCGTGACACCCATCATATCTTCGGACATGCGAATGTCGGCCCATCCGTGCGGGCCTTCCTGTGAGATTATCAGCTTCAGTATCGGATAGATGGTCCCAATACCTCCGCCGTAGCACAATGCTCCGAGGAGCACGCAGACTATTGTCACCACCAGGTAGCGCTTATAGCGGAGGGGATATTTCAAAGCTCGGGAAAAAGGGCTCATCGATTAGTATCGCTCTGGGGGAAAAGTTTTGCTTGGCTTGCCTTGGGCCTGATCGCCCCGGCCGAGGCAAGCCGTCGTTTCCGGCGGACCGCATCCGGGAACCTTTTATCAGGCCGACTCCTCGCTGATTTCAGTCATTACCTCTTCGGGAATATTCAGATCGCTGTAGACATTCTGAACGTCATCCTGGTCTTCCAGCGCTTCTAACAGGCTAAGTACTTTACGTAATTTTGCGGCGTCCAGACTGATAGTCGTCTGGGCGATCATACTGATTTCAGCCACCTCTGGTACAATACCTTTTTCCGCCAAGGCTGCACTCACCGCTCCAAAGCTGCCCGGCGGACAGGTGACCTCGCAGCTCTTCTGCTCGCTGGTCAGGTCCTCAGCCCCCGCCTCCAACACTATCTCCATCAGCGTTTCCTCATCGACTGCCTCGCGGCTAATGGCAAAAAGCCCTTTCTTCTCGAATTTCCAGGCCACGCTCTTGGCCCCTGCCATGCTGCCGCCTTTCAGCTCAAATATCTTCCGAATCTCAGAGGCCGTGCGGTTACGGTTATCGGTCAGGACTTCGCACAGAATCGCCACTCCCCCCGGTCCGTATCCTTCGTACACGATCTCCTCCAAGTGCACGCCGTCCAGTTCACCGGTACCCTTCTTGATGGCCTTTGCGATATTATCGTTGGGCATATTTGCGCCCTTGGCCTTATCTATCGCATAGCGCAGGGCCAGGTTCGTATCCGGCTCGCCCCCGCCGTTCTTCGCTGCCACCATTATATTACGGGCCAACTTGCTGAACAATTTGCCCCGTTTGGCGTCCGCCGCCGACTTCTTTCTACGGATTGTTGCCCAGTGCGAATGTCCTGACACAGCTGATCCTATTTACCGTCTTGCCCCGTTGCTGACGAACTAACCGGCTTTTTCTGCTCGGCCTGGTCCACAACCGACCAGGCTACAGGTGCTCTTTGCTTGGATTCTAACATCTTCAGTTTCTTTTGCAACCTTTTCACCATTTTTGCATCGCCGTGCTTGTCGCTCAGCTCGGCTTGCAAACCTGCTTTCCAGGCCTCGACTGCCCTGGACTTCTCTTTTAGTCTGTAGTAACCATCTCCCAAATGTTCCAGCAACTCCCCTTCCGGTTCATCCGTCAGACGAACAGCCCGCGATAAATACACCGCCGCTTGTCCGAAGCGCCCCCATTTATAGAGAACCCAACCCATGCTGTCCACGATTGCCGCCTCAGCCGGGGCCCCACGCAAGGCCAGGCAGATCATCTCCTCGGCATCATCCAGACGCTCATTGGCCGCTGCCAGCGAATAGCCCAGGTTGTTGTTCGCCCAGACGTCGTTCGGTTCAATCTTCAGAATAGTCTCGTATTGTTCGTTGGCCCGTTCTCTCTGGCCCGTCGAGTCGTACACCGCCCCCAGCAGATGCAGGCTTTGGACATCCTCCGGATTCTCCTTGATCAGCGCCTGCAGCTCTTGCTCTGCCTCTGCGTAATTCTTTTCCGCCAGCAGGACCATGGCCCTTAGGCGCCTGAGTTCGCCGTTGCCTTTTTCAGCCAGCCAATCAGCAATGAGTTTTTCGGCCTGCTCGTAATCCTCTCTTTCCAGGAGCACTTGAATCAGTGTTTCCCTCAGCAGCCGATGGTCCGGATTCCTCGTCAGTTCCCTCGATGCCAGTTCGATAGCCATTGCTTTTTCGCCGGTCTGGGCCAGTACCGTCGCCATCCGCGCCGCAAGTTCAGCCCGTTTATCGACCGTAGGCATCTCTTCAAGCCAACCTGCCAGCTCTTGCCGGGCCTGAGTCTGTTTTGCCCCGCCCAGAAGGGCCTCGATCCTCAGGACCTGCCACAGCCCCTTATGCTTAGGCTGCACTGAAACACTCTCGAGTATCTTGATGGCTTGTTCGGCCTTCTCGGCCTCCAGAAATACCTGAGCCGCCGTCAAGGCCGTCGTCGGTCCCACCCGATGCTTCGCCATGACCTTGGCGGCAACCTCCGCAGCCCGCTGGGCCCGCCCATCGGCTAGATAAGCCTCCATAAGCTGCCTATACACGCTCTGTTCGGCCGAATCTTCACCCACCACGGTCGCCAGGTGTTTCGCCGCTTCATCCGGACGACCCACCGCCAGCAACACGTTGGCCAGTACCTCACGGGACGCAGCGTCACTCGGCTCAAGGCCTACTGCCGCCTCCAGAGACACGATTGCCGATTCCAGATCATCCTTCAGCAGATACGCAAATCCTTCCAGTTGATAAAAGTTTACCCCCTCCGCCTTGGTCTTCTCGGCCTCGCCGATTAACTCCATCGCCTCGTCTGCTCGCCCCTGACGCAGTTGCAGTTTGATCAGGTACACGTAAAGCTGCCCGAACCGAGGCTGAAGGTTGATCGCCCCCCGGTAGTACAGAACTGCCTCGTCGGTCATCTGGGCCGTTTCCGCCACGGTCGCCACCGCCCAGGCCAAGGAGAACTCTCGAGCCAGCCCCTTCTCCCTGCGAAGTTCTTTCAGCAGTTTAGCTGCCTCTGTTTTGCTCCCGGCTATATCAATCACCCGCCATCGAGCATCGCTTATAGCGGACTTTCTTGCCTGCACCATCTTTGCCAGCCATTTAACCGCCTCGGCTCTTCGTCCTTCTTCGGCTTCCAGACTGGCCAAAGATCGATAAGCAACCAGGAGCCTCCTGTTTTTCTGCACTGCCTCGATGAGCATTTCCCGGGCCCTTCTCGGCTGGCCACTCTTGCGATAGTACCAGGCCAGTAGAATCGCCATGCCGTTGTCGTTGGGATAGGCCTGCCGCCATCGCTTCAGATCCTCTTCCGCCCGTTTGCCTTGACCTTGTTTGTCCCGGATCCAGACCAGCAGTCGTCCAGCCAAAGGACGCGTGGAATACTTCTGGGCCAAGTCCTCTACAATCTCCAGGGCCTGCTCGAATTCTCCTATCTCCACCAGCTGTCGAACCTGATTGGCCAAGTCTGCGGATTCATTCGGCGAACTGATACCTTCGGCGCAGGCGTTGAGCACTATCGGCCCAGCTAACACCGCCAGGGCCACGATGATACTACCACCTCGCACGAATAAGTTAGTTGAGCCGAGCATCCGGTTTTTTCGCCTCACAGAGAGGATTTACTCTGAGCCTTATCGGCAACTGTTTAGCACTCTAACAAAACCTCACGTGAGCCGCGTTGCGAGAAAAATCGGATGGATGCAAGGAAGAACGACGGCCGCATACGCCGATGGTATGCTTAGGAGTTCTGACGCAGCAGACGCCGATTTTGCTCGCAACCCGAAGGGGATGGGGTCCCCAATTGCGACTTACTGCGATTGGGGGTGCCCCGCCGTCCTTTTGCCCGCCGCTGGCGTCGTTCGTTGTCAATAATGCCCCCTGCATCGTATCCTCCTCGCTTCTAGGCGGCAACCAAAATTTCAGGCGTCGCGG
>JAUXAG010000025.1 GCA_030614915.1 Actinomycetes bacterium | reverse complement strand
CCGCGACGCCTGAAATTTTGGTTGCCGCCTAGAAGCGAGGAGGATACGATGCAGGGGGCATTATTGACAACGAACGACGCCAGCGGCGGGCAAAAGGACGGCGGGGCACCCCCAATCGCAGTAAGTCGCAATTGGGGACCCTATCCCCTTCGGGTTGCGAGCAAAATCGGCGTCTGCTGCGTCAGAACTCCTAAGCATACCATCGGCGTATGCGGCCGTCGTTCTTCCTTGCATCCATCCGATTTTTCTCGCAACGCGGCTCACGTGAGGTCTTGTTAGAGTGCCTTAGTTATTCAGGGAGAGCTCGATGGTCGAGGCGGCAAGGACAAAATTATCCGGACTACGAATCGCCTTGGTCCATGATTGGTTTACGGGCTTTGGCGGTCGCGAGCAGGTCCTGCGAGCTCTGAGCATGTTGTTCGCCAGAGCCGACGTGCACGTACTGTTCTGCCTGCCGGATGAGCTGCCGGAGTTTGTCAGAGACCGACGGGTCTTCAAGAGTTTTCTGCAGAAGATGCCCGGTCTGCGACACAACTACCGCTATTATCTTCCGCTGATGCCCCTGGCAGCAGAGCGGTTGAATCTGCGTGGCTACGATCTGGTAGTCTCATCGAGTCACTGCGCCGCCAAGGGTGTGCGTACCAAGGCCGGGGCCAAACACATCTGCTACTGCCATACTCCAATGCGTGACTGCTGGGAGCAGAAGCAGGGAGAAGTTATTCGTCAGGCCTGGCCGGCCTGGAGCCGAGTTGCGGCTGGGGCTGTGCTGCGCTACCTGCGGCACTGGGACCGCAAGAGTGCGGGGGGGGTGGATCAGTTCGTGGCCAACTCCACGGCCGTGCGCCAGCGAATCAAACGCTTTTACGATCGAGAGGCGGTGGTTATCCATCCGCCGGTGGCCTGCCAACGGTTCGGCATATCCAAACACATCGGCGAGTTTTATCTGATCGTAGGCAACCTGCTGGCCTATAAACGGATTGACCTGGCAATGGAGGCCTGCCGGCGAGCCAATCGGCGACTGATTATCATCGGGGAGGGACCCGAGGGGCGAAATCTGCGGGCCCGCAACATCAAAGGAGTGGATTTTCTGGGGTCTCAGCCAGACGAAGTGGTGGCTGACTATATGGGCCGCTGCCTGGCGTTTCTGATGCCCGGGGAGGAAGATTTCGGGATCACGGCAGTGGAGGCTCAGGCGGCAGGCAGACCGGTGATCGCCCTGGCCAGAGGCGGGGTGCTAGACAGCGTCCGTCCTCTGGGCGATGCGGATGAGCCTACAGGGGTTTTATTCGAACAGGCCAGCCCGGCAGCGATGGCCAATGCGATAGCTGCCCTGGAGCACAATGCCGAGCAGTTTGTGCCCGAAAAGATTCGTCAACATGCCCTGAACTTCGACAGCTCAGTGTTCCTGCAGAAATTCATCGACCTAGTTGAACAGGTGTTAGAAAGCTAATCGCGTTAGTTTTATTGACAAGCTGTGGTCGAGGGTGCATCATTAGCCAGGCCGGGTCTCGGCGGGCCCGCTAATGCAATCCCAGTAAGCAGGAGAGTACTGATATGTCCAAATTCCCCTCGGAGATCATCCTGCGGAACGAGCATAAGATAGTATTCGTGGTTATGGACGGGCTGGGCGGTTTGCCGTTGAGCAAGGGGGGTCAGACGGAGATGGAGGCGGCCAAGACGCCCAACCTGGATAAGCTGGTGGGGGAGAATGTGTGCGGGTGCTTTGATCCGCTGCTGCCGGGGATTACACCCGGTTCGGGGCCGGCCCACCTGAGCCTGTTCGGCTATGAGGCCCTCGAGCTGCCCGTTGGGCGAGGTCTGCTGGCGGCCCTGGGTATTGACTTTAGAGTCCAGGGCGAGGACGTCTGTATTCGCGTGAACTTCTGCACGCTGGATGCCGACGGGCGAATCACGGATAGGCGGGCAGGGCGAATCAGCGACGAAGAGAACAAACGGCTGCTGGGGATAGTTCGAGAAAAACTGGTCGCGCCCAAAGGAGTAGAGGTATTCCTGGAGACGGTGTCGGAGCATCGGGCGCTGATGGTACTAAGGTCCGATAAGCTCGATGATAATGTGGCGGATACTGATCCGCAGGAACTTAACGTAGCTCCATTGGCGGCGAGGACGCACGCTGGAGGGCAGAGTGAGACGAGCAAGGTGGTGGAGAATCTGCTCGAACAAGTGCGTGGGATTTTGGCGGGGGCTGATTCGGCGGCGAATTTCATGCTGCTGCGGGGTTTTGCGAAAATGAAACCGATGGCCAGCTTCGAGGATAAGTGGGGCTGCAAGGCTGGGGCGGTGGCAGGCTATCCGATGTATCGGGGGCTGGCCAGGCTGGTGGGTATGGAGGTGGTTGCCGATCCGACCGAGCCGGCCGATTTGGCCAAGGCTGCTGCCAAGCATCTGCCGGATTTTGATTTTATTTTCGTACACTTCAAGTACACGGACAAGAAGGGTGAGGACGGGGACTTTGAGGGGAAGGTCGCCCAGATCGAGGCGTTCGATGCTGCGGTGCCGGCTTTTGTGGAGCTGAATGCGGCGACACTGGTGATTACGGCGGACCATTCGACACCGGCGAAGATGGCTGTGCACAGTTGGCATCCAGTGCCGGTGTTGATCGTGAGTGAGTTGGCCCGGCCGGATGATGTGAAGAACTTCGGCGAACGAGCCATGGCCCGCGGGGGGCTGGGCAGACAGACGATGATAAACCTTATGCCCCTGGTCTTGGCCCACGCCGGCCGACTTACCAAATTCGGGGCATGAGGCTTGAGTAGATCGGAGGCTGCGGTTCTGCAAAGAATGGGGAGACTATCATGATAGCAAAAGTTGACGAAGAGACCTGCACGGGATGTGCTGTGTGTGCTGAGACCTGCCCGGAGGTTTTTGAGCTGGTCGACGATTTGGCTAAGGTCATAGCCGATCCGGTACCGGAAGATGCCGAGGAGACTTGCCGTGAGGCGGCCGAGGATTGCCCCGTAGAGGCGATTAGCCTAACAGGCTGAGTGGTTTGCTAAACCATTATTGTCGCCAAGCAGCTTGATTCTGATGAAATCCTGCCAGTAGAACAACGTTTTGGACTACGCCTTGATGGCCCGCTTCGAGCTTTGGGACCTGACCGAGTTCAAGCGCTGGATTCTCGGCTTCGGCCGGCACGCCGTGGTCCTAAGCCCCAAGAAACTGGTCAAAGAAATTGCCTCGGAACTAGCCCAAGCCCGAGTTGGCTACAGGACTGCTGCTGTTTGGCGATCTTACGGCGAAAACGTTAGAAGGTATCCCACGCATACTATAACCAAAGGAAGGGGCTGTCTAACGGCTGGCCTTTTTTTTTATCCCTAAACTGGCTTATCTGGCCCTCAAATCCCCCTTTTTAGCTATCTGATGGTTAAATGCTTTTATTTTCTGCATTTATCCGCCACACCCAACTGTCTTATTACGTCTAGCCTCTTGAAGGACGCGGTCTATAGAGATTGTGCAGACTGGCGATGCTGCTCGTGGGAGGAGTAATTTTACCGAGGCATCGTCGACAGCGAGTTGGTGCACGAGCCTGAAAGGAGCCTGTGATGACAAAGCTTTTTGCGATCATGGTGACAGCAGCGACGCTAACGCTTGGGTCCCAACTCTATGCATCGCCGATAGATTTAATCAGTCAGGGAAGTTCCGGCTGGAATTTTCGCATAATAGGAGGCGTTGACCATCAGAACTTGGCTGACAATTTTTGGTCATTATACGAGCGTTGACTGGACCACCACGAACACGGGGCAGGCAGCCTTTGGAAATACCCAAGCGACTGCATCCCAGTCTCTTCTTGGCCAATGGCTTAGCTCGCAGGGTCTCTATTTGCCATCGCATACGCCCTGGGATTCGCAAACGGCCTTGTTGTTGAAGAAAACATTCACAATTGCGGACCCGTCACTTGTGTCCGACATAGACCTGAGCGTGGCTTCGGATAATGGGTTTATTGTCTGGATCAATGGTGATAATGAGGCCTATAGAGGCAATGCTCATGGCTTCACCTCATACTGGGAATATGACAATTTGACCGTTTCTTCCGGTCTCCTTACCTCAGGCACAAATACAATATACGTTCTGGCGATAGATGATGCTGTTAATTGGCCTCTTTTAGACGGCCATGACCCCACGTTTTTTGATATGCAACTGACAGCCGATATAGTTCCCGAACCGGCGACGCTAGTTCTCACCGCGATGGGGCTGTTGGCGTTTGGTTGGCAGAGACGGCGCAATCCGACGCGATTAGCGCCGCTGAGGCGCCGGCTTGCCTCCGCAGTTGGTGTGGGTGCGAAGGAAATCTTATGAAAACGAAACCAACGATAATGCGTGTAGTTTCCGGCCAGTGCATCTTGGCAGTCGCGGTGATTGCTGCTCTCGTGCTACACCCGGCATTGCCCGCGCGTGGCGGCGCTCTTACGTGGCACTTTTCCGTAATCGCCGAGGCAGGCGTTCCGGCAGCCTTTGGTGGGGCTGCGATTAACGCTTCCGGGGAGGTGGCTTTCACGCGGGTAGAGAATATCAACACTTGGGATCAGTTTCTGGGACAGGACAGTGTCTGCAAGGGCGTTGTTGGTTCTGTCGAGACGGTCGCCGATACCTGGGGCGCGTTCGATAGGTTGTTCGGGGGGTCCCCCACGATCAACGATTTGGGTGACGTGGCTTTTGGGGCCCGGCACGGGCTTGGCCACACCGTTGTAGTCCGTTACACGGAAGCTACCCAGGGGTATACATATATCGCCGAAGCAAACACCAATGATCCGAACACATTTTTTAGCAGAGTAGATGCCGCGTCGATTAACAACTCCGGTACGGTCGCCTTCACGGGAACTATTGCGGATACCGACGATCGCTTCGTCGCGGTTGGCAATGGCGGCACTGTTGGATATGTGGATGTCTTAGCTTACGAAGATAACTGGGGCTACGGTAGTGTGATGATCCAGCGTGCCGGGCCGACCCTCGAAGTGGCATGGGGGTCTCACCTTGGGGCCCCTGTCATCACCAATACCCGCATTGAAAAGGGGGGCAGCTTCAACCATACCACGATCGCTGAGGGCAACCAGACATCGCCGCAATTCCTTGAGGTATCCACACAGCCCTCGATCAACAACCTCGGCTACGTGTCCTTTTCGGCCGAACTGGCCGGCGGGGGGCAGGCGGTCTACTACAGCAGTGGTGGCCCGTCTTTCCTTGTGGCCGATACGAGCGGGGAGTTTGACGGTTTCCAAACAACGGCGATTAGCAACAACGGGATTGCATTCTACGGTTGGCTGGATTACGCTGGTACTAGCGGCGTTTTCACGGGCCCCAACGCGTTGGCCGACAAGGTGCTGACCATAGGCGACACTATTGCGGGCATAGCATCGCCCGTTGTAGCTGTGCATCTTAACCCCCATGGCATGAACAACTCCGGCCAAATTGCTCTGTCCGTCCAATTCGCTGACGGCACGCAGAGAATCATCCGGGCCGACCCGTATATCCTGCAACAAATCCCAGAAGGGCTGTTAGCCGTCTCGGTCCTCAAGACGGCGCTCTTTTCCACCATATTCCAAGCGGCCGACACATCGGGCGGCGGGCAGGAGGGCTTATCGTTCGATTACGCTTTCCCGACCACCACGGGTCAACTCGTGGTCACGCTGGGCGGAGTGGAA
This sequence comes from Actinomycetes bacterium, assembly GCA_030614915.1. Taxonomy (GTDB): domain Bacteria; phylum Planctomycetota; class Phycisphaerae; order JAACET01; family JAACET01; genus JAACET01. The sequence goes on along the minus strand of JAUXAG010000025.1, from coordinate 22,650 downwards.
GTGGCGCGGATCGACGCCCCGGTTGTTCTGGCCGACGGGTTTACGACGTTTGAAACTCTCGTCGATCTCGATCATCTGTTCCCCGGCCGTCCCGATGAATTGCTCTTGGAGTTCACGCTCAACGCTGGGAGCGATACTACGGGCCTGTACCTGGACAACATCGACTTCGCCGTGCTGGCGAACGGCAACTTTGCGACGGGAAATCTTGAAGGCTGGCAGGCCAGCTACGCCGAAGGCGGTGGGGCTGGCGTGTCGGTCGATCCGTTCTACATCCCCGAACCCGCCACACTGGCCCTGCTGCTTCTGGGCGGTTTGGCTTTGCTGAGGCGTAGGCGGGCCTAACGGCAATCGGGAAGAAAAGAAACCCCCGGTTTCCGAAGGACGCTACGCGTTACCGGGGGTCATCGTGAATCGCGGAGCGGATGGCTTTTAGGTGTGCAGTTCGATGATGTCGGCGTCGCTGAGGACGTGGTGGCGCTGGACGGTTTGGCCGGGATAGGTGCCGGCCCCCCAGATGCGGGCGTAACGCAATTGCTCGGGTAAGTCGCGGTGGACAGCTCCGGCCAAATCCAAAACCGTTGAGCCGCGGGGCAGGACAAAGGGGTCTTTCTTGTCGAGCTTTTTGCCGGGGGGTTTGCTGTAAACCCGAACCACATTTAGAAACTCAAAGATAAATGTTTTGAGCTGATCGAGATTCTCTCCGCTGGTGCAGGAGACGGCTCTAACTTGAAGTTGATCGGCATAGAGTTCGTTGAGGGCTTGGAGATTATCCCCGGCTGGGGGCGAATCCAGGTGGGTGGCCAGGATAAAACCGCGGATGGGAAAGAGCGGTTTGTCGTCGGGGCCTTGCGGGGCGGGCATCTCGGGAACTTCGGGAGTGTTGACGAGGGTTACGCCTCGGGCACGAAGGGTGTCCAAAGGAATCTGCACTTGGGACAGCGGGTCGTCGTCGGCCAGGGAAACGACCACGGCTACGACGTCGGCTGAGCGGATGGTGCCCATCATGCCGGCGGGCATGTGCTCGGCAGTGATGGGGGGTAAATCGACGAGTTGAATCTTGATGTCCTCGAAAGGCATCATTCCAGGGGCGGGCAAGGCAGTGGCGAAAGGATAATCGGTGACCTGGACCTTGGCCTTGGTGGTGGCAGCAACGACGGCTGACTTGCCGACGTTGGGGGTGCCGAGCAGGACGACTTGGCCAGCCCCGCTGCGCTCGACGGCAAAGATGTCCAGATGACGGGTGCCGGCAGAGGTCTGGGAAGCGTTTTTCATTCTGGATATTCGCCGTTTGAGATCGCCCTGGAGTTTGTCGGTGCCCTTGTGCTTGGGGATGGTGGCCAGCATGTGCTCGAGGGCGGCGAGCTTTTCGGCCGACGTAGTGGCGGCGCGATACTCCTTCTCCGCATTTCTGTACTCGGGTGTAAGGTTGGCAGGCATGGCAAGCTCAGGTAAATCTGTTCAACAATAATCCGCGACAGCTTCTACTATTCTATTGTTCCAGAGGGTGCTCATCAAGAGCTGCGGGGTAAATCCGAGGGGGCAGATGTGGTAAGAATTTTGCCCCAAATAGTCCATCTGGTGGTATAATGTATTGCAGAGTGGGCCAGGCGGCCGCTGGAGGCCTATGGCGCTTCAGAGGAAAGTCCGAGCTCCACAGGACACGGTGGTGGATAACGTCCACCGGGGGCGACCCCAGGGAAAGTGCCACAGAAAACACACAGCCTAAGTCCGCCGTGGCGGGCCGGCAATGGTGAAAAGGCGAGGTAAGAGCTCACCGCATCTGCCGTGAGGCAGGTGGCACGGCAAACCCCACCGGGAGCAAGGTCAAATAAGGGACCAGCAGACCAGGGAGCTTAGCTTCGTGGCGTTGCGCGGTGTGGTCCGCACCGCCAAAGAGTCCCGGGTAGACCGCAGGAGTCGGCCCGTGAGGGTCGGCCTAGATAAATGGTCGCCGTCCACTTTCGAGTGGAAACAGAACTCGGCTTACGGCCCACTCTCTTGAATTAGGCTTGAGACCTGAGGCTTGCCTGCTCAGGCCTCAAGCCTTTCCGTTATAACGATTGCATCGATTATGCCAAAAAAAAGGCGTGTCAGTCATGGCAACCGACACGCCCGAGAGAGAAGGAGAGAAGGCTAAGTAAGAACGAAAATCGTCGGGGTAGATCCCCCCGCGGAGAGACACAGTCCTTCGCGCATAGGGCGCTGGGCCCATGTTGCATCCATGCACATTGTCGAAGACGTTCTCCCGCTTCTACCGACTACAAAGTCACTCACTTCTACTGTCGGCCTCGACGAGGCAGAATCTTCAACTAATCTCCTTGTGAAGTAATCGCCAGCAGTTTTTCGGCCGGCGACCATTTTCACTCAAGATGCAGAGGGTAGCCAGCCCGATATACTAGATGGCCGGCTAACAAAAGCCTACCCTCCATCAGTATCGCCTACTTATGATACGAATGAAAGAGGCCAGAGTGCAAGAAATAAAATCAAAAAAACTTCTATTTTTTTCCTTGTGTTTGGGTTCTGTTAGCGTGTAATGGATAACCAAGGCGACAATCAGATAGGTGGTCGGCGTCGGAAAAGGGCAGCCAACCGCGAAATAGGGGCCGAAGCGGGACTATTTGGGCCTGAAGAGCGGTTTGGCAGGTGCCCTGGACGCGCTGACGGCAGCTTCTCAGGAGACTGGCCGATATGCCTTTTTGGCTCGGGAGAGGGCTATTATAGGCCCTGGCCCGGGGAGGATTTTCAGCCCGGACACGTTCGCAGGGCCATTCGGAGGACTCTGAGGAGAATATGGTCGCTGGTTCTCGGGTCCGAATGGCCGAGAACTCGCCCAGCGGAGGCTGCCACGGGCTTGGCCTCTGTTGCGAATCCACTGGGGCAAATGGCCGAGGATATTCGGGCTGAGCATATCGGAGTTCTCCAGAAGGATCTGCCCCAAAAGGCTCGCCCGACGAGGCTGAGGCTCCTTGGCGGACTGGGGCTCGGGCAAAATGTATCGACAAACGAACTCATTCGGGAGCTAATCCATGAATGTGACCCCCAGACAACTGGATATCCTGCGTCTGATTCGCGATTTTCGGTCCAACCGTGGCTTTTCCCCGACTATGCAGGAACTGGCCGACCAGCTCGGCGTCAGCAAAGTCACCGTGTTTCAACACCTCGAGGCCCTCATAGAAAAGGGACTTATTCGAAAGTCCAGACACAAGGCACGCTCTTTGGGCTTGACTAATCGGGTAGAATTCCAAGACCAACATGACCAGACTTTGCCGCTGCTGGGTTATATCGCCGCCGGTGCGCCAATCGAGGCTATCCAGGGAGACCAGAAACTGGAGGTGCCCTCGATGTTCCGTAAGCCGGGGCAGAACTTTGTGCTGCGGGTCCGCGGCGACAGTATGATCGACGAGCAAATTCGCGACGGCGACTTTGTGATTGTGCGTTCTGGGAGCCAGCCGAAAAACGGTCAAACTGTGGTGGCCCTGCTGGAAGACGGAGAGGTAACCCTCAAGCGTTTCTACCGGGAGGGCACAAGGATACGCCTCCAACCGGCGAATGAAGCCTATGAGTCCCTGTATGTTTCGGCCAACGAACTAACCGTGCAAGGGGTGGTAATCGGAATACTACGGAAATATACCTAAGGCACTCACTTGCGGGCCTATTGCCAAAGTCGAGATTGCTTCCTACTCTGCGAAGTGCCTACTCCGCCGAAGTAGCTACGAAGGCTGGAAGCTTCGCTACGTAGCACGAGTCGTCGCTGGGCTCTTCGCAATGACGGAATAAGCGTTTCTGTGTCATTGCCAGCACTTCGCTTTGCTCAGCATAAACTCCGCGAAGCAATCTCAAACGCTGGATATGAGGTTTGGTAACAAGCCCTTGCGGGGGGTCAGCGGCAGATGCTTCTAAAAAACGCTTCGTCGCGGGCAGGGCGGATATCTGTAGGCTGACTCTATCCTGGCGTGTTCAGCAGGGTCTTCCTTCGGCGGCGGCGTTTTGGCTGACCCTCGATGGCGACAAAATGTTCGCGAAGGGCGATTCCCCGACGGGCTTTGGCCAGGGCAGATCGAGCGTCGGGGGCAAAGTCATCGGCGCCTACTTCAATCCAGAGCCCCTCGGTCCGGTTGAAGACCCCGCCGGCTGCGAGGACCGCTGTGTGCGGGGAGGCTCCGATTCGGTGAAGGAGTTGAAGAGTGCGGCGGACCTCGGGAATACCGCCTGCTTCAGTACCATAGTAAGTCAGTAAGTCTGGTTGAATTCGACCAACAAGCTGTACCAGTTCGTCCATAGGCACACCGGAGCCGACAAAGCGGACTTCCCATCCATCGGCCTCGAATAGATCGGCAATAATCTGGGCGCCCAGCTCGTGGTTCTGGGCATCGGAGCAGGCAACGATGAGCTTCTGTCCGGTCGGCTCGATCCTGGGAAGATCGGTCTGGATTTGGTCGGCGAGGGTCCGGTTGATCCGCGTAGCGATATGCTCCGTAACGAAATCGATGCGATCCTCGCTAAACAGCTCAGCAACCTTGTCCATGCACAGCCAAATAACCTCCAGGAGTAGATCGGCGGCAGGGATACCACCCTCGCGGGCCTGGCGTAAGAGGCCCCTGCACTTTGAGCGGTTACCCTCAAACAGGGCCTCCAAATACTCCCGCTGCGTTCTGAGAAGAAGATTCACGCCGTATCCTCCTTGCTTATGGGTTGTCTTTGGTCGGGTCTGCATTACTGGAAAAAACGTGGCCCTGTTAATATAGGTATATGTGGCAATCTGGGGGATACATCGGAAGGGTGGGCGAAATTTCTTTAGCTATTTAGCCCAGATTTTCTATCTTTACAGCTTTCAGTAAAATCTACGACCGTTTGGCAGGAGATGGGCCTTGGTGCAAAGTGTTAGCAGGCCGTCATAGTTGGCGTGCAGGCCTCAGCACGAGTTTTCATCTGGTTCTAGGAGGAACAAGAATACTGTCCGGCTGTAACATATGCACAAATAAGGCAGTTACGTTGTTATCGGCACAGACGACACCAGGTGTCCGGTTATGCTGTATTAGCCCGAATAGGAGTATTTGGCCGCAGGGCTTGCTGGGTATGGATTTACGGACGTTGTGGATAAGTAATTTCTTCCGGTCAGAAACTGGGTTTGGGTAGGACAGGTATAATTATTACAGACAGCACTAGTTTAGAGGTATGGGGCTCCTTATTCTGTAGCGAGGCAGCACCATGGCTAAATCAAGTAACAAGCACCAGAATCGAGGTTCAGGCGGGACCGCCGAACTCACCGTCCGTTTCACTTCCGGGGGGCGACAGTTAAGCCCGGCTCAGCGGGACACTATCGAACACAGGCTGAAGGAGAATCAGAACTACGTGGACCACCCGTCTTTCAGCCGGTCGGGCGGCGAGCGGATGTGTCTGGACAAGGCGTGTGTATCGGTGGTGGAGAGTGAGGCGTCGGTCTCGAGTGCCCTGGCCGGAGAGATGGCCCCGTTTTCGCACCTGCTCAGTAGGGAAGAAGAAAAGGATTTGTTTCTGCGAATGAACTACGCCCGGTATCGGCTTCGGACTGAGGCTGAACAAGCCCGCAAGAAGAGGGTACCCATCAGCACGGCCAGGCAGATACTTCAATGGGATCGGGTGGAGTCAAAGGCCCGCAAGCAGCTAGTGGACTCCAACATGCCTCTGGTGCTGTCCATGGCCAAGAAGATGCGGATCCAAGGGGTGGACTTTGGGGATGTAATCTGCGAAGGGAACATGGCCTTGTTGCGGGCAGTGGACGGTTTTGACTGCTCGCGGGGCTTCAAGTTCAGCACTTATGCCTGCCGAGCGATACTCAAGAGCTTCGCTCGCCTGGCGAGCAAGAATAACAGGTATCGGATGCGTTTCCCGACGGAATTCGATCCTGGGCGTGAGAAAAGCGATTGGCTGGATACTCAACGGCAAGAGGCTGCCCAATACTGCACTGAAGAACTGGTCAAGATACTGCAGAGCAACAGTGCCTACTTGTCCGACGTGGAGTTGGCGGTAATTAAAGGGCGTTTCGCCTTCAGCAAGGATGGCAAGCGGAAGACCCTGGTACAGATGGGCGAAATACTGGGACTGACCAAGGAGCGCGTGCGGCAGATTCAGAAGAAGGCCGTTCGCAGGCTGGGCGAGGCCCTGGAAGCGAAACTGACAGGCGGCTAAGCTGAACAGCAAAAGGCAAGCAGGTCCCCGGCTGGTTGGAAGACCGGCTGGGGACCTTTTGTTGGCAGAAGCGGTATTGTGTTTGACGGTTGGCCCCTCAAGCTCGTAAGATTTGAGGGGTTGTTTTGTTCTGGATCGCAAGAATTCAGCACGATGGAGGTTGTATGGAAGTCATTCAATCAAAGCGATTACAGAGTTTGCCGCCGTATCTGTTTATTGAGATTGACCGCAAAAAGCGTCAGGCCATAGCCGAGGGGCGGGATATCATCAACCTGGGTGTGGGGGACCCGGATCAGCCCACGCCGAGCTTTATCGTCGAGGCGATGCGGGAGGCCACAGGGGACCCGGCCAATCACCGCTATCCGTTCGATGAGGGGGTGCCGGCTTTTCGGCGGGAAGCGGTGAAATTTCTCGGGGCTCGTTTCGGCCTGGATATCGATCCCGACGAAGAATTGATAACCACAATCGGGTCGAAAGACGGGATATCACATTTGCCGCTGGCGGTGGTGAATCCTGGCCAGGTGGTGCTGGTTCCCCAGCCGGGTTATCCGGTGTACCAGGCGTCGGCATTATTTGCCGGGGCAGAGCCTTACATCATGCCCCTGCGGGAGGAGAACAACTATTTGCCGGACCTGGCAGCCATACCGGAAAGAATAGCCAAGCGGGCGGTGCTGATGTTCCTGAATTATCCGAACAACCCGACGGCTGCGGTGGCGGATAGAGCGTTTTACGAGGAGGTAGTGGCCTTTGCCCGGCGGTATGAGATCCTGGTGGCCTCGGATGCCGCTTACTGCGAGACCTACTTCGACGAGCGGCCGATGAGCATGCTGGAGGTGGCCGGGGCCAAGGAACTGACCATAGAGTTCCATTCGCTGAGCAAGACGTTCAACATGACCGGCTGGCGGCTGGGCTTTGCCGTGGGTAATGCCAAGGCGGTGGGGGCGTTGGCCAGACTGAAAGGAAACATGGATTCGGGGCAATTCAATGCCATCCAGTGGGCAGGGGTCAAGGCCTTGGCCAACTGGGACTCACCCGAGGTCCGAGGTATCCGGGACATGTATCGGCAGAGGCGCGACGTGCTGGTAGATGGTTTGACGAAACTCGGCTGGCAGGTGAGAAGGCCTCAAGCCACGTTCTATGTCTGGATCAACTGTCCGGGGGGGATGGGCTCCATGGAGCTGGTGGAGAAGCTGCTGGACGAGGCGGACGTGGTGAGCATTCCGGGCAATGGTTTCGGCTCGGCTGGGGAGGGATATATCAGGGCAGCGTTGACAGTGGATGCCGAGCGAATCGGTGAGGCCGTCGAACGCATTGCGAGAATTAGGCTTGAGGCCTGAGGCTTGAGGCGGATGATACAGAAAGAAATACAGATAATTAGACGCTGATTGCGCTGATGAATACAGAGAATACAGAAAGATAATTGGCTAGAGATGAGCATAGATGAAGAAGGGCACAAAGAGATTGCGGCTTATATCGGTTTGGGGTCGAATCTGGGAGATTGCCAAGCCATGCTGGAAAAGGCTGTGCAAGAGCTGCGGGCCGAGGATGGTCTGCAGGTAAGTAAGGTTTCGAGTTGGTACTGGACCGAGGCGGTGGGTGGGCCGGCCGATCAGCCAAGGTATCTCAACGGCGTGGCCGAGGTGCTAACGAACTTGGCGGCTGATGAGCTATTGAGCAGATTGCTGGCGATAGAAAAACGGTTGGGACGAAAACGCCAGCAGCGCCGGGGGCCAAGGTGTATCGACCTGGATTTGCTGCTGTACGGGCAGGAGATTATTAAAAAAGAGGAGCAGCTGGAAGTGCCCCACCGGCTGATGCACGAGCGGGAATTCGTGTTGCGAGGGCTGGCCCAGATTGCCCCAGATGTAAAGCACCCGCTGGGTGGTATGACGGCTGGGCAAATGTGGCAAAAGATTCGTTCGGCAAAGCAGGACTCGAAGAAGTGAAAGAACACCAAGCAGGCGCAGCGACATTGATCTGTGTGGCCGGGGCGGTGGGGGCGGGCAAGACCACGCTGGCGCGGAAGCTGGGTAAGGCTCTGGGAGCGAAGGTGCTGGAAGAAGAGGTATCGGGCAACGAACTGCTGGAGGCCTTCTATCGGGATCCGGCTCAATATGCCCTGCCGGTGCAAGGTAAGTTTCTGCTGAGCAGGTTTTGCCAACTGCGAACAGACTGCTGGGAAAAGGAAGGAATAGTAGTAACGGATTATATTTTCGATAAGGACCGTTTGTTCGCTGAACTTAATCTGAAGGGCAAGGAGCTGGAAATTTATCGCGGTTTGTGGGAGGCGGTGAAGGACCGGGTGCGTCGACCGGGGGTGGTGATTTATCTGCAGGCCCAGCCGCAGTTGCTGCTGGAGCGGGTTCGACAGCGGAATCGGTCTTTCGAGCGGGGTATCGAACTGGCTTATCTGCAACAGCTGACCAAGGGCTATGAAAAGCTGTTTTCAGGCTACGACCACTGCCCGGTCATACGCATAGGCAGCGTCACAGAGCCGGCCCGCAACCAGCAGAGCTGGCGGCAGATGGCCGAGGAACTTATTCGTGTAGCGCCACAGTTGTCTGGGAAGCTGATATAACAAAATTAAAAATAAAAAATCAAAATGCAAAAATCAGAACGATTAAACACATTGGATGGGGTGTTCTTAAATTTTTGAATTTTGATTTGTAATTTTTATTTTTGATATTTGATTTTTGATATCTTTTAGTGACTGTCTGCCAGATGGAAATTGCCCAAACAATAGTTGATATTCGCCGGTTGGTGGGCGTGGCGAAGAAGGCGGGACAAACGGTGGGCTTCGTGGCGACGCTGGGGGCTTTGCACGGCGGCCACATGAGTCTGATCGAGCGGGCCCGCAAGGAGACGGGTTTTGTGGTGGTGAGCATATTCCTGAATCCCACGCAGTTTGGCCCGGACGAGGACCTGGACGAGTATCCCCGGCAGGAAGAGAAGGACTTGGCCCTGTGTGAAAAGGCGGACGTGGACGCGGTGTTCGCCCCCAGCGTCGAGCAGATGTATCCGTCGGGGCACTGCACGGTGGTAAAGGTGGAGGGTCTGGCGGAAAAGCTCTGCGGGGCGAACCGGCCGGGGTTTTTTGCGGGCGTGAGCACGGTAGTAGCCAAGCTGTTCAACATCGTCGGGCCGGACGTTGCCTACTTCGGACAGAAGGACGCCCAGCAAGGGCTGATCATCAAGCAGATGGTAGAAGAGCTGGACATGGCCGTAGAGATACGGATGTGCCCGACGGTAAGGGAAGATGACGGGCTGGCTATGAGCTCTCGAAATGCATATCTGGATGCGGGACAGCGGAGGCAGGCAAGCTGTTTGTATCGGGCTTTGCAGGAAGGGAAAAAGCTGATTGAGTCCGGTCAAGTGGATCGCGATAAAGTAACGGCGGCAATGGAGAGGATCATCAAGGATGCGGGGCCCTGCAGTATAGACTACGTGGCGGCGGTGGATAGTCAAAGCCTTGAGCCGGCTACGGCAGAGAACCGGAACTGGCTCTTGGCCCTAGCGGTGCGAATCGGTCGGGGCAGATTGATCGACAACATAGTGGTGGAAATTCCCGGGGCCAAGTGATATAATCTGCCAATTGCGTGGGACCCGACAAAAGCGAAGGAAATTACGTCAAAGGAAACAAGGTGTTTATCAAGGTACTCAAGAGCAAGATACACAGGGCTACGGTGACCGAGACCAATTTAGAATACACCGGCTCGATTACCATCGACCAGGAATTGACCGACGCGGTGGGCCTGCGAGAGCAGGAACTGGTTTTGGTGGCCAATCTGAACAACGGGACGCGGCACGAGACCTACGTGCAGGTGGGCAAGAAAGGCAGCGGAGTTATCTGTCTGAATGGGGCGGCGGCGCGGCTGGCCTGCGTGGGGGATCGAGTAATCATCATGGGCTTCGGCTATTACGGGGCCGACGAGCAGATAAGGCCGGCGAAGATCATTATGGTTAACGAGAAGAACCAAATCATCTCCTAAGCACCAAATTAGATGCACCCAATTATCGTACGGCTACCATTCCTGAATTTTGATATCTACAGCTACGGCCTAATGACCGTGCTGGGCTTTTTCTTCGGCTATGTTTTTGTCTATAGGCGGTTCAAGAGGTGCGGCCAAAACCTGGATGATCTGACCAACTTGGTGACGGTGCTCATATTGAACGCGATTGTCGGGGCCAGGGCTATGTACGTAATACATTTCTGGGACAGGCAATTTGCTGACGAACCGCTTTGGAAGATATTTAACATCCGCGACGGAGGATTGGAGTTCTATGGAGGGGTTATCCTGTCCGTGGTGGTGGCGTTGGGATATATGACGGCTAAGAAACTGCCCATAAAGCTGTTCGTAGATCTGCTGGCCCCAGCTTTGATGCTGGGGTTGGCCTTTGGACGAGTGGGATGTTTTCTAAACGGTTGCTGTCAGGGACAGGTTTCAAACGTGCCCTGGGCGATTAGCTTTCCTTATGGAAGCTATGTCTATCAGGACCATGTGAGTGAGGGCAGACTGACGGTGCCGGCCGAACTGTTGGACGAGCGGGGGTGGATCATTCCAGTAAATCAATTGAGTGACGCTCAGCGGAAAATAGCAGCTGGGCAGCGGTCGTTGTTGGTGCATCCGGCCCAGTTGTACGGCATAGCGATGGCCCTGCTTTTGAGCTGGCTTTTGAGCCGATATTTTTGGCGACGGAAATATGAGGGGCAGGTGTTCGTGCTAATGATGATTCTCTATGGGGTGGCTCGTTTTGGCCTAGAGATGCTGCGCGTCGAGCCGCGGGTGGGGGGCACGGGGCTGAGCATTTCGCAGAACGTGAGCATAGTCGCGGTAATTGTGGGGTTGGCTTGCTGGCTGTGGATGATAAGACAACCGGCTGGGCGGGTCGATCCCAAGACGGGCAGGGTAATCGTCAAAATATCAAAACACTAATGTTCTCAAACTGACCGATTTTACCAGACAACGAGATTGCTTCGTCGTTCGCTAAGCTCACTCCTCGCAATGACATATGGCAAGATGGATCCCCGGCTGGGCGGGTCGATCCCAAGACGGGCAGGGTAGTCGTTAAAATATCAAATATTAAAAAGCAAAAATCAAAATGACATTCATCCTTCGTAGTAGTACTACTACGAAGAACGGATATCAAAACAGTAATGTTGCACTTTTCGCTATGAGTACCATTGGCTATTCTTGGGCCAAGTGTTGAAACAGCGGCGAGGAGAGATAACGCTCGCCAAAGCTCGGCAGGATAACCACGATGGTTTTGCCGGCATTCTCCGAGCGTTCGGCTAGGATACTCGCTGCCTTCAAAGCCGCGCCGGAAGAGATACCCACGAATAGCCCCTCTTCCAGAGCTGCCCTTCGAGCCCAGAGCATGGCCTCTTCCTGATCCACTTTGATAATCTCGTCAACCACATTCAGATTGAGTACTTTCGGCACAAAGCCCGCACCGATGCCTTGAATCTTGTGCGGCCCCGGCGCCAAATCCTCTCCTGCCCGCTGCTGACTGAGCACCGGACTTTGGGCCGGCTCAACAGCTACGGCTTGGAAGGATTTTTTACGCTCTTTTATCGCCTCAGCGACGCCGGTTATAGTTCCACCGGTCCCCACCCCAGCGACCAAGATGTCCACCGTACCATTGGTGGCTTTCCAGATTTCCTGGGCCGTGGTTCGCCGGTGAACTTCCGGATTGACCGGATTATCAAACTGCTGCGGCATAAAGCTGTTCGGAGTCTTTCCAAGAAGTTCCTCTGCCTTTTCGATAGCTCCGGGCATGCCCTTATCCGCGGGTGTAAGCACCAGCTCAGCCCCCATGGCCAGAAGTACCTTCCGCCGTTCAATACTCATCGATTCCGGCATAGTCAGCAAACATTTGTATCCCCGGGCGGCACAGACAAAGGCTAGGGCGATACCTGTATTCCCGCTGGTCGGCTCAATGATGGTGGTTCCAGGTCGGATTTTCCCTTCGCCTTCGGCAGCGTCGATCATGGCCTGCCCGATGCGGTCCTTAACTGAGGACATCGGATTAAGGCTTTCCATTTTGGCCAGTATTGTCGCCTGGGAACGGATCAGCTTGTTTATCCTTACTAGAGGGGTCTTACCAATCGTAGCGGTGATATCCTCATAAATCTGACTCATTGCTATGTCCTTTTAGAATCGGGCCTCAAAAACCATCCAACAACGGCGTCGCTCGTCGTCAATAATGCTCCCTGCATCGAAAAAATGGTGACTGTCCCTATTTTACCATTTTCGAACCAAGGAACAGAAAAAAAGTGACTTCTCTATTTTTCCTTTAGTCAATCGTCTGCCTTACTGTCCTCGAACGCTTTCTCCAGTATCATTCTTTCTTCGAGGGCATATTTGACCGCATTCATGAGAGGCTCGGCTGGGTTACTGGCTAGTACCTTTTCCAGTGCCTCCCTTCCTTCTTTTCCGCCAATCCTTCCAAGACCATATGCAGCATCAGCTCTCAAATTCACCCTCTCGCGCTCGTCAAGCAGTATCTTACAGAGTGCGGGCTCCGCCTCCGGGTCGTTTATCCTCTGTAGGACATGCATGGCCCATCCACTCTCTTCATCATCATCACGCACCATGCGTAGAAGTTCCTCGGTACTTTTATTGAGATACGCCTGCCGGATTTCCCGCTGCTTGCGCGCTCGCGAGGCGCTCAGGGCCATCAGCAGAAGGACAACCGACGCAATAATTACCAGTGCGCTTCCGGCACGGCGTAGCCCTTTGCTCTTTTTCACTAACGCAGATACAAATAGTATCGTGCCCCCAATCAATACAACAGCGGGCATCCCAAGCTGCCAAAGGCAGGCCAAGACCATCAAGCCATACATATCCCCACCTGAGTCGTGATAAGTAAGATCGATGATATAATAGGGCATTGAAACTATGCCCATCAACAGGAAACCTGATACAACAAAGACAGATGTTGGAAGTAATTCTCTAGGCTGTTTCATGCTGACCTCCATGCAGCTTGTGATAATCGCTATTACCTAATTGGGCCCATCGGTGCATCTTTACTGCAATAGCATTTTATGGCCTTGTAGTCAAGAAAAGGCTTCAGGTTTATAGGGGACAGTTGCCTATTTCTGCTATGAATATCGAGCGGCTAATCTTCCAGCTCTTTGACTTCATAGATCAGTGTGTGTTTTTGCATCCAGCGGATGGCAAAGGCTGCCCGCAGGGAGCGGAAGACGCGGTTCCACATGCCGTACTTGGCCTTGCCGAGCGTCCTCGGCCGATGGTTCACCGGGATCTCCAACACCCGAAAGCCGTTCATCTTGGCAATGGTAGTCAGGAAGCGATGCAGGCCGTCAAAGAGTTTGAGCCTGGGAATGATTTGCCGTTTGTAGGCCTTGAGCGAACAGGCCGAGTCGGCCACGGTCTCGTGGGTCAGCCGATTCCGCACTCCGTTGGCCACCTTTGTCGAGAAACGCCGAAGCCAACTGTCCTGCCGTTTGTGCCGATGCCCGGTAACCATATCAGCCTTGTCCGCCTCCAGCAGTTCAATCATAGCGGGGATATCTGCCGGGTCGTTTTGCAGATCCGCGTCGATGGTAACCACGTACTTGCCGCGAGCCGCTTCAAAGCCGGCCTCCATGGCTGCGGTCTGACCGCTGCGTTTAGAAAGGCTCAAGATACGCAGTTGCGGAATCTCGCCCTTGAGTCCTTTGAGAATGGCAAGCGAATCGTCCGTCGAGCCGTCGTCAACAATGATAATTTCGTAGCTCTTGCCCATGCCGCCCAGGGTCTCGTTCAGGGCCCGGCACAGCTGGGGCAAACACTCCCGCTCATTATAGGCCGGCGCCAGTACGGAAATATCCACGGATTGCTCGGTCATCTCTGGGTGTAACTCCTTTCGACTGATCTAACTGTTGTTAACGATCTTACGGATAGCAATGCATTCGCTCAGGACGTTTTCCAACTGTTCCAGCGGCAGCATGGTGGTTGCATCGCTCTTGGCTTGTTGAGGCTGCGGATGGGTTTCGATGAACAGCCCGTCCGCCCCGGCCGCTACGGCACTGCGAGCCAACAGCGGGGCGAATTCCGGCCGGCCCCCCGAACTGTTGCCTGCCCCGCCGGGCTGCTGAGTGCTGTGGGTCGCATCGAAGACCACCGGGGCAAACTCCCGCATTACCGCGATGGCTGACATGTCGTTGATCAGCCGACCGTAGCCGAAACAAGAGCCCCGCTCGGTCAGCAGCACTTTCTCATTGCCCGTTGCCGTAACCTTGGCCACCGCGTCTTTCATCTGCTCCGGGGCCATGAATTGCCCCTTCTTGATGTTGACGCATTTTCCCGTACGCCCGGCAGCACTGAGCAGGTCGGTTTGCCGGCAAAGGAAGGCGGGAATCTGAATAATGTCCAGCACCTCGCCAGCCGGGCCCACTTGGTGGGGCTCGTGCACGTCGGAGAGGATAGGCAGGTGAGTTCTTTTGCGGACCTCGTTGAGGATAGCCAAGCCATCTTTGAGCCCCGGGCCACGATAGCTCGATATGCTCTGGCGGTTGGCCTTATCGAAGCTGGCCTTGAAGATTACCAGGATGTTCAGGTCCTCGGCCAATCGCCCCAGCCGCCCGGCGATTTCAAAGCAAATCTCAGCCGACTCGATCACGCAAGGACCGGCTATCAGAAAAAGCGACTGAGCCCCCCCGACGGTGTGTCTTCCTATGGATATGCTCGCGGGCATAAAACAGCCTCGTTACGGGAACATGAGCACAGCAAACTGGAGAACAAATAATACTCGCGACAGGGCCCGGAATTCAAGCCATTGCTTTGCCTACCGCTCATCGGGCCACATCAGCACCTGCAGGGCTCCCGGACAGACTTTGATCCGGGCGGGCAGCAATCCTCCTGGATCGCCGTCAATCTGCATACGTACTGGCTGGTTACCGCTGGAAATTACGATGTTGCGGCAGCGGCGGTAAATTACCGATCGCCGTTCCGGATGTATTTGCAGCAGGGTAGTCAATGAATGAAGCAACAGGGCTCCTTGCCAGTGACAGGGAAACACACACAAGTCCAGCAGGCCGTCGTCGAAATGAGCATCTCGCAGGATCCTCAGCCCCACGGCGTATCGAGCCGTGTTGCCCACGAAGACCAACGCCGGGCCGTCGCAGACCAGCTCACCGTCCGCCTCGACCCGCAGGGCGTCAAAGCCGTACTCCCAGAAGGTCCGCCAGATGGGCCAGAAATAACTCAGGTGAGTTATGTGGCCGCTGCGTTTGGCGTGCACTCGCTCGATGACGTCGGCATCGAAGCCCGCCCCGAGGATAGCCAAAAAATATCGGCCGTTCATACAACCCAAGTCCACCGGGTGTGCCCGGCCCCGTCTGAGCAGTTCTTCCAGATGCCGCGAAACATTGCTCAGACCCAGCTCATTGGCAATGATGTTCTCCGTGCCGGTCGGTACAATCAGCAGCGGGGCACGCGAGTAGGCCAGCCCATTGGCGACCTCGGCGACGGTCCCATCTCCGCCGACAACGGCTATCAAGTCGGCCGTATCCTTGGCTCGCAGAGCCAACTGGTGTGCGTGCCCGGCGTAGTGGCTAGGCCAGACGGATACCTCATAGCCCATGCGGCACAGGCTCGCCTCGAGCCTCCGGCACATCGGCCAGCCACGGGCCGAGCCCGCTTTGGGATTGATAATGACGATCGCCTTGGATGGCACGAATAAGCCTCTTTGGAGATACTTCAGCGCCGTTCTCGCAATACATCGCAGGGCGAGCCCGCCGATATAAGCTGCTTTCTTGGTGCGGCCGTCGTCAACACCGGCTCAGCCGCCCTGCCGCAGCCTTGAGATTATAGCCTCATCTGCCGCTGCCATAAAGCCAAAAAGCTCTTCACCGGCCTTGCCCTGGTGGACAAAACCGCTATAATGCTCAGTTTGTCCCGGCAAGGGCCTTGCCCGCAGGTGCAAGGCTCTGCACAGCCAAAACTCATAGATTTCAATAAACGGAGGCTAGATGAGTCCCATGGAACAAACCGTTAACAATATGCAAAGCTTGTTATCCAAGGAATTATTGGCTCTGGCCGAGGCTCAGCAGGTGGCCCAGCTGGCTCAGACCAGCAAGGCCCAACGCGATGTCTTCGAGCAGTGGATCGCCACTCGGGCTGAACAGCTTTCCCGGGCCCGTAGCGACGTGAGCCCACGTGCCCTGACCCTGGGTTTGATCCTGGCCTGTGCGGGTCAGCCGGATAAGGCCAGCCAGTGGCTCTTGAAGGCTTCACCGGGGCTGGAGAAAAGTCTGGCCTTGGGGATCTGCTATCTGCAGACCGGCCGGTTTGAAAAGGCCCTGGACGAACTCGACTCAGCCCAGAAGTGCGGAGCCGACGAGTTCACCGTGGCAATCAGCAAGGTCGAAGCCCTGCGGCGAGCGGGCCGCCTAGAAGAGGCCCAGAACCTGCTCAAAGAGTACGAGGGGCGCTTACCCGGCCAGCAGCGTCCCGAAATCTCCGCCCCGATAGGCAAAACCCAGGCCGATTACTGGTATCAACTCGGGCGCATCTGCGAGCTTCAGGACCAGCGTGACCAGGCCCTGGAGCATTACCAAAAGTGTCTGCAGTTTCAGGAGGACCACCAGGGGGCTCACTTCCGTCTGGGTTACTATTGCGATTTGGCCGGTGACGACGAGTCGGCCCTGGAACATTATTGCCAGTGCACCAGCACCTGGCCGGTTCATGTCAATGCCCTGCTTAACTTAGCCGTGCTCTACGAAGATGCTGAAAACTACAATCAAGCCGAGGCCTGCCTGCGTAAGATACTCTCGGCAAACCCTAACCACGAGCGTGCTAAGCTCTACCTCAAAGACGTGCTCGGCACCAGAACCATGTACTACGACGAGGACCAGCAGCGGCAGCGCGATCGCCGCACCCAGGTTCTGGAGATACCCGTAACCGACTTCGAGCTGTCGGTTCGCAGCCGCAACTGCCTCAAGAGCATGGACTTGAACACCCTCGGCGATCTGCTCAAGGTTACTGAGCATGATCTGCTCGGTTATAAAAACTTCGGCGAAACCAGCCTGCGGGAAATCAAGGCCATCCTGGCTCAAAAGGGCCTCACTCTGGGGCAACTGATCGAGGAGCACGGCCCCAGGCGCAAGAAGGCCGAGCAAAATCCCGACGAGCAGTCGGAAGTCGCCTCGGCCGGAGCCAGAAATCTGCCCCTCTCGGAGGCGGCCTTCTCGGTGAGGGTCCGCAGTGGCCTCGAGCACCTAGGCGCCGTGACCCTCGGCGATGTAGCCGGTTATTCCGAGCAACAGTTACTGAACTGCAAAAACTTCGGGCGAACCTCCTTGGAGGAAGTCAAGCTCCGTCTGGCTGAGCAGGGCCTAATTCTTTCCGAGGAGCCCAGCCCCGAACACTCCTGACGCTAGGCCATCCGCTTGGAGACATAATGAATCTTGCCGAGCTTAGCAGTGTTTCCGGTCGCACGGTTGGGCTCGGTCTTGAACATTCTCTGAAAAAAAACCGTCGGATCAGTCTGCCGCTGCCGTTCTGCCTGGCTGTGCTGGGGATGCTCACCGGCTGCAACGGTTCAGCCCAGCCGCCTCGGGCAAACCGTGCTATCCCCGTGCGGCCGGTCCGCGTCAAACTCCTCGAAGATATCAAGCTCCTGGACGTCGCTGTTTCCGGGGCCTATGTCATCACCGACGACCAGAACAATATTCTGCGTCGCTCCTCGTCGGGCGGGCTCCTCAAGCTTCGCCGGGCAGATGGTGGCATCCTGGTTAACGGTCGGCTGCTGGCTCGAAAGAGCCTGTACATCAAGCCCACATCCTTCGCCCTCATCCAGGTAGCCGGCCGGAAGTACCGTGGATATCTGCGAATGCTGATAAACCGGCACGGCTCACTGTTGGCCATCAATCACGTGCCCCTGGAACGCTACGTGGCCAGTGTCGTCGGGGGCGAGCTTCCTGCTTATTTTCATCCCCAGGCCTTTCGGGTCCAGGCCGTGGCTGCCAGGAGCTACGTGCTCCACAGGATGCTCAACACCAATCGCGGCGATTGGGACGTCTCCGCCGGACCGGCCAGCCAGGTCTACGCCGGCCTGAGCAGCGAGACCAATATGACCAAGCGGGCCCAGCGCAGCACACGCGGGCAGGTTCTGGTCTATCGTAGCGGCGGACGCGAGCAAGTCCTTTGCACCTTCTATTCCTCCACTTGCGGCGGCGGCACTCAGGCGGTCTGGAACCTGAAGAAAGGTTTTGCTCACATCGAGCCCTTGGCCGGGGTGAAGATAAACTACTGTCAGGCCAGTCCCCGCTATACCTGGAAGAAGCAAGTCTGGTCAAAGAAGGATCTCCGCCGAGCCCTGCTCAAGAAATTCGGCAGCAGTAACACTAGCCTTGCCCGCCTTGGGCCGATCAAATCGTTGCAGGTTTCCCGCTGGACCGACCGCAAGCGGGCCAGGCAAATCACCGTTGTCGATCGGCGCGGTCACAAAGCTGTCATTTCAGGCGAGCAGCTACGCCTGGCCTTGCAGTTGCCCAGCACCTGGTTTCGCATAGAGGAACACCGCGACCAGGTCTGGTTCACCCATGGTCGCGGCTGGGGACACGGGATGGGCATGTGCCAGTTCGGCGCCGAAAAAATGGCCCAACTGGGTCATAACTACAGGAAAATCCTCGCGACCTATTATCCCGGCTCTGAACTGGTCCGCTTTTACTGATTGCCGCTGGAGTTTCTCAATAAAGCCCGCCCTCCTGCTCGCAACTTGTTGAGCCAGCAGGCGTTAGTACATATATCCGCTATATCTTGCTGATTTCCCCAAAAAAAAGCTTGACTAATCGAACGCCTTCTGGTATCTTATAGGATGGTGTCAGAGGGTAGAGAGGAAAGGAGAATCTGTACCATCTCCTTCATTTAGCCCACAGTCGTTCGGGCAAGTCGGACCAGTTGTGGACATATCGGCACATGGAGCAGAGAGTGTTTTGCGTGCCGTTTTCGTTTGGTGGGATTTTGAGAAAAGGAGATTACGATGTGTAGAGTCAAAAACGCTATTGCAGGTATTACCCTACTATTCTTATTGATGGGCTTGGTCTCATTCGCCTCAGCCGGCACGACCAGGGACGACCGTGATGACGAGGACTATCTGGAGTTAGGGACACTGTACCCCAGCGTGGGCCGCATTATTTTCGGCACGGACTCGGGGCTCTTCGGGGGTAGCGGAACGCTGATCGCCGACGACTGGGTGCTGACTGCTGGCCATGTGGTCGACGAGGCCAATTGGCTGGACTTCACCATTGGTGGAGATACTTATAGCGCTGACAAATGGATTCCTTATCAGTCGTGGAAAGGCGACCTGCTGGCCGGCCGCGACATCGGTCTGATTAACCTCAGCTCCCCGGTGGAAAATGTGCAGCCGGCCCAACGTTACCAGGGTTCCGAGGAGCTTTTAGCCGAAGCCACCTTCGTGGGTTACGGGACGACCGGCACGGGGCTTACCGGAGCGATATATCCCGGCGGGGAAAAGCGGGCCGGCCAAAACGTGATTGATGTGCTTTACGGCCGCGGGAAAAAACAGCGCCTCTTCCTAACCGATTTTGACAACCCCAACGACCCGAGCGATAGCGTCTTTGGTTCAACTGAACCGCTCGATCTGGAGTTCCTGGTATCCTTCGGCGACAGTGGAGGAGGCGTCTTCATCGAGGGCGAGTCCGGACCTCTCTTAGCCGGTGTTAACTCCTTCATCGGTCTGAACGAAGACGGCATCACTTGCGGCTATGGCGATATTTCAGGCCACACGCGGGTCTCGGTCTTCAACCGTTGGATAGACCGCACCATCGCCGGCCGTGGCCGCGGCAGACCCTCGCGGTCGTTACCGTCAGGCCTTGAAGCTAATCTGCAGTTGGTACCCGAGCCCGCCACGTTGCTACTGTTGGCACTCGGAGGGCTTGCCTTGTTGAAGCGCAAACGTAAATCCGCCTGAGGCTCCCCTGCGTCGTCACGGCAACATCCATTGCTCGGCCGTCGAGCCCCTGGAATGATCCCACGATTGGCATCCCTGACTGCGGGTTGTTCCTACGCCCCGTACTGCTCTTCGTAGCGTTTCTTGAGTTTCTCGACCACGTCGGGGTCAGCCAGGGTCGTCGTATCGCCCAGGGTCTGACCAACGGCTATATCACGCAGCAGCCGCCTCATAATCTTCCCGCTCCGCGTCTTGGGAAGGTTGGCCGAAAAGATGATGTTTTTCGGCCTGGCCACCGCCCCTATCTTAGCCGCCACGTGTTCCCGCAGCCTGTCCTCCAGCTTCTTGTTGGCCTCGTAACCATCCTTGAGGGTTACAAAAGCAGTGATGGCTTGGCCCTTCACTTCATCAGCCACCCCGACCACAGCAGACTCGGCTACGCTCTCATGGTCAACCAGGGCACTTTCCACTTCCATGGTGCCGATACGATGCCCGGCTACGCTGAGCACATCATCCACCCGCCCCAGCACCCAGATATTGCCGTCTTGGTCACGCTTGGCCCCGTCGGAGGTGAAGTATATGCCGTCCCATCTGCTCCAGTATTGCTCGACGTAACGCTCCATATCTCCATATATGCCTCGAAGCATCGCCGGCCAAGGGGACTTGACAACCAGGTAGCCCCCCCCGACGCCGACGCTCTTGCCCGACTCGTCCACCACGTCCGCCTCGATTCCCGGAAAGGCCTTCGTTGCCGAGCCCGGCGTCGTCTCGGTCAGGCCCGGTAAGGGTGTGACCAGAATCATTCCCGTCTCCGTCTGCCACCAGGTATCTACGATTGGACACTTCTCATTTCCGATATTCTTGTGGTACCACATCCAGGCCTCGGGGTTGATAGGCTCTCCCACTGTTCCCAACAGCCGTAGGGTGGACAGGTCACATTTGGCGGGCCATTTCTCGCCCCACTTCATAAAGGCTCGAATGGCCGTCGGTGCAGTATAGAAAACAGTTACTCCGTATTTTTCCACCAGTTGCCAGAACCTGTCGCGTTCGGGCCAATCCGGAGCCCCCTCGTACATAACCTGAGTAGCCCCGTTGGCCAGAGGTCCATAGACAATATAGCTGTGCCCGGTGACCCAGCCGATATCAGCCGTGCACCAGAAAACATCGTGCGGTTTGAGATCAAAAACCCACTTTGTGGTCGCATATACCCCGGTCAAGTAACCGCCCGTGGTGTGGACGATTCCCTTGGGTTTGCCCGTCGTCCCCGAGGTATAAAGGATATACAGAATATCCTCAGCCCCCATGGACTCCGGCTCGCAGTAACCGTCAGCCTCTTGCATGAGTCTATGCCACCAGAGGTCCCGCCCTTCTTTGATCCGCAGGGGGAAATCTCCCCGCTTAACGATAATGACCTTTTCGATGCTCGGAGTGTCCCGCAGAGCATAATCCGCATCGTGCTTGAGGGGAATCAACGTACCTCGCCGAAACCCCCCATCAGCAGTAATTAAAAGCTTGGCCTGGGCGTCGTTGATCCGATCCTTCAGAGCCTCGGCGCTGAAGCCCCCAAAAACCACCGAGTGAATCGCCCCAATCCGGGCACAGGCCAGCAGGGCAATCACCAGCTCCGGTATCATCGGCATATAAACTGCCACCCGATCGCCCTTGCCCACTCCCAAAGAACGCAGGACGTTGCCGAACTTGTTGACCTCCCGATACAGGTCCCAATAGGTCAAGGTTCTCTGCTCGCCGGGCTCACCTTCCCAGATGATGGCTGCTTTGTTCCGCAGGCCGTTCTGCACGTGTCTGTCCACGCAGTTCACGCAGGCGTTTAGTTGCCCGCCGACAAACCACTTCGCATGAGGGGGCTGCCAGTCGAGCACCTTGTCCCACTTGCGGTCCCACTGCAGCTCCTCAGCGAAGCTGCTCCAGAAAGCCTCGGGGTCCTTGGCCGCCCGCTCGAAAACCGCCGGGTCCTGCACGTTGGCCTGTTTGGTAAAATCCGCTGAGGGCTTGAACTTGCGATTTTCTTCCAGCAATGCCGACAGCGCAGCAGTTTCCTTCGGTTCCTTCTTACCCATGGTTCGGCCTCCTGAATGAATTGACTCTCGGCTCTCTCGGCCGGGACGCTTTGCGGCGCTCGTTGGATGTGTTTGCTTCGGCTTCTCAGCGGGTAGCCCCGCTGGGCCAACTCTCTGGCCGCTCACTTGCTGAACATTATTGTCACATATCTTCTCGAGGTAAACAAGCCTGTTTAAAACCTGCCGCCAGTCGATCGGATTAATCGAATTTATCGTAGAAAATTTCTGCGTTACTCAAGCCCTTCTCGTGCAGAATGGCAGTTACCGCCTCGATCATCAAGGGCGGGCCGCACAGAAAAGCCTGGCGTTTGGGACCGGGCTGCAAGTACTTATCCACAGCCAAGTGGATAAAACCTTTCTCGCCGTCCCATTCTTGGCCGCGCTTCATATCCGAAAGAGCATAGAACAGATGGAAGTTGGGGTGCTTGGCTTGCAGTGCCTTGAACTCGTCCAGGTAGAAGATGTCGTCCGTGCCTCTACAGCC
>JAUXAG010000030.1 GCA_030614915.1 Actinomycetes bacterium | reverse complement strand
CCTGAGTTCCGACAGAATACTCTGCGCTTGGCGTGAGCCCTCAAGTCCCGCGTAGTCCGGGTGCGTCAGAAAGCTTAGCGCGCAGATGGGCAGGACGATGAGCATCACAGTCAGGATCGTACTACGCCACACCGAGATGATCATGGTCATCTTTTGCTCGTGCGGGCTTATGCCCGAGCTCTGGTACGCCTGACCGCCCTGATGGGACATACCTCCGTAGAACATGCTGAATACGAGGATGAGGTAGAACCAGATGTTGAAGCTTTTCACGCGGCCCGTGTCAAAGGGGTTCATCATGGACTTGCCTTTGGCAGCTTTGCCGATCTGCTCGTCAGTCTGAGCCCCAAGCGCTTCGTCGAGCGCAGCCTTCTTCTTCACAGTTACATCCGCTGCGCCGTCCTCGACAGCCTTGGCGTAAGCGGCTTGGGCCTTGTCGACATTCTCAGCCGCCTCCTGACGGGCGCGGTACATAGGCTGCTGTTTGAGAGAGTATGAGATATCGGCCCAGGAAAACTGCGAAAGCAGGAACAGGCACAGGATGACAAAGGCAATCCAGCAGAACATGCCTTGGATGCAGTCGGTGATCATTACGGTGACTTGCCCGCCGATTGTCGTGTAAAGCAGCGACAGCCCCAGTGTTAGCAGCATGATCGGCCAGTAGGTCGGGATGGTCAGCCCGAGCAGGGTGAGCTCTGGCGGCAGGCCGCAGAAGTAAACAAAGAAATTCGATGCTACGTAGGGAAAAATCCCAAAGTTAATTATTCCGGCAAACCATATGAGGAACCCAGCGAAAATGCGGAACTTGCGGCTGTAACGGACCTCGAAGAACTGGGCTAGTGTCAGGCAACGCGTCTCACGAAACCGGTAGATCACCCAGCCGGTCAACGTGAGGATAACACTTGCCGGAATCGCTATCCACGACCACCAGATTGTGGGGAAACCGGCATCGTAGAAAGCCTCGAAGTGGCCGACCGTCGAGATCACACCCGTCCCGGCCCATGCGGCGGCCAATCCCAGCATGTAACGCCGGGCAGAACGGTTGGCAGAGAGGAAATCCGCCACGCCCTGCATGTACTTCGCGGATCTCAGGCTGAACCAAGTCAGCAATCCTACCACCACGAGAACAATTACCCAGTCTGTAATCGACATGAATGGTACATGCATAACAGATTTCACTCCTGTTCACTGCGTCTTACAAACAAAAAGATACTCCAATAAATTCCGTTTGTCCACACTCTATCCGACATTTCCCAGATAAAGGCTTAGGTTATATCCCCCGCCCGTAGGAGAAAGGTAAACCACATCATGTTGGCCCAGATAGGCTTCGTAATCGACTTCTACTAATCCCGCCCCGAAAGAACTCGAGTTTTTATTCCTTTTCATTACGAGAACTCTGCTTTGAACTGGGATTTCCCATTTAGACGTCTAGAAAACACGGAGTGTGTTCCTTTCTGAGCGAACTTGAATCTGGAAATCAGGGGTCAAAATTCCTTCTCAATGCCAATTAACCGACCATGTCCGTGCCGAGGCTTTTTACGTTTTGGCTCACAGGGAGGTCGGATAACGTCAATCGACTCTGATTGGGAGTCGGGCAAGATCAAATATTCTTGGCCAGCACACGCAGAGAACGAAACTTCTGCTCCCTCAAGTCGCATCTTATCGCTATTCACTGTGTCATGCGGTATGATGTTCACTCCGCTAGCACGATAATGCCAGGGGTTATCCAAACAACAGGTTCCGTCGCGATCGGCCTTCACGACAGCAAACAATACCTTTCCGGACTCAATTCTCGCGGTCACTTTGAAGCCGCCCTGAGCCAGCAGCACAAACGTCCCATCGAATTGAGAGGGAACTGCCGGGGCGATTCGGATCACTTCCTCGTGACTTTGTAACAACATCTCGTTTATTCCGGTTTGAATTGCACACCCTGCCGTCTGGGTGAAATGCGTCAACGGAATAGAGGAAAACCATATCCATTCGTCATTTGAGTTTATGATTTCGATGAAGTTTCGCCTATCGACCGAGACGCAGTCGCGCGTCATGTCAATCCCAAGCGGCCAACGAGCGTCATGCTGGTCCAATATCGAAGATTTAGTAGATTCATCCCCCGTGAACCTTTTCTTACACGCATCGCCTAGTTCTTTCACGGGAACAGGCTTTACCGGGTAATCGATTCCGAAGCCTTGTCTGAATTGCTGGAAAGAGCTGATCATCATTTGCACAGCTTGCATGGCCTGCTCACCCATGCCAAGCCGGGCAAACGATATGGGACATAAACAGATACTCATACCCATTTGAATGCCCCAGTTAGCTTCCACCGTCGTGTGTGCGACCGAAAACAATTGTGTATCACGATCTTTTAAGCCAATAACGCCGAAGGGATATATTGGGGCATCTTGTGTTTGCGGGAAGAGCCCCACCCTCCCTATGGTAGCATCTGCCTGTGTGTATATGGCTACATTATCTGATGTTCTCCGACCGGCACTAATCATTCGCGGATCATCAATAGGAAGGTTCATTAGACCGAAGCTATAGGTCGGTTTCTCCGTGTAGTTGTTTACGTTCATTAGACCGAGGCTATAGGTCGGCTTCTCCGTGTCCTTGTTTACATAACAAGCTGGTAAATCAATGATCTCAAAATCCACAAGGTTGTCAACGACCTCTTTTAGTTTTGCGGCAAACTCATGGTTGCCGTACTCCGAGGCCACCTGCGCCGTAACAGGAAAAATAGCCTTGATGGCTGCCAGATCAGTAATACAATCCCGCACTAGATATTGGCCGGGGTGTTCATAGGGGTGTGAACCAGGTAGGTGATAGAGTCCGTCGTCTTCTATCCTGAGCAAATCGAGATAGAGTTGGCAGGCCGCAGACATGATCGGGTAGGCGCGGTTTTGCAGGAAGGTCTCATCTCCCGTATAGCGATAATAGCGCCAGCAATCAAGGGCCAACATGGCCCCCACAGTAAGATTATAAAAAGCCTGCGAATAACCCAGAGAATCTTCACTGCCCGGATCCTGGTAGCCGCGCCGATCGCATACATCTGCGTATAGCGCACCGGAGGAATCGTGGTATTTACGTGCATCAGCTTTAGCGTTAGCTAATCCGGCAAAAGCCATCTCCAAATAGCTCCTTGCTAACTCGGGATGACCAGCGGCATAAACAGGCCATGTAAGGTAGTCATTGTTCCAGTGGTAATAATGGTTCCATGCCCGATAATCGTGATTCCAAGTCCAAATCCCACTGTTATTATTCGGGGGATATCGTCCAGTGGCAGAAGAACCCAGGATATAAAGGTTCAAATACCAGAGGTTCTCTGCATATTTATCAGGTATGTCAATAAAGGAATGCGACCAGAACTCATGCCACCGATCATGGTGCTGTTGACGAATTCTATCAAACCCCAATGCCTCTGCCTTACGTACATTTTCCACTGCTTTTTGGACAGGATCTTCATCTTCCTCACTGTTGACCACCGAAAGGTAAATGGTAATCCGACTGTCTCGATCAGGGTCAAGCCGACATTGCAGTTCACGTGAGTGGAGTCTTTCCCAAGTGGCCGGCTTATCGGCACATATCCGACAGGCAACAGCGAAGCGCAAGGAGCGTGTTTGCTGCACAATAACTGCTGTCCCGCCATCCGTCTGTGTCTCAGTTCCTTTCAGGCCGATTGTTGGATCGCGCAAAATCTTCACGTACCAATGAGCAAATACTCTGCTGCCCCACCGTGATAACGATATAGTCCTTGGAGACTTTTCCTCAGTTTCGTCATGATACTGGATCGCCAGGCACTGTGTGGCTACATCAACGAAGCTCTCCGTGTACACCTTGGAGAAAGGTGTTTGTGACCTCAGACCCACTTCGGCCTTGTGCAGATCCAGCCGCTGCTCATAATCTGCCAGATAGGCTCGATCAAACGAAGGTAGGCTGTTTGAAATCGTCAATCGGCATGCGCTACGCAGAGACGTCCACTTCTCTTCCCAGTCTGAGTCCCAGCAACCGAAATTCGTAGCTGGACCGTCGTCGAACAGGTCACATTTGTTTACCGCCCACACCAACTTGTCCGACTCTGTCCACACCATGGCCCCGAGGTCGCCATTGCCAATGGGCATGCCGTTGTATCCCCCATCGGCAGGCGAAAGGTAAACCACATCATGTTGGGCCAGATAGGCTTCGTAATCGACTTCTACTAATCCCGCCCCGAAAGAACTCGAGTTTTTATTCTTTTTCATTACGACAACTCTCCTTTGAACTGGGATTTCCCATTTAGGCGTCTAGAAAACACGGAGTGTGTTCTCTTTTGACCGAACTTGAATCTGGAAATGCGGTTTCAAAATTCCTTCTCAATACCAATTAAGCGACCATATCCGTGCCGAGGCTTTTTACGTTTTGGCTCACAGGAAGGTCGGATAACGTCAATCGACTCTGATTCGGAGTCGGGCAAGATCAAATATTCTTGGCCAGCACGCGCAGAAAACGAGACCTCTGCTCCGTCGAGTCGCATCTTTTTGCCCTTAGCTTTGTCATGCGGTATGATGCTCACTCCGCCGGCACGATCATGCCAAGGATTCTCCAGACAACATGTTCTGTCGTGATCGGCCTTCACGGCAGCAAACAATACCTTTCCAGCCTCAATCCGTGCAGTTACCCCGAAGCCACCTTCGGCCATAAGGGAAAACGTTCCGTTCCACTCAGGGGGCACGGCCGGGGCGATGCGAATTATACCTTCGTGACTCTGAAGCAGCATCTCGTTTAGGGCACTCATCACGACACAGCCAGCGGTGATGGCGGTATGTGTGTAAGGTATAGAGGGAACCCAAATACGCTCTTTGTCCGAGTTGATTACTTCGATGTAGTTGCGCCTGTCCACAGTTACACAATCCCGAGAGATATTAACGCCAAGAGGCCAATTCACATCCCACTGCTTGAGAAGGTCCGAAACGGTATACGGCCAGCCTTCGTAAGCTTCCTCCAGTTCCTTCACTGGAGCGGACTCCTGCGGATACTCCGTCCAGAGCCCCTGCCGGAACCGCTGGAAGTAGCGGATGGTTGTCCGAATGGCTCGTATGGCTTCGTTGCCCATCCCGAACCGGGCAAAGGTAACCGGACACAGACACAGGCCGAGATGCATCTCCTCCCCCCAGTTGGCCATGACGGTCGTCCGCATGGCCGAGAACAGCTCCGGGCGCGCCTCCCGGTCCTTTAAGCCGATGTTCTCGAAAGGATAGACCGGCGCACTCTGCGTATAGGCAATGGTCTGCATGGTCTTCACCGTCAAAGCCTGGCCGTCGGATATCCGGCGTCCCACGGTGATCATATGTGGATCGTCAATCGGATTGTCCAAGAGACCGTGGCTGTAGGTGGGCGGGTCCGTCTCGTTGTTGATATAGCAGGCTGGCAAATCGATAATCTCATAGTCGGTGAGGTTGTCCTTCACCTCCCCGAGCCTGGCTGCGAATTCGGCGTGGCCGTACCGAGCCGCCAGCTCCGCGGTCACCGGGAACAGGGCCTTGATGGCGGAAAGGTCCGTGATGCTGTCGCGGATCAGGGAATTCTCGTAATTCTCGTAGTCGGCATTCTCGTAGGCCAGGGAGCGCGGGAGATGGTAGCGTCCGTCATCCTCGCGCTTGAGCAAGTCGAGGTAGAGTTGACAGGCCGCGGCCATCAGCGGGTAGGCTCGATCCTTGAGGAACGCTTCGTCTGAGGTATAGCGGTAATGTCGCCAGGCCAAGCGGGCGATGATCGCGCCGACGGTCAGCGTATAATGGCTGCCGTCAATCACGGGATCCCCGTAGCCTCGCCGCTCGGACTGGTCGGCAAAGAGCGCGCCTGATGAATTGTGATATTTTCGGCCGCCTGCCTTGGCGTTCTCCAGGCCGGAGAAACCCATCTCCACGTAACTTTTTCCAAGTTCCGGATGGCCCGCGGCGTAAACCGGAAAGGGCAGGAAACTATTGTTCCAGCGACAGAATCGGCCCCACGGTCGAATGTCATAACGATAGGTCCAGATGCCACTGTTGTTGTCGGGAGCATATTTTTCACCCACGGAACTCCCGAGCATGTAGAGATTCAAATACCACAGGTTCTCCGCATATTTATCCGGGATTTCAATGAAGGACTTGGACCAGAAATCCTGCCATCGTTGGCGGTGCTGCTGGCGAATCGTCTCAAAGCCCAGCGTTTGAGCCTTGTTGACATTTTCGATCGCTTCGGCGACGGGGTCATTCGAGCTGTCGCTGCTGACGATCGAGAGATAGATCGTCAGGTCGCATGTCTCACCGGGCTCCAGACGATATTCGACGCTGTGGGAACTGAGACGTTTCCATTGGGCAGTGTCGCCCGAGCAAATACGGCAGGCGATGGCAAAGCGGTGGGACCGGGTCTGTTGCACAATCACCGCGGTTTGACCGTCGACCTGGTTTTGCGTTCCATCGAGGCCAATCGTCGGATCGCGAAGAATCTTGACGAACCAATGGGCAAAGACCCGACTGCCCCATCGCGACATATTGATCACACGCGGCGGCTGCTCTCCGGGCGTTTCGTCGTGATAGCGGATGGCCAGGCAGCCCGTCTCAGCGTCGACGAAGTTCTCGGTCTTGACCTTGGAGAAGGGTGTTTCGCTCTCGAGGGACGCCTGAGCTTTGTGCAGATCCAGCCGTTGCTCGAACTTCGAGAGAAACGCGGTGTCAAAGGAGGGCATGGTGTGGGCCATCGTCAATCGACATCCGCTGCGCAGGGCGGTAACTTTTTCTTCCCACTTCGAGTCCCAGCAGCCGAAATCTGTTGCCGGCCCATCGTCCCACAGGTCAGCCTTGTTGACGGCCCAGATCAGCCGCTCCGGCTCGCTCCAGACCACCGCGCCCATCTCCCCGTTGCCGATGCACATGCCATTGTAGCCACCGGTCGGCGGAGAAAGATAGATCACGTCATGTTGGCCCAGGACCTCGGCGTAATCGACCTCCACCCGCCCAGCAGCAAAGGATTTTGTATTTTGTTCCTTTTCCATAGTGATTGCCTCTTCTATTTACAGTGTTTGAGATAAAAATTATTCCAAGGGTCGAATTCCGATCTTCGAAACGTCGATCTGTTGAAAACCAATGGCCAAGGCCGGTGAGCCTTTCTTCAGATCGAAGTTTTCATTGTCCGCGTCAACAAACATCGGATCTTTGAATATCGAGCACCTGTCGTAGCCCATTTCGTGCCAGTCGGGCATACCAATAGTCCTTTTGCCAAGAAATTCACTTCCCTTGGCGTCAATGACAAACGGTTTAACCTCTTTGTGGAAAACGATGTTGTCGTCTATCTCGGCCGCCTCGTCCCAGAAGCCTTTGGCGATACAATACAGAAAGGCGTCTGAATCCGAGGAATAAATAATATTCCTGTGGAATCGGTTACCCGTCGTCATCTTGGCCAGGTGCCAGCAGCCCGGACGGACGGTAACGCCATCGGCGAAAAGCAAGGCCCACTTACAGTCCACAAGAATGTTGTTCTCAGCGATGTTATGCTTGCCCAGATGGATCTGCAGCCCAATCCCGACCCTGACGATAATATTCCCATAAACCATACAATTACTACTACAGTCGTCCAGATAGATGCCCTTGGTATTGGTCGATTCCGGGGCAATCAGCGTATCATCTTCGCTGACGCCGCATCCTACGGTGTCGGTGATTAGATTGTAACGGATGATGTGGCCCGATCTCTCAGCGTCAACTGCGATATGGTTCTGGGGGACGTCCATCCAGACATTAATGGCCGCGGTGTCAAAGGCACTCTCTGCGTTGTAGCGAAGCTCATTGTATTCGACGATATTTCGCCCAAAACCATTGACGCCAAGATTGATCGCGTGAGAGGGCGTGTTATGGATGTAATTGTGAGCGATAACGTTGCCGTCACTGAGCCCCAGAAACACCCCAGCCACGAAGGTGTTAATCATTCCGCAGTGGTGGATGTGATTGTCCTGGACATAATTAAAGACAGGGTACTGGGTGGTGCTGCCCACCAGGCAGATCCCATTGGTTCCCGCATAGCCAATCTCATTGCGACGGATACAGTTGCGGATATTGTGAGCATCCAGATAGATGGCATTGCCGCCCACGGAGTCGAAATGGTTGTTCTCGATGCAGCAGTGCTCGGTGTTCTTCATGTGTAAGGCTTCGCCGACGTATACCCAGCCCAGTTGTGGTCTCATCGGGCCGCAGCCTTCCAGACCGAGCCGATGATAATCATCACCACTGCTGGTTTCGGTGAACTTGAAGCCCGAGATAGTAATCCAGGATGCCCCGAATATATCGATCAAGCAGTCCAGCGCAGGTATGACGACCTCAGCAGCTTCGATGTCATCAACCTCCGGCCAAAAGTAGACTATGCCATCTTCATGGTCGATGCACCATTCTCCGGGCTGATCCAGCTCCTCCAAAAGGTTTTCCACATAATAACGCGTCCCGCGGGCAAAGTGACACCAATCGAAATACCACGGCGGAATGTCCATACCCATTGTCTCATGAACAAGTCTGATGGTGCGATTGTC
This sequence comes from Actinomycetes bacterium, assembly GCA_030614915.1. Classification (GTDB taxonomy): domain Bacteria; phylum Planctomycetota; class Phycisphaerae; order JAACET01; family JAACET01; genus JAACET01. Next base: position 5,507 of record JAUXAG010000030.1, on the reverse strand, counting down.
GTGGTCAATTTCCTGAATAGGAATGATGTTGTTGCACCAGCCGGCGTGGATAACGTTTACCTCCCCTTCTGTCGGTTTGGCCCATTGATGTCGAAAAGTACCTTTCTTGTATTTTAGCACTTTCTTTCTATCTTCCTCCACCGGGTCATCGACGAAGGCCCAGCCGCCGTATAAAGGATTATCAGGATCGAATTTCGGATAACGCGATCGCCTCTGTCTGACGCCATCGCAGAACAATTGGCGAATCCTGGGCACCCGACATGTTCTTCCCCTGACCCAAGGCACCTCGGCTTGAAGTATTTTGCCTTTGTAGGGCTTCCATCCGCTGACTTTCTGGCCACCACTGAGGATGGGTTGCTCAGAAGGGTAAGCCATATACCTTATGGGGCAATTCCGGGTTCCGCTGTCCTTAGGGCCCAATAGGAGAGTTTTATCGAGAAAATACTTCCCGCCTCGAACCATTACCGTAATCGGTCCTTTTAGGCCGCCTTCTTTCGCCTCCCGCACGGCATTGCGGGCACGCAGAAGAGTACAGAATGGCCCATCGCCACCTTGGGCATTTGGTTCAGGTAACTTTCCCGACCAACTATCATTGCCGTTCAGGGCCACATAAAATGTGGCTTCAGCATCCGATCCGCACGAAGAGTCTTTTTCGATCTGCTCAGACATCATCATACTCCTTTTAATATAGAACTAGTCTTGCATAGTATGCGATAGGGATGAATGGTAACGATCTTTCATTGGTTCAGCTGAATTGAGATTACTTCTGGGGCCTGATTCCGATCTTCGAAACGTCGATCTGCGGGAATCCCATCGCCAGAGCGGGGGAGTCTTCCTGCAGTTGGAAGTTTTCATTTTCGGCATCAACAAACATCGGATCTTTAAATATCGAGCACCTGTCATAGCCCATTTCGTGCCACTCAGGCATACCGATAGTCCTTTTGCCAAGAAATTCACTTCCCTTGGCGTCAATGACAAACGGTTTAACCTCTTTGTGGAAAACGATGTTGTCGTCTATCTCGGCCGTCTCGTCCCAGAAGCCTCCGGCGATACAATACAGAAAACCGTCTGAATCCGAGGAATAAATAATATTTCTGTGGAACCGGTTACCTGTCTGCATCTTGGCCAGGTGCCAGCAGCCCGGACGGACGGTAACGCCATCGGCGAAATGCAAGGCCCACTTACAGTCCACAAAAATGTTGTTCTCAGCGATGTTATGCTTGCCCAGATGGATCTGCAGCCCAATCCCGACCCTGACGATAATATTCCCATAAACCATACAATTACTACTACAGTCGTCCAGGTAGATGCCCTTGGTATTGGTCGATTCCGGAGCAATCAGCGTATCATCTTCGCTGACGCCACATCCTACGGTGTCGGTGATTAGATTGTAACGGATGATGTGGCCCGATCTCTCAGCGTCAACTGCGATATGGTTCTGGGGGACGTCCATCCAGGCATTGATGGTCGCAGTATCAAAGGCACTCTCTGCGGCGTAGCGAAGCTCATTGTATTCGACAATGTTTCGCCCAAAACCGTTGACGCCAAGATTGATGGCGTGAGAGGGCGTGTTATGGATGTAATTGTGAGCGATAACGTTACCGTCACTGAGCCCCAGAAACACCCCGGCCACGTAGGTGTTTAAAATTCCGCAGTGATGGATGTGATTGTCCTGGACGTAATTAAAGACAGGGTACTGGGTGGTGCTGCCCACCAAGCAGATCCCATTGGTTCCTGCATAGCCAATCTCATTGCGACGGATATAGTTGCGAATGTTGTGGGCTTCCAGATAGATGGCATTGCCGCCCACGGAGTCGAAATGGTTGTTCTCAATGCAGCAGTGCTCGGTGTTCTTCATGTGTAAGGCTTCGCCGACGTATACCCAGCCCAGTTGTGGTCTCATCGGGCCGCATCCTTCCAGACCGAGCCGATGATAATCATCACCGCTGCTGGTCTCCGTGAACTTGAAGCCCGAGATAGTAATCCAGGATGCCCCCGACATATCGATCAAACAGTCTAAAGCCGGTATGATTACCTCAGCAGTCTCGATATCATCAACCTCCGGCCAAAAGTAGGCTATGCCATCTTCATGGTCGACGCACCATTCGCCCGGCGTATCAAGCTCCTCCAAAAGGTTTTCCACATAATAACGCGTCCCGCGGGCAAAGTGACTCCAATCGAAATACCACGGCGGAATGTCAACGACCATTGTCTCATGAACAAGTCTGATGGTGCGATTGTCGTGGTCAATTTCCTGAATAGGAATGATGTTGTTGCACCAGCCGGCGTGGATAACGTTTACCTCCCCTTCTGCCGGTTTAGCCCATTGATGTCGAAAAGTACCTTTCTTGTATTTTAGCACTTTCTTTCTATCTTCCTCCACCGGGTCATCGACAAAAGCCCAGCCGCCGTATAGAGGATTGTCAGGATCGAATTTCGGATAACGCGATCGCCTCTGCCTAACGCCATTACAGAATAGCTGGCGAATCCTGGGCACCCGGCATGTTCTTCCCCTGACCCAAGGCACCTCGGCCTGGACTATTTTGCCTTTGTAAGGCTTCCATCCGCTGACTTTCTGACCACCGCTGAGGATGGGTTGCTCACCGGGGTAGGCCATGTATCTTACGGGACAATCCCGGGTTCCGCTGTCCTTAGGGCCCAATAGAAGAGTTTTATCAAGAAAATACTTTCCGCCTCGAACCATTACCGTAATCGGTCCTTTTAGGCCGCCTTCTTTCGCCTCCCGCACGGCATTGCGGGCCCGCAGAAGAGTACAGAATGGCCCATCGCCACCTTGGGCATTTGGTTCAGGTAACTTCCCCGACCAACTATCATTGCCGTTCGTCGCCACAAAATATGTGGCTTCAGCATCCGATCCGCACGAAGAATCTTTTCTGATTTCCTCAGACATCATCATACTCCCTTTAGTAATTAGCTATCCCTGCATGGTATGCGATAGGGATGAACGGCAACGATTCTTGGGTGGAAGTATACCGCACATCATATATGGCACAAGGCCTTATTTGCTCAAAATTGAGAAACTGAGCAGTTTTTCTGCAGGTTTGTAATGATCAACAACACCGGCACGCAAGCCCTGTGGGCGACGATAAACGCGAACAAGTCTGATTTCCGTAACTCGTTGCAGTAAGGGGGGTTGTGATGCTCTCCGAACGGATCATTATCTTTGACCCGCCGTTACCTCTGTTCAACCTCAGCTAGAAATGGGACAGTTTGGTTGGTGGAGATGTAGAGATGGAGCAAGCCTTGGCCGGCATGCCGGGGAAGGCGTGAGGAGATCCTCAACCGTCGGGCTGAACTCAAGAGACAAACCATGAAGGAACGCAAAAGATATAACCGGACAAATGACCTAAACCAGGAGCCGAAATTGTTATGCAATCTCTAATTCATACTTGTCCCAATTTGGCTGAACCAATACAAGAGTTCCCAAAGTCTTGTCGCACTGGCCGTTAACAACGAAGCCCGCCGGTACTAGCCAGCGGGCTTCATTTTGCCGGAGACAGTTTCGAACTGTTACACTCAATGGAGCCAGTGTAATTGTAATCGAAACCATCGCGCTTATGTTCACCAGAGATGGCGTTTGGCGAACGCGTAGCCCGAGCCTGACTTGAGGTATTGCTCGAATGCTCGAGCTTTGGCATGGTTGGAAAAAAGGACAGCAACGACACACTCCCAAGGAGTGTATTTGCTCGTGTGAGGCGATTTGCCAGCGTTGTGTTCAGCAGTGCGCTTTTTCAACTCCTCAGTAATACCAACGTAGCCTTTGCCAGGATGTGAGACACTTTCCAGAAGATATACATATCGCATTGTGATTAGCCCCACATAGAAAAGCCCTGCTTCGCTGAAGCTTCGCAGGGCATTCTGCATAGCTCGACTTCCAGCCGAGCGACGCAGAATGGAGGCGGCGGGAATCGAACCCGCGTCCCGAGACATTTTGGCAGAGGCTTCTACATGCGTAGTTGATCATTTGCATCTCGCCGACTGAAGCTCCGGTCAACAGGATCGTCAGCCAGCCAGTCGGGATATTGTTTCCCTTCGGAGCGTCCCGGCAGCAATCCGAAAGTAGCCTGCTAGCTGACGCCCAAGCCGACCCCGCAGGCTGAGCCGGTTGAACGGGCCGCTATTTAAGCAGCCATGCGCAACTGTGAGTTGGCATCTAAATTAGCGTCAGGTGTTTTACCAGGCCTCCTGACAACCTGGGCACGCAACCTCCACCTCAACTTGTCCGGTCGAACCCTGTTCGCCCCCAAAATACATATGCCCTTGCCTATTCCGGCGACAACTACTATATAATAACATAAATCAGGCGTCTTGTCAAGGCCCTTGGGGCGATTTGCTAAGCCCTCCAGGTCCTCGCCTCGGCTGTGGCCGCAGTGGCCCCGCAATCGTAGGCCAGGGTAGCTCAACGGCAGAGCTCCTGTTTTGTAAACAGGCGGTTGTCGGTTCGAATCCGACCCCTGGCTTTTGTGTGTGGCGCTCGGGTTGCGATATATAAACCATTCTTTATAAACGCCTTGTAATTTTCCATTATGCCGACATTCATGAGTTTTTCACCTATTCTGGAGTTATTATCATAAGCTCTGTTTCTTAAAAGGGTTACTTTCATATCAAGGACCGCACGCGTCGGATAATTTGGCAGGAGGCGGTTAAAGATGTCGTTAGACATAGCCAGGAAAAACCCGTTATTCGCCGTTTGGAAAAACTTCTCGCAGCCTAAAATCGGTCAGTTTGTGTAAGTTTGTTTTCTGAGATGTTTTCGGATGAAGATCAAGAAAGGCTATCTTCCCAGAATTACAGGTCGGCCGGCGTCGGGTCTTACCAGCCGGGAAGTTATATCTCCCTTGCAAATACCCATCTGCTTGGCGGGCAAGCAATACGAGCCGCTGGTCAAGCCGGGTCAGGCCATCAAGTGCGGAGAGCCATTGGCTGAGCTTGAGATTTCCGGCGGAACCCTGAGCATTCCAGCCCCCTACAGCGGGACCGTAGAGCAGATAGATATCGAAAAGGGTTTTATTAGTCTCAGGGTATCTGAGCCGAATCCGCAGCCTTGGTCCAGGCCGACCTTCACAGATCCGACGGTCCTGGAAAATCAAACCGCTCGAAAACTGCTGGCAGCGGCTGGTGTCTGGCCGAACTTCTGGGACTCGCTTAGCCAAGATACCCCAGCATTGGACGCACCCCAGCCCAAGGCTATTGTGATCAAGGCTGTCTGTATCGAGCCTTTCCGGGCTCGCGGCAAGGTCGTTCTGGACAACAACCTCGAACTGTTTCTGCAGGGATTGAGCTACCTGGAACGTCTCAGCGGGGAGTTTGCCCCTACTTATCTGATTCTTACAGCCGCCCAACACCCTCTGGCTAAAAAGATTAAAAAAGAAGTGGCTGGCCTGGCCTGGGTTCGGCCGATATTTGTGCCCCTGGTTTATCCGGTCGGCAACAATCAATATCTCTGGCGGTGTCTGCGGCGAAACGAGAGTAACTTACAAAAAGGA
>JAUXAG010000023.1 GCA_030614915.1 Actinomycetes bacterium | reverse complement strand
TAGCCCCCAGGTTTATCCTTGCTGTCATCCCTGCGCAGGCTCCGGATCCATCTTATATTTAGCCCCCAGGTTTATCCTTGCTGTCATCCCTGCGCAGGCAGGGATCCATCTTATATTTAGCCCCCGGTTTTACCGGGGGTTTCTTTGCTTCCCCGGGTTTCCGACCACAGGTCCCTACGGGAAGGACGCTATGCGTTGCCCCTCTTTCCCTTTCTTCATCTGAGGCTAAATCTCTTTGTTTTCTTATCTGTGTAATCTGTGTTCATCTGTGGCTAATTTCTGTATTTCTTTCTGTATTATCCGCCTCAGGCCTCAAGCTTTCTTTACCCCCGGGGTTCACTTGAAAATTGAACCTTAGCGCTGTTTTTGCACCAGGCGTAGCGAGGCGTGGGCGGCCGCCAGGGCCACTTGAGGATCTTTGTCATCGACAGCCTTGTCCAGGGCCGCGGCCGCGTCCCAATTGCCTATCTCCCCCAGCGCCAGGGCCGCCAGAGAACGTATTTGGACTATCCGCTCTGCCAATTGCCGCTCGCCCATCCCCACACCCATTTCCCTGGCAATGGCTCTTTGGTCCCCGGCCGTTGGATGGAGATATCTCATCGCCTGCCCGAAACCATCCTCTTGGTCCAGTCGTCCCAGGCTCCGCGCCGCTTGAAGCTGCACCAGTTGGTTGCGATCCCCCAGGGCCCCCAGCAGATCGGCCACAAACTGCTCCTTATCCCGCACCTGACACATCAGTTCCACAGCGAATATCCGCTCTTGCCAGTTCCGCGAATACTGCCAGAGCTGCAGGCGAGGCAGGACCTTTTCGTCTCCCAGCAGCACCAGGGCCTCAGCCGCCTGCAGGCGGACTCGTTCGACGTTCTCCTTGTCGAACACCCGCCGTATAGCCGGCATGGCCGATTCATCACCCACTCGCCCCAGGATCATCAAGGCGTCGCCCCGTATTTTGGAGCTGGGACTCTCCAGGGCCCCGATTAATTCGGCGCTGTGCCGCCTCTGGCCCAGCCGGTGCAGGGCGCCGATGGCTGCCAGACGCACCGAAGCATCCGAGCTGGAAAGCAGCTTCTTCAGGGCCGGCTCTGCATCGCGGCTCGGCATTTCCATCAGGCCCATAGCCCCGGCGAACTGCAGTGCCGGCGCAGGCGAGGAGATTGCCTTACTGCAAATGTCCCCTGCGTTGGGCAGACGCAGATCCACGCAGGACTCGATGGCCCGCATCTTTACCAGAGGCTCGGCAGAGTTAACACTGTGCCGCAGACGTTCAAGGGCCTGCGTTTCCAGTGTCCGTGGCTGTAGCCCGGAAAAGCCATTACAGCCCGAGACAAAGGGAACGGCCAGCAGCAGGGCCAGGATTGGCTTGAGTAGTCGGTTCATTCTAATTCCCCTACGTATAGACTTTCGCCTTAGTTCAAAACAACCAGCGACCAACTGCATCAGCCAGCATAACAGCTGTCATCAAGACCAGCAACAATTTAGCTCGTCGGCGTCTCCAGGGCCCACGCAGTGAATCGACGAAAACCGCCAACCCACAAAGGCCGCAAAGCAGGGCGAACCAGTCGCCCGTGCGACTGTAAACACTTATCCGCGAGTCGATTTGCAGCCGGGCGCAGGCGACGCCTTTTACTCCACGTCTCCGACCGTTTTCGCTAACCAGATCGTGCAGCCGTCCGGCCGAATCCACAAAGCCGCTGATGCCGGTGTTGACTGCCCGGGCAATGGCAATGCGATTCTCCACCGCCCTGAAAACGTAGCATACCAGGTGTTGGCTCAGCTCCCAGGAACCATTGAACCAGCCGTCGTTGGAAACATTGACCAGAAAATCAATTTTGGGCTCATTTTCCGGCAGGACAAACTCTCGACAAAGGTCCGGCACCGTGCCTTCGTAGCAGATCGGCGTAGCAAATCTAAAACTCGATTTGCCGTCGTTTGTAGTGAACGCGAAGATTTCCGGCCCCGGCCCGTGCTCCATCGAATAGTCAGAGTCATACGGGCTACAGGCAATCACAAGCTTGCGGAAAAGCGGAACGCTCTTGCGTAGCGGTATATACTCCGAAAATGGCACTGGGTGCATCTTGTCGTAGCGTTGATGCAGAATCAGTCCATCGGAGCGACAGAGGAAGGTGGAATTGCGAAACGCTAGAATGTACAGCTCGTTGCCTTGCCAGCTGTACGTTCGGGCTGACGAGCCGACCAAAAGGTGAGCGTTAACTTGCCTGGCTAACTTGGACAGTTCTGTTTGGGCGTATTCAGCATTGCGGAAGTCGGTTACAGACCAGTTCATTGGTCTCAAAACGTCTGACTTGCCATCGACAAGCATTTTGAAGGAGCCTCTCTCGCTGGCAAGCTCTGTGACCTTGGGATAGAGAAATGGCTGAGCCATGCTCTCCGGCCAAACTATCAGATCGGGTTTGTAAGTTTCGCCCGCTTCCTGACTCAGCTTCCGGTGAGCATCGAAAATTTGCCGGTCGTTGTGTGCAGCCCGGGTTACGCTGATTGGAAAGTTCTCCTGGATTACCGCCACCTTAGGCCCCGGCCGAAGCTGGCCGGAATACATCTGCACCGTGCCGTAAACCAGGGCAAATACCCCCAGGCCGATCAGGCTTACGACTCCCACGGCCAGGACCACCGAAGGTTTCGCCCCCTGCTTGCTCCGCACGAACAGAGGCTGAACGAGCAGGTCCACTATCAGCCCGTTGACCATGGCCACCAGAAAGCTCACCCCGTAGGCACCGACCAGGTCGGCAATCTGAATAAGCCTGATCCAGCGGTACTGGGAGTGGCCCAGCAGAAGCCAGCTGAACCCCGTGATTACATGCCCTCGCAGCAGCTCCAGTCCTACCCAGATGATCGGCAGAAGTATGAAAAACGGCAGGCGACGCCCCTGGTAGCAGTGCCGCAGCAGCCAGCCGCCCAGCAGAAAATAGCTCGACAGATACACGCACGTGGCCAGATAGCCTGCTATGGTGATGGGCATAACCCAGTGGACGTTGACCATCCAGAAGGCCAAGCCCAGCCCGAAGCTGCCCAGCATCGCCCACCCGGTCCGGCTGCAGGTAACCACCGCCACCACCCAGGGCACCAGGGCGAAAAAACCCAGCCAGCCCATACCCGCAACATTAAAGCACAGCGTCAAGGCCAATCCGCTAACAAACCCCAGCAACAGCACCAGCCAGGGCTTCTCGATGCTCAGCTTTCTATGCACGTAATGTTCAGGCAGGAGTCCCCCCGGCGGCAGAGCCACCTCGAAGTCCTCCGAGGGCTCAATCTGATCTACTGGACAGTTCCGTTCTTTGGGCATTCACGGCTTCCGGGGTTCTAAGGCCCTGCAACAGAACCTGGGCCAAGGAGCCACAACGCTGTCATTCCGTGCTTGACACGGGCTTATCACCGCTTTGGCGGTAATCCATCTTATATTTAGCCCCCGGTTTTAGGGGTCCCCAATCGCGATATTTCGCGATTGGGGGGCCCACCGGGGGTTTCTGTTCTTTCTTCGTGTCTTCGTGGTGAATAAGTATCTGTTTTTTGCTGGCCTATCAAGGGTAAACTTCTGCTTCGACAATAGATACGTACGGTTTTTTGCCCGCTCTCGCCTGGATTGGCCCTTGACAGCCAAGTTAGCCGATGATAAACTCAGTTGATTGTAGGCCCCGGAGCCCAGCGGAATTAGCCGACGGAGAGCCAACTATGACTAAAAGAGCTGCAATACTCACAGCGGTGGCTGGGCTGGCTATGCTGGCCTCGGTGGCGGCTTGGGGCTATCCTCGCCCGGGTCCTTCCCCGCGGAACTGGCAGTTGGATTTCAAATTCGGGCCCCTCAAGATGGTCCGCTTATCCAGGCCAGCTGATAAGATTCAAACCTTCTGGTACTTGCCTTATACGGTAACCAACAATACCGGACGGGATGTGGATTTCTACCCTCGCTGTCATCTGTTCACCGATACCGGCCAACTTTTCCAGGCCCCCCAGGGCGTGGACCCCTTGGCCTATCCCGATATCGCCGAGCTCCTCGGCCGAGAACTACTCGAAGAGGAACTCTTCGTCCGCGGCAGACTTCTCCAAGGTGAGGAAAACGCCCGCGAAAGTGTTATAATACTAAGGGATTTCGACCCCAGGGCCATATCCTTCAAGTTGTTTATTTCGGGCCTCAGTGGCGAAACCGCCTGGGCCACGGATCCCATGACCTCTCAGAAGCACCCTTTGGTCAAAACCCTCCAGTTGACTTACGCCCTGGGAGGCGATCGTTTCAGCAGCGCCGAGCTGACTGCCGAGCTAAAAGACGAAGAATGGATCATGCGTTAGATTATTCCGAGGGACACGGCAAATGGCACATAAAAAAGGACAAGGCTCGACTCGCAACGGGCGCGACAGCAATGCCCAGTTTTTGGGCGTGAAGATTTATGGTGGCCAGAAAGTTACCCCTGGCTGTATCATCATCCGCCAGCGGGGCACCAAGTTTCACCCCGGGGCCAACGTCGGTATTGGCCGGGATAATACTCTCTTCGCCATGGCAGCCGGCACGGTCCAGTTCCGCGGACGCCGGGTCTGCGTAGAGTAACAACCAACCAGCAGCACGCTGCATTAAGGTTTCCAACCACAGGTCCCTACAGGAAGGACACTTCGTGTCGCCGAATCAGGCTCTCAGGCCCCATATTTAGTCCCCGGCTTTATCCTTGTTGTCATCCCCGCGCAGGCTCCGGATCCATCTTATATTTAGCCCCCAGGTTTATCCTGGGGGTTTCTTTTCTTACTTTGTGCCTTCCTTCACCCTGTGGCTTTCTTTCAACGCCCCCAGGCTGTACTACTCTGCGAAGCGCTGCGAAGCACGAGCGTCCTGGGGGGCCTTCGAACACGCGAATTTGGCAAAAACACCTTAAGTGGCGTTGTAGTATTAATGCATCCCCAGCAGCAAGATGGATTGCTCCGAAAACACGTTGTTGATATAATCAACCAAGCGGATGTGAAAGTGACTATGAGGGCACGATGCACTTGGATAAGCAACAGATTGAGGTCGTAGACGATAAAATGGCTCAAGTGCTTCGGCTCAAAACTGGAGCTGAGCGCTTGCAGATCGCCAGTGAAATGTTTTCCTCTGCCCGGCAAATGATTATCAATATGCTCCGCAGCCAACACCCCGACTGGAACGAGCAAAAAGTCAACGCAGAAACTGCCCGGAGGTTATCCCATGGAGCACTCTGAGCTGCTACGCTATGTGGTAGCAGCAATCGAGAGGCTGGGGCTGAGCTATATGGTGACCGGGTCGGTAGCCACAATTTTCTTTGGCGAGCCCAGATTCACTAATGACATTGACATAGTCATTGATCTGGGGACGGAGCAAATTGCCGAGTTTTGCCGAGCATTTCCAGCCCCGGATTTCTACCTCAGCGAAGAAGCTGTTCGAGTGGCTGTGCAACAGCAAGCTCAGTTCAACATCATTCATCCTTCGTCTGGTTTGAAAATTGATGTCATAATCCCGCAAGATACACCTTTCAATCGCTGCCGTTTTGCTCGGGCCGAGCGCTTTAGACCGGCAGAGGATTATGAGGCCTCGTTTGCATCTGCCGAGGATGTGATCATCAAAAAAATGGAGTATTACCGTGAGGGTGGTTCAGAAAAGCACCTCCGCGATATCAGCGGCGTATTGAAAATCAGCGGCTCGAAGGTTGATAGGGACTACATTACCGACTGGGCCGTAAAACTGGGATTGGAGTCCATATGGAAGGCCATTTCGGACCGTTTGGAACAGTAGCTCAGCCGCAAAAAATCCGCACACGGCAGAAATAATTGATGAAGACCGCCGGTACTATCCCCGATGGGACTGGGCAATGTTTGTCGATGAAGTCGAAATATTCGTACAGGGCGGTGACGGAGGCCATGGATGCCTGAGCTTCCGGAGGGAGCGCTTCGTCCCTCGCGGTGGTCCCGACGGCGGCGACGGTGGCCACGGTGGCAGCGTTTACCTCGAAGCCGTCGAAGGTCTGGATACCCTTTCGGACATAGCCGGCAGACATCACTGGCGGGCCAAGGGCGGCGGTCACGGCAAGGGCAAAAACATGACCGGCAAAAAGGGCAAGGACATCGTTATCCGCGTACCCGCTGGAACGTTGGTATATGACCGAGACCTGGGCCTGCTCTTACAGGATTTGACCAAGCCCGGACAGCGGATTTGCGTAGCCGAAGGCGGCAAGGGAGGCAAGGGCAACGCTGCATTTGCTACAGCCACCGAGCAGGCCCCGCGTATCACTCAGCCGGGAACCGAGGGCCGCCGGCGCTGGTTGAAATTGGAGCTCAAGCTCATCGCCGATATCGGCCTGGTGGGCATGCCCAACGCCGGCAAGAGCACACTCTTGAGTCGACTGTCAGCCGCCCGCCCGAAGATCGCCGCCTACGCCTTTACCACCTTGAATCCCCAGTTGGGGATCGTGGAGCTGAGCGATTACCGTCGGATGGTCATGGCCGACTTGCCGGGCCTGATTGAAGGCGCCCATGAGGGACTGGGCCTGGGCGAAGCCTTCTTGCGACACATCGAGCGGACGAGGATAATCGTACAGCTGCTGGATATCTGTCCGCCGGGAGAAGCGGACCCAGCCGAGAATTATCGGACCATTCGTCAGGAGCTCACCGCCTACAGCCCCAAGCTCGCCGCCAAGCCGGAACTGATCGTAGCCAACAAGATGGACCTGACCGGCTCTGAGGAGGCCTTGACCAAGCTGCGGGACAATCTCAAGACCGAGGTGATCGGCATCTCAGCCGTGGTCGGCACCAATCTACGAGAGTTGACCGAGGCCTTGTGGGCCAAGCTCGCCCAATTGCCGGATGAAGACCTGGGAGACGCTTGATGAAAATGCTGGTGGTAAATGTGGGCAATTCGCGAGTGGCCTTCGGCATATTTGAGAATGGCCGACTCACCCGCGGCGAGCGTCATCAGCTCAGCAACAATCAGGCTGAGCTGATCGAGACGGCCCAGGTATGGGGCGAGATGGCCGCCGGCGGGAATAACCCCGCCGTTTTGGCCAGTGTCAATCCACCCGTCTACCGCCTGCTGCAAGAGGTATTGGCCCAGGACGTGGGCATGAAGGTCCTGACCGTGGGCCAGGAGGTACCTTTGCCCATGAAAGTGGACCTGCCGGCCCCGGAAAAGGTCGGCGTGGACCGCATCCTCAATGCCGCTGCTGCTTACGAGCGAATCGCCGACGCCGTAGCCGTAGTTGACGCCGGCACGGCCATTACTGTTGATTGTGTCTCACCCGAGGGGGTCTTTCTCGGCGGGGCCATACTGCCCGGCTTGGCGCTCTCGGCCCGCATTCTTCATGAGCAGACCACACTGCTGCCCGAGGTGAAAATAGACCGTCCGGACTGGGTCTACGGCAAGGATACCTCCCAGGCCATCCTAGCCGGCATATACTACGGGGCCGTGGGGGCCATCCGCGAGCTCGTCGAGCGCTACGCCACCGAGCTCAGGGCCTGGCCGACAACCATTGTTACCGGCGGCGACGGCGAACTCATCTGCGCCGAATGCGGTTTCATCCAGGCTTACGTGCCGGACCTGACCCTGATGGGCATCGAGCTTTCGCTGCGGCAGATGCAGCGGGGGACCAAGGAATGAGCGCGCTGGCCTCGGCAGGCATACAAGCGGCTCTGCTCACCCCGCTGGGACCGGCTGGCATTACCGTGGTGCAGGTCGTCGGCCGCGGGGCTGCGGATTTGCTGCGGGCTGTCTTGCGGGATGGCAAGGGCCAGCCAATAAATCTGCGGGGCAAGGCGGGCAAGATACATCATGGCTACATCGTTGAGGCCGACGGCCAGCGGGTGGATGAAGTGGTCCTCTGCGTGAGCCGGCTCACCCAGCAAGGCCGTCAGGCCGTTGACATTTGCTGCCATGGCGGAGTCCGCCCCGCCCAGAAGATAATGGAAGTGCTCGCCGCAGCCGGAGCATCTCCTGTCCAAGCCCAGGACTTGCCGGGCGCGGGATTGGCCCAGTTTGTCGATATTGCAGGCGGCAGCTGTCAGGGCCTAGCCGCCGAAGTATTGGGCGAGCTTTGCCGGGCCCACACGGACCTGACCGTCCGCATCCTCCTCGAGCAACTCACCGGCGGGCTCACGGCCGAGCTGCTGCGACTATTGAATGAAGAATTGTCGGCCAAACAGATGCGCCAGCCAATCGACCGCCTGTTGGCCACCTGGAATTGGGGCAGACGCCTTACAACCCCGCCGACGGTGGCAATCATCGGCCCAGCCAACGCCGGTAAGAGTTCCTTGGCCAACCTCCTCAGCTCACGCCCGGCCAGCATCGTAACTCCCCACCCCGGAACCACCCGCGATTGGGTTACACATCAAACCTCCCTGGACGGACTTTCAGTAGTCCTGATAGATACCGCCGGCCATCGGGACCCTGTCGATGCCCTGGAAATTGAAGCCATTCGCCGGGCCGACCAGCAGAGCCGACGGGCAGACCTGCGCTTACTGGTCATTGACGGCACCAGCCCGCCCCAGACCCTGCCCCAACTTTCCGACCGCATACAAACCGTCGTAGCTCTCAACAAGGCTGACTTGAAAGGCTTCTCGGCTAAGGCCGTCCCTGCCGAATTGGTTCGTTGGCCTTGCGTCAAGACCTCCGCCCTTACCGGCCAAGGCCGCAAAGAACTCACCGCCGCCCTCCTGAAAGCTCTGAATTGCGAAAAGCTCCGCGATGGCGGACCGCTGCTCTTCACCGAGCGACAGAAAAAATGTTTGGAAAAAGCAGCAAGGGCCCTGAAGGAAGATGATCAAACGCTCTCGGGCCCAGCCCGGACCGCGCTGCGCGAATGTCTGGATGATTAGGGCGTCAGCCGAACAGACCTCGCCAAATTCTTAATATATCATTATAGGTAATAAAGATGAACAATACCCCAAGGGCTGCCATACCTACCGTAGTGGCGATAGTCTGCACGCGTACCGAAACCGGTGAACCCTTTATCTTTTCCAGCAGCAGGAATAAGGCATGACCACCGTCCAGGAAAGGTATAGGCAAGAAATTGATTATAGCCAGGTTTACACCAATCATACCCATGAAATAGAGAAAATAGGTAATCCCGCCATGCTTGATTACCATAAAGCTCAGCTGTGTGATCCCTACCGGCCCGTGCAGAGCGTCGGTCTTAACACTGCCCTGAGCCAGACGAGTGAGAGTCAGAAAGATGCTCTGCATAAAAAACCAGGTCTTGTGCAGGCCGATATAGCCCGCCTCCAGCAGAGAATCGGTCTTGACCGTTATCAGGTCTGCTTTGGTGTCCACGTCCGCATAGAACAGCCAATTATGCTGCCAGACAGGACTATCCGCCGGAGGCACGGTTAGCCACACCGATTTCGTCTTTCCTTCAAAAGAGTAGCTCAGCTCGGCGCGTGAGCCAGCCTGCTCCTGGAGTCGCCCGATCAAATCCGACCAGTTCACCAAACGCTTACCATTGAGTTTCAGCAGCTTTGCTCCGGCAGGGATATCGACACTGAGCTTGGCCCCCGAGTTATCCTCTCCAGCCTTGCCCTGCTCATTCTTGTCGGGCTTGGCGTAATTATTGGCCACGATCAGGTTCTGGTAATCCGCCTCCTGAAGTATTCCCAAGGCCCCCTCTTTATGATTCTTTGATCGCAGAGTAACCTGCAGATTCAGGAGTTTGCCTGCTCGCAGGACACTGACCGCTACTTCCCGACCCTCAACCTCGGCAATTATGTTGGACACACCTGCGCTGCTGGGCCAGGGGCGATTATTAAAAGAGCTGATTACGTCCCCGGGTTTTAGACCCGCTTTTTCGGCCGGACTGTTTTTTGTCACGTAGCTAATCTTTGCCGGAGGAATCAGGCCCAGAATCTTTGAGCCGGCTCCTAAATGCGGCCGAAGCATAATAGGCCCCAGCTCTTTTCCATCCCGAACAGCAATAATAGCCGTGGGCCTATCACGCCGTTCATTCACCGCCTCGGAAAACTTATAGTACTTATCGTAATAGTGTTTTTCACCGTCAAATTCCAAACCGACGATAGTGTCGTCCTCTTCCAGACCATCCGCCCCGGCATAGTCCCTAGTCTCATAAACCGTCAGACTAGCCGGGCTGGTAATACCTATGCCACGGACTTTGGCCTTGGAACCCAAATACTTCGGATACTCCGGCAGGACAGTTAACTCTAAAGGCTCCGCTTGACCGGCCCTTTGGATTCGCAGAAGGACGTCCTGGCCCTCGCGGGCCAGGGCGATGTGCATGCGCAGCTCCCCGAAGTCCCGGACGCCCTTTCCATCGACGGCCAGGATAGTATCGCCCGGTAAAATGCCCGCCTTGTAGGCCGCCGTATCCGGGAAAACTGTACCCACCTCCGCTCGCTGAAAATCCACTCCCGTAAAGCGAAACAGAATAATGAAAAGGGCCAAGGCACAAATCACATTCATGACCACCCCGGCGAAGATGACCAAAAACCGCTGCCCGACGGACTTAGCGCAAAAGGCCCGCTCATCATCCACGCGCTTATCCGGATGCAGATCATCCTGCCCGAGCATCTTGATATAGCCGCCAAAGAGTATGAGCGAAACGCGGTAATCGGTCTCACCACGTTTGAAGCCGAACAGTTTCGGCCCAAGTCCCACACGGAAGGCTTCGACCTTGATGCCTACGGCTTTGGCTGCCAAAAAGTGTCCGAGTTCATGAACGAAGATCAGCAGCCCGATGCCGAAGGCAAACAGCAGAACGGCCCAGACCCAATCAACAACCGGGCCCAGCCAGTTGGGCAGCTCCGCCAGGATCAAGCCGCCTTCAGCCAACGTCAAACAGTCGCTCAGGCAATGCATTTACGCACCTCATTCACAGCCCAGTCGGCAGCGGCCAGGATGTCCGCCAAATCGGGCTCAGAAATCAACTCATGACGGTCAAGCACGGTTTTGGCCAATACAGGTATATCGGTAAGTCGGATACGCCGCTGAAGGAAGGCTTCCACCAGGGCCTCGTTCGCCGCGTTGAGCACCGCTCCGGAGCTGCCACCCGTTCGCACCACCCGATAGCCCAGCTCGATAGCCCCGAAACGCTCCACATCTGGACGATAAAAACTCATGCTCGCCAGATGCCCCACACTCAATCGCGGCGTACAGCCGACAAGTCGTTCCGGGAAGGTCAAAGCATACTGTATGGGACTGCGCATATCCGGCGGCGACATCTGGGCCACCACTGAGCCGTCCCGAAACTCCACCATCGAATGGATAATCGATTCGGGATGGATCACCACCTCGATCATCTCCGCCGGCAGATCGAACAGCCAGTGGGCCTCGATGATTTCCAGGGCCTTGTTCATCATCGTGGCCGAGTCGATACTTACCTTTGGGCCCATCGACCAGGTCGGATGGGCCAGGGCCTCTTCAACGCTCGCTTCGGCCATCTGCTCGGCCGAGCTGTCTCTAAACGGACCCCCCGAAGCCGTGATAAAGACCTTTTCAATCTCAGAACCTTTGCCGCTGCGAGCAGCCTGAAAAATCGCCGAGTGCTCCGAATCCACCGGAATGATCGTCGCCTGCCGAGCCTTGGCCAGCGGCATGGCGATCGACCCCGCCATGACCAGTAATTCCTTGTTGGCCAAGGCTATGGTCTTACCCGCTTCGATGGCTGCCAGTACCGCCGGCAGGGTCGCCGTCCCAGAGCTGGCCGCCACAACCGTCTGGCACTCCGGATGCGTCGCTAGTTCCAGCAGGCCCTGCTGCCCGCTGAGGATTTGTGCCCTTGCCCCGTTCAGGGCCTCGCTGAGCTTCTCCACCAAAGAGCTGTCATAGAGGCTCACCGCGGCCGGACTAAACCGCTTCACCTGCTCGGCCAAGCGCTGCCAACTTGAGCAGGCCGCCAGACCCACCAGCCGCAGACGCTCCGGAAGCCTGCCGATCACGTCTAGGGCATTGCTGCCCACCGAGCCGGTTGAACCGAGAACAACTACTCCGGACTCACCCGCCAAAACAGCCCTCCACCTACGTTCAGGGGGTATAAATTGCGTTTCTATGTCATTGCGAGGCCTTTTTCAAAGGCCGTGGCAATCTCAATCGCTTGAAAATCGAGATTACTGCCTCGCGGAGGTTATCCTCTATCCAGTAGCCCTGAGCCCCAAACACGCACCCATTTTACGCCCACCGGCCAGCTTTGTTCAAGGGAAAAGCCCGCCCCGGCCCAACGATCAAAAAACACCGGTGCTTTGTGAAATCAGGCTCTCAGGCCCCATATTTAGCCCCCAGGTTTATCCTGGGGGTTTCTTTAGTGTTTAGCCCCCAGGTTTATCCTGGGGGTTTCTTTTCTTACTTTGTGCCTCTGTGCCTTTCTTTAGACTATGATTTCCCCAAAACGCACCCAAAAAACACCCAAAACTTGATTATCCACGCATTTAATCTTATATTATATATGGGCGCAGTGTATAGCTAGATTGGCGAACGAGAGGGTTTGGAGATCACCGTGGCCCAGGAGCTACCGACTCTTCTTTTTATCGGTCGCAATGGCGATGCAGACCAGGCCTGGCTGACGGTCCGCCGCATCTGGCAGCCGGGTAAGGCCCTCCGCGCTTCCCAGGCCTACGCCGGCATAGCCCTATTGCTCAAGCATAACCACCTCCGCCTGGTCGTCGTCGGTGTCGACCAACTCAGCCAAGCCGAGATGTCATTCTTTTCAGCCGTCAGCCGCCGTTATCCGCAACTGCAGTTGTTGGCCTTCGGCAAGGGCGATGAGTTGAGCAATCCTCGCCTGGCTGACGCCACTTGGCACGGAGCCACCGAGGCCCTATCCAGCGAACAGTTGCCCCAGAAGCTCTCGCAGTTGCGCCAACAGCCCCGAGCTCAACCCGCTCGCCCCATCGATAAGCAGCCCGCCCCAGCCGTCGAGCCTCAGCAGCAGGAGAACTTCTTGGCCGCCAGGACCGTAGCAAAGAATAGGAGAAAACCTCCTCCCCTCAAGGCCCCAAAAACCAAGCAGCTCAAGACCCAGGACCTAGTTACTCCCGAGGAGCTCCGCATGCTCCTCGGTGATGACCCTCAAGAGCCGGATAAATAAAGAGTCTCAAAAGTGAGCCCCAACGAGTCCAAAAATCCCTTGCCGGTTTTAATTGTCGCTGCCGATGCCCGTCTGCTCGGCTGGCTGGCCGAGCTGTTCGCCGGACGCATCAAGAGCGTCCCAACCTGGATGGAGGCCATCGCTGAGGCCTCGGCCAATAAGTACCAGTTGGTCCTCGGCGGTATCGCCGGCACAGCCGACCAAAGCAGCCTGGCCGTCGGCGCCCTGCGGGCCACTGACTCCAAGGTCAAGATCATCCTCTCCTGCAAGCCCATACATGAGCCCTTGGCTCGCCGGGCACTGGCCGCCGGAGCCGATGATTATCTTATTGAACCGATTACCCGCGACGAATTCATGCGGGCACTCAATGGCCAACTATCCAGCACGACCGCCGCTGCTCAGACACAGCCTCCCCCGGCCGTCCAAGCCCCCCTTCAAGAAGTCCAACCGTCTGCTGCCCCGGATCAGGCCCTGCAGATTGTTCCCGACGCTTACGACTTGTGCGAGGAGTTGCTCCGGGCCGGCCGAGCACCAACCGAAGTTCTACTAACCCGGGCCGAAGGATTATTGGCCGAAAAACTCGCCGCCAAGTGGGTCCAGTTACAATTGATTGATCAACAGCCCCCCGCCCGCGCACCTGCCAAAGTCCAGGCCGAGCATACCGCACAGTTAGCCCACGGTGGAAAGTTGTTGATTCGTCTGGGCCCGCCAAAGTCCGGACAGCCCGACTCCCAGACTCTCCCGCACCTGCTCCCTCGGATAGCTCAGCTCCTCGCGCCCCTCCTGGACATCTCTCGAGAAACTGCAGCCCTGCAGAAGTTAGCCGTCACTGATGAGCTCACCGGCCTCTACAATCGCCGTTACGTCTATGAGTTCACCGAGCAGGTCTTGGCCAGGGCCCGTGACGAGCGTTTTGAAGTAACCGTTTTGCTCTTTGACGTGGACGACTTCAAGCGCTACAACGACACCTACGGCCACGCCACCGGAGACGAGGTCCTCCGCGAGACCGCCGACCTTATGCGACGCTGCTCACGAGAGCACGACTTAGTGGGCCGTTTCGGCGGTGACGAATTCGTTATGATCTTCTGGGACGCCGGAAAGCGGCGTCAGCCAAATTCGCGACACCCCGAGACCGCCTTTTCTCTCAGCGAGCGTTTCCGCCGCACCGTCAACGCCCACGATTACAAGTGCCTGGGCCCCGACGCCAGGGGCACCCTGACCATCAGTGGCGGATTGGCCAGTTTCCCCTGGGATGCTGCAAGCGTGGACGATCTCTTTGCCCGGGCCGACGACGCTCTATTGCAGGCCAAGGCCAGCGGCAAAAACCTCATCTACATCGTCGGACGAGAAAACCACCAATAATCCAGCACCCCTCCCTACTGGTCGGGAGGAGGACGACCGCGGCTTATCACTGCTTTAGCAGTAATCTCTCCTCTTCGAACAATCGAGAAATTCTTGAGTTAAGAGCCATTTGCGAGACTATTTAGCCCAGCGCCACGTCCAGGGTCATCATTATCGCGAACCCGACTATTACGCCTGCTGTTGCCAGATAGGTCGAGGTGATTGGGACCGGTGAAAATGTCTGACAGGGATGGGCCTTGGCTTGGGGATGCGGCTAAAAATACCTTTTTTCCTTTTCTTTTGGGATTTGGATGGCTAGATTCCAGTCAGCATCATATGGACGAATCAGTTGTTCAGAAAGCGGATCGGCCTGAACATTGTTGGGCAAAGATACGAATCGATAACCATGAGCAAGGGTACCTTCAAATGTGAGGAGTGTGGGATGGAGGTTGAAGTTACCCAAGCAGAGTTCAACTACTGCCCGGGATGCGGTGTGTTGGGAGCACACTGGCAGCAGCTCTGCAATGCTCTACTGTCACTTTACGAAGGTGACGGCAGGCTGACTGAGGCCCTCGCCCTATTCCGAAAGGCAGCGTATCCAGATGCCGCCCGCGCGGCTCTGATATCTATAGAAATGGAGCTGAAACGACTCGGAAAGACTGAAAACTACGGCAGCCAACTTGTTGATGATGTGCTATCGTTCGAATACGACAAAAAGGAACAGATGTATCCAAGAGAGCCCATCATCAAGATAAACGATCTGAGCAGCCAGAGCGACAGGAACGAGCAAGATGGAATCCGGCTGCTCATCTCCGGCATGTTCAAAGGCCTCCGCAATGTTTTAATGCACCAGCATGTCAAGTTCAGCCCCATTCATGCACTTTCTGTTGTCGTAATCAGCAACCTGCTTATCGACATCCTCAACCATGGGTCGATATCGAATGAGAGAAAATGCGTGTGGCGGAAAGTACCGTTGCCCAACAAGCCTGCCGGAGACGACGTTCAATAGGCTGGCCCCAGTGGCAACGTTAGGCTGTAGAAAGGAACTCCACTCGTGCGTTATGACATGAGAAAATTGCTGCAATCAGGCAAAATTACCGCATCGTCGGCCGAGAAAACCAACAATAATCCATCGCCCCTCCCTACTGCTCGGGAGGACTGCGAAGGGTGAATCAGCGTCTAATTTCCGTATTACTCTTCGCCAAGATCATCGAATAACGGCGACGAGAGCTAGCGTTCGCCGAAGTCCCCGAACCCGCCACGCTGGCCCTGCTGCTTCTGGGTGGCTTGGCTTTCCTGAGGCGTAGACGTTCTGCCTGAGTTGCTTAGAACCTCTGCTATCCATCAAAGGGGCCGGCTTACATAGCTGGCCCTTTCGCTATGGGCAGCGTTATCTTGGCAAAGATGGCGAGGCAATGAGTACATTCCAGGGCGCGTCACTACAAGTCATCCCAAAACCTGCTTTCGTGGCGAGAACGAGCAATTTCACGTTAGTGAAAGGGCCGTTCACAGCAGAAATTGGGGTTTTGGGATGGCTTCGAATATCAAGCTTGTCAGAGCCCGAAAATCAGATAACATCAGAGAAAAGAGCCCGCCACGGTCGTGGGCAGAAAGTTACACGGGAAATCTCGGTTTACGGAGGTCTGCTATGAACAGGGTCTCGATAATTTACCATTCTGAAACAGGCAACACGAGCAAGATGGCTGAACTGGTGGCTGAGGGAGTCAAAAAGGCCGGATGCGAAGCAATGACAATGTCCGTCGATGCCCTCAATACTGAATACATCCAGCAGTCCAGGGCTGTCCTGTTCGGCTCACCCACCTACTACGGCACGACAAGTTGGCAGATGAAAAAGCTAATGGATACTATTTCGGTCAACTTGGAGGGTAAATTGGGGGCCCCCTTTGCGTCGGCAAACTGGAAGGGCGGCGGCGGATACGAGTTCACTGAGTTCACCCTTATTGCGGGCATGTTGATACGGGGAATGATTATCTATACTGGTGGTGTTACTAACCCTGTGCCGACCCATTTCGGAGCGGTTTCGGCCAAGGCACCGGAGGGCTTCGATGCTGAACGCTGCGAACAATTAGGGCTGAATGTGGCGAGAAAAGTCCAGGAACTGTGGCCCTGCTGAGGCGCAGGCGGGCGGGCTGAACTGTTCGAATAGTATTACTATTGATGATCAAAGGGGCTGGCTATCAAGGTTGGCCCCTTTTTGCGCTTATCCGGACGCAGCTTGGCCAAATTTGAGCCTACAAACCCGTATAGGCCAGATTTTCTGACATTTATTCCAATGTTCCAAAAAAACCCTTGACTTACCTCCCCCTTTCTGCTATCTTATTGGACTGGAGAGTATTCAGCGACTGGGGGTAAGCTGAGGAGAGAGAGTCCATGCTTCAGAAAATCCACGCTCGGAATACGAAGAACCCCCCGGCGGTCGGACGAATCAGTTGTTTAGCGGAACTGGGCCTGCGCCCAATCCACGCTGAACCATTACAAGTATCAATGGTAAGCCGCCGACGTTGGAAACTAACGCGACCCATGCGAACGATGTTCTTGTTAATGATATTTTCTCAAGTCTTATTTTTGACTGTTGCCGGACAGGGCGTTGGAGCGGACTACACGGATAACTTCAACAGTTATACGGACGGACAGGACCTGGACAGCTTTGCGGGTGAGCTCAACTGGGTGAAAGCCAGCAGGGGTCCTGTAGAGAAAACTACGGTAACTATTTCGGGTGTCGCGCACGAAGTGGTCAAGGCTGTTCAGCCAACTTACGATGGGTCCTGGGCTAGTGTTAAAGCTCACGCGGGTGAACCATACGTAAGAGTACAAGCAGATTTTATCAAGCTGGGAACCAGCTGGCATAACGTTCAGCATGCCGGTGTGTTCCTCAATGCTCAGAATGTGCCCGATGTCAGCTCGCATGGCGGCAAAAACATGTACCGGGGGGCGATAGTCAATTCAAATACCGGTATACACATGTCTCTTACGGCTGCCCCAGGAAACAAACTTCCCGGTTTCAAATCAGATACCTGGTACGAACTTCTGCTCGAGGCCCACTACAAGGCCGCCTACGACGAGACTACTGTTACCTTCACGGTCACGGAGATCGGCGGGCCTGTACTTGGCAGGCTAGCCCATACCTATGATGGCACCATCGATACCCCCGGCCCCAACGGCCCTGCGCTGAGCGGCGGTTTTGCAGGAATGGCGATAAACAGTACGGATGCGTCGATGCTCCTGGATAACTTCGAGATGGAGTATGCGTCCGGGCCAGCCATTATGGCCAAGCCGGTCACTATGACCTTAGCGAATGAGCTCGTCCTTGTCAGTGACGGCAAGGCCCGTATAACAATCACACATGAGTACGAGCCAGCTGCTTTTGCGGGCGCAAAGAGGCTTCGAGATTACCTCGAGCGAATGACAGGCGTTTCTTTGCCCATTGCTCACCTATCGCAAGTCCCAGAAGGCTCCCCGCGCATTCTGCTCGGGTATCAGGCAGCTCAAACCGTGGGCATCGACATTGTCCAGAGCTACCCGGGGGATCAACGAGTCGTGGTCAAAAGAGTCGGCAATGATCTTGTGATCGCGGGCAATGATGCTCGGTTGGGCCCTCATCCTGCTTATAAAGGCACAAGATACGCTATAGACATGTTTCTGGCGGAGCTGGGAACCGAATTCTATGGCCCGGACCCGAATTGGCATGTTGTGGCGCAGCATAACCAGCTGGCTGTCGGCAATATTAATATCGACACCTCGCCTGCCTTCGAAGCTCGCTCAACTTTCTTTTTTCAGCACCCCCACGGCGGTAGCCATCCCGACTTTGACGGACCTTCTTGGGGCAACGGCGGCACACGGTTTCATCTTGATC
This sequence comes from Actinomycetes bacterium, assembly GCA_030614915.1. Lineage (GTDB taxonomy): Bacteria > Planctomycetota > Phycisphaerae > JAACET01 > JAACET01 > JAACET01. The sequence continues at coordinate 18,511 of JAUXAG010000023.1, read as the reverse complement.
ATAATTACTACCAGATGTACCCAGCGAGTCAGTTCTTTGCTAGCAACCCCGAATGGTACGCCCTGGTCAACGGTGTTCGGCAGACTTCGCAGATATGCCTTTCCAATGCGGAGGTTCAGGCCAGAGCTATCGACCTTGCTCGTGCCCATTTTGACAACGACTCGTCCCAGGTAATGTTCAGCCTGACGGCCAATGACGGCTTGGGGTTCTGCGAGTGCGTCCCCTGCAGCCAATTGGGGAACAATATCAGCGGACAGAACCTGGCCTTTGCCAATATCGTGGCCGCCGGCTTGCGTCAGACCCATCCGGACAAGGACGTAGCATTTTTGGCTTACCTCGGTACGCATACGCCGCCGCAGGGCGTGCAGGCCGATCCCGGCGTAGAGGTGTGGCTGGTTGACCAGACTTGTCCAGTCCATTCGGTGGACGATCCGTCCTGTCAAGCAGGTGCCGCCGGCAAGGCGGGCTGGAAGGTGTGGCTTGATGGCTGGCAGGCAACGGGCGTGGACCTTAGCGGTATCTACGAATACTATCTGCCCAGCTTCGGCGGATGGGTAAATGTCCCCTATGTGCCGGGCGATGCGGCATTGCGTGATCTGCGGTTTTACAGAGATGAAGGCATCAGATATATGTATTATCAGGGCGATCAATCAGAGGTACCGGCGGACGCGCCGATCCGCTGGCCGCTGGCCTATGTCGCCTCCAAGGGCATGTGGAATCCGGACCTTACGGCTGAGCAGATCTTGCGGCCAGCCACCCAGCGGCTTTTTGGAAATGCCTCCGAACCGATGCTTTCCTTCTACCTCGAATGCGCCACGGCCTTGGAGGACTCTCCGTATCACGGCCCTGGCTGGTGGGGTATGCTGTCGGCTCAGAACGTATATACAGCACCGGTCGTAAAAACGATCAGAAGGCTGCTTGATAAGGCCAAACAAATGGCTGCGGCCGAATCCCCAGAGGTGATCCGTCGTGTCAACGACGTAATCGAGTGCTGGGGTAGGACGGAGCAAATTATTAACCCGGCTGGCACGCCTGCCGCGCCTTGAGCTGACCCGGGCGGACTGTATGTCATCGACGTAGGGGAAACGCACCTTGGACGCCTCCTGCTCGATGGACCTGAACGATGACAATGAAATCGCCTCCTAGATGGTGTCTAGGAAACAACATAGATGGGAAATGTAGGCTAAGAAGAATATGAAAGGTAGTCAACGATGAGACCATTACGAGCCAGCTTTGCTTTATTAGTAAGGGCCTTGATTCTTTCCCTGCTCCTGCCTTGCCTTACTTACGGCCAGGTCGGGACCCATAATTGGAGCGGGGCGGTAGAGCTTTATCCGGGAATCAAGCATGTGGAGGTTACTGTTAGCAGTCCGCGCAAAATGGTCATCAATACCATGCAGATCGATACCGCGACGCCGGACCTGAGCTTCTATACCACCCCGCGATACAAGCCCTGGATGTCGACCCGCACGGAAGTCCAGCGGGAGATAACTCGCGACTTCATCCGTGAATCTCAGGCAACCGATAAGAAGTTGGTAGTGGCCATTAACGCCGATTTCTGGAATCCGTGGATTCCGAGCGAATGGAACCTGGAAACCGTGGTGGATGTGGGCGGTTTGGCTGTATCGGAAGGCATACTGGTCTCGAGAGGCTCCCTAAGACCATCTCTGATTTTCGAGAAAAACGGGACCATTAGTATGGCCATAACTGCGGAGCTCTATAATATCAGCAATGTGCAGACGGCGGTCAGTGGCTTTGGCTTTTGCCTGAGCGAAGGGAACCCATTGCCTAGCGGGGACGATCTTCATCCTCGGACCGGCACGGGGCTTTCCCAGAACAGCCGATACGTGTATTTCACGACCATCGACGGGCGGCAGCCGGACAGCGAAGGGTCTACGACTCAGGAACTGGGATCATGGTTGAAATACTTCGGGGCTTATAACGGGATCAACATGGACGGTGGGGGCTCGACGACGATGGCCTGGTGGGACCCCGATGCTTCTGGCTCGGACAAGTGTGAGCTTCTCAATAGTCCCCGCGGGAGTGGGGGTTGGAGTACTCTAACGACAGAACGATGTGTGGGAAATAGCATCGGTGTGTATTACGTCCCCGAACCGTCGGGTTTGCTACTTTTCCTGACCTTGGGAGTCGTGTTTTTCCTGACCTGGGGCGCCGTGTCTTTACGAAGGAAACAAAAAGGTCTTAGATCAATTTCTAGAAGAAATCGCTGACGGTACTGCTATTGTTGTTGAGTTCCTGGGGTAACGTAATGCCCAGTGCCCTATAGCCTGGAATCGTCAAATTGGCAGAAGGTATTTTACGGGCCTGCACAGTCGTTGTTTGCTACCGGCCAGCCGGCTTTACCGATAACTTTGCCCTGGGAACATTGACCCTCGGCGGGACTGACATCGGCGGATTCCTTTGAATTTGTTACGTGCGTAATCGTACTGCACGTATACGTTGTGCCCAACATCGCTACCTAGGAGAGAGAATCCATGCTTCAGAAAATCCACCCTGAACCATTACAAGTATCAATGCCAAGCCGCCGACATTGGAAGCTAACGCGACCCATGCAATCAGTGCTCTTAATGGCATTTTCTCAAGTCTTGTTTTTGACTGTTGCCGGACAGGTCGTTCGAGCGGGGGATGTCAACGTTGTCATTAACGATCAGGCGCAAATGACAATCGCATATGACGAGCCAGGCGCTATTGCCGACGCAAACAGGCTTCAAGATTACATCAACCGGATGACAGGCGTTACTTTGTCCGTTGTTGACCTGTCGACAAGCCCACAAGGCCCGCTCATTCTTGTCGGACCGCAAGCAGCTCAAACCGTGGGCATCAACATTCCCCAGAGCTACCCGGGGGGTGAACGGGTCGTGGCGAAACAAGTCGGCAATGATCTTGTGATTGCAGGCAATGACGCTCAGGCCTATTCCGGCACAAGACACGCTATAGACATGTTTTTGGAGAAGCTGGGAACCGAACCTTATGGCCCGGATCCGGATTGGCATGTTGTGGCGCATTATGACGATCTGGTTGTAAGTAATATTAACATCGACACCTCGCCTGCCTTCGAGAAGCGCTCAACTTTCTTTTTTCAGCACCCCTACGGCGGCGTTAGCCATCCCGACTTTGATGGACTTTCTTGGGGTAATGGCGGCACTCCGTTTCATATTACGCATAATTACTACCAGATGTACCCACCGGCTCAGTTCTTCAATGACCACCCCGAATGGTACTCCCTGATAGGCGGTGTGCGAACGTCTACGGGGGCATGGCAGATATGCTTTTCCAATGCGGAGGTTCAGGCCAGAGCCATCGACCTTGCTCGTGCCCATTTTAACGCCGACTCGTCCCAGGTAATGTTCAGCCTGAGCGCGAATGACGGCGCAGGGTTCTGCGAGTGCGCGTCCTGCAGCGCAATGGGGGCCAATCCCGCCGCACAGACCGTGTCCTTTTCCAATATCGTGGTCGCCGGCTTGCGTACGACTCACCCTGATAAGGATGTTGCCTTCATAGCCTACGCCGGGACGTCTGCGGCGCCGCCGCTGACCGCCGAGAAGGCCGATCCGGGTGTGCAGGTATTTCTGATTAACAACACTTGTGGTGTCCATTCGCTGGACGATCCGTCCTGTCAATGGGATGGTGTCATCCCCAAGGGGCCCTGGAAGACCAACCTTGCGAAGTGGCAGATGTCTGACGCAGACGTCAGCGGTATCTACGAATACTATCTGCCCAGCTGGGGCGGATGGCTAAATGTCCCCTATGTGCCGGGCGATGCGGCATTGCGGGATCTGCAGTTTTACAGAGATCAGGGCATCAGGTATATGTATTATGAGGGCTATTCAGTTGAGGTAATAGAGGACGCGCCGATCCGCTGGCCGCTGGCCTATGTTGTGTCCAAGGGCATGTGGAATCCGGACCTTACGGCTGAGCAGATTTTACGGCCGGCCTGCCAAAAGCTTTTTGGAAATGCCTCCGAACCGATGCTTGACTTTTACCTCGAATGCGCCAAAGCCCTGGATGACTCTACGGTTCACGGCCCTGGCTGGTGGGGTCTGGTGAGCCCAGAACTCGTATATACAGCACCGGTCGTAGCAACCATCAGAGGGCAGCTTCATGATGCTTGGGCACTGGCCGCGGCCGAATCCTCAGAGGTGAGAGGTCGTTTCACCGACGTAATCGATGCCTGGCGCAGGGCCGAGGCAGTTGTTGACCCAGCCGGCACACCTTGTGCGCCTTGGGCTGACCCGGGCGGCCCGTATGTCATCGACGAAGGGGAAGCGCTTACCTTGGACGCCTCCTGGTCGATGGACCTGAACGATGACAGCGAAATCGCCTCCTACCTGTGGGACCTGGACGACAATGGTGTCTACGAAACAGACGCAGGCGGGCAAGCATTGTGTGTTCTCAGTTACGCGCAGCTCACATCCCTCGGCCTCGGCGTGGGAGGTCCTTACAACATCAGTTTGAAACTGACGGATACCACTGGCCTTTTCGATACGGCCTATGGCCAACTTACTATCACCCCCGAGCCAGCCACCCTAGCCCTGATGCTGATCGGCGGATTGCTTCTTTTACGAACCAGACGCAGATAGCCGCCCAGCGATAGTTTCTTCCCCGCAGCAAAGAGCCCAAAACGCCCTGCCAGCCCTGCATCCTACTCCAAACCGACCATACACCCCTCAACAACCATCCTATTGGGGTGCATTAAGGTTTCCAACCACAGGTCCCTACGGGAAGGACACTTCGTGTCGCCGAATCAGGATGCCAAGTCCTTTGTTTAGCCCCCAGGTTTATCCTGGGGGTTTCTTTAGTATTTAGCCCCCGGTTTTACCGGGGGTTTCTTAGCTTAGACCATGATGTCCACAGAACCTTAATGCACCCATTCGGCCTTCCTAATCGCCTTCGACAGTATCGAATGTTCCGGGGGGCCATGGTTTTTTGGCTGATTTTGGGGAGTCGTTTGGTTATGATGTGTCGGCGGAGTTGTCAGCGTGGCTAAAGTGCAGGAAAGGACTCAAATGGATGTACCGTTTTTGGATTTGAAACCGCAGTACGCAAGTGTTAAGCAGCAAGTTCTCTCAGCAGTAAACCAAGTGCTGGACAGCCAGGTCTGCATAGGCGGGCCCAAGGTGGAGCAATTGGAAAAGGCCATTGCCGACTACTGCGGCTGTAAGTACGCAGTGGGGGCCAGCAGCGGCACCGATGCGATTCTCAATACCTTGATGAGCCTGAAAATCGGCTCAGGCGACGAGGTAATCACTACGCCTTTTACTTTTTTTGCCTCGGCCGGCTGTATCGTGCGGGCCGGAGCCCGCCCGGTCTTTGTGGACATCGATCCGGCTACCTACAACATAGACCCGGCTAAAATCCCCAAGACCCTCAGCAAAAAGACCAAGGCCATTCTCCCGGTGCACCTGTTCGGGCAGATGGCTCACATGGAGCCGATCCTGGCCCTGGCCCAGGAGGCAAAGCTGGCGGTGATTGAAGACGCGGCCCAATCCATCGGGGCTACCTACAAGGGCCAGCGGGCCGGCAGCATGGGCAGCTGTGGTTGTTTTTCCTTCTATCCCACCAAGAACCTCGGCGCTGCCGGTGATGCGGGAATGATCGTTACCAATGATGAACAGTTGGCCCACACGCTGCGGCTGATGCGCAATCACGGCGACGAGAGCACCTATGAGCACCGTCTGGTTGGTGGCAACTTTCGCCTGGATGCGCTGCAGGCGGCCGTTCTCCTGGCTAAGCTCGGGCATCTGGATAAGTGGAGCAGTCAAAGGCAGAAGAACGCGGCCTATTACGATGGGGCTTTTGCCGCCTGTGAGCAGATCACCAGGCCCATAGTGGCCAAAGAGAACGTCTGCGTTTACAACCACTACGTGATCCGCGTACCGCGTCGAGACGAGCTGGCCAAGTATCTGCGGCAGAACGGAGTGGGCTATATGATTTATTATCCGGTGGCTCTGCACATGCAGGAGTGCTTTAGGCAGCTCGGATATAAGCAGGGGGATTTCCCCCAGGCGGAAACGGCTGCCAAGGAGGTCTTGGCCTTGCCGATTTATCCGGAGCTGACGGCTGAGCAGAAGGACCTGGTGATTGAGCGGGTTCTGGAGGCTGTGGCCGGATAGTTCAAGACAGGAGAAAGGAGCAGTTGAGCCATGAAATCCAGCAGACGAATGTGGGCTGCGGCCGGAATGTGCCTGTTGGCCCTGGCGATGGTTACTATAGCAGCCGATTGGGCTGCTCCGGTTGCTCGGTCCATTACCGCGGCGCCGGGTTATCCACGGCGGGACTTTTCCGACCTTACCATCTGGGACGTGGCGAGTGTGCTGGGCCCGGACAGGATTCTGATAAGGCAGGGTCAAAGACAGCAGACGGTCAAGCTGATCGGTGTGGCTGGGGCCGCGGTCGAGTCAGATGAAGCGGCCGGGTCTGGCTATGAGTCTCGGGCGCTGGAGTTTCTGGGTAATCTGCTCGGCGGTGAGCGGGTTTATGTGCTGGGGGCCAGATCGGGCGCAGCTGAGCTCAGCCCGGTCAAGGTCTTCAGGGTTCCCGACGGCTTGTATGTGAACCTGGAATTAATCAGGCAGGGCTACAGCCGGATGGACCGGATAGCTTTGGCCGACGAACAGAAGCTGTTTGAGATTTATCAACGCCGGGCCCAGCAAGCGGGCAAGGGGCTGTGGAGCAAGTTGCTGCCGGTAACTCCGGCAACAACGCTGCCCGGAATAACAACGGTTTACATAACCAAGTCGGGCAAGAAGTACCATCGGGCCCAGTGCCAATTCCTGGCCAAGTCCAAAATCCCCATCAGCCTGACCCAGGCCAAGAAGCGGGGATTCACACCCTGCAAGGTGTGTAAGCCGCCCCCGTAGTGAAGGCCCGGCTGATCGTTGACTTTGCAAGCCAAATCCGCAATCATAGCCGGGCTGGATATTGGAGAGGTGTCCGAGCGGCTTAAGGTGCACCCTTGGAAAGGGTGTGTGCGTGAGAGCGCACCGGGGGTTCGAATCCCCCCCTCTCCGTTGTCCCGCTGAGCACTTCCACAAGCCCTTTTCACTCTAAATTGAGAAAATGAGCAGTTTTTAAAGCCGATAGCCTCGTGAGCTAGAGGTCCATTACCGAGACTACCCGTTTGAGTGATTCTGAACCAATTTAGCCAGGCTATCCCTTATGGGCAGTTCGTTCGGGCACTTCTTTTCGCAATCTCCGCACTGATTACAGTTAGTGGCCTTTTGTTCAGGGCCCAGAAAAGCCATGGCGTTGACGACCCAGTTGCCCGGCCAACTATCCGGGTCAGCATTCAGGCCAAAGCACTTCCAGTTTCGGTACAATTCCATGTGGTGAGGTATGTTTACCCCCTGCGGGCAGGGCATGCAGTAACCGCAGTTGGTACAGATCTTTTCTCCGACCGCCAGACGCATCCGATCCACACCCTCGCACATCAACTCGCGGATATCACTCTTTTCGGGATCGAACTCCTTAACTGTCTGAGCATTCTGGTTGATAAACTCAACCTTGGTCATGCCCGAACAGGCTGTGCTCACGTCCGGATTAGACAGCACAAAGCGTAGAGCCATCGCGGCCGTGGGCATATCCATATTCAAAGCTTCTTTCAATTCATGGGAATCGTAAGCCAGAGCCCCGCCGCCCACCGGGCACATAGCCACCACGCCGATACCCAATTCACCGGCCCGCGTTATGGACCTCTCGTAGCCGCGATATAGCATATTATAAGGCAGAATGACGCTATCAAAGAGGCCGGTCTCCATAATGCGAATACAATTCTCCGGCGTGTCATGCGAGGTAAAGCCAACATACTGAATCATACCTTCATCCTTGGCCTTGTTAATCGCCTGCAATACTCCGCCGCGTCTGAGGAGATAGGGTATGCTCGGCCAAGCGAACCAGCCCACTTGGAAGAACTTGAAATGGGTCAAGCCCAGAATATCCAGTTGCCGTTCGATCTCTTTGAAAAACGAATACGACGTGACGTCGGCGCCGGCTTTGCCCGAGACAATGATGCCCTTATCTCTGGTCTTGATCCCTGGGGCAGTGTAGTCCTGGCAGCTGCCACCGCAGTAACCCCGGGCTGTCTCAAAATAGTTGATCCCCATGTCAAGAGCTGTCGATATCAGCTTGTCGTTGTGATCCTGATCTTCCGTCAAACGCATACAGCCCATCGACAAAGCAGAAACCATCAGGCCCGTTTTGCCCATGGGCCGGTAACGCATGGTCTGTTCGTTACGAGCAAGCGGTTCGGTATTAGGCGTCGGTACAATGTTCACTTGTTCCAGTCCCTTCTTAACGTAGGAAATCCGTCATTTTCAATCTGACTTTGATGGCCATCAGCTCCACAAGACAGGCCTTACATTCTATGCCGCCTTCGAGACTCTGTCAAATCTGCCTTCGTATTTTCCCGCAGAACGGCCGCGTGTCATGGTTACAGGTGGTAAACAGCTCAAAGAGGGGAAAACATTACAGGCTCCTAGATTTGGCTTGCAGCCATGACTTCGGCTGCATACAATACATAATTAGGATACATTTTGTTTTTGATATGTATTGGGTAAACATCAGAAGTTATCTTGTTGGTTACAAGACCGTTCGTTCACTGGGATTAAGGTATGGCTAAAAAGAGTGATCTCAAATTCGCGTTCTTGCCTCGCGAGGGTTTTGAGCATTGGCAGCCGGAGCATATCTGTCGGGAGCTTTCGGCCATAGGCTACGAAGGGGTAGAGTGGAGCAGGCATCACTTTAAACCGCGCGAAATGTCCCCGGCCGAACTGAAGAGGCTAGTTGATGTGCCTTCCGACTTCGAAATGGAGGTCAGCGAGATTTTTGTTGCCCTTGACTATGTGGTCAAGGATGACAACGCTAGGGAGGATAATATTAAGTTGACGCAGGAGTGTATACAGGCCGCAGCCGACATCGGGGTGAACACAGTCAATGTCAGTACTGGCCCCCAGCGCTGGATGCCGAACCACGTGAAAGTTCCTCAGGAAATGTCGGAAGGTGCCGCTTGGGAGATGATATTTGATGCTTTCGACAAAATCATAGCCACGGCAGAAGCCCACAAGGTTTATCTGGCCGTCGAGGGAGTCTGGGGGATGCTGGCCCATGATTACTACAGCACCCTTCCTTTGTTCATCCGCTACGATTCCGAGTACTTGGCAATTAACATGGACCCGTCGCATGGCAACCTACTGCGGAACGATATTCCTTGGGTGATCAAACAGTGGGGCAGGAAGATCCGGCATGCTCATTTGAAAGATTCAATCGGCCTGCCCGGACAGGATGGTGAAACGTTCATCTTCCCCGTACTGGGCGAAGGCCAAGTCGATTGGCCGGGTTTTTTTTCGGCCATGAAGGACATCGACTATTCCGGGTTTTATTCTGTCGAATTCGAATCGTTCTTCTATTGGAAGAACGTCTTGAAAAAAGACATGCTCGAAGCAGCAAAGATAAGTTGGGACAGTATTCAGTCCCTGCTTTCCGGACAAAGCTAAAATTAAACCTTTTAAAGGAGCTTAGCGCTCGTGGATCTGGGACTTAAAGACAAGAACCTACTTATTACTGGTGGTAGTAGCGGGATTGGAAAGGGAATTGCCACGGTGTTGGCCCAGGAAGGAGTCAATCTGGCTATTGCCAGCCGGAATCCAGACCCTCAGGCTATACAGGAGCTTCGCCGTTATGGAACAAAGGTTGTAGCAATTCATGCCGATGTGAGTAAGCAAACCCAGGCCGTCGGCATGGTAAAAGAAGCGATAGAAGAATTAGGGCACCTGGATTTCTATGTTAACAACGCCGCTTGGGCTTGGCATCAGCCGGTTACAAAAATTGATTCGGAATCCTGGTACAACACGCTGAACACAAATCTGACTGGTGCGATGTGGGCCTGTCAAACCGTATCCCGGCACATGATTAAGCGAGGCAAAGGCGGCGGTATTGTTATCATCAGCTCAACCTGCAAGTACACCGTGGGTTACACCGAAACCGCGTATCGTGTTTCCAAGTTTGGGCTCGAGGCCCTGCTGCAAAACCTGGCCGCGGAACTGGCCCCGTTTGGGATTCGCGTCAATATGGTTACACCCGGTCATTATGTAACACGGCTGACGTCCTGGGACCGGATAGACAGGGCCAAAACTGAACTCTTCCGAGATAAATATATTCCGATGCGCCGCTTTGGCAAGCCCGTCGAGGTAGGCAGCGCCGTTGCCTTTCTACTGTCCGAGGTAATGAGTTCCTATGTAACTGGCGCCGACATCGCAGTAGACGGAGGTATGCATCTGCAGCCTGTGAATATCCTCACCGACGAAGAAATCCGTGCCTTCAACGAGGAAAGCTAAAGATGGTATTGAAAAAGCCGGACGAACTGAGAGAAATCGTGATACGTGTTTTTATGGCCTGCAGGGTTCCCGCCGACAGCGCCGAGATTGTTGCCGATCATTTGGTCAGGACTGAGATGATGGGTTTCAGCTCGCACGGGATTCAACGGGTGGCGCAGTATGTCAATGATTTGCGAAACGGCCGGATTGTGCCGGATGCAGAGCTGTCCGTCACTAAGGAGACGGCGACTACGACAGTGCTGGACGCTCAGTGGCAGTTCGGCCTAGTGGCTGAGGAAGTCGCAGTGCAAGTTCAGTAGAATCGAAGTAAATTACAGGAGAAATACAGCTATGAAAAAAGTAGTAGGTTCAGGCAAGTTTGTATTCGAGGCTATCGAGGGTTGGGGACAATTGCCCCCGGACTTCTCATACGAGGGCCAGATTCCAGGGCTGGCCCTTGACTCGCAGGACAGAGTGTACGTTTTCACCAGAGGCAAGTACCCGGTCATCATTTTTGACCGGACAGGCCGGTTCCTGGGATCGTGGGGAGATGGGATGTTCACCCGCCCCCATGGCCTATGTATTGGCCCGGACGAGACGATCTATTGTGTTGACGACGAAGGCAACGCCATCCGCCAGTTCACCCTGGATGGTAAGCCGCTGTCGGCAATCACTGTGGCCCAACCTTCCCAGACCGGATATAAGCCGGGCTATCCCCACAGCGTAGCACGTTCCGGCCCGCCGTTCTGCTATCCAACCGATCTGGCCCTTTCAGCCGGGGGTGACATATACGTCTCGGACGGCTACGGCAATGCCCGCATCCACAGGTATTCACCGGATGGCAAGTTGTCTCTGTCGTGGGGCCAGCCGGGCAATGGACCGGGCGAGTTTGTACTGCCACACGGGCTGTGCATTGACAAAGCAGGCCGGATTTACGTCGCCGACCGCGAGAACAAGCGTATCCAGGTTTTCAGCCCCGAGGGCGAGTTTATCACCCAGTGGACGGATGTGTATTGCCCCAATAAGATGGTAATTGACGACGAGGAGAACATGTACGTTGCAGAGATGGGGCTAGTGGTGCAAGGTGATGCTGATCACCCTCAATTCTTCCCGGATGCTCCGCATGGGCGAATAACGGTGCGAAATCTCAGTGGTGATATCCTGGCTGAATGGGGTGCCCTGGATCCGATGGGGACTGGGCTGTACTATGCGCCGCACTGCATGGGCCTGGATTCCCAGAAGAATCTGTACGTGGGTGAGGTGGCTGGCTCGTTCAGCCGGGGCCGGGCAGCGCATGATAAGCCGGTACTGAACAAATACGTACGCCTATAAAGCTCAAACCTCAAATGCGGATTGAATAGCACCGAAGTTCGCCTTGGCATCTTCAGATTGGTAATAGCCGTGATTGTTGACGTACATACCCACGTTTTTCCGCAAATCAATGGCAGGATTGCCAGCGGTCTCACTCGGGGCTTGGCCTGGGGCCGGGCCAGTGTCGGTAACAACCAGATCTGGGCCTTGCCCCCGTTTTCTGAAAAAGTAACTTTCAATTGGGAAGCTCTTATAGCCCAGATGGACTGGGCTGGCGTGGACAAGGCCGTCATGTTGCAGGGGCCTTATTATGGCGACTGCAATCAATACGCTCAGCAAGCCGTCCAGAGTTGCCCTGGCCGACTCGCAGCCGCCGCCTATCTGGACCCATGGCAGGAAACGTCCCGCACAGCTTTTGAAACGATTGCGAAACAGCGCGTCTTCAAGGCTCTCAAATTGGAGCTCACGGTGGAAACCGGTCTCTGCGGCCTTCATCCGGGTGCCAAACTTGATGCTCCCGAAGTGACTTGGCTTTGGGCTTCGCTCCAAGAGAGTGGCTTGGTACTGGTCCTTGACCTTGGGGCAGTAGGCAGCCCATCTTATCAAACGCAGGCTGTTCGCCGGATAGCAGAGAATCATCCACGCTTGAAGGTGGTGATCGCCCACCTCGCCCAGCCCACGCCGGCCATGGACGAGGATTCAAAGCTACAGAAGCTATGGTACGAACAGATCGATCTGGGACGATTGGAAAATGTCTGGTTTGACACGGCAGCCCTTCCAGCCTATCTGCCGGATGAACAGTATCCCTATCCTACGACAATCAGATGGATAAAAATGGCCATTGAGAGGATTGGCCCGAGCAGAATCATGCTGGGTACGGATATTCCCGGCCTTTTACTTCACGCCACATACCCGCAACTGATCGGTCTCGCACGGTTGCAAACGCAGTTTCTTTGTCCGAAGGAACAAACCATGATCATGGGCGGTAATGCCCTGAATGTATTCGATCTGTAGTAGGGGAAAAACTACGGCTCAATGAATTCTTGACTCCATTTGGTCTTCTAAACAGGGTGAACTAAGTTCTCCCCAAGTATGTATTTTTCCATTAGTTCCTTGCATTTTTTCCCAAGGTCGTAGAGGTCTTCTTCCCAGTGTTTTGGGCTGTAGGTCTCAGCCGACCATGAACCGTCATATCCCGTCGACTTCACCGCATCGACCCATTCTTTGATGTCAATGTCACCCTCTCCGGGAAGGAAAGAACGCAGCTCAGCCTCGTCGCTTACTTTTAGATCGGGTTTTCGCTTACCGTCGCAGAAATGGACACCATAGATCATATTTTTGTCCAGCTTCGCCACCTCTTCGGGCGTTGTCTGCCCACCTGCCCAGAGGTGCCAGAAGTCGATCACCATACCAAGATTTTCCCGTCCAGCTTCTTCAATGACTTCCAAACTTTGGGAAAGACTGTGCATCGGCGACCAGGCCAGAGGTTCCAGTTGGAAACGTATGCCATATGTCTTACCGATGTCGGCCAACTTTGCCGCGTTAGCAGCGGTCAGCCTGCGGATCTCCTGCCAGGGCCTGCCCTGAAGGCGTTCGCGGAAAACCAGTTGTATTGTTGGGCATTGGAGGCCTTCGGCGGCGGCGGAAAGCCTTTGGCACTCCGCTAGTAATTCGGAATGCTCAACAGTATCCAGTCTATCCGCATCAGCCAAGGCGTTGATACACACAGTTTTAAGGCCGGCTTGCTTCATGGCCTCGGCCAACATTTTTATGTCGTAGCCCATATCAAGGTAGCGGTGTAACTTGGCAGCCAGAAATTCGATACCACCATAGCCGAGATCCTTAGCAATGCGGACCTCAGTCATGCAGTTACAGTGCATGATCGTAAGGCCGTGTTGAGCAATAATCATGACCATTCTCCTGTTTATGATTCAAAGCAAAGCAACAACTACTTCCGCTCGACACCTGTGCCGAACGGGCGTTGTCCCACCTTGTCGGCTTCGAAACCTCCGGCATTGTATCGGTTCAGCCAAATTGGGACAAGGATGAATTAGAGAGTGGTGATGAAAAGGATTGCGTACGAGGAGGAAGAAGTCAAAAATCCCGCAAGACCTTCTCAATACGTTTCCAGGACGGGGCAAGCTTTACAACTTTGCCTGTTTCCGTGGCTTTATCGATGGCAAAGCATGTTATGGCTGAATTGAGTCCGTCAACAAGTCCGGTTTTCGGTTCCGCGCCCTCGAACATGATTTCGGCTAATTCTCTTGCAAGCACTGGATCTCCACTGCCGTGATTGCCGTTCACGCCCGCGTCGAACCTTTCAATATGGCTGTCAAAACCGATTCGCCTAGCCTCGATAGTCCCGGCGATAACGTCGGCGCGTATGGCTCCCTCCGAACCTAGAATATACATCCTGCGTTCGGGGATTCCCGCGTTGCAGTTCGTATGGAATGTCGCCCGCACGCCATTCTCGTATTCGATAATGGCAACCTGATTATCAACAATATCTTTGTCTGAAGTGAAGGGGTTCAAGTCAACAAGCCCACCCCAAGTACGATAGGCCTCTTTACCCTCGTCGTTTTGGCCGATGCGCTTGATATGCCTTTCGTTTTCGGGAGTAAAGAAGTTCATTCCACCGAACGAGCCCACCTTATCTGCCCGGCTTTGGACCATCCAGTTGGCCAGGTCTATGTCATGGCAGCATTTTTCCAGTAGGTGTGTGCCGGCGTATTTTGTCAGCCGACGCCAGTCGCCCATGATGTAACCGCCGTGGTTGAAGCTCAGCGTCTCGTTGAATTCCATGCTGATAATGTCCCCGACTATACCATTGTTTAGCAGTTCCTTGATCTTTCGGTAATGGGGGGAGTATCGGAGCGTAAAACCGATGTTGAATTTTCGGCCGCTTTTCTTCCAGGCCCGGCACATGGCAAGGCAATCATTTATATTCGTTGCCAGAGGCTTCTGGCAGAATACATCCTTTCCGGCCTCGAAGGCAGCTATCGCCTGTTCGCGATGGTAACAGTTCCACGAGGCAATCATCACCCAGTCAATCTCGGGTGATTTCACGAGCGAATGATAATCTTCATAGACTTTTGCCTGTGGCTCGAGCTCGTCGAGTGCGGCCTGGATGGATTTATTTTCGGGGTCGAAAAGGCCATGCAACTTTATTCTTTCACTCTGCTTCAGAACCTCCCTAGCCACAGCACGGCCCATGGCGCCGCAGCCGATCATTCCTATTCCAACTGACTTCATTATAATTCCTTATCTAAAAGGTTGACAAAAGGACAATTATCCAGAAAAAAACGTAGATGAGCCTGTTGCACAATGATTTTCGAATCCAACCGTTGGATTCGATGGCTGCTTGAGTGAGACGGCTCAACTTTCCCATTGTCAGGCAGCACTTACTAAATTTTCTCTATCCTAATCAAGTTTTGTCGGCTGAACAAGCAAAATTGCGTTTCAATCCGCCAAAAAACGCCCTTCTTGTTAATTCCAGCAGGCTTTCCCACTTCTAGCTGACCTTGAACACACTGGGCATGGAATACGAGATTAGCTAGCGGTATAATCTGTGGGCGTAGCTCGGTCCTGAGCCGGGCCGTAGATAGAAGGAGGACGAACGAAAATGAGCAACAGAACAATAGCCATCATCGTGGGTGTCCTGGTCGTGCTGGGCGTGATTACGTATTTGGCCGGCAGGAAGGACAAGTCCGGGCCTACCGATACAGAACAGCCTTTCCGGCAAACCAGAGCGCCTTCCACGCTGGAAAGGATGATGCAGCAAGCCCAGCGCAGTGCCGCTCAAAGGGCTAAACAAAGCCAGCAACCACCTCCCAAGCCAGCCCCGCTGGCAAACATCACCATCGACGGCAGGGCTGACGAGTGGGCCCAAGTGCCTGCTGTGTTGATAATACACCACGACAAGTGGAGTAACAGGAATTACAAATGCAAAGCTGTCAAGCTCGCCCGCGATGAGGCGAACCTCTACATACTCTTTGAGCTATCACTCGGCATAGGCGAGAGGTATGAGGAGCAGCTCGCTACGCCGCCGCACCGCCCGACTTCCGGCGCGCTTGGATACCTCAGCCTCTACACCGAAGCAGAAGAGTTCACCATCTGGATTCCGACAGGCGTTTCGACAACTTATAACATTGTCTCGGGCAAAGCCACAAAGCAACTGCCGATGGCCAGCTTCGAAGTGGGACGTTACAATGCCGAGACGGACACCCACGACGACGTCTTCGAGGCCGAGTCCATAGAAAACCCCGAATTCGTGGCCTTCGAAGGAAGATTCTTCGAACTGAAGATACCGATAGAGAAGCTCGGCATCCACGCAGATGCCCCGATCCGTGTCGAGCTGGACGAGATGTAAACGGACCTGGGCTGTGGAGGCCGGCGTGCGAGCATCATTTTTTCACTTGCGGTAATTGCTGTCTTGAGACTATGTTACGGTTTTGGAAGGACGGTTTGGAAAACCGTCGTCCACCTTAGGCGGCCCGGGGAAGAGGTGTGGGGGTGTGAGCCTGGCGGTATGGGTCAAGTCCAAGAACCAGAACCGGTCAAGTTCATCGTGGGAATCCTGGCTATCGGCGAAGATATATTGGCACAGGCAAGCGAACTTATCGGCCGACAGCTCGGGCCCGTGGAGTCGCACAGCGAGGTCTGGCCCTTCAGCAGCACGAAATACTATGCCAAGGAAATGTCAGAAACGCTCCTGAGGCAGTTCGTCAGTTTGGCTGAACCCGGGGACGCGGCTGATATAGTCAAGCTCAAGCTCGCCTGTAACTCGACGGAGCTGGCCGATGCCCGACAGCGTGGCCGAGGCCAGCGGCGGGCGATTAATCTCGACCCCGGCTACATCACCCCGGCCAAGCTGGTCCTGGCTTCGACCAAGGACTATTCGCACCGCGTATATGTTGGCCGGGGAATCTATGCCGAGGTTACGCTGCAGTATGTACACGGCTCATGGCGGTCTTTCCCCTGGAGCTTTCCGGACTATGCCGAGCCGAGGTATCATGGATTCTTTAGCCAGGTCCGCTGGCGTCTACTCGAACAACTCCGCAACCAGGAGGTCAATCAATGATTATCCCTCTGCTGATCGGGGCTTTTTGTGGGTCCTTTGTCATCGCTGCAGTGGCTACGCCGCTGTTGGCCAGGGCCTTTGGCAGGATGGGCTTCGTAGATGAGCCGAGCGAGGAACGTTTCAGCCCCCGTGCGGTTCCCAAGGGCGGGGGCGTGGTTATCTTCTGGGCTGTGGTCTTGCCGATTGTGGCCGGCCTGGGGGCGGTCTGGTACTGCGTGGCTCACGATGTGCGCCCGTTCTGGCTGCCGGCGGGCCTGGAAGAATATTTACCTGGAATCCTCAGCCGGGCCAAGGGGGCTTTGGCTGTTCTGGCCGGGGCGGCGGTCCTGCACGTGCTGGGCCTGATTGATGACCGCTTTACAGTCAAGCCGCTGGTAAAGCTCATCGTGCAGTTCGCCGTGGCCATTGGCCTGGTAGCTTTTTTTGAGATTCGCCTGCTTACCTTCTTGCCCTGGCAGTTGGGAACGGCCCTGACGGTGATATGGATAGTCCTGCTGACGAATGTGTTCAATTTCCTCGACAACATGGATGGCCTCTCGGCTGGTATCGCAGCGATCGTGCTGATTGTGCTTATCTGGGTCGGCCGAACCTCTCAGCAGATATTCGTGCCCACGCTGGCAACGGTGGTGCTGGGCGGGCTGGTCGGATTCCTGCTGTACAACTTCCATCCGGCCCGGATATTCATGGGCGATGCCGGCTCTCTTCCCGCCGGTTACCTGGTGGCGGTAGTGTCGGTGCTGACGACCTATTATCACCCGGCCGTTCACCAGGGCCAATGGTACAGCGCCCTGACGCCCTTGGTGGTCCTGGCTATTCCCTTATATGATTTTGTTTCCGTGGTCTTTTTGCGTCTGCGTGCTCATCAGCCGCCCTGGCTGGGGGACCGAAGGCACTTCTCGCACCGGCTCATCCAGCGGGGCATGAGCGAGAAGAAGGCAGTGCTGACTATCTACCTGGCCACGGCCACTACGGCTGTGTCGGCGACTTTTCTCTCACAGGTGAATGCCGTCGGCGCCGTGCTGATATTTCTGCAAGCCTTGGCGGTTACGTGTATCATCGCTATGCTCGAATCGTCCAAGGCCAAGAACCTTTCCAAGAAGTCCGGATAATCATGTCTGCAGAGTCGAAACCCGCTCCAGAGACCTCCGTCGGAAAACGCTTGGACAATATCTGTTGGCGTGTAGCCCTGCTGCTGACCGCTTCGGTGGTTGTGGGGCGTTTTCTGACGACCGAGAGCCTGCGGCGGTGGATGGCCCCGACAGGGGCCTGGGCCTATGACCAAGCGGGCCCGGGGCCGCTGACGACGCTTATCTTTGCCGGGCTGCTTTTGCTGGCCTTTTGTCTATGGCTTATCGGCTGTGTGCGTGAGGGGCAAATAGTGCGTTGGCCGAGGTGGCCCGTGCTCGGCGTGCTGGTAATGAGCGTCTGCACTGTCATTGCCGCGGCCCTTGCCGGACAAAAGCAGATTGGGACCCTTCGGGCAGCGGACTGGATTACTCAATGGCTGGCCTTTCTGATGTTGCTGGGTCTGCTGCGGCGAGCGGCTTACCGGCGGGTGCTGCTGGGTGCGGTGCTGGCGGCGGCGGTGCTGGTCTCGCTCAAGTGCGTTTACCAGGTGCACGTGGAACTGCCCGAGATGCTGGCTGAATATCAGCAGAACCCGGAAAAGCTTCTTTCCGGGCTGGGTATCAGGCCGGGAACGTCCCGAGCGGCCCAGATCGAAGACCGGATTATCCAGGGCCAAGCCAGCGGTTACTTCGCTACGGGCAATGTAACAGCCAGCGTGTTG
>JAUXAG010000006.1 GCA_030614915.1 Actinomycetes bacterium | reverse complement strand
GATTCCTACGAATTGTTTACATTATGCAAGTTTCGTCGGGGCCAAGGCACAATCCTTTTGGCATTCGTTAGATTGCCACCCATCGGGGTCGGGGGGGGGCCAGTTAACACGTCAGCGGGTTTCTTTTTTAGAGTTGTTCTTTCTTCTTTCTTTTCTATTTATTTTCAATATAGAAAACTAGATATACCGGAAAGGGATTACCACTGGCCAGTGGCAACGGAAAGCAAGGACACACCTCTTTTGGGTTTCCGGCTCCCACGCGTTAACTCACCCCCCTCCTTGAGCTGGATTTAGGTAGGAATTTCCTAGCCGAATCTGAGTTCACATAGAGAAACAGCAATGGCCTTGTCGAAAGTCAGAAGAACACGGTTGGTATAGGCTCTATCAACTTTAGTAGAGATTAGGGCAACAAGTCCGGAGCTCTGCAGATAGCTGAGATTTGAATAGAAATGGACATAACTGAAAGGCTTTTCACGCTGAGAAAGGCTAAATCGGCAATAGCGTTTGTATATTGGCTTGGCCAGGTCAGACTTGCTGGTTGCCGCAGCCCAGAGGATCATCAGATTACCATCGGACAAGTCATTGACCATATCCACAACAATGTCCCGTCTGGCCCTTTCAAAACAGCTGCGTATATCTTCTTGAGGCTCAATAGTGACGTATTTCAGGGTCTTTATAGCCACCCGAGCATCAGAATTGGTGAACCTGGTAGTAAGGGCTGAGATCTCTGCCAGGGTGGCTCTGTTCCAACTTCTAAGCCCATTCTGAGCTCTATCATGGAGAATTTCCTGTATCTGTTCGGCATTGTAGTTCTTGAAATGTAATGGTATGGGCTGCAGACTACTCCTGGTGGCTGCATCCAGCTGTTTCAGTACGTGCGGACTGTTAGAGAGCATGACCACCATATAGGGCTGTTCACTACGGCTGAGTGTGTAGAGGACCTCGCGGTGCTTGTCCTTAGGGCTCATCAAATCAATTTCGTCCAGCACAACAACCGTCTTCTTCTGGTATTTGGCCAAGAACCGTTCGTAGAGCTCCACCAAACTAGCTCCTGCAGTAGGACCATCAACCAAGTGAGAAAAGATCTTGAAGCTGGTATTGTGATGCCGGCAGTTGACGTAGACGATCTCCAGGTCTGTCTGGGTGGGTATGACTCCTTGGAGATATTTCAACATCAAGGTCTTGCCAGAGCCTCTGCTCCCTATGATGGACACATGGTTGGCAATACCGCTGATCTCAAACTGAAGCATTTCCTTGATGAGTTCCTTGCATTCTTCGCGAATCAAAGGCTCATCAGGAACATGATTGAAATCAAAGACAGAAAAGTCCTTGACCTGCTTAGTGCTCTTGCCCAGTTGTTCCTTCTGACTCTCCAGATACCCGGCAATATCCATACGACGCATCAACTCCAGGTCACTTAAAAACTAGGCTTGTATATAAAAGTTTGGTGTCTCGCGGGAGTGGCGACGCGATCATGATGGGAGAAATAAGCAAGAGGGGAGAGAAGCTAGCCGAAACACTACAACAGAATAAGCTGCAAACTACAAGATGTGCTGGCAAAAGGCATGTAAATGATCTAGGATGCAACCGTACAGAGTAAACTCAAAGGGGTTAGTGATGAGCAAATCCGATGGTTTCTTCGTCGGCAATCATGTTGTTAGCTTCATTGACATACTAGGCCAGAAAAAGAGGTTGGCTAGCTGGCCCCCCTTGCCGGCAGGCGGAACGCCTACTACTGATTTAGTCAAAGCCGTAAAGGAGACGGCAGGTGCAGTTTTGGCCTTCAAAGAGCACTTCGTCAATTTCTTCAAGAGCGCAGACCGACAGTCGACTCCGGACTGGTTAACATCACTTGACCAAGAACAACAAATGGGCTACCAACGGATCAAAGACTGTAAATTGAGTATTCAACAGTTCTCGGATTTGTTTGTCTTTTACTCCCCGATTTTTAACACATTCGGAGACATATCTACATTGTCATTGTATCGGACTCTGAATGCTTGCGCTATGGCTATGCTTATATCCTTAGGCGCTCGTGTCCCCGTACGTGGAGCTGTTACCCTGGGGGCCGGTGTGGAGCTGGATAAATGCAGTTTTTACGGTCCAGCACTTTTCGAGGCCTATCATTTGGAAGCTGAAGTAGCGGATTATCCACGCGTAGTTGTTTCAGATACTGTCCAAGCGTTTTTGGCTGAGGGGCAGGTCTACAGCTCTGATTTGAAAGTCAATGAAATGATGAAACGTGTGGCGGTAAACTGTAGGGCGCTACTTGCTGAGGATGATGATGGTCTATGTATAGTGGATTTCATTGGTAACGGTATACATGCGTTGGTTGGACAGGCCACGACGTGGCCGAAATGTGTTCAAAGCGTATATGATTTTGCGCTGGTAGAAGAAAGACGTTTTAAGGCAAAAGGTGATCCCAAGCTAGCCTCTAGATATAGGAGACTCCGGAATTACCTTGAGTCGAGGCTTTCCATATGGGGGCTCGATTCCACGCTGGATTAGGGGCGGGGGAGTGAACAATAATCCTATGAGTTCTACAGCAACGTGTATCTATTGCGGTGGCACTGTCCGTCTCGGCAAGAGCCGCGGGGACCATATTATTCCCGTTCAATTGGGAGAATTCAGGGAAGACGTTCGTTTTCAGCGTATCTGTCAACGGTGCAATTCTCAGATCGGCAAATCGGAACAGCAGCTCCTACAGTGTGGGAATGAACGTTTTTTTCGGGATATTGTCAAGCCAAACGTTCCCTCTGCACGCAGGCGTAGGCGTAAGCGAGGGCGTCCCCAGGCCAGAGGGGCGGCCGGTGCTCCTGGTCCGGTATCCACCTATGATCATGGCGACCATCACGCACTAATGAATCCGCTTGATGATGGGTCGCAGAACGCCCATCCTGTTGATCATATTGTTATCCAAGATGGTCAAGGTAGCGAGCACTACTTTGAGCTTTTTCAGGGCATGCGTCTGGAACAATTACGTGAGAGAATTAGCAAAAAGCATATTAAGAGAATAGTAAACGCATGGCTTCATTGCGTAGAGAAACGTTGGAATGAATATGAGCCGCTTCTCCAGGCTATATGCCCGAAGGGAAGAATTGAAGAACTGCCCTCAATGGAACGAGGAATTCACCGAGTTCAAGGGCGCATTACGCTGACTGTAACGAACCATTACTTTCGGGCACTAGCTAAGATTGCCTTCCATTACTATCTGGCCCGTTGTCGACGGAAGTTTGTTGGCAATGAGGACTGTTTTTCACAGATTCGAGACTTCATTATGACAGGGGGGGACGTGGACCAGTTCTTTAGACAGCCCGGCCCAACATTCCTCATGCCGTTCGGCGAGCTTCCTTCTGGCGATGTAATCACCCCTAGACAATGGTGCCACGTGTTTGTAGCGGACGAGAGCAGCAACGTGTTGGGCGTTTACATGCAGTTGTTTGTTGGCCCTGGATTCATTCCAGAGCCTCGCTACATCACGCTGGGGACAGTGGACAAACCGATCATAGTTCCAAGTTTTGTTTGGGGCCACGTTTACCAGTACGATGACACTCAAGGGTCGGGGAATTATGCGGGGGGGATTGAAGAAGTGCGAATAACCCGCTGGCGGTAAGTCCCCAGCAGTTCTGCCTTCAGGTCAGCCATCACATCACCTTGGATCTTGTCGCATTTGATACAATAGAGGTCGTCGCGACATTCCGGGCTCTTCAGCTCTCCACACGATTTACATCTTTTCATTTTTCTTACCTCCCTGAGCTGCGTCTATCAGGCAAGCTCAGTTACATCTTTGGACTGAGTTTGGCGAATCAAAAAACTGCCCCAGTCCTACATGAACTCCCAGCAGGCCTCGTCGCCATACTCAACATGGTTTGTGCTGCTACAAGCCCCGAAGAATCGACAATACCCGCAGAAATTGCCAAGATACCAACTCTCTTCTGTTTCGGCCATTTTGCCACCTCCGCTGACCCACCCTAATAAGCAAGCTCAGCTTCGTTCATTAGCTGAGCTTGCTTGAAAACCTACATAGCCAGAGATTCTATATCAAAGGCCGCCTGCCGGTGGGAGTTCCGCGGGGGGGACGGAACATCCCGAGGGTGGCAGGCGGCCAATATCAGTATAGAACGTTTGCCTATTTACGGCAAGGGAAAATTTCCCGCTGCCTGAACTCGGCCAAAGTTCCGAATCCGTTTCTACCCCAATCGCCTTGCCAAACCAGCCTTACATGCTGCCCGTCGAACCCGCTGGTCCAGCTCATCCACGTATTTTGCCCGACAAGTGCGGTTAAAAAGCAGGCGCCTATAGTGTTCATACAGCTTGGGCCAATGTTGGCGGAGCAGTTCCTGCACAGAAGGCCAGACGCGAGGTCTGGGGTTGAGGGTATCGGTCCAAATCCGGTCCACGCCGGCCTTAGCTGCCAGGCTAAATAGTTGAGCCAATACTTCCGGCGTATCGCTGATTTCCGGCAGCAGCGGACCGAACATCACTGCCGTCTCCAGTCCAGCAGCCTTGGCCTCTTTCAGCACTTTTAGCCTGGATGAAACCGCTGACGCCTTGGGCTCCCACAATCTGGCTATATCTTCATTAGGTGTAGTAATTGTCACGCCTAGGCGTACGTCTCGGCCCCTGAAAATATCCAGGTCCCGCAGGACCAATTCGCTTTTGGTCAGTATGTTCAGGTGAAATCCTGCGTCCAGCAGCATCTGGCAACACCGCCTGGTGAGCTTGTAGTGTCCCTCAACGGATTGCCAGCCATCACAGGCACTACACGTGAACACCGAACCGGGAGTCAAACGCCGAAGCTGCTTGGCCAGCACATCCGTAGCGTTGACCTTGACATCCACGAATCTGCCCCACGGCTCATCATGGGGATGGAATCGTTGCATAAACCTGGCGTAGCAATACACACATCCATTCGTGCAGCCCGTGTAGCAGTTGAAGGAGTAATCACCAATACTGGAGTGATTCAGCAGGCTCTTGCAGGTGACCTCACGAACAACCGCGCCTTGGATAGAGACGGACTTTCCCTGTTGGGAACTCTTGGTATGCTTGAACAAACTTGGCTGTTGATGTCTAGGCATGGATATGAACCACAACGTTCAAAGTCCGGAACAGCTCTGCAGTCACAAATTATACCGGTTCCTGCAGCGATAAGCATCCCTGTCTAAGCCACCTTGAGCTCATATTTAGGCTTCTTGAATACAACGCAATACTCGTGCTTGATAGGCGGGTCTTCCAGCTTGCCGTAGAACTTGCGGTCACTTACGCAATTATGCTGAATCTTTATGATGATACTCCTGATTTCCCCGTAAGGAAAAGTCAGGACGTCTTTGACAATCGGTGTATATTTGCCCCTCCTGCGAACATCACCTATCAACACAGCCAATCTCCCGCCCGGCAGCAGAGCATCGTAGCACCGCTTCAGGCAGACTATCAAGAGCTTTCGAAATTCCTCGTAGCCCTCACAGTTGCTCAAGTCTCCGGAATTGCTGCTGTAACGAATTATGTTCCAGTACGGCGCATGTATCCAACAAAAGTCAAATTTGCCTGGAATATCCTGCTTTGTAAGGTCAAATCCCTGGCTTAGGTCGCTGCCCCAAAAACTGATATTCGCCTTCTTGTACTTGTTCAGGCCCGCCACCACATCTCTGGTAGTACCTGAGCCGAGCATTGGGTCTGCTACACTTCTCGCTTTGTACCTGAGAACCAAGTTCTTGAACAGATGTCCTGAACAATTGCCCCTGAACGACGAGCGCCCCCAACACGAACCGCGGTTAGGATACGATACCACAGAAGTCATACCTTCGTCTTCGGCGTACATATCATAGAAACCTTCGCCGAGTCTATTCAAAAGACCTTCTGCTGCAGCTTCCGAAAGTCTGGCCCGAATCGTGTGTTCCGGCGTATCGGGTCTAGCCTTTAGAACTTCCACGTGCAATTCGCGGATATGACTTGCCCCTTGAGCAGTAACAAGCTCAAGAATCAGTGTTCTGATTGAAACGTTTGTCATGTTCATCACCCTTGTTTGTTTAATTTTTTAATATAGAAAGCATTACCTCGTGATTTACGGCCACGCCATTTTCTATGCCATCTCCTTTTCGGTCGCTCTTCGGGTCTGATATACTTCCTCACGCGAGCACCCTCGATGTAGTAGCGACGTCTCCACCACTCATCTGACCTCGTCCGTGGCTTTATCGGAATCATGCCGAGCTTGACCTTGTTGATTGCTTTTTCAATCTCAGCCTTCCAGCGATCCTTTGCTGCTTGTACGAGTAAGTGTTTTTCGATATCCATTTTAATCATAAATTATTGAAAAGGCGGCTCCTCAAAACATTGGAGCC
This sequence comes from Actinomycetes bacterium, assembly GCA_030614915.1. GTDB lineage: Bacteria > Planctomycetota > Phycisphaerae > JAACET01 > JAACET01 > JAACET01. Next base: position 139,626 of record JAUXAG010000006.1, on the reverse strand, counting down.
GCATTAATAACTCAAAACGTTTCTTTCCTGCCATTCTTACACCTCATTGAAGCCTCATCTAACTGCGAAGCTCCTTTTTCCGAATAACGAAAAAGAAGATACACAGATCCTAGACCGATGGAGCCATCAAGATAAGCCCCTTTAGCTCTCAAGCTTTCCATCCCGTCCAACCATAAAGTCAAACAGCTTTATATACTTAATCATCGAACGCATAGGGCCTTCGTCTGGTACGCCACAGCGTGCCCTTTTTTTTGAGTAACCAAAAAAATTAATCACGTACCTCGACATATGCCTCATCAGGACAAGGTCCATCGTAAGCTTCCAGCACTCCCGAAAAAGGGAAGAGGATCGGGTTCTGATGGCCTTGTCTAACGCGCCGGGACCGGTCTGAAGGTTGAAGGCGTGCTAGCAATTGCCTGCAATCTACGAACCTCCTTGAAGCCTTCCCAACCTGTGCATTTCCTCGAGTTTCTCTTGTGCGACAAACTTGAGCCAACGCCAATCTTCAGAAGATTCATCTAGCGAAGACTTATCCACCCCGTGCGTGTTCAAAAACTGAGAAATTCGGTTCGCATCTTTAGGACTTAGTAGTTCCGGTCGTAACAACGTAATCATGGCGATCGCCTGCCAAGGTTCGGAGATCTTCTCCTTCTGCAACCCACCTAAAAGATACTTGACATGCTTGATATGCTTGGAACGCAAGGAGCCTGATAACGCCTTGAGTGCAGCAAAACCTTGGCCAGGTTTAATGTACCATATTGAGGGATCTCCATCGATCGATTTAATAATGTTCCATATCTCTTTGTCACCCAATCTATCAGCAATGTGGCAGCAGGCATGCCATGCGTCCAACTGCTCACTGGAAGGCGGAAGTCTGCAGTTCTCCAGAATCGCGTCCACATGTCGAGGGCGTAAATACGGCTTCAGGTAACGAACTACCTGTAAAACAGCCTCGCGTCGTTCTCGCTCAATTGCCCGGCCAGGAATTAGTTTCGGTGGTTCCAACAATTGCAGTATTCCATCTATCTGCGAGGGGGGCAATCGTGAATGGGCCAGTATCAAGATGTACATACCACATTCTTTCAATTGATCTGTTACCACAACAGCCATCAGGGTACTCAGCTGAGATGGCTTAAGTTTTGTATGGCCAGACGCGAGCACTCTCATCGCCGCAAGTCCCTGCCATGTTTGAGGTTCTCGAAGTCTCGAGAACAAAATCCGCACCAGTGTTCTGTCAAGTCTGAGCCCCAACGCTGGTGTCAGTTCCATCCAGTCCAACGGTCTGGCGAGCACGTAGTCGATTAGGCATCTCACCTGTGCTTTGGGCAAATGTGGCATGAGACGGGTGAGACAATCCAAACCTTGCCCGGCGTGTACTGTTAACGCGAAGTCTACTATTGCATCAAAATGCTCTTTTTTGAGAACTGACCCCATCCCGGCAAGAACGGACAGGATGTATGGTTTCGTCATGCGATCTCTAACTGCAAGCTGCTCAACAAGCTTATTCGCATGCTCAGAATTCAAGCGGTGTTCAAAGGCTTGAAGGGCATACAACATTCGTACTGCAAACCAGTCCTTGGAAGTTGTGGCTGCTGCAAAGATCCGTTCAATTGTTTCAGCGGGTACCACCCACGACCATTTCCTCGCTGCTTCAAGGGCACCCCCGTCTCTGTCTCGCGCGAGAGCTATCACAGCCCAGCGCAAGCGATCTGGTGAATACATGCGACTCATAGCTTCGTCACTAAAGGAGGACTGTCCATATTCTCGCCTCTGCAGCTTCCTAAAAGTGGCAAACGCAAGTTCCACCGACCTTCGTGACCCGATTCCAGCGAGCGCTTCCGTCGCCTCAACAGCGAATACTTCGTCCTCTAGTAAGGGTCGCAATGTGTTGACAAGTTCATTTTCCAGGTCCGAGCCTAGCTCCGCCTCTCCGCCGCATTCTGCAGCTAGGAAAAGTCGGGAGTGAATGGCGTTATCTTGCTTCGGTCCCGGATAGATGCGCCTTACAATCTTCTCGCCATCCTTCTGGCCACACAAAAACTTAATCACTTCCCGCCATTTAGGATTCCAGTATTCTTCCAGTACCTTATCAAGTCTATCCTTGTCTTTGCTGACCCACCACGCAGCCAGATACTCCTGAAAAGACTGATGCAAGAAAGATAGAACTGGCCCATCAACATCTGTGTCAACTTCGAACAAATCGACAAACCCAGAAGAGGGCAATTCGTCGATTTTGATGCGTTTTTTGTCAAGAATTTTGTCTACGGCCTCAAGCGGAATAACCGTCCAGATTGGCTCTTCGCAATCAATAGCATGATAGGCGATGATAGCAAGCGATTTCTGAACCCGACGCACCCAGGCGATGTGACCTTTGCGTTGACGGTTCGATGGGTGAACAAAAAAAACGTGTTCCACAAAATGAGAATACAAGTCCCATCTTGAGTGAACCTGCTCGTCGTTTCCCTTTTGGATAAGACTTCTAACCATATACGCAAGCATAGGAACTGCCAAGAGGTTTCTGTCTCTCCCGGTTAGATTTAGTGCGCGTTCATATTCTGTTCCGAAGAAGGTTCTGCACGCCTGGTCGCTAAAAGGTGCTAATCTTATAAGGGCGATATCGTTCCTGCTTGTTGCCCAGTTTGCTGCCGTGGGTCTTCCTGCCATGATCACAGCGTTATCCTTGACCACGTTGATAAGTTGGTCTGCAAGTTCATGGCAACTCATGCCAGGTTTGCCAAGGTTGTCCATTGCGTCGATGAGAAAAACCAGTTTACCCTGGTTATATAAGTCTTCAATGAATACTCTGAGACTTTCTTCTTCTGCCAGGAAGTTAAGTTTTACCACCAGTTTGGACAACAGATATGGCCATTCAAGAGGACGCTCCTTGGGAAGGTCTTTAGCCCTAAAATAAAACGGGAAAGCCTTCTGTTCCTTTGATACTTCAAGTTGGATATGACGGAGAAAGGTAGTCTTACCTGCTCCGGAAATAGAGCTAAGAAAATGATGGCCACGGGGAGGTAAAAGCTGTTGTTCGCTGAAACCAGACCAAACACGGCCCAGCTCAAGAGGTGTAAGGGAACGGTTTTCGCGACTCGATTTGTCTTTGGCAGGAGTTGGTAACCTTCCAATTTCGAGTTTCAACTCAACATAGTCATTTGGCTCATTTGACCGGAGTTGTTCTTTCAACTCATGGACCGCCTCCTCTTGGAGAAGATTGCGGATTTCTATTAGGATTTCATCATCCGATCCGCCCGTGCCTAGTAACTCTCCAACAAAATTGCAGAGCCGATCGTACAAAATACGTTCTTCATTTAATTTTGGTGGTAGCAGTTCGATTGGCCGATATGAGAACGCCCCACCAACCTTTTTCTGGCGATCCCCCAAAAAGAACCTGCCATTCTTGCGAATAAATAGATCTCGTGCCACACCACGCTGATGCTCTCTTTCAATCGGGTTGCCGTCAACCGACAGTTCAGCGTAACGTCCTGAGGGCGGGGCCTTGCCATTTTGCAGACAACTCCAATACGTTGCGATAGAAGCTGGTACTCCTCCCCAGTGTAAATGCATTTTGGCAACTGCGGACAGAAAGTTCTGATCCACCCCCTCCCATTTAGTTACCTTGCCCACTTCTATATTTGTGCGTTGAGCTATTGCTACGCTGCAACAGATCAAAAACATGTCGAGACAGCCTTCTTCCGGATCATCAAACCTCGCTTCTATAAACCTATGATCTTTGTCAAAGAAACCGATACACCGGCTGTCCCAGTCAATTCTTATTGTCTTGTCTGGAGTTAGGGGTATGTCCATGGCATCAAACCATGCGTGGATTGCGTGAGTTGTATGCGAACAGTTGAGCCACCAACTTTAGAAGCTGGCCTCTCGACAGCAGATCGTCCGAAGAATGCCGTCCAGTTCGGCACTAGCGTTAAGTCTATCAAAATACGAGGGCCATATCCATACCCAAAGCCGGAAGTTGTGACAGGGAGACGCGGACCTAAAGGGAATGTTTTTGGGTCCCTCCGGGCAAGAAATAGCTCTTAATCGTTGCCCATTTGACACCGCTCCGTGCTTGTTAGAACCACCATACTGTTATAACACTGTTATAACTCCTTATAATACAAGGATTTATGTTGACATAGCTCGCGTAGATCGTATACTGGATGGGTAAGCTCAAGCTTTCGCGAGATGATCAGGCACTTATGGAGCGCTGTTAGATCACTTTCAGAGGACGGACGACAAGAGCTGGCGTCGTGATCTCATCACCTTGTTTTTGATTCTGCCAGCGCCAACTACCGTTTTGGGAGAACACAAACAGAGAGAAAGACGTGACTCAAGGTCGCCATGGCCATCCAGAACCTCTAAATCAGCTGTAAAAGGAGCCGATCAATGAAAAAAACTCCAAACCAAGAAAAAAGAACGGCCAGCCGAAAATGCAAACGCAGGAGGACACCTCGGAAAAAGATAAATAACAAGGAGTACGCAAAGACGCCACGGGATCGAAATTTTCGGGAGAGAATCTACAAGAACGGAAAGATCACCGAGAGGTACTTGACCAGGGAGGAAGTTAAGGTTCTTAATCCAGATGATGTTGATTTTCATTGGGACCTGGCCCATGCGAAGGCTTTTATCCGGACGCAGAACGGAAAGCGCATCAGACTCTATGGCGACCGATCGCGATTCGGTTGGATTACAGAACCTCTTCTCAGAGCCAAGATGTACGCGGCGGGGCAATCGTTGACCTTGGGAGACCTCGTTGCAATAACCAAACTAGTGAGTCTTGAAAGTAGCTCCCGTGTTTCTGCGAGGAAGACCAAGTTACGGCGTATCTTTGGGGAGGTCCATAAGCCGAGTTGGTTTTTCATCGCGACCAAGGATCCTTATGCTGTTGGCTGGAGCGAGGACAGGTCATGGCGAATAATTGAATTCGTAGCCAACGCCGGCCGGGATGGGAGCCAGACCAAAGATGTGCATGATGCTGGTGGTGGTACGCAGGGCTAATCTCAAGGGCAGCCGAGATAGTAAGCCAGCTTCTACTGCATCCAGGGTGCTAACGGTACCGTCCCAATCCCAGCGGTCGGCTGGCAGATAAGAAGGAGACATCTCCCTTGAATGTATATTCCTTCAAGGTAGTCCCCCGCGCAGCCAGCCGGTAAACCACCAATCATTATCTTGTACTCACGGCGCAATCAAACCTCTCTTAGATTAATGAGATAATACACCAACCCTCAATTAAAGGAGTACGCGCATGCTTAATCAATTACTGAATCAAAACACGCCCGATCAGCCCATAATTCTCCCCTGGACCGGACAGAGAAGTCCTCTCCGAGCGATTATCTCTATCATCCACGACTATATCTGGTCTGGGTTATACGTGTTTGCGCTGCTGGCACTCGCCACTGTCGGCCTCGGCGCAGCCTCTATTCGCGTCAATTCCACAATCCGCACAGTCAACCGTAATCAAATTTCAAAGGAGGTAACTCATGGCCAGACGTCACAATGCAATAGCACCAGTCAACCAACAAATTCAGACAGTCATCTACGATCCAGAGGGAAACGTAATCCGGACTCTGGGTATGCACGAGGAGGTGGTGCAGGAACCAGACGGTTCTATAACCATCCGCAAGACCAGCGAAAACATCGTCCTGGACGACTCCCAGGTCTGGAACCCATCGATGATGATGGGGAACAACCCCAGGCTGCTATGCATCTGTTGGTTTTGTCAGCGAGCAGGGCCATCACTTCACAGAAATCCGGCGAGCAGAGGGTTAATATCGGCACACCTTGCAACTCTTTGTACAGATTGTGGCAAGGTTTTATGCGCGCGCCATCGGAAAACGGGCAAAGACCAAAAACTTCGATGCAAGCCCTGCTCCAGGAAGTATACGGCCAAGAGAATCGTTGGAAAGATTCTTTTCACCTACGAGGAGGATTAGCTATGGGAAAATTCACTGAACAGCTAATCCGAACTATCCAAACCTATCGCCTGGCAGATCGGTATCCTGACTTCTCGCAGCTGACGCTCATGATAGAAAGGGGACTAGTCTCCGAAGGCATGGCAAGGGCATTTCTATACAGTTTGCAGGATTTTGTGGAGGACCAAAAGGACTACCCCAACCTGCTTCACAGACCACCGACAGAGGAACAATGGTATGCCAGAGGCAGACCAGATATCGAGCTCGGATCATTGGTAGAGGCACCAGAGCTACGTTTCGGCATCAATCTAACCGGCGGGCAACACGGTGGATTTATCGGCATGACTAATAGCGGCAAAACGGTTGCGGCGCGAAACCTGATTTTGAAGATTCACGAATGGAACCTAACTCATCCAGAATTCTTTGTTTCGATGATCATAATAGATCCCAAGGGCGGGGATTATGCTGATGTCAAAAGCATTTTGGGAGAGTGCTGCAGATATTTCAGCGTCCATGACGGCCTCCGGGTGGGAACAAACGGTCCTGAGAACGTCCCGCCTCGAATCTGGATCAATCATCTCAGTAGTGTCTGCTTCGCAGCACGTGCAGGTTTAAAGGCCAGTTCAACGTGCATGGCCAACCAGATCGAATTTCATCTGAAGGCGCTAAATCCACAGCTAAGATTGCCCTTGGCTTCACCTGACTATTCCTTGCTGCTGGAAAGCGCTAAATCCGTTCCTTTAACGCTTTTTGCCGCCAAACCCGATTACGAAAAGAGTTATATTCAGAAATTGGAGCAGGTTGCAGGCGAAGAATGTTTCCGCACATTTAATGGCCTCAATCTACAGCGCGACATCGTTGATAAGAAGCTGCACGCGGTGATTGACACCTGCGGATTGGGACCGCCATGGGTGAAGCTCCTTCTTGACGACACACTGATGAGTCAACTTCTTGTGGGTAGGCAATACGCATTTAGAAAACAGCAACGCATTGACACGATAGTGATCCGGGATGAGGCAGACGCGGAGGTGACTGCCGAAGCTGAGCGTGCTATCCCTGATGGTGGCATGAGTCCAGCCGCACAAACAGAGAAACAATTACGAGAGGCCGGTTTGGCTCAATTCCTGAGTTTATCGGCGATGGGCCCTGTATCCCGGCAGGTGCTTACTAATATGGTCAATACGTTTGTGTTTCGTGTTAAAGATGCCCATTCCCTTCAAGAAGCCAGCCGGGCTCTTCTTTTGCCGCCCGGGGCCGAGGCCATTCTTCCCACACTTGAAAACGGTGAGTGCCTTTTAAGAACTGACAACGGGTGGCCCCACGCTGTACTCGGAAGGTTCGACGATGTTCCTACCTCCCGTCTACCTCGTCCCGAGCGGTTCGACACTCACTCCTACATGCCTGCCAAGGGCTTGGACGATCTTCCGCAGGTTAGGGCGGCACTGGACAAGCGTATCAGCGAACACAACCAGGCCAAACTCCGCCAAATGAGTAGAAAGCAGGGCGACCGGCATTCCCTTTCCAAACACGCTCACGCTCTCCTGCACGCAATAGCCACGCATCTCTGGGCACCTGCACAGGTATGTTGGAAAGCTACTGGCCAAATCCCATCCTTCGCCATCCAGAAAGCTGTTCAAAAAGAACTAACAGCCAAAGGCCTAGTCCTCTCAGAACAGAGCAGGCTCGGAAGCGCCAACGTATTGATGTATCGGTTGACAGAAGCAGGCTGGCGGTTCCTTAATCGCCAACCGCCTGGGAATACTGGCGGTGGATCGATTGCCCACCAGAGCATTAGTCAATGGATAACCATGGAGGGGAATCGACAGAAGCAAAAATCACGGTGTGGCTCTTTAGTCCCAGGGACGGATTACGTTGCTGATGCTATCCGCCAGGTTGGCCCGGAACTCTGGGATGCTTACGAGGTGGTGGTCACGTGTTCCAGTAACTTGCTGGATCACATCACTATGCTCAGCCAGTCCAGTCAGGTCCGCAATATCATTATAGTCTGCTGCCAGAAAAAAATCGCTCAAAATCTGCAGAAGCAACTAGCTTCCGAGCCAGTTGTGAAATCTTTGGGTAGTCGTTTGCGATGGGAATTAGCAGAGAGCTTCCTTAGGAGGACTTTTTCGTGAAGGCCACAAAGATAATCCTAATCATTATTGTTACAGCCGTCGTTATTAATTTCATCCGAGGTGGGCAGGATTTTAGCTTGCCACGGATGCTTCCCTTTTGTTCGGGAAATCCCCCTTCCTTTTGGTACGACGTAGTCGGGGGATGTGGCCTGTTAGTCTTGCTGATATACGGCTTATCTCGACTGAAACAGACTAACGAAACATCCAAACCACCGGGTGACTCACAGGATGCCGAGGACAATTACGAATACGAGCCAGAAGGAGAGCCTGCATGGACAGAGAATTACGATTCGGAACAGGACGACGAGGAATAAATTGTGCCGTCATCGAGAGCGAATCGAGCTGCCCGGCAGAAATCATTACTCAGTAACCCTCCCGACAGGGACGTTGGGAGGATGCAGTTTATACTGTTGTTTAATAATCGGAGTTCTATATATGGCCAGAATGCCGCAGAACATGTTCAACCGTAATCAGCGGATCGTATTCGTCCGGCCGAGGCACCGACGACGGAAGCATTTCAGATGGAGCATCGTGCTGATACCAGGTTTAATTCTACTGGTAATTTACGTATTGAAGAATATTAAAATCGGTTTTACGTGGAATGAATTGTGTTCGAGATGGGGCATAAATGACATACCGCGTTTTACAATGCTCGCATGCGGTGGAGTAATTGCCGTTGCCGTGGTAGCCGTGGCGAAAGTTCTACGCAGAGACAAAGAGGAAGAATAGTATGCGGAAGGCACAGACAGCGCTAGCGACTGCCCAAGGACCGTCACCGGAGACATTCTCAATAATTTTCGCCACCTGCTGGATTCGTTTAAGCGGAGTTATCCATGAGAGGACATAAAGCCATGAAAATCAAGCTACTGATTTTAATAGGAATGTTGTTTGTGTTTACCCAGGTTCAGTCTTCTGCGGCTGATGGCCCCAGTCCTCCACGCAGTCTAGCGGTTTCGGTGATATGGGACACTTCTCGTCGAAACAAGTCTGACTGGAACGAACTCTCTGTCCTGGCCAAAGATATAGTTTCCGGGTTGCAGACCGGCGATTACCTGGAGGTCATAAGTGCCCATCGTCGGGAAGGTCGTATCCGGGTCAGTCAGTCTATCGAATCCATCGACCCCGAAAGGGTCGAAACCCTCAACACCCTGCTGGCCAATATTGAGCCGGTCGATTTTCGCGATGCCGACGTGGCCAGCGCTTTGGAAATGGGTTTTGAGCGGCTGGATCAGCGTACCGCAGACCAGCACGATAGCAAGGTTGTAGTCATCGTCTTGACAAATGGCCGTCTATCGGACCGCCAGGTCGAACGAATCCGCCATCTGGCGACCGCGTTCAAGGCCAGAGGTTGGCATCTCTACGTTACGGGCACCGCAAAGGCCAATAAACAACTCCCCATAGCTGCCAGTCACGGCGAACTAGGTTGGTCTCTTATCGATCGGGCTAATCCTGCGACTTGGCTGGCCGGGGCCCGCGGGCCTTCGGCGAAAGCTGCTCCGGAAACACCTCCGCAAAAACCGGTTAGCAAACCAGTACCCGAGCTTCCTCCAAAAGTCGAAGAAATCGCAACAACACCGGACAAAGCTCAAGCTAGACCCACGCCAGCCCCTCTTATTCGTCAAGCAGCCACTAAGAAGGAAACTACTTTTCGGGCAACTGCCAGATATCCAATAAAGATTCCGGAACAGCAGAAGACAAGCCAAAAACCACAGCCTGAACCAGAACGCGGGTTCCCTTCGCTGGTCATGATAGCCGCCGGTGGAGTCGTGTGCCTGGTATTGGCGGCTGCAGCCTTGCTTATCCCCGACTTGGTTCGTGTACTTCGACAAAGACTCAAAGCTCGCAGAAGACTCGCTGCCCAACCCAAGGCTCGACCATCGATATTGGTGGCCACGGTCGATGGACAACAACATACCCTTGGCCCGGTAGCCAGCCTGAGGAGGCTACACATCGGCAGCGGCCCGGGCAATGCCCTGCGGCTGGCAAAAGAAGGTATCGAAGTCAGGCACATCCGCCTGCTGCGGCGTGGCTCAAGATGGCTGGTCAGAAATCTCTCATCCAAACCTGTTGAAGTCAACAACACCCGATTAAACCGGGGCAAAACCCGTCAGATCAGGTTTCCTATTGGACTTCAGCTAACCAAGAAGGTCGGCATGCGTTTGGCAGTTGTCCCCGGGCAAGATAGGCAAGCCAGTATATCCGACGGCAAAACCGAACATAAGGACAAGCAAGATGAATGAGCAAAAGCAAAATCTCAGCGGCTTTGCAGTGTTCATAAACATGGGCACTACAGCGATTGACGTTATCAACGGTGTGGTGAACCTGGCCTCTGGTTATGGCGGAAAGATTATCCATGGTCTAAATTCCTGGATCATCAGGATGGACACCCATCTTGATCCTCAGGCATCAGCTACGGATTTACCCACTTCAACCTTCATTCCCGCTGAGTTAGCTGATCCTCAATCTAGAAAGCAGATGGCCGCCAGCGGGCAGTTGCCATTTTTGGATCCAGGAGAGATTGACAATCCGGGGATACAGCAGGAGGACATGGGCAGTGGAGGCATTCCGTCCTGGGGCCGAGCTCGATTCAGGATGAACCGGCAGTTTTTTACTAAGTTGCTTGCCCGTGGTATGCGGCGTTTCCAGGACTATGGGCAGCAGCGGGCCATTGCTACAGAAGATTCCACCAGAAACTCGGCCTTGCCGATCTTTGTCATAACTTCAACGGTTGGCGGAACCGGGGGCTCTGCTACTGCCGACGTGCGGAAGCTGGTCTACGAGACGGCGGCTGAACTCAACATAAGGGTCAATCTGACTTGGATATTCCTGGACCTGGGAACCATCTTTCCGCCCAACAAGGCCCAAGCTGTGCGAAACCGCCAGCAACTCCTTACTCAGCTTTGGGCCCAACGCTGTCCACATTATGTAGATCTCGAAGGCGGGATTACTGATGGGATCGGGTTGGTCAGCGAGTCTGTTCTGGTCTTCCAGAACGTGAATGACCACGGCGAGCTTAGTACTATTAAAGGTTTAAAAGGCCTGGTTACCCATTTCCTTTTTAATCTAGCTTATACCGAGACCGGCAGGTGCCTCAGACGGCACGGTGTGGATCTGCAGGCCACAGTGGATAGAGACCACTTCGTCTCAACCGCCGGTATCTCTGTTATTAATCTGGACAGACAGAGGATCAAGGGTTTCCTCGGTTCCCGCCTGGCGGCATGGCTATGTCGCTCGCTTCTGGCCGCAGACCCCGGACAAGCCGAACAAGACGGTGAAAACCTTGCTTGGCGGTTACAGCTGGTCGAATCCGAGGCAGAGAGCCAGGGCAGCAGACATCTTGTTGTCGGCGAAGACGGCAAAACCGACGTCTTCCAAGAGGCTCAGGGCGCTTTTGCCGACAGGGTGGGCCAGGCCACGGGCTGGCTCGGCTGCCAGGCAGTGCACGGAGCCTACCGTAGCGTAACCGCCGAGTTGATTCCGCTGTTAGTTGGCCGGATGAAGCAAAGGGCAGCTAAGACTGTGGTCGAAGCCAAGACTCAAATCACAGCAGATCTGGCCACGAAAATGAAGATGCCAAACGGACTCAATAGCAGCAAGGCATCGCTCGATTCGCTCTGCGCCAATATCGGGAGATCCTTGCGGCTCAGCGGTGAAAAGCTGCGTCTATCGTCCGAGGCCTCAGCCCCTGTGTTAGAGCAGATAGATACCTATTCAAACCAAGTGGAAGGGCACAATCGCCGCAGTTGGCTGGGCCGTGCCCTTCGATCCTTGAGTATGAGCGAACTGTGCCGGCAGTACCGTCATAACGCTTCCTGGGCCATTCGACTGGCCCTTGAGCAGGAGGTCCATCGGGTATTGACCAGTATGCTGACTGAAATTCATACCTTTGTGACCAATGAGCTCGGCCGCTTGGTGCGGTTTACCGGCAGGATGGACGGTTCGGCTATCGAATTGGAGCAGCATGCACAGATGCTCTTGGACAGCGAGCCATCTCCGTTACAGACGCCGGTAGGTATGGAACTGGCGGGCCGGGCTTTCCTGGAAACAACACTGAAAGATCTATTCCAGAAAAAAGGGGGGCCGGCAAAATTGCTTGGTCAGGCCTTTGAACACTTGATGGGACAGTCCGGTTCTCTGGCGGCATTTATAGACAGCCCGCAGGAGTCTTTGCGCGAAGCCCTGCTGGATGTAACCAAAAACATCTTCCAAACCGAAATCGAAACTCTGCACGTCCTTGACGTTTTCTGCGACAAGCACACTCCCGAGCAAATCACAAACCTGGTGGCCCAGGCAGTCGGCGAAAGCCGGGGACGGCTGCGCGTTTCCGGGGAGGTCAATAAAGAAATCTCCTGGAAGAAGGTCATTGGTGTGCCGGCCGGAAGAAACAGCCAATTCCTGCAAAGAGAGGCAGATCAGGCGGACTTAGTAGATGGCGACTGGGAATTGGTCGAGCTGAGCGATCAGCAGGATACCATCCTCTTTGTACAGTATCGCTCAGGCATCTCCATCAGGAGCTTGATAGAACAGCATGACTCGAAGACCGCCAACCAGCGGCCGGCAGAGAAGGTTCAGTTCAGTGCCTGGCCGGATTGTGCCCTGCTTCCAGCCGGTAAGCCAACCATTGCCGATGCCAGAACAGCGGCAGCCAAGGCCGTCATTTTAGATACGCTTAAATACGATCAGCGAACTGGATACAGTCTTCAGTGGAAGAATGGCCAAACAGAGTCTCTGGGTAAATCCCCGTGGGAGGCCCTGAGCCTGATTACGGATGACTTTGACCTGCTTGTCGGTATCCACGGAGCCTTTTGTAAGAACCTGGCCAAAAACAGTTCTACCCTTATGGATAAGCTCGGCAATCTGTCAGCCCAATTAGAGAGCGGCAACCTTGGCGAACTAGAGGCCCTGGTTGATCAAGAGGCTTTCAGCAGAGTCGTGGAAGAGGCCCAGGCCCTCGGTCCGTTTCTGAAACAGTTGCCGGGGCACGATACCGGTTCTGACGGTAGTAGATTATGACACAGCCCCAAAAAATAAGACTGGCCAGCGGCCGCTATCTGATCAAAGACCCGGACAGGGAAAGGCCGGCTTCTGCAAATTCAAAGGTTTTTTCCAATCCCCTGGCGAGACTTGATAGTGTTGCCGCAAATCATCGGAATGACGAGCCAATAAGACATGCTCTGGTGGAGCAGGCCGGTCTGACAGGCATGAAAGTGCTCCAAATCGGGGCCGGTGCAGTCGGTTGGTGGACCGGTTTGCAGCTGGTGGCTATGGGATGCTCTCTTACAGAACTTGATCATGACACGGTCCAAAAAGAAAATCTGGAGGCCGGGCGAACCTTTTATCCGCCGGACAGTATCGGCACACCCAAAGTACTGGCCCATCGAAAATACCTGCTGCAGATGTACCCGCATGCACACATAACACCTCTTCGCAAGAATACGGCAGACCTGAGCGATGGTGAAATCGCTGCTTTGGTGGAAAGTTCAGATGTTGTGGTGGGAGCCTTTGATGAGGGCCGGCAGCTACTAAGGTTTGATTCCTTGGCTTACTGGCTCAAACCGGTTGCTTACGCCTTTTTCCACCGCCAGGCCCGGCAGGCCAGCGTCATCTGGACCAGGCCGGGAAATAGTCCCTGCCTGCGATGCTCTCTGGGGGTTGAATCCGAGGATGATATCGAGACTCTGCATCGGGAGTCTATCATGGGAATCGACGTACAGCCGGTAGCCAATATGTGTGCCCGAGTAGCGATGTGGCTTCTCTCAGCGAGCACTGGACCGCTGCAAGAACTTTTTGATCCGGAAAAGAACATCATCTTCATGGAAAATCGGCCTTCGGAGACAGGGCTGGCAGTACATTTTCTGCAGGCGGATCGGAATCCGACCTGTGAGGTTTGTAATACTTCTTTCTAAAGGAGCCAAACAATGGCACGACAGACTATGACCGACATCGTTAGCGTTAGACGCCGCAACCTTTTGGGCTATCTCAGCCCCGGCGGCAATGGCGGCGCCCTGGCTCGCCCGGACGATCATCGTCTGGCGAAGCTGGAGGGTCGCATCGCCCAACTGGAAAAGACACCCGTGGTTCGGGAATCTGCTCCACCGATTGTACGGCAAGAGCGAAGGCCGGTTCGTCGGCGGATCCCGCTGGGTGACTAGACGAACTTGACAGACTGTCTGTGATTGAGCGAGGGCGGCGGGGTCTCCGGAGATCTAGCGGCTGTGAGCCTGCGGCTAGAGTCGCTGCGCTCACGGCCAGCTCAAGACGTCACTGTTCGCCTACTCGGACAGTATTCAAATTCTAGTAACCCTCTTTCACAAGGAGTAAAACCATGACTCAACAGACAAACACGGCACCGATCAAAGTCATCCGCGCCGGCAACGTATCCGCGAGTGTGTGGAAGGACGAGGTGGATAAGAACGGCACTATCGTCGTTCGCTACTCCACCCGCATCCAGAAGCGTTTCCAGCAGGACGGTGTGTGGAAGAACACCGACTATTTCTTCCCCGAAGAGTTGCCGAAGCTTCAGCTGGTGACCGCCAAGGCCTTCGAGTATATCAGCCTGAAGGAGAGTGAGGAAGCCTCCGGCACCTCGTCTTAGTGACCTACCGGGCTACCCCGGCCTGGCCAAGACTGCGCGATAAGCCCTGCCCAAAAAGCCAGGCCGGGAGCCGTTTTTCAGGCAGCAGATCTTTTCTGCTCAGGCATCAAGTTGTCAATGATGTCGGCGGCTGTCTGCTGGATCCGCTCAAGCGAAGAAATAAGCGTTTCCTTCTTGCCGTCGTAGAGCTGCACATAATCACTGGACGCGGTATTGGTATCCAGCCCCACCGCTTGACAGACAACAAAGGCAACTGCCTCGGCCTCGGTCTCCTGCACAGTCTTGTTCTTTGTCGGTTCTTCGCCTTGGTGTAATGTCTCATGAGAAAGCTCATGCAGCAATACGGAAAATTCCTCAGCCGGAGAAAGGTTTTTCCTGAGGATGATCCTGCCCTTGGCCGAAAGCCCTTCGGCACGCCCGATAGAATTGGAGTACTCCAATTTGATACCCCGGCTGGCTACGTAGCCTTTCAAGCGGTCAATGTACTTGCCCGGATCACCTGCAACCTCAGAGAATTCCGGCAGTGGTTTGCCATCCGTTTGGGTCGTGTCCCAGACGCAAACGGTCTTGAAAAAGGTCACATTTTCTTCCTGGTCATCCCCCTCCTCTTGCTGACGCTTGTTCCGCCGAACCATCGGGGCCAGAATACGGATAGCCTTTTCACCCTTTTTGACCTGTCTGCCGAGTTTTTTCCAGGTTCGGTAGCCCGCCACTCTGCTCGCATTCGGTTTCTGGGCTCCTATCAGCATGACATTGCCAAAGCTATAACGATGAAACTTGCCCATCATAGCCAGATAGGCCTTGAGCTTTTCGCTCTTTCCGGCCTCAACAGCCTCTATCAATTGATCAGTGGCCTCTTTGGCCAATTGCTTGGTTTGATTTGTGTTCGTTTTGATCACCTCAGTATGTCGTCTTCCGAAAGGAAGTCATCGACCAGATCTGTTTGGAAGTCCGTAATCGTCCTGCCACATCGCGGACAGTACTTGCCCAAGTATTTACTTCCGTACCTAATTACACCACACAAGGGACAACTTTGCATTTTCTTTACCTCCCTGGTTTGCCTCTTTCGGGCAAGCTCAGCTCACGCACTGGCTGAGCTTGCACATGGTTCGGTCATTACCACACACAACAACCTGAAATCATCGAGCAATGCAGAAATCAGTGATTGGTTAGGTAGAGGGAATTCGTGCTCATTACATTTCTGATTTAATGGACGTGTGTGATCAGAAGATGCTCAGTATCAAAAAGGTTGCACGCGGCGCGTAGATATTATTGGATATTTTCGAATGATAGGCTTGCCGGAACAATCCCAAAGAGACCTTGGCGATCTTGGCGACTGTCCATTTGACCAAATTCAGAAACGTGACGGTCGCTTAGTTCCTTTTGATGCCAGGAAAATCGAATCGGCCATACTGCGGGCAGGCCAGGCCACCGGTGAGTTTGGCCAAGACACTGCCCGAACACTCACAACTGAGGTGTTGAACCAGGCCGAGACAATTCTGCCACAAAAACCGCCTACCGTGGAACAAATACAGGATGTGGTGGAAGACGTTTTATTGGCCTCGCTTTTCAGAAAGACCGGCAAGGCCTACATCCGGTATCGCGATCAGCACACGCGAATCAGAAAGATGGCCCAGAAGATTGATCTTGACCGGGTAGACAGTTATCTGGACCGCCGTGATTGGAAGGTGCGTGAAAACAGCAATATGGGTTACTCTCTGCCGGGACTAAACCACTACGTATCCGGCGACATCAGCAAGAATTACTGGCTCGAGAAAATCTACAGCCCGGAGGTCCGCGAGGCATATGAGTCTGGAGCAATACACCTTCACGACCTCGGGCTTCTTGCGCCCTATTGCGTGGGATGGTATCTGTACGGACTGCTTTTGTGGGGATTCCGGGGTGCTCCAGGCAAAGTTGAAAGCAGACCGGCCAGGCATTTTCGCTCTGTGCTGGGTCAGATGGTCAACTTCATCTTCACCCTCCAGGGCGAAGCGGCCGGAGCCCAGGCGTTTTCTAATGTTGACACCTTGCTCGCTCCATTTATCCGTTATGACGGCCTGATCTTTAGAGAAATAAAACAGGCTCTTCAGGAATTCATCTTCAATAGCAACGTGCCTACCCGGGTCGGAGGCCAGGCCCCCTTTGCCAATATTAGCCTGGATCTGCAGCCTCCCAAATCGCTGGCGGACCAGGCGGTCATCATAGGCGGCCAGCCACAAAGGGAGACTTACGGTGACTTCCAGCCGGAGATGAATCTTTTTAATCGGGCTTTTCTGGAAGTCTTAGCCGAGGGCGACGCCAAGGGTCGTCCTTTCACTTTCCCCATTCCCACCTATAGCATCACAGAAGATTTTGATTGGAATGCTCCAGAATTGGAACAGCTCTGGGAAATCACCGCCAAGTACGGCCTGCCTTATTTTGCCAACTTTGTCAATTCCGGCATGTCTCCTGACGATGTCCGCTCGATGTGCTGTCGGCTCCGCTTGGACCTGAGTTCTCTAAGAAAACGCGGGGGTGGACTTTTCGGGGCCAATCCCTTGACCGGCTCGATCGGTGTAGTAACCATTAATATGCCCCGCCTGGGGTATCTGGCCGTTAATGAGGCCGACTTTCTCCAGAGGCTCAACCAGTTGATGGAGATTGCCAGAACAAGCCTGGAAACGAAGCGCAAGGTCCTCGAACGGCTCACCGAGCAGGACCTCTTTCCCTATACCAAATTCTATTTGCGACAGATCAAACAGCATTACGGCTGTTACTGGTACAACCACTTCTCCACCATAGGCCTCGTGGGTATGAATGAAGCCGGCCTGAACCTACTAGGCTGCGATATCGGCACCTCACAAGGCCGCTCTTTTGCTATCAGAGTCTTGGATTTTATGCGCCAAATTCTTATCCGCTTCCAAGAACAGACCGGCAACTTCTACAACCTGGAAGCCACCCCGGCAGAAAGTACCAGCTATCGGCTGGCCAAGCTGGACAAGGAACACTACCCCGACATTATTTGTGCCAATCAGACAGGAGAGCCCTTCTATACCAATTCCACTCAATTACCGGTCAACTATACGGGCGACATCTTTGAGGTCTTAGACCTCCAGGATGAGCTACAGACTCTCTACACCGGCGGTACGGTATTACATGTCTATCTCGGCGAGACCACGCCAGACCCTCAGGCCGTAAAAGCCTTTATCAGAGAGGTTTGCCACAAATACCGTCTTCCATATTTTACCATAACACCGGTGTTCTCTGTATGTCCTGCGCACGGCTACATATCCGGTCAGCAGCCTCAGTGCCCCAAGTGTAACGCCCAGACCGAGGTTTACTCCCGCGTGGTCGGATACCTGAGGCCTGTAAGCCAATGGAACAAAGGCAAGCAGGCGGAGTTTGCCCTTAGGAAGAACTACAAAATAGAGGCTTGATCATGAGAATCGGCGGCTTAAATAAGTTCAGTCTCTCTGATTTTCCCGGTCGGACAGCAGCTGTGGCCTTCACTCAGGGCTGCAATTTCCGCTGCCCTTATTGTCATAACGGATCATTAATATCCGCAGATGTCTTTGAATTCTGCTTGATACCCGAAGAAGAGTTTTTTGAGATCCTCCAATCACGTAACAAACGACTCGATGGGGTAGTAGTCACCGGAGGGGAACCGACTATTCAGGCAGACCTGCCTGAGTTTCTTGCTCGCATAAAGTCCGAGGGTTTTTTGGTCAAGCTGGATACCAATGGCAGTCAGCCACATGTACTGCGTGCAGTTCTGCAAGATGGGTTGGTAGATTTCATTGCCATGGATGTCAAAGCGCCTCTCCGAATTTATGATCGTCTCACAGGCGTACGTACGCCCACTAGTCAAATTCTGGAAAGCATCGAATTGATTGCCAGGAGTAAGGTTATTCATGAATTCCGGACAACCGTGGTAAAGGCTCTATTGTCGCCGAGGGACATCGATTCAATAGGCAAACTCATTCCTTCCGGATCTGCACATCGCCTGCAGAAATTCTGTCCGCAGCATGCCCTTGATCCGGCGCTTCGAACTCGAGCGAAAGAACATTAAGGAGACTAAAACTATGAGTATCCGCCCCGACACATGGATTGCAAAGATGGCCAGGGAATACGGTATGATTGAGCCCTTTGTTCAAAACCAGGTCCGCAGCATTGATGGCCGACCGGTCATCTCGTTTGGAAACTCGTCTTTTGGGTATGATCTGCGAGTATCCAGTCAGTTCCGCATCTTTACCAATGTTTACGGGGCGGTCGTTGATCCCAAGAATTTCGACCCCAGAGGGCTAGTAGAGTTCGATGGTAAGGTCTGCCTGATACCGCCTAACAGTTTTGTTTTAGCTCTGAGCCTTGAGTTGTTCCGCATTCCCAGAAATGTAATGACCATTTGTGTCGGCAAGTCTACTTATGCCAGGTGTGGAATCATTGTAAATGTAACGCCGTTTGAGCCCGGCTGGGAAGGCAAGGCTGTGCTGGAGATCTCCAATACTACTCCTTTGCCGGCGAAGATTTACGCGGGCGAAGGTCTGGCTCAAGTACTGTTCTTTGAAAGTGATATGCCCTGCGCTACTTCGTACGCCGACCGCAAAGGCAAATACCAGTATCAGAAGGATATAGTCCTTCCAACGGCTTGATAAGACTGGGACGTCTCAGTAGAGGCCAAAGATTGTGATCAAGAATTCATGTTCTTATATAGCTCACCGTAATGTGGGCATTGATTGCTTGTACTTCGAGTGCAGCCAGCCCATGCGTCGGGATTCCGGCTGCTTCGTGTGTGACAGGTGCCTTTTCAGTTCATGCAGGTGAGAGGACATGGAATGGGAAGTATATCCGCATGCTGAGATGTGGTTGGTATGAAAATCCACAAGAATACAACAATAACTGGTCATATCTCCATCCTTCCGGGAGACCCATGGCAGCCTTGCCCCGAACTTCTAACGGAAGAGGAGGCTATTCGATATTTGCGACTCGATGGGATCAAAACCAAAGACTCGGCGAATACCCTCCGCTATTATCGTAGGAAGGGACTCCTGCGGGCCACCCAAGTTGGTAAGAGCATTCGCTTCCGCCGCATTGAGTTGGAGCGGCTTTTGGAGGAGCTGACAGAAACCAACCCGCGATAATTTGGATAGCACTTTGGAATTCAGCCCAGTAATTAGCAGGCAAAACGCCGGCTTACCGTCAAAAACCGAGGTTTCCGAACAGTCGAAGAAATTTTAAAATATCCGATTTTGCCTCTTGCGCTCTTCAGGCAAGCCATTTAGACTAACAACTAATGATGTCCGTTGTATCCAACAGAATGTGCGGGCTGTCAAGGTCAGAAGGAGGCCTCCAGGAAATATAGGGAGTATAATAATGAATACAAACCCAATTCGTCTATATGAAGATTCAGGATACTGGAAGGTCAAATACTACGACCAATTTGGTAAGAGGCGAACTAAAAGCCTTGGCTCGACCAAGAGGATCCGAAAACGCCAAGCAAGGGTACTAGCTGAGAGATTCATGGCCAAACTACACGTTGATCCTGGTAGATACAGTCTTGGCAAGGCTCTGCCGTTCGGGCAATATCTGCAGCGATATCTTGATTCTCGGACCGACATAAAGAAGGGCACCTTAGAGTTACACGAACGGACTGCCAGCTATTTGCTGGAGTACTTTGGCGAGAGCATTCGTATCGATAGAATTACCCGCGCAGCTGCAGCCGACTGGCGATCGAGCCTGGCTAAAGGAAAAGCATCAAAACATGAGGGACTGGCAGAAGGTACCGTCTGTCAGCACATTCGTAATGCTAAGACCATCTTCAATCACGCACTGCGAGATGATCTGGTTCTCTTCAATCCCTTTGATCGGCTCTCAGGAATCGCCCCAGAGCCGGATAAGAATTGGAGATATGTCAGCCCAAAAGACTTCGAAAAGCTGCTTGATGCGTGCCCGTCAATCCCTTGGCGTGCATTGCTGTCTCTATGTCGATTAGCTGGCCTGCGGCAGGGCGAAGCTCTAAACTTGCCTTGGTCAGCTGTAGATTGGGAGCATCGGCGACTAGAGATTGTCGCCGAAAAAACCGCAAGACGGAGAATAGTTCCTATCGAGCCGGATTTGTTCAATCTGCTTCTCGAAGCATTCTCGAAAAGGGATAAGAGCAAGCCCCTTGTTATTCCGAGAAGATCCCTTGGACAGAGCAATCTCTGGCGAGATTTCGGCGTAATCTGCAAACGGGCAGGTTTACAAAGATGGGCGTCTTGGTGTCAAGTACTCCGTCGTAACCGTGAAACTGATTGGGCCCAGAAATATCCTCAATACGTAGTCAGTGCTTGGCTGGGTCATGATATACGTGTTTCAAGCCGGCACTATCTACAGGTTCCGGAAGAACTGTATGACAAGGTGGCAGGTATTTCTCGACCGCAACCCGCTCGGTTGTCCCGGGCTAAAACTAGGTTGCACAAAGCTGGCTAAAGCAGATGAACAAGAGCTGCAAGCCATAGAAAGACCAGGCCTCTCAGCAAAAACCCCTATGTACTACAATCTTCCCAGTGGAGATCTGGCCCGGCCTCCTGGATAATCACCGCTTAGCGATAATCAAAGGCCGACAGTGCCTATCGGGAGGGAACATGCCTACCAATGAGGCAGTTTCTAATTGCGCATGCTACTCACCTGCTTGCGGATTGACATTGCTCTGACAATAACGTCTGTGGGGGATTTAACTGATTGCTGCTAGTGTTGGATTGGCGTGAAGTCAATACCACGCAGGTAAGTTTCGGCGTAGAACTGTCCCAAAAACTGTCCCAAAATCAGAGGTAAGCCTAAACGGCCAGGAGCCTAGGGTTGTAACCCTAGGCTCCAAAAGCTATTACGAAAAGCGGGCGAGCGGATTCGAACCGCCGACGTCCAGCTTGGGAAGCTGGCATTCTACCACTGAATTACGCCCGCAACTATTTGTCATTGTTATATACTCAACTTGACTGACTTTTTGAGAAGATTTTAGACGGACATGAACAATTTATCAACAAAAAAAGGCAATCTCATCGATAAGAGCTTTATCACAACAACTTATCGACAGGAGATTGCCCTCATGTTCAAGATCGTCCGTTTCCCCAAAAAACTGGAGTCTTTTTTCGATTCTTTGAAAGATCAGTTCCACTGGGACCACTTCCGGTACTTCCGCACCTTGGTCCTGTTGATGACTATTTCCTGGGGGCGAAAGAACATAGCGGCCCTCTACCGACATCTGGACAGCCGAAGCCAACCACACCGCAGCCGCTTCAACAACTTCCTCAATGTCGGCCGATGGCAGCCGCAGATCGTTTTGCAAATCAAAGCCTCCGAAATGCTGGCTGCTCTGGCACCTGGCAAAGGCGAGCTGATCGAACTAATTATCGACGACTCCAAGAAGCAAAAGCGCGGCAAAGCCACAGCAGCACTAATATATTAACTGGGGCTCTTTTGGTCAAGCTTTTGACCATGCCCACCATGCCGCAGGGCAAGGCCTACACTCGGTAGTTGCGTTGCGAAGGTCTGCGATTCTGTATTCAGCAAAGAAATACAGAATTCCGATTCAGTCTGTCATAGGGCTGTCACAGGTGCAGATCGTCTCATTAGGGTTAGACGGTAGACTAGGCACTTGCTAGTGGAGTCTTATTGGTCCGGATATATTTGCCTGATGTAGAGGCAGGGGGGTTGTTAGTGTACGGAATAGGAGCCGGCAGATCGCAGACGTCCGGGTCGTTGCTGCTGCTCACAAGCAAAGGCACTAATGGCCGCACCATATGCTGTTCTAAAGAGGCTTGCCCGGATGCAGGGCCAATCGATCGAGAAGTATCTGGCCCTGTACCGGAGGAACGATCCTTTCTACATGGGAACCCCTTCGCACTATCTTCAGGCCCGTTGGGTCAGATGGATTTATCGTTTGGTGGGCAGTCCGGTGCCGGTGCACGTTCGGCGGCTGCACTACCTGGCAGTGGCGCGTCCGGATATCTGTCGTCCGGACGGGTCAGCCTATACGAATTCGCCGCGTGACTGGGACCTGATGCACCACGGCTGTAAATATGCGCGTTATCTGGGTCTGATACCTTACGAGGTGTTCGAGGATCGGCGGAATGCTCAGCCGATTGTTTTTTCGCAGGGTTGGGGGGATAAAACAGCTCCGGCGGTGCGATGGCTCAAACTTATGTTGTCAGAATTGTCGGATCGGGTAGCGGCGGGTTTGGTTGGACGCCAGCAGCGCTACTACGTGGAAGTTTGGATGGAGAAATCTTCGGTCCTGGATGAAGTGCTGCCAGTGGCTAAGGAATATATGGTTAATGTGGTCGGCTCGTTGGGTGAGATGTCACTTACCGCTGTGGTGGGTTTGGTAGAACGGGTGGTCCGCTCTGCTCGGCCGACCAGGATTTTCTACATCAGCGATTTTGACCCCGCCGGTCGGGGCATGCCTTTATCGGTATCCCGCAAACTGGAATACCTTTTGCGCCGCCAGCGAGCACATCCGGAGGTTAAGCTGTGTACTTTGATGCTGACCGGGAGCCAATGCAGGCGGTATGATTTGCCGCGGACACCGATCAGGAGAAGCAACCGGCGCAAAGCTCGCTTTGAATGCTACCATGGTGCCGGGGCCACCGAACTGGACGCCCTGGCGGCTCTGCATCCGGGGACAATAGGGTGTCTATTGGCTGAGGCCCTGGGCTGTTATTGCTCATTGGAGCTGGCGAGGCAGGTTCGGGTCGAAGCTCAGAGCATTGTTCGGGAGCTGGGCCCAAGGCTGTGCGAACGGCTCAAGGGCTGGATTCCGGTGTTGGGCACTTGCGGGGAACTCAAGCGAACTCCGCCGGCTGGGGCTGTAACCACTTGGCTGTATGATTCTGCTCGGGACTACGTTTCGCAATTGGCGGCCTATCGGCGGCACCTGGATTTTGACAGCGATGGGGAGCGAAAAGATGGGGGTGCACGGATCCCGGCCCAAGGGTGGGGATACGCCGCGGAGCGGTTCGGCCCGGGCAAGCTGGTAGAGGTGTGGTAATTGAATTTACGAGGCGGTTGTAAAAAGCTTGGAGGGACGTTTCGATTCTGATATCTTACGGTCGAGCCCGGAACAGGAGGTTCAGTGATGATCCATTATTCGTGTGATCTGTGCGGTAAGGATTTGCCGACGGGCAGCGGCCGCTACACGGTGCGCATAGAGGTTTTTGCCGCTGCCGAGGCGGACTCGAGCGACCCGGACCTTCTGAACAAGCCCGACGAGATTATCCAACAGATGCTGGAAAAGATGGAGCAGATGTCGCTGAAAGAGATCGAGGACGGCAACTATCGCATTTTTCGCTACGACCTTTGCCGGCAGTGCCAGCTGCGCTACCTGGCTGACCCGCTGGGCTATAGCAAGGAGCTGCGCCGAAGGCATTTTGATAATTAGGCCCAGGCTGGTGCAAGCTACATCTCTGCGCTTGCAGTCTTGAGTATGACTGGCGGCGTTGTGCCGAACTGTGCCAATCATCTAGTTGGTTGTGGCTTGACGCGGATGCGGAAGAGGACGCGCAGGGCCCAGAGGACCTCGGAGAGTTCAAAGTTTTGCGGTTCGTACTGCTTGTTGGTGGGAATCAGATGAACTTTGTCTGCCTGGCGGCGATAGAGCTTGCAGGTTACGCCTATCTGGTCGCGTAATTGCACGACAGCGGCTTTGCCTTGTACGGCTGGTTCTGAGGGCGAGACGATTACCAAGTCGCCGTGGATGAGCTGGGGGGCCATGCTCTGGCCGTCGATGCGGAGGGCGAAGGCATCGGGGTAGCGTTTGCGGACGGCGGGACAGTCGAGAAACTCAGCGACCTGGGCGTCGCTGGGGACGTTGACCTGAATCAGACTGATGATATCGGTAGTGGGCTCGGCGGCCTGAGCGTCAGTGGGTTCGATGGAGGCGGGCCAGTGGCCGGCTGTCTGGGCCTGGAGGTAGGCGTCGATGAGCTCGGATAGTCTGTCAGCCGGGCTCTTGCCGGCGCCGTCTGGTAAATCGTCCCAGAAGAAGACCACGCCGGCGGCGGACCGGCCGAGTACGGGCAGCCAACCGTCGCGCTGGTCGGGGTGGGGGGATTGAGTGGCGGGTCGGTCGGCCTGCTGTTCGAGGAGGTCCATGAACTTCTGGATTGCCCGGAGGGTAGCGGGGTTGCGCTGGGCCAAGCGCTCGATTCTCTCGAGGATGGTCTGTCTGTCGGCTGGTATGTTCGGCTGGGGCGAGCCGTCGGTTTTACGGCCGGTGATGAGCCAGGCGAGCTGGACGCCGGTGAGCCTGGCCGCCTTTGCCAAAAGTTCCACGGGGGCGGCTTTGAGTTTTTCGTATCGCCGATAAGTTGCAGAACTGATGCCGAGCTCGCGGGCGAATTGGCCCAGTCCGCGCCGGCCATAGGTCTGCAGCCGCAACTGCTTGAGGCGAGCCATTACAGCTTGGCCGAGGTTTTCGGGCTTTGGGTCTTCTGACATTGTCAAGTACCTCCCCAAATTGTCCCCTGGCTTGTTGAGATGCTTGTCGAGGGACGAATATAGGGTCCGGCCGAAGGCTTGTCAATCCTGGGCCTAAATGAGTATAATCTGCGAAGCAGGCTGGAAGTGGGGGCAAGGCGGATCAACTCGGCCCGGCAAGAAGACAATCCGGGGCAAAGACAGAGAAGCTGCGAAAGGAAGGGCTTATGCACACGGCTAGACTTCACGCTGCTCTGCACTGCATCGGGGAGGAATTCGATTGCGGAGGAGTGGTGGAAAAACTGGGAGAGCTTCAGGGGGCCCTGGATAGCTCGGTGCAATCGCCGAGCGAGCAGAATACCAAGGCTTTCCAGCAGGCGTGTGGGGAGCTCCAGAAGCTGCTGGAATCGTCGGCGACGAACAGGGCTACGCCCAGCACCCGGGGGATTTTCGAGCGACTGGGGGCCCTGGGCTATACTGGGCGAGGGCTTTGGGGGCAGGTGTCGGGGATCCTCGAAGCAAACACGATGAGCCCGGCGGATGCCCAGAAGCAAATGGCCCGGCTGGGCAAGAAGCTGGGGGGCTTTTACAAGTCGGTCAAGGCCATGCACAAAAAGCTGCACGATTTTGATATCAAGCCCGATTGCCTGGCAGCGGGGCAGGCGTGCGTGGGGATTAGTATTCCGCCGGAGTTGGTGGGCTCGAACCTGGAGGGGCTGGGTACGGAGATCCATGAATTCGACGATGCCCTCAAGACGTTTGAGAAGATCGTGGGGCAGGAGGTTGCCAGCCTCAAGATCAGCTCGCTCGGCCCGACGGGTTTTCAATTGTTCCTGGAGGTCTCGGCGGAGGTGGCGGGGGCCCTGGCCCTGGCTGTCGAACGGATTGCGGGGGTGTATAAGAACCTGATGCAGATCAAGAAGCTGCGGGCGGACCTGGTAAAGCAGAAGGTGCCGGCTGAGCGGATCGAGGCCATCGTGGAGCACGAGGGGGAACTGGTTGACAAAGAGCTGGGGGATTTGGCCCAGGCGATTCTGGATGAGTATTTGCCGGGGGGGGCAAAGGGGCGAGCGGGTGATTTGAAGCTGGCTCTGGAGGAGGATTTGCGGTTTCTGGCTGACCGGATCGACCGGGGTGTGGTGCTGGAGGTGGAAGTTGCCCCGGCAGAGTCGGCCAATACCAAGGAGAAAGAATCGGCCCGGCTGACCAACACTCGGGGACGGGCCCTGGCTGAGCTGGAACGGGCGCCCGAGCCTATCTTTGGATTGTTTAAGGACGAAGCTAAATAGAAAACACTAGCTGGCCCCGCTCAGGAGACTTCGGCGCCGGGGGTGGTGGGTTTTTCGGGGGTTATCAGGACAAGTGAGCTGGCGGATTCATTTTGGGCGTGGGCGGCCAAGAGCATGCCTTGCGATTCGAGGCCTCGCATTGTGCGGGGGGCGAGGTTAGCGACGACGACGATTTGTTTTCCGATCAGTTCAGCCGGCTCATAGTGGCCGCGGATGCCGGCGATGATCTGTCTTTCTTCGCTGCCCAGGTCGATCTTCAGGCAAATGAGCTTATTTGCATTGGGGTGATTCTCAGCCTCGATTATCTTAGCTACGCGAAGGTCGAGCTTGGCAAAATCGTCGAAGGTAATAGTCGGCTTGTCTTCAGACATGGTTGCCTTTCCTTGTCTCTTGTAGAAAAGTCAATCAAAGTTTGCCCAAACCCAATAATACTGGTAGAGTAGTCTTCTTGTAAAGCCGGTTTTGGTGGACTTGCTAAAGCTCAGACATGCAGTTACAATTTGGAAAACAACCTTCTTGAAAGGGGAATCTATGTACGGCAAGCGTTTTATCATCGGGGATGTGCTGGGCTTTGGCTGGCAAGTAATGAAGGTGAACCTGTGGTTCTTTGTAGGGCTGGCTTTCGTGGCTGGATTAGTCAGCGCCATACCGGATATTATCGAGCAGATAATACTAAGCGTAAAGCCCCCCGAGCTGCTAGCTGGTTTGTTGATTTTTGTGCTCAATATCATCGGGATGGTTATCAGCATTATCATCGGCATAGGCTTTATCAAGATAGCCCTTAGTTTTTGTGACGGCCGAAAGCCACGCTTCAGTACCCTATTTGACTATGAAGGCTGCTTCTGGCGGTATGTGGGGGCACAGATCCTTTTGATGCTCATTGTGTGGGGTGGGCTTTTGCTATTCATTGTTCCAGGGATTATCTGGTCGATCAAATACGGCCTTTGTCAGTATTTTGTCATTGATAAAGGCCTGGGGCCCGTTCAGGCGATCAAGGCCAGCGGGCGGACCACCATGGGGGTCAAATGGAAACTGTTTGTCTTTAGTCTTCTGTGTGCTTTGATTATTCTTTTGGGGTTGCTTTGCCTGGGTGTGGGTGTGTTTGCGGCCTATCCTACAGTGATGGTAGCTAACGCGTTGGTATATCGGCACCTGGTAGCCCAGACGCCCGAATTGGCCCAGTTTGGCATTGGTGCTCCCCCAGCCCAAGCGGCAGCTCAAGCCGGACCCCAATACGCAAACCCATACCAACAACCGCCTCAGCAAATAATATGATCTAAGCTCGCCTTGGGCGTTGCTAATTGATAGTAAGAAATACAGAGAAGATAATTAGCCACAGATTTCACAGATTACACTGATAGTAAGAAATACAGAAAAGATAATTAGCCACAGATGAACACAGATTGCACTGATAATATAGAAACGCAAAGAAAGATTTTTTGACGCTGATTTCGCAGATTACGCTGATTCATTCAACACAAAGGGCACGAAGTAGAGGAAAGGCACAAATGAACAACTCGTGCTACGTAGCGAGCTACTTCGCAGAGTAGGAAGGCACAGAGGCACAAAGCAGAGAAAGCTCCGAATCCGGTGCGAATATAGGGCCGAGAAGGGGGCTTGTCAATAATGGACAGATTCGGTATAATCTATCTAGCCAATTCGTGTGGGCTTTAATATAGGAGTTTGCCAACGATTCCCAGGAGAAAACGATGAAGCTTACACACTTTCAGATCAAAAACTATAAAGTAATTGACGACACCGGACTGATTCCCGTGGATGAGCATGTAACAGCTCTCGTTGGCAAAAATGAAAGCGGCAAGACAGCCATCCTTCGGGCGCTGTGGAAGACAAAGAATGTCGCAAATGCCAAGTTCGATAAGCTTTTGGACTATCCCCGGGAACGTTATGCAAAGGAGCGCTTCGAAAAACAGGAGGTGGTTACTCTCAAGTTCGAGCTTACGGATGCTGAAGCAGAAGAGCTGTCCGGCCAGTTTCCCTCTGAGTTTAACGTCAAGCCGACAGAAATCATCTTCACAAGCTACTACAAAGGTGAGGAAGAAACCGAAACACATATCAATTTCGATGAAAAGACCGAAAAGGAATTCCAGAAATCGTCGGTCCATGCTAAGAAGAGAATTCAGGAAGTTGCCCAAGCTGTCATGTCGAATGGGTCGGACGATGGTACAGTGAGTAAGGCAAAGTCCGATGCGGAAAACGCTATCAACGAAGACCTTCCGCTTTGGGACAAGGGTACCGTCACTCAACTGACATCGTTTCAATCGACTGTTTCAAATTGGATATCTGGAGACGAGTCGCGAAAACAACTAGCCAGCAAGGAGCTTGGAAAACTTTCGACACTTATTGGGCAAGCCAAAGAGGGTGATCCAGCCCAAAAAGCAAGAAGTTGGGTTCTTCAAAACCTCCCAACATTCATATATTTCGACGACTATGGGCAGCTGGAAACGAGGTTGAACTTGCCGCTCTATCTAACGCGTGTCAAATCCCCTGACGTAAAGACTCGCACACAGGCCGCCCTATTCGAGTGGAGTAATCTTAATCCGGAGGAGATTCTCACGCTTGGCAAACCACAGGATGGCGAAGAAGAAGAAGCCAGGCAACGTAGAAAGGATAAGCGACGGGCTCTATTGGACTCCGCGTCGTTCGGCCTTACTGGAGACTGGATCAAATGGTGGACAGAAAAACGACACAAACTGTCTTTTGACGCGGACGGAGACGACCTAGTACTGAGGGTCTCAGATGAATACAATGAGTTCCCTATTCCATTCGAAGAGCGAAGCCACGGATTTCAGTGGTTTTTCTCTTTCTATCTTGTTTTCCTCGTCGAATCGAAACAGGCGCATAAAGGCGCCATATTACTTCTCGATGAACCCGGTTTGCATCTACATCCAACAATGCAAAGTAGCCTTATTGGCCTTTTTGAGCGCATCTCAGGTACCAACCAATTGATATATACTACTCACCTGCCATTCCTGGTTGATGGAAATCATCTTGAGCGCGTAAGGACCACCTACCTTGAGGGAGATCGGCTCGAAAAGGCAGTCGTTTCCAGCAATACACGGCTCGCCGGTGACCGCGATACCCTTTTTCCTCTGCAGGCCGCCATCGGTTACTCGATGGCCCAAACTCTTTTCCTGGGTAAACGATCACTGATTGTAGAGGGCATCACCGACTACTGGATCGCGAAGGCTTTGACGGGGTGCCTCGCTGCTCTTGGAAAAGGGCCGACACTTCAGGAAGATACCGTGATCATTCCGTCCGGTGGTATTAGCAGAATGATGCCCCTTGCCTCAATAATGTTTGGGGCTAGTGGTGTAGGCGGTCGTCAGATGCTCGTACTGCTCGACAGCGATAGCACAGGCATACAGGCTGCTAAGCGATTCGAACGGGACTTATTTGGTGATAACTCTCGTATTCTGATGCTGGGACAAGCCGTAGGTTTGAAAAAGGCTACTATCGAAGACCTAGTAGCCAGAGACAGCTACGCCGCTGCAGTGGGGGCTTGTGGCTACAACTTTAAATTGAACGACGAGGAAAAGCAGGAAGAAACTAACGTAGCTGCCATGGAAAAAGTATTCAAGCGTAAAGGCTTTGGGACATTCGGAACCGATCAGAAAGCTTGGGCTGTACTGCGACTTATTGAAGAGTGGGGCAAAGACCCAAAGAGCGTTCCTGAGACTACCCTAAAAAAAGCATGCATGCTGTTTACGGCGGTAAATGCGAGATTCAAATCCTACGCGAAATCCGGCCCCGAAACCCAAAATCCAGCGGACCCTACGCGATGATCAAATGATTGCGACTCTAGATTTGTTTTAGTTCTCTTTTGGCTTTTTCCTGCAATTCTTTTAGAGCTTTGAGGGCATCGGTGGGGCTGAGGTTGTCGAGGTCGAGGGAATTTATGGCTTCCGCTAAGTGGTTGGTGGGTTGGGAGAAGAGCATCATCTGGCTGCCATTGGCAGCTTTCTTTTTACTACTTGTATGTGGGGCGGGGATGGCATCAGGCGCGGTTCGACGGGGCTCACCACAGGCAGCCGTTTCTAGGCGCTGTAACAATTCGCGGGCGCGGTGGATGACGGCCCGGGGGATGCCGGCTAAGCGGGCGACGTGTATGCCGTAACTCTTGTCGGTTCCGCCGGGGACGATGCGATGGAGAAAGACGATCTCGTCGGCCCATTCGCGGACAAGTACATTCAAATTAATGACATTCGGCAAAAGCTCGGCTAACTCGGTGAGCTGGTGATAGTGGGTGGCAAAGAGGGTGCGGCAGCGGATGTGGCTACAGATGTGCTCGGTGACAGCCCAGGCGAGCGATAGGCCGTCGTAGGTGCTGGTGCCTCGGCCGACCTCGTCGAGGATTACGAGGGAGCGGTCGGTAGCGTTGTTGAGGATGTTGGCGGTCTCGGTCATCTCCACCATGAAGGTGCTCTGCCCGCGGGCTAACTCGTCGGTGGCTCCGACGCGGGTGTAGATGCGGTCGACTACGCCGATGCGGGCTCGTGAAGCGGGGATGTAGCTGCCGATCTGGGCCATGATCGCCAGCAGAGCGGTCTGGCGGATGTATGTGCTTTTGCCGGACATGTTTGGGCCGGTGATGATGGCCAGGCGGCGGTCGCTCTCGTTGAGGGTAACGTCATTGGGGACGAATCGCTCAGCCAGGGTCATAGCCAAGACGGGGTGCTTGCCGTCGATGATCTCAAGCTCGGTGGAGTCGAGGATTTCGGGGCGACAGTATCCGCGGGCGACGGCCAACTGGGCCAAGCAGCAGAGGGTGTCGGTCTGGGCGATTACGCCGGCGGTCTGCTGAAGACGGGCGACCTGCCCGGCCAGTTGGGTTCGGATGTCCTCAAAGAGGCGGGCCTCGAGGTCCTTGCTCTTCTCGGTAGCTTCGAGGACCTGGGTCTCATATTGTTTGAGCTCTTCGGTGATGTAACGCTCAGCGTTCTTGAGGGTCTGCTTGCGGATGTAGTGGCTGGGCACCTTGTCGTGATGGAGGTTGGTTACCTCGATGTAAAAGCCGAAGACCTTGTTGTAGCCGACACGCAGGGAAGGGATTCCGGTGGTTTGGGCCTGGGTCTTCTGGAACTGGGCCAACCATTGTTTTTGATTCTTGCCGAGTGAGCGAAGCTGGTCGAGTTCGGTGTTGTAGCCATCTTTGATTACCCCGCCGTCGCGGAGGACGTTGGGGGCGTTGGGATTGATGCCGCGTTCGATCAGCTCGGTAACATCGGTGAGGGGGTCGCAATTCTCGAACAGCTTTTGCCAGTACAGGCCGTCGCAGGCGGACATGAGCTGCTTGAGTTGGGGCAGGATTTTTAGGGCGGAGGCTAAGCCGAGCAGGTCGCGGGGGGAGCACCTTCCGGTGCTCAGGCGGGCGGTGATACGCTCCAAGTCGGCGGTCATTTTTTTGAGCAGGGATCGCATTTGGCGGAGAGTGTCAGAGTCGTTGACGAGCTGGGCGAGGGCCTGCTGGCGGTCGAGGATCATGTCCATCTCAGCCAGTGGGAAGCAGAGCCAACGGCGGAGCATTCTGGAGCCCATGGGGGTGTAGGTTTCCTGGAGGCAGGCCAGGAGCGAGCCTTGGAGTTTGCCGTCGCGCAGAGTGCGCTCGATTTCGAGGGCGCGGAGGGTGTTCTGGTCGATCTGCACGAAGTTGCTGCGCTCAAAACGGGTGAGCTTGTTGATGTGGGCCAGGGCGGTCTTCTGGGTTTCGTTTAGGTAGTCGATGATGGCCCCAGCGGCGCATACTTCCGGGCCGGGGTGTTCGAAGCCGAAGCCAGCGAGGCTGGTGGTGGCGAAGTGTTTCTGAAGGACCTGTTGGGCATTGTAAGGAGCGAAGGACCAGTCGGGCCGTTCGGTGATGACCGCACCGGTGAGCTCGCGGAGCTCCTGGGCGAGGGTGCGGTTTTCGCTGAGCCAACTCTGGTCGAAGAGGCACTCGGCGGACCTCAGGCGGACGAGCTCGTCGAGCAAGCGGGGTCGGTCGACTTGCATGACGCTAAAGGCCCCGGTGCTGAGTTCGACCCAGGCGAGCGCCAGGCCTTGGGAGTCTTCGCAGACGGCAGCGAGGAAGTTTTCCTCGCGCTCGGATAGCAGGGCTTCGTCGGTGAGGGTGCCAGCGGTTACCAGTCGGACGACGTCGCGCTTGACGACGCCCTTGGCGAGCTTGGGGTCCTCGACCTGGTCGCAGATGGCCACGCGATAGCCCGCTTTGATGAGGCGGTTGAGATAGCTTTCGGCGGCGTGGTAAGGCACGCCGGCCAGGGGGACGGCATTGTCGCCCTTGCTTCGGCTGGTCAGGGCCAGGCCGAGCACCCGACTGGCCAGGACGGCGTCGTCGTAGAACATCTCGTAGAAATCACCCATGCGGAAGAAGAGGACGGCATCGGGGTACTTGGCTTTGAAGCTGTGGTACTGCCGCATAGCCGGGGTGAGGTTTTTGGTGGATGGATCTGCTTGGCTCATAGTTAGTAATTAGGCCTGAGGCTTGAGGCCTGAGGCTTGAGGTAAAAACGGCAGGGCCTAGTCTACTCAAGTCTCGGCCTTACGCCTCAAGTCTTCCTTTATCCTGGGGGCCAGCGCATGGGGCGGCCACCGAGCAGGTGCATATGGATGTGCCAGACCGATTGGCCGGCACCTTCGCCGCAATTGAACACGGTGCGGAAGCCGCCGGCGACGATGTCTTCGTTCTGGGCGATGTTGTTGGCGAGCAAGGTCATTTGGCCGATGAGCTCCGCCTGGTCCGGGCCCAAATCCGTGAGCCGCTCGATGTGGCGGCGGGGAATTATCAAGATGTGGGTGGGGGCCTGGGGGTTGATGTCCCTGAAGGCCACGAACTGCTCGTCCTCGTGGACCTTCGTCGAGGGGATCTCGCCCGAGGCTATCTTGCAGAACAGGCAGTCTTTCATAGCCGATTCCTCCACAGGCCGGGGTATTCTTTCTACCTGATTTGAGCTTTGCGGACAAGGCACAAAAGAGCCGGATAGGCTCTAAGTGTGGTATTCGGCGTTGATGCGGACGTAGTCATAGGTCAGGTCGCAGCCGTAGCAAGTAAACTGGCTTCGGCCCATGTGCAGGTCCACGGTGAACTCGACGATTTTGGCGGCCATGATTTTGGCTAAGCGGCGGGTGTCAGCGGCCACTGGCTTACCTTTGCGAAAGACAAATATGGGTCCGATCTTGCAGTCGATTCGCCCCTGATTGCAATCAACACCGCAAGAGCCGACGGCGTAAACAATCCGGCCCCAATTAGGATCTCCGCCGAACAGGGCGCACTTAACCAAAGGACTGTTGGCTATGGCAAAGGCGGCGGTGCGGGCATCGGCCAAGCTGCGTGCTCCGCGGACTCTAACGTCCATGCGCTTGGTGGCACCTTCGCCGTCGGAGACCATCTGCAAGGCAAGATCCAAACAGACTTCATCCAGAGCCTTGGCGAACTTGGCGGCTGAGGCTGTGGTTTTCAAAGTGGTGTTGGCGGCCAAGCCCGAGGCCATGACGATGGCTGTGTCGTTGGTGGACATGTGATTGTCCACGGTGATGGTATTGAAGGAGGTGTCGACGGAGCGTTTGAGCAAGCAGCTAAGCAGGGGTAAGGAAATTGCCGCATCGGTGGTAATAAAGCAAAGCATGGTGGCCATGTTGGGAGCAATCATGCCGGCCCCCTTGGCGACACCGGCAATGCGGACCAGAGAACGGCCGATTTTGATTTGCTGGAAAGCCATCTTGGCAGAGCGGTCGGTGGTCATAATAGCCCGGGCGAAGTTGCGGCCGGCCCGGGCGGAACTGCTGAGATTGTCGACGGCAGCGTCGATGCCGGCGCGAATCTTAGTCATGGGCAAACGATGTCCAATTATACCGGTTGAAGCGACGAGCACGTTTTGGGGCTGGAGATTCAAGGATCGGGCCAGCCGGGAGGTCATGGTTTTGGCGTCGCGCAGTCCGGCCGGTCCGGTACAAGCATTGGCGTTACCGGCATTGACCACCAAGGCCTGGGCTCGGCCACCAACAAGACGCTCCCGGCAAAGGGCTACCGGTGCAGCGAAGACCTTATTGGTGGTAAAAACACCAGCAGTTGCAGCGGGGTGATCACAGGTGAGGACGGCAATATCCAAAGCGTTGCCGGCCTTTAGTCCGCAAGAAGCACAACCGGCTCGAAAACCCATTGGAGCGGTGATGGTTTTGTTGGTGTTGCTGGTCATCTTAGAGCAGTCCTGTGGTTTGAGGCAGGTCAAACATTATGTTCATATTCTGCACGGCTTGGCCGGCAAGGCCCTTGACCAAATTATCGATGCAGGAAAAGACGATCACCGTGCGGGACTCATTGTCCAGAGCAAGGTTGATATCGCAGAAGTTCGAGCCAAGAACTTGCTTGAGTTCGGGCAGCTCACCTGCGGCGCCGATGCGGACGAAGGGGGCTTGGCTGTAAATGCCGTTGTAGATATCTACCAAGTCTTCGAGAGAAATCGGTTTGGCCAGGCGAGCGGTAATCGTGGCGATAATGCCGCGCTCGACGGGGATCAGCTGAGGAATAAAACACACACTGGCTGCGGATGAAGTGATGGCCTGGAGGACCTCGGCCATCTCCGGTTGATGTCGATGAGAAGCAACCTTGTAGGGCTGAACGTTAGCGGCGAGTTCGGGGAGGATCATGGGCAGAAGAGCTTTTCGCCCTGCTCCGCTGGCGCCGGTGAGACAATTGGCGATTATGAAATTGTCCTCAATCAAAGCATTTTTGAACAAGGGAGCGGCGCCGAGGACCACAGCGGTGGGGAAACATCCGGGATTGGCGACGAGCGAAGTCTGGGCAATGCGATGGGCATTGAACTCGGGCAGGCCGTAGACAGCGTCTTTGAGCAGATCCGGCTGAGTGTGCTTTATGGGGTAGTGCTGCTCGTACAATTTGACGTCCTGAAAGCGAAAGTCGGCGGCATAGTCGATAACCTTGGCCCCGCCGGCTAAGAGGGCGGGAGCAAATTTGATGGCCAGGCCGTCGGGAGTGGCCAAAAAGACTACATCGCACTCTTTGGCAAATTTGGCTTCGTCCACATCCAGGCAGGGGAGGTCAATCCGGCTGCGAAATTCGGGATAGACCTGATCGATGCGCTGGCCGGTAAAAGATGGGTCCGCTGCGAGCAGGACAATGCGCACCTGGGGATGGCCGAGCAAGATGCGTATGGTTTCCCGGCCACCATATCCGGTGGCACCAATGATGCCGACCTTAATCATGACGATGCTCCGATTCGAGGTTTGGCCCTAATATTTCAGACAGCCTTTGAGATATGCGGGCTAGAAAAAGGGCTCCGGGGAGCTTGGCCGCCCGGAGCCTTTGAATAACAAGGTAGACCAAGCGGTCAGCGTTTGGAGAACTGGAATCTCTTGCGGGCTCCCTTTTGTCCGTACTTTTTTCGCTCGACCATGCGTGGGTCGCGAGTGAGGTAGCCGCCGGCCCGGAGGATGGACTCAAATTCGGGCTCGACTTTGATCAGGGCTCGGGATATGCCCAGGAGCACGGCACCAGCCTGGCCGGTGGGCCCGCCACCGCGGACGTTAGCCCAGATGTCAAAGTGAGTCTGGCAATTAGTGGCGACCAAAGGGGCGCGAACGGCATTGCGGTCCTGCTCCTCAGTAAAATAGGTGTCGACGTCCCGACGGTTAATCTGGATATTCCCCTGTCCGGGGGCAATGCGAACACGTGCCACGGCAGTTTTTCGCCTGCCCAGCCCCCAAGTGTACTGCTTGGGCTTTTTAGTCTGGGCATCAGGGCTGTCTTTGGCAGATTGTTCGGTTTGTGCAGGCAAGATTATTCTCCATACAGTTTTCTGAAACTACGGGTTCGGAGCCAGTTAGTGCAGCTTGAAAGGTTTGGGTTTCTGAGCGGCATGAGGATGTTCGGGTCCGTCATAAACCTTGAGCTTGCTGAGCATCTGCCTGGCCAACTTGTTCTTGGGCATCATACGCCTTACGGCATGGCGGATGACCCGATCAGGATGCCGCTGGATCATGGTGGCAAAGGGTATAACTTTACGCCCGCCGGGATGGTAGCTGTAACGCTCGTAAGTCTTGGTCTGGGCTTTGTTTCCCGTGAGCCTTACCTGGCTGGCATTGGTTATGACGACAAAGTCTCCGCAGTCCACGTTCGGCGTATAGATGGGCTTATGCTTGCCCATCAGGAGCCTGGCTACCTGGGCGGCCAAGCGTCCCAGGGCCTGACCGGTGGCATCGACACAATACCAATCGGCGGTAATCTCGTTTTTCTTTGCCAAATACGTCTTCACGGTCGGCTCCGTCAGCAACAGGCCAGGAAAGCCCGATCTTGGAAACCTGGAATATACAGGAAGTTCCTCGGCGGGTCAATTGCCTTTTTCAGAAGGCAAAACTACAGTTTTTTCCCGCCGGGACAGATCGAGCGGGTTAGCTATAGCGGTCAAGGGCCTATAAGAGCTCTTTTGTGTGAGTTGACTTATAGACCGCTGGGGTGGGGTCTGGGGCGTTAGTTCGGCTTGTCGCTTTGCGACTGTTCTTCGATTCTGATGATCAGTGCATCGGGCTCAGCCGGCGTGCCGACGCGGTCCGCTTTGGTCTGCTCGATCTGCTCAGCGGTGATCCTTGCGGTCGTTCTGGTCTGGCCGGATCCGACCAAATAGACTTCCATGCCCGGCCCGATCTTCCGATCAGCCAGAAAACGAGCGAAGAAGACAAAATCATCGGCAATAGTCTCGAGGTCCTCCTGGAAGTAACTTTCGAAGATCTCGACGGCCTGGGCCTGGCTGTAGAGATTGGCGCCGTCGGCGGCATCGTTGAGCATTCGGCGAAAAGCCGGCCGATATTTGCCTCTCCGGCCCTCCTGCAAGAATCGGGTCAGGGCCCAGGACTGAGCGTAAAAGGTAGCGGTTTTCTCGGCGGGCATGGCGACCGCCTGGCCGGCATCCATAGCCAAGATTTCCGAGAGGGGGAAAAGCGAATCGCGTCGTAAGGCCTGCTGAAGGGCCTTGATGCGGAATTCATTGAGGTCTGGGGCAAAGTCAGGTTTTCCAGCCCTCCAAAAATGGGCCTCGAAATTGCAGGCCAAACCCTCTTCCATCCAAGCAGGGATTCTGTGAGCCAGGCGACTGCTGGCAAACTGATGGAAGCCTTCGTGGGCCAAGACGCCAAAGGTGTGGTAGCGATCCAACAGATAAGCTACGCTGATGCCGTTGTGGGAATATCCTCCGGCTCGAATCTTCAAATAGCTTTCGGCCAAGGCACCCATGTTCTGGCGGGTGTAGGTCTCCCACTCCGAACGGCGGCCAAACAGATATATCACCAGGGGCTCTTCATCGGCCTGGGCCTGGGGCAGGAAAGCCAAGTACTGCTCATAAGCGGTTT
This sequence comes from Actinomycetes bacterium, assembly GCA_030614915.1. Taxonomy (GTDB): domain Bacteria; phylum Planctomycetota; class Phycisphaerae; order JAACET01; family JAACET01; genus JAACET01. The sequence continues at coordinate 101,885 of JAUXAG010000006.1, read as the reverse complement.
CCAGGAGAATGGGCAGCTTTTCCAGCAGCAGTGCGTCCTGGACGGTGGTATAGATACGATAATGAGGAGTTTCGATGATCCGGCCTTCCATTGCTCCAAAAGTCCAGGGCTCGGCTTCTTCAGGCAGGACCGGAACATGAGAGGCCCGGGAACTGGTCCATTGGCCTTGCTCCAGACTGCAGCCAAAAGCCAGCAAGAGGGGCAACGAACAAACAAGAACCAAGACGATTCGTCGAGCAAGGTAATAACTCATCGACTGCTTTCCTATTGGCCTGGGAGCGGTTCAGTAAGGATTTTATCGGACAAGGGCGTCATCACTTCATGAAAAAGACAAGTTAAAGGATTATAACCGATTGGGATCGAAGATTCACGCGAACTCCGCGGACTTTTTACCGTCTGGTCGTGACGGGTATCAACGAACGGCTTTTCATCGGAGGCCTACTATTCTTTCGGTTGCGGGCTGGTACGATCTTGAGGAGTAAACAGTTCGCGATGGGGCCGTCTGGCCTTATACAACTCCAGCTGGCTCTGGATATACTTTGCCAATTTTTCGTTTCCGGCGGCCTGGGCCAATTGGACGGCTTTTTCGAAGTCGCGGATGGCTTGGTCATATTCGCCTTTGCTCGCGTAGGCGAGTCCCCGATTGCAATAGGCCCCGGTATAGCTCGGGTCCAACTCAATGGTCTTGTTGAAATCGCGGATGGCTTGGTCATCTTCGCCTTTGTTCCCGTAGGCGATACCCCGATTGTTATAGGCCGTGACATATGCGGGATGCAACGCGATGGCCTGGTCGAAATCCCGTATGGCCAAGTCATACTCGCCTTTGCTCGAGTAGGTGAGTCCCCGATTGTTATAGGTCTTGGCGTCCTTGGGATTCAACGCGATGGCCTGGTCGAAATCCTGTATGGCCAAGTCATACTCGCCTTTGCTCGAGTAGGCGATACCCCGGTTGTTGTAGGCGTCGGCTTGGTTAGGTCTGATTTGCAGTAACTTTGACCAATTGGATATGCCTTTTTGCACCATTCCCATTTCTTGGTAGCTAGTGGCCAGGCGAAAGTACGAAGATGCCTTATTGGGTACAACAGCAATCTTATCGTCTATGGTTTCTATTTGAATCGAGCGGCACCTGCGATGTAGTTCTTCGTTTTTGATCACGCCAGATTCCACCCAGTTATTGGCACAATACGACTCCATAAGCCCAAAAAAACGCTCTTTCTGTGATGGCGTGGCTTTTGAAAGGTCAACCATGTCATGAAATGGAATATAAAGCGAAAGAGCATAAGCAGCAAAATCAATCTGGGCATCGACGTCTGTTACGACCTGATCGATTATATTTTTCGTTCTGAGACTGAGCCATTGTTTAGCCCCGATATTTTCTTCTACCATCGAATCCATTTGGTGCATCAGTCTCGGTGCACTGAATTCAAGCCGAGGCCAATTGTCTGTATTAACAGGACCTTGGCCGAAGAGATTTTGAAGATCTTCAGATTGAATGAGCCTGTATAGCAATCTTGGGTCGGAGAGAACCACATTTTTTGACTGCTGAGTGTAGAAGAGCCTTTGCTCTGCATTGTCCAGAATCAACTGGTTTTTGCCTTTAAATCCGACCATGAGGAAATCAAGTCCATGGGGGCGGGTCGAGACTAAAAGGCTGTTTGGAAAGACCTGTGCAAAAGTCCGGCCGACAAGGGCAAAAGTGGGCCAATCCATCTGGTAAGCGTGGAGCCACTGAACAAATATGCCACCCTCGTTGAGCCTGTCTTCAGCAAGGGCAAAGAAATCGCGTGTAAACAGAGTAGCCAGGCCGGCCATCCATGGATTAGAAGGCTCGGAAATAATCACATCATATTTTTGTCTGGTCAGCTGAAGATGCGCCCGTCCATCCTGAATAATAAGATTCGTTTTGGGATTGGAAAGGACGTTATTATTCCACGGCACAAAGAAGTCACTTGCCGCAACAACCTGACGGTTGATGTCGATGACATCGAGCTGCTCGATAGGATAATGCAATACCTCGCCGGCGGTTATTCCACTTGCCAGTCCCAATACCATAACCGTTTTTGGATTCCGGTGAAAGAGCATGGGCAAATGTGCTAACAGTGTTTGAGTACACATATCTCCTCGTGTTGAAGCATCCCCTTTTCCGCTGTTTGCCATGAAATATGCAAAATTGCCAAACGCGTCTTGACTCCTCCGTACCGTGGTAAAACCGCCAATACCATCACCATAATATAACAGTTCGCTGAAATCTAACTTGGTCAGTATTTCCGGGCCGTGCAAAAGGGATTCCAGCCAGCCGACTCTTTCTACGCCTCTTTTATTTGGGTCGAAGCGATGATATTTGCCTTGGGCAAGCAGAGGACGGTTCCACACCGGAAGATAAAAGCAAAGAACTAATCCAGCCAGGGCCGGCACCGCCAGGGATGTCCACTTTAATAGGCCTTTTCTGTTTTTAGCAAAAATGACAACAGCGATAACCAGTGAGGTAAGAAGCTGTAAGCCAATAACAAGACTTAATCCCGTCTCTTTGCCAAAAAGCGGTATAATTAGAAAACCAGCACAAAATGAGCCTAAAACCGCACCAATCGTATTGATGGTATATGCAAGGCCAATGGATCTTCCCACTCTCGAAACAGATTGAGTGTATATCTTGCTGACCAAAGGGAAGGTCGCACCAAGACAAAATGTCGGCAAAATCATAAAGGCAAACAAAGCAACCGTTTTAACGACGCTTAACAGGGCGAACTGGTCTTTAAAGACAAAGATCAGCTTAGCAAAGAACAATTGGCTGTTTCCCAGAAGTTGACTTATCCCCAGTACAAATAAGCTTGCCATAATCTGGGTCAATATTAAAAGCCACATAGCCCTGCCGGTTTTGTCCGCAAGCCAGCCGAAAAACATACTACCCAAGGCCAATCCTACAATGAAAGTGACTAGTACAATAGTGAAAGAATAGGTTGTAGGCCCGAGCATCAATCCCAGCAGCTTGGTCCATATTACCTCATAGGACATAGCGCAAAAACCCGACACCGCAAAGATTATCAATGCTCCGAACAAAACTCCCTGGTATTTCGGCTGTTGGATTCGTTTAACATCGCTTTCTTGTGGCGCCTTTGTTAGTTCGTCAGCCACCTTCACTCTATAGCTGGCAGCGATACAGGCCAGCCCGATAACGCCGTTAATAAGCACTGCAAGAATTAGCGTTCCCCATACGCCCAGTAGGTTGATTAGCCAAAAACCGCACAACAGAGCACCTAAAGCAGCACCGATAGTATTTAATCCGTATAACCTCCCGGCATGTGTACCTAGATGAGAGAGTTTGGTAACGTAAAACCGGCACAAAACCGGCAGCGTGGCTCCCATACAAATAACAGGGATGCACAACAGGATGAAGCAGCCGACAAAGGTAAGAAGGTTATAAAGCATAAAATGACTGAAAAGCCGATTATAAAGAATTGCGTAAAGCGGCTTGGAAGCCGTCAGCAGCACCGGAATCACCAGGGCATAAGCAGCTATTGCCAGTTGTAATGCGCCGTATATTCTTACCAGCTTCATTTGTTCGGTGATACGGTCTATGATCCGACTGGCCAGATAAGCGCCCAAACCCAGGCCACCCATAAAAACGGTTAGAACGATGCTGACGGCAAATGGTGCACCGCCGATGATCTTAATAATGAGCCTTGTCCATAGTATTTCGTATACTAGGCCGGTCAGGCCGGAGAGGAAAAAGCACATTAGAATCAGCAGTGCTATTTTGTTGGTCGAGTTTTTTAATATAATTTGCTGTTTGACCATTTCTCGTCTCCATCTTGGGATGAAAGGAGTATATAGTGTATCGGTTCAGCTAAATTGGGACAAGTATGGATTAGAGATTACATGACAATTTCGGCTCCTGGTTTGGGTTCTTTGTTCGGTTGTATCTTTTACGTTCCTTTATGGTTCGTCTTTTGAGTTTGGTGGAGAGAGGCGGTCAGGCTGAACCTGCTGGCGTGCAGAGGTTCGAAACGGTCGCTTGGCCTTGTACAATTCTAGCCGGTTCCGGATATCCTTGGCCAATTCTTGCTGCCCCGCAGCCAAGGCTAACCGGACAGCCTTTTCGGCAGTTTCGACGGCCTGGTCGAATTGGCCTAGCTCAGCATAGGCGGCCGCCAGGGTGTCCAGCTGTGTCGGAACTCTATTGTCCCCCAGTCCGCAGGCTCGTTCTGCAAGGTGAACCGCCTCAGCTCCGTCGCGAATCTGGGGATCTGGACACGTGGCTAGTATCCACGCTAGGTTGTTATAGGCCGTGGCATATGCGGGATCCAACGCGATGGCCTGGTCGAAATCACGGATAGCCTGCTCAAGGTCACCCTTGTCTCGGTAGACAACGCCCCGGTTGCTGTAGTAGGCGTGGGCATTCTTGGGATCCAACTTGATGGCTTTGTTGAGATCGCGGATGGCTTGGTCATATTCGCCTTTGCTCCCGTAGGCGTTACCCCGGTTGTTGTAGGCCTTGGCATATGCGGGATCCAACTCGATGGCCTTGTTGTAATCGCGGGTGGCCAGCTCGTGCTGGCCCCTGCTCTTGTATGCTTGTCCTCGGTTGTTGTAGGCACGCGGATTGTCAAGCTGTTTGACGACGGTGTCTTGCCAGATTGAAAGCTCGCTACGGTAGTCGTGATTCCGTTTGGCTGTCGCGAAACCCAGAGCAAAAACAACAACTCCAGCCAAGGCGTATCCCAAGAGTCGCTCCAGGGCTAGCCGCCGGTCATCAGAACTTACCAGCCGAGAGAACAGATGTCCTCCAAGGCAATAGCCACAAACAACCACCGCAACAACAACCGCCGCCAAAGGAAGGTACATGCGATGCTCGGCAACTATTTCGCTGATAATGGGCAGGAAGCTAGAACTAGGCGCCAGGATCAGAAAGAACCAAAGCCCCAGAAAACCCCAACCTGAGCGATAGCGAAGGGCTATCACCGTTACGATCAACAGCACCACAAGCACCAAGGCGTAGGGCACAACATGGCCAAAACTTCTGACTATCGGTCAGCCGTAGTCCAACAGCAGAGGATGCGGCCAAAAGGAAAGCTTTAGATAATAGTTAACAATGACCTTGCATTGAGTCATAGCGTATTCGAGCCCTGTCAGGCCCGGAGAACCGAAGCCCACTGACTTGCCCCGCGGAGCGAAAAAAGCTAATCCGCCAAAGATTACCCACGTAGCCGCCAAACCGGCATACAAACCCCAACGCCGGGTAAATACTTCTTTGAACGACCGAGATACGAAAACTCGATCGTAAAGCAACACCATAAACGGGACAGTAGCCATTACTTCCTTAGTGCCCATCCCCAAGGCGCAGGCCAGAATGGCAGGGGTGTACCATCGTCGGCTCTTGGCTGAAGAAAACCCGCGGATGGCACAATACAGGCTCAACAAATAAAATAGACCCATTAGCGACTCGGCCCGCTGGACGATGTAGGTTACCGAGCCTGTCTGCAGAGGGTGTGCCAGCCAGATTAATGCGCAGATTAATGCCAGGCTAAATGACGCCTGCCCGAAACGACCCCGCAGCCTTTCGGAGAGTAACGTCCTGCGCAGGATGCCAAAGAGCGTCAAGGCTGACAGGATATGCACAGCCAGGTTGACTGCGTGATAGCTCCAGACCTTCAGGCCACTGATTTGGTAGTTCAGGGCGAAAGATAAACTCAAGATAGGTCGGCCAGCCACGGTCGAGCCAGGCTCGGCCCGGAAGACCTGCCAGATAGGCCAAAGCCGGCGGATGTGAGAGTTTTCAACAATGGAGCCTTTACCATCGAAGATGAAAGGCCCGCCGAAACTGTTGCAATAGGCCAGCAAGCCAGCTGCGACGATCAGGCCCCCAGCCACAAAACCCCGCCAATCTGAAAATGAGCTTTCTGCCAGGCGAGCCTTTGGCTGATCTGTACGTTCGTCTAATGAAAACTTTTTGCTTTTGGACGACATTTGTTCACTTCCCGCCCGCCAAGCCGACGAAAGTGACAATTTGCAGCTCTAAACCAACAGCTCGTGTATTGGTAATTGGCTTTGAGGCGGGGCTCCAGGGTGAGTATTTTACTATTTCCAAAGGTCGTGTGCTTGGATACTTCGCAGAGCCCTAGCTAAGAATATGGGCTAACACCTTATCGGCAATGGAGATAGTAACCTGCAAGGTTTTTTGCCGTCTGGTCGTGACGGGTATCAACGAATGGCTCTTCATCGGAGGCCTACTACTCTTTCGGTTCCGGGCTGGTACGATCTTGAGGAGTAAACAGTTCGCGATGGGGCCGCCTGGCCTTGTACAACTCCAGCCGGCTCTGGATATACTTTGCCAATTTTTCGTTTCCGGCGGCCTGGGCCAATTGGACGGCTTTTTCGAAGTTGCGGACGGCTAGATCATATTTGCCTTTGCTCCCGTAGGCGAGTCCCCGATTGTGATAGGCCCCGGTATAGCTCGGGTTCAACTCAATGGCCTCGTTGAAATCGCAGATGGCTTGGTCATCTTCGCCTTTGCTCCCGTAGGCCATCCCCCGATTGTTATAGGCCTCGGCATTTCCGGGATTCAGTTCGATGGCCTCGTTGAGATCGCGGATGGCTTGGTCATATTCGCCTTTCCTCCCGTAGGCCATACCCCGGTTGTTGTAGGCGTCGGCAAGCCTGGGATTCAACTCGATGGCCTTGTTGAGATCGCGGATGGCCCGGTCATATTCGCCTTTGCTCCCGTAGGCGATACCGCGGTTGTTGTAGGCGTGGGCATACGCGGGATTCAACGCGATGGCCTGGTCGAAATCCCGTATGGCCCGATCGTAGTCACCCTTAGCCAAGTACGTAACGCCCCGGTTGCTGTAGGCCTCGGCATAGCTCGGATTCAGCTCGATGGTCTTGTCCAAATCACGGATGGCCAAGTCATACTCGCCTTTGCTCGAGTAGGTGAGTCCCCGATTGTTATAGGCCTCGGTATACTTGGGACTCAACTTGATGGCCTGGTTGAGATCGCGGATGGCCCGGTCATAGTTGTCCGCATGGGCGTAGTGATAGCCCAGCCCGCAATACATCTCGGCCTCGTAGTTGGCTTGCTCCTCCCAAAACGGTCCGGGCAGCGAACTCAGAACGACTGTGCCGGCCACCGAGACAGCCGAGAGCCCCAGCAGACCCCACTGCCTGCGGCTGGCGGCTTGGATGATAAAGCCTCCTCCGGCTGCTGCCATCACTGCCGCCACCGGGACAATCGGCACGCGATACCTGCCTGCGACGAATACCGTGATCACCGCTGCCGGATAGGCCAACAGTAACAGCCAGACCGGGCCGGGGACCTCCCGCCAGCGAGCCATCAGGCCAAGTAATGCCAGCGGCAAAATCAAGCCAAAGGCAAACCCGAAGCCCGCCGCCTTTGGATTCAGCACCGACAATACCAGCGACCAGCGAGCGAACAGGTAGGGATCAATGTTACGGGGAATCTCCCGCGAGCTGACGAATTGTAGCGTCTTTCGCCCTATGCCCGCTGCGAATCCGGCCGGATCGCTCATAAGGTACTGGCGGACTTGGCGCATGAAATAGGCTTGTTTGTCCCAGGGACCCTCAAGGCCTTCCCGCATGGGCTGCTCGAGGAGCTGCCGCCATTCCCAGCCTGGCCGGATGGTCAGTGTCTGGCGGCTGTTGGGGTTGTTGCCGATATACATATTGAGACCAGCGGAATACGGCAAGATCGTTAATCTCCCGGTGGTGCGCCTGAAGCACACACCAAGCGGGATGGCTACGATCCCAAAGCCTGTCGCAAACGCAGCCGTGAATAACGCCCAGCGCCTAAACTGAACCTGCCGAGCCCATCGCCAAGCGAGCCATATCAACGCAGCCGCACAAAAAGGTAAGAACGTCGGCCGCGTGATGATCGCTAGCACAGTGCAAAGCCCCAACAACAGGCAGCGCTTAATTGTGGGCTGACTGGCCGCACCTAGCAGCAACAGGCACAGGGTTACCGCCCAGAAGGCAGCCCAGCCCGCCGCGAGCAACTCCGTTTCGAAGAAGATCAGCGGCCCATAGAAGGCCATGATCAACCCTGCCGCGATACCTACCGCCCGCGAGAACACTCGCCGGCCCAAAAGATAGCTCAGCGTGCATGTCGCACCTCCCAGCAGCGCCTGGACCAGTTTTGCGGCCAGGACCGAAGGCCCAGCGAGTCTATACACCACAGAGAGAAAAAACGGGTAGAAAAAAGGCTGCCAGAAGTATCCCGAGTCCATCTGGCCGTTCCGCGCCAGCTCGGCAGCCATCTCGTGATAGGTCGAAGAATCGACTATTGGGTAGCCAAACGTCGGATTGTCCGAGCTTTCGGCCAGGTACACGCCGCGCACCAGCACGGCTACAGCGAAGATGCCAATTGCAATGAAGGCATCAGACCGCCGCCGCATAAGCGGACCGAGAAAAGGCTGACCATTATGTGACGTGACCATGTCGCAAGCGCCTTGGGACATCGTTTCTAACTTTGTTTCTGTTTGGCAAGCGGAAAAAACCCCGCTTTATAAATTCAAATGAACGCCATCTTAGCAATTGGCCTTGAGCTGGGGCTCCAGGGTGAGTATTTTACTATTTCCGAAGGTCGTGTGCTTGAATACTTCGCAGAGCCCCAGCTAAGAATATGGGCTAAGACATTATCGGCAATAGAGATAGTAACCTGCGAGGTTTTTTGCTGTCAAAAACAATAATTTTCCGGTGGGTGGGTCAAGGCACGGCATATGGCTGGGTCCGAAGATAGAGTAACTGCCGGAAAGCTGTGCTGGAACGGTCGGTTGGACACTAGCTAGCCTCAAATAGCATTGGCGCTATTGCCCCGAGGCCTGCAAGAGGGTATAATGCCGTTTTACAATGCGGATATCAGCTTAAGCAGGGATAGGCGACAAATATTGGGCCAGTTTCCGAGAAGGTACGCAAACTAAGAAAGCGGGGTTATGATAAGCGATCCAGAGGCGAGCAGGGATTCGGCAAAGCTTTATGTTGGCTTCGATATCGGCTCAATAAGTCTGAACGTGGCGGTGCTCAACGCAGACGGCGCGCTTCTAGAAGAATCTTACACCCGGATACACGCTCGTCCGGTGCAGACGGCTCTGGAGGTCCTGGGAGAGTTTTTTGGCAGAACCGATGCCGGCCGAGTGGCTCTCTTGGCGGGTACCGGGACCGGAGCACGACTGGTAGCCGAGCTGCTGGGGGTTCCGTTTGTAAATGAGATCATCGCCCAGGCCCGGGGCATACGCCAGGTCGAGCCTCAAGTGCGAACCCTGATCGAGATGGGCGGCGAAGAATCAAAGCTGGTCTTCCTGTCTGCAGGGGGAGGGGCGGAACTAATCGAGGATTTCGCTACCAATACGGTCTGTGCGGCAGGCACGGGCAGCTTCCTGGATCAACAGGCCAGCCGACTGGGATTAAAAATTGAAGGTGAATTTGAGGCTCTAGCTCTGCAGAGCGAGAATCCTCCGAGAGTTGCCGGCAGGTGCAGCGTGTTCGCCAAGAGCGATATGATCCATCTGCAACAGCAAGCGACTCCGGACTACGACATTGTGGCCGGGCTGTGCCTAGGACTGGCCAGAAACTTCAAGAGCAACGTCGGCCGAGGCAAAGAGTTCATTCGCCCGATCGCCTTCTGCGGGGGTGTGGCCTCGAACGAGGGGGTGGTGCGGGCATTCGAGAACGTGCTGGAGATGGAATCGGGCGAACTGATAGTTCCTCCATGCCACAGCAGCACAGGGGCCATTGGGGCGGTGCTGACGGCCCTGGAGAACTCGGGCGAATGGCCCGGTGAATTCCGGGCTGACAAGCTCAACCAACACCTTAGCAATCGGGGGATGACCGGCGAGCGACTGAGCAAGCTTATTGAACCTTCTGACGACGGCGGGCCGCAACGGGTAATGCGAAAACTCCAGCCTGAGGAGAAAAACGTCAGCGTATACCTGGGGGTAGACGTCGGCTCGATCTCTACTTGCCTGGCGGCCATCGACGAAGATGGGCGGCTCCTGGCCAAATCGTACCTGATGACCGCCGGCAAACCAATCGAGGCTGTCCGGCAGGGTTTGCGAGAGATTGTCCAAGCCCTGAAGGATCAGGTGGTAGTCAAAGGCATAGCAACGACCGGCTCGGGACGCTATCTGACCGGAGATTTCGTGGGGGCTGATCTGGTGGTCAACGAGATAACCTCCCAGGCCACGGCTGCGGCAGCTATCGATCGGGAGGTTGATACCATTTTCGAAATCGGCGGCCAGGATTCCAAATACATCAGCCTGGACAACGGCGTGGTGGTGGACTTCGAGATGAACCATGCCTGTGCAGCGGGGACCGGCTCGTTCCTGGAAGAACAGGCTGAGCGGCTGGACGTAGCCATCAAAGAAGAATTCGGGGACCTGGCCTTGGCCAGCGACTCACCGGTAAAGCTCGGCGAGCGCTGCACGGTGTTTATGGAATCAAACATGATCCGCTACCAGCAGCAGAACGTGCCTATCGGGGACCTGGTAGCGGGGCTGAGCTACTCCATCGTACACAACTACCTCAATCGGGTGGTGGGCCCCAGGCGGATCGGCAGGCGGATATTCTTCCAAGGGGGTACGGCCTTTAATAAAGGAGTTGTGGCAGCCTTCAACGCCGTAATCGGTAGTGAAGTTACGGTGCCCGAGCACCACGAGGTTACCGGTGCTATCGGCGTGGCCCTGTTGGCCAAGAAATATAGGGCGGAGAATCCCCAGATAAAGCAGAGCAACTTTCGGGGGTTCGAGATCAGCGAACGCTCCTACAGAATCGAATCATTCGAGTGCGAACATTGTGCCAATAACTGTGAAATCAAAAAGGTTAGCATCGAAGGCAGCGAAGCGCTCTACTACGGCAGCCGTTGCGACCGCTACAATGTTAAAAAGGAAAAAGGCTTGGGCGACGACTTGCCCGATTTGTTCGGCGAACGTCAAAAACTGCTGGAAAAGTTCGCCGGTATCGCCGAGCAGGAAGAGCACAGCAAAGGGACAGTGGGTATTCCCCTGGCCCTGAGCAACTACCAGTTACTGCCGTTCTGGGGGAGGATGTTCCGAAGCCTGGGCTTTACGGTGGTCATCTCGGGGGCATCGACCAAGCAGATAATCAGGCGCGGCGTGGAAGGCGTTCTGAGCCAGCCCTGCTTCCCGGTAAAGGTGGCTCACGGGCACATCGATAAGCTCATCGAGAAGAAGGTGGATTACCTCTGGCTGCCCAGCGTGGTTAGTATGCCCGCCGAGGACAAGCGGCAGAGCCGCAACGTTTTGTGCCCCTACGTGCAGACAATTCCTTACCAGGTGAAGGTCGCCCTGACGCCGGAAGAACGCGGGGTAAAACTGCTGGACACGCCGGTGCGTTTTCAGGATGGCCGACGGTTGATGGAAAAGGATTTGTCGGTGCTCTGTCGCCAACTGGATGTGAGCCGAAAGCAGCTCAGCCGAGCGATTGACGACGCCGAACGGGCCCAGCGGAATTTCGAAGATGCTTGTCGAAGGCGCGCCCAAGAGGCGCTTGCGAATCTCAGGGCCGAGCAACGAACGGTGGTGCTGGTATCCCGGCCGTATAACGGCTGCGATGCGAGCGTATCGCTGAATGTACCGGCCAAGCTGAAAAAGATGGGCGTGTTGGCTATCCCCCTGGATATGCTGGAGCTGCGGGGCAAATTGGCGGACGAATGGCAGTCGATGTACTGGAAATACGGACAGCGTATCCTGGCCGGGGCGGAAGTTATCCGCCAGGACCCTAGACTTTATGCCATCTATCTGACTAACTTTGGCTGCGGGCCTGACTCATTCCTGAATACCTTTTTCAAACATGCGATGGGCAACAAGCCCTTCCTGACTTTGGAGATCGACGAGCATTCAGCCGATGCCGGGGTGGTAACCCGCCTGGAGGCCTATCTGGAAAGCCTGCGGAATATCGAACGTTTGCATCCGGGCCAGAGCAAGACGACTATCCTGCGTGAAAGCAAAGAGAAGCCGGATCACAGCCGGCGGACGGTGTACGTCCCGCCGATGGGCGACCATGCCCAGGTGCTGGTGGCGGCCTTTCACCGTTGCGGTCAACCGGCCGAGGTGCTGCCGATGACCGATGCCGAATCGTTGGCCCTGGGTAGGCGGTACACTACGGGCAAGGAATGTTTGCCCTGCACGGTAACGGCCGGCGATATGCTGCGAGTGGTCTTTGACAAAGATTTCGATCCTGAACGGGCGGCCTTCTTCATGCCCAGCGGCTGCGGTCCTTGCCGATTTGGGCAGTACAACAGGCTGCACAAGCTTATCCTGGCTGACGTGGGTTATCCGGATGTGCCGGTCATCGCCCCCAACCAGGACAAGGATTTCTACGAGGATTTCAAGCAGTTCAAGCAGGATCCGACCAAACTTGCCTGGCAGGGCATCTCTGCGGTCGATTTGCTCAACAAGGCCCAGTTGGCTTTGCGGCCCTATGAACTCAGAACCGGCAGGGTGGACGAGGTATATGAGATGTGTCTGCAGCGGGTGTGTATGGCCATCGAAAACGGCGACGACCTGCAGAAAGTAATGGATTTCTGCGCCGGGCAGTTCGAGAGGATTGGTGTGGACCGTTTCCAGCCCAAGCCCTGGATCGGCGTAGTGGGAGAGATCTTCGTCCGCTCTCATCCCTTCAGCAACCAGAACATCGTGCGGCAGCTCGAGGCCCTGGGGGCCCAAGTTACGCTGTGCGGCTTTGCCGAGTGGATGTACTATACGAATTTCACGCGTTCGCGCACAGCCATGCGCGAGCGAGATATAAGCGATTATCTATCCAACCGCCTCAAGAATCATATCCAGCACCGGATTGAGAAGAATTACGCCCGACCGTTCGAACGGCTGCTGGGATCCTTGGCTGAGGAGGACGTGCGCAAAACCCTCAAAGCGGCAGAACCGTATATACATGACAGTTTTGAGGGTGAAGCAATCCTGAGCGTGGGCAAGACGGTGGAATTCGCTCATGCCGGGGCTGACGGGGTGATCAACGTAATGCCCTTTACCTGCATGCCTTCGACGATCGTCAGCTCGCTGATGAAGAAGGTGCAGAAGGACCTGGGGGCCATGCCGGCTCTGAGCATTGCTTACGACGGCCAGGAGCAGGCCACCACCGAAACCCGCCTGGAGGCCTTCATGCACCAGGCCCGAGCCTTTCAGCAGCGAAAAGGCCGACACAGAAACGTTCCCCACGGTGCATTTGCACAGGTCCCCACATAACGAGATCAAACCTTCGCAAGAACTTCCACAGAGGAACCCTTCAGATGTCGTTGATTCTCAAGCCCGACGATGAACGTTTGACCTGGCAGGGCGTCGTCTCGCTGGAGCGCACAGACAAGTGGGTCAAGCCCTGGCGTATCCCCTACGAGCAATTCGACCTGTTTCCACCGGAAGGCATCGGGGGCCATGGCGCCACCGCAGCCGGAGTGCGTATCACTTTTCGCAGCAACAGCACTACCGTAGCAGGAAAACTCGAACTCGCCACTCCCGAACCTGTTGATGACCCCGCTCGAACAGATCTTTGCGCCGACGGCAAACTTCTCCAAACCATCGAGTTGGACCAGCAGGGAACTTTTCACTTCGAGCACTTACCTACCGGCCAGAAGAGCATCGAATTGTGGCTGCCGCAACAGCATGAATTTCGCTTACAGCAACTCGAACTCGATGACGGTGCAACCGTCGCGCCGCTCGAGGATCATCGGCCCCGCTGGATCACTTACGGCAGCTCCATCACCCAATGTGCAGCCGCGGCGAGCCCGGCCCAAACCTGGCCGGCCATTGTCGCCCGCCGGCGTGGGTTGAATCTGACGTGCATGGGCTTTGGTGGTCAGTGCCATTTGGAGCCCATGCTGGCCCGCTTGATCCGCGATTTACCGGTCGATTACCTTTCCGTGTGTGCAGGGATCAATATCCTAGGCGGGTGCAGTCTTAGCCTTCGCACCTTTCGCCCAGCCATCATCGGTTTTGTGCAAATCGTCCGGGAAAAGCATCCCAACACACCCTTGGCCGTCATTTCGCCCATATATGCGCCACAATACGAGACAGCTAAGAACCCGGTCGAACTAAATCTGCGGATAATGCGCCAAGAGGTAGCCGCAGCTGTCGATACACTCCAAGCTCACGGGGACCGGCACATTCACTACATTGACGGTCTGAGACTATTCGGTCCAGACATATCCAACTGGGACGATTTGGTCCCCGACGGGCTGCACCCCAATGCCGACGGATACAAGGCCCTGGCTGAGCATTTTCTGAAAAAAGTCGCCCCCAAGCTATTTGTTTGAACAAGATGTAATGGTTAGGATTCGCCATCTCCGCCCAAGAGATTGCGGCTGGCTTGGGGTCCCTGGCGGCGCAAGACCAACTGGGCATCAGGGCAGATTTCCTGCTGGCCCATCTGCTCGAGAAGGTCTTGGGCTTTCCCGCGGGCCTGCACGTCGTCCAAAGCTTCGAGGCGAACTCTCATTACCAAGGTATAATCAGCCATAGCTCTTTGTTAGGCTTGAGGCTGCGAAAGCGGGGATTCGAGTGTACACTTTTTGTGCCTCACGCCTCAAGCCTTCTTCTTAGGGCTGTCAACTTCCTGCAGATAAGCCAAGGTGCGCTCCAGCTCGTTCTTGAGGTGGCGGACCCGCAGCAGACTCTTGACCCGGGTGAGCAACTCGAGCTTGTTGATGGGCTTGGAGAGAAAATCATCGGTACCGGCAGCCACGGCCCGTTCGATGTCGCCCAGTTCGTTCAGAGCTGTTACCATCACTACGGGAATATCGCAGGTAGCCTCGTCCTCCTTGAGCCGACGGCAGACCTCGAAACCGCTCATCTTCGGCATCATAATGTCCAGCAGTATCAGGTCCGGATTGTGCTGGGCTACGGCCTGCATAGCCTTCACGCCGTCCACGGCGGAAATCACCTCACAGCCCAAATCCTCCAGATAAGCCTGGAGCAATTCGAGGTTCTGCAGATTGTCGTCCACCACCAGGATGGTGGATTTGCTCGGATCGATATCCAGCCGGGCTTCGGACTTACCTGTCATGCTCACTCCTTAACATCCGCCGCACCATGTCCTTCAGTATTCGAAAACAACGCCCTACAACAGCCAATTACACGCTGTCAGGGGTGAATTGTCAATGGGAAAAACTAAGCCTGATTCTGACCGTCACCGAAAGTCAGGATAACCTTGGTGGGGCATTTTTCGCCGGCAGGGGCCGCGTCGGCCTTATCGTAATCGTCGTAATTGACTTCGGCCAAGTTGGCTTTGACCTCGAACAAGTCGGCCACGGCCTTGACGCAGGCCCCACAGGCAATGCAGCCGACCTTGCAGATGCTTTTCATGGCTCTGCCGGGATCGTGGTTGTTGCAGGCCACGGCGTACATGCCGGCCTGGCTGAAAGGCACACGAGCAATCATATTACGCGGACAGGCACGGCTACAGGCCCCGCAGTTGGTGCATTTTTGGTAATCCACCACGGGTAGGCCGTCAACCATTCTGATGGCATCATATCGGCAGGCGACAACACAATCGCCAAAGCCCAAACAGCCATAGGTGCAGGCCTGCAGGCCGGGCACGACGTTGGCCTCGGCGCAGGTGTCGATAGAATTGTAAGCGGCCCGGCCCAGGCGATCGGAGGCCCGAGCCTGGCAGCGAACCACCGGGCGCAGGGGATGGCCGGCGCTGAGCTCGATGCCCATAATGTCGGCTATCAAGGCGGAAATGTCGGGTCCACCGACAGGACAACCATCGGCAGGCATCTTGCCTTCAACAACGGAGCGGGCGAAACTGCTGCAGCCGGCTGCCCCGCAACCGCCACAGTTGGCGCCTGGAAGAATATCGTTGATCCGCTCGATCCGGGGGTCGGTCTCCACATGAAGGCGGATCTTGGCCACGCTCAAGGTAATGGTGAACAGCAGGGCCAAGCCCAGCATCAAAGCCGCAGCTGAGAGAATAGTTAAAAATAAGATCACGTTGGCTGCACCTCGCTAAGGGCCGGCCCTTGCTAGCCTCCGATACCGGAGAATCCCATGAAGGCCATGGCCAGGATAGCCGCTACGATGAGGGTAATAGCTACGCCGCGAAAATCACGGGGGACATCCGAGAAACGCAACCTTTCGCGGATGCCCGCCATCAGGCAGATGGCCAGAGTAAATCCCAAACCGTTCCCGATGCCGAAAAGCAGGGCCTGGGCGAACTTCCAGGAAACGGCCACGCCCTGCTCGCCGGCCACCAGATTAAATCCCTTTACGTCAATCCATAGGCAACAGCCCAGAATGGCGCAGTTGGTGGTAATCAGGGGAAGGAAAATGCCAAAGCGGTCGTAGAGATGCGGGAAAAACTTCCGCAGAAACATCTCCACCAGTTGCACGGTGCCGGCAATGACGAAAATGAAAATGATATAACGCAGAAAGCCCAGGTCGATAGCAATGCTGCTGGTGCTAAGATAAAAGATTACCAGGTTGTTGATGGCCCAGGTCATGCTGGCGGCCACGGTCATCACAAAAGTAACGGCCATTCCCATGCCAAAGGCCATGTCCACCTTGTTGGAAACGCCCAGGTAAGGACAAAGCCCCAAAAAATAATAAAGCACGGGGTTGTTGATCAACACCGCGGTCAAAAGGATAAGCAGCAGCTCAACGGTCATGGCTAGCTCTTCCTTTCTTCAAGTTTGCGGCGGATGAAATTATTGGCTCCGACGACCAGCCCAAACGCCAAAAACGCGCCCGGAGCCAATTTCATAATAGTCCAAGTCGTAAAACCTTCCCACATTACCGGTATATTCAGCCAGGTCCCGTCGGCCAAGATCTCGCGGACGCTGGCCAGGATGCACAGGGCTAAAGTAAAGCCCAATCCCATTCCCAAGGCATCGGCCAGGGAAGGCAGCAGACGACTCTTGCTGGCACAGGCCTCGGCCCGGGCGATAATAATGCAGTTGACAATAATCAGTGGAATGTACGGGCCCAACGTTCGGGACATGTCATACATGAAAGCCTTGAGGAACATATCTACGATGGTAACGAAGGTGGCGATGATAATGGTAAAGACCAGTATCCGCAGATGCGGCTGAAGGAATCTTTTCAGCAGCGAGACGAAGAAGTTGGAGCAGAACAGCACGAACGTCGCCGCCAGGCCCATGGTGATTGCCCCTTCCATGCTAGCGGTTACCGCCAGGGTGGGGCAAATCCCCAGCACCAGGCGCAGAACCGGATTCTCCGGCAAAATGCCGTTGATAAAGCGCACCAGCGAGCTTGGTTCGCTACTTTTGTCAGCCATCTATATTAGTCCTCTTGCTTTATCTGGGCGGCAACTTTCCCGGCGGTGTCGTTGATAATGGCGACCACGGCCTTGGAAGAAATAGTCGCTCCGGTGATAGCCTGAATCTGATAAGGCTTCTTAGGAGTGGTCTTGATCACCACCAAGTTCCTGTCCAGAGACAGGGCCTTTCCATCGCGCGGCCGAAACTTGCTCTTCCAGCGTTCTTCGTCATTTATATAGTTCCCGAAGCCTGGTGTTTCAACGTCTTCAAGGACGTCGATGCCGACCAGGGCATCCGCCTGGGCGTTCAGGCCGACGAGCAGCTTGATATCACCGCCGAAACCCTTGCCCTTGGCTACGTAGGCCCAGCCCAGAAGCGTTTCTTTGCCGTCCTCTGGCGAATCGAAAACACGATAGACTCTATACTCTTCGATGGATTCTACCTCTGAAGTCTGCAGATTCTGAGCTGTGTCAGCCCCGGGGATTGTTTTAGCGATAGAGTCGAGGGTAGCTTTTTCCTGATTGGCTAGATAGAGTGGATTGGTCCCGGCATACATCAAGGCCAAGCCTGAGCCGAAGACCACGGCCAGGACCAGCACCAGAGCCGACTGTTTGATAAAGTTGATCACGCCAGCTATTCCTCACTCAAGAGCCCGCGGCGGTTTTTACCTTGGTGCCCAGCGGGGCTGGCTCCGTCCAGCGATCCAGTAAAGGAGCTATGGCATTCATAATCAGCACGGCAAACATGATGCCCTCCGGATAGCCCGAGAAAATACGGATCACCATCACTAACACGCCGGTGCCTATCCCGAAAAGCCATCTGCCAGGAGTGCTAAGTGGTGAGCTGACCGGGTCGGTGGCAACGAAAAAGGCTCCGAACATGGCCCCGCCGGCAAAGAGATGCCCCAAGGGGTGCATGACCTGCTGGGGGGCGAGATAATAACCCACTCCGGCAAAAATCAGGATAGCCCCGATCATTCCCAATGTTATCTGGTAGGAGATAGTTTTTCTCCAGAGGAGGTAGGCCCCGCCGATCAGGATAGCCAAGGCTGAAGTCTCACCGAGGCAACCGCCCACCGCCCCGCGAAGTAAGTCGCCAAGGACGGCAGGATTTCCGGCCCGAACTTTCAGCGATATTTCATACTCTTCTAAGGAAACTTCCTCCAGGGCCTTGCTTCGATCGGATTCGGTAAACTTGGCCACCGCCAAAGGTGTAGCCCTGGTCGTGGCATATATTTTGGCGGTATCTTCCACCCCTGGGGCAGTCCAGGTGGTCATCAGTTGGCCGAAGCAAATCATCAGAAAGGCTCGACCGACCATGGCCGGATTGAAAATATTCGAGCCCAAGCCACCGAAAAGCATCTTGGCAATACCGATGGCCACGACCGAGCCGATCACGCAGGCAAACCAGGGCAGCGTCGGGGGAACGGAAAAGGCCAGAATCAGGCCCGTAACCACCGCCGAACAATCACCCAGGGAGTTGGGCTTTTTGCGGCAGAAGTTGAAAATGATCTCCGTAACCACGCAAGTAGCCACGCAGATCAGCGGTAGCTGCAGGGTCCGCCAGCCGAAGAGTATCGTCGCGGTTACCGACACCGGGATAAGGGCGATAAGCACATCGGCCATCATCCGAGAGGTGGTGAGCTTCGCCGAAACGTGCGGCGTGGGACTGACATTAAGCTGCTTCTGGTCGTCCATTGATCCTATCCAGTTATCCTTTATCTTTGTTAGCCAGGTCAATTTGGAGCAGGGCCGCTTTTCCCGAGCGCATGTATTGCACCAGGGGGATCCGGCTGGGACAGATGTATCCGCAGCAGCCACACTCCACGCAGGCTTCGAGGTTCAGTTGGCGGGCCAGCTCGAATTCGCGAAGCTTGACGGCGTGGGCAATCCCCGTGGGATTGAGCTTGATCGGACAATGGTCCACGCACTTGGCGCAGCGGAGGCAGGGGCGCTCGGGGCGGCGATCCAACTGTGACTTGGCGAGCACGGTAACGCCGGAGATGCCCTTGGTAATGGGCAGATCGAGGTTTGAAACCGTGTTGCCCATCATGGGCCCGCCCATAACGATCTGGGCGGCGCTGTCTGTGAGCCCGCCGCAATAATCGAGGACTTCGCCCAAGGCCACTCCGACAGGAACCAAGAGGTTTGCGGGTCTAGCTATGCCCTGGCCGGTAACAGTGATTACCCGGTGAGTCAGGCCGGAGCCATTGAGGACCGCTCGTGCCAGTGTTGCAGACGTGCCGACGTTCAGCACCACCACACCTACGTGCAGGGGCAGACCCTTGGTAGGAATAATCCTCCCCACCGATGCGGGCAATAAGGATCGCTCGCCGCCCTGGGGATACTTTGTCTGCAAAGATTGCACTGAGAGCTGGGGATGATCGCTTATGGCAATGTGCATGGCGGCGATGGCCTGGGGCTTGTTGTCCTCAATAGCGATTATGCCCCGCTGGGCGGCGGTGGCTCGCATGGCTAGTAACAAACCGGCTACGATCCACCAGGGGTCTTCGAGCATGAGTCGATAGTCGCTGGTCAGGTAAGGCTCGCACTCACAGCCGTTGAGGATCAGGGTGTCGATGGGCCGCTCGGGGCTGGTTATCAGCTTGACATGGGTGGGAAAAGCAGCCCCGCCCAGACCGACCAGGCCTGCCTCCTGGGCGGCCTCGGCGATCTGCTGGGCGGAAAAATCATCCGGGCTGAATCTCGGCGGCTGTGCTGGCGGCCAGCTCGGCTCGGGCGCTTCGGTCGAAGAATCAGCGGTAATGGTAACGGCTGGGACCCGAAGGCCGGCGGCCAGAACAGTAGTAGTGACGGGCCCGACCTTGCCGGCAATGGCCGTGTGCACCGCAGCGGAGATCAAACCGGTGGGTTCGGCGATTTTCTGGCCGGCTTCGACGATGTCCCGCGGCTTGACCGACAGCTCGGCCGGTCTGCCGGTGTGCTGCAACAAAGGAAGGACCAGCTTGGCTGGGCTGGGCAAGACTTCGATAGCCAGATCGGCAGTGAGTGATTTGTTCTGAGGCGGATGCACGCCGCGCCGGAATGTGCCGGGGCCGATCTTGGCGGGCAGGCAAAGGGCTGGTGAGCTGGCTGACTCTGCAGACATGGATCAGGACTATCCTCGCTTGGGTGTCTTTGCCCGGCGGGTGAAGATTCTGGCTAAAAGTATGGCTGAACAGGCTACGCCCAAAGCGGACAGGGCCAGATAACCCGGATGCTCAGCCAACTTGGGCAAGCAACTGACGGCTCCGATTACCAAGGCGGCTGCACATATCAGCGGCAGAAAAAAAACCAACAGGAGCTGGCCAAGCGGAAGCGGCTGGTAAGAAGTGGGGCTGTGATTCAATTGCTCCATTACCTCGGCGCAATGTCGGCAAGAGCCCTGTTGAGTGGCGGACGGGCAACCGGGTGTGTTGGAAAAAGATTCCTCGCTGGGACAGGACCCCTGGTCTGGACCATCAGGCTTATCAGTCGGAAGCACTGCCATAAAAACCAATTACCACGGTCTATAAACTGCATAACCACAAAGTCGCGATAGTGTACCGCTGGGCGACCGTTAAGCCAAGAGAAAAACCCGACTTCTAACGTCCTGTCGGGCCGTAGATGTCAATCAATGCAGCCCAAGCGTTGTTGACTGGCGGGGGTTTCTATGGGATACTATAAAATAAGTAGACAGGATGATTTGACAGCCCAACCAGATACTTCAAAACCGAGGAGTTCTGGACCTATGATCAAGGCAGTGGATCTTCGTCGGGGGATAGCCGTCAGATATCGTGATGATCTCTGGACAGTGGTGGATTCCCAGCACGTGGCCAAGGGAAATAAACGCTCGCTTATGCAGGTCAAACTCAAAAATCTCTCCAGCGGAACGACCATCGACGAGCGCTTTCGCGTGTCCGACAGCCTTGAAGACGTCTTTGTGGATAAGCGGCAGATGGAATATTCCTACAGCAATGCCCAGGGCCACTTCTGCATGGACAGCCAGACGTACGAGCAGATACCCATTGGGCTGGGGGTAATCGGCGATGGAGTCGGATACCTGGTCAGCGGCACGGCTCTGGAAGTGCATTTTTTTGACGGCAAGGCTGTACTGGCCATTTTGCCGAATACCGTGGACCTGAAAGTGGTTGAGACTCCACCGGTGGTCAAAGGGGCAACGGCTACGAATCAGAACAAGACGGCTACACTGGAGACAGGTATCAAAGTCCAGGTGCCGCCTTTTGTAGGAGTCGGCGAAACAGTACGGGTCGATACCCGCTCAGGCGAATACGTGGAGCGCGTTCGCTAGAGCCTGGCGAACAAACACATGGCCCTGCTATCGTTATCCAATGCTTTTACGAAGGTCTTCGGCTCGCGCAATCAGCGTTTGCTCAAGGGCTATCAGAAAACTGTAGATCAAATCTCCGCATTGGAAGGGCAATTCCGCCAACTCTCCGACCAGCAGCTACAGGACAAGACCGGCGAGTTTCGCCGGCGGCTGGGCCAAGGTGAATCTATCGAGGATATTCTGCCCGAAGCGAGTGCAGCGGTGCGCGAAGCTTCCCGGCGAGGGCGAGACCACCGGCAGTTCGACGTGCAGCTCAGCGCCGGGTTAGTGCTACACGAGGGCAAGATAGCCGAGGAAGCCACCGGTGAGGGAAAAACCATTGCCTGCTACTTGGCTATTTACCTGGCCTTTCTGCTGGGCAAAAAGGTGCACGTGGTTACGGTCAATGACTACCTGGTGCAGCGGGACCGCGATTTTGCCGCTCCCATCTTCGAGCTGCTGGGTATGAGCGTTGGGGCCATCCAGGCCAGCATGGACGCCTCCGAGGCCCTGGAGCGCAAAGCCCAGTACGACTGCGACGTTACCTATGGTACGAATAGCGAGTTCGGCTTCGATTATCTGCGGGACAATATGAAGATGTCGGCCGAGGCCCAGGTGCAGGGCCGCCTCGACTTCGTCATCATTGATGAGGTGGACTCGATACTGATAGACGAGGCCCGGACGCCCTTGATTATTTCCGGCCCGGCCTATGATGATGTGCGCGTCTATCGTTCGGCGGACGACGTAGCCCAGCACCTGATATCATTGCAGGATAAGGCTGTCAGAGATTGCCGGCGAAAGGTGCAGAACATAACCGATGCGGTTGGGCCCACGGCCGCGGCCCTTTTGAAATTCAAGCACCATCCACGTCTGCTCAACGAGGAAGAAGCCGAGCTTATCGGGCTACAGCAGTATGTAGTCGTCGAGAAAGACAGGCACTCAGCCAAGATGACCGACGAAGGCCAGCGCGTGGCTGAAGACCGCATCGGCTCAGGGCCCTTCAGCCAGGCCTCCCAGGGGTACTGGATACATCGGATCAGCACCGCCCTGCGGGCCCGAGAGATTTATAAGAATGAGCAGCACTACATCGTCCAGAACGACCAGGTGATAATTGTTGACGAATTTACCGGCCGACTGATGGAAGGCAGGCAGTGGTCCGAAGGGCTGCACCAGGCGGTCGAGGCCAAAGAGGGTGTAACCGTCAAACAGGAAAACCAGACGTTGGCGACGATCACCCTGCAGAATTTTTTCCGACTCTACGGCAAGCCGGCGGGCATGACCGGCACGGCCATGACCGAATCGGAGGAGTTCCACAATATATACAAGCTGGAGGTGGTGGCCCTGCCGACGCACCGGCCGGTCAACCGGATGGACCACGAAGATGTCATTTATCGCTCGGAGGACGAGAAGTGGGACGCGATTATCGAAGAGATACGCTCGGTGCATGAGTCGGGCCGGCCGGTCCTGGTAGGCACGACCAGCGTGGAGAACAATGAAAAGCTCTCGCAACTGCTTACCCACAGGATGGGCATGGCTCATGAAGTGCTCAACGCCAAGAATCATTCCCGTGAAGCGGAGATCGTGGCCCAGGCCGGCCATCGCCACAAGAACCGTAAAGACCCCTCCAGGGAGTTCGGGAATGTTACCGTGGCCACCAATATGGCCGGGCGGGGAACGGATATAAAGCTTGGAACCGGAGTAGTTTATGAAAAATGCGTCGGAGACCTCGGCCCCCCGTCCAGCAACGGTCAAAAGTGGTTCTGGCAGGAGAAGGGTGTTACGGCCACCAAGTGCTGCATCCACTGCCCGGATTATGACGCCCGCACAAAATGCGGCCACTGTTGGAAGCCCAAGGTGGATCCGGACTTTCCGGCCCGTGGCCGAACCGAATGCCGCGAACGGGTGCCCTGTGGCTTGCACATCGTAGGTACTGAAAGGCACGAGGCCCGGAGGATCGACAACCAGCTTCGCGGGCGTTCCGCCCGGCAGGGCGATCCCGGCTCGAGCAGGTTCTTCCTGAGTCTGCGAGACGATTTGATCCGCACTTTCGCCCCGGAATGGACCATCAAGATGCTCGAATGGCTGGGCCTGGAAGAAGGCATGGCCATCGAGAACAAGCGGATATCCAAGGGTATCGCCCGGGCACAGAAAAAGGTGGAGGAGCGGAACTTCTCCATCCGCAAAAACTTACTGGAATACGACGGCATTATGGATGCCCAGCGGAAGTACTTCTACAGTCTGCGGCAGAGAATTCTGGAGGGTCGAGAGATCCCCCAGCTCATCTGGTCGATGATTGAAGGCTCCGTTGGCGAAGCGGTTGATACGTATCTGCGGAAAGACTATCCAGCCGAGTGTATCGCTCGCTGGGCCCGGGAGAACTTCAACGTCTCGGCTGCGGTGTCGGCCATATCCAGCAAAGACCAGCAGGAGCTGGAGGATTATCTCAAGCGCCTGGCCGCTGACGAGGTCCGCAGCACTGTGGACTTGGAGCTCGGCGAGCACATCGACGAAGAAGAAGACTCTTCACGCTGGGACCTGCGTGGCGTATCGCGCTGGGCCATGAGCCGATTCCAGGTCAGCATCAGCCAGGGACAACTCCGCAAGATGATGCCCGAAGACATGCGCGAAGCTATAAGCGAAGCGGCCATACAGCAGGTTGAGGCGGTGGATTGCTCGGACCTGTCGGCCATGCTGGCGAAGGGTTTCAGCCACTGGGCCCTGGCCGATTGGGTAAGGGAAAGATTTGACCTGCGAATCGACCCGGCTGAATTTGCGGAGCGCTCGGTGGAAGAGGTGGGCGGGGCCCTACTGGGCCAAATCGAACAAGCCTACCGCCAACGGGAAATACACTATCCGGTGGACTGGGCCATGGAGACCACCTTCGCCCAGTCCAATACCGAAGACCTCTTCGCCGTCGAACGGCTGGCCAATTGGGCCAACCGCAAGTACAAAGAATCGTTCAAGCCTGAGGACTTCCAGGGCCAGGAGCTCTCGGCCATACGTCGGCGGCTTTTGGACCTTAGCCGGGACTTCCTGGAGAACAGCAGACTGACCAACGAAGTGGACCAGGGGCTGGGCGACTTCTCGGATGCCCCGCAAAAGCTCAGCCAATGGGCCTCGGATAGATTCAATGCCAACTTGAGTGCTTCTGACCTGGGCGAAGAGGGTGGCGAACAAACCCCTCGGGAAAAACTCCTCGCTGCCGGAAGAGAGTTTATCCGTCGAGAGCTGAGCGAGCTGGAACGCTTTATTCTCCTGCACGAATACGATGCCGGCTGGAAGGAACACCTGCTGAGCATGGACCATCTGCGCGATTCGATCGGTTTGCGCGGCTATGCCGAGCGCGACCCCAAGATCGAGTACACCCGGGAAGGCTCGCGGCTCTTTGAGGAGATGCTCCAGGGGGTTCAGTCGCGGGTAACAGGCTTGTTGTTCAAAGTCAAGCTCACACCCGGCGAGTCGGCCCGCTCGGTGTACAACATCGCCCAGACCCGTCACGACCTGATGCAGATGGATTACTCCGAGGTAGATACCGCCCAGGCCGGCCAGCCGCCCCCGGTGGCCAGGACCATTCGCAAGAAGACTCCAAAAGTCGGGCGAAACGATCCCTGCCCCTGCGGCTCGGGCAAAAAATATAAAAAGTGCTGCGGACGGAGTTAGGCTTGAAGCCTAAGGCCTGAGGCTTGAGGGAATAATGATTCTCGATTTATTCTATATTCTATTGGTGGTGCTGTTGATGCCGATGTTCGTCTATAAGGCAGTCACTCAGGGAAAGTATGCCCGGGGACTTCGACAGCGCATGGGCCACATTCGTCGGCGGTATTCGCTTCAGCCACTGATCTGGCTGCACGCGGTAAGTGTGGGCGAGGTTAACGCCGCCCGGGCGTTGATTAAACGACTGCGGGGGGATTTGCCGGACCACGAGCTGCGGATTTCAGCCACTACGCGGACGGGCTACAACCGGGCCTGCAAACTGTTCGGTAAAGAAGAGGTATTCTACTTTCCCTTTGACCTGAGCTGGGTGGTAAGCAGAGTATTTCGCCGACTAAGACCGTCGCTGGTAATCCTGATGGAACTGGAGGTCTGGTACAACTTCATGGTGCAGGCCGATCGTTTCAACATTCCGGTGATAGTGGCCAACGGGCGAATGACCGAAAGCTCAAAGCGAGCATACCGGCTGATTGGGGCCCTTACCTCGCGGATGTTCCGGCGCATCAGACACGTCTTTGCTCAGGACGAGGAGATAGCCGAGCGTTTCCGGGCGGTGGGTGTGCCGGCGGAGAGAATCAGCGTAGCGGGGACCATGAAATACGACTCTACAGTGGTGGCCCAGGAGGTTCCCGGCAGCGGGGAGCTTGCCCTGGCGTTGGGAATCAAGGCTACCCACCATCTGTGGGTAGCCGGTTGCACCGGGCCCGGCGAGGAAGAGGAGATCCTCACCGCTCATCAACAACTGCTTCAGGAGGGCCATGCGAACATCCGCCTGGCGATTGTGCCCCGACACCCCGAGCGTTTTGCCGAGGTGGCCTCGCTCATCAGGGTGCGGGGTTTTGCTCTGCGTCGGCGTTCGAAGCGTCCGGACCTGCCGCTCGAACAAACCGCTGAGGGTCCGCGGGTAATGGGCTTTGGGCTGCTGGACCCGGTGGGGGCCTTGCCCCGGGATACGGTGGTACTGGGCGATACCATGGGTGAATTAGACAAATTCTACAGTCTGGCCAGAGTCGTCTTCGTGGGGCGAACGTTGGTACCGCTGGGCGGATCGGATATGATGGAGCCGGCCGGGTTGGGCAAGGCCATCATCTTTGGGCCGCACACCTTCAACTTCGCCGAGCCGGTCCGGGCCTTGCTCGAGGCCGAGGCGGCATTTCAGATTGCCGGCCCAGCAGAGCTGAGCCCCGTACTGCAGAGGCTCTTGGGCGATCCGGGATTGGCCCGGACCGTAGGCCAACGGGCCCAGAAGGTTATTCTGGATCGTAAGGGAGCCACGGACAAACATATGAAGCTGATCTGCCGAATCCTGGGAAGATCAGCCCATCACCATGCACGAACCTGCGCGCCGCCGGTGGACAAAGCCGCCCTCCGGCAAAACTAGGCAACCGTGAGGTAAACGACCATGCCCAGCAAAACTTTGCGGCAAAAAGTCCTCAGCCAAGCCAAATTGATAGTGATCAAGATCGGATCCGACGTGCTGGCGAAAACCGACAGCCCGGGGGCCAGGCACAATCGCAGAGTAATCCGCGAATTGGCCCAGAGTATCGCCAAGCTGCACCAGCGAGGGGTCAAAGTCGTTCTAGTCTCCAGCGGGGCCATCGGCAGGGGTTTGGCCCAACTCGAGCGGGCCAGTCGTCCCAAGAAAATAGAGCAGTTGCAGGCGGCCGCGGCCATCGGCCAGCCGCACCTGATGCGCCTCTACGAAGCGGCCTTGGCCAAACACGGCTTGAAGGTGGGGCAAATCCTCTTGACCCGTTCGGATTTTGAGAACCGCACCCGCTATCTGAACACGCGGCGAACCATCGATGCCCTGCACAAGATGCGAGCCGTGCCGATCATCAACGAGAACGACAGCGTGGCGGTGGAGGAGATTCGCTTCGGCGAAAACGACATATTGGCTGCCCTGGTAGGAAATCTACTGCGGGCCAACCTGCTGATTTTCTTGAGCAGCGTGGACGGCTTGCTCAAAGACGGGCGGGTCGTGGAGGTGGTCGAGAAGGTGGACGAAGAGATCTATTGTCTGGATCAGGGTCGCCGAAGCCGCAGTGGGGCTGGCGGAATGTCCTCGAAATTGCAGGCCGCCGCCCTGGTTACCGATGCCGGCGACGCAGCCATCATCGTCAACGGCAAATTGCCCCACATAGTCGACAGGCTCCTGCAGGGCGAAGAATTGGGGACGTTGTTCATCCCCGCCGGCAAAAGGGTCAATGCCCACAGACGCTGGATAGGCGCTGCGGCAAAGACAGCCGGGACCTTGAGCGTCGATAGCGGGGCAGCTCAGGCTATTCTAGAATCGCGAAAGAGTCTCCTGGCGATTGGCATTACCTCTGTAAGAGGAAACTTCCGGGCTTCTCAGGTGGTCGAGGTCCTCGGACCGGATGGGCAAACAATAGGCAAGGGGCGGGTAAATTACTCCTCCGCTCAGATCAGAAAGATCAAGGGTCTAAAGTCCAGCCGGCTCAAAGAACTGCTCGGTGAAGGCGTCCGGGAAGAGGTAATTCACGCCGACCATTTAGCCCTGAAACATAATTGACTGGTAGAACTGGATTTTCGTGAAGCTTGACCCGAAAAATGCCCGATATTAGTATTTGTTATCCCGAACCAGCTCGGGTACAAGCACGTAACGTATCCTGCTGTGTTGTGTGTAGATAGAGAGGACTGATCGTGAGAACAGCCAAATTTTCGATAGTTGCAGTGCTTGTACTTGCAACGATGACCAGTTTGATGGGTTGCCGCTATGAGCAGTGGCAGGGGCTGAAAGTTGGCCGATCTACAGCTGTGGATGTCCAGGAGGCCTTCAAGACACCCGTCCAGGCCGAGGACCGCTACGCATATGCCTTGGCCAAGGACGAACTCAGCAAGAACACCGAGCTGATGATGGTAAACCTTGATGAGGATGGTATCGTAACCGCCAAGTACTATTGGCACTGGGTCCGCGCGCCGCTGCTAATCCTCTGGCGGACAGATACCTGGAAGATAGCCCTGGAAACTCAGGTAGCCCCAAGCGAACTTCAGCAGTACTCGGCTGCGCCCGGCCCGCGGGAAGAAGCTATCCTGCAATACTTCAGACACATACTCTTCGACACCTCGCGTCACTTCGACCAGATCAACGAGGTTTTCGGCGTCAGCTCATCGATGAGACGTATTCTGATGCTGGCGGCCAACGAATACAGCTCCCGAGGCGACAAGCAGACACTGCTGAGCAAAGACGGCTTTACATTCGATGCCGGAATCTTCGGTAACAGGTGCAGCATGGTTTTGGAGACTGTCGATGAGCGCCAAGGGCTATACACGCTGAGTTTGAAGGGCCATCGCACGCGTGGTTTTTTCACCGGCTGGTAGATCCAGCCCGAATATCCTGTGAACAAACCAATCCCCCAGCAAGATTCAAGACTCGTCCACTCTGCGGGGCATCCGCGTAAAATCGAGGCTTGGGTGCGAGCCTCGAAGCGTGACCGACTCTGGACCGCTGTGGCCTGCTGGTTAGGTTCGCTAACCTTCGCCGGTCCGGGGCAGTGGCTCAGCGGCCGTCCTATCCGGGCCAGCCTCTGGTTCGCCGGAGAACTGCTCTTGGTCGGCCTATGGCTGCTGGTGGCTGGGGCCACGGGCGGATGGCGCCTGGTGGCCATAACCGTGGCCGTAGCTCTGTATCACCTCCTCGGCTGGGTCGATGCCGCCCGCTGCGGCTGGCTGTTCCGGAAGGTAACTATCGAGAATTCCTTTCTGCGTATCGTGGCCATGGCCGCTGTGGTGGCTGTGGCTCCAGTACCGGCTGGGATATTGGCCCTTGGGCCCGGCCGGGAACTCTTGGTCGGAGAATACCAAATCAGTGAAGGTTCCATGGCCACCGCTCTTTTGGGCCAACATGCCAAGCTGAGCTGCCGAGGCTGCGGCTATGCGTTCAAGGTGGGCTTACTGCCCTCTGAGCGGAAGTACACGCCCACGCCAGACCTGAGCTGCCCGATGTGCGGCGGGGAGGATTTGGCCGTTGTCAATAGCTCCACGCCCCCGAGAGATCGAATATTGGCCGGCAAGAGGCTTAGCCCTGGCCGATGGGATCTGCTGATGTTTCATTCGCCGGCCGACATGAGTACTTTGGTGCTGAAGAGAGTGGTTGGTCTGCCCGGCGAAGAGGTGCAAATAATCAACGGGGAGATTTTCATCAACGGTTCGCTGGTCTCCAAGCCGGCGTTGGCCCACGAGGAGATGTGGCTGAGTGTCCTGGATACAAGGTTTCAAGCCGAGGATTCACCCGGGGCCAAGCTGTGGTGGCAGCCGAAGCCAAGCGCCGTCGGTTGGCAAGCCCAGGGGCGAAGCTGGCTGTTCAATTCGGCCTAGAATCGCCCCGAGTCACTTGAGCTGACGGGTGAACTTACGGACGAGCTGGCCTACAACGTCAACGCCTTGGAATATATTGAGCCCAAACCCATACACGACGTGAGGCTGGGCGTTCGACTGTCGCAGCTTGAGGGGCATGGCCGCCTGAGCCTGCTCTGGGAACACTCGGGCAGGGAGGTCCGCGGAAGCATCGACGCCGCCGGCGCCGCGAATCTGGCGGTCCGGGGGCCCGGCCGACAACAGCCGGATGTTACCGAGACGGCTCATCTGGGCCGAGGCATCGGCAGCGGTTTGGAATTGATGCTGATTATCCGAGACGGCTACGCTTATCTGTACGCCGATAGAGAGTTGCTAGCTCAAGCAGCAGTCGGGCCGTTTGAAGCCGAGGCCGCTGGGCGAATCCCGCCCCAGTCCTGTCAGTTGAGTATTGCCGCGAAGAATTGTCGGGGCAGAATTAGCCGCATTCAGCTCGACAGGGACATCCATTATCGGACCATATCCGCAAAGCCAAGCGAGTTCCCGCCCCGGGCCGCCGCTGTGAGGATACAGCCCGGCCATTACTACGTCCTCGGCGATAACAGCGCCGTCAGCAGCGATTCCCGTCTGGGTTGGCAAATCCATCCGAGCCTGCAGGGGAGAATTCAGCCCGGCACAGTGCCCGCCGAGCTGATCGAAGGCGTGGTAACCTGTGTATATTGGCCGCCCGCCCGCTGGCGAAGCTTCCGGTAAACAGCGATGCACGATTCGTAGCCATGTCATTCCCGCGAAAGCGGGAATCCAGGCCCTATGGCATTTCGACCTCCGCCTGCGTGGCGGGCTGGAGCACTCTGTCTTTGTTGTCTTCCCACCAACCTTGCCATGCAGTTTTGTCCGTATATCTCCGGCTGGTCAAAGGCATTTTAACGCCAGTAAGTTTCTCAAGAGCCTTATTAATAGCACCAGCTCCACCTTCTGATTCTTTATCTATAAGTTCGATAAGAATTGGTGCATCTTCAATCTTACCACAAACCGCCAGTGAATTTACCAGATTGGGGCCATAGCAGCAATCTACATATTTTAGTTCCTTCAAAAGCGATACGGTCTGTTCTCTTGCGCCAAGTGGCCCGAACATCTCAGCCCAGAAATACACATCGTGTACCATTTTCATCTGGTCCTTGTCTACTTTTCCAATCTTTTCGACAAGTCTGTCGGCTAATTCATTTCGCAGCATCTGTCCATCTGGTGTGTTCCGAGTTTTCCATATAAACCATGCACAAGCCAGACGGCATCCATCAGGGCCATCAGGGTTGCTTCGATTGAGTACGTGAGGTATCAACTGCTTTGGTGTTAAATCCACAAAGCGTTTATCTAAAGGCGGCTGCGTGGCGGGCTGGAACATGCCGGGCATAGCCGGTCCGCCTGGGTAATTCCATTGCGTAGGGGGCCTTTTTAGCGCTTCGATGATACCCTGGATACGTTGTACCCGCCATGCCTTAACCCTTGCCCTAACCTCTTGATTCTCCTGTGAAGCCTGCTCTTTAGTCAGTTGAGTCTCCAAAGCCGCAATCACATAGTCAATCTTGGCAGGATCGTTTGCTCCAACATTCGTTAGCCAATTAAGTGCCTCCTCGCGCACATTCCAATCATCGTTGTCCAAGCAGGAAATCAAAATGTTAATGACACGATCATTGGCGTAAGGTATTTCCGGCGGGGTGTATCCAGGCATTCCAGGCAATCCGCGATCACGATGAAAGACAGTCCGGACAATACTACGCACCGCCTGAGGCCCCGAGACCGAGGGTTTTAGCTCCTTAAGTTGTCCTTGCAAGAAATCTAGGAACTTGTCCACCAGTTGCTTATCCTCAACAGGGGCCGAGGTCTTCAGCGGACAAAGCCTACGGAGCAGTCCTCCAACGACCATATCCCCGCCAATGCCCAGAAGCAGGTCAAAGTTCTTTCTCCAGCCCCCATCTGCTTCCAACTGATCTAGCGCGGCGAATCTATGCATCGTATCCCCAGTTCTTAGCATCTCAGCCAATTCTGGCACAGACAGCTTGGCTATCTCTGCCAATTCCTCCTCGCTCAGCTTCGGGCCCCACTTTGTCATATTACTCGAGTCTGGTTCAGCCCTTCCCTTCGGCTGGCTGGCGGGCGGCTTGGGGACGGCTTCGTCATCTGAACTGCTGGCGATTAGCCAAAGGCTGACAAACAGGACTAAACAGATAACTCCGGCTAGGACAATGCGTTTCATAGTCAGTCCCCTTTGTGTAGGTTTGAGCTTCAGCCGTTACCACTTATAGCGAACTGAATAGGTTATAACAACCTCGCCGTCTTTGGGAACCTGGACGGGGAAGATGATCGTTCGGCTGTTGATTTTCTTATATTCGTGGCTGGCCGAGAGCATGGTCCATTCGCTCCAGCGATAGAGCTTCTCCAACACCTCCACGGTAACGGCCTGGTCCTTGTGATTGCGGATCTTGATCTCGAAATCCTCTTCGCAGATACGGTCGGAGATTTTGCGAAAATCGGTCTGCTTCCGCTCGCCGACGATGTCGAAGGCGTCGCCGATATAAAGAGTAACCTTCTCATCGCGGGAAGTGTGGTCGATCAAATCTTCGCCGATGAACTCCAGGGACTTATCTTCGTCGCGCTTATAGACGCGGCACTTGCCTTTGGGCAGAGCTAGCCCTAAGTTCCCCTCGGCGCGGTTTTCGAACTCCAGGAGGACATTGACTTTTTTGTTTTCCTCCCGGCCAAAGCCCCGGTCCCAGTATCTGCCATACCAGTTCCAGCGGATCTTGGCCCCGTCGTAAACGTAGATCTTTTTGACGGGCACGTTGGCGGCGGTAATCAGCTCGATCTGCTTGACCTGGTTGTTGTTGACCGTGGTGGCTTCGGGGAGCTTGTACATGCGGTACTCGGCAAAGGCTCTGCTGGGGTCGGGGCCGAGCTTGGCGGTGGGGGCCAATTCGCTCAGGGTCTTGTAGTAGTCCGGGCCAAAACCCAACTCCCTGCGTCGCAAGTTTTGTCGGCCGGTATCGCCGGCGAGCAGTTTGACCATAGCCTGCTTATAGCCGGTGCCCGTGCGGTTGTTGATGGTTACCCAGCCGGATAAATCGATGGCTGTTTCTTCAGCGTTTATCACCAGGTTGTAATCGGCGGACCAGTTCATCTTCCGGGCAATGTAGCTGACCTGGACGAGGTGCTTGCCGGGCTCCTCGGCCTGGAGCTCCCAGACCAGCGTCGGCCGAGTCAAGAGGCCCTCGGGCAGGGCGCTGAAGCTGATCTTCTTGATGTTCTCGCCCCGCTCGATGAGCGAAAGCTTCTGCTTCTCGTCGCCCAGCACGATTTGCCGCCCGTCGAAGCTCAACAGGGTGCCCTCGTACAATTCGCCGTCCTTGGTCAAGATGCTGATCTGCTTGTCGATATATTTGTGCAGCAGCTTGTTGGCGTTGACCAAGTCGAACTCGTAGTTCTGCTCGACGACGGTGGTGCCGGCCGGGTCGGTGAGCGAGCGAAAGTAAACGCTGGTAGCGTCGATGGTGCTGGCTACGTCGCGAAAGCGGACTACGTTGAGCCCAGCCTCCAACGGCGAGTCCAGCAGACGCGTGTCTTTGACCAGGGCGAAATTCTTGTTGTACACAGTCAGCTTGACCTGTTCTTTGGGGGCTGCGCCAAGCGCCCCGGCCAAGGTGACCAGCGCTGCCAGTGATAATAGAATTGTTATGCTGCGTTTCATGGTTTTTCCTCCAAATGTTAGCCGGGAACGGTTCCTCGGCCTGGTTAGCTTGTCCTTTCTATCTTCACCACCAATAGCGAACGGTGTAGTTGATGATCCATTCGCTGTTGGCCGGCATTTCTTTCTTGAAAACGATGGTGCGGTAATCCTTTTTGGTGAATTCGTCGCTGAAGTCCGTTACTTTCCAGTTAACACCTGTCCGCAGGAACTCCTGGACCTCCATCTCGATGGGGACGTCTTTATGATTGCGGAGCTTTATCTGCCAGGTCTGAATCTCCACCCGATCGCTGGGACGTTTGTGGTCCATCCGCGTCCGCTGGGCAGCCAGGTCAAAGGCCCGGCCGATGCGCACCTTCACCGGCTCGTCCTTGGGCGTATGGTCGATACTGTCGTCGCCGATGAACTCCCGGGCCCGGTCGATATCCGTCTGATAGACGCGGACCTTGCCGGCTGGTAAGGGCATGCCCAGATTATTCTGCTTGGTATTCTTGACTTCCAGATACACGCCCACGTCATTTCCGCCGCGATAGAGATACTTCTTGTGCACGGGCACTTCTTCAACGATGGGAAAGAGCTCGATCTGCTTGACCTGGTTGTCCCGCAGCGTGGTGGTCTTGCCCAGGGTGTAGAGGTGATACTCGGCAAAGGCCTTTTCCTCAAAACCTCGGGCTGATTTACTCGCGCGTTCGCGACCTTCGGGGCCGGATATCCGGCCCAGACGCCTCTCTTCCTTAACGATGTGTACATCACCGGCCATGAGCTTCAGGCCGGCGTCGCGATAGCTGGCCCCGGACTTATTGGTAATTGTTACCCAGCCAGCCAGGGTCATGCTCTTCTCGTCCTCGGCGATAAGAGCGGTATAGTCAGCCCGCCAGGAGAAGCCCCGGCTCTGATAGGCTACTTTGATCAGGTGCTCGCCAGCCTTTTGCGACTCGACGAGCCAGACCAGCGTGGGCTTAGTCAGGAATCCCTCAGGGAGGGAGCCGAACTGGATGTCGCGGATGTTATTGGGTCGGGGCAAGAGCTGGATCGGCCCGCCGTCGCCGTCGGCCAGGACCAACTGGGTCGAATCGTAACTCAGCAGCGTCCCTTCGGTCATTCGGCCATCGCGGGTAATGATCCGGATGGGCTTGTCGATGTATTTGTCCAGCAGTTTGTCGGCCGAAACCAGGTCGAACTCGTAGTTCTGCTCCAGGACCTTGGTCTTACCGGGGTCGGTCAAAGAGCTGAACTGCACGGTCTGGGGGATAATCCTGGCGGCGACCTTGGCGAACTTGAGTACGTCTCGCCCGCGGCCCAGCTCCATGAGCCTGCGTTCCTTGATAACGGCCAAGTCCTGGTTATAGACGGTCAGACTCAGGCCGGGCCCCAGGCGGGCTTCGTCGATAATTTCGTCGGCTAGGGCCGATGTGGCCAACAGAGCCAAGCTTGTCAGAAAGATTGTTACACGTAACATAATAGAAGTCTCCTACCAGTCGTAACGGACGGTATAAGTAATCACTTTTTCGCTGTTAGCCGGCAAATCGAAGGTGAAGCTTACGGTCTGGAAATCCTCTTTGATAAACTCATCGCTCTTGGCGGTGATCTTCCAGTTGGCGTCGGGGCGAGCGTTGAGCTTATCCTCCACCACAGCCTTGATGGGGGTATTCTTATGATTGCGCAGGGTAATCCTTATATCCTGTATCATCACTCGGCGGCTGGGGCGCCTTTGCGATGTTTGGACGCGCTGGCCGACGACGTCGAAGGCTTGGCCGATGGTTAGCTCGAGCTCTTCGTCCTTGGGCGTATGGTCGATAGAATCCTCTCCCACTTGGTGCAGCTCGCCGTCGGCATCGGCCTGTAAGAATCGAAGCTTGCCCTTGGGCAGGGGCATGCCCAAATTGTGCTCCTTATCGTTCTTGAAGCGAAGCTGGACATCCACCTTCTGGCCGCCCTGCCAGGCTGGGCAGTAATAAACGCGCTGGGCCTGTATGCCGCGCTTGGCCAGGAGGTTCAATTGCTTTATCTGATTGTCGTTGACTGTCGAAGGGGCTGAGAGCGTGTAAAGGTGATATTCAAAAAAGGCCTTTTCCTTGAATTCTTTGCGCGGCGCCGGGCCACCCCTGGCTGCCGATTCGTCTAGGGACCACACAACCATCCCCTCAAGGAACAACTCCGGCTGTTCGACAACGGTGTGGACATCGCCGGCGATTAGTTTGAGCTTGGCGTCGGGGTAGCGGGCTCCCGATTGGTTGGTAATGGTTACC
Organism: Actinomycetes bacterium; assembly: GCA_030614915.1. Lineage (GTDB taxonomy): Bacteria > Planctomycetota > Phycisphaerae > JAACET01 > JAACET01 > JAACET01. The sequence continues at coordinate 66,310 of JAUXAG010000006.1, read as the reverse complement.
CAGCCCTTGAGGTCCAGCAGATTCTCATCGGTCAGGCGGACTATGTAATCAGCCCGCCAGACGATGTCGTTGGTGAGGTAGCTCAGAGTGGTCTGGTGTCGGCCGGGCGTTTGCGCCCGCAGTTTCCAGACAAGGGTGGGGCGAGTGACCAGGCCAGAGGGCAATTCATCGAGTCTGATGGCTGTTAGATTCGCACGGACGAGGCTGCGGGTTTGGCCCGAGCCGGCGCTCTCGGCCAGGACGATGGTTGCCCCATCGAAGCTGGCTAAAAAACCCTCTTCGAGCCGGCCGTCTTTGCCCAGGCAGGAGATTTTCTTATCGATATAGCGATTGAGCAGGGTATCGGCACTAGCCAAGTCGAACTCGAAGTTCTGCTCGATTACTTTCGTCCCATCTGGATCGCTGTCGGAGGCGAAGCGGACGGAAGTGGGAATAATCCCGGCTGAGACATTGGTAAAGCGAACGATGTTGTCGCCTTTGCGGAGATTTAGAATCAGCCGGTGGTCGCGGACCAGGCCGATGCTCAGGCCCGCCCTTGGCCCGCGATCGGTCATCCCCGGCTGAACAGAGGCTTGGCGGCGTTCGACTTGTACTCTTTGTTGGGCCGCGTAACGCCTTGAGCGCGGCTGCTGTTTGGGCTCGGAAAAGACGGTGAGCTCAATGGATTGGGGGATAACTTCGATGGGGCCCATCTGGGCTGCGGCGGGCTGAGAAGAGAATAAGATCCAGAGTCCCAGGCCGATCAGCAGACAAGCCGCGAGGGGCAGGACATAGCGAGCGATTCTCCACAAGCCAGCGGGTGGTTGGGCTGAACGTGCCCGGCCGGCTAAGAACGGTGGCAGCGAGTCCGCCGATATATCCTGCTGGGGCGAAAGCGCCCGCCTGGCCAGGGCCACGGTCTGCTCGATTTGGCGGGCCAGCTTGTGGTCCTGTTCGTCAAGGGGCAGATACTGCTTGAGCTGGGTCTGGCCCTGCGCACTCAAAGCGCCCAGGGCCCAGTCGGTCAACAGCCGTTCCAGATTTTCGCCCTTATCCGACATGTAGGAATTCTGGGACATTTACTCGCCTGCCTTTTGCATAACTTGGCGCAAGCGGCCCACGGCATTATGCAGCCGCGAGCGGACCGTGCCGAGGGGAATCTCCAGCACGGTCGCGATTTCCTGATAAGAAAGCTCCTGAGTTAGTCTGAGTTCGAGCGTTTCCTGTTGCGCAATCGGCAATTTGGTTATGGCTTGTCGCATTCGTTCGATTCTAGGGTCCGGCTGGGGACAATCTTGCGAAAGGTTCGCCGGCAATGAAACAAGCGGTGGGCTGCGGCGAATGGTGTTCATGGCAATATTTCGGGCTACAGCAAATAGCCAGGCACGGGGGGAAGACACGTCGGCGAGCTTAGCTTTGGATCGGATGGCCTGGATGAATGTTTCCTGCAAGAGGTCCTGGGCCAATTGGCAGTCTCCAACAAGGCGTCGGAGGTATCCCAATATGGCCGGGCCTTGCTCCTGGTATAACCGTTCGATCGGCTCGATAACTCATCCATCCGCTAATTCGATCCGGACAAATAGCCCTGAATCTATTCTTATGTGGCGCCTCGAACACAAAAAGTTCAGAAAAAATCTGTTTTATCCGCAGATTTATTCCGGCGGCTGCGTGGCGATCATTACAGGGGTCTTGCCGCTTTCAATCCCCCTGCACCAGGGCTTGGGGATACCATTCGTCTTGCAAAACTCTTCAAGCCCGAGAAGGTGTACGTCCATCCGGTTGATCTTGTTGATCTCAGCCTGCAAAAAGTAGCTGCCGGGCTCAGGCTGGCTCTTCTTACTGTGAGCTATAACTTGGCGAAATGAAGCCGTCTGGCCTGGCCGAAGTCTTACGAAATCCGACAGTCTTAAGGGGCGGCGAATCCCGTTTGCATGCTGTCCGACCATCACTATCATACCGTTCACCGGGTCTCTTACGTACAAATGCAGCCAAGTGTAATAAGGGTCAGGGTAGACACACACTGTAATCGTATCGTTCGATACATTCTGATACATAACATCCGCAACAATGTCTTCGTTGGGTGCAAATGATGGCTTCACAGGGCGAACGGCACATTGGATACCATCGCCAACAACCCCCCAAACTAACTTGTCCTTCTCTTCCGCCGGCTGCGTAGCGGGTTGGATTTCGATCTCGACGGGGTTGCTGACAACGCGGATGCGCTGACCATTATCCGGCTCAGCGTAGAAGGCAACTCGGATCATATTCCGACCCGGTTTGAGTCGAAGCTCCTGACGAAGATTATTAACAGCTGTCCAACAACGCAGATAAAGATAAATTTCTATATCTTCACGATGCTTGACGTATGGACCATGGTCGGGCCTAAGAATATTTGAAGGACCAGTGTGTCGATACAAACTGCCATCTACTTCGACCTCGGCTTGGAAGTAGCAATATGGTAAATAGAGATCCCGGCGTCCTGTATTGCGAACGTCGGCCTTGACAATTGGAAATTCACCTGCCTTCCAAACCTTCTTGTCGGCTCGCAACCTTACTTGCACGCCCTCGACGGGCTTGCCCCACTCTTCGTCCGCCTGCGCGGCCGCTCCGGGTGACGGTTCCACAGTGAACGCCGCGTTCAGCTCTGTGGGCTTCTCTTCGGTCAACTTTGCGCCCCTAGGCCAACCCTTCGCGTCGAACTCAGTGAAATGATACGGCAGGATTGTCCAGTTCGCTCGATAGTTCCCGGCGGGCAGCTTGCCAAGATTGACCCCGAATATCGGATACCAGGTTGCATTTTTCTTATATTCGCCTCGCCAGAGGGCCCGGTGTGTTAACACGACAATCTGGTCTGCCTTTTTCTCGATACGCTCAATCCACATGCGATCGTTGTCGTTCAACTGCTTGCTGCGAAACAGCAGCCAAACGTCGTCTTCGCTGGAGAAACCCTTCAGTTTCTTGATCGCCAGGGCGTCGAGCCATTGATCGAGACGACCTTCTCTGTGGAATTCAAGGATATGGGGTCCGCCTGGAACTACCCAGAGTTCATCCACCTTGCTACGCCTCTGGGGCTGTCTGATTTGTTCATAAATGTCCTGGAGGGTGCCTCGATCTTCCGGCTTTTTGATACGCCTGAGCCAATTCGACTCCGACTGCGTGGCGGGCTGGATTTCGATGTCAACGGGATTGCTCATCGCGCTAGCGGACTGCGCATGCTCAAGCGAGATGGAAGTTGGGTTAGCTAGATGAGGCGCCGCTGGCAGCCGAATGCTAAATGGACGCCTATGGAGAAACAGCATGAGGGGCAGCAGTTGGATTCTAAGCTCACAAATCTGTTCCTTTGCTGCCTTCCGGTCGCTGTCCTCAGCAGATTTAACCCTAGTTTCAAGAGTCTTCAGTTCTTGCTGCAGGCGCTCTATCTCCTGGCGAAACTCAGGGACGTCTGGAACTACGGCATTGTCCACCGCCGCCTGGGCAATGACGTTGGCGATTTCGGCAAGTTCGTCCTTGTCCGACCCGGTGACGGTGATAGTGAGAAGACCTGTTCTCGGACCCGGACGGACTTGGATAACCCTACGCAGTTCCTCAAGAATGTTTGGGCCTGTTCGAGAATGTGTCTCATACCAACTGGTGTGGCGAAGACCCTGGAGGGCATTTTTCAGCACGTTGTCATGAGTAACCATCTGGGCATATCGCTGCTGCAATCGTTCCGGGTCCACTTCGGAAAGCAGTCTGCGCAGCCCATCCCAGTGGTTGATGGCCAGAATGGCCTGAGTGGGGTCCCAACCGTCCGCGAGGATTTCGATCTCGAGCGGGTTGCTCACCACTTGTACTTGGTCCGCACCTGTTATTAGAATAGGCGACTTGCCAGCGTCTTCGCCCGGAGGAAACTGATCTGCCTTAAACGTCGCCCGGATCAGGTGTTTGCCGGGGAATAGGCTCAAACGCTGACCGTCCTTGCGCGAACGCCAGGCGTTGTTGAGCACTAGGTTGATCTCCTGGGACGTTCCGCCGGGCTGAACGCGCGTAACCATACCCCTCCTGTACCCGCTGAACTCCGACCTCGTCCGCTCGTACCACACTCCGTCAACTTGGACCTGCGGCCTTCCCTCGGCCTCAGGTGGACGAACAGCCCATGGCATTTCGCTCTGATTCTGGACCTCCAGGATTAAGGCCGGAATTTCACCGACCTTCCAGATAGGTTTCGCGGCGTGCAGGCGGGATCGCACGCCTTGGACCGGCCTACCCCATTCTTCCCCCGGCTGCGTGGCGGGCTGCTCATATTGTACGGATAGTCTCAGTTCTCCAGTGGTTAACTCGCCGTGCCATGTGGCCTCGGGTGCCTCATCAAACCGATAAGTTTGGCTCACCCGATATTGGCCGGGCTCAAGATAGATATGTGGATCGCTCGATTTCTCGTCTGGACGCTCGTCTAGACGCGAGGTGAGTTGCAGAGACACAATCCCAACAAGGCTTGTCGTGCCGGGCGGCAGCCTTAGCTGACGTCGCTGAGCATGAAAGTTCCGCAGAGGGTCAAAAAGAGGCAAACGCTTACCCGTGACATCTGTGATGCTGGGAGACCACGCTAAGAGGTACACTCTCTCCCGAGCCGGATCGCCCACCGGTACATAGTGTATGAACTTGACCTCTTTGTCCCCGGTATTGCGAACGTAGACTTTGAAGGTGACCAATTCCCCAGTACGATACTGCCGATCACCAAGATCAAAATCGATGCCTAGTTGGACACCTCCGACAGGTTGCCCCCAGGCAATACCAGGCTGCGTCGGGCGGTCGCTTTGCGGCCTAATTTGAAACCTAAACTCTTTGATTTTCTTAAGGCTTATATCTTCAAATTTTGCCTTATTAAACCTTGCCCCCTTATCAGGTTTTATTTCACTTGTTAGCTTACCAGTATAAGTCTTTCCCCGCCACTTGCTTATGGCAATAATTCTGCACTCGTAGGCGTCGTAGTAAGTATCATATATGTCAATCTCGACAACGCCGTTTTCTTCTTTGACAAGGCCGACACCAATACTGCCACCTGCCATGTCAGCGATACTAACGGTCTCCGTTTCCTTCCCATGCCATTTTGTTACCCAGCCACGGTCCTTGTCCTTGTCATCTACACTGCTAGCGATCAGCCAAAGGCTGACAAACAGGGCTAAACAGACCACTCCGGCTAGGACAATCGCCATAAGTGATTTTCTTACGCGTTTCATCGTTACGGTCCTCCCATGAAAAAATGAACTGCTACGTTGCACCGTCCCCATTCTAACTGACGCTCAGGATACCCATTTGGTTCCCGGTTTGGCCAAGTATTTCTTGCCGGGCCGGATATAGAAATAATGCTTATATAGTAACCATTACGGTTTTGGGCAGCGAAGTTCAATAAACGAGTGCCCATCCTCCGGATATCGAAGTAAGGCTTATATAGCAACCCTTATGGCTCTGGGCAGCGGATTTCAATAAACGAGTGGGTTATTTGCATGCCCATGCTTGACTTTGAAGGATCCGAGCCTAGGATAAAACAACTGTCGGGAAGGTTTCAGCTTGAATCCGACTTGAACCTCGAATGGCTAAGAGCCGGACCAAGTCGATCCCGGCATCCACTGGTAAACATGGGTTCTTGCAATAAGGAGCAGGTACAATGGAACTGAAAGGAAGCAAAACCGAACACAATCTTTTGGCCTCTTTTGCCGGTGAGAGTCAGGCCCGCAACCGCTATACGTTTTTCGCCGGCCGGGCTCGCAAAGAAGGCTACGAGCAGATTGCGGGGATCTTCGAGGAGACAGCTGCCAACGAGAAGGAACATGGTGAGCTGTTTTTCAAGTATCTTCAAGGTGGTGATGTGCAGATCACCGCTGAGTATCCCGCGGGGGTGATAGGTAAGACCCTTGAAAACCTCAAGGCCGCCGCGGCTGGTGAGCACCTGGAGACTACCATGCTCTACCCCAATGCGGGCGACGTGGCCCAAAAGGAAGGGTTCACGGAGATTGCCAACACCTTCCGGCAAGTGGCTAAGGTGGAAGCCTACCACGAACACCGCTACAACAAGCTGGCGGCCAATGTAGCCGCAGGCAGCGTCTTCAAGAAGGACGGAAAGGTTTATTGGAAGTGTCGTAATTGCGGCCACGTGTTAGAGGCTACAGAAGCCCCGGCTCGCTGCCCGGTGTGCGATCACGAGCAGAAATACTTTGAGCTGTGGTGCGAGAATTATTGAAATCGGCGCGGTATTGAGCGCTCTGTGAAAAACTTTAGAGCCTATCCGAAAACGGGCCGCAGTAGCGCCGGTTTTCGGATAGGCTCTTAGTGCATGTTGACGGCTTGGGCCAGGGCTACGTATTGCTCGGGAGAAAGCTGCTCGCCGCGAAGATTGGGGTCGATATCGGTAAGTGCCAAGGCCCGGTTCAGATCGGTTACCCGCAGGGGAGATTCCTGCTTAAGAGCAATACACGAACTTATCTTCTTGCGGCGGTAGTGGAGCAATACCTTGACGACTTCCTTGAGGGTAATCAAATCGTCGATGGCCAGAGGTAAGTTCGAGCCCATGGTTCCCCTGCCGGAAAGAACAGTGGGGGTATTTTCGCTGGCCCGGGCCCAGGCCAGCATGGCCGAGTCTACCTCCGGCTGGGGCCAAAACACCGAGGGCGGTAATTTGCGCAAGCGTTTTACGCGTCCGGACGCCTGGAAAACAATGCTCAACAGGCCATAGGTTTTGGTTCCGGGGGGGGCAAGTATGCGTTCGGCCACTTCGCGTTGCACCGTAAAATACAACTGGGTGAAAGGCAATTCCCCGCAGATACACTCCATGAGCAGACGGCTGGCCAGCTTGTAGGGCAAATTGGCCACCAGCAACAACCGTCCGCCGAGCCTTGCCAGATTGTCGGTCAGCCTCAGGGCCACAGTCATGTCCAGCTTGGACTCGAATAAGGCATCACGACAGAGCAGGTCCACGTTGTCCCGGCCGCTTAGCTTTTGCTTGGCAATTTCCATGAGCCGCCGGTCAATCTCCACAGCCACGACGGCTCCGGATTGCTCGGAGAGAAGCTCGGTCAGTGACCCGGTGGCGGCGCCGACCTCCAGGACGGTGTCGTCCGGCTGGAGGTTGGCCCTGTTGACCAGCAGGTGCATGAGGTTCTGGTCGATGAGGAAGTTTTGGCCCAGATTGGAGCGAAGCTCTATCCGGGCCCTGTCGAGTAAATCCCGCAGTTCTTGCTTGCTTTGAACCATACCCCCAAGCTAACATAACCAACAGCAAGGCTCAAGGGTCAGGATGTCAGGATTCAAAAGCGCAAGGCCAGGCAAATAAGCAATGAAGAGTATAACGCTTCGCACCCACGGTCGCTGTGAGTTGGTGGATATCACCGGGGAGGTTCAAAAGGCGATTCAGGACTGCGGGTTGGAAAATGGCTTGGCCATGATTTTCGTTCCCCATACCACAGCCGGGGTGACCATCAATGAAAATGCAGACCCCTCGGTGGTAGCTGACCTGCTGGAGAACCTGGAACGCTTAGTACCCCAACACGGGAACTACCGGCACAGCGAGGGCAATTCGGACGCTCACTGCAAGGCCTCGCTGGTGGGTTCGTCCGTGAGCGTAGCGGTTCAGACCGGCAAGTTAGTCCTGGGTACCTGGCAAGGCATTTACTTCTGTGAGTTCGATGGGCCCCGCTCGCGCAAGTTCCAGGTCCTGGTGCTGCCGGGGGTCCGCTAGCCCCAGGCAAGTCCTATAACGCTAAACCCATCCATAGCATCTTGAAGTCCGCGGCAAAAGCTCCGGGTCTGGGCAGGTATCTGCCTAAAACCGGACCCCGGACAGACCGATCGGGCGATTTTCGGAGTTTTTTACTAAATTCCCGCCGTCAAAGACCGATTCAACGACCGGCGAACACGCTCTGCAGGAAAGATAATACAGGTGGGGCGGAATCGGTAGAGGAAATGGCTAAAAGCAGAGACATTCTGACTACCGGCGAAGTGGCCCGGATTTGTAAGGTTGCCCCGCGAACGGTCTCCAAGTGGTTCGACTCCGGAGAGCTCAGCGGCTACCGAATTCCCGGCAGCAAAGATCGGCGAATCCCGCGAGCCGAACTGCTGCTCTTCATGGATAAACACGGAATTCCGCGGGGCGTTCTGGAGTCCGATAAACAACGGGCCCTGATCGTCAGCAAGGGGACCTCAAACAACGCAACTCTGGAAAAGACGCTGGCAGAAAACAACTTCGAAGTTCAATCGGCCGACTCCGCCTTTGCCGCGGGGATCTTCGCTGAACGACTAAAGCCACAAATAATCTTCTGGGAGGTTGAAGCCGACTCGCCCAGTAGACGGGAAATTCCCAGGAATATCAGGGTCATAGCGGACTTGCAAAAAACCAAAGTGGTTGCCCTGACTAACGGCCAGCAGGAGCGGGAGCTGGAGGATTACGGCTTCGATGCCTGCCTGAACCTTGCCCTGGATGAGTCCAGGTTGAGCAGCTTCATAGTAGAGTTGGTTAGTCTCGCCAGACAGCGAGTTGCCGGCAATCTCAGATTAGCATAATAAACGTCCACAGCACCGGACGCAGATTGTGCCCGGTACTGTTTCTGATAAGGGTCGCCGCGGACAAGGTTTGCGGCGACCCGGCTTTTGCGCCTAGCTGCTTTGGTCCCAACGGGTTAGACGCCGTGGGTCCCAGGCGACGAGCCTTCTCGCTGCCAACCGTTGGGAAATTAACTTGTCCCCAGCAGTCCCGGTGCTGATAATTTGCTGACCGCTGAGGACAAAAGGGCATGACTACAAGGACTAAAGCTTTTTGGTGGTAATTGTCGATTTTTACCAGGTCCACTTTATCGAGTCGGTAAAGCTACTTGGCCGACAGCACAAACCAGAGCAGGGAAAAGGAAAAACTGCCAGCCCTTTTTCCGTAAACTGAGGGAAATACTGATGTGGCGAAAACTACGTAAGCAAGGAAGCAACTGGTGCTGTCGAATCGGATTGGGCCTGGCTATTGGCACGGTTTTGATTGTATTGGCCTCAAACAACCGCTGCGTCGACCGGAGCTATCACTACCAGGCGCTTGCTGCAGAAGAGGCTCCGCTCTACAGTGAAGAAATGCAAATCCAGGTTGAACTCGAGCGCCTGGCCGGGGAAGATCCTTTGGGCCTATTAAGGCTCGCCCAGGAGAGCTACCACAAATCCGTACGGGATTACACCTGCACTTTTATCAAACAAGAGCGAATCAACGGGCATTTCAAGGACCCCGAGAAGATTCGCGTTTACTTCAAGGAAGCCCCATTCTCCGTATTGATGAACTGGCAAGAGCCAAAAGGTCCGGTGGATACTCTTCTGTACGTTGAAAAGGACGGCAACAAGACGATACTGGTGCATCCGGCCGGGCTTGCCGGCCTGCTGGTGCGCACCGTGCGTCGGGACATCGATGATCCGAGACTGAAGAAATCATCACTGCGCACACCAGCTGGGTTCGGTTTCGGCCGAGTGCTGGATGATATGGTTAGCACTTACGAAGAAGCGGACAAAAACGGTGACTTGGTTATCGAATACCTGAATAGCAAAGTACTGGACGGCCGAGAGTGTCTGGTCTTGCGTCGCAAACTGCCCATGGACAAGGGCTACGATACCTTGTATGCAGTATTATACATCTATTTAGACAAGGAATATCTCCTGCCGACCAGAACGGAAGGCTTCGATACTGCTGGTAATCTTATCAGCCGCTACAGATACCTGGATGTGCGTTTCAACCGGGGGCTGACTGACCAGCTGTTCTCCCCGCGAGCCAACGGTCTGGACGGCTGAAACGACTGGCCAGGACAAATAATCTCAAAGGCAGGCGTCTTTGACTGACTGCTTTTTATATTTAGCCAGCCCAAATGCCCAGAATTAAAGGGGGGGTTTGGTTTGAATCTCCGCGCAGCTAAGGTAAAATAACTCAGCGAGTCGGCCCAACCGACCGCAAGAGTCGTAGATATCCGGACGGGGAATTGCAAGTGACTTCTCGGCAAGACGTTACATCCACCAGTCGGTCGATGGTGCGGCGGCTGCTGCCCTATCTTTGGCCGCATTCGGCCCTTATCACTGTTATCCTCCTGACCATAATAGTGCTCAGTGGGGCAAATATATGCCTTCCTCTGCTGATCAAAAACATTATTGAGGCCTTCGAGAACAAGAACGGATATTTGCTGCTCTGGCTGCTTGGGGGAGTAGGCGGCGTGTATGTCGCCCGGAACCTGTTGTTTTTCGCCTCCCGCTATTGGTCGGTGCAAATAAGCGAAGGGCTGGCCTTTGATTTGCGTCGCAGCCTTTTCGAGCACATCCAGGGTTTGGGCCTGGAATTTTATAGGAGATTCAAACCGGGAAAACTCACCAGCCGATTGATGGGCGATGTAACCAGTATCCAGGAATTCTTTCGCGACAGCCTGGGTACCATGGGCGCCGACGCCCTGACGGTCTGCTTGCTGCTGCTGATTATGTTTCTGACCGACTGGCGGCTGGCCCTGGTCTCCAGCGCTGTACTTCCCGTACAGGTGATAGCCTACTACCGGATGCGGGCGGGCATCAAACTCTCCAGCAGGGCCGTCGCCGAACAGTTGTCCGTGGTGCACGGCGACCTGGTGGAGAGTTTTACTGCCGCCGAGGTGGTCAAAGGCTTTGGACGTGAAGACCACGAGGCCGCCAAGTTCGAAGAGTCCATCGAGAAAACCCGCGCTGCCCAGATCAGCCAGCGAGTCTACCACGTCAGACAAAAGATTATCTCCGACCTGCTTATCGGACTCGGCTACCTCATCGTCCTCGCCTACGTCGCTCACCTGGTAATCAACCTGGGAGTACTCTGGCGCGACTTCAGCGGGACATTCATTATGTTCTGGATATGCTTGGGATTGGCCTATACCCGCGTGGGGGGCATAATCAGCGAGGCTGCGAAGTTTCAACGCAGCCTAGCCAGCCTGGAGCGGGTCTGGGCCATACTTGACATTAGACCGACACCAAAAGAAACCGAACCCCTGGCAAAGGTCGCAGGTATCCGCGGGGATGTCGAGTTCCGGAACGTCTCGTTCTGTTACCCGAGCGATGGTCAACCAATCCTGCGGGACGTCTGCTTCCGGGTACCTGCCGGCCAGACCCTGGTCATTACCGGTCCGTCCGGATGCGGCAAGAGCACGCTGGTCAACCTGTTGCTGCGAATGTTTGATCCGACTTCGGGCAGCATTCTGATCGATGGTCTCGACTATCGGCACATTCGACTGGCTAAGCTCCGCCAGGAGATCGGGGTGGCTTTTCAGGAGTGCTTCCTGTTCAATCGCAGTATCCTGGAGAATATCCGTTACGCTCGTCCGACGGCCAGGCGGGAGCAGATCGAGGCGGCGGCCAAAAGGGCCAACGCCCACGACTTCATTTGCCGTCTGCGGGACGGCTATCAAACGGTGATCGGGCAAGGTGGTGTCGAACTGAGCCGGGGAGAAAGACAGAGGATAACCCTGACCCGGGCCATCCTAAAGGAGCCGAGGATACTGATCCTGGATGAGGCCACTGCCTCGGTGGACCCGGAATCCGAACGAGCCATCCTCAAGGCCATAGAACCCATTATGGCCGACCGCACGACCTTGCTGATAACTCACCGGCAGGAGATTATCTCCGGGGCGAGGCATCTGCTGCGTATGGGCGATGGGCCGGCCCCGGACGGCGGGGGCACTACCTGCCAATATTTCGACCGCTCGAACGGCTCCGGCTAGTATGGCGACTCCCAATGTGTGAGTTTCTAAAGCCACTGGCCGGTTCGCAAAAGACCGATAATCCTTTTCCTCAAGCGAATTCCAAGCCTGGACCGATAATCGCCATACAGTGACAGTGCGTAAATACAGAGATCCTATGGCAGAACCAAAGGCTTCTATTGAGAGCCCAGCGCCCGGCAAGGCTGCCCTGCCGGCGGTTTGGCTCTTCGCTGTGCTTCTGTGCCTGCCTTGCGGCAAAGGGGCCCAAGGCGAACCCCCGCCCGCCGGCGATCAGCCGGGCCAGACTGCTAAAGCTCAAAAGGCTTCGCCGGCTCCAGGCGATAGCCTGGATAAACCCGAGCAGAACTCGGCCAGCCCGGCAAACGGTCAGCCGGTCTTGACCGGTAAGTCCATAGTGCTGCCGGCGGATATGAGCGAACAACAGCTCGAAGAATTGCTGCGGGTCGTCGGCCAACAAATCCGCTCCGCCAAAGCCTATGTTCTTCTGAGAGGGGATCAAGTGCCGGACCTGGCAAGCGAGGCGGCCGCTGACTTCGAGCTGGCGATCAACTATGAGCTGGCCACGCCCAGCGGTAAGCGAATCCTGCAAATAGGAATCCAGCTCTTGGAAACCCAGCCGGATCGACTCTTCGTCCAGGGCTACCAAATAGCTGGGGACAAGTATGAGGCCAACCCGGACATCAACTCTGGGCTGGAGATGGTCCAGGCGGTCCTGCAGGATGCAGCCGCCCAGCCCCAGGAAATGCTGCCACGAGATTTGCCCACCTGGATATATCAGCTTAACTATATGGAAGGCGACAAGGCCCTGCAAACCCTGAGAGTCATGGGCTATTACGTAATCGACGACCCCGAGAGCTTTAAATATGATCAACTGATAAAGCGCAAGAATCTACCGATGGTCTGCAAGATGCCGGACCCGCAGAAGGCCTCACTGGCGGGCACAGCGGCGATCAAGAAGGGTGCCTTCGGCATTAGGCTTCCGGGAGAGGAGGTCAGCGAGTTCACGTCCTCCACCTCGGGCGGTCCGCTGGAGAGACTCTTGATCAGCTATGATCCCAGCTCGTCCGGAAGGGCAGCCCTGGCTCACCTGCTGGAACTGCTGAGCGGCCAGATCGACGTGCCCGCCCGGCAGCTACTTATAGAGGGAATGGTCCTTGAGGTCTCTGAAACTGGCATGAAGCAATTGGGGCTGGAGCACACTTGGACCGGGGGCGGGCCAAACCCGACTCATTCTGCCAGCTTTGAAACGGCGTCGGGTGAAACAGTTCGTCCGCTGATTTTCGGCCTCAGTTATAACATCAGCACGCCCGTAATGTTACGGGCAATAGGCACATATCGTGCGACGCTTCGAGCCCTGATCCGCGAGGGTAAGGCCCAGGTTCTAAGCCGGCCGAGCATCCTGGCCTTGGACAATCGGCAATGCCGCATCCGGGTGACCACGGAGGTCCCGGTTTCTTCGACGGTGATAACCGAACTTACCACCAACGTGAAGGTGCAATACATCTCTGTTGGTATTGTTCTGAACCTTCGCCCGCGGATAAGCTCCGACAGCGAGGACGTTTCCTTCCAGATAGACGCCAGCGTCTCCGACATCGATGCTACTTCGCCGTATCGCATACAGATCGACCCCAACAGCCTGGCAGCCCAGGCCCAGGCTCCGGTGGTGCTGACTCGTCAGGTGCAGACCTACGCCCGGATCCGCAACAACACGCCGCTGATCATAGGTGGCCTGATCTCCAAACGAAGCTCGACTGAGTCCGACCGTATTCCCTTCATCTCCAGGATCCCCATAATCGGCTGGTTGTTCAAGGTCAAGGAAAGCAGCACGGAACGGCGGGAAGTTATCATCGTACTCACGCCCTACGTTCTGCCGGAAAAAATCGCCGTCAATCGAGCCATGCCCAAGGATAGTGCTCTGTTTGACGAAATTGATCCTTTGCTCTTCCGGGCCATCTACCGCATTCGCATTCAGGATGTTTTCGACCTATCTTTCCTGCGCAGCAACGCCGAGCTGAACGAGCTGATGGCCCAGACCAGGCAGTTGATCCGAAGCAGGCCCGAACTCGCGGAGCGGACACCGTTCGACAGCGTAATCCAGGACCAAGTACCCGGGGAGACTATTCTGGTCGAGCGGATGGTCTATCAGATTATCAAGAAACTGAAATTGATGAACAAAGTTACTCCCACGAACCTGATCCTCTTTAAGCCGAATCCAGCGGAGCCGTGCGGGTTCGAGGTCGAGTTCCTGACCAAAGAACTCTGCGGACGGCGCAAAGGGAATCTGGACTGGTACTTCAGGCGGCATTCTAAGCAGGCCCTGGCCCTGACTTTTCAGGTGCCCGAGCAGGCCCGAGCCGAGGATGTCCTGAAGCAGTCTATCCCTGAAATACGTGTACTGGAACTGAAGGACCGCGACGAATGGGCCGAAAAACTCTACCAGCTCAATCAGCCGGTCAACGGTGTGCCCCGCTGGACTATACTGATCAATAGTGCCAAGGATATCGAACGGCTCCAGGCTGCCCTGATCCTCAAGCGGACCGTCGACCTGAACAAGACGGACGACGGATTCCGGCTGAAACACTTCAAGGTCGGACGCCAACTGACCTTCCCGGTAATAGACCCCAAGCGGACCTATCTGATCGACTGGGAAGTAGCCAGATACTTCTACCATACCGAGCATTACTACGCGGCATTCGAAAAGAAACTGAGCGAAACCATGGCCAAGCTGCGCGAGGCTATATCCCGGCAACTGAGTCTTCCCGGCCGCGTTGGGCGAACCATGGAATTCGGGGCTTTTGAAAAACCATGAGAGTATACCCAATTGTCATATTTCTTGCTGGTTTGGCCTGTCTGCTGCCGACAGGCTGCGGGACGAAAGCCGGCTCGAAGACCTCGGCGGCAAAGATACCTTGGAGCCGAGTCAAGCAGGTGGAGGTAACAGCCGACACCGAGGCCGAGCAGGCCGAATCCGGCATTGGCGCTGAACTGATCAGCCCGGGAGCCAGCCAATCGCAGGTCATATTGGCCTGGGGCGTACCCGAATACATACTGGACTCGCCGGCGGACCCCGAGCACAAGATTTGGCAATACCCCCATGCCGTGGTGGTCTTCCAGGGAACTAAGGTTCAGCAGGTGCTTGCCCGCTAATTCATTCGGCTCAATTCAGCAGCGACAGAGGCCTCAGTCGCAAGACAAAAGGGCTCTGTGGGAAGGTTAGCCCAAAGAGCCAACGTCTCCCCAGCCATATCAGAAGCCGAATTTATCCGGCAAGCGAACAGCCGGGCGTTGAGAATCCCAATCCAATGGACAATGGAGAGCTCATGGGCCAAGCAGTGGTCAAAGCTCAAGCAGCAGCCGACGTTGGGCGAGTTGAGCGCATCGATGAGCCCTCGAACCTCCAGCGGACTTAAGAGAAAGGCTTTCTGAGGGGCACAGACGAGTAGCTTGACAGCCAGCTGGTCTGCCTGGGGGGCAATCTCGTACAACAGGCTGTAGAGTTGGTCATATGCCCGGCTGTAGCTATACTCGGCGGGGCCCGCGGGGACCAAAACGTGAGGAATCTCCAGCTTGGCAGCTCGGCTGACCAAGGCGGACAGTGAGTCGCCGCAAAGCGGCTTAGGGCAACTCAAACACTCAATTTCAACTCCCAGGGCTCGAATCTCAGCCAGAGCTTCGCCGGAAAGTTCGGCCCCATCGGCCAAGGCGATGGCCCGACAACCGGCGGAGACTGCCCGACTGGCTAGCTCAATCGGAGCAACCTGCGGGCCGGCTGGACAAAGAACTGCACGTAATACAGCCATAAACACTCCGTCGTTGACCGAACAGGTGAACCGGGCATATACTATGGCTCACAGAGGCAGACAATTCAAGACTTGCTCGGCAGCAGATAGCCATGGGACAAATCCAAATACTTCCGGAGCTCCTGGTCAACAAGATAGCCGCAGGGGAAGTTGTCGAAAGGCCGGCCTCGGTGGTCAAAGAGCTGCTGGAGAATGCCATTGATGCCGGGGCCGGGCGCATCGACGTGGCTGTCGAGGACGGCGGCAAACGCCTCATCCAGGTGACCGACGACGGCGCAGGGATGGGCCGTGAAGACATAGCTCTGGCCTGGACTGCCCATGCCACAAGCAAGCTCAGTAACGCCGAAGACCTCTTGGCCATCAAAACCATGGGATTTCGAGGAGAGGCCCTGGCGAGCATTGCCAGCGTCAGCCGGGTCCGAATCGTTAGCCGAACCGTTGACAACGAGGCAGGATACGAAGTGAGTTGCGAAGGGGGCGACAGCCATGAGCCCAGGCCGACGGCCGCGGCTGTCGGAACCAGCGTTTGGGTGCGAGACCTCTTTTTCAACGTGCCAGCCCGGCGAAAATTCCTTAAGGGTACCTCCACGGAGACGTCGCACGTTTGTGAGCAATTGACCAGAGTGGCCCTGGCCCAGAGCCAAGTGCACTTTACCCTCAGCCACAATGGCAGGAAAAATCTGGACCTGCCGGCGGCGTCCAACTTGCGGGAGAGAATCACCGGCCTCTTCGGCGACGAACTGGCCCAGACACTAATCGAGGCCGACAGCGATGAGCGCCGAATAAGAATCCAGGCCCTGCTGGCTCCGCCGGATATGAGCCGGACTTCGAGCAAATGGCAGTATTTCTTCCTCAACGGGCGATATATCCGCGACCGTTTCATCCAACATGCTGTGCGCGAGGCCTATCGGGGGCTGATCGAAGCGAACCGCTTTCCGGTGGCCTTTCTCTATCTGCAGATGGCCCCGGAGATGGTGGATGTAAATGTGCACCCCACAAAAATAGAGGTCCGCTTCCGGGATTCCAATGCCGTGCACTCCCAAGTGCTGGGGACGCTTCGGGAGCGGTTCCTCAAGAGCGACCTCTCGAGCCGAATGCGCATAGAACAGGGCGAGGGCGGCCAGGCTGACGGTGAAAAAACCGAGCAGATCCGCCGAGCCGTGGCCGATTTCCTCAAGGCCTCGCCTCCGAGCCAAGCTCCGCTGGCCTTTGGCCCAGGCAGCGGCGGCTACAGCCGGAGCAGGCACAATAAAGGTCCGACCGGCCAAGAGCTAAGGGAGGAACTGAACAAACTCTTTGAAGCTGACCGCCAGGGCTCATCTTCTACGACCCAAAGCGAACGGCTGGAGGCCCAAGCAGAGCCAACAATCCGGGCGACAGCCGCGGGAGCGGTCCTGCAGCTACACAGGATGTACCTGGTAGCCGAGACGGACGATGGACTTATCATCGTGGACCAGCATGCCCTCCACGAGCGGATTCTATACGAGCAATTGAGCCAGAGGGTCGGCCGGGGACAGGTGGCCTCGCAGCAATTGCTGGTGCCCATGCCGGTGGAGTTGACCAATCAACAGCGTGCCATGCTGGATAAGGTTCAGGAGATTTTATCGCAGGTGGGCATTGAACTGGTGGACTTCGGCCCGACAGCCGTGGCTGTACAGGCCTTCCCGGCCATGTTGGACAGGGCAGATCCGGGGGCAGCGGTCCAGGATATAGTCGATCGGCTGGTGGAAATGCCCACAGACTCCGCCGCTGAGCAGGTTCTCGAAGAAGTGCTGGCGAGCATGGCCTGCAAGGCGGCAGTCAAGGCGGGTGATAAACTAAGCGAAGAGGAAATGTCCCAGCTATTGGCTGACGCAGAATTCGCTGAGCGTTCGAGCAACTGTCCACATGGTCGCCCGACAATCCTCAAGATGAGCCTGGCAGAACTTGAAAAACAGTTTAAAAGGACTTGAGGGAAACCCCAATCGCGATACATCGCGATTGGGGACCCCGGCGTAAGGCGTGAGGAAGAAACCCCGGGTAAAACCCGGGGCTAAATACAAGAGAGGTAAAGAGACGGCACATGAGTAAGGGCAAAAAATATCCGGGTGAACTGATCGCAAAGTTAGAGCTGCTGCAGACGGATATTACTACGTTGGAGGTAGATGCCATCGCCAATGCCGCCAATACGTCGCTTTTAGGCGGAGGCGGCGTGGACGGGGCTATTCACCGGGCGGCTGGAGCAGAACTACTGGCAGAATGCCGAACGCTGGGCGGCTGTCCGACGGGCCAAGCAAAGATTACCAAGGGATACAGGCTGCCGGCTAAGTATGTGATCCACACCGTCGGGCCAGTCTATCACGGCAAGGCGGAGGACGCGGAGCTGCTGGCGTCCTGCTATGTGAATTCGTTGGCCCTGGCCGGGCAGGAGAAGTTGGAATCCATTGCCTTTCCGGCTATCAGCACCGGTGTGTATGGCTATCCCCTGGAGGAAGCAAGCCTTATTGCCTTAGAAACCACACTGCAGGAGTTGCCGCAGTATCCTTCAATTCAACGGGTGGTCTTCGCTTTGTTCTCCGCCGAGGCCCTGAGCGTCTACACTGAGACCCTCAAGCAACTTGGCTAACACGCAAAGCTCGGTTCAAAGTCAACGGCAAGGCAAAAAAAGCAGGGAGGGGGCCATCTACCCAAGCCTGACGCGCAGGCAGCTTTTAGGGCTAAAGGCCTGGTCAAAATCGAAGACATCGCGGAAATCTTCCAGGCTGTCTCCATCGGTTTTCTGCATGAGTTGATTGTCAATCATGGCGTAGACGATCTTTCCGAAATCCAAGGTGCAGTGGATATGCCAACTGCCCAGCACGGTGTTGGCCATCAGTCCCCAGCGTCGGATAGCCAGATCGTGCAAGGCCTTGCAGAGTTGTCGGCCGCTGACGTGGCGCTTGCCCGCCAGGGCGGGGTTGACCATTTCCGGCTCCGGGCCGTGCGCCCGCTTGGCTGCCAGATGCAAACCCTCGCGCACAAAAGCAAAGGCCTCCGGCGGATAGGGAGTCCGGGCGGCTACGTCCACAACAGATTTCAGCGGTGTCTCTGCCACGGTTCTTTCCGGTCCAATCGGCGGTTTCTACTTCTTATCCATTCGCGGGAACAGCGGCGGACCCTTGCGAACGACGGTTCCACTGGGCAGGGCACCCCACCTTCCCGACTCGTCAAGCGACATCTGGCCTGCCTGTTCCCAGCAAAGCTGCTGCCACACCTTTTCCATGCTAGCGGGCATGAAAGGGCTGAGGAAAACGCTCAGCAGCCTGACTGCCTCAGCACAGTGGTACAAAACCGTTTCGAGTCTTTCCCGGCTGGCCGAGTCGCTCTGCTTGGCCAGCTTGAAGGGCTCGGTGGCGTCGATATAACGGTTGGCCGCAGCGGCCAGACCTAGAATAGCCTCCAGGGCAGTATGGAACTTACACTCGGCTAAGGCCCGGTCCACATGGTCGGCCAACTCCCGCCCTGTCTTTTCCAGAGCATTCTCATCGGCGGTGATTTGGCCCCGCTTGGGCACCTTGCCCTGGCAATACCGCTCGATCATGTTGGTCGTTCTGCTGAGCAGATTACCCACATCATTACCCAACTCTGTATTATAGCGTCTGAGGAATGATTCGTCCGAAAAATCTCCATCCCGCCCGAAAGGTACCTCCCGCAAGAGGAAATATCGAAAGGCATCCGGGCCGTAGGTATCCAGGTATTCGGCTGGGTCCACAAAGTTCCCCAGGGATTTGCTCATCTTCTGCCCGTCGTGCGTCCACCAGCCGTGGGCAAAGACACAGCGGGGCAGTTCGACGTCCAGGGCCATGAGCAAACAGGGCCAAATCACGGCATGAAACCAGAGGATGTCTTTGCCGATAAACTGAAAGTCAGCAGGCCAATATCGCCATTTGTCCGCCTGGTCGGTGTAATTCAGAGCGGTAATATAATTGCACAAGGCGTCCACCCAGACGTAGATGGTGTGGCCAGGATCGTTAGGCATTCTTATGCCCCAATCCAGGCTGGGTCTGGAAATGGCCAAGTCCCGCAGCCCTTCCTTTACCCGGGAATAGACCTCATTGAAACGGGCCTGGGGCTTGACAAAATCCTTGTGCTTGTCCAGATGGTCCAGCAAACGATCGCCGTAGCGGCTCAGGCGAAAAAAGTAGTTGGCCTCCTTGACCCGCTGGAGAGGCTTGCCCGAAACCGCACACTTGTAGTCGTGCTCGGCGGCCTCGGTGTCGTTGACAAACTGCTCCTGGGTAACCGAGTACCAGCCTTCGTAATGGCCCAAGTAGATTTCGTCGCGTTCGATTAACTTGGTGATGATTTGGGTCATTTGCTTTTCGTGCCGGGGTTGGGAGGTCCTGATAAAGTCGTCGTTGCTGATTTGAAGTTTTCGCCACAACTGGCGAAAACCCTCGACGACCCGATCGGCCAACTCGATGGGCTCAAGGTTCTGCTCTTGAGCGGCCTGGGCGATCTTCTGCCCATGCTCGTCGGTTCCGGTAAGAAAATGGACATCCCTGCCGCAAGTGCGATGATAGCGAGCCAATACATCGGCGGCTATGGTGGTATAGGCGTGGCCAATGTGCGGAACATCGTTGACGTAATAAATCGGGGTGGTGATATAGAATGTTTCAGCCACGATGGTACTCCAGATGTTCTTGCAAGGTTCTCGCCTTCGGGTCCGTACCGGCCCAGCATAGTCAACATAGAGCCGTCAGCCCTGGGAACGATTCGAATTACGCCGCTTGTTGCGGCGACGCCTCCTCGGGCCGCCGGAGGTACTCTGAGAGTCCGAAGTTGACTGCGGCGAGGGTTGCTCGGGACCGAGCGAATTCTCCTTGGCCCCCGGCTGGGCCTTGGCCTGGGCGGACGGGTCCGGTTTGTCCGAAAGCACAGTTATCTCCGAGAGCGGGAAAGCTACCCTCCTGGCGTCGGCCAAACGGACCATAACCAGCTGAGTAAGTATCTGGCAATCGACGGCCAGGCCCTGTCCTTCGGGCGTTTCCACCAGGGTGTTGCGGGGGGGTAATTTCCTGCGCAGCTTGTCGTAGGTGCAATGCTCATAACGCAAGCAACACATCAATCGTCCACAGCGTCCGGAAATTTTGGCTGGGTCCAGCGTAGCCTTCTGCACTTTGGCCATTCGCATATTCACCGGTGCCAAGTGCTTTAGAAAAGAGCGGCAACAACACTCCCGGCCACAGCGCTCGTAGTCGGCCAAGAGCCTGGCTTCGTCACGGGCACCCACCTGACGCATCTCGATGCGGGTCTGGTATTCCTTGGCCAGCCTGCGGACCAGCTTGCGGAAGTCCACGCGTTTTTCACTCTTGAAATAGAAAAGGATGCGATCGCCTCCGAAAAGGTGCTCAACATCCACGAGCTTCATATCCAGGTGCATTTCATCGATGATTTTCTGGCAGAACTCGAACTTCTCGGCGGCATTGCGGTCCAGATGCTCCTGGTCGATGAGATCCTGCTCGCTGGCCTGACGGACTATGCGCCCTTGGCGGGACAGAATATCGCCCTCACCTTCTTGGCTGAGGTACTCCTGCCATTTTTGTCGAGAGATTCCCCTCTCACCGCATCCCTCACAGTACCCGAGAACGATTCGTCCTATCTCAATGCCGCGCTCGGTTCGCACGACTACCTTGGTGCCGATCGGCAATACGCCGTTGTCGGGCCGACGAAATTCGCCCAGCAGATTCATTCGGCCATAACAAACTAGTGCCGTTCGCTCCTGGTCGTCCTCGCTGGGTTGGGCCTGCTCGGACGGTTGCTGGTCCATCTGCTGGGGAGTCTGGGTATCCGGACCGTCTTGCTCTGGGGAGCTTTGGGCGGTGGAATTGTCCTTAGCGGCAGGATCTGCAGGCGGGACAGGATGGGTATTATCAGGCTCGGGGGCCGTAACTTCTTCGTTATCCATGAATTACGCTCTATAAGTTATCTTGGCAGGACACTCTAGGCCACAAGTGTTTTGCGGATGGTCACAGCCAAGTCGCCAAACAAATCCTCGAACACCAGATTAGCATTTACGTTCTTGCTTATCAAGTACTCTGCCCGCCCGACTAGGGCAACGGCCCGGCTGGCCTGGAGCAGCGATACGCTCTTGCTCGCCTGCTTGACGGCAGATTCCTGGTCGGAATTGATCCACTCGGCAGGGGCGGCGCCGCTGCCGGAAAGCATTACGTCTCGATAAAAGTTCGAAACTACGCCGAGCAGAAAACCGTACATCCGCTGCTTGGCGACCGTGTCGGAAACAGCCGGGTCCTGCTTGCGGGCCTCGGCGGCATAGGACTTGGCCGAGTCCATCAATAGCTCGGCCAATTCGACTGCATCCTGCTCGGTCAGTCGGGCCAAACGTTTGACCAGGGCAACCTTGGCCTGGTACCAGTCCTGCTCGGCAAGCCATAGAGCTCGGCCCAGACTTCCGTCGGCAAAACGCGACCAGAAACCACTTTGAGGTTGCTTACAGCCGGACTCGTTGAGTTTTTTTAGCAAGAACTTCTGCCCCAGAGGAGCGAACATCACCATTTGGCTACGGCTCAGTACGGTCGGCAGCAGGCCCTCAAGGCGATCGGCCAAAAGGATCAGCACCGTACCAGCAGGCGGCTCTTCCAGGGTTTTCAGCAGACAGTTCTGGGCCTGCACGTTAGCTAAGTGTATTTCCCGGACCACGAAGACCTTGCCCCGGCCATAGGCGCTGGTCAACTGGGCTGGCTTATTGAGCTTTTCTCGAATGACATCGATGGCCAAGGCCGTGGCCCGGTGAGCTTTGCTCTTGCCAAAGCCGTTGTCGTTTTGCTCCGGCCGCAATTCCCGGATCTGCTCACGATAAACCAGGTGATAGTCCGGGTGCACGTCGGCTTCTATGGCCCGGCAACTGGTACAGCTGTCGCAGCAGTCGAAACAGTCCTCACCGTCCCGGCGGCGCTTCCGGCGGTTCTCACACAAGATAATCTTGGCGAACTCGCTGGCGCAAAGCTCCTTGCCCACGCCGGCTTGGCCGTGAAAAATATAGCCGTGGGGAACGCGTCGGCTTCTCAGGGCCTGCTGGAGGCGGCCCAGGGCCCGGTCCTGGCCAATTACCGAAAAAATCGACATATCTACACCAAACTTATTATATGCCCATAGCTTGACGGATGGCTTGCTGGGTCTGCTCGATGGTCCCTGCGGCATCGACGATAGTTACTTCCGGGCGAAGCTTGGCTAAGGCTAAATAGCCATCGCGGACGGCCCGGTGAAATGACAAAGGCTTGGACTCCATGCGGTCGGGGGCTTGGCCCAGCCGGTCAAGGCCTGCCTGAGCATCGATATCCAGGATAATTGCCTGGTCAGCCCAACCCAGGCCCATGGCCTCGCTGAGCTGAAAAACGGCGTCCAGACCGATCTGCCCGGCGGCGCCCTGATAGGCGCAGGTGCTGTAAATCCAGCGGTCGCAAAGCACCCAGGAGCCGGCCTGCAGGGCGGGGGATATTCTTTCCAGCCACAACTGCAGCCGGGCAGCAGTGTACAACAGCAGCTCGGTTTGGGCAGCCATCTTATCGTGGGCCGGCGAGAGGAGAATCTGGCGAATGGCTTCACCTATCTCTGTGCCCCCAGGGTCCCGGACGCAGACAATGGTTTTGCCGGTGGAGGAAAGGTACTCGGCCAGCTTGGCCAAGTGGGTACTCTTTCCCGCTCCGTCGGGCCCGTCGATAACGATGAATCGGCCGGCTCGACTCCCGCTTGAACCCTCTGAATTCTTGGCCGTCTGATTGGTCATAAACGCAAAGTCTCTAGGAGGAGGTTTTGTCCGCAGAGCTGGTCAGTTCATCGGCTCGATAACTGCTGCGCACAAATGGACCAGAAGCCACGGCTAAAAAACCGAGCTCCCGACCGATCCGCTCGTATTCCTCAAAAACCTCCGGCCGAACATAGCGAACTACTTTCACATGCCCCGCGGTCGGCCGAAGATATTGCCCAACGGTCAAGAGGTCGCAGCGGACCGCTCGCAGGTCGTGCATGGTTTTGAAGACTTCCTCGTCGGTTTCGCCCAGGCCGACCATCAGACCGCTTTTAGTCCAGGTTTGGGGGCGAGCCTGCTTGGCCCAGGCCAGGATCTGCAGGGACCTTCTGTAGTCGGCGCCGGAGCGTACTCGCCGAGTCAGGCGCTCTACGGTCTCCAGATTATGATTGTACACCTCCGGGCCGACGGAGCAGACGAGCTCGACGCTTCGTCTGCGACCGGCAAAGTCCGGGGTAAGCACCTCCACCTTACACCTGGGATTCTCAGCCCGAATAGCCCGGATGGTTTGGGAGAAATGCTCCGCCCCGCCATCGGGCAAGTCGTCGCGGGTTACAGAGGTAACCACGGCATATTCCAGAGCCATACGCTTGACGGCCAAGGCAATCCGCCCCGGCTCGGAAGCATCGAGCTCACCCGGCTGGACATCGCCGGCCACCGCGCAAAAGGCGCAATGGCGTGTACACTGATCACCCATGATCATGAAAGTGGCTGTGCCGGAACTCCAGCACTCATTGAGATTGGGACACCTGGCCTCCTTGCAGACAGTAACCACACCGAGCGACTTGAGCGTGGCCGCGGTTCCGGAAAAACGGGGCGAGAGGACGAGGTGTTTTCGCAACCAGGGCGGCAACGACTTGCGGATAGAATCGGAAACATTTGCATTTTTACAGGTCATTTTGATATTTATATGCTGTGCAGCCCTTGGCCCAACCAGGCCTCGCCAGTCTCAGCCAAGGCCTCGGAGAAGGTCGGATGAGTATGGATAGTTTCGACAATTTCCTCGACGGTGCACTCGGTTTTCATGGCCAGGGCTATCTGCTGGATGACGTCGGCGGCGTGAGCCCCGACCATGCAGGCCCCGAGGATCTCGCCGGATGTTTTCTCGGCTACAATCTTGACGAAACCCGTTGTGCTGCGGTAGGCCCGGGCTATACCACTGGCTTGCAAGGGGAACTTGGCGGTCTTAACTTCGAGGCCTTTCTCGGCGGCCTGGGTTTCGTTCAGGCCCACAACGCCGATTTCCGGGTGGGTGAATATGCCAAAGGGCACGACCGACAGATCTTCGCTCATCTGGCCGCCGGCGATATTCTCTGCGGCTACCACTCCCATCCTGCTGGCCACGTGAGCCAAGGGTAAGGCCCCGCTGACCTCTCCGATGGCCCAGATATTGGGCACATTCGTGCGGCAATGCTGGTCAACTTTGATAAATCCACCGTCGTTCTCCACGCCCGCAGCTTCCAATCCCAGATTCGCCAGGTCGGTGGTTCGGCCAATGGATACCAGGGCCCGCTCGGCGCTGAGCTGGCGCCCATCATCCAGCTTGGCCGTGACCCCTTGAGCCGATTTGGTCATCTCCACGATCTTGGCGGAAGTGTGGACGGTGATTCCCTTTTGCTTGAAAACCCGCCCCATCAGTTTGCCGATGTCAGCGTCCAGGGCAGGCAGCAGTGAATCCAAGAGCTCCACCACCGTAACCGCCAGGCCGAACTCGGCGAACATGGTGGCAAATTCGCAGCCGGCAATACCGCCGCCGACAATCAGTATGGATTTGGGCAGGGCGGTCATGGCCAGGACGTCGTTGGTGTTCATGACCTTTTCAGCGTCGAAGGGAAAACCCCCGAGCTTGGCCGGCTCGGTGCCGGTAGCAATGATTATGTTAGCTGCCTGGATTTCGCTGGCTTTGCCGGCTCTATCCGTGACTTCTATGGTATTGGGGCTGGTAAGCTTGGCGGTTCCGGAGAAGACCTGCACTTTGAGATTTTTCAGCAGCCCGGCAACTCCCTGGCGGAGCTCGCTGACGACGCGGTCTTTGAAGGAGCAGGCCTTGGTGTAATCGAGCTGGAATTTGCCGGTGCTGATTCCTACCTCTCCAGCTGATTTTATTTCCCAAGCCAGCTCGGAAACATGCAGCAGGGCCTTGGTGGGTATGCAACCGCGGTTCAGGCAGGTTCCGCCAAGCTGCTCTTTTTCGATTAGGGCAGTACTGAGGCCGCGACGGGCGGCCCGTAAAGCTGCCACGTAACCGCCCGGTCCGGCACCAATTATGGCACAGTCATATTTGTTCATTGGCTAGTCCTCATATAAAAAAGCAATTGTAACTATCATACCAATTTGCTGAGAAATGTCACTACAAAAAGGCACAAGGCAGATAAGGAAAGGCGCGATGCGGAAGTGATTGCGTATTCGGCAAGGGCAGGGTAAAATCTGACGTCACCACGAAGAGTACAAAGTTATAAAGATAAGGCTAATCGTGAAAGAGACCATTCGCCGAGAACTTCGCCAAAACCTCGCGGCTATGAGAGACGGACTCCGTCAGGAGCTGTCGGTACGGGCCTGCGAGGTGCTGCTGAGCTTGCCCGAGTTCCGCCGGGCCGCTACGGTGATGGCTTACATCCCTTTGCCCGATGAGCTGGACATCAGCCCGGCAATCCGCGCCGCCTGGGGGCAGGGCAAGGTGGTGGTGATGCCCAGGATTATTTGGGCCCAACACGAGCTCAGGCCAATCGTTACCCACAACCTGGATGAAGACCTGATGGTCAGTCGGCACGGACTGCGCGAACCAGCCGGAAGCGAGGAGCTGAGCCTGAGCAAAATTAACCTGGCCATAGTACCAGCGGTGGGATTTGACCGCCGGGGACATCGTATGGGCCGTGGTGGCGGATTCTACGACCGGTTCCTAGCCCGGCCTCAACTGCGGGCCAGCACCGTGGGGGTCACCTTTAGCCAGCAGATTGTAGAGGAACTGCCCGTCCTCAGCCACGACAGGAGAGTGCAGATGATCATCACTGACGCCGGTGTTCATCACTGCAATCAGTTGGTGGAAAAATAGATTACTCTCAGGTGGGTGGTTTTTCGCTGTCTGCCGGCGAATCACTGGCGGATGGTTCGGATTGAGCCCCGGCCAACTCGGGCAGGCCTAGCTTGGTTCGGATCATGGCGTAGAGTTCGTCAAAAAAGTCCAGGTTATATTCATCCAGTTTCAGCGTGGCTGACTCATCCGGCGATTTGCGGTACTTGATGTACAAGTAGCCCTTTTTAGCCAAGGCGCTGGTGTCGATGTCCTCAATCGCCTCCCAAGCAATCGCTGCTCGGCCGTTGATACTGATGCCGGTCTGCTCATCGGCCTCAATCCGCAGCTTGACTGCCCTGACAGCTAGAAAAAGGACAAGGCCTCCCAAGACAATCAGAACCGGCACGGCCCCTTGATTGAACCGACGCTTACTAGCTTTCTCTGGACCATCGTATTTGTATAAAGCGTCGTACTGACACCAGGCAGCAAAACCGAAACACAACACGGTGACGATGAATAACTTTACGACCCGTTCCTTGGTGGATTTGACTATTAGGGCCATGACTGCATCCTTAAGTATTGCCGGGCGAGTATTCCCACAGCAGGTCCAAGGGCGCTAATTGTACCCCGGGGCTGGGGCTCGAACAAGCATCACTTTCGCTGGTATCGGCCGCTTTTCCCGCCCGATTTTTCCAGCAGGCGAATGTCGCTGATCTCGATATCCTTTCCCAAGGCCTTGCACATGTCATAGACACTCAAGGCGGCTACGGAAACGGCGGTAAGGGCTTCCATCTCCAGACCGGTCCGGGCCCGAGCTGCTACGGTGGCCTCGATGCGAACGCAGTTACCGGCCAACTCGGCCTCGAGGTCGATACGCTCCAGGGGCAGCGGATGACACAAGGGAATCAGCTCGGCGGTCCTCTTGGCGGCCTGGATGCCCGCTAGGCGGGCTACCTGCAGCACATTACCCTTGGCGGTGGTCGGCGTATCCGCCAGTTGCCCAGCGATAGCAGGACCCAGGCGAACGATGGCCTGGGCCCGGGCCAAACGAGAGGTAAGCTCCTTGGCGGAAACGTCCACCATCCGCGGATTGCCGGTTGAATCCGTATGACTTAGCCCCATGATATTGTACCTTTTTACTCTACTGCCGATTTACCCGTTTGTTATTGTTTTGCACTTGCCCATTTGTGAGTTCAACGAATTGATCGGTGATCTCACGAAGCCGGCTATTGGCTGGGCAGGTATGAACGATTGTCGTTCCTTGTTCATCCCGAAGCCGACAAAGCAGATTGCAGATGATCTCAACCGTCTGGGAATCCACGTTGGCAGAGGGTTCATCAAGCAATATGGCTCGCGGGGCGATGGCAATTGCCCGGGCCAGGTTGACCCGCTGGCGCTGGCCGGCTGACAATCCAGCCACATCGTGCCGGGTAAATTTGGACAGGTCCACTATCTGAAGGGCTTGGGCCGCTCTGATCTTGGCTTTTTGAGTCCTGAGCCTGCGTGCCTTCAGGCCGTATATGACGTTATCCCGCACGCTGCCGCGGAACATATAGCCCGAGTGCATTACCATTACGACCTTTCGCTGAAGTTTCCGATCGCCTGGACGAGCGGGTTGACCCCACAAGCTGACCTGGCCACGGGTTGGGCGGCGAAGCAGGGCCATCACCTCCAGCAGCGTGGTCTTGCCAGCCCCGTTGGGACCGACAATGCCGGTAATCCGCCCGGCTGGGATAGCCAGGCGCTCCACGTCGAGCACAACTGCCTTGCCGTAGCGAACCATTATATCATAACATTCACAGAACATCCGGATGACGCCTTTGGGTCGGCAGGCGAAAAACCTGGGCAGCCACATTAATACCTAAAGCAATCAGTAACAGAATCAGGCCCAGGGCCAAAGCCAGGGCGAATTGGCCACCAGCGGTCTCCATGGCAATGGCTGTGGTCATGGTACGCGTGTGGTATTTTATATTTCCGCCGACCATCATGGCAATGCCCAGTTCCGAACAGACTCGACCGAAAGCGGACATCGTCGCGGCGATCAGGCCCACTTTGGCCTCGCTAACGACCGTCCAAAAGGTACGCAAGCGTCCGGCTCCAAGCGTACGGGCAGTCATTTCCAGTTTGGGCGCTAGCCCAGCGGTGGCCGACGAAAACAAGGCTACGATTATCGGCAGGGCCAGGGCGAACTCGCCAATGATGATTGCCTTTCGCGTATACAGAAGCTCCAGAGATTCCAGCGGACCGTTGCGGCTGAGCAGCCCATAAAGTACCAGACCAATCACCACCGTGGGCACAGCCATTCCTGTGTGTGCGGCCAGCACCAGCGCGTCTCGGCCTGGAAAAATTTTGCGACCCAAAAGCACAGCTAACGGCACGCCCGCTAATACCGCTGCTACTGTAGCTGTCAGCGAACAGATCAACGTAGTCCGGACGCACTCCAATAGATTCGGATCGAGCGTGCGGATTAGTTGGCCGGCTTGTCTTACTGCTTCGATTATGTTCACTCCTGCTCACGTTCAAGTGCATCTTTGATCAGTTCAATCGCCTGCTGAGCATAGCTCGGCTTAGCTGGCTTTGCTCGTTCATCTGAGAATCTGAACGCTTCTAGACGTTTGAACGAGTCCTCATCTGGTCCCAGGGTTTCGACAAGGCTATCCCACTCAGCCGCTTCCTCTTCACTTAGGCTCTTATACCAGAGACAATACTTCAGTAGATTCTCGCCAAGTAGGACAGTATCGTTAAAGTGCTTTTCCTGGGTTTCTTCATTCGGCTCGCACCATACAGCGTAGCACACCTCGGGCAATCGGGTACTGTCAGTATCTCTGGACGTCAGCTCTGTAGACCAAACAAGGCGTTTTTGTTGTTCTTCCCACTTGCCATTGGTCGCTACCGGTTTCTGAGTCGTCCACAGTTCGACGTGCAGGTCGTCCGACCCAAAACTCACTTCCACGTGCACCAGACCCCTGAAGGCTTCTTCGAGTGATTCTAGCGGATCAGGTGGCTCTAGAGTTGAGTTGGACACCTCTGTCTCACGAATTGTCTTTTTGTGTTCCTTGAGCCGTTTCTTGTATTCGTTTGTGCTGGCAAAGTAATCCCTCAATGACCTTGCCAGCTGCTCAGGGTCGGTTAGAAGCGTGCTCAGCTCCGCAATAAGATTCTGGTCAGCTAACTTCACCTTTCTGACCAAAAGCTTCCCGATCAGCGGCTTCAGGTGCTTCGAATATAATTCTTGCTCTCCGGCCCTCATAATCAAAGGCAGTTCGTCCACGGCTAAATAATTGCGCTCCACGAGACATTGAAATGCACGGGCAGCGATTTCCATTTGGGCCTTTTCCTGGCTGTCTCCATCCTCCCAGATATGCCGGGATTCGTTCGAACCCAGCCAAAGGTATGTGCTGAGGTTCTTGATATCGTTGCGAAAATCCTGGTCCATAAAGCGCCGGAGTTTTGGGAATTCCTTGTAGCCGCCGAATTCCGACTTTAGCCATCCTATCAGCATGTCGGTCAGCCGGTCGGCCGAGCGGAACGTTTCCTGAAGCGTTTCGCCTGGCTGGTCGTTACCACGGAAGCGTTCGACATAGAGGAAAGCTGAGCCCATGGGCGTTTGCAGGCATTCGTATGTCCCGGCCCCTCCGACATCGTTGGGCATCCTTTCTGTGAAGGTCCCGATGAAACTATGGATTTTGGGGTTCGAAGTATCCAGGCGCTTGGGGTAAAGTTTGGAAATAGCGGCTAGTGTTCCCTCCGGAACGTTTTTATATACCTTTTCGGTTACTCCATCTGGACCCGTGACGTGCTCGTATCGGGTCACAGTTAGCTTTCGCTCTAACCCTTCGCCGCACGGCCTCATCTCAATCCGATATTCGTCTTCTTCGCAGGAACACAGAACCATTGTCAGCAGGACCAATGAAGCCAGCATTTGCTTGTTCATGTTCGTCGCCTTTCATCAGTAAGTCTGGACCGACGTATGCCCCTCAACTCAACCACTAGCTCATTGGGCCTTGCGAGTTTCGCCTTTCCTTAATAGGGGGTGGAAGAGGATTTCTCCATCCAGTTTGTAATCACCGATGAGCTTTTGACCTTCTGCAGAGCTCAAAAATTCGATGAACTTCATGGCCTGGACATATTTCACCTGTGGATACTTCTTCGGATTAACCGCGATGAGCCCATAGGGATTATACAGCATCTTATCGCCGGCGACCAGCACTACCAAGTTGATCTTCTTACGAAACTTGATGAAGCTGCCGCGGTCAGCCAATACGTAGGCCTCCATTTCGTCAGCCATGATCAGCGTTTGGCCCATACCTTTGCCCACCGAGCGATACCATGGGCCGCTCGGTTCAAGGCCAACCGCCTCCCAAAGCTCCAATTCTTTTTTGTGGGTGCCGGAATTATCTCCACGGCTAACGAAAACACTTCCAGTGGCGGCAATCCTTTTCATGGCCTCGACAGCCGATTCCATACCCCTCACTTCAGCCGGGTCGCTGGGCGGACCCAGGACGACAAAAGCGTTGTACATCACCTGCCGACGGTTTACGCCCCAGCCTTCGTTGACGAACTGCTGTTCTGCTTTTGGGGCATGGACCAGCACCAGGTCGCAATTTCCGTCGCGGGCGGTTCGCAGGGCCTTGCCCGTGCCCATGGGCATGACCTGCACGATGATGCCGGTTTTCGCCTGGAAGGCCGACACCACCACGTCCAAAAGGCCGGAACTGGCGGTCGAGGTGGTCGTAGCTAACTTGATGGCCTTGGGTTCTTGCTCGCTACAACCGACTAGCAAGACAGCGCAGAAGACCAACGTAGTAAAATACCGAATCTGTTTCATCGCTCAGTCAGCCCCATCCTGCCCAAGTGCACGCTCGTCCCTGATGGTACCAACTATCTCTTCTAAAAGGTCCTGGGGACTGAGCAATCCCAGAGCACGACCGTCTTTGCCCACTACGATAGCCAAGGGAATCTGGCTGTAACGAAACTCCGTCAGCAAAGCACCAACCGACTTGTTGGGAGGAATTCTGGTAACTTCACGGCGGACAGCGGGCTCGATTGGGGCATCGGCCGAAGTAGAACCATACATTACATCGGTCAAGTTGACAATACCCACGATGTTGTCGGGCCGGTCCTGATAAACCGGAAAATGCGAGTAACCCGTGCGGGCGGTGAGCCGTTCGACCTGCTCCACGGTAGCTTGGGAGGGCACAGCGACCATTCGCTTGAGAGGGACCATAACCGTACCGACCAGACGGTCGCCGAGATCAAAGACGCTCTGAAGCATCAACCGGGTCTGGGGAGCGAACACGCCGTGCTCTTCACCAATCTGGGCCAAGGCCTTGAGCTCTCTGCGGAAAACGTCGCTGTCCACGGTACTGCTGGGCCTGCGGGTCAGCCAAAGCAGCATCCGGGTGATCCGGGTAGCTATGGCGATTATTGGGTACAGCAATCTTTGAGCCAGTCGCAAGGGCCCGGCAATGTGCAAGGCAATGCTGTCGGCGTGAACCCGGAATATGCATTTGGGTATCAGTTCGAAACAGACCAGGATTACGGGGGTCATGATCAGTATAGCAACCAAACTTTCGTTCCAGTGCGGCGGAACCCAACGGGCGATGAGCCAAGTAGCCAGGGTTGTGCCGGTGACCAGGGCAAAATTGCTGCCCACCAAGGTGGTGGCCAGGAGTTCTTCACTCTTGCCCAGAAGCTTCAGGGCTAGTTTGGCCCGGCGGTCCCCCTTCGAGGCCAAAAGCCGCAGCTTGGCCTGATTGGCGGAAATAATGGCAGTCTCTAAACCGGAGAACAAACCCTCCAGAACCAAAAAGATCACCACCAAGATTATGACCAGCAACTCAATCACTAAAACAAAACCTCCTCAACTGTGTTCTTCGCTGCGTTTCTCAGGGTTATCTACCTCGGGCTCGTCAGGGCCCAGGGCACTGGGCAAACGGCGGACCAGCAGGGCGTCGATGCGTCGGCCGGACAGCTTGAGCACCCGAAACTCCAGTTGCCCGTCGTCGATGTGCTCGCCCAGTTCGGGGACATCGCCGAAAAGACTCATAACGTAACCGCCCAGGGTGTCGAGCTCGCCGCTGGGAATGTCCAGGCCGAACCGGCGGTTGAGCTCGCGAATGCGGGATCGGCCGAGCAGGCGCAGGCCCTGGGCGTTGAGCCGCTGTGCTGCTTCGGTGCCGTGGGAGTCTTCAAAGGCCTCGCCGACAATTTCCTCCAGGATATCCTCCAGGGTTACCAGACCGGCGGTGCCGCCGTATTCATCCAGCAGAACAGCCAGGTGTGCCCCGCGCCGGCGCATCTGCCCCAGGAGCACATCAATCCATTGACTCTGTGGGACCAGGAAAACAGGACGAATCAGGGCAGAACCCGGTGGGCTGGGCAGGTTATCCCGCATCCTCACGAATTGCTCAACGGTCATTTCCTCGATGTTGTGTGCGCGCCAGGCGGGCAAATCCTTGAAGTAAAAAATGCTCCAGATGTTGTCGATGTTGTGATCGTAGATGGGGATCCGCCAACGCCGCACCCGCTTGGCCAACTCGATCAGATCGGCGATCTTGGAGTGCTGCTCGGCAGCAATGATCGCGGTGCGGGGAACCATAATCTCCTTGGCGTCAATTCGGCCCAGCTCAGAAATGCGGCGAACAATCCGGACCTCGTGGCCGGCCAGGATTCCGTCGGCCCGGCCGGCCTCGAGGACGGCTTCAAATTCCTCAGAGCTCAAACGTTTTTCGCTCTGGAGACGGCCCAGTCCCAGAACGGACAAGATTAAATTGCTCAAGTGCCGCAGCAGCAGGCGAACCGGGAAAATCACCCGGCTAAACCACAGCAGCGGGCCGGATGCAAAAAGGGAAAAACCCTCGGCGTTGCGCACCGCAAAGGTCTTGGGGGTAATCTCCCCGAAGACCAGAAGCAGGAAAGTGGATATGAGAATAGCTACATAAAGACCGCTCGCATCGAACAGTTTGAAGGCCAAGGCGGCGACGATACTGGATAAGGTCACATTCACCAGGGTATTGCCCACCAGGACGGTCATGAACAATCGGGCGGGGGTGGATAACAGCTGAGCCACAGCCCGGCCGCGGCGCCCGGCCAAATCACGCAGTCGCCGTACTCTGGCTCTGCTCAGAGCACACAGGGCCGTCTCTGAGCCGGAAAAGAAGGCAGACAAAAACAGCAGGCCCGCCAAAGCCAGGAAGTGCGGCAAAAAACTGTAGATTTGGGCAAAGATACCCATCAGGGTTTCTTAGATACCCCCCAAGGAATGGCGCCCGGGTCCTCCGGGCGGCTCGTCAAAATCGCTGGCGGATGTATCTTCAGCGGTTAGGATATGCATATCAGCCTGTGCTCGGGCCCGGCAATTTCAAAGGCAGACCGGACTGTCCCCAGCTTACCATGCGGTCAAAGGCCCGTCAAGTGTTTTCCCCGGCTATCTCGGGGCTGTTGGGCCTGCGTTGGGGGACCGTTTTGCAATTGCCTCACAGGCTTTGAGAAGATATCATGGTGATCGGCATATCTCGGGGACCTTGACGGAAAGGCATGTGGATAAAGGTCCCTAGGAGAACACCAGTGTGTAAGAAGATGGCTAGCTCACGCAGTGCAAGTGCGTCTAGGCAGGTTCGGGCCCAGTGGCCCGGTGTCGGCAAAATCAGGAGGAAGCGCAATGGCCATTAACACCAAGCTTCTAGATTACAACAACACCGAAGGGCAGATATTTTCGCTGCGGGTGGTAAACGCTCCCCCGACCAAGGGCCACGAGGACCGTTGGGAATACCTGATCGTTGCCAAAAACGAGACCTGGGGTCGAGAAGAATTCCGGGTGCTGATGAGCAAATCAGCGTACGCTTCAGAGCAGGAGGCCGAACGAGCTGTCCTCGGTGAACCTGTAGAAGAGGTCAAGAAACGCCTGGATGCTCTGGGGGAAAAGACCATCGACCTTTTTGAGGTGGACTTATCCGGCGGCTGGGCCGTGGTCTAAGCCGGTGAATTGCTCGAGAGACTGATCAAAGCCTGGCCAGGAATCCCCCGTCGACGTAGATGATTTGACCGGTAATAAAGGCTCCGGCAGTCGCCAGGCTGGGTCAGATCGGTCTAAGCGCACCTACGCTACTCGAGCGTGAACGTCACCTTGTCGCACTGGACGGGAAAGCCAATGTCAAACCGTACTTCAGCGGTGAAAGTCCCTTTCAGTCCTTCTGGCACTCGCCACGAGCGCCTGCAGGTGAAGCCTCACCCGTACTCCATGGTGAGCTCGTCAATAACCTTGCCGTTGGCATCGGTCAGCCTCACCTTGGGCTGATTAGCTTGGGAATACGGGTCGCCGCTATTGCCGACGACGGTGGCCACGGAAAGTCCCGGCTGAATCGTGGGTGTTTTGAGAGAAAACTCCACGGTCCCGCCTTTGGGCGTGGCTGTCATAGAAGTGCTCAAGGGCGCGCCGATAGGCAGGAGGAGTTTCTTTTCCGGTGCGATCGTGATAGAGCTGGGCGAGTCTTTGCCCATGAGAAATTGCCTGTCCATCGCTAACAACCACGACCGTTGGCCTTGGGCGTTCGGGGTGGACCAGCGGCGGCAATATACAATGTTGTACTGGCCAGCGGGTATCGATAGCGGAGCAGAATCGCCGACAAACATAGTCAATTGCCCGTTATGGTGCAGTATCAGTTCCCATTTGTCGGCATCAGTCTGCAGTTGGCCGGTGGGGAGGTCGAGTTTTTCCGCGACGACTTTGTTGCCGTCTGCGGAGATGGTCAGATTGTACCACTGTCCATCAAGGCGCACAGGTTGGCCATAGAAGGCCTTGGCAGCTGGGCGAGCAAATGAGCTGTCAGTGGTGTCAACGAGAACGATATCACCTGTGCCGATCCCCATTGGGCCGGGCTTCTTGCGGTCGTATGCACCTTTGCAGTCGAAACGGAAGTCGCCGGTGTTGTCGATCAGGCGGAGGGTGTGCTCGGTTTGGCCGAAGCGACACTTTCCCTGTATGGCTGGGGCTATGGAGATGACGACCATATATTGTTTTGTGTTCGGACCTTGCTGCAAACGCAACACGGCTCCACGGAGCAGCAGAGGAAAGGTTTTGCCTTGGCGCAGGGCTGAGGCGCCGGCCGGTCCGAAATCGGCTTGGTAATCAATGCTCTTGCGAGGTGTTTTGGTCGGGCGTAAGGCAATGGCCTTGGCGGGGTCGAATTTACCGCTGCCGTTGAAGTCGATCAGCAACAGATCCGGATTGGCTGCGTCTTCCTTGCTGTAGTCCAGAGCAAAGCGAATGGAGGATTCGTTCGTGCTCCCGGGCTTGGCCCGCAGGATCAGCTCTCCCGTAATGGCCCTTGAACTGAGGCCGGCAACGCCAGTACCGGCTTTGTCAGCAACACTCCCCTGGAGCATGACCGCCGGGAATACCGCCAAATCCGGCTCACAGGCAACGGGCGCCAGTTCTCCCCCGCCAGCCCAGCCAACACCAACTGCCAGCACAACAGCCGCGAAACAGATCAGCTTTGTTTTTCGCATATCAGTCTCCCACTCGAAAGTATCCCTTCAAAACGGCTTACGTCTGTCTATTAGACGCATCGGCCTACATGACGTTACTTGGGATTTCCCATACTATTTTCTGCCCACAACCGTCACAGACTTCTCCCCGCATTATACCCCAACTCCCGGGCAGATGGCAGCTTCCATCATACCCGAATCCGCGGGGAGAAGGCCAGGTTCTCTCGTCATATCCCATTTCGAAGCTATGACCATTCTCCAAGCAGTCCCGACAAGACTAAATCAGGCGTTTGGCGGGCATATTATCAGGGTAACAACGCAGGGGCAAGCCAAGTGCTGTGCGGATTAGGCCCGCCCCTCGAAATATAATTTTTTTCTACATATTCAGGCCAAGATGTCCGATAATTGTCATAACAGAAGACAGACAGAAAAGGTGGAGACTCACAGGTCGAACCTCGGCCCGGCAGTAGTCCAGCGAGTCAAGTGAATCAGACGTAATTATAGTAATTGAAGGAGGACTTTGGTGAAACACAAGCCCTTAGTGATGTTCGTAATGAGCATAATGGCTCCGGTCTTGGTGGGCTGCGGGCCCCGGCGGACAACGACGGTGGACCCCCCGCTGGATCCGGTCTTCAGGGAAACTGACGAAACACTAGGGTATAGGCCCGGCCAGTCGAGAAACCGTTCCCAAGCGACTCGACCTTCACGGGGGCCCTGGACAGTAGCAAACCTGTCAAATCGCTGGAAGTACATCATCGTCCACCACAGTGCCACGCAAGAAGGCAGCGCCAGAAGATTCGACCGAGCACACAGAAACAACGGAATGGACGAGATGGGCTATCACTTCGTTATCGGCAACGGCACAGATACGGCTGACGGACAAATCGAGGTTGGGTCCAGGTGGCGTCAGCAAAAACACGGCGCTCATTGCCGCGTTTCTCCTGACGACAGCAACGAATACAACAAACATGGTATAGGTATATGTCTGGTGGGCAACTTCGAGTACACTCGGCCGTCTCGCGCCCAGATGAAGTCCCTGATTTATCTAACGAAAGGGTTGCTGGCCTGTACCCATTTGCCCCCGTCAGGGGTTTATTTCCATCGTGATTTCAAGAGCACCAAGTGTCCGGGACGGTATTTCCCATACGCAACATACAAACGGGCCCTGCGGAATTAGGCTTGAGGCGGTTCAAGGCTACGGTTTCGGTCCCGACACTTCAGAGGGGTTTTTCCGATTTGCTATATCCGGTTTTGCGGGTGCGTCAGGTTTTGTTATAGTGGCTTAGCCTTACACATTTCTTAATTGGCTTGACCTTAGCAAGGTAACTCTATACAGTGTCGGCATCTGCGCCCCGCAATGCGGAGGATTACGGTGAGAAACAAGCCCAAAAAGATCGGGGTGGGACTGGTCGGCTTCGGCACGGTAGGCCAGGGAGTAGCAGCCCTACTGAGCAACGAGGGGAGTCCGGCAACGGCAAAAACAGGCCTCCATCTGCGCCTGGTGCGTATCTGCGATGTGGATCTGGAGCGGCCCAGAGAAGTGGCTGTAGAGTCGGCTCTACTGACCAGCCGACTGGAAGATATTCTCGAAGACGAGGACATCTCCATAGGCATTGAGCTGATCGGCGGGGTGGATGGGGCTCGGGCGGTGGTGGAAAAACTGCTCCAGGCGGGTAAAGACGTGGTTACGGCCAATAAAGCCCTGCTGGCCAGCCATGGAGCGGAACTGCTGAAATTGGCCCAGTCCGTGGGAAAGCAGATACGTTTCGAGGCCAGTTGTGCCGGAGGAATCCCGCTTATCGGGGCCCTGGAAGACGGCCTGGTGGCCAACAGAATAAACGGACTAAAAGGAATCGTTAACGGGACCTGCAACTACATCCTGACCAATATGACCGACAAGCAAGAGTCGTTCTCCAGTGCTCTGTCTCAGGCTCAGGAGGCGGGGTACGCAGAGGCTGACCCCACGCTGGACATTAACGGGATGGACTCGGCCCATAAGCTGGCCATCCTGGCTATGCTGGCCTTCGGAACCCAAGTCAGTCTGGACAATATATACGTCGAAGGAATCGACCGGATAGAGCAGACGGACCTGGCCTTTGCAGCAGAACTCGGCTACGTGATGAAACTCTTAGCCATAGGAGAGGTCCATCCTGAAGGGATTTCGCTGCGGGTGCATCCGACCTTCCTGCCGCGGGGCAGCCTGCTGGCCCAGGTGGGTGGAGTCTATAATGCGGTGAGCGTTTACGGGCATGCCACCGGAGAGACGCTTTACTACGGGATGGGGGCCGGCCGAATGCCCACGGCCTCAGCGGTAATAGCCGACGTCATAGCCCTTGCCCAGGGCCCGGACAGCCGCAGATGCCGGTCGCTGAGTGAATGGACCGGGCGAAAATTACCGATTGTATCCATAGAAGACATCGAATCGCGGTACTATATCCGGATCACGGCTCTGGATGAACCCGGAGTGATGGCCAAGGTCTCCGGGGTGCTGGGTAGAAAAGACATCAGTCTTTCGGCAATACTGCAGCACGAAAGCGAGCCGGCTAAGCCCGTGCCTGTAATCATAATGACCCACTTGGCCCGGGAAGGCTCGGTGCAAGAGGCCCTGACGGAAATCGCTCAACTGGAAGTTGTTAGCGAGCCTCCAGTGTGCATCCGGGTGGCAGAAGAAAGCGCCTGAATATTCAAGCTCGATCTTAAACTGGTAAGAGTAAAGTGCGATACACGGTAATAATACCCGACGGGGCGGCCGACGAGCCGATCGGTGAACTCGGCAACCGTACGCCGCTAGAGGCGGCCCGGCTGCCCAATATCGACTGGGTTGCCAGCCACGGTCGGACCGGGACGGTCAAGCATGTACCGGCGGCAATGCCCCCGGGCTCGGACATAGCCATCATGAGCCTGATGGGCTACGATCCCAAGGCCAACTACACCGGCCGGGCAGCGATCGAAGCGGCGGGACGAGGTATCGAACTGGCTGAAGAAGACTGGGCGTTGCGGGCGAACCTGGTCACGATTATCGACGGGAAGATGATCGACTATTCGGCCGGACACATTTCTTCACAGGAAGCCCGGGCCCTGATAAACCTGCTCGCCGAAGAGCTGGCCAGCGACAGCATAGAGTTCTATCCAGGGGTTTCCTATCGCCACCTGGTAGTGTTCCGGGAAGCGGCCTTTAAAAGGCTGCGGACCGTTGCGCCGCACGATATTATGGATCAGTCGGTGCAAAAATACTTGCCGAAGGGAAAAGGCAGCGCCGCCCTGCGAGAGATGATGAGCAAGTCGGCTGAGCTGTTCGAGAAGAACGAGATCAACGATGTCCGGCGACAACTCAACGAGAACCCCGCGACACAGATATGGCTGTGGGGTCAGGGCAGACGCTGCGAACTGGAACCATTCAGCAAGCGATTCGGGCTTCGGGGGGGACTGGTGGCAGGCACCGATTTGATCAAGGGCCTGGCCCGGCTGGCCGGATGGGAGAACATCCAAGTACCAGGGGCTACGGGTTATCTGGACACGGATTACCAGGCCAAAGGCCAAGCCGCTGTTGCGGCCCTGAAGAACTATGACCTGGTGGTGGTGCACATCGAGGCCCCGGATGAGGCCGGCCACAACGGCGATGCCAAGGCCAAGTTGGCCGCCCTGGAGGCCATTGACAAACATATCGTTGGGCCGGTACTTGAGGAGTTGCGCAAAGGTAAGCACTGGCGGATGCTGATCTGCCCGGATCATCCTACCCCGGTGCGTCTGCGCACACACATTGGAAAAGCTGTGCCCTTCGCCCTGGCCGGTGAGAACATCACCGCCGTCCTGGCCGATGCCTTCAGCGAAGCCAACGCCGAGGCGGCGGACCTGCATGTCGAGCGTGGCTGGGAACTGATGGAATACTTTTTAAAGGCCTGAGGCGTGAGGCCTGAGGGACGAGGAAGAAAAAGCTAGCTCTGGCCACGGGCTCTTCCTCAAGTCTCAAGCCTCAAGCCTAGTTGGAAAAGCTATGGGTTTGGTAGTCCAGAAATTCGGCGGTACGAGCATTGCGGATGCCCAGAAAATACACCGGGCAGCCAAGCGGGCAATCAGCGCCAAGCTGGCAGGCAACTCGGTGGTGGTGGTGGTTTCGGCACCGGGCAAAACCACAGATAAACTGGAGCAAATGGCCTACGAGATTAGCGATAATCCTTCCAAACGGGAAATGGATCAACTGCTGAGCACTGGGGAACAGATATCGATATCGCTGATGGCCATGGCAATCCAGGCGGCCGGCCATGAGGCGGTCAGCTTCACCGGAGGGCAGGTCGGGCTGATAACCGATAACGCCCATACCAAGGCCAGAATCCAGCGGATCAATGCCCAGCGGATCACTTCGCAGTTGGACCAGGGGAAGATTGCAATTATAGCCGGCTTCCAAGGGGTAGACGAAAATGCAAATATCACTACTCTGGGCCGAGGCGGCTCAGACACCACCGCCGTAGCCCTAGCGGCTGTGCTGCGAGCTGATTATTGTGATATCTTTACCGATGTGCCGGGAGTTTTCACCGCCGACCCGCGAATTGTGTCCGAGGCCCGCAAACTCGATCGCATCAGCTACGACGAAATGCTCGAGATGGCCAGTCTGGGCGCCGGCGTAATGCACTCCCGGGCCGTAGAGTTCGGTAAAAAGTATAATGTGCTGATTCGCGTCCGGTCCAGCGCCACTGATGAACCGGGCACCGAAATCTGCCAGGAGGCTGATACCATGGAAGAAATTGTCATTTCGGGTGTGTCTCTGAAAAAGGACGTCGCTCAGATAACCATGGACCACGTGCCGAATACGCCGGGTATTGCAGCGGATATCTTCTCCCGGGTAGCCAAGGCTAACATCATCGTGGATGATATCATCCAAACTGAGCACGAAAGCGGCTGTGCGACGCTGAGCTTCACGGTGGATTCGGGGGAATTGAAGGCGGCTCAGAAAGTGGTGGCCGAGGTAAAGGCAAATTGGCCGGGATGTAAAATATCCTACGACAATGAACTGGCTAAAGTCTCAGCGGTGGGCGTAGGAATGCGAAGCCATACTGGTGTGGCCCACAGCATGTTCAGGGCCTTGGCCCAGGCCAAGATAAACATCAATGCCATCACTACCAGCGAGATCAAGCTCTCCTGCTTGATCAGTCGCGACCAGGGGCCCCAGGCCTTGCGGGCCGTACACAAGGCCTTCAATCTGGAATCTGCACCGACCCGGCAGGGTCTTTGATCTTGATAGCATAATAATCGGACTGCTCTGATGGCAAAGCTCAAGCCCTCGGCCAACAGGCTGAGCAGGACAGTAGCTCTAGCTGTGCTTCTGGGCCTGCTGGTAGTGCTGGCCCTGATTGGGCGCGACCGACAAAGCCCACAAAGCGGTGATTTTCACAGATACAACAATAAGCAGTTCCAGGTGTACCGGGTGATTGACGGGGACACTATCGATCTGAATACCCCAGATGCCAATCAGTCCTATACGCGAGTGAGATTGTGGGGAGTGGATACCCCCGAAACCAAGGCTCCGGGCAAGCCAGTGGCATACTTCGGCCGGGAGGCTACAACCTTTACCGAAAGGATGGTCGCTTCTCGAACGGTTAGCATAGAGCTCGAGGGCGAAAAGACCCGAGGCAAGTTCGGCAGGCTGCTGGCATTTGTATACACCGACGCGGGTAAGATGCTCAACGAGGAGCTGCTGCGAAGCGGACACGCCTATGCGGACGGCCGTTGGCGGCACCGGTTCTACTTTCGCTTCGGGCAGATAGAAAATCAAGCCCGGAAAAACAAGCGCGGGTTGTGGCTAAATGTAAAGGCCCAAGACATGCCGCGACACGTGCGGAAGCGTCTGGGCATAAGTGAATGAGCCTGGGCGGGGGGATCAATGGTCTTTCTGCGATGTTCTTTGGAAATCTTCGGGTGGCAGGGCACCTTCGAACAGCAACTCCAGCACGGCCGAGCGGAACTCATTGGCGGTGAAATCCTTGCCCAAACAGCGGTCAGCACCAATTTGTTTTGCTTCGGCCGTCTCGGCCGGCTCGCCGGTCGTGAGTATGACCAGGAGTTTGCAACGCGCCCAAGCTGAGGTCTGACAAATTTGCTCACAAACCTGCGGATCCATCCCCGCCATAGGCAGCCGCAGGATGACCAGGTCTGGCTCAATCTGGACGACCTTAGCCCCAGCGGTCAAGCAGTCGCAGGCAGTATCGATATGCCAGCGCCCGCCGATATCAGCCAGGATGCTGCCGAAGCGCCCTGTGGCGGCCGGCTCGTCGCAGATAATCAGCACCCGCGGCTGCTCGCTGATCAGCGCGGATGGGACAACCATGCCGGCGTCCTGCAGGAAGTGCGCCAAGTCAGCCGTGGTTACACGATAGTTTCCCCCCGGTACACGAGAGGCCTTGAGTTTGCCGGTACGGATCCAATTGCCCACGGTAACGGCGGTGACTTGGCAAACCCGAGCTATATCCGAAGTACCAAGATATCTGTGATTGACCATTGCTGAACTTTCTGAAAGTCAGGTATTCACCAGGGGTTCGCTCCGACACCAGATTATAGCGACTAGAACTGGAAACCCCCAGAGAATCTGCAAAATGAGCTACCCTTAACTGTATCGTCCGGGGATAAATGGACCTTTGACAGATTTTCTTATTTTTATTTGCCACAAAGACTTATTAGATTTATCGTAATTCTTGCAGGGGGCCGATAATCCTCGTATCTGTTGTGTTTTTTGCCCAAAATGGTCCCGCAGAAGTCCCAAAAGTAGACCAGGTGCCGACGCCTGAAGAAATGCCGATACTCACGGGTAGTGCCTCTCGGAACTGTCGTTTCCCAAGGATGCTACCTGAGGCAAGGGCCAGCCAGGACCGGCTGGATACTGAGGTTGGAATAAGAAAAGGGCGCCGGAAAAAAGGCAACAATGTCAGACCGTGGGGGGGGCACGGCCGACAGGAAGGTGTTGCCAGATGGATCCGGCGCCCGGAGATCATATCGCCGACGGTCGAAATGCCCTTGCCTACCGGCAGGTAAGCATAATACAACGGCAGACCGCAACGGCGCTTCTATCTATCAATGTACAAAACCCGGAAATTACCCCCTAAGTCCCCGTGTTAGAGCAAAGAAAATACCTCCTCCGTACTTGTCGTTTTGTGTGACCGCCTGTAAAGCGATCCCCAAAACTGAAATCTTCAAGAGCAACCTGCCCGATATCAGCGGCTCGATACACCAAGCCCTTCTCTAAAATACTAAGCCCAGTTTACCCACTTTGCAAGACAAATTCTCTGTAATTCTCGATATTTTTATGGGGTCCAGCTCCAAAAAGTATTGGGCCCAGGCGCATAGCATCCGTCAGGGTCCCCGTAAAAAGGATAAAAATACAAAGGTGTCTGACCTCTCGTAGCGACTTATACTACAGGACATTACGGGTAGTTAATGTCCGCAGAGCAAATCTGCGCCCCGCCCGGGGCCTCCCGCCGGACCATAGCTGAGAAAGCAGTGATAATAGCCTTACAAAGGTCACTTTAGACCCAGCTTGCGGCTGGCTCACTCAGCACCTATAATCACAGCAATTCGAAAACCCAAGAGCCTGAACGGGGAATGATATGGGCTGGCAAGACAGGGATTACGCCCAAAGCGGCTACGAGGGCCGAGGTGGTCCGATGATGGCCGGGGGCTTCATGTGGCCACGGCTAACACCCATGGTCAAGAAGCTCCTGATTGCCAACGTAGCCGTCTTCGTCGCCCAGCGCCTATGCAGGGCATTGGGATTTCTAGTGCCCGTACCCGGTCTCCATTTGGCCTTGGGTTGGCCGGAATACGCAGGAGGTTTCGTTCTCGAGTGGGCAATACTGAGAGGGCA
Organism: Actinomycetes bacterium; assembly: GCA_030614915.1. Taxonomy (GTDB): domain Bacteria; phylum Planctomycetota; class Phycisphaerae; order JAACET01; family JAACET01; genus JAACET01. Next base: position 22,668 of record JAUXAG010000006.1, on the reverse strand, counting down.
AGTATGGCGGTTCATAAGCTATCAGTACCTGCATGGTGGGCTGGGACATATTTTTTGGAATATGCTGTGGGTATATTTTCTGGGGACTTTGCTGGAGCAGCGTTGGGGGGGTAAGAAGTTCTTCATTCTGTATAGCCTTTTCGGAGTAGTGGGGGCAATAGTCTATGCCATTACCGTAGCAGCCGGAGTTTTTCCAAGTAAGCTAATGATCGGTGCGTCGGGCTCCGTGCTAGGTTTGGTCGGTGCCTGCGCGGTAGGAGCACCGCAGGTAACGATCTTACTGTTTTTCATCCTTCCTATTCGCATCCGTACGCTGGCCATAATTATTGGCGCAATATATCTGCTCAACATATTGGGCTCACAAGAAGGAGCCGACGCCTGTCATCTGGGCGGCTTGGCCGTGGGAGCATTGTGGGTCTGGCTGGAGGCCAAGGGTCTTATCCGTTGGCCGGGCAGGGTCGGCGGGGCTGTCGGGCCGTCGGGGCGTAAATGGGTGCAGGTCAAGATTCGCAAGGGAGCCTGGGAAAGAAAAATGAAGCGTCAACGTGCCCAGCAGACCGAGATCGACCGCATTCTCAAAAAAGTCCACGAAGAAGGCCTAGGCAGCTTGAGTCGGCAGGAAAAGAAAACTCTGCAACAGGCATCTAAGAATGAGGCATGAGGCTTGTCTTCGACCCTGAGGCTCAGACCTGAGGCCTAGAACCTGAACAGAGCGAGGTAGATCATGAGTGAAGTGGCTTGGCAGGAATGCATCAATCCAACGTGCGGGGCAAGAGTGGATATCCAGGATCAAACCTTCGCCTGCCCCAAGTGCACAGGGCTGATGGACATCAGCTACCAATGGAAGCTCATCCCGGTGCCCCGGCGAATGAAGGCCTTTGCCAGACGCTGGGCCCAACGCAATGAGCGGCTGAACTTTTCGGGGGTCTGGCGTTTCAGGGAACTGCTGAAGTTCGCCCCGGAGCAGGATATGGTGAGCCTGGGAGAGGGCCAAACTATTTTGCAGAACTCCCGGGCCCTGGCTGATTACGTGGATATCGAGCCGCCGAACATATTTCTGCAATACGAAGGACTCAATCCCAGCGGCTCGTTCAAGGATAACGGCATGGCTGGGGCCTTCACCCATGCCCGCATGGTGGGGGCCAAGACCGTAGCCTGCGCCTCGACCGGCAATACCTCGGCGGCGGTGGCCATGTTCGCCTCGGCGGCCGGGATGCAGGCGGTGGCCTTTATCGGATCGGGCAAGATCGCTTACGGCAAACTTGCCCAGGCCCTGGATTACGGCGCCAGAACCATCCAGATCGAAGGGGATTTCGACGTATGTATGCGGCGGGTTCAGCAAGTGGCCGAGCGGCTGGGCCTGTACATGATGAATTCGATCAATCCCTTCCGGCTGGAAGGGCAAAAGGCCATCATGTACCGGGTGCTCGAAGGTCTCAACTGGCAGGTGCCCGACTGGATAGTGGTGCCCGGCGGTAACCTGGGCAACAGCAGCGCCTTCGGCAAGGCCTTTATGGAACTGCAAAAACTCAAGCTCATCGAGCGGGTGCCGCGGATGGCAATTATCAATGCCGCCGGGGCTGATACTCTCTACCGGCTGGTGGAACAGGAGAAAATGAAGTGGAACGACGGGCGGTGCGACCCGGAACTGGAGAAGAAATTCTTCGAGCAAATGGACAGCGAGCGCCGCTCGGCCAAGACTCTGGCCAGCGCTATTGAAATCAATCGGCCGGTGAACCTGCGCAAGTGCCTCCGGGCCTTGGATGTGTGTAGCGGCCTGGTGCGCACAGTTACAGATGAGGAAATACTGGACGCCAAGGCCATGGTCGGGCGCAGCGGCCTGGGCTGTGAACCGGCTTCGGCGGCCTCGGTGGCCGGGCTACGCAAGTTACGGGCCGAAGCGGTCATCGGCAAAAACGAGCGGGTGGTCTGCATCCTGACAGGACACGCCTTGAAGGACCCGAATGTAACAGTGGATTACCACACCGAGGTAAATCTCGGCCAGATAGAGAAATATCAACGGGTGGGTGTGAAGCGAGCTAATCTTGCCAATCGCCCCGTAGTGGTCCCCGATGATTTGGACAAGATCATCGAAGCTGTTGGCCTTTAGCCCGAATGTCTCCCAAGGGATCATTCCTGCGGAAGCGGGTATGATGGTGGGCAAAAGAAACAGCCGAACCGCGAATCTCTGGCCTTGTCAAGCTGGGTGTAGCCGTTGTTAAAGGCTACTGCCAAACCGATAAGCCCAAATACAGGAGCGATGCAGACCATGACAGTCGATGAGCAAAACCGCTTGATAAACATAGTAGCTCCGGCCCTGAGGGCACTTTTGGCCCAGGTCGATAAGCTCAGTCTCGTCCGTTTCAGCGAGTCGGCCAGCGATCCGCCCAGTTCTCTAGCAGTTGAGATACCGGCTAAAGCATCAGCAGAGCAGGTGGTAGAACGGCTGACGGGGGCTATTGAAGCAGCCCCAGAGCCGGTGCAAGTTGTTGGGGTCAAGAACGTGGGGCTCTTTAGCGTCGTCGAAGACTATATGCAAGCTGGGCGGGTGGGGGCAATGGTGGCTTTGGTTAGCGGGGCAGCTCAAGGCATCGGTCTGGGAATCGCCCAGGACCTTGCTGAACAAGGCGCTTACGTAGTCTTGGCAGACATTGATGAGCACGGTGCCCGCAGCGAGGCCGAGCAGCTGTGCAAGATTCATGGCCCCGGGCGGGCCAAGGGTCTGGCCATCGACGTTACCGACAGCGAGTCTGTCGGCAAGGCAATAGATCAGACCGTTCGTGCATACGGCGGACTGGACATTCTTATATCCAACGCCGGCGTGCTGAAAGCCCAGAGTGTGAAAACTCAACCGACAGAGGATTTTGACCTCGTCACCGCCGTGAACTACAAAGGCTACTTCCTGTGTGTGCAGAAGGCCGCTCCCATACTGGCCGTCCAACATCTGGCCAAGCCGGACTATATTTCTGATATCATCCAGATCAACTCCAAAAGCGGCCTGGTAGGTTCCAACTGCAACAGCGCCTACGCTGGCAGCAAGTTCGGCGGAATCGGACTGACTCAGTCGTTCGCCTTGGAATTGGTTTCCGATGGGATCAAGGTTAACTCCATTTGTCCGGGCAATTTTTTCGATGGCCCGCTGTGGTCTGATCCGCAAAACGGTCTGTTCGCCCAATACCTGCGAGCCGGCAAGGTCCCCGGAGCCAAAACCGTCCAAGACGTTCGCAAGGCCTATGAAGCTAAGGTGCCGATGGGACGCGGCTGCGATGTATCCGACATCATTAACGCAGTGTACTACCTGATCGAGCAGAAGTACGAGACCGGCCAGGCCATTGCTGTTACCGGTGGTCAGATAATGCTCCGATAGGGACAACAACCCGCTGGCAACGTTGGTCCAGGTAATACTGCCGCTCGGACTATAATCGCCATGGGCCGCACAGTATGTTGGCTCGGCAGATGCTGCTTCAGCATCCGCCGGGGCATTATCATACAAGATCTCTGGCATTTAACTCTATCTTGACTCCTGGAGCTCTGGTAGACTTCTTAGAGCAAAACCATCAGCGTCCGGCATAACAGGGGACAGCAAAGCGGCTGGGGTATGCATACCTAGGGACCTCACCAGAGACCACAGATATCCGCTCTCTTAGACGTCAGTACACCCCCCAGCGTGGTTATCGTAAAGCTTGTCGTAGAAGGTATTCGTGGTTTTTGTTGGAGTTGTATCTCTTTATGAAAAAGTATGTTGCGCTCGTAGCTCAGTCCGGATAGAGCGGCGGTTTCCTAAACCGCAGGTCGCAGGTTCGAGTCCTGCCGGGCGCATTTTTGTAAGTCATTTCTCAGCATTGTCTTACTGAGTACGGCTCTTTCGCGACTTACCTTGGTTTGCCCGATTTTGGCGCGCTTGCTCACGGTGTGGTAATCGATGCGGATGAAGCTTCTAGGCTCGGAGTCAAGGTAAGGAAATTAGAAAAGAATGACGAACTGTGTCGCTCCCCTTTGAATAAGAATGGCTCTGTTGGGATTTGCTCGCGAGGGCGTTAAACTTGAATAGACTTGACAGAAAAAGCTAGTTGCCCGCGGCTGTCTACGCCTTCTCGCTTTCCTTCTCAATCAAATCGGCGACGGTGGATTTTTCGAGGCTCTCGCCCTTGAAGATTCGCTCGACGTCAGTAACGTCGAGGGTCTCGTATTTGAGCAGGGCCTGGGCTAAATGCTCGAGCTGCTGGCGGTGGTCTTTGAGCATATCCTCGGCCTTGCTATAGGCCTTATCCAGCAGGGCCTTGATCTCCTCGTCAATTATTCGGGCTGTCTCGTCCGAGTACTCGCCCGGGGCATGCACGTCGCCCCAGGGGGTCTGCGAGGCCTCCTTCGTGTGCCTCACTAGGCCCACCTTCTCGCTCATTCCCCAATCGCAGACCATCCACCTGGCCAGGGCGGTGGCCTTGCGGATATCCTCGGCTGCGCCCGAGGAAATATCGTCGCAGAACATCTGCTCGGACGCCCTTCCTCCCAGGGCTACCTGAATCTCGCTCATGGCCCGGCGTTTGGTCCACAGGTGTCTGTCCTGCTCGGGCAATTGGAACGTTGCCCCCAAGGCTTGGCCCCGCGGAATAATCGAAACTTTATGCAGCGGCTCAGCCTCCGGCAGAAGATGGGTTATCAAAGCGTGCCCCGCCTCATGATAGGCCGTAACCTTCTTTTCATTCTCATCTATAACTTGGCTCTTCCGTGCCCGCCCCCAGTGCATCTTATCCCGAGCCTCTTCCAAATCCGACAGCTCCACTGCCTCCTTGCCCGCCATCGTCGCCCCGATCGCCGCCTCGTTGATAATCGCCGCCAGGTCTGCCCCCGCCAGCATTCCCGTCCCTCGCGCCAGCCGACCCAGATCCGCATCCGGCGAGAGCTTAACCTTCCGGGCATGCACCTTCAGAATCTCCAGCCGCCCTTTGATATCCGGCAGCGGTATATAAACCTGTCTGTCGAACCTTCCCGGGCGGGTCAAGGCCGGGTCCAGCACGTCCGCCCGGTTCGTGGCGGCGATCACGATTACCTGGTCGTTACTATCGAACCCGTCCCTCTCCACCAGGATGGCATTCTGGGTCTGTTCTCGCTCATCGTGGCCACCGCCGCCGTTAAAGCCCGCTCCCCGCCGTCGGCCGACCGCGTCGATCTCATCCAGAAAGATAATGCACGGAGACGCATCCTTCGCCTGTTTGAACAGGTCCCGGACTCGCGATGCCCCCACCCCCACGAACATCTCCACGAAGTCCGACCCGCTGATATGCATAAACGGCACATTGGCTTCACCGGCTATCGCCCGGGCCAACAGCGTCTTACCCGTCCCCGGCGCCCCGATCAGCAGCACTCCCCGCGGAATCCGTCCGCCCAGCCGTTGAAACTTGCCCGGGTTCCGCAGGAACTCGATCAGCTCTGTAACCTCTTCCTTGGCCTCTTCAATCCCCGCCACGTCCTGGAAGGTAATGTCCGTCCGCTCCTTGGCAACCACTCGATGCCGGCTGCGCCCGAAGCTGCCCAGAAGTCCTCCTCCGCCCGCTGCCCCGCGCATCTGCCGAAACACCAAAAACCACACCACCGCCACTATCAGTATCCACGGCAGCATAGTCGCCAGTATTTGCAGCAGCAGCGGCGTCCGCACAACGGTGTATTCTACCGGGTTCTCTCCTTCGCTAAATTGCTTGATAAAGTCATTGTCACCCACCAGACCGGTCGGAAGCTCAACCACAAAGTTGACATCTTCGCCTTTGGCGTCGATACCCTCACCCTCTATAGAGGTATCTTTAAGAGTAACCTCCCCCCGTATGCGCCCCTCTTGCTTGGCTTGCCAGAAGTCCGGCTGGCTCCAGCTTTTTCTCCCTCCTGCCTGAAAGACCACCGCGATCAGCACGGCCGCCAGCATTATCCCCACCAGCCAGCCCATAATCCCCCGCGAAAACTTCGGCGCCGGCCCACCCTTGCCCGGACCCGAAGGTCCGCTTGCCTTGTGCTTATTCGTATCGTTTTGATTGGCCATAAATGGTTCCCGCTTTTCAACACTCGCTTCGCCGGCTCTCACCAAGGTTCACGCATCCGGCCGACTATCTTACGAGCCATCTCGTCCATCAGTTCCTGTTGGCCCGTAAAGAAGGTCTCGCCCACCGGCGGGGCATACTCAGCCACCACCCGCAGATTGCTGCCTTTGGCCAATATTTGGCCGCTACGACGATCCTTCCATGTAAAATTCACCGCCAGCCGCTGTTGTTTTTCAGCCGGCAGGTCGCTCCCATACAGATCGGCCAGCACTGCTTGCGGTACAGTCACCAGTTGACCTTCCAGCACCGTATCCGCCTGGGGCCCCTTTAGAACCTTGTACGGTGTGTCCGCCTCTATCCGCTTGACCAGAGCCTCGGTCAACTCAAACTCCAGCCCTCGCCGGAACTCCTTGGTGGAAAAAATTCGCACCTCTACCGACTTGATGCTTTCGTCGAACAGGCTCCGGTTGGTATATCCGACTCTCGGATCGGTACGCCCACAACCCGGCATAGTTGCCGCCCAAACGACCACCAGACACATAGTCCAGGACTTTTTCATCGTCTCATTCCTTTTTGAGCGATTTCACCACTGCCGGAAACTGCCCCGCCTGATCCGCCCTTTTCTTGCCCAGTTTTTTGAGCTTGCTCTGGGCCTTGGACGCCCATTTGGTATTCGGCCAGCGGCGGATAACCCCTTCAAAACTCACCCTCGCCGAGTCCTTTTTGCCGGTCCGCTGATAAAATTGCCCGATCTCGTAGGCCCGACGGGCCTGCAACTCTTCTATCTTTGCCAGCATCGCTTGCACTTCGCTGCTCTGTGCGTTCGGTCCGTAAAGCGCCTGGTATTCCAGCAGACGTTCTTTAGCCTCTATCAGCGGTGCTGGATCAAACGCCGAGCCTTTAAAGTTTCCCAGATAAGCCTTGGCCGCCTGAAGACGCGCCTTCCGAACAAAAGCGCTTGACGAGTAACTCACGATCAGTTGATCGTAAGCATATACAGCCTCGTCATATTTCTTCTTTGCCAGGTAGTAATCACCCAGCAGTATCAAGGAGCGTTCTGCCAAGAGACTGCTCGGCTGGCGCTCCGGAATCCGCTCTAATATCTTCACTCCTACATCATCCGCTGAAACCCTAAAAATGCCCAGTATTGGGCGCTTTCTCCCATTCAGGTACTCTCGGGCAATTGCGAACTGAGCCTCCAGAGCCTTGTGGAAATATTCCGTATCCCCGAACTCCTGCAGAAGTTCTTCGTATTTCTCGAACGCCTTATACAGCTTACCCAAACCTTCCAGGCTTTGCCCTGTATAGTACATCGCCTCCGCATTCAGAGCCGAGTCGGGAAACGTCTTAAACCATTTGCCCAGCAACTTATGAGCCTTGCCTGCTTTACCCTGAACCAGAAGCCGATGGGCCTCATCCAGTTCTTGTCGGTCCGGACTTATCTTGCCCGCCTTGACCTCCTGTTCGCCTTGCGGTCTAAATAGCCACTGCTTGGCCTGCAGCGGACCCGGCCAGCACACAATCAGCCCCACAGCACTGGCAATCCCGAGATGAGCGGCTATTCGAAGCTTCATTCGTTTTCCTCTGTACCTTGTAATATTCTCACCAGCTCATAAGCAGTTTGCCCCGCTTATTATACCCCCTTCTTGGCTGACTTCAACACAGCAGGTAAGCGGTCTTTGGCTCGCGATTCAGGGCCGACCGAACCCAATAGTTCAGCAGCTTCTGGGCCTGTCGGCCTTTCTCATCCTCCAGAACAGCCCCGCCGGCTTCGCCCTGTTTATATGTCGGCTCGTTTGTCGGGCTTCTTGCAGCATGGCTGGACAGCTTACGCAGAATTTCCAGCCCCGCCGGCGAAATCCGCTCCTTTTCCGACACTCCCCCGGCACAGCCCCGGCACAATATTCCCCCCTCGCTGAAGCTTATATGCCCAGCCGCCCTGCCCCCGGAACCCTTCCCGCAACGCCCGCAGCTGGACAACTGCGGGCTCAGCCCCACCTCCATCAGCAGCCGCACCTGAAAGACAAGAAACTCCTCCCAGCCCCGCCCCGAAGAAAGCTCGCTGAGCCCTTGGCAGAAAAAATCGTACAACTGCTCGTGCCGGTCCTGTTCCTCGGTAAAAAGATCGACCAGTTCCGCCAGGTAATACGCTCGATAAAGTTGCCGCAAATCGCGCCTCAGTCCCAGGTAGTTCTCTTGAGCCGTCCATTCGGTCAGGGTAACAAGTCCCCTGCCGTGCCCAGGACTAAACACCACCTGCCCTCGGCTCAGCAGCTCAATGCCCCCGCCGAACTTGCTCTTCGCTCGGCGGGCACCCTTGGCTATCCCACGGATTTTACCCTGACCACGGGTGAAAATCGTTGCGATTTGCGAGGTTTCCGAGTACTCCTGACGCCCCACGCAGATACCGATATCTTTTACCAGCACTTATCGCCTCTTTGCCGGGCTATTGATCCCCCCCAATTCAGTCTCCCTCGTTCTGTGCACCGTTCACCGTGGACTGCACCTCTACTTTCAAGCGCTTGATCTTCCGACGCTCAGCATCCAGGACTGTGAACCGCAACCGCTGGTGTTCCACCTCTTGGCCCTTCCGGGGTACGTACCCCAGCAGCGAAAAGACCAGACCGCCCACTGTATCCACATCCTGGTCGTTGTTCACTTGGACGTTCAGCTCTTCAGCCAACTGCTCCACGCGGACCTTGGCATCCACTTCCACCGTATGCTCATCCAGCCGGACCAAAGGTTCCGGGCTCGGCGGCTCATACTCGTCCTCGATTTCCCCCACGATTTCCTCCAGGATATCTTCTATACTTACCAGACCGCTTGTGCCCCCGTACTCGTCGAGAACCACGACTATGTGCACCTTCTTGGCCTTGAGCTCCCGCAGCAAATCTGCAATTCGTTTGGTCTGGGGCACAAATATCGGTGGCCGCATTATCTTACGAACGTCAAACAATTCCCCACCGTTGGCTAGGTGGAGCAGCACATCCTTGGCGTAGAGCATCCCCACGATGTTGTCCAGGCTTTGCTCGTAGACCGGAATCCGTGAATGCCCCTCCGTAGCCGTCAGTTCCTCTATGTCTTTCAGACTGGCTCCGGCTTCGACGGCCACTATCTCCGTGCGCGGCGTCATTATACTGCTCGCCTGAGTGTCGTGAAAATCGATGAGTCTTTTAATCATGCTGCGTTCATCGCGGCCCAACAGCCCTTCCCGCGTGCCTTCATCAACTGCCGACATAATATCCTGCTCCAGTTCTTTGGCCGCCGCGTCCGGCCTTTCACGGTGAAAAATCTGTACCAGCCGCTCGAACGATCTCAGCAAGCGGACCACCGGCCAAAGTAGCACATAAAAAATACGCAGGATGGGCAGGCTCTTTACCAGAGCGGCTTGGCCACCATAGCGCGACCAGGCCACCGGCAAACCAACGAAAAACAGGGCCACGATAGGGCTGGATATCAATAGAATAGCCAGCAGTGCCCAGCCAAAGGCTTGCGGACTGAGCAGCAGTTGATCATCTTGAGCCTTGAGACTGCCGGCGAACAGACCCTTGCTCATGAGCATATAGACGATACACAGCACTGTACCAACAATGCAGGCAAAACGCATGCAGGCGGTGGTCAAAAATAGCTCTTGGATATCTACCACTGCCCATCGTCTGGACTTGGCCGGCTGACGCTGGCGCAGAATAGCCTCCAACTCGCTCGACGTTAGATGTCGCAGGGTATAGTTGTTGATAGAAAAGAACAGGCCAAGGGCCGTGCACAGTATGCACAGCCATAGCACCGGAGTATCCACCTCGAAGGTTTTCTCCTGCTGGGGGCCTGGCAAACTGGCCGCTGTTGGCCTTTGAGGTCCGCCGACGCTGCGGCCCTCTGTTCCGGGCCTTGCCCCCCAGCCCGTTGGTGGTGCTTATGCTCGGCCCCTGGCACCACAATTCAAGCTACTATTATAACGCCAGATACCGTCAAAACAAGAACTTTTTCTCCCTGGCACCCTTTGCTCAGCGGACCCCCTCTGCCCCTCCCTTGGACCTGCCTTTGGGGCCCAAGCCCCTGCACCCCTTGCCCGGAATACCCACCCAAGCCCTGCCTAGCTCCTCTGGGGCCATATTATCACCCCCTGGAGGAGCTTTTTTCCCGACCTGCCCTCCTCTGAGCTCAGCCCGGCCCCCCCCGCAACCTTCTCAGCGGCAGCTTCCGGACCCCCAAAAAAAATTTCCTGCCCCCCCTATGAACCTCTTGCCAAAGCTCGCTTCAAGCATAAAATTATCAAAAACACTTGGGCGTCTTATTCTCTGCGGAGTTAGCCGTGACCTACAAGGAATCTGAACAGCCCTGCGAGCCCGGCCGGGAATCCTCAGGCCTTGTGCCGGTCATCTTCGCCGCCAACAGGGCCGAGGCCGAGTTTTATCAGACCCTCCTGGCCGACGCCGACATCCAGGCCGCCATTGACACCGACGCGGACCAGCAAAGCGGCCGATCTGGCAAAGGCGTTGCCGTCTTGGTCCCCGCCGAGTTGCTCGACGACGCCACCGATGTCATCACCGTCCGCGAGGAAATGGAAGCCCACATCCTCGCCGGGCCCGATGGCCACGATAAAGAAGATGACGAAGATGAAGAAGAGCTAACCCCCCCGCGCGTGGATGACGATAACATTGAGGATGAAGAAGACTTCCTCTTCCGTCGCGACCCTTTTATGGACGAAGACGGAGATTAGTCGCTGCACCAGCTCTTTTGCGTTTCTGGTCCACGTTTGCCGGTTTGGTTGGCTAACCCTCATTGGGGGAACTAAACATGACCGAGCAGAATTCTAATACCCAGGTTCCCGAGTCTAGCCGGCCCGCTGATGAGAGACGTTCCGATGCGGACCGAAGGCGAAGCGTCCTTGACCGTCGTACCGGCCTGGATCGCAGGAGAAAGACTGTCCAGGTGCCCGTCGAGCGCCGCGCGGGATCCGACCGCAGGAAGAACAACATCCCCGTAGCCGTCGATCGCCGCTCGAGCCTCGACCGAAGGCGAGGGCCTGGTATCCGCCGTGAGGAAGACCGCAGGGCTGCCGAAGAGGGCGAAATGACCGACGAGCAGTTTGAGTTCGTCATGGCCGTGGATCACTACAAGCGGGCTAACAATAGGCCCTTCCCCACCCTCACTGAAATCCTCGAAGTCATCCAGGCCCTGGGCTACAGAAAGATCGACTGAACATCCCCCCCCCCTCACTACGCTAACCAATTGGCTGATCGTCAGTGCGTGGCGGGCTTGCCCGGCTGAGCCTGCTGCACCATCTTGTAGCGGATCTTGACGCCGCCTTTGGGCCTTTCAGTGAAGCCGACGATCTGGAGGATGCCCATACCGCCTTCGCGGGTTCTGAGTAAGACAGTCGTATCCTGCTTAAGATCGGAGATACGAGCCCCCTCGGCTCCCTCGGCTTTCGCCAGAGATTTGGAAACTTGTGTAGCTGATAGGCCATCCCAATCCGTTTCTGAGACCGGTAGCAACGCAAGGTCAAACCCAAAGATCGACCACTCATAGCCATCTGAGGTCCGCCGTGCCCACGCATTGAGATCTATACCCAAACTCCGAAGCCAATTGCGGGTAGTGACTGCATCTGTTTTTAGCACAGACGGTCGAGTGAAAACCTTGCCAGAGTCCAAGTCCAAAAACTCCTTCTGGTCCCTCCCGTCTAGTACCCGCTCGATCACCGGCCCGAAGGTGAGGGATTCAACCGGAGGGGTCGTGGGTACCTTGTGGCTGACTATGTCACCAGCTGAGGTCTTGACCTGTTCAAGGTGTACGATGCCCTGGTCGTTCACGGCCCATTTCCGCCTGGCTCCGTCAGCCCCCAGGAAGGAAGCAGAACTCAAACGTCGGCCTTTACCGATTGTCGCCCTGAGTAGCACCTGGCCATCAGGATCAAACTCACTCCACTCGATCGGTGCGGTCCCGACTGAGTAAAGCACCGCGGCAAGCTTGCTCCCGTCAGGCCTGTACACCATCATGCCGGAGAAGTTTGGCTTAGGTACCTCGCCACGTTCCCAGCCAAGTCCGTTGATGACAAACTTGCGACCTTGGGGGTCATGTGTTGTCAGTGTTCTAACATTCTTTTTCCTCCTCCAACTTTGCCACTCCGAGGTGTCCTTAATCCATTCAGGGAAAGCCGGAGGGCCCGGAATAGCCACCTTTTGTCCGGTCCAACCAATGACTACCTCTCTTCCTTGTTCCCGGAAATCGTCCTCGGCCGCGAGCAGGCTGAACAATCCGTACATGGTTTCAGCCTGCTCTGTCGCGTTGTTTGGCTGCGTGGCGGGAGATCCGGCGGTTTTGGCAGTTAGACTGGCTATGTCCCTGCGAACAATCCTGAGCCGTTCTTCGAGTCCTTTAATGAGCACGTGGTCTGGCCCCAACCTTGTTCGCTGCTCCGCCAGTTTCATCTTTAGGTCCGTTTCATAAGCCTTGAGTTGCCCGACAACCTTTTGCGTTTGCTCGCTGAACCGCTCAGCCGTCTGCGCGGCGGGCTGTGGTGTTGCGCTGCCGGCTGTTGCTTTTAAGTTGCAAAGGCTGCGGATCTCTTCTGCGGCCAGCTCGCGGTTATAAATGCGCAATTCATCCACCGTTCCGTCGAAATAACCCCATTCAGGCTTACCGTTTGGCTTTTTGAAACCGCATGCGCCGATGGATACGCCACTTGAGCCGTTGGGTGTGGTCCCACTCCAGAGAAGCTTTGGCACCGAAAATGTATGGGACTTATCCAAAACGCCATCGATGTATAAGGAAAATTTGTATCCATCAATTACGCCAAGGATATGATGAAATTTGTCGTCGTCAATTCTTCGTGATGACAGTAGTTTTTCACGAGCACCCCAAGCACTCGGTCTGTACCACAAGGCAGCCTTACCTTCTTCTAATCCAAAGTCATACCACCCCGTTGCTGTGTTGTCTGAGAACAGTACACCGTTGCTTCCCTTTACCCAAGCAGATACGACAACGGTTTGAGTCAGATAATTAACATCGAAGCCCCCATAATGTCCCAGGTCGATATGGCTGCCTTTGGAACTATCAAAATGGGCAGCTTTGCCGAATCTCCCCTGGACGTAGTCAACTTGGTCACGGGGCGTGCCGTGGTTGTCCTTGCCGCTCGCGTCCTTAGCATCACCCTCAAAGGGGTAATAGGCAACCAATCCCTCGCTGAGCCGCTCAGCCGGCTGGCCGACAACAGCCGATTCTGACGTACCGCCGGTCGCCTTAAGAAGCTGGGCCACTTCGGCTTTGGTCAGAGCCCGGTTGAACAACATTACTTCATCTATCACCCCCTGCCAAAAACCGCCGTTGAAACTGGCGTTGCCACCGAGGCGGGCTTCACCCTTGAGGGCTCGGTTGATGCTAAAGATGCTCTCCCCTCCGCTTTCCGTAAGCTCTCCATTTATGTATATCTTTATCGTCGAACCGTCGAAGGTAACTGTTATATGCGTCCATAAGTTCGGTGCAAACTGCCAGTCGTACTCGTTAACCTCCATCTGCTGGGTTGCGTATGTACTTAATCCTCCACCGACGTTGCCCTCTATGCTGTAGAAATGTTTGCCTGCATCCAGCATGAATATCCTACGGTTGTTGAGCGAGCGTCCTGTCTGTGATGTTTTTACCCACGCTGTGAAGCTATACTCTCTGAGCTCCAATTCGGGTATACTTATATAATCGTCCTGTCCGTCGAAGCTCATTGCACCAGCCCGCTGCTCATCTACTCTGTGCTTTGCACCATACACTTGCCCGTGATGGCCCTCACCGGAGAGGTCGATGACTTTTGATTTGTCTATTATCTGGTCAAATGAATAGTACAAAAGGAGCTGATCCCACAGATTCTTCGGAAGCATTATGCCGCTGATTTCGAAATGACGCTTTTGCGCTGTTTGTTCCGCCCGGGCGGTAAGCGTCAGAGCTGTTGGGATGACCAGAGCAGCCACGATCAAGACGCTAATCACGGCTAACCATGTGGGCCGCTTGTAGAATTTCTTGTTGGGCCTCATCATGGTCTTTATCCTTTCTTCAATGTTCTTCACCGGCCCAGCCACAGCCAAAGAGGGCACGGGCTTGCTTGATTCGTATTCGTTGACCAGAACCTCGACGATGGCACTGCCGTACTGCTTGGGCTTGGCGGCCAGGCTGGCAATAGCTACTTCGTCGCAGCACTTTTCCCGTTCCTGCCGGATTTTCCTATTGGCCCACCATACCAGCGGATGAAAGAAAAAGGCCGCCTGAACCAGGACTTGCAAACTGTTGACAGCCGCGTCCCAGCGCGATACGTGAGCCAACTCGTGCATCAATATTCCCCGGCGATCCTCAGCCTTGCAGATGCCCTCGAAATTGCCCGGCAAGTAAATGCCCCCTCTAAGCAGCCCCCAAACGAACGGCTGGCTGATTCCGTCTACCAGCCATATCTTAGGAACCATGCCAAAGCCCAGCCGAGCAGCCAACTGGGCCACTTCAGCTTGCAAGTCAGCGTTTGCAGCTCGCCGAGTCCGCCTGAGTCGGTCCTGCGTCCGCCAGGCTTTGAATAAGCAGAATAAGAGAAAAGCTGCTGCCCCAGCCATCCAAGCTACACAGAGCCACTGGGCAAAGGTAAGGCTCGGCTGTATTGTCGGCTCGAACGTTGGTTGCGGCGGTATCTCGAGAGGCTCAGCAACAGGCACTTCGCTCGGTGCTACGGCCAAGGGCAGTACGCTGGCTTCAGGAAGCACAACTGTGGCTGCGGGCGCTTGGGCCGATAGACTCTTCTGGGCTGCTGTTGGTAATGCAGGCAGGACAGCCACGGGCACGCTGAGAAGCGGTGGAACAAGGCACTTAGCCAGCACAATCAGCCAGAGCAGATACCGCCAATGGGCGCTGGACTTGCGCAATACCCAACAGGCCCCAGCCACCACGAGAAAAACCGCAGCAATCTGCCAACTTTGGCCCAAAAGATAACTTGCTATTTCGTTTAGAGCGTTTTGCATTGTCCGACTCTCTGATTAAGGTTTTTTTTTAGCGAAGAATTTCTTGAGCCGTTTGAGATTATCAGCGTCGAGCTTGCTGTGATCGGCCAGATGCAGCATCAGCGGCAGCGGGTCGCCGCCAAAGAGCCGATCTACAAAATCTCCCACGGTTCTTCTAATTACTTCCTCACGCTCGGCGGCTGGGGAAAATACATGGGCTTTGCCTTGGGACTCGTGCCTGACGTAGCCCTTCTTTTCCAGCCGGCGCAGAAGCGTCTGTACCGTCGCATAGGCGATCCGGCGTCTGGGGGGCAGTTTGTCGCACACCTGCTGCACGGTTCCTCTGCCCAGCAGCCAGACCAGTCTGAGAATCTCGGTTTCGGCGGGACTCAAGGCCGGTAAGCGCTTTCTGGACATAATGGCCTCCTTTTACGTGTGTACGAGTATTATTATCGTACATTTGTACAACACGTCAACAAGAAAATAAAAAGAATTCTTGATTGGTTCTAGCCTCCTATAATCCAGTCAGTTATGACAGGAATACTGCCGCCAACATCATATATTATTGGCAAATAGCTTCGCCCTATCTCGCCCCTCGCACTGAGGGGGCCTGTGTTTCCAGGCCCCCTTGGCCCTGCCAGCTGTGCGGATTCCCTAGAGCGTTTATTGAATCAATTGCCTGCTCGACTTGGTCGAATTTGCATATTCTTGTCATACTCCATTGTGAAACTGTAGTTCACCACCGTCGCGTTTTGATCAACAGAATTCGGCTTGAGATTCATATCCCAGCGGAGAATTCCCTTTTTCCTCAAGGTGCGTAGATACTCAGCGTTCTTACTTAGTTCGGGGGCAGTTTTGAGCAGTTCTATCTTGATGGAATTATCATCCGTGGATGGCAAGCGATCCAACAGCCGCAGTTCAGCCGGTGTACCCCTATAATTGCTCAAGGCAATACGATAGTGGTATGTATCTATGCGATTACCGCCTTGGATCCGTGTCTTCTTATCTTCAAGCTCGCGTACTGCTTGAATCTGAGAATCAATGCCGAAGCCGGCGGTGAACTTCTCGCCCACGGTGACTATTGGCAGGTTGCTCTTGCCGACGAATTCGCCGTTTCTAAACATGCTGGCCGGTCCTGGCAGGAAAATGGTCTTGCTGTCATTGAGCAGCTCTGCCTGCAAATACACGTAATCAGTCAGCAAAGGTGTAGCTACAAGCGTGAAGTCGGCCTCTGCTGAAACTGCCGCTACGGTTACCAGTTGCTGGTCGGTTCGGCTGGGCAGACTCAGCTTGCCGGGCAAGTTATAGGTAACACTGACACCCTCGATGCGGGCAATCTCACTTATCTGTTCTTTCATCCTCTCTAAATCTTTCCGCGTAGCACCGAACTCCAAGGCTTGGTTAGTAATAGCAATCTGTCCAAGTTGCTTTTGAGCTGCAGCGCCTTTTGTGCTTTGTGTACGACGAGATTTAATCAGCTCTCTAAAATGTTTGGATCGATCGATATACCTTCCATTAAGCCCGCCAGGCCTGTCTACTTGCATCGGCACGCCGGCAGATATTTGTGAGCTTGGTTTTTCGGTAGGCCGTCGGCTGGCAAGAACGACTGCCATTGGCTCCAAGACCGGAGCTCCAGCCACCATAGCCGGCTCGGCAGTTGAAAGGCTCAAGGCCACTCCGTTCCAGTCTTCACCACTGGTCTGATTGACTACAGCGTTGTATTCAATCAGAACGGTTGACTTGTCGGGATTGGCTCGAAGGTTATATTGTGGCAGCCAATTGGCTCCGTTCACTAAGTAGCTCAGCTCTATGGCGGCCTTCTTGTTCCCATCTTTTCTGATAAATAATACAGCCTCACGCTCGGTACGAGATCTGCCCGTATCAAGCGCCTTGCGCTTGCGATTGAGCAGTTCCAACTGCTCCTTCAGTTCGGCCATCTGGTCTTCCAGTTTCAAGGCATTTTGATGCAATGTATTCCATTTGCTCTGCAGGTACTCTGCCAGCGACTGGATCTGTTCGGATGCCAGAAGACCCCTGTTCAAATCGACATGGCTTGCATCAACAGCCAGTTTCCATATATTGTCATACTTAGCCCAAAGATTACCGCCATGCTTGTGATCTCTCTCGGCATAGCGAAGCTGATTCCTGACGGTTTTGATCTGAGCATCAAGGGCCTTGACTTCTTCTCTGGTGTCGGCTCGGACTGCCCGCTCACGGTAACGTACGCTAAGTACGGTAAGATTCTCGGAAGTCTGGGCGTATAGACTTTCAGGGATGATCTTGGCGGGCAAGTTTCCGACTATCAGCTCAGAAGTGCCTGGGGCCAGCTCAACACTAATTGTACGTGTGACTAAGGCCTGACCACGATAGGCCGTTACCTTTGAGATCGTGCCGGTTATCGCGGACACTTCAGCAAGAGCACTTGCCGTCAGCAGATAAGACAGCACCGCAGCCAGGACGAAGATTTGTGTTCTCGTTTTCATTTTTCGCTCCTTCCAAAAAGCTCTAACAATAATTGCTTGGCAAAATACTTACCCCGGATGTTACGCTGAGGGGGCCTGTATTTCAAGGCCCCCGTCAGCCGTGCCGACTCCCCAGTCGGTGCCTATTGAATCAGATACACCTGCGAGCGGAAGTTCACCAGAAGCTCCTCGTCCGGCCCCTGGCTGGCCAATATCTGGTTTTCCTCCACCGTATTGGCCAGCGCCAGCTCGAAATACTCCTCGGAGTATCGCTGGATGACCCTGATCTTGTCCTTGTCCTTTTTCAGATCAAGCTGGGAGGTCTTGGGCGTTACCCACACCCGCCCCCGCCGATAGAAAGCTTGGTTGCCTACGTTGCGGACTGTGGTGTACACCTCCCGCTCACCAGCCTCGTAAGCATCTGCCGTCTTGTAGCCCAGACTCCTCACTCCTGCGTCTCTAAGCGGTTTGCCAGCCTTGTCCACCGGCACGGCCTCGGACTGCGGGGCAACTCGTAGGGCCGTATTAAACGCCTGCCGATTCATGGCATGCGTTTGCCCCATTACATTGGCGACCTCTTTACTCAGCCTACTGGACGACCGCATGCCCCGCACACGTAGTTCCTCCGTGCTTGTCAGTTTTGTGTCCTCATCCGCCAGGAAGCTGGTGTAGGGTGTCATAATCCCGTAATCGCGGGAGAGGCGGACGATCTCGTCGATTACTTCCTTGTTCTTGCCGTGCAGTTGAATCTCATCTAGCAGGAATCCGACTCGGCGCACAGCCCAGAGCCGTTCGACGAAACTATACATCCGGTTCCTTTGCCCCGGCTTTATTGCCACCGGATACTCAAAGCCCCGCTCTTGCCCATGATATTTGCCCGTAATTACCAGAGTGCTTTTGCGCATCGCCGAGCCCCTGGGCAATTCTTGCACGTCAGCCGCGTCGTAACGCCCCACTAACAGCAATTCCGACCCGTCGAACAAATCCGGAATCACCCTCGGGTAAATCTGCTTGAGCTTCACCCCTTCGAGGCTAATCGCTATGTTGGTCATCACCGGGTTCTTTATCTTGGCATACATATTGGACACCTTGGCCTCCAGCGGCTCGCCTGGCTTGACGTAGTCGCTCAAGCCCTGATTTTCAGCTACCAGCTTGTCCAGCAGTCGAACATTGACATCATAGCCCACACCCAAGGCGAAAAGCCGAGCCTTGGCCGTATTGTCCTTGACCGAGGCCGCAATTATCTTGCCTTCATTGGTTTGGCCCACCGTTGGCAGACCGTCCGTCAGGAAAATTATGTACTTGGGCCGATCAGCCGCCGAGGCCGTCAGCGTCTGGAACGCTCTTTCCAGAGCCTTATGGATATTTGTGCCTCCCCGGGCCTCGATCCTGTCAACCATGTCCAGGGCTTGCTTTATATGCTCCGGATCACAGGCCGTAAGATCGTCGAAGAAACTCTCAATCGAATCGTTGAACATGACCACCTCGAAACGATCTTCGGCATTAAGGTTTTTCAGAATAAAGCTCAACGCATCTTTAGCCTGCTCGATCTTGTCATTAGCGCTCATCGAGCCCGACCGGTCGATCACCAGAACAATATCTTTGGGCTGCACCACCTGTTGCCCGGTCTTGGGATTTGGACTGGCCAACAGCAAAAAATACCCATCCTTTTTCGAATCCGGTTGATAACTCAGCAGCGTCGCCCCAATCTGCTCATTCTTGGCCTTGTAAAACACCACGAAATCTGTGTTGGGAATCGCCTTTTTCACTTCGTAGCTTACAATCACATGGGCGGGTCCCTTGCGTTCAGTCTTTAAATCATGGGTGGGACTGTAAACCGCCGTAATGTCCGCTTGGCTCTTGATGTCCACCGTTACTTTCACCTCGTCGATCTCCTTGGCCGAGAACTTTTCCGTATTCAGCGGATAAAACACCTCCACCAGATCGTTGTCTTTTTTGCATACCTGATTGTAGTGGACAATCACCTGCACCGGTTTGCCGGGCTCCAGTGGAAAGGCCCTGGTGCGGTAGAGCCCGAAGCCCACATACTCCAGCAGGGCGGGGTCCTTTTTGCGCCGGACGATATCCTCATAAATCTTCCGGGCCTCGTCCGCGGGCAGAAGTCTTCCGCTGAATTCCTTGCCGTCCACTATCATGGTCATGGCGTCGATGGCCGCGCCCGGTGGAACCGGAAACATATACTCCACCTCGATGGCCTGCTTGGAAGTATTGTAAAACTCCTGGGTTATGTTCACCGAAGCTACCTGGTCGCGCACGATCATCTTCACGTGGTGATATTTGACCGCCCACATGCCCCGTACCCGCAGGTCCTCCCGTGTCGGCACGATCATCCCGTCCGCCAGTGCCGTCAGCGCCGCCCCCGCCAGAATCGCCACCATTACCGTTACTGTCATCGCCTTGTTCATCGCTAGTCCTCCGCGAAAAGGTCCCATGCTCTCGTCCGGCTACTTGTTTAGACTCCAACCCCTTCATGTGGTTCCCCACTTGACCTAAAAAAACCTCGCCTTTTGGAAAAGTCTTGTCTTGGAGACAATTACGGGTATAAATAATCTGCCTGTGATGGGCCGCAATTATCCAAACCGGACCTTTGCTGCTGGCGTGCCTGGCGTATGACCTCACTAAAACCTAGCTCGGCTCAACCGGCTGATCTTCGCCGGAATTCAGCCCCGCGGACCATTATTCGCCTAACCTTGGCCATGGTCATCCTCGGCCTGGCCTGGCGAATCGTTCGTTTCGCCGTGCATTTCCCCCTCTGGGGCGACGAAGCCTTCATCGTTGCCAGCCTCTACGACCGCGGCTTTGCCGATATGTTCAAACCCCTCGAGCACGCCCAAATTGCCCCCTTGGCTTTCATGTGGGCCGAGCTCGCCGTCTCACGACTCTTGGGTTTTTCGGTATTGGCCCTCCGCACACCTGCCTTTTTGTGTGGACTGTTTTCCATGCTCCTGTTCTGGCGCTTTGGGCGGCGCGTCTTAGATAAACACGCTGCCCTGCTGGCTATTGCCATATTCGCTGCCTCATTTTACGTAGTCCGCCACTCTACCGAAGTCAAACCCTACGCCCAGGATTTGGCAGTTTCGCTCGTTTTGCTCTGGCTGGGGTGGGCGGTATATCGTCGAAGCGATAGTGTCATTCGCTGGCTTGGGCTTATTCTTGCCGCAGCCCTGGGTGTTTGGTGTTCCTATCCCGCGGTGTTCATCGCTGGCGCTGTGGCCATGTTCTTAGCCTGGAGCCTTTGGCCGAAACGCTCAGCAAAACTCCTTCTATGGCTCTTGCTGTATGCCCTCATCTTGGGGGCCAGTTTTCTGGCTATGTATCTGTTTTACATCCGGGCCCACGAAGCCTCAGCCGCGGGAATACGGGAAATCCGCACTTGGACAATCTCTTTTCCTCCTTTTTCTCAGCCCTGGCGTTTGCCGTTCTGGTTCCTGGATGTTCACACCGGCAACATGATGGCCTATCCCCTCGGCGGCAAAAACTTCGGCAGCACACTGACATTCCTGCTGGTAGTAGTCGGTGTCGTAGCTTTGTGGCGGAATCGACAAAAACCGTTATTGCTTTTGCTTTTGGGCCCCCTGCCTTTGATGTTGGTCGCTGCGGCTATGCACAAATATCCCTACGGTACCAGTGCCCGCATTTCCCAGCACCTAGCCCCGGCCTTTTGCCTCTTGGCCGGAGTGGGTTTATCCTCAGCTCTGCGCTTCTGGCTCGATCGCCGCCGACTGATCAGAGGGTTCTATATTGCCACAGCCGTAATGGCTACCATTGCCATAGGCGGCATAGTTCGTGATATCGCTCAGCCCCAGAAGAAGTTCTCCGACAGACATAATCTAGAAGCCCTTCGGACCCTGGTTTCTTGGACTGAGCCCCAGGATCAGTGGGTCATTTTCAACGCCCGTGAAAATCTCCCTTATTCGCCTAACGTTTGTACCTACGGAGGTTCCGGCGCCAGATTCTGTTATTACATCCGCCGCTTTGCCCCGGCCACGGCGAATGTTCGCTGGGCTCCTCCTGCCCAAAAGCTTTCTCCCCTGCCCACTGGCCGTACCTGGCTGATTATCTACAGGGACAATAACTCTCTCTTCCCCCAGCATCTGCTTGATCTTTATCTACGAACCGCGCAACAACAACTGGGCCAGCCGAAAAGACACTGGTTCAAATTGACTTCCCCCAAGGATCCGCCTCGGGATTATATCGAGGCTATTGAAATCTACGAGTTTGCACCCTTCTCGTCGGAGGCTAAGCTCCACTGAGGTATCCGCCCCGATCAAGCAACTTCTCTGGCCTAATTTTCTCCGTTTCAAATCGCAGCAGAAAATTTTGGACCATGTTTATCTGTCTAGAACCCATTTCATAACCTCCTGAGAGCTACGATCATACAAGCAATATGAAAGAATGCATTATACACCGTAATATCGCGATCCCAGCGGACAACCAGTCGGCGATTATTTCCGAACCAGGAGAAGGTTCGTTCAACCTTCC
Organism: Actinomycetes bacterium; assembly: GCA_030614915.1. Lineage (GTDB taxonomy): Bacteria > Planctomycetota > Phycisphaerae > JAACET01 > JAACET01 > JAACET01. Next base: position 711 of record JAUXAG010000006.1, on the reverse strand, counting down.
AGCGGCGTTTATAACGTCTCAACTTGCGTCCATCATGGTATCTCTTCTGCTTATTATTGCTCCGCTAAGGGCAAATCAGTTCAATGCCTCGACAAGCCAAACGTTTTCGAAGCGGGTCGCTGTCATAACCCTTGTCGGCAATCAGCTGTTGAGGAGCTGAACAAAGATTTTTCCGCCGGGAACCGTAAAATTCGACAAAAAGTGCAGGATAAGAGATGTCCATGTCGATATTTCGAGCGACTCCATCGCTCGAAATAGAGCAGGAGAAAGGAGAAATTAGACAGGAGAGTACTTCACAGCTGACGCCGCGATGTGGGTAAAACCCAGATACCCAGAAGAGACCTTTCTCCTGCGGTCTACTTTCTACTCTCTATTTTCTTGAGGTATGCTGGTGGCCTTCGCCTTTGAGAAATTGATCGTTTATCAAAAAGCCCTTGATTTGGCTGATCGGGCCGCCTCGCTGACTGAACAATTCCCGCGAGGGTACGGTTTTCTTGCAGATCAATTGAACCGAGCATCGTTATCGATTGCCGCCAACATTGCCGAGGGTAACGGGCGGTTTACCAAAGCTGACCGTTCAAACATCAATAGGATGCAGATATAATAAGAAGGGGCCAGCCGTCAAGGCCAGCCCCTTGGTTGGTGGTAAATGGTGCTCGATAAACGCTAGGGCCTACGCCTCATCAGCATGCCCAAACCACCCAGAAGCAG
>JAUXAG010000012.1 GCA_030614915.1 Actinomycetes bacterium | reverse complement strand
CTGCTCTGGGCAGGTGCCTCAGTGAGCTTGGTCCGGAAGATATTATCCGTGAGCTTGAGCAAAGCGGGCTTCGCGGGCGAGGCGGAGCCGGCTATCCGACGTATCTGAAATGGCAGGCAGTGCGGCAAAAGCAATCTGAGGAAAAGTATATCGTCTGCAACGGTGACGAAGGCGATCCCGGAGCGTTCATGGATCGGATGCTTATGGAATCTTTTCCTTACCGGATTATCGAGGGAATAGTAATAGCCGCCTATGCCGTAGGGGCAGAGGAAGGCAGACTTTATATCCGGGTTGAGTATCCACTGGCCTTGGAGCGAATAGGCCAAGCCATCGAGCAATGTCAACAGCGGCGATTCCTCGGAGATGACATATTAACCAGCGGATTTAGTCTGCATCTGAAGATCGTTTCCGGTGGCGGGGCCTTTGTCTGCGGCGAGGAGACGGCGCTGCTGGCGAGTATCGAAGGTCGGCGAGGGATGCCGCGGGTAAGGCCGCCATATCCCGCTGAGATAGGTCTCTGGGGCAAACCAACACTGGTCAATAACGTCGAGACCTATGCTGCCGTGCCCTGGATAGTACGTAATGGCCCAGAAAGATTTGCCCAGCTGGGCACCGGTAACAGTAAAGGGACGAAGGTCTTCGCTCTGGCCGGGAAGGTGGCCAGAGGGGGGCTGATAGAAGTGCCGATGGGGATTTCGATTCGGGAGATTGTCGAAGACATCGGCGGCGGAATAGCCGGAGACGTGCCCTTCAAAGCAGTTCAAATAGGAGGTCCTTCCGGAGGCTGTGTGCCTGCCGAGCTTGCCCAGATCGCGGTTGACTACGAGTCGCTGGTTGAGGTGGGGACCATGATGGGTTCGGGGGGCTTGGTAGTTCTGGATGAATCCGACTGTATGGTCGATATTGCTCGGTATTTTCTACAGTTCACCCAGAATCAATCCTGTGGAAAATGTACCTTCTGCAGGATCGGGACCCGGCGGATGTTGGACATCCTTGATCGACTCTGCGCAGGCCAAGGCAGCAAGGCAGAGCTAGAAGAACTCGAAAGCCTCGGGGAAATGGTCAAAAAGGCGAGCCTCTGCGGACTAGGCAAGACGGCCCCGAACCCGGTGCTTTCCACATTGAAATATTTTCGCGACGAGTACCAAGCCCATCTTGAAAAACGCTGCCCGGCCTGTAAGTGCAAAGCACTGATTACGTACTCGATCACAGATGACTGCATTGGCTGCACCTTGTGCGCCCAGCACTGTCCGGTGCAAGCCATTCAGATGAGGCCGTACGAGAAGCATGAAATAGACCAGGAAAAATGCGTCCGGTGCGGAACGTGCAAGAACGTCTGCCAGGCAGATGCCGTCGAGGTTGAGTAACGATGACCAGACTGACTGTCGATAAGCGAGAAATTGAAGTAGCCAAAGGTGCTACGATTCTCGATGCAGCCGCAAAGGTCGGTATTGTAATTCCCACCATGTGCTTTCTCGAAGGGCTGGAGCCTTTCACCAGTTGTATGTTGTGTGTGGTTAAGGTCCACAACCAGGATGGATTGGTGCCAGCCTGCGGGACACTGGCTGAGGACGGCATGCACGTTCAAACCGATACAGAGGAAATCCGCCAGGCAAGAAGAACCGCCCTGGAGTTATTGCTTTCTGATCACCTGGGTGATTGCATGGGACCCTGCCAACTGGCCTGTCCAGCAAAGATGAATATCCCTTTGATGCTTCGGCAAATTATTTCCGGTGAACTTGAGCTAGCTATCGCGACGATCAAGCGTGACATCGCCCTGCCGGCAGTGCTGGGGAGGATATGTCCTGCACCCTGTGAGAAGGTCTGCAGACGGGCTCAATTCGACCAGGCTGTGACCATCTGCCAATTAAAGCGCTACGTAGCTGACGTGGACCTGAAATCCCCCCAGCCGTATGCGCCCAGCCGTCAGTCGAGCCGCCAGAAGCGCGTGGCCATCGTCGGGGCAGGGCCGGCCGGGCTGTCCGCAGCATATTACTTGCTGCAGGAGGGTTTTGACTGTACCGTTTTCGATGATCACGATGAGCCGGGGGGAATGCTGCGATATGGGATTTCCGAAAAGGAGCTACCCCGTGATGTACTCGACGCTGAGATTGCTGCGATTGAGAAACTCGGGTTTGAATTCAGAGGTTTGTCGCGCGTCGGTGTAGATTTGTCGCTGGAGCAGTTGCGCCGGGATTTTGATGCTGTGTTCGTGGCAACAGGGCGCTCCGACGCTGATGAGCAGAACGTGCTGGGCTTAAAGACCGGCCCGAGGGGTATTCTGGTTGACACTCGAACTTACCAGACCGAGCTGGCCGATGTTTTTGCAGGGGGAGATGCGATCCGCAGTCGGAGATTGACTGTTCGGTCAGTGGCCGACGGCAAGGAAGCGGCTGTGTCCATCGGCCAATATTTATCCGGCCACCCAGCAATTGGTCCAATTAGGCCGTTTAATTCTCGTATGGGTAAGCTCAAGGAGGGCGAAATCCAGACCTTTATGGCCGCCGCGGAGAAAGTTGCCCGCATCGAGCCGCAGGGTATGGGGAGGGATTATTCTGCCGGGGACGCTCGTTCCCAGGCCCGGCGGTGTCTGCATTGTGATTGCCGCAAGGCCCAAAACTGTAAGCTGCGCGACTACGCCCAGCAGTACGCGGCAAGCTCCAGTAAGTTCAAAACCCAAAGGCGAACATTCGTTCGAAAATTACAGCACCCACGGGCTGTGTTTGAACCGGGCAAATGTATCGATTGCGGCTTATGTATCCAAATTGCTTCCAAAGCTGGAGAGGAACTCGGCCTGACTTTCATAGGCAGAGGTTTTGATGTTACGGTAGCTGTACCTTTTGACCGGTCGATAGCTGAAGGATTGCAGCGTGCCGCCGAGCAGTGTGTGGATGCCTGCCCCACCGGGGCACTAGGATTGAAAGAAGACCTCGAAGCAAATGAGTAGGAGTGCTTGTTGGAAATGGATACCCTTGAGGAAATCCCAGATTCACAGTCGGATCCTGCCATGCAAACTCGAATAGAGAATTGAACCAGCCTGCTTCATACTGGAAAGGGCAGCTCTTATGAGCATCTACCTAAACGAAGGACATAAACACAATCTTGGTACCCATGGTTGTGTTCTTGGTGCCTACGATGAATATTTCCGTGCTGGATATCCGACGGACTTCGCATACGTGCGGAAACCTAGCCGCTTCGGCCGGCCCCTAAACGCTTTTACGCTTATCGAACTGCTTGTGGTCGTTGCCATAATGGCGCTGCTGGTCAGTATTTTGCTGCCGTCACTGGCGGCGGCCAGGGAGATGGCCAGGCAGGTCACCTGCCTGACGCGCGTGAAGGGACAGCTCCTGGCCGTTCACCTGTACGCGGCTGACTTCGACGGCCAGATACCGGTTGGGCCTGATGATCCGATGGCGCTTCCTGGAGCTGTAACAGGCCCACCATTCAACCTCATCGCTTCGAACCAGCTCTGGATAGGTTACTTGCAAAAATATAACAGCCACGGCGTGTTGTTAAGCGGTTACCTTGAGGCGCCTGAGGTCTTCTTCTGCCCCGGCGATGACTCTAAGGATCCAACGGAAGAGTTGGATAAGATGTATCACTTAGCCGACGAGGACGCCTACGGTTCCTATTTGTACCGCCAACTCGACGGCGGGCCGGCTGCGTACGTACCCCACACGGGCAAGTTGGGCAGACTTGGCGCCAATGCCCGCGGTGAAGCGATCTCTGCATTGGTCATGGACATGAACAGCACGATGCAGGTTCCCGGTATGCCCCGCCACACACGCACCAACCACCGGGGGGCGAAAACTTCCATCGGCTTTGCGGATGGTCACGCGGAAGCCTTCGGTAATGACAACCAGCAGTTTACGCTTCGTCGCGGTGACGAGCCGCGGCTGTTCGAGCGGATCGATGAAATCTTCGAACTGGCCGATACACTTGGCAGATAAAGCGACCAGTTCCAAAGTGTTTACTTGACGAGACCGGCGAGAATCCCGATTGAGGTGTGGTGGTCCACCGATTTTAATGGTTGCTCAGGTTATCGTATAACCATTTGTTCGCAAATAGGTTATGATTTTTTTGAAATCTGCCTGATGATTCTCTCGGAGGTATAAAATGCTGCAGCCGTCGAGTCCCTCGGACATACTGGTCTAAAAGAATTGGGGCCGACGCGTCAAGTCCGCCGTACTGTCACCCTGGCCAAGGTCCGATATCCTGCTGGGAACGGCTGGGCGGGCTGCTTAAGAGCTACAATAGGGCCGCTGCATGAGGGCACGGATGAAACTTGTAGCCCCTGATGAAAGCCCCTGGAATCAGGCTTCATCCATCTGCCTGAAAACGGCAGGCCTTGAGCAGCAGCGGCAACGAACATCCCCGGCAAAAGCTACGCCGCGGCCAGAAGCAACCATCCAAGGCCGGATTTTATGCTTGCATCTGAAGGCTGACTGTAGCCAAAATGTAGCCAATTCTTGATCATCATGGTCACCATGGTCACCATGACGATTTCTTTTCAAACCTGCTAGGTTCTGGGTTTTTCGTAACTTACGAGCATTTCGGAAGTTACCAAAACAGAGCTCGTCACTCTCATAACCCGGAGGTCGGAGGGAGTGTCTGTGCTCCAGTATGTCAGGATTTCGATGTAGTCCCCCCATCGCCTACGAAGCCGTCGTTGTTTAAGTCGCTTGACTCAGTGCAGAAAATAGGGTGCTCGGGAGGTGAATCTTAGCATTCACTGCAAGCGCTTGTTCGATCTTAAGTCCTGGTACGCGGAATGAACTCGGCTCAGTTTCCACAAGCGAATTCATCAAACGCGTCACACCCATCTTCAGTTGTTTCTCGCCGACCACAGATTCTGCATGTACCGCGGCGAAGAAGGCGCCCGGCCCACGCCGTTCGCCAGACCCATTCTCGACCAAGTGGGAACTGTATGCGGCTGATACTTCAGCGCCAAATCCGGAGCCCGAGAGTATCCCAGAGAGGATATCAACTATCATTGCGCACAGCGCTCCCTTTGTTCCTCCGAAGCTCGGCAGGGATACCGCGAGATTAGCATCCTTTGTCGGCTGTCCATCTTTCGTAAAAAATACTCCGATCGCGTCTGGGAGGAGTTGGCCCTTGGCCGCCAGAGTCTTCAGGTAGCCTCTGGCCTTTACAGTCGTAGAGAAGTCCATGACTAAAGGATGGCTCTCCGACGGTGCGGCGAAAGCGAGCGGGTTTGTCCCAAGTATCTGTCTGTATCCTCCGGGAAGGTGCATGGCCTTTGCGCTGTTAACCATTGCTAAGCCGATACAGCCAGCCAGCGCTGCCAGCCGTGGATAATACCCCAGCGTAAATAGATGGCTGGTGTTCTTAACCACCGCTGCACCGACCCCATGGCGGGTAGCAAGGCTGATACAAGCTTCCATTGCAGCTTTGCCAATTACGGGTCCAAGAGCACGGTTTCCCTCGAAAGCTATGATTGCTCTGCCTCGCTTGTGATTAAGGAATTCAGGCTTAGCTCCAAGGTCGAGGATAGGTCTACCGGTCGCGTCCTTTAGCGTCGTCCATTTTCTAATACGGTCAATCAAACCCAAACCATGCGATGTGTCTCCTCTAATCTCTGCCCTTACTAGTACCTCGGCGCCAAGTGCAGTCAAGCCTTGAAAGTTCTAAAATTCGTTCGAAGTCTAACTGCTTGAAGTAAAGAGGCTTAAGGGCTTGATATATTGTTCGGATGCTGTTTCAGGAGGGTTGGCTGAAAATGTGGATGACTCTTGGAATATTCCGACCTCACCCAAAGGTGACACGGGCCACGCCCGGGGGTGGGCCAAATTGTCGTTCCTTCCCTAAGTTTGTGCAGAATTAAGCAATTAGAAGATGTTTGCGGTCGGGCTGCTTCGACCTGTCCAGATCCTAAAGTAACTGGGCACTCTTAGCAACACTAATACCGCATACATTAAATATATTAATATGTTGTTCCCCACCCCAGTTCGAATAATCGTTCAAATGTATTAGGCGGCTTTGCGATAGTAATGCTTAAGTAATCCGCCGAGCCAGTGCTTGCATCGAATCGTTGAAGCGGGGCACCAATGGTGATTGTAGCTCGTCCGCCGCCGATCCATAACATATCTCGCCCCCGCTAATTTTGGACCACCGCTGTTTATTCAACTGAGAGGATTTTCATCCGTACCAAGGCGAAGGCCCGGCCCTCGGCTGCCCGGCTGCACAGGAGCAGCTGGCTGGTGGCGGCATTGGCACCGCGCGGCAGCCATAGCCCGCGCATCAGCAGAGCGGGCATGGTGGCCCGGATGCTGAAGAGGCGCATCTGCTTCTGGTCGGCGGCTACGAATCGCCCGGAGCCGAACCAGCAGCCGGCCCTGGTGCCGACGGGCAGTTCGACGCATCGCCCATCGGCCAGGCTCAGCAGGACTATCCGGTCAGCTACGGTATTGTAATAGGCGAAATACCTATCGTCCGGACTTAGCGGCCTGCCCAAGCCTGCCAAGGCTTGGTACACACCGCTTTGCGAAGCTGAGATGCGAATTTCGCACAGTTTTTCCGGCGGGAATTTTCCCGGTTCCCACTGAGCCAACCAGCTTCGGCCATGGTAACTGAGTACGAAGACAATGCGACCGTCAGTCGTCCATTGCGGCCAAAGCTGCCTGCTGTCCTGAAAGTCAGTCGGGCAGGTCTGCTCGACCTTGCCGGTGTCCAGATTAACCACGTACAGGCTCGAGGATTCATCTTCGGTTTTGAGCACCACCACCGCGGCCTGTTTGCCCGATGGAGAGACAGCGGGCATCATTATCCGCTCCAGTCCCATGCTTATACGTCGGGTCGTGCCGGTGAACACATCGTGGATGCCCAGATCGCACCGGCCAGCTTTGTTGTAAGCCACGAACATCAATCGTCTGCTGTCTGGTGACCATGCCGGCCAAGCCGCACCGGATGCACAAACCGTCCGGGCCGCAGCGCCTGGCGTCACTGGCTGGACGTGCAGTGACATCGCTTCCAGACCTTGGCCAGTGAACAGAGCCGCCAGTTCGATCGGCTGATTGCTGCGGAAGTCAAGATAGGCGATCCATTTGCCGTCGGGAGAGACGACGGGCAGTTGCAGGCCACTGTTGGGCAATTGTCCCAGGGGCTCAGCCTGAACCTGAACGTGGCTGCTCTGCGACGCTTGCCACGGGCCCTGGATTTGCCTGTTCGCCCCAGAACTGGCCGGCGGCTGAGCCTGTGGAGTGCATCCCCAGCAGAACAGCAGTATCAGAACACAGAGTCCGGCGGCCGCTTTGATCACGGTTTGTCTCCGTTTTTCTTGGCGCCCGGGTTGATCGACTCTTCGATCCGCTCAAGGGTTTTGAGGGGTTCTTCCATCTGGGTGTCAACCTCCGCGACGGTGGTCATAACCCGTGGGGTGATGAAGACCACCAGCTCGCGGTTGCGTACCCCTTTGTCTATGCTGCGGAAGAGCAGACCGATCAGGGGTATGTCTCCCAAGAGGGGCACCTTACGGATGTCCTCAAACTTTTCCTGCCGGATGATCCCGCTGAGCATTACGGTCTGGCCGTCCTGGACGATAACGTGGGTGGTTACTTCACGGCGGTCGAAGGTGGGGTTTCCCCCCTGGGCCGCCGAACCCGGCACGATCCGGGAAATCTCCAGGTTGATTAAGAGGTCCACGCTGCCTTCCTTGGTTATGTGGGGGCGGATGCGCAGCAGCGTGCCTACCTGTTCATATCTGAACTGTGTACGGGAGATACCGCCTTCAGCTGACCTTTCGGTCTCGGTGGCTATGGAGAAGTCCCGTCCGTCGAAGTACTCGGCGGCTTGGTTATCGCTAGTAGTCAGAGAAGGCTCGAGCAGAATCTTCATCCCGAATTCTTTGATGAGCAGGTTCAGTAGCAGACTAACGTTGGACCGGGCCGATATAGTCGTCGTCCCGCTGAAGATCAGATTGCTGAAATCAATCGCGGCCGCACCGCCCAGGGCCGTCTCAGCCGCGGACAGAACGGACGGGTCCGAGGCCAGGCGCAGCCCCAGGGTGGTCTGGTCTTCGTGCTGGATTTCGCCGATGCGGGCCTGGATGACTACCTGTCGGCCGGGCTGATCCATCTCCTCGATCAGTTCCTCGATGGGCCCCAGGAAGCCGGCCGGGGCCAGCACCATAACCGCGTTGCGCCTATATACCGGCACCAAGCGAATCTTGCCGATCAGGTTACTGGTGGGCACTTTGCCCGCGGGAGGCGTGTAGCGCTGCCACCAAAATTCGATGGAGCCCGCATCGGACTGCTCGTTCGAGGAGCCTTGGTTGCTGGAGGTACTGCCGTCGGAAGAATCTGAGTCTTCGTGGTACTCGGAGAGTCCTCGCGCAGCCCGGCGGATTGTGGCTAGGGTCCTGGGCTCGGCGAGCATAGCATTGAGCTGCTCGCAGAGGTCTTCGGCGTTGGCATATTTCAGTTCGATAAGCACGGGCAGACCGACACGTTGAGGCTGGTCCAGTTCGGCTATCAGGTCGGTGATGACCTGGAAATTGGCTACACTCTTGGTCTGGACGATGAGTTTGTTGGAGCTGGGCATGATCTGGAACATAAACTGACCCAGCAGACGTCCCACCGGTTTGAACTCCGTTTGGCCGCGGCCGAAATAGGAGTCCCAAAAACTTCGCTGGCGGGGTTCGCGGCCGCTGAACATATCAGTCAGCAGGTCTTTGAGTTCCCCGGGGTCGGCGTACTGGAGCTCATAGGTTTTTATCCCCACCTCTTTGGGATCGATGGCTGTATCCTCTTCCTCGATCAGAGCTCTAATCTCCTCCATGGTGTCGGGATCGGTGATGACCGTGATAGTGTTTCGGCGAGTATCGGGTACCACCGTAACCTTGGGGACATCGGCGCTGCGGGGGCGGTAGGAGGTGCCCCAGCGGCTCCTGTACGATACTTCGATCTCCGAAAACAGGGTCTCGATTCTTTGGGCCATCTCCTCGGCGTCGGCGTGTTTGAGGGTGAAGGTTTCTCGAGTTCGCTTTTCGGCATCCGCTTTGTCAATCTTGCTCAGCAGTTCCATAGCCAGCTCTCGTCCCCTTTTGGAGCCGAAGACGATCAGCTTTTTCGATCGGCCGAAGGGCACTACGTGGGCGTCGATACCCGGCATGTCCTGAAGGGTCCGCTCGACCTGCTGGGCCAGGTCCTCCGTGTCGGCGAATCGGACGTCATACTCCTCATAGTCCTTCTCTACCTCCCGCGGTTTGTCGAGCTGTTTGATCCAAGCTACGATTTGGGGCATGATCTCGGCCGGGGCCACGGCAATAATCCAGTTGCGGGAGATATGCGGCACGAGGGTTACGGGGGTCTTGCTCGGCTGGATGACGCCCGTTTCGGCGGCTTTGGCCGCTTTGCCGGGGGTAGGTGGTGAAGGCGGGCGGCCCGGTCGAGGTCTGGAAGGTTTGGCCGGAGCTTTTTTGGGCTCTTCGCCGGTGGTAATCGCTTTGACGTCGGTGCGCATAGTCCCGGCGATGAGGTAGCGGACAATGGAGATGATGTCGGCGGCATCCTCGTGCTCTAGCTGGATAATCTCGGTCACGGTCTGCTCGGCCGAGGGGATGTCCATCCCAGAGACGACCTGCTCAATCCGCAGCAGGTTGCCCACGGTGTCGGTGACAAAGAGCTTGCGTGTGTCCGGGTCGCCGATGGTCTCGGCGAAAGCGGGCAGCATAGGCTTGATTACCTTCTGCATTTTGCCCACATCGTAATGCCTGATCAGAAATTCCTTGGTAACGATTTGCAGCTGATCCTCGACAGTGCTCACCGATTTATCCGCGGGCACACGGGGCAGGGCCGACTGCATAACCTCGCTGACCGGCAGGACGTAAACCACCTCCGCATGTTCCTGGACCACGATGCCGTGGACCAGCAGAGCCTGGCGGACTAAGTAGACACCCTTTTCCGCGGGCATCTTGTCCTTGGAGACTATGGTAATCTTCTTGTCCTTAATCGCCTCGCTGGGGACCACCGGTTTCTTGAGGTTTTTAGAAAGGAACTCGCAGATTTTATCAATGCCCATATTCTTGAAGGCCACCGAGACACCCTCGGGCTCCTTTGGTTTGGATTCGGCCTTGTCTTCCGTCGGCTTTTCGGAATCAGCCTTGTCTTTGGATTCATCCGTCTGCTCCGCCGGAGATGTTTTTTCGGCCTCCTTCTTTTCCGCCGCGGATTCCGACTCAGCGGCGTTCGGCGTGCTTGCGGCTGGACGCCGCCGCCGAGGGCGACGCATTTGTCCCAGGCCGCAGGTGACGAACAAGCCTAAACAAAGGGCCACCGTAACTGCGATTGCTGTTATTCGTCTCATGGATACACCTCGATTAGAGCTCTTTTTCGATTTTTTCGCGAACCTCGGCCGGCATACGCTCCAAGGCCCTTTGACGGCGTTCCGCCGGCATGCTTTTGAAGCGCTCAATCATTTCCGGGGTGAGTTCAAAGCCTGGGGGCATTCTTCCAGGGCCTCGCCCCCGTCGGCCCCCTGCCCGGGATGGCCCTGCCGTAGGAGGAGGGGCCTTTCCTCCAGGCACAGACGGTTTCGAGGGGCCGGGGCCCTTGTCCTCAGCGAAGACATACAACTTCTTCTCTTTGCCGTCGAACTCCAGCACCACCCAGTCCGGGCCGATCCGTTTGATCTTCGCATCCTTGTGGCTTTGCCCGACCTCGAAACCCTTGTTTTCGCCTTGGAAGTAGACCAGCTCACCCAGGATGCCCATTAGTTTGAGGGAAAAACCCTTGGCCTTTTCCACGGAGAAGATGTGCCGCTTGGCGATTCGATCGGCCTGGGCATCATGGGCGGACTTTTGCTTGTTCTTGTCCTCTGCTTTCGGGGACTTATCCTGCTCCTCCGCCTTGTCCGGGGCCTCGTAGCGTTCCAGCAGGGCGCTGATTTCCCGTCGGCCCGTGAGTCGCCAGGTCAGGCCACCCACAGCCATAACCGTCAGCAAGCCGGCCAGGACCACAACTGCTAACTGCCCACTACGCGCCAATCTATCTTTGCTTAAGGTCATGAGCGAGCCTTTGGTATCCGGGCCAGAGTAGCCACCACCATGGTAACCTTGAATGTACCCGGTTTTTTTTCATCATTGGTAATCGAAAACCTCTCCACGAATACAAACGTCTTGGCCTTGCACAGCCCGGCCAATGACTTGACCAACTGGGCCAAATTACATTGGCCGGGGACCTCAAGGGGTACGATCTGAACCCCGGGCACCGCCGACAGAGGTCGGGGGCGTTGAAGCCTGTACTCGCTGGGCTTGAATCCGCCGGCGCTGAATGTTTCCTTTACTGCTTCGAGCAGCTTCAGCTGGGCGGTCTGTATGTCCTGCTCCAGAGGCTCGTTTACCGCCGGGCCGTATATCTGCTCCAGTCGGCGGCGCAGGCCCAGGATGCGCCGAACGCGCAGTTGAACCTCGTCCAATTGGCCCCGGGCCTCGGTAATCCGGGCTCGGGCGCTGCTCCAACTGTCAATCCAGGGCATCAAGGCAAAGCGCCCGACGAGGATAATGAGCAAGGCCAAACCACCAACAATGATAGCCCTGCGGTCGCGTGTGGAGAGGGTCATGGTCGAGCTCCTTTTCCTTTTGTTTTTCTTTCAGGCTTGGGCGGCTCAGGCTCGTCCGCCGCATCAGCCTCGCTGGTAGCCGGCTCGGTTGCCTTGGAGTCTGTCTCTTGGGAGTGGGCCTCTTTGGACGGCGCTTCTTTGGAGTCGGCTTCTTTGGCGGGCTCCTCTTTGGTGGGCGTTTTTTCGGCTGCTTCAGGAGCCTTCTCGGAAGGCTCCTCCGGCTTGTCTTCCTTAGCTTCGGCCGGTGAGGCTGGGACGGGCGTTGGGCTCGATCGCCCGACAGCCAGGGCAATTTCAAAACGAAACTTCTTCTTATCAGGCCTGGCCCTCTTCAAGTCTGCCTGGCCGAGCTGGGAGAGCTTCCGCAACATGGGCCAGAAGTCCTTTTCTTTGGGCACGGTCCCGCCGATGGTGACCTCGCCGTTGCGACTGTAAGTCCAACTGGTCAGCAGGGTCTTTTCCGGCAAGACTTCGGATATTCTGTCGAGGACCTCCAGAGGTGTCGGTCCAGAGCGTTCGAGGTATTTGGCGATGGCCAACTGCTGGTCGAGGCCTCCTTGCTTAGCGGTCTTTTTGTGCGCCTCGGCGTTGGTGTTGCTGAGTCTGGCGGCTTTGACTATGTCGAGGACGTAGAGGCTAATGACTGCGGCGATCAGCCAGGCGAGCAGTGCTGCCCATTTCCAGGAGAATACCTTCCGCCCCTGGACGCTCTCTTTGGAAGTAGCAGCCAGGTTAAGGCTCGGCCAATTCTCCTGCATACCGCAAAAGGCAGCACCGATCGCAGGGGCCGATCGGGAAAAATCCAGACCCTCAGCCAAAGTCAACCGTTTGGGGATGTCCGGCTGGGCTATCTGCAGACCAAGAGTGCCGCTGATTAGTTCGGACAGGCCGGGCATCCGAGCCGAGCGGCCGAACACGATGCACCGGCCAGCTCGCCTGTTTGGCGATGTGTTCTCGAGGCAATTTCTGTAGGCCTCGCGGAGCCGGCGCGACCAGTCGTCCAGCACCGGGCCCAGGCAGTCGTGGACCTGCGGATCGTCCTGAGCACTTGAGCGGCTGGCTGCGTAGGACAACTTGCGCTTCTCGGCCTCGGCATAGCCAATGCCCAGTTCCTCGGCGATTCGTTCGCTCCAGTGGTCTCCACCCTGATCGATCAGACCACAGTGAGCGACTCTGCCGCCGTCGAGCAAGGCTATGCCCGTGCAGCGGGCCCCGACGTCCAGCAGCACAAGCGGCGTTTGGCTGTCTTGGCTTAGCTGGGGCCAGCAAACGCTCAGGGCCAATATCGACGGGATTGCACCGGCCGGCTCGCGCCCCAGCTGCCTGGAACTTTCCAGCATCCCCCGGAGCACTTCCCGGCGGACGGCACAAAGCACAACGCGCTGTCGGCCGGGCTCGGAGGGGTCGGGATAATTGCTGTAGCCGCTGGCAAAGTGTTCCGACTGCGTCGGGATCAGCACCTCCAATTGATTCTGAATCATCTTGGCCAATGCACCGGCCGACGCCTCGGGCAGCCGGAGCGTGCGAAAGAGGACCCGCTCATCCGCACCGCAGATCACCAGGGCCTCGCTGAGCTTCTGGCTGGACATCTCAGCCAGGGCCGCCGTGACGTCAGCCGGCTTTTCCCAGCGATCGTCTAGTGCAACTTCCAGAAACTTATCCGCCTGATAGTCCGAACCGTTGCGCCTTACACGCACGAGGCGCAGGGCACTGCCGCCGAACTCCAAACCCCAGACCACGTTGTTCTGCTTTTTTTTGATCATTCGCTTTGGTACTAATAGGCGTAGGGTAGAGACGCCGAATTCCAAACCCCAGGCTACGTTGTTGAGTTTTTTTCTGATCATTCGCTCTGGTACCAATAAAGGATGTTGACAGGATCGGAGCCGCGGTCCACTATGGCCACGATTTCACGGCCGATGCCCCACGTGCTCCGCCCCGAGCTGCGAATCTCGAAGATACTGCTGCGAACCGTGAGGCGCTCGGCAAAGGCCTTGAACTGCTCTTCGCTGATGGTCTTGTCGGTGAACAACTCCCCCACGCTGCTCAGCGGGCCCTTGCCGGACGTTTGACGCATGACGATAGCCTCAGCGGTGCTCGCAGTCATTTTCGGCAAGCTCATCAGGACCCCCCTGGAGGCCGTATTCACGTTGATCCGCCCGGGCAAACGCTCGTCGTCGGTGAGTGTCAACTCGTCCAGATTCTCAGCCAACCACTTGACGGTAATTTCTTTGACCTTGCCTTCGTCATCGGATTGGTTGTCGGAGCTTTGCTGAGCCCTGACATTAAGTAGATCCATCAGACTATTGAATCGATTTCGCCCAGCTTGTCTGTCTCGGCCGCGCCTGTTGCTGCTGCTGGCGCGCTGATCGACTATGGCCTGGGCCAGGCCGTCGGTAAAGTTGAATCGTTCCACAAGCGTGTCCTTGTCCGCGCTATTGACGTTGACCCGGCTGCCGCCGCCGGCGGTCTGGTTCAGCTCGTAGCCGTACACGCTGGTCAGTCCGCCCAGGCCCAGACTCAATTGCCCGTCCCCGTTGTCGTCCGGATATGACGCGTTGGCAGCATCGCCGTCGTCTTCGTTGACGTCCAGGACTCCGTTGAGGTTGGCGTCCTCGCCGCTGAAACACGGCTCTTCGATTCCCCGCACCAGCCGCAGCTCGTCGATAGTGCGCAAGGGACCGTTGCGAATCAGATACGGATATTCCAGGCGGGAGTAATACAGGGCTTCGACTCCGCCGGGGCGGGTCCTGTCGTCGCTGTCACGCCAGTCAAGGATAGAGTCAACCTGCCAGGCGGCCAGCTCGAGCAAGGCCTTCAACTGCCCGGCGTCGGCGGCGTTGACGTTCACCCGGGCGCAGTGGTCTATCAAGCCGTAGCGGACAGTACGCGGGTCATCCAGGAGATTGGGCCCGGCGGTCACCGAGAAGGTTCCGTTGAGCATCTCCACTTCTTCGAAATAATCTGTATCGGAATACCAGAACTCGAACATATTGTCGGCATCGCTGAGGTCGTCTTCGAGGACCGCCAGGGCCTGCTCGATCCCCGCCCGGGCCAGCCAGTGGGCCTGCACCGACGCCAGCTCACTGTAGGCACTGGCCAGGTTGGCCCGGACGCCCTTCTGTACGCCAAGGAGCATCAGGCCTGCCACCAGCACTACCCACATCACTGCGATTAGGGCAAAGCCACGGCCCTTGGAGCCAATCTGTAATCTCCAGTTGGTCATTCTTCCTCCGACTCTTGCTGATTCTGAGTTCTACGGTGCGGAAAACTAACGACGCGGCTGATGGTCCAGACCTTTGGGGGCTGGCTCTTGGCCAGGACGGCCAGTTCGATGCGGACGGCCAAAGGCCGGCCACGGCTACCTTGCGGCCAATCCTCGCACCAGCCGATGCCGTCGTGATAGAGCAAGTTGAGGCCGAGGACATTCTCGGCGATACACTCGAGCACGCCTCCTTCGTCGGGCGTTTCGTTGCGTGTCGGATCGGTGCGGCGCATCAATGCGGGTAAGGCCTGCTCACTCGGCTCGGTCAAGAAGAATTCACACTCCCTGAGATCGGACTCCGGCTGGCCCCAGCGAACTTTTCTCTTGCTGACGGTGAAAAAGCGGATGCGGTCAGCCGGCATCTCGCCCAGCCAATCGTCGAGCCCTTCGAACACCGCGTCCTTATCCGGATAGCGGTCCGCATTTGCCAAGGCCGTGGCTATGGCCAGCACCGCGGCCCGGGCCTGCTGCTGCACGGCCAGTTGGTTCTGGGCGCGTTCTCTGGCCGCGGCCGTACTGCGCAGGATGCCCACCGTCGAGCCGGCAACCAGGGTAGTCAGCGTTGTGGCCACGATCAGCTCAACCAAAGTCAGCCCGGCTTGTTGGTGCCTGCAGCTCATAGTTCGTCCCAGTAGAGTTCGCTCGGCCGAGAGCCGGGCGGATCGTTCAGCAATGTCTGAGCCTCTATGAATCGCCCCTTACCGCTGGGTGTCTCCCAGAGGATGCGAACCGTTACTTCGTAGAGGTTCCCTTCCAGGCGGGAGTCTATCTTTACCTGCCAGGCGAACCTTTCGTGCCGGGCCTCGTCGAAGAGGCCTTCGCTGGGCCCTTCGTAGAGTATCCGGGCCGGGCCGATCAAGTCGATTTTGGTGAAGGTTTTATCGAGCAGCTCGGCAGCTTGTTGATAATCCCGCGCCAGCCCCAGCGAACGCATGCTCTGGGAAATAGTCAGACCCAGGGCACCGGCCGAAAGGGCCAGAATCACCCCGGCGACCAACACTTCGACCAGCGTGAAGCCAGCGCTGCGTTGACTTGTAAGCCTAGATGTCGAGGTCCAGGCGGTCGTTGGGCAGGTCATCAGTGGTTCCCTCAATGAGCTTTGCGTAGCCGGTATAAGGTGCAATTAGGACGGAGTAAGTTTGCTCGCCGTTGCTGATTTCCAGCACTGCAGCGTCGGCTTGCCCGCTGGGCTCGAAGGTGATGTAATCAATTTTTTGAGGCGGCTGGTCGTGGCCCTCTCGCGGCTCTATCCGCACTCGCCCAAAGCGCAGCCCCTCCGCCAGCCCTTGGGCTCTGCCCAGTCCGGTATTCAGCCGGACAAACTCGCTGGGGTTATGCTGGGGGTCCTGCTGGAAGGCCAGAGCGTATTGCTGCTTATCAACGTCGATCATCAGGCGGCACTTGCACCGCCGCGTGGTGGCAAAGTCCCGGGCGTACTGAGCCGCTACCAGTAGCTGCCGGGCCGAGCCCCGCAGTTGGGCCGAGCTTCTGCCAGCGTACATACCAGGCACGATCATGGTGGCCAGCACAGAAATGATGACCACCACCACGATTATTTCAACGAGCGTAAAGCCCCTATTCCCAGTTGCCGATGTCTGCGTCTTCATCCTCTCCGCCTTCTTGGCCGTCCTTTCCAAGGGTATAAATATCGTAGATTCCGTGCTCGCCCGGCTGTCTGTAGATGAACTGCCGCTTCCAGGGGTCCAGCAGGTCTTTGGTCCTGATGGTCGGAGGCTGCCACTTTGCTTCGTCAATGTCGGCTGGCTGGTTCACAAGTTCATCCAGTTCGGCGGGCCATCGTTCGTAATCGTAACTGAATATTTCGATCGCTTTTTCGATTTCGGCCAACTTCATCTTGGCCACGGCCTGTTTGCTCTGACCCACGCGCCCAAGGAATCGGGGCACGATCATAGTGGCTAGGACGGCGATGATGATCACCACCACCAGGATTTCCACGATAGTGAAGGCCCGCCGATTTCGTCTGCGTCTTTTCTTGTTCATGATATTTTCCTTTTGCGTACGTTTTGTCCGCTCACATGCCGGGCAGGGAGGTCTCCATAGCGATGACCGGCAGCAGTACAGCCACGAGGATAAAGGCTACCAGCAGTGCCAGCAGGACGATGAAGACCGCCGGCAGAATAGTCATCACCCGCCCGATCGCAGCGGACGTTTCTTTTTCGTAGGCATCGGCGGTCTGCAGGAGCAGCTCGTCGAGCTTGCCGGTCTGCTCGCCCATGGCGATTACCTGGATGAGCAGCGGCGGGAATTCGCCGGTCTGAGCCAAGGGCTCGGCCACGGATTGGCCCTGGGTGATGCCAGCGGCGGCCTGGTCGATTTTTTGAGCCAACGCCTCGTTGCCCAGCGTATCTCGCAGAACCCGCAGGGCATCCAGGATCGGGATGCCCGACTTACTCAGCGTGCCCAGAGTGCGGGCGAACCTGCCGACCGCTACGCGGCGGATGGCCGTGCCGAGCACAGGGATGCGCAGCTTGAAGCGGTCGAAGGCCAAACGTCCCTCGGGCTTGGCCAGCCAGACCCGAAATCCCCAGATGCCCAGGATCAAAGCAATAAGTACCAACCAGCCGAATGAGCGCAAGAAGCCGCTCACGCCCATGAGTATTTGTGTGGGTATGGGCAGGGCGGCCTGGCCCACACTTTCGGTTACGCTGGAGATAACTCCGGGAAGGATCACGGTAACGATGATGACCACCGAGATTGCCGCCAAGCCCAGGACGAAGAGCGGATAGGCCGCGGCCGAGCGAATCTTTTCACGTATATCCAGTTCGTGCTCGGCAAATTCCGACAGATACCCCATGACCTGATCGAGGACGCCGGCCGTTTCTCCGACCCGGACCATGCTCGTTTCCAGCGGCGAAAAGTCGCGGCCGTGTTCACTCATGGCCTGGGACAGTGCTTCACCGGACTGGACCCGTTCAGCCAGGTCTGCTACTAGCAACCGCAAGGATTGCTTTTGGGCTTGCTTTTGTATCACCCGCAAAGCCGACAGCAGGGGCAGTCCGGCCTGTAGAGCCGTGGCCAATTGGCGGAGCATCCCAGCCTTGAGCCGCAGGGGTACTCGGCCGGACCACCTGAGCCCCGCTGAGACCGTAGAGGCAACGCCCTTTTTCCCCGGGCTGTCGATCTGAGTAACGTATATGTCCTGCTCGGTGAGGCTGATGATAGCCTCTGCCCGACCGGCCGCGTCAATCCGACCGGAAAGTTTCTGGCCGTTTGCATCCAGGGCACTGTACTGAAAGCTGGGCATGGGGGTCTTCTTAGCTCAGGGCTTCTTCGGTCTGTGTGTCCTGAGTAACACGCAGGACCTCGTCGAGGGTGGTGATTCCCTCGGCAGCTTTGCGAAATCCGTCTTCGCGCATGGGGTGATGATCCTCCGGGCCGACGGCCCCGATTTCCGCGGCGGTGGCCCGGCGGACGACAGCCTGGCGTACCGCCGGCGTAATCCGAAGCAGTTCGAAGATGCCCGTTCGTCCGATGTATCCGGTCTGGCGGCAGTTTCTACAGCCCGAGCCTTGAAAGAATGCACCGCCGTTCTCGTTGGCGTGGTTTGGGCCGATCCGCTGGAGGATCTCCGGCCCAGGATGATGGGCCTGCTTGCAGTGCGGACAGATCGTCCGCACCAGCCGCTGGGCCAGCACTGCTTCAAGCGAAGACGCCAACAGGTAGGCTTCGACGCCCATGTCCAGCAGGCGAGTCACGGCCCCGGGAGCGTCATTGGTGTGCAGTGTGGAGAAGACCAGGTGGCCGGTGAGGGCGCTGCGGATGGCGATGTCGGCTGTCTCGCGGTCGCGAATCTCGCCCACCATGATGATGTCCGGGTCCTGTCGAACAATAGCCCGAAGTCCGTTGGCGAAAGTCAAACCCCGCTTGCGATTGACCGGAATCTGGTTGATCCCGTCGAGTTGGTATTCCACGGGGTCTTCGATAGTGATGATCTTTTTGCCAGGCGTGTAGATCTTGTTCAGGGCGGCATAAAGAGTCGTGGTCTTTCCGCTGCCCGTCGGGCCGGTTACCAGGATTATCCCGTGCGGACGCTGCAGTAAATACGCCAACTGTTTATGGTAGGCCTTGTTGAGCCCCAGACGCTCCATTCCGATCAGGGCCGTGGCCCGGTCCAGGATCCGCATAACCACGCATTCGCCGAAGACCGTGGGCACCGTAGCCACACGCAGGTCTATCTTTCCCCTGGCGGTATTGAAGCTAATGTGCCCGTCCTGCGGCACGAAACGTTCGGCTATGTTCATACCGGCCATGATTTTGATCCGCGAGACCATAGCCGGCTGAAGACGCTTAGGCGGTGGGGACATCTCGTGAAGAATGCCGTCGATCCGGTACTTGACCTTGATGTCTTTTTCGAAGGGCTCGACGTGGATATCGCTGGCCCGGGCCTCGATGGCCTCCAGGATTACCAGATTAACCAGATTGACGATCGACGGTTCTTTGGCCATCTCGTGAAGATGCTGAGTGAGCTGTTCATCGTCGGTTTCGGCTCTAAGAGTGGGGATGTCCAAATCGGCTATCATCCGGGCAACGTTCGAGCCGTACACGCGCCGGCTGGCCTCAAGTAGCTCCGCCTCCGGACAGTAATAACGCTGGATCCGCAGGCCGGTCAAAACCCGCAACAACTCCAGGGCCGCGGTGTCGAAGGGGTCGGCCATGGCCACGGAGAGGGTGCGGTTGTGGGTGGAAATAGGCAGGACCTTGTGATGGAAGGCGACCTCCGCCGGCAGGGTGGCGACGGCGTCGGGATGGATTTCGCAGTTGTCTATGTCCAACCGGGGCAGGCCGGCCTGGCTGACCAGGGCCTCACGCACACTCTGAGCATCTACATGTCCGAGCCGGCTCAGAAGCTGCCCCAACCGCTCTGTGGACCGTTGCTGTAGGGCCAAGGCTTCGTCGAGCTGGGCTTGAGTCAGTTCCCCCTTCTCCAAGAGGACCTGACCCAAGGGCTTGGGGCCCTGTGCCGAGTGAGTAGTTTCTTCCCTGGGCATCGTACCCCCTAACTACCGGAAAGCTTGTGGACTCGTAGGAGACAAAAGCAACCGTCGTGTAGGAGTGAACTTATAGTATATCAAACGTCCGACCGGCTGTCAAACGTGCATTCCGGCCAAATGCTCAGCAGTCACCCCGCCGAATAACAGCGGTTTTTCGTGTAACTCCATTCTTCACAGAACCTTATCGCAACAGCCCCGCCGCGGGCTAATCCCTCCCCTACCTATATAGACGCAGCAGAGGCCGTTTTTGTTTCCAGCAATTTAAGTTTTTTGTCCGGATTGTTCCCGCTCAAGGGCCATGTGACCCGGGCGGGTTTGGGGATGCCAATTCCAACGGCAGACCCACAAGAGAGACCATGTCGGGGGCTTGCCGCCCGACATCGCCTATCTGTTTATGTGGTAAAAGGTTAGGTAATTTCCGCCCCGCTGTCAACTGACAAAAAAGACATCGTTTGAAGCTTTTTTGTATCTCCTACTCCCCATATCTGGCCCCCGCTAACAGTGGGCCACAAATTGTGGCCAAGCTACGGCAGGCTGATGTTCTGATCGGCCAGGGCAAAGCTATCAAAGCTTGGCTTTAAGGCTTTGTAAAGCTCACGGTAGACTCCGTACATGTCTTCGTAAACAGTTCTGTTTTTAGGATCACTAAGTGTTTCTGTCTCAACTTTAAGAACATTGACTGCCTGCTCAAGATTTCCCCAGATACCCATGCCAACCCCTGCTAAGAGGGCTGCTCCATAAGCTCCGCCTTCGCCACTGCCACTTACAGTGGTAACCGGACACTGAAACACGTCTGCCTGTATTTGCCGCCATAAAGGACTCAGCGCACCGCCTCCAGAGGTTCTTATCTGACTAATAGAAAAGCCCATGGTTCTGATCAATTCGTATACATCCTTAAGGCTAAAAACCACCCCTTCCATAACCGCTCTGGTAATCTCAGAACGCCCGTGATGCAGCCCGAGTCCAATCAGGGCTCCTCGTGCATTAGGGTCGGCATACGGGCAGCGTTCGCCAATTAAATAGGGGAGAAATATCAGTCCCTTCGAGCCGGGAGGTGCCGCTGTTGCGTTTTTTTCCATGATTCGATAAACACTGCAGCCGTGTTCCTCTGCCATCCGTTTTTCAGCTTGGCACAATGCATCTTTATACCACCGGTAAGAACCTCCGGCGGCCAAAGTTACACCCATGGCATGCCAGGTATCGACACTATTGTTGCAGAAAACTTGAAGTCTGCCGTCAGGATTCTGCTCGAATTTATCCAATCCCAGGGCTACAATCCCTGATGTACCAATGATGGTTCCGAGTATGCTTGGAACTACCAACCCCATACCGGTGGTTTGTACAACAGCGTCTCCGCCGCCTCCTACTACGGGAATAGCTTCGGGCAAACCGGTTAGCTCGGATGCTCGCTTGTTGATATGTCCAGTAATTTCGGTGGACTCAAAACACTTCGGCAGCCGTTCTCTGGGTATCTCAAGCAGGTCAAGAAGTGGATCACACCAGCAACGTTTCTTTACATCAAACAGGCCCGTTCCCGATGCATCCGAGACCTCAGTGGCAATTTCGCCAGTTAATTCGTACCGGACATAGTCCTTCGGATTGAGAAACAAACGGGTCTTGTCGTACAGCTCCTGCTCATTCTCACGCATCCAAAGGATTTTGCCTCCCGTATAACCAGGCAGCATTTTGTTGTTGGTCAACCCCAAGAGATTTTCAACACTGCCAACGATCTCATATATTCGTTGACATTGCTGGACACTTCTTTGGTCGTTCCAAAGAATTGCCGGGCGCAGAATCTTGTAATCTTTGTCCAGAGCCACTAACCCATGCATTTGGCCACTTAATCCCAGAGATCTGATTTTGTCTGTGCGGACTCTGGTCTGGGCCAGCAATTCTCGAATACCCGCATAAACCCCGCTCAACCAATGGGAAGGTTTTTGTTCGGCCCAGCCGGGCTGTGGCGTAAGGAGCGAATATTCCTGAACATTTGAACCGATTACATTGCCCTGATGGTCAATCAAAATTGACTTACAGCCCGAGGTCCCTATATCAATTCCCAGCAGATATGCGTCCGGCATAATTTACCTATTCATTTATGGTCCACTGCTCAAGAAACGTATGCGTAAATGTTTAGCCTTAAGGTATTCATATAATCCCTCGGGGCCGTGCTCGTATCCCTGGCCGCTTTCCTTCCAGCCGCCATAAGGCGCATTTATAACGCCGGCGTCGACATTATTGACAGCTACATTGCCGGAGTTGAGTTCTCTGCAAAGACGATCTGAATCCTCAAGGCTGTTGGTAAAGGCGTAAGCGGCCAGGCCGTAGGGCGTATCGTTTGCCAATTCAATAGCCTCGTCCAAACTATCAAAAGCCATGACCCCCACAACCGGACCGAAAGTCTCCTTTTTCATAACCAGCATATCATGGTTGACGTCGGTTAATACTGTGGGCTGAAAGAAGTGTCCTTTGCTGAATTCTTTGCCTTGCGGACGTCCGCCGCCGCAGGCTATCTTAGCTCCTTTTTCTAAAGCGTCCTTAATATGTCGCTGAGCCTTCTCGATCCCCTCTTGATTTGCCATCGGTCCTAAATCACACGGGATTCTGGCCAAGCCATTGCCTATAACCAATTTACCTACACATTCAACAAATCTCCTAAGAAATTCATCTATAACTTCCCGATGCACATAAATTCGATTGAGGGCAATGCATATCTGCCCCATGTTTCGGAAACTGCGACGTGTAGCACCCTTTACGGCCGCATCAATATCACAGTTCTTACACACTATTAATGGGCAATGGCCATCCAACTCCAAGGAAACTTTCTTCATATTAGCAGCACATTCGCGAAGTATCCTCCTGCCGACCTCGGTAGAACCTGTAAAGGCCACTTTCTTTATACGCTCACTTTCGATTAGTTGTTTGCCTACCGTAGCTCCCGGACCTGGGCAGGCATTGACAACACCAGGCGGCAGACCAGCATCATCAAGACACTTCAGAAAAAACAGAGGGCTAACAGGCGTAAGTGAGGGAGGTTTAACGACCATAGTACAGCCTGCAGCCAAGGCGGCTCCAACTTTCCAGGCCACTAATTCAACTGGGTAGTTCCAGGGGCTTATTGCTGCGGTGGGGCCGATAGGCTGATAGACAACACGGCTTTGGGTATCGGCCTCGGCGTTGGATATGATTCTACCATAGACGCGCTGGCCTTCTTCGGCATAGTAACGCAAGATCTTAGCGGCTTTTTTAACTTCACCCTCTGCTTCCAAAAGAGGTTTGCCCTCTTCGGTGGTCATCACCCGAGCAATTTCCTTGTGCCGCTCCATAACTAACGCACAGGCTTTACGTAAGTAATCAGACCTCTGCGCCGGTGACAACTTTGCCCACGAGGCAAAACTGTTATCTGCCGATTCAATTGCCACTTTCACATCGTCAGCGTTAGCCTTCGGTACTGTGGCAAAAACTTCCTCGGTCGCGGGATTGACGACCCCAATCACACCCCCGTCAGAAGCCTCAACCCAGCGGCCTGCAATCAACATGGGTTGAAATATCATCTATTTGTTGCCTCCTCTATTGGTCAGCCTACCCGTCACCCAAACCAGCGTTAGAGGCAGGTTGCCTTTCTGAATTGTGGTATGAAACTCTCCAGGCGGCACATACAAAGCGTCTCCTGTTCTTATAGGAAACTCATCATCACCCACCCTCATAGTCCCTTCGCCAGAGACCACATAATATACTTCCTCCATATCATCATGGGTATGGCCTGTTGTTGTACCCGTAGGATAAATTGTGGTGTGTCCCATCTTCAGCGTCTGCGAAGGAGAATTTTCAGGGTCGACTAGGAAAAGAGTATCCCGCAGAATGCCGGACTCCGAAGTTTTCAGATTAGCTCGCAGGGAACGTTTATCTTGATCCGGCGCCAAATCCTGCACATTATTAACATACTTCATAATCAGCCTCCGATACACAAATACTGTTTACCCAGCATTGCTGACGGCCCACCGCCTACGCTGAACCCGCAAATGATGTCGCCATTGTCCAAGCTTACCAACGTGGGAAAAGCCGAATCACTCCGATCAATGTGCCCCATTTCCTGTACTTCGATTTTGGGCATCGTTATTCTCCCAAACGATTTCCGAGATGTTACGGTAGGTACTTCGATTTTGTGCAGCTCGCCAGCAAAAGTAGCCGTCTTGATGGGCGAAATCAAGGCACAAATTCGCAGCCAGCTGGTCTTGGATGCGTCTTGTCAGGAAAACAGGGAGGTCTCTTAGCTGAGATGGAATGACCAATCCAAGTTTTCTTGCAAAGGATCAATCCACAATCGCAACGACACGAGCTGGAGACCCATCGCCTCCTCGTATCGAAAGAGGAAGACAGATTATCTCAAATTCGTCCTGAGGTACTTTCTCGGGCCAAGCTATCGCTTCGACAACTACAACTTCCTTCCTGAGAAATATATGATGAATCTCAATGCCCCGGTCCGGATGTACCGAAGGCAGGTCCATGCCCACTAGTACAACTCCTAAATCAATCAGCCATGATGCAGCCCGGTCGGATATGCCAGGATAGTTTTCGTAAAACTGGCTTGAGCCGAACATGGTACTCCATCCGGTTGCCAGAACAACCCGTTTGATTTCTTTGATTCTCGCCTCATAAGGTGCAAGGTCATCAAGGATAATCTCTTCCCCGGCAGCCTTGGGAACAGAAATGCGTATAGCTGGTCCAATACACTTGGTCAGGTCAAGTTTATCCAAAGTTCGTCCTTCGGGAAAGACGTGTCTGGGAACATCAAGGTGTGTTCCGGTATGCCCATCCATGTACAATTCTCCGACACGATAGCCACCGTTTTTAATTTCGTGCATTGGCTTATAGCTGACATTTAAATTGCCGGGAAAAGCTTTCAACCCGTCAAAAAGAGTGTGGGTCAAATCGATTATTTTTCTCATTTTCTTCCCTTTAGAATTCTCCACATATCATTCGTCGGCCCACTCTGCGGATTGTCCGAGTCCTTCGGAACCGACAGCAAGGTATCCGCCGTCCACGTGCAGGTCCGAGGCTGTAATAAAAGATGCCTCTTCAGATAGCAGGAACAGAATCGGCTGAGCGACTTCGCGCGGTTTCCCGCAGCGCTTCAGTATATGGAACTTGCCCCAAATCGGATCATATTTCTCGATGTCACCGTTGGCCATATCTATGACAGCTGGCGTCCATATAAACCCGGGTGAAACGCTGTTCACCCTTATGCCGTACCTTGCAAGGTCCATAGCCATGCAGCGGGTGATCGTTAGAATAGCGCCCTTAGTGGTGTTGTAAGTCCATTGATTGGCCTGGGCGATATAGCCGGAGATTGACGAAAGGTTGACAATTGCACCCTCGCCGACCTGCTTGACCGCCGGGACATAAGCCTTGACCATATTGAACAGGCCAATAACGTTTACACCCAAGCTCTTCTCCCAAGTTTCCTTATCCCCATCCAGTCCCTTGGTGAGAAATGTCGCAGCCGAATTGACCAAGTAATCCACTCTCTTGAATGCCTCCTTAGTCTGCCTGACAGCCTGCACGCAATCCTCAGGCTCGGCCACATCACAGTGGACATAGATTGCCTTGCCACCACTTTGCTTGATTTCTTCAACCACCTGCGGCCCTAACTCATCATTTATATCGATAATGGCTACAGATCCCCCCTCTGCGGCAAATTCTTTTACCGTCGCCTCCCCGATCCCGGAAGCGCCACCCGTTACTATCAACGTCTTTCCTTCGAATCTGGCCATAATGCCTCTCCTCGTTGTCTGTCAGTGCTCTTCGTATTTGCACAAATACTGCTAAATATTGTTCCCGGCAAACAGAGTTTGCCACCGATAATGGACAGGCGCCCCTACTATGCTAATACTATCTTACTCGGGAATACTTCATGTTAAATTCTTAGTATTAATTAATTTTAGTTCGTCCTAATAGAACTGACAAAAATCAGAGGCAGTGCGCTTCCCACAAGTACTACCAGTAAATTTCGGAACTGTTGGAATTGTAAGCTATTGTCTTGGTGATCCATAATCGTTACTCCTTCAGTAAGGGCACTATTGGCACCTTACTATATCTTCTACAAACAAGCCTGAATTTGTTTTTCACGACACTGAAGACCCTCAGCTAAGCGCTCCAAAAAGGTAGTCACATATGTTCTCATGGGCTCATTGGTTGACCATTAGTTCCCTGAACATCTCGTTAGCAACCTCGGCGCAGTCGACTCGAGTAATGATCCACAATCCTTCAGGCCCAAGACCTTGTATCATTTGTCTCATCTCATCTGTGGTAAACTTACCATGAACAATGGTGGGCTTCTGCCTTTGGGATTTGGCAATAAGAGGAATTAGTTCTGGGACCGAAAGTCCCCCCACATCAGCGGTTATTTCGACGGCAGCCAATTCGGGTATCGCAAGAAATGTATCGAGGTGTTGTAGAGAACACGAATGCAAATGGACTGAAGGATAATCGAACCTAGACATGATTCGGCGCAGCCCGGGCAGCGCAAGCTCCCGATAAAGATCCGGAGAGAACATTGCCATGGCGTCATCCTGTGTCTCCGGGCATTTTCCAGGCGCCCAGACCTGTCTGAATCCGCCGCAATATCCGCCGCGAAACGCTGGAATTAGGCTTAATAGAGCTTCGGCCACCTGTATCCACAAGTCCGCAAGTGTTTGAATTAACCTACATGCCTCATCAGGATGGTCATAGAAATCCACCATCGCGTTTTCGGGGCCAACCATTGCGGATAGAATATCTAATGGGCCATCCATGAAAGGAATTCCAACGGGATAACGTCCGTCAGACTGATCTACCAGCTTGGTTGTAAACTCGAGCAACTTCTGAAACCAAGGATTTTCTAACGAGATTTTGACATCCTGCTGGTCCAAAATGTTTTTCAAGAATGGTTCAGTCCAAATGGTCTTTTCATCAGACCGAAGAGGACAGCCGACTATTGCTTCCATCCAGAGAACAGCCCACGGAGGGCAAGCCGTCCAAATCTGGTCGCCAGCCATTTTTTGACTCTCGATATATTGGCGATTATATAACTCCAGAAAAACATCGACGTCGAAATCCTGTGGGGTCAAGTAGCGATCTGTAGGGATTGAAACGGGGCTAAACTCCTCGCGACAAAAGTAACAAGCGGTTGTAAATCCTAAGAGGGGAAACTCGGTTTGTTCTTGATTCCAAAACGCTCGGTGCTTTCTCAGTAGCTCTTGCAGTGGTTTCTGTATCATTGTGTGTTCCTTCCATTCTTCATTGACCTGCCCCACGAGTGATACCCTAATTTATTGTGAGTTTGTTGGTAGCTACGTTAGTTATAGGCGGGGGCTTTTTCATGGTGATTAGGCCAGATTAGCGCGAACGAAAAGTTCGGCCCCAAGCTTCCTTTCTCATGTCATATAGCACGTTCACTCCTGGCTCTGGCTGTTTTGGCCAAATTGTCAGGATGACTAAGTCCTCGGTTTCGCTCTTATTTTTGAGGGAATGCGAAGTGCCTCCAGGAATAAAGGCGAGGGTGTCTTTTTCGATGTCATGCGCAACGCCATCAAGCTCAAGAGTAGCCTTGCCACTCAGCACATAGTAAATCTCATCGAAAGGCGGCTTATGAACTCCGCAGGTTGTGCTACAGCCGCCTTCGAGCGTAAAGTGATTCACATGCAGCTGGTCGGAGCCTGAGTTACTCTTATCCAGGAGCATCTTAGAAGAAAACTGTTTGGCGAATTCCGGGGGAGAAAAAGGTACAACGTCTCCAAGTTTGACTATGGTTCCTTTGGCCATGATAATCCAAGCCTCCTGTTATTTGTATCCTCTGTTTTTTGTTGTTTTATGCAGGTCGTTCTTTCGAGCCATACGAAGTCCGCCTGATTCAGCGGGAACTGTCAGAAATTGCCTCGATCATTCGTTTGAAAGCTACCATCCCGGGATCGTCCAGCCCAACGCTCTTTTCAGCGAGTATGCGTGCTCTGCCCTGCTTGGCAGGCTGTTGCCTAAGCTGTTCCAGCGCCTGGCCGACAGCCCGGTCACAAGCACAGGCAATTGCTCATATCCTCGCACCTTGTCCTTGGCAAGCGATCTCACGTCAGGCTATAACCACCATCCACCCACAACACGTGGCCGGTTATGTAACTGCTCTGGTCTGACACCAGGAACAATATGGAGTCAGCAATTTCACTGGCTGAAGCATGGCGTTTGAGGGGGGCCTTCTGCTCCCAGGCTTTCCAGAGCTCTTCTCCAAAACTGTGACCCATAGGCGTGTCCATCGGCCCTGGGAGAATGGCATTGGCCAGAATGCCATCACCAGCGAAATTCTTGGCTACAAATTTCATCAAGGCGATAATACCAGCTTTGCTGACACCATAGGCTACATGGGCAACAACACTTCCGATATATGCGGACGGTGAGGAGACATAAACGATGCGGCCGTTTCCTCGGCTCTTCAGGTGTGGGATAACCGCTCGGGTACAAAGATACATCCCAGTCAGATTGACTGATAGTATCTTGTTCCAGTTTTCTAGAGTTGCATCTTCCCAACTAACGACAGGACAGATACTGGCATTATTGACCAGTATGTCGATCCGTCCAAACTTGTCTAAGGCGGCCTTCGCCATTGCCTCCACCTGGGTCTGGTCTGAGACGTCTGTACAACAAGGCAGAACCTCAACACCGTACGTGTTTGTTATTTCCCCTGCCGCCTTGCGGACCTCCTCAGCACATACATCAGCGACAACGACTCCGGAAGAACCTGCCTGAATCAGCCGTTCCGCCGTTGCTCGCCCGAGGCCTTTGGCGCCTCCGGTCACGATAGCAACTTTGCCATCGATAGTTATCATGAGCTTCCTCCTGATAAGAACCCTACCGGTTTAAGAGTGGATTGTACCAATAACTTATATTTTAAGAATTTCGTCAAAACGAGGGCTATATTGATTCTTTATCCGCCATCAACGGACGTCCGCGCTCTGATAATAGCGCCGGAGATGGGCCATCCTTCTTGGTCCACCACGATGCCTTTCAGCTGATGAGCTGGTTCAGGCAGAAATAGAAGGCTTGATAAGTATCTTGGCGCTTTTACCTTGTTTATGTAATTCCATTGCTTTTGTCAGCTCCGACAAAGGGAGTTCATCAGTAAACAATATGTCTGACGGCAAAATACCATTTTGAATTGATGTAATGGCGGCCGGGAAGGTAAAGTAATTTACCCAGTTGCCTACTATGAGTTTCTCATTACGTACGATGTCATGAGGGCTGATCTGTATCTTGAATTCTGCGGGGGGTAGAGCGAAGAAAACGATCCTTCCGGCATAAGATGTCATTTCAAAGGCCTGTTCGTAGGTAGCTGAAATCCCTGCGGCCTCAACAACTATATTCGCACCCACTCCGTCGGTTAAATCCCTGACAATTTCAACCGGATTTTCTTTTAAAGGATTAATGCAGACATCCGCACCAATCTTATCTGCCCTGCTGCGTCTAATATCATTCGGTTCAGAAATTATAACTTTCCCAGCCCCCGATCTCTTGGCAACTGCTGTCCAATTCAATCCAATCGGGCCTGTGCCGAGAACTACTACAATATCTCCTGTTCGCATCTGAGCTAATCTTAAGCCATTTAGCACGATTGAGAGGGGCTCAACGAGAACTGCATCCTTCCATTTCATGTACTCAGGAATTTTGTATGCATTATTTTCGGGAATCAGACTATACTCTGCGAAGCCTCCATCACCCATATCCACTCCGATATCTAAATACGACCGGCACAAACTCGGACTGCCGATACGGCAATAGTAGCACTTCTGACAAGGTATGGTTGGCCGCACCACTACATGATCTTCAGGTTTAACCGATTCTACTTTGCTTCCTACGTCTACGACTACGCCAGCATATTCATGGCCTATAATAAATGGAGGTGGAACAGCTGTAGGGCGCCTGCCTTCGATTATCCCCGGATCTGTTCCACACAGTCCACAAGCTTTAACTTCTATCAAAACGTCGTTCGGTGTTTTAATCTTGGGCGTAGGAACCTCCTCAACCCTTAAATCATTCAACGCGTGAAATACTCCAGCCAGCATGTTATCTTTCTCCTTTACTCTGTGATTTCCCATATAACATCGTATATCCTTGCTCAGCTACACCGCTAGGCCTGATTTCCAATAGAATACCAAGTCTGTTTTGAAGATCAAGCTTCGATGAGGCCAAATCATAAAGTCATAAGCTGAACCGATACAAGCGTAATCTGCCCTAGGTACAATTCTAAGCGATCTTCGCGCGTCTCCAGGTCGACGCCGGAACTTCTTACAGTAAAACCACTTACCTGGGATTTCCCATTTGGACGATCAAAAAACATAAATTCCTCCGTACGGCATCGATGATTTTGCCAAAATTATCTTGAGCAGTCAAGGATCTTCTTTGTCGAGGCAGTTTTTGTGACCATTTCGATAATAACAGGGCTTTGGAAGTCTCCACTCTCTTCCAATACCCGCTTTTGAACAGAACCTGACCGCCTGCCCTCCCATAAACCATAGTCTTTCGGCAATTCTGCACATCAACCAGTCTCAATAGGTACAGGTTTCAGTCGATGAATACGCTCAAGGATTTCATAGAACAAGGATCTCGATACCAGAACCTCTGCCAGCTGAAAGATCACATAACGGGCATGCTTGACAACCTTGGCTCCGATCTTGACTAATCTTTCCCGCATGGTCCTCAGCGACCAGTCTTTGATGGATTTGGGCAACGCCAAACGTCTCAGGAAATTGCCAAGATTGTATGCCAAGGCAAATAGTTGCAGTCTCACCTGATTATCCACGAAATCATGGCACGAAAGCCGTGTCCACTTCAGGGCGTATTTACCTTCCTTGATCCATTGCTCTTGTGCTTCTAATTCAGAAACAGATTATTGGCCCTCGATACTTTTGGATTCAAATGGTTCCTTGCTGATAAGCAAACTGGTCAGACCACCATCAGCCAAAATGTTTGATCCTGTGATGTAACTTGATTCATCGCTTGCCAGAAAAACAGCAAGATATGCTATTTCTTCGGGTTTCCCGGGTCTTCCCATAGGTATATTTGCCTTCCAATATTTCATGGCCTCTTCAATGCTGGGAGCCGCAGCCTTAATATCTTCCCATATTTGAGTTGCGATCAGGCCTGGACTCAATACATTGGCTCGTATGTTTCTGTCAGCAAACTCCACAGCTACTGATTTGGTTAAGCCCACAACGCCCCACTTTGCTGCATCATAAGGCGCCGCACCAGCCATGCAAGCCAACGAATGTATTGTGCCGATGTTGATAATGGAACCAGCACCTGTCTTGAGCATTTCCAGTATCGCCAGTCGCGTACATAGATAAGTACCTCGCAAATCCGTGTTGATAACCCTGTCCCAATCTTCCGGCTCGACCTCCTCGAACTTTTTGACAAAGTTTACCCCGGCGTTATTGACAAGAATATCGATTCTCCCATGGGTCTCTATTGCTTTGGCTATCAGATTCTTTACGTTCTCCTCGATGGACACATCGCATTTAACGAATATCGCTTCACCGCCATTTGCAACTATGGCATCAACACCTGCTTGTCCAGTTCCCAAATCCCTGTCACATGCAACTACTTTTGCTCCCTCTTTAGCGAACACTTTGGCAATACTCTTACCAATACCACGACCTGTACCGGTAATAATAGCCACCTTCTCTTTTAAGCGCATGAGTTTATCTCCTTTTGATTTAATGTTGGAATTTCTTTAAAAATTCATCGCCTTCCAATTCTTTATCAATACCAACATAAATGCTAAGGCTCCAACTGCAGGATTCTCCCGGGCCCAACACTGAACAACGTTTCCATTCTTTTACCGCAAGATCGAGCGGATCAGGCGCGCCATTCGACGGCTCGATGGCAACATGATGATATCCCCCCCAACCACCGCGATTGATCCAGACTCCAAAAGTGTTTAATTCCCTGGTATCGCATGCGAATGTGATGTATTCGCCTGTATGTTGATTGTGAATGGCGGCACGGCCAAGAGTCAAAGGGTCGGTGAAGAATTTCACAGCGCCGTTCTCACAATTAAAACCGAGTTTATCCAGATGAATTCCTTCAGTAGGCGCCGGCCATTTGATTACTGTGCCTCGATCTCCCAATCCGCAGTTGATCACAGTTGCGTCCAATCGCATGGTCTCGCATTCCTCAGGCAGGATGAGCCGATCCCCGTCCTCAATCGCCATCATCGGGTGCAGTGCCCAGATATATTCTAACGGTTCATCACTCTTGCTAGTCAAAGTGTAGTCGAACTTGACTCGTTCGACTTCAAGGGACAAGGTACGCTTGAACTTCAAAGGGGAGATTGGCATATCAATAGAGACTGTAACCTTTTTGTTTTCTAAATCTTCCTCATCCAGTACCCAAGCCTCGGTCCAAACCTCGCCATGATCGGGTAACTTCAAATCCCGCCACTGACATTCGGCAAGTGTCGGAATACATTCGTCAGCTCCAACTAATGTGCCGTCAGGAAAACAGTTGCCAGTTTTATTACGGAAATACTTTGGTCCTCCCGGAGGTATCCACATCCACTCCCGGCCGGTTCGACAGTTTATGAGACTACATATCTTAGCTCCCAGCTCCGGAATCGTTCGAATTTCGAGATTGCTGTTAGCCAGACCAACAACAGGAAAACCTTGAACATCTTCTCTAATTAATATAAGATATACTCCTTTAAGGTAACATTGTTATCTATTTACGCAGGTCTCATGGAAGTTTTCAATTGCAATAGCTCTTATGGGCGAACCATCGCGGCTTTTTATCTTCAATGGAAGCGCAATCAGAAAAATCGTGTCTTCCTTTATTTTATTCAAATTAGCCAAACCTTCAACGATCACCACTTCCTCCTTCAGCAGGCTTTTATGCACTTTCTCCCATTCAGTAGGATGAGGCCCCGGTGTTTCGATACCCAGCAATGCAATTTTTTTCTCAGCCAACCACGCTGCCAATTGTGGAGTGATTCTCGGCCCTTCCGAAAAATATTCTTTTTTCGGAAACTTTTTGTACCAGTTTGTTCGCAACAGGATTCTTGAACCTGATTTTATTCGCGATTCAAAAGGTTTTAAGTCTTTCGGAAGTATATTGTACTTTAATGCAGCATATGACAGGTCAAAGACTTCAGCGGGCCCCACACATTTTGATAAGTCCAGCTTGTCCAACGTTCTGCCATTATTGAAGAAGTGATAGGGAGCATCGAGGTGTGTACCTTGATGGCTACTGATAATTAACTGTGAAAGATTATACTTTATTGAATCAATTGTGTGGTATGCAATCACGGCACACTTGGGGTCAGGCCCCATTGTCGGAGCCATGTGATATATCGGCAGACTTAAATCAATTATCCGAGACATTTTCATCCCTTAGTTTAATAATTCTTAATTCGTATACTTAGCCGCAAGTTTAGCGGCTCCTATCAACGAGCAGTTTTTGCGGATGTTAAAGCAGCAGATTTAGATTGTTATCGTATAACTCTGGCATTGCCTCCCTTCATGACCCTTTCAGCCTCTTGTTTTGTTGCCCAGTTCCAGTCTCCTCGGAATCCGTGACATAAAGCTGAATAAGCCGCTGAAAATTCTATAGCATCCCTTGGGCTTTTATCTTTAAGTATGCTGTAAATCAAAGCTGAGGCAAAGCTATCCCCTCCACCTGTTCTGTCGATAATCTCAAGGTTTTCGTATTTTCTGGAGACAAAAAAGTCTCCCTTATAGAGTATTACAGTCTGCCAGTCATTTAATAAACCTGTCCTGGCATCACGCAGGGTTGTACCAACAACCTCTATATTCGGATATAACTCTACGACTTTTTCCGCCACCTTTTTGTAATTGTTTGGGTCAATTTTAGAATATTTTCCAGTAGTGCTGTCAGAGGAAACGCCCAGCATCTTCTCGAAGTCCTCTTCATTTCCTATCATAACATCGACACACGGAGCAACCTTTTTCATAACCTCTTGAGCTTTTTCGGCTTTCCAGAGAGTTGAACGGAAATTCAAATCAAAACTCGTTTTAATCCCAAGCTCTTTGGCGGTCTTTAATGAAGTAATAACTTCGCTTATACAATTATCTGACAGAGCTGTTGTAATTCCAGTTGTATGGAACCATTTGGTTTGCGGCAATAGGGTTTTCCAATCTATTTCTCCAGGCGAAATACCGCTAATCGCAGAATGTCCCCTGTCGTATATCTGCCTGTTAGCTCTGGGACCAACGCCTACCTCAATAAAACACAAACCGTTCCTGACCCATCCCCTGCCGTCAAAAGCAACAAGTTTGACATTGCTCATATCAACGCCATGCTCCCTGCCTTTATTGATAATATACTGTCCTGACCAGATATTGACCAATTTGGAAACCCAGGCGGTCTTCAAGCCAAGCCGAGATGTATTAACAGCCACATTTAGCTCCGCGGCGCTGACAGCCATTTCCAGACAGCTTGCCT
Source organism: Actinomycetes bacterium (assembly GCA_030614915.1). GTDB lineage: Bacteria > Planctomycetota > Phycisphaerae > JAACET01 > JAACET01 > JAACET01. Next base: position 57,302 of record JAUXAG010000012.1, on the reverse strand, counting down.
GCTCCAATCTCGCATTGCCTGGAGCAGTAAACCTTATCATCGCTTCACCAAAGCTTAATATGTCATATTTCTTTTCCATAATTGTCCCGTTTTCTGTTGTTTACAAATTCAACTCTTTCTTGTTATAAATGCTTTTCGGCAGTTTTTCATCGAAGAAATCTATGACAGCCTGACATGCTTCTGTTGCCATTCTTATGGTAGCTTCCCTGGTCAGTGCGGCAACATGGGGCGAAAGTGTCACATTGTCCATTTTCAGCAGTTCGTTATCCGGCGGTTCGGCGGTAAATACATCAAGGCCGGCACCGGCTATCCGTTTATCCCGGAGCAACTCAATTAAAGCCTGTTCGTCAACAACTACACCTCTGGCGGTATTTATAAAGTAGGCGTCCGACTTCATCGAAAACAACAATTCTCTTGTAATCATACCCTTTGTCTCAGGCAGATTCGGACAATGAACTGAAATAAAATCAGACCGCTTAAACAGATCTTCCAGGTTATCAACAAATTCGTAATCATAATCCTTGAAAAAATCCCTGGCATAAGGGTCATAGGCTAAGATTTTCATTCCCAATCCGTCATGGCATTTTTTAGCAACCCTGGCTCCGATGTTTCCAAGGGCCATAATGCCAAGTGTTTTGCCTTCCAGTTCCACGGTTACATTGGCGTTTCTTGCTTTCCAGAATCCCTCTCGCACAGATTTGTCCATAAATGGAAGTTGTTTGGCCAGCACCATCATCAGCGAAATTGCATGTTCACAAACCGATAAACTATTGACGCCAACAAGATTGCAAACCAGTATACCTCTTTTCGTAGCAGCTTCTACGTTCACATTATCCACGCCGGCCCCTGTTCTCGAAACGATTTTAAGGTTTTTGGCGGTATCGATCACTTCAGCGGTAACTTTGGATGTTGTTCTTAACACAATTGCGTCTGCATCAACACACATTTTAAGCAGCGTTTCCTGCGATGGGTCGGGGGCGATAATGACTTCGACCTTTCCCTTCAATACGTCCAGTCCTTCATCGCAAATCTTTTGTGGCAAGAGCACTGTTTTCATAACAAACCCTCCTTTTCGAGGACGGCCTTCAACTCAGCCTTGCTCTGAGCATCTATAGGAGACAATGGGATTCTCGGGTCTCCGCCAAAATATCCAAGTAAATCCATCGCAGCTTTTACTCCCGCCACACCGTATTTCCCCGCCGCCTGGGCGCTTAGCGAACGAACATATTCATCTTCTTTCTGTCCTTTTTCCGTGTCGCCGGACAAATAAATCTCATACAGTTGGCAACACATATCGGGCAAATAATTAGCCATTGACAAAACTCCTCCAACAGCACCTGCCAGAAGTGATTTATAGAATTTGCTGATGGTGCCGGCAAGAACACAAAAATCTGCTCCATCAGGAACGGCCTCAACATACATTGAAATATCTTCCTTGGACGTATCTTTCATGCCCGCGATATTAGGATGCGCCGCCAAGGCAGAAATAACATTTGCAGATATCAAAAGACCGGATGCAAACTTTGGTGCATTATAAATCATAATAGGAATAGGCGATTTGTCTGCAACTGCTGTGTAAAACTTAATCAACACATCATCCGTCATCGCACCGACAAAATAGTGCGGCGGCAACAAAGTCGCGTAATCTACATCCTTATCTGCTATTTTGTTTATAAAATCCAATGTTGCATTAGCAGATTCCCTGCCGGCACCAGCTATAATAGTTTTATCAGCAGCCTTTTTTTCCTTGAACACATCAATTATCTTCAAAGACTCTTCTTCAGTAAGGCTCATGAACTCGCCATTGCTTCCCAGCGGCATATAGCCTCGCAAGTCCGTCTCGTTGTATTTCTCAATGTTTTCAGCCAATTTACTGTACGATACTTCCCCCTCTTCTCCAAACGGTGTCATAAATGGCGGAAATACTCCCGATAGTTTTTCTTTGTGACTCATATCTTTCCTTCCTTAAATTGTTGAAATAAAGTGCAAGGAGCTAATTGTTAACTTTCGCATTAATTATTTGTTTGCGACTATTTGCTTTAAGTTTTCCAAATTGATTTTAACATCTGGCGGATCGCCGAGCTCATCAACCACAAGATCGGCTTTGCTAAAGTCCTCATTGGCCGTATAGCTGCTGGTAGTAATTATGCAGTTCATGCCTGCCCCTTTTGCTGCCAGTAGTCCGTTTTGACTGTCTTCCACAACGACACAGCCGGCAGGATCAAGGTTTAAACGTTCCTTAGCAAGGTTATATATCGCAGGATCAGGCTTCTTCTTCGAAACAATATCGCCGGCCAAAATAGCGTCAAACTTTCCTTTCCTCTCAAGCCCCAACAGCTTTTCTACCACAAGGTTCACGGCTCTTTGGTTTGAGGTGGAGCAAACAGCCAAAATGATACCGCCAGCAATGGCCTGGTCCACAAGGCGCGTAATGCCAGTGCGCAGGGGCAACTGCCCCTCCTCGATTATCTGCATGTAAAAATCTGTTTTTAGCCGGTGTAATTCTTTGATAAACTCATCTTTGTCCGATGTGTCGGTCGGCCAGCCGTTTTTATCAAAGTAAGCTCGCATACGCTCTTTGCCACCGGCAATTTTCAGTAGTTCGCCATAAAGCCCTACGTCCCACTGAAAACAATACCCTTTTTGGGCAAAGGCCTGATTGAATGCAACCCTGTGACCATCTCGCTCGGTATCAACTAAAACTCCATCACAATCAAATATCAATGCTTTTAATTCAGTCATATCAATCCTCTTTACGCCTTTCCGGCACTGCCAAATAGTTCTATCTTCTCTTTAACTTCCTTTTTTATTCTTTCAAGCTGTGCGCCCAACGGCTTCAGTGGCTCGTATACCTTATTCTCATTATGATAATCCACAAAGCCGTCGATAAATGCGTATTTAATCTGTGTGGATATGTTTATCTTCGCACAGCCCAGGCTGATGCCTTTTCTGAAAACATCGTCAGCCAAGCCCGTACCACCATGCAACGCTATCGGCACACCGGTTTGTTTTGCTATTGTTTCAAGCCTTTCAAAATCAAGTTTAGGCTCACCTTTATATACGCCATGAGCTGTTCCGATAGCCGGAGCGAAACAGGCCAATTCCACTTCCCGGCAGAATGCTAATACCTTTTTCGGGTCAGCCAGATGGGCATCTTCATCAGCCACAACGATATCTTCCTCGACTCCGCCTATCTCACCCATTTCCGCTTCCACACTTACAGCCACGGCCTCAGCCATTTCAACCACTCTTTTGGTAGCCGCAAGATTCTCTTCAAATGGCAGCGAAGATGCGTCAATCATTACTGAAGACCACCCTGCATCAATGCATTTTCTGCAAAAATCGACTTCCTTGCAGTGGTCTAAATGTAATGCCACCGAAACAGGACTTTCTTTAGCTATCTGGTTTAACCAAGCTACTATAGCCTCAGCTCCCCAAAACTTTACTGTCTTGACAGAAGTCTGCACAATCACTGGAGCCGAAGTTTCTTCTGCAGCACTTACCACGGCACGCATCGAGTTGTAATCTACTATGTTAAACGCACCAACGGCATAATGTCCCTTCTGGGCCTCCACAAGAATCCGCTTCATATTTTCAACAGCCATTTGCCATCTCCTAATTTGCCTTCCGGTGCTTCTGCCTGACGTGGGCCACGCCGAGAGACGGGCCAAAATGTCGTTCCCTCCGAGAGTCTGTGGGAAACTAAGCGGTTGAGCGGTGCTTGTGCTTGATCAACACCACATCAAAGACTGCTCCTCATGATATGGCTGAAAGACAGCCAAAGCAACAGCAATCCATCCCGCATGAATCTGTTATGCCCCGTCCCGGATGTTTGGCACTCTTGCGAGATGCATCACGCGGCTTGACGGTAGTAATGCTTAAGCAGCCCACCGAGCCAGTACTGGCATCGAATCTGTCCCACATCCATCTCTCCCATCTGCCACAATGGGTCTTCGAGCACCCCCAGCGGTCTATTGCCTAGCCCCTGATGTGGTCGGTATTGGTTGTGGTACGATGCATATGTCTGGACGATATGATCCAGTTGTCTGAGGCTAAAACAAAAGCAAGTGTTCAGACACTCGCGCGGTGCTTCTGTCGCTAACTGTTGGTGACTCGAGTGTAACCGTCTGATCCGCAAGAGGTTACATTTAGAATTTGGCAGCTTACACCTTGCATCGCAAGATTATACAGCTAATAGCTTTGTTTGCAAGAGGTTACGCGGTTAGCACCAACAATTGATGGCATAAGCACCTGTTTGCTGCCCATCCTCGGGCGTAGGTAATGGCGTAATGGGCCAAAGAGATGACGTGCAGTACCCTGGACTTGATGTTCTTAGGCCAACTTTTTGGGATGACTATGTCTGACGAACACGACAATGGCAGCATCTTATGCCTCCGAGACAATCATCGAGCAGATTTCGAAGGCAAGGATGATAATCTATTTACGAACAAGTAGTTAAGCAGAAACCAAACAAGCGCAAGAATCGCTGGACCAGCACACCACCAAATTACAATCTGATTTTAGCTATTGAGAATTCTTTCAGCCTTTCCTTGATCCACATCCATTACATATTTAATCCCACTAATGTTTGCTGCCTGGTGTGTCAAAGCTGCTATATCGTCTCTTGTAATATGTTCTATAGCAAACTTCCGGCTGCCTGCCATTAGTTGGCGCAGGCCTTGGGCAAGACGTTCGTAATAGGTGTAAAGCCCCAAGGCGCCGGTCGGAAGTTTCTCGAATTCCTTATCACCCAGTTCCTTACGCAGTGTGCTTGCGGTTACGAAAATTTCATCCTTAGTATTTCCGAATCTCTCAATGTACACTGGTATCTGCTGCTCTTCCATCGTGCGGCCTATCGTTTTACCTACCATAGCTGCCGCAATGGGGCCTCTGGCCATTCCTATCAACTTTACAAATGGAGAACCAAGTGCAAGACCTTTGAAGATTTGATCTTCGAAGGTGAATCCACCGGCCAAAGCCAATGTCGGAATATACGCACCTTTGTCAGCAAGGCGTTTGGCATATTGATATAGAAGTGAATGTAATTCGACAGGAGGTATGCCCCACTCGTTCATCATCCGCCAGGGACTCATGCCCGTACCACCGCCGGCACCATCAACGGTCAGAAGGTCGATTTTATAGCGAGAAGCAAATACTATTGCCCTTGCCAAATCCGCCGGCCGATAGGCTCCTGTTTTGAGAAAGATGTACTTGGCACCGGCCTTTCGCAACTCTTCTACCCTTTTCGCAAATGACTCTTCGGATACCATTCCCACTCGAGAATGTCTCTCAAATTCCTTGAATGCACCTTTTTCAAAAGCTTTGATTACATCCGGGTCAGTGGGATTCGGAAGCACCACATACCCCCGCTTATATAACATTTGAGCCTTTTTGAGGTTCTGGATTTTCACCTCTCCGCCGATATCCTTGGCACCCTGGCCCCACTTGAGTTCCACACACTCGACTCCGAGCTTTTCGATTGCATATTCCTGTACGCCCAGCCTGGTATCCTCGACGTTTGCCTGTACAATGATTGCACCGTAGCCGTCACGTTGATAGTCTTTATAGAGTTTGACACGGCGTTTAAGGTCAACGGTATCAACCACTCGGCCGTTCTTGATAATCACCTCGGGGTCCATTCCTACAACGTTCTCGCCGATAGTCAAGCCGGTTCCAGCCAGGGCAGAACCGATGGCCAGGCCTTCCCAATTATTCTTTGCGATGTTTGTGGAACCAATTCCCGGAATATGCCAGGGATAACGATACTTTATCCCATTATTTTGCCCAAAAATGACTTCTAGATTTACCGCGGGGAAAATGGCTTTGTCGCTGTCGGGTTCAATGCCGTGTGCGCCCACAGCAGTGCCCATAATGTTGAAGTGTGAATAATCAACCGGATAACTCTTTTCGGCGGCAGTAGTAACCATTCCAAAAGGCTGCGGATAAATGACTTCGTGGCCTCTGTAGGCCGATTTGCCGATCTCACACATACCGACGCAGCCATCCACGCAGGTAACACACATACCCGACGCGGGCACAACTGAATCTTCCGTTCTATTCTTTGTCAGAGTTGCCGCTGAAGCGTTTATTTTTGAAAACGTACGTGACATCTTGTTTAACTCCTTTGCTTATTAGCCTATCAATCTTTCTTTATCTCACAAGCTACACAAGGATTCATGTAGCACATCATATCATCAAATTCTTCTTTCTCGACACAGGGCGGTGCCAGATTTGCACAACCACCACAGATTGCTTTTTCCGGCTCATTGTACGTGCAGCGAAGCTGACAGGCTGGGCACACATACATACAACCCCCGCACAGCCTGCAAACGTCAGACTTGATATCAAACGGTGTGCCGATGCTTCTATTCTCACCGCGTCCTCTAAAACCGATAGCCTTGGCCATCATTTGTTCTTCGCACATTCGAACACACAGGCCGCAAAGGATGCAATCTTCATATTCCTGTTTGAAACGCTGTTGACGAATACCATGTGCAGACGCAACATCCTGAATCGTTTTGGATTGCGGACAGGAAGCCAGCAGCAGTTCCAGAATCATTTTACGTGCCTTTAGTACCCTCGTTGATGCGGTGCGTACCTTTAATCCTTCTTCGGCTGGATAGATACATGAGGAAACCAGTTTTGCGTTTGAATCCTCACCAATCTCTACCACACAAAGCCGACAGGCGCCATAAGGAGAAAGCCCATCCATATGGCACAGTGTAGGAATTGGAAACCCAAGAAATTTTGCAGCTTCCAACAGGGTAGTGCCTTTTTCGACTGAAACGTTCAAGCCATTTATCTTCAAATTAATCATGCTGACTTTTCCTGCGCTGCTGTACATTTTGCCTGTTCATCTTCTTTACATTGCGTAAACTCAAGATCACACCTCAGGCACCTTCTGGCCTCACGTTTTGCCTGCTCGACAGACAGAGGTAACTCTACTTCCGCAAAGCTCTTTTTCCTCGATTTGGCCGGCAGCGTGGCGGGTTCGGCTCTTGTCACTTCTTCGTCTTCCTCATCGCCGACGACAGCAGGTTCTATGAAGAACTCGGGTAATTTTACTTCGGGTGGCTTAGCGAGTTCTTCGCCGCGAAGATAACGGTCTATTACCTCTGCTGCTTTCTTTCCCGCCGCTATGGCATCAACAACCGTATTGGGACCTGTGACCAGATCTCCACCGGCAAATACGCCTTTACGGTTAGTACGAAGGGTTTTGGCATCGACCTTCATCCTGCCGCTCTTATCAACTTCCAATCCCATAGAAACGAGACAATCGCTATCCGGACGCTCGCCGATGGCTACTATCATGGTGTCCAATGGAATCGTGAACTCGGTACCAGCAATTGGGACCGGCCTGCGTCGTCCGCTTGAGTCAAAGTCGCCCAGCTTGTTTCTAATGCATTTAATGTCAGCTAACCGTCCATTGGCTGAATCTATTTTCACGGGCTCGACGAATGTTTCGACTTTTACCCCCTCAGCTTCAGCAGCTTCAATGTAACGTATACTTGTTGGCGAGACCAATGTTTCAAGCCTTATACCCTCCTCAAGAGCTGCTTCGATTTCTTCGGCGTAAGCAGGCATCTCCTGGGAGGTACGGCGGTAGAGCAGGGTTACACTTTTGACTTTTTTCTGACGGATAGCCACTCTTGCGGCGTCCACAGCCGAGTTGCCACCACCAATGATACCTACGCGTCCTTTGGCCAACTCCTGGCCTCTTAAATTGAAGGCTTTGAGGAATTCCATTGATGAGTAAACTCCTCCGGTGTCTTCTCCCTCCAGGCCCAATTGCCAGCTTTTATCTGCTCCTATCGCAAGGAAAACCGTTTTGAATCCATCTTCAAGTAACCCGTCGATAGTTACGTCGCGACCCAGCTTTGTTCCGCATCTGAGGGTGATGTTTTCGTCAAGCAGTGATTCTATTTCTTTGTGTGCCACATCCCGACCGAGACGATAATCTGGTATACAACTAGTAAGCATTCCACCAGGCTCATCCTCGGCTTCAATTAGCGTCACTTTATGGCCAAGTAACGAAAGATGGTGGGCAGCCGATAGACCGGCAGGCCCCGCGCCTATGATTGCTACTCTGCTGATATTTTTAATGTCCCTGACGGTGCTTACAGACTTATAGACCGCCGGATCAATTCTATCGGTTATAAACCTTTTCAAGGCTCGAATCGCAATAGCTTCGCCCCCGCTGGCTGCAAGGTTGCATCTGGTTTCGCACTTGCGACCACAAACCCGAGCGCAGACCGATGGGAACGGGTTGGCTTGTCTGATAACTTTGTAGGCTTCTTCGTATTCGCCCTTTTCAATCAGCCCAACATAACGCCAAACCTCGGTGTCCAGGGGGCAACCGGCTTGGCAGGGCGCACCCACCAGATCTTTGCACACGAAAGCATCACACTTTTTATCAACCATATGCCGCTGGTATTCACCACGAAAGTAGCGAAGGGTAGTCAAAACAGGATTCGACGCCGTCTGTCCAAGGCCGCACATCGTGGTATCCTTGACCACCTCCGCTAATTCTTTCAGAAGGTCTAAATGGTCGAGCGACACCTTACCTTTTGAGATGTCGTCGAGGATTTCGTACATCCGCTGCGTGCCCTTTCGGCAGGTAAAACATTTGCCGCAGGATTCATTTTTGAGGAAATTCATGAAGTATTTAGCGATATCTACCATACAGGTATTTTCATCCATAACAATCATGCCGCCCGAGCCCATGATTGACCCCGCGGCGGTTAAGCTGTCGTAATCGACCGGCAAATCAAACATATCGGCAGGAATGCACCCCCCGGATGGGCCGCCTGTCTGTACCGCCTTTATTTTGGCCTTTCCAACGGGACCACCGCCAATGCCGTAAACAATTTCCTTGATAGTGGTACCCATGGGTACTTCGACAAGGCCGGTATTCCTGATTTTTCCGACCAAGCTGAATATTTTGGTGCCTGAGTTATTCTTAGTCCCGACCTTTCCGAATTCCTCGGCTCCTAACCTGAAGATCAAGGGGATGTTCGCCCAGGTTTCAACGTTGTTGATAGCGGTTGGTTTACCGTCAATACCTTTTTGTATAGGGAACGGCGGGCGTTGACGAGGTTCACCCATTTTCCCCTCGATGGACCGTATCAGTGCCGTTTCTTCGCCGCATACAAATGCTCCGGCACCTTTGACAACTTTGATATCAAATGAAAAACCGGTTCCGAGTATATCCTGGCCCAAAAGACCAAGTTCATGTGCCTGCTTCAGGGCAATATTTAAATGCTTAACCGCAAGAGGATATTCATTGCGAACATAAACTATTCCTTCGGTTGCTCCTGTACCGTGAGCACCAATAATCATTCCTTCGATAATGCTGTGCGGATTGCCCTCAAGTACGCTGCGGTCCATATAGGCACCAGGATCACCTTCATCAGCGTTGCACACGAGAAACTTACCACGACTGTCGGGTTGTTTTGCCAGCAGTTCCCATTTCAAGCCTGTTGGAAATCCACCGCCGCCGCGGCCACGCAACCCTGAACGTTTAACCTGTTGCACTACCCACTCGGCGTTTTGCTTCGATAATACTTGCTCCAGAGCACTGTAACCTTCCTGAGCGATATAGTTGTATATCCTGATTGGGTCTATCTTCTGATTGAGCCCCAAGATGCTGCGCTGTTGATTCTTGAAGAAGGGAATATCGTCACGGTTGTAGTACTTCTCGCCTGTATGAGGATTCTGATACAATAGGTCTTCGACGTATTTGTCCGAAAGCATCGCCTCGATAATTCGTGGGACATCACCGAATTTTACCTGTATGTAAAATGCCTGCTGCGGTTCAGTGAGAATAAAAGGTCCCATTTCACAGAACCCATGGCATCCGGTAATTCGAAGCGACACTGTTCCCACCAGGTGTTTTTCAATAATGTGCTTCTTAACTACCCGAATTATGCCGTTTGAGCCACTTGCGTGACAAGCTGTTCCCGCACAAATGACTATGCGTGGTTTATTTTCATCGGCGTTGTTAAAAAGTACGCTCCGTAATTCTTTCAACTCATTTATAGAAGATAACCTTAGCATTTCACAACCTTACACAAACTAAACCAAATCCAACATATGGTTTTTACACCCACGGCGGGTACAAATACTAACTATACCACCACCATCAACAAGCATCGGTATCATTGGTGCCCCGCATTGTGAACAATCCGACGTGCTGTGGATTTCTGAATTACAATGCGGACAAATAAAATTAACAACCATACCTTCGGGGATTTCAAACTCCGTAGAAACACTGTAACTACCATATAAACACGACAGTCTTATCCAACCCTGCTGGTGATCTGTAGCAACATTTATCTTGAGACAGGGGTAGCCGTCGATGGCAAAAGTCTTATCCTTGAAACTATGGTTACAGTGGGGACAACTTACCTCGATAGGGAATATCCGTTCATCCTTTCCTATGTCGAATTTGTCAAATCCTTCGCCTGCCTGCTCCAGAAGTTGTTTGACTTTTGATTTTCTGACCTTTGAAAAGTAATGGCCATCAATAACAACCACCGGCCCAAGGGCACAGGCGCCCAGGCAATTTACCGTTTCCAGTGTAAATTCCTTATCTGGGGTTGTCTGACCTGCTTTTATAGTAAGTTGCTGCTCAAGTTCTGCTACTATCCTCGGTGCTCCACGAACATGGCAGGCTGTGCCAAGACATGCACAAATAAGGTGTTTGCCTTTAGCCTGCAGACTAAAAAATCTGTAAAACGTTGCTACACCATATATATCAACCAGGCTGCGACCCGTTCGTTCGCTCACTATTCTAAGCGCCTCTTCAGGAAGATAGCCATACTCAGATTGGATCTCTTCAAGAATAGAAATAAGCCCGCCCCTGTCCTTATTATGACTTTCCAGAATTCTTAAGATGTCTTTCGACTCTACCTTGCCTTCCGCACAGATATTGTCTTTGCTCGAGATAGCAGCGTTTTGTTCCATTCTATTGATACTCCTCGCAATGCCAAATGCCACCTTCAGACTTTGGGAAGACGCAGGTTCTGCGATTATCGCAATTGCTGCATATCCCAATGAATTTGCCTGAATCCTTGTCCTCAGCATCAACTGAAGTAGTTGCCGGTGACTTGTCTTTTCCTGTGGTCTTTACCGAAGGACATGTGTCAACTTCAAACTCCTCGCAGTGTAGCATAGGTTTCTGGGAATCTCTTGGGAAAGTGCAGCCTGGAGCATTTTTGCACGTGAAGCATATACCACGATATCTCATATTATTTTCTGACATTGTTCACTCCTTAACATTGTGTTTTGCGATTACCTAAGGTTAAGCAATAACCGTACCAATTATTGAATGATGGAAATGCGCCCATGGCAAAAGCCGGTTTGACAGCCATTACGCCGAGGGAATCTGGGCTGAATCGAACAGAATCAATGAATTTGGTGAAATAACTTGTTTATAAAAACTAAGTTTATTGGAGTGTTATTCTTGTCAGAGATATGATGTATTGGCGGGGAGATTTGAATCACTGAGGAGAATTTACCCAGCGTCGAGAGCTCAGGATGAGGACTGTTTTGCCTTTCTAAGCTTTTCACGCAGGGTCTTGCGGTCGATACCGAGAATTTCTGCTGCCCGGGTTTTGTTGCCGTCCACCTCCGCCAGAACATTACTTATATACTCGGCCTCTACTTCAGCAAGAGTTCTGGTAAAACCTGTCTTTCGAAGGGCAGAGAAACGGCAAAGTTCCGGCAAATCAGGAACATCTATAATATCACCGTCAGTCATTACCACGAGACGCTGAATCACGTTTTCCAGTTCTCTCACATTGCCAGGCCAGTTATAGCTGCGAAGACTTTGCAGGGCCTTATCGGAAAAGCGAAGCGGTGATCTACCCGATTCGGCTGCAAACCTGGTCGCAAAATGATGTGCCAATAATATGATATCATCTCCTCTTTCTCTCAATGGCGGGATAACTATCGTAATAACATTGAGGCGATAAAACAGATCTTCGCGAAAAAGCCCCTTTTTCACTGAATCGTGCAAATCTTTGTTTGTTGCAGCCAGAATTCTCACATCCACTTTTCGTATTCGGTCGGAACCGACCATGCAAATCTGTTTATCCTGAAGGACGCGAAGAAGCTTGACCTGCATGGACAGGCTCATCTCACTGATTTCATCGAGAAAGATCGTACCTCCATCAGCAGTGTGAAAGAACCCTGCCCTGGACTCGGTTGCTCCTGTGAACGCACCTTTGACGTGTCCGAACAATTCGCTTTCAAGCAGACCTTCCGGAATACCACCGCAATTTACAGGCACAAACGGCGAAGATGACCGCGTGCTGCCATAGTGGATAGCCCTGGCTGCAAGTTCCTTGCCCGTACCGCTTTCACCTGTAATGAGCACGGTGGCCGAAGTAGACGAAGCTTTGCCTATAGCGATGGCAACCTTGTTTATTGCTTCCGAAGTACCGATAAGACCTTTATGCACGGGAGGTAGCTGGTTTGGTGTGGCATCCCCGAATTTGCGAAGCCTCGCTTTGTCCAAGATACGCCCAACAGCAGATAAAAGTTCTGTGTCGGTGAAGGGTTTGGGTAGAAACTCTTCGGCGCCGCTTTTAACCGCTTCGACGGCCCCCTCAATCGAAGGATAACCGGTAATCATCATTACCTCGGTATTTTTGAAGTTTTCCCTGATATGTCGCACTAAATCTAAACCGCTGACCTTGGGCATCTTGAGGTCTGTAATAACCAAATCCAATGCCGTCCCGTTAAGGATTTCAATTGCTTCAGCTACACCAGATGCTGTGAAAACATCGTATCGCTCCGCCGTCAGATTTCGCTGGAGCACTTCCAGTGTATCTGGCGAATCATCTACAATCAAAATGCGTTCCCTCTTAGCCGTAGACGACATATTAAGCGCTTCCTTCCATCTCCTGCGGCTCCCTGCATATAGGCAGCTGGATTTCAAAGTGTGTACCCCGGCCGATTTTGCTCTTGATGTCAATCGAGCCGCCGTGTGCAGTGACAATCCCGTGAACCACAGGTAAACCCAAGCCTGTCCCCTGACCAACATCCTTCGTTGTGAAGAATGGAACAAATATTTCTTCAAGAACTTCCTTACTCATACCGGCACCGGTATCTTCTACAATTAGGAAGACATGGTGGTCGCAAAACTTTGTTTGAATCGTAATCTTCCCTGCACCGGTCATCGATTGTAGGGCGTTGGCAACCAAATTCACCAGCACCTGATTCAACTGGGCTGGGTCGGCTGTGATTTCCGGCAGATCTGGCGCAAGCAACCGTACAAGTTCAATTCCAGCCTTGGCACATCTGGCTTCAAAGAAATAGAGCCCGTCTTTCACCACTTGATTAAGATTGACTCGCGTTTCTTCAGGCGGCATTTGTCGAGCAAAAACCAGAAGCTTCTGGATAATCTCCCGAGCCTGCAAAGAAGCGGCCTCGATCTTTTCGATGTCCTGTTTGGCTGTTGCAGGAACTGCGGGATATTTCTTCGCCAACTGGGCGAATCCCAGAATATTTCCCAGCGGCTCGTTTAGCTCGTGAGCTACGCCCGCAGCAAACATCCCGATGGTAGCCAACCGGTCAGCGTGCAGCAGCTGGTTGTGCAACTTCAATTTGTCCTCTTCCACTTGTTTTCGTTCGACAATCAATGCGACCTGTCTGGCTACGCCGTCAATGAGGTTTCGTTCTTCTTTAAGGAAAGGGCCTTCATCAAATTCGGGGCTTTCCTCCGCATAGACTATCTCGATAACACCTTTTGGTTCACCGCTGACAACAATATCCGCAGTCTGTTTTTGGCAGCCTTCGCGAAAACCCGGCGTTATATAAGAAACGCCGTCTAAAGTAATTCGAGCGAACGTTATTTTAGGATACTGCCAGGCAGGGGGAAGAAGCTCAACAATGCCTTGTATAATTTCTTCCCGCGATGCACTTGGCCGTGCAGCAATCTGGGCGATGCCATAAAGACAGGTCAGCTCTTTCACCCGCTCACGTAATGCCATCGTTGCTGGATTTGTTAATTCAGCATCCGCCAATCGGGTTCTCCACGTGGTGGTTCCATCGCTAACTATTGATATTTTAGGCTCTTCCATCGATAAGTGTTGTTAGCTTGCATGTAACCTTTTGAATTGATAAGACTTGCTGATGGTTTAAGCAAGTATTTTGTTTCAAGAGGCTCAACATGCCACGACTGTTGTGTGGTGGTTCACCGATTCTTGTGGTTAATGAGTTATTTTCTAACTATTTGCTTAGAAATAGGTTATCACCTTTGCCTTCGAAATCTGGTAGATAGTCTTCTCGGAGCCATCGAATGCTGCAACCGTTAAGTCCCCCAGACATACCGCTACCAAAGAATTGGCCCAGACGAATCAAGTCCGCGGTACTGCCCCACGGCCGAAGGTCCGATATCCTGCCGAGAGCGGCTGGGCGGCCTGCTCAAGAGCTACCATCGAGACGCAGCGTAGCCCCAGATGAAACATGGAACCCCAGCCATTTTGCAGTATAGCAACGGAAAAACGCTGTGGGCCGTCTCTTCCGCACTGACTGGCATTCCTAAAGCTCCTGCTTCAATTCATCTAATGTAGTAGAAAGAGAACCCTTGCGCTTTCAGGGACTTAACCGGTCTGCCGGGTCACAGCAGCAGCCGCACTTGCAAAAAAGACATAAAAAATCTGACTTTTCCCTTGCGCTTAGAACCCGACTGTAGCAGAATGTAGCAAAATGTAGCAAAATTTTTAATCACCATGGTCACCATGGTCAACATAGCGATTTTATTAACACCCTGCGTGACAAGGTGTTAACTAGTAAGTGGTGCTAGGATAAGAACCTACGAAATCCGGGGATGTCGGGCTCATAACCCGGAGAAGGTCGGAGGGATGTCAATTCCAACGGCAGACCCACAAGACAGATCGTGTCGGGGTCTTGCCGCCCGACATCGCCTATCTGTTTATGTGCCAAAAGGTTAGGTAATTTCCGCCCTGCTGTCAACCGACAAATCCGACATCATTTGAAGCTTTTTTGTATCTCCTACTCCCCCTATCTGGCCCCCGCTAAGTAGTCGCCATAGATCGCAAATTAATCATCGGCAGCTGAGAGCAACTCGAAGATGCTCTTTTCAACTCGGAAGACTCCGACACTCTGAACACATCTTTCGTTGAAAGACACAACCTCACAATTCGACAAGGATCTTCTTCCCTTCACCGTAGAAGTACAACTCACGCTCGGTAGCCGCACAGATTAAAAGAACATTTGGAACTCTTGCGATGTTATTATAATTTCATCCGTCCGCACATGGCCCTGCAGTTTGGAACAATCCGTCGGACACCTGCAATGCAGGCAGGGCTTAGTTCAAAGCCTCTCACATTCAGGCAGATCTTTACCAGCGGAGTTCTTGTCGTCTTTATCATTTGGGGCCAGAATTGGTCAGTATTGACTCAGCGAAGGAAGGCAGCTTAGAATAACAACAGTGAATGACAGAAGCACCTAATATTTGGCAGGTAGACAATCCCGGTCGATGCTATGAAGTCTATCCCACAGAATCTGCGTCTTATCTGCCTCTACGATGGAGCAGGCGTCGAGAACTTTGATGTTTGCCGAATCGGCGAATATCTGGGGCAGTGGTTCGGGCCAGACCGTGTACAGATTAGACCTGAATTCGTCCGACACCATCTTCGCCCCCACGGACGGATGGGCGAACACACGCTTGAGTCCAGGGCTAGGGATATTTGCAAGACCCGCATCGAAGACCCGGCGAAACCATTAGAAAAGCGTGAGCCCAATCCCCAGCAGTTGGCTCAAGAGCGCAAGTGGCTACTGGAAGGTGGTGTAAACAGGGAAGTTTTCTATGATGGATTGGCCTTGCAGCAAACCTATCTTGAGTTGCTTGTCGGCGAGGAAACTTCGCTGGAATTTGTGCACATTGTCTTTACCAATCGACTGATAGGCACCTGGGATCAGAGCGATCGGCGATATCATGCTCGGGTGAGCATATATGGTTGGCCGAGTATTATCAGCACTACCGGAATTGTGGAAGGTCCAGCTAAACCGCGAGAATATTACTTCGGCTTGATGGCTGGTTTGGACGAGAAAGATCTTCAGGAAGAACTGGCTGGACGCTTTGTGGACTATAGCGATCCACGCTTGACAGAGCTGCTCAAAGGTTATATCATGCAGGCGGTTTTATATCATCTAATTGGCGAGCCGTTTTGCGATAATCCGGACTGCCGACTGTTCAACGCCCACTGGCAGGAGCAGATGATCAGAGCTCAACTTGGAACAGGGGCGGAGTTTTGCCACAGACATCAGAAACTTGTGAGAGAATTGGCGGATAAATAGAATCCTTTCGGGTGGGCAAGCCAATGACTAAGCGAACAAAGGTATGTTTTTGGCTGATTGCTGCGATGGTTTTGATAATGGCCGGCTGCGCTCCCCGCGAAGAGCACAAGGCATTTAGAGAATTCGACCATATCCAGCAGCAAATCTACAGCGGGTCAATCGAAGTTGCTACTAAAAAACGTCCCGGGGATGAATTGTCGGCAGAGCCGAGTTTGAGTAACTGTCTCGCTTATGCGGCTGCCCATAATCCTGAACTACAGGCGGCCTTTAGTCGCTATAAGGCAGCTCTGGAAGCGGTAGCCCCGGCCCGGACATTACCTGATCCTAGATTCACTTACCGCTATTTCATCCAGGAGGTTGAAACTCGTGTAGGACCTCAACAGCAGAGCTTCGGTTTGGCACAAACCTTCCCCTGGTTCGGCAAGCTCCAAGCGAGTGGAGATATTGCCCTGGAAAAGGCCAAGGCCCAGGGGCAAGCCTTCGAGGCTGCAAAACTGAAACTTTTTTACCAGGTCAAGCACGCCTACTACGAATACTATTACCTGGCCCGGGCCATTTCTGTAACCAAAGAAAACGTCGAGCTCATGCGTTATATCGAGCAGGTGGTCCGCACAAAGTACAAGGTTGCTGCCGCTGGACATCAGGATGTAATCCGAGCTCAGGTTGAGCAAGGCAAACTGGAAGATCGCCTGCGAGCGCTCCAGGGCTTGCGCAGTCCCATCATGGCCAAACTCAACGCTGCTCTGAACCGTCCGGCTGGGGCTGAACTTCCCTGGCCCACAGAAGTACCCCAGGAAGAAAAAATCGAGGCCAGCGATGAGCAGATTCTAACTTGGCTGGGCGAAGCCAATCCTGAGCTGAAGGCCTTGGATTATCAAATCGCCGCACAAAAGAAAGCCGTCGAGTTAGCCGGCAAAGACTATTTTCCTGATATCACACTCGGAGTGGACTATATCGACACAGCCGAGGCCTTGATGTCCGGTACGCCGGACAGCGGCAAAGACCCCGTAGTGGTAATGGCCTCTGTCAATCTGCCCATCTGGCATGATAAATACCAAGCTAACCAGCGCCGGGCCCGAGCCAGCTACTTGGCTGCACTCAAAGAAAGGCTAGGTGTTGAAAACGCCCTTGCCAGCGAAGTCCACTTGGCCCTTTATGAGTTCCGCGACGCCCAGCGCAAGATTAATCTCTATCGGGACAGCCTTATCCCCAAGGCTGAGCAATCTCTGAAAGTTACTCAAGCCGCGTTCATGGCTGACAAGGCCAGTTTTCTGGACCTGATCGACGCCGAGCGAATGCTCCTGGAGTTCCAGTTGTTATATGAGCGTGCCCTGGCTAATAACGCTCAGCGCTTAGCCCAATTGGAGATGCTCGTTGGCCGAGAACTGCCGCGGAGGTCAAATCAAGAAAAAGACGAGCCCGAGGCCAAATAGCTGCCTATAATAGGGGCAGTCACTTAATTGGCAGCCGGCTAGTCGGCTGCAGAAAGGAGGGCGATTATGAGAACGGTACTGTTTGTGGGATGTCTGTGTTTGGCTGTGTCTATGGCCTTTGTTCTGACTGGCTGTGGCTCTGGTGAAGGTGAAGAGGAGGCTATCACCCAGAAAACCTGTCCGGTCATGGCTGATCCTATCGACAAAGACATATATGAGGATTACAAAGGCAAACGCGTGTACTTCTGTTGCAGCGGCTGCAAAATGGCCTTCGAGGCTGATCCCAAAAAATTCATGAAGAAGATGGCCGATGAAGGTGTTATTCTAGAAGATACGCCGAAGTAGTATTGCCGCCTATCAATCTTGCAGTCCGGAAAAATGACTGCTGTATGATTGCGGTTCGGCTCCGTTAGATATGGCAGGAGCAAGTCTATGCACAAGTCATGGCTCTTTTTTGTCGTGGGGCTGGGCCTGCTCAGCGTAGTTCTGCTGACTGGCTGCGGTTCTCCCGAAGACAAAACCGAAGACGACACCGGACGAAATATAGCCTTTTGGACTTGTTCCATGCATCCCCAGATCAAGCAGCCGGACCCTGGCCAGTGTCCCATATGCAAAATGGACCTGGTGCCGGTTTATGAGGATGCCGGCGAGGACCTTGGACCTCGGGAGTTTAGAACCACCGAATCAGCCAAGGCCCTGATGGATATTCAGGTAAGTCCTGTTGAGCGCAAGTTCGTAACCGCCGAGATCCGTATGGTGGGGAAGGTAGATTATGACGAAAGCCAGGTGCGTCAGATAACCGCCCGGGTGGCGGGGTGGCTGGACCGCTTATACGTTGACTATACGGGAATAACAGTGAACAAGGGGGACCACCTGGCTGATATATATAGCCCGGAAGTTCTGGCAGCGCAGGAGGAACTGATCCAAGCCCTTATCGCCCAGGAAAAACTCAAAGGCAGTGATATAGAAACAATCCGGGAGACGGGGGCGTTTCTGGTGGAGGCGGCCCGGGGCAAGCTGCGACTGTGGGGATTTTTGCCGGAACAGATCAAAGAAATTGAGCAACGGGGCAAGCCGAGCGATCATATTACCATCTATGCTCCGATAGGCGGTATTGTCATCCACAAGGATGCAGTGGAGGGGATATACGTAAAGACGGGGACGCGGATTTACACTATTGCGAACCTTTCGCAGGTATGGGTGAAGCTGGACGCCTACGAGTCGGATTTGATGTGGCTGCGTTACGGTCAAAAGGTCCAATTCAGCAGCATTGCCAATCCGGGCCAGACATTTGTGGGGACGATAGCGTTCATTGATCCGGTACTGGATCCGAAGACGCGGACGGTGAAGATTCGGGTGAATGTACCGAATGAGCGGGGCAAGCTGAAACCGGGCATGTTCGTCAAGGCGGTGGTGCGGTCGCAAGTGGCTGCGGGGGGCAAAGTGATGGCCCCGGATCTGAAGGGGAAGTGGATATCGCCGATGCACCCGGAAATTGTCAAGGATGCACCGGGTAAATGCGATGTTTGTGGGATGGACCTGGTTAGAGCTGAAACACTGGACTATATCAGCGTGGACGTGGCCAAAGCGGAAATGCCCTTGGTGATCCCTGTCACAGCCGCTTTGCGGACCGGCAAGCGGGCTGTTTGTTACGTTCAGTTGCCGGGAACTGAAAAGCCCACCTATGAGGGCCGAGAGGTCGTGCTGGGCCCTCGTGCAGGCGATTACTACATTGTCCACAACGGCCTGGCCGAGGGCGAATTAGTCGTTACCCAGGGAAACTTCAAGATCGATAGCGCCCTGCAGATTCAGGCCAAACCAAGTATGATGAATCCCGAAGGCACCCCTGCCGGTGGCCCAGACCAGCATCACCACTAAGTGGCCCAAAAATCCTCGGAGACCATCGGCATGAGCGATAACAATCTCAAGCCTGACCAGGAACCCAAATCGCTCATTAATAGACTGCTTTGGTTCTGCTTGAACAACAAGCTGATTGTGGCTCTGCTGCTGCTGGGGGTGATCGTCTGGGGGCTTAGGGTAGCGCCATTCGACTGGAACCTGGGATGGTTTCCTCGCGATCCGGTGCCGGTGGATGCTATCCCCGATATCGGCGAGAACCAGCAGATTATCTTTACCGAATGGCCCGGCCGATCGCCGCAGGATATCGAAGACCAGATTACCTATCCGCTGACCGCAGCCCTGTCGGGTATTCGCGGGGTAAGGACGATCCGCAGTCTCTCCATGTTTGGTTTTTCCTCGATTTACCTCATCTTCGCCGAAAGCGTCGACTTCGACGAATCTCGCTGGAGTATTCTGGAAAAGCTCAACTCACTGCCGGCCGGCACCGTTCCGGATGGCACGCACCCCGCCCTGGGCCCCGATGCCACCGCCCTGGGGCAAATCTTTTGGTACACCTTGGAAGGCCGCGATCCTGCCGGCAATCCCGTTGGCGGCTGGGACCTTAATGAGCTGCGCAGCATTCAGGATTGGGACGTCCGTTATTCTCTTCTCTCAGCCGGCGGCGTAGCGGAGGTAGCCTCAGTGGGCGGCTTCGTCCAGGAGTATCAGATCGACGTCGATCCCGATGCCATGCGAGCCCACGGTATAAGCCTGGACGAAGTCTTCCAGGCTGTCAAGATGTCCAACATCGACGTCGGTGCCCGCACCATCGAGATTAACAAGGTCGATTACGTCATTCGCGGCGTGGGTTTCATAAAGAGCGTCGATGACGTCCGCTACTCGGTGATCAAGGTTAATGAGAACGTCCCTCTCTATATTAAAGACGTAGCCCATGTCTCGCTCGGACCAGCCCTACGCCGTGGAGCTTTGGATAAAGACGGAGCAGAGGCCGTCGGCGGTGTGGTTGTGGCTCGCTACGGCGAAAATCCCCTGGCGGTTATCAAGAACGTCAAAGAGAAAATAGAGGAAATCACCCCTAGCCTCCCACGAAAAGCCGTCGTTGATTATCAGAAGGTCTCCCGAACTGAAATCGAACTCTTCGCCAGCCGACATGGCTTTGAGGCCTTTACCGGCCCCAATCTCAATCAAGAAGACTGGCTCAATTGGCTGTCAACTGCATCATCCGAGCAATGGCCAGGTTGGCTCACCATCAGTCAAGTAACCATTGTGCCCTTTTATGATCGGACAGGTCTGATCTACGAAACCTTAGGAACGCTGAATTCTGCTCTTAGCCAGGAAATCCTGGTTACTATAATCGTTGTGGTGGTCATGCTCATGCATCTGCGCAGCAGCGTGCTTATTTCCGGTCTATTGCCTTTAGCTGTGCTGATGTGTTTTATTGCCATGAAGGTTTTTGGCGTCGATGCCAATATCGTAGCCTTATCCGGCATCGCTATTGCTATCGGTACCATGGTGGATATGGGCATTGTTGTCTGCGAGAATATTTTAAGACATCTGCGTCAAGCTTCCCCCCAAGATAATCGACTAAAGATCGTCTACCAGGGGGCCTCGGAGGTGGGCAGTGCCGTTTTCACTGCCGTAGCTACCACGGTGATCAGCTTCCTGCCCGTTTTCGTTATGATCGGCTCAGAAGGCAAATTATTTAAACCTTTAGCCTTCACCAAGACCTTTGCTTTAATTGCCTCGGTCATAGTTGCTTTGGCCATCATTCCCCCAGCCGCTCATCTGATCTTCCGCATCAGGAGCCGCTCTAAAACCTTCAGATTTCAAAGAGCCCTGCCCTGGATCGGCAACTTGCTGGTGGTCATCTTAGTGGGCCTGTTGCTTACTGGCCATTGGCTGCCCTTGGGACCAGGCAAGGGTCTGATGCGCAATCTGATACTGGTAGCTGTCATGCTCGGCGGTATATTAGTTCTCATCAAGGTATTCCAACTGATTTATGCGCCCATTCTGCGTTGGTGCCTAGCCCACAAACTTTTGTTTATGTGTGTCCCTATTGTTTTAATCATCTTTGGCGTGGGGGCTTGGTATAGTCTGGGTAAAGAGTTCATGCCTCCGTTGGATGAAGGTTCGTTTTTGTATATGCCTACTACTATGCCGCACGCTTCTATGGGCGAGTGTCTGGACGTTTTGGCCAAATTGGATACGGCTATCGGCAGTGTCCCTGAGGTCGACCAGGTGGTTGGTAAGCTGGGCCGAGTGGAAAGCCCCTTGGACCCGGCCCCCATCTCCATGTTCGAAATTGTTGTCAATTACAAGTCTGAATACCTAACGGACAAAGCCGGCCGGCGTCTGCGATTCAAGTTCGACCGCCAAACCAGCCAATTCGTCCGCGACCAGGATGGCAATCTTATTCCTGATCGGCGTGGCCGTTCTTTCCGCCAGTGGCGTGATCATATTCGCAGTGCCGATGACATTTGGAATGAGATCAGCCAAGCAGCTCAAATACCTGGTACTACTTCTGCTCCCAAGCTTCAACCTATCAAGACCCGCCTGGTCATGTTGCAGAGCGGCATGCGTGCTCCCATGGGTGTGAAGATCAAGGGCTCGGACCTGGAAACCATCGAGAGTGTCGGCTTGGAGATTGAGAGACTACTGAAGGAAGTTTCCTCGGTCAAAGCTGACACCGTCAATGCCGATCGAATAGTAGCCAAACCTTACCTGGAAATTGTCATTGACCGCCAGGCAGCTGCTCGCTATGGACTGCAGGTTCGCCAGATTCAGAATGTAATTGAAATCGCTATTGGCGGTCGGCCAATAACCACTACTGTCGAGGGCCGACAGCGTTATCCTGTCCGCGTTCGTTACAAGCGGGAGCTACGAGACCAGATTGAAACTTTGGACCGAACCCTGATTCCCGCCGCCGACGGAGCCCAAATCCCGCTGACCCAATTAGCCGAAATTCGCTACGTCTCCGGCCCACAGGTCATTAAGAGCGAAGATACCTTTAAGGTCGGCTACGTGTTATTTGATATGAAACCTGGCTATGCCGAGGTCAACGTAGTTGAACAATGCGATCGATACCTCAAGCAAAAAATGGCTTCAGGTGAGTTTAGCCTGCCCGCAGGGGTCAGTTATGATTTTGCCGGCACTTATCAGAGCCAGATTCGCAGTACAAAAACATTGATGGTAGTACTGCCGTTGGCTCTGTTGATAATCTTTATGATCCTCTATTTCCAATTTAAGTCCGTGCTCACCACACTGTTAGTCTTTTCCGGAATATTCGTAGCCTGGGCAGGTGGATTTCTGATGATTTGGCTGTATGGTCAACCGTGGTTTTTGAATTTCAGCATCTTTGACACAAACATGCGTGATTTATTCCAGGTCCATCAAATTAATTTAAGCGTCGCTGTATGGGTGGGATTCTTAGCCCTGTTTGGCATCGCCTCGGATAATGGTGTCATCGTAGCCACCTATTTGAATCAGACCTTTAGCTCAGAAAAGCCGGAGAGTATCCAGCAGATTCGCCAGGCTACTATAGCTGCTGCTCTTAGGCGGATTCGGCCAGCCCTGATGACCACAGCCACGACCATACTAGCTCTGCTGCCGGTTCTGACTTCTACTGGCCGAGGTTCTGATGTGATGGTTCCCATGGCCATTCCTTCCTTTGGGGGAATGGCTGTAGCCATTATTACGCTACTTGTCGTTCCGGTTCTTTACTGTTGGCTCGAAGAACTCAGATATCAGATATAGGTTCAGTGGCTCACAGGTGACACGGGCCAGCCCGAGGGGTGGACAAAAATGTCGTTCCGTCCAAGGGTTTGCGCGAAACTGAGCAACCGGGTGGTGCTTGTGCTTGCTCAACACCACATCCAAGGCTGCTCCTCATGATATGGCTGAAAGACAGCCAAAGCAACAGCAATCCATCCGGCATGAATCTTATCCCCCGTCCTAGATGTTTGGCACTCTTGCCATACGTATCACGCGGCTTGACGGTAGTAATGCTTAAGCATCCCACCGAGCCAATGCTTGCATCGAATCAGTCCCGCATCGATCTCTCTCGTCTGCCGTAACGGGTTTTCGGGAACCCCCAGCGGCCTATTGCCCAGGCCCTGATGAGGCCGATATTGGTTGTGGTACGAGGCGTAGGTCTGAACGATGTGATCCAGTTGTCTAAGACTGAAACAAAAGAAAGTGTTCAGACACTCACGCTTTAGGCTGCCGATCCACGACTCAACGAATGAATTTGCGATGGGTGCTTGGTAGGGAGTCCGAACAGGGCTGTCAACCATCTCGGCAGCATCGATTACGCCTCCTATGCACCCGCTATAAGTCCAGTATTTACACCAGCCCGACATTTTGGACCACCGCCAAAAAGGCCCAAAAAAACCTTCTGCCCCGGGCGGGTTTGGGGATGTCAATTCCAACCGCAGACCCACAAGAGGGACCGTGTCGGGGTCTTACAACCCGACATGCCCTATCTGTTTATGTGCCAAAAGGTTAGGTAATTTCCGCCCCGCTGTCAACCGACAAAAACGACATCATTTGAAGCTTTTTGGTATCTCCAGGTCCCCATATCTGGCCCCCGCTAGCCTGCTCGGGGGGTGCTTATCCCTACCTAGCCAAAAAGAGCCAGCCATCAGGCCAGCCCTTTTGCTGACCAATAATATAGCCGGTTACCGTCGCCGGGAAGATTCATCCCAGCAGCGTGCCGGGACTAACCATTTCCATTGGACTGCTTGTCCAGGCTGCCGAACTATTCCTTATCCTCGGCGTCTCACCAACTGAGTATTTTCTCGATGGTGCCATCCAGCACTGTAACGGCAATTGGTTAGTATTGACTGGGGGCAGGAAAGCAGCTTAGAATAACAACAGTTAACAGCAGAAGCATCCAAAACGGGCTAGGGTTTTATTAATGGAATGGCTACGTTCAAAACAAAATAATCCAAGAACGCATTGGTGCCGTTTGGGAATCCGTATCTGTCGGTTATTCCTTTCCCAGCCACAACAATCGAGTGACTTGATTACAGCCAGTTACGACTCGGCGGCAATTGGTTATGATCAGGCCTGGACAAGCCACATGCGTGAGCTTTCTCTGAAAATGTTGGAGGGCCTGCCAACAACACGAGGCAGACGGTTCATAGATATGGCATGTGGGACAGGGTTTGTAACCGGGCAATTGTCACGCCTGACCGGCCAGCGGGTCGTGGGAGTAGATATCTCATCAGGGATGCTTGCCGTAGCAGAAAAGAAATACAACGATGTAGCTGATTTTGTGCACGGGGATATTGTTGAATATCTTAGCTGCTTGCCGAGTGGCAGCGTAGATGGAATCACGTGTGCATGGGGATTGGGATATTCACAGCCAATGAAACTAGCATCCCAGATTGCCCGTGTGCTTCGACCCGGTGGTGTTTGGGGTATTATTGACAACTCATTATTCTCCCTGGCTGGTGTAATGTGGGCTTCCTTGCAGGCTTTCGCCGAGAACCCCAAAGCACTAAGGCACGTACTGAAAGTTCGTTTTCTTCCAAGTAGCCATATACTCGCTACTGTTATGCGTACTTACGGCTTGGGAGTCCGTACGCAATTCGATGGCTCCAAAACCTTCTGGGTCCCCAACGGGAAGGCTGCTATAGATAAGCTTATGGCAACAGGTGCTGCTGCGGGATTTGAATTTGCTGCAGACCCCCAACTACACGATAGTATTTTCGAACGTTTTGCCCAGATTCTCGATCTAAAGCGTACCAGCAGCGGTGTTGCTATTACTCACCGCTATCTGGCAGCAACCGGTTCCAAACCATGATGGACTTATTGCGTTTGTGCAGACTGTATTATTCGATACCAATGGCACTGACCTTCACGTTGACCGTGTACTACGCCCGTGGAGGTCAAATGGAAGACCAGTGGTGGCCGTTAGCCTTGGCAACAGTAGCTCTGGGGATGGTTATTGCTGCTGCATATGTGCTCAACGATGTTCTTGATATTTTTGTCGACCGGATAAATGCTCCCAAAAGGCCCCTTGCCGCCAATCGCGTGAGCCGCAAGGCTGCAACTATATTGGCAATCTGCCTGGGGCTGATAGGTATTTTATTAGGATGTTATGGGGCTGCTTTAGTTTGGCGTTTGTGGTTCGGCTATACGCTTTCCACAGTTGTTGTTGGATTACTCTTCTACGATCTATTCTCTAAACGACTTGGTATCGGCAAACAGTGGTTTGTCGCAACACTAATGACATGTATTTACCCGTTGGCACTAGCTCAAGCCGATGGCGCACGAGGCTCGCGGGCCTGGCCATTACTTACATTTGCGATTTGGATGTTTGTTTCAACCTACGCATTCGAATTGCTAAAAGACCTACGAGACCGCGAAGGTGACGCTCAGGCAATGGGCAAGCTAAATTTGATACAACGTTATCCGTTGTTTTGGCAAAAAGTGGCATCGGCGTTAATAGTCACCGGTGGCATCGCTTTAATGGTAGCCATGAGATTGGGTATGGGGACGATCTATGCTCTGGGTGTCTTTGCTTGTCTGATACCGACTATCATTTTTGTCATACGAGTGACAGACATACAGAAAAAGATCAGACTACTTTATATGGAATTCATTCTTGTCGGCATTCTGACAACACTGGATGTTATTGTCTATGGGTTTTGAGCAGGTGCCGGTATCCATCGGGCAAAGGTGTATCCTTGTCCGGGGGAGGACAGAGCATTCTGCTCCGTTCTGGGTCAATGGGTAACGGCTCAGGACCAATCTTCTCAGCTAATTGCCTCATCAGACAGCCACACCGAGGGTGCGGGAATGTATCTGCCATGCTCTCCCAGATCTCGGCGAGAGGTAGTTCGACGGCATTGCCAAAGCTCAGCGGGGTAAGATCGCAAGGACTAACCTCCCCCGCAGAGTCAATGAAAAGATGGTGATAGCCTGCCCCACAGCCAAACATTTCCGGCGATTCCAGATAGGCAAAGGATGCCACCGCAGGTCCACCTTGACTACGATTATGGCGTATGTGAAAATCTGCCAGAGCTTGATATTCCGGTTCGCTCAGCATAAAAGCTGCACATCCAGCTTGCCCACCCGTAGCTACCGGTGTAAGTAGGCGAAACTCTCCTACCTTCCACTTACAGGCCAACTCATATAACTTCTCTAACTCTCCGGACAACAGACGCTCTCGCGTGCCGATAGCAGATATAGCGGTGTATAGACCTTGCTCCTGTGAAGCTTCAACGGCTCTTTTGGCGATAGCAAAGGACCCTTTGCTGCCTCGGACAGTATCGTGGACAAGAGGATTAGCTGATTCCAAGCCAACAGTAATACAATCACACTGTGCATCCGCTAGCTGCTTGGCCTTAGTAGCATCGAGGTCATAACCTGATGTGAATACAATCGTAGCCATTTCGGGCTTTGCAGCAGCCACCAATCCTGCAAGATCGCTACGCAACAAAGGTTCGCCGCCGGTAAAACCAACAATACTGGTTCCCAGAGCCTTGACCTGCTCAATGATATCAAGAAATTGCTGATGGGTAAGTTCGGTACTCGAGCGTCCCTGATAGCTGCAATGCTCACATTGGTAGGGACAGTTAGGGGTCACGGCGACATACACAGATGAGGGAACCCGAGATCGCTGGATAATTGCCTGGCAAAAGCGTTCAAACGCAAGTGAAGGATAAGGAGGAAAGAATGTGTTGATGCGAATCTGTTCGCCGAAGCGGTGAGGCTTTTCGTTACGCATTTGCCTCCACAGATACCAGATGTGTGAAATCGGCACTTGGCCGAGGAAGGAAGCAAACATCCGAAGTAGCTGAAATCGATGCATTGGATTTATCTATCCCTGTCCCGCAGCTTCCAGAGGATATTTCTTGGCCACGGCGTTCCACACTAGTCCGCAAATAAGCCCGTTGACCGCACCGGCAAGAATTCCGAAGATCAGACCAATAAATAGTGCGATAGTCGCGATGCTCATACCATCAGGAGGCGCCGTGGGTATAGATATATATACAACTATATGAAATAGTAAGGTATCAGCCACTCCTAATGCAATTCCCCAAAGCAGACCCTTCCCGACAAGTTTAGCCCCTCTAGCACCCTGTCGAGTACGCTGTAGCATTATACATGACCACAAAAATCCTGCGAGGAGTCCTCCGATGCCTGCGACAATAATACCCGTACCTGCAATAACAGCAAGATTATCCGTCATTCCCACTTCATATAATAGCCCGAAGAAACTACCTATTACGCCGGCAGCGACACACACAAAAATCGTCAAGATTTTGTACGGTTTTGGACAGGTAAGCTGGCTCATGAAATTCCTCCTACTCTTGTGTCCCGAACTAGTGAACCTCCACCGAGCAAGCTCGGTGGCTTCTAAAGGCGAGCTTCGCTCGCCTGATCGTTTGCGTCTGAATGGGGACGCTGCTCTTTGATATATTGGCGTATCATTTCGTCTGTGGTGCCAGTCCCGGAACTCATGACGAAATAGCCTCGCTCCCAGAGGGTGTAGATACCCAAAATTCCGTCCGGCTTATTATATAAGGAGTTATGGATCTTGAGCAAATCTATATTTTGACCTATTATTTACCTTCCCGAACGATAGTAAGGAGGGCATAGGGGCTCTCTTTACATTCCAACCTTTCCCGTTACAATACCACGATGAAATGGAAACCATGGACATTATTTACCGTTAGGGGAAATTATGTTTTCTAAGGGTGTAAATGGGAAATCCCAGCTAGAGTCTGACGAAATGAAAAACAGAAGACGACCCACGCTGAAAAATGCAATTCGACTAGTGGGTTATCTATTGACGGCCGTGGTACTATCCGGATGCGGTCGAGGGCAGTCATTCACGTTTGTTCAGATGTGTGACACGCAGCTGGGGTTTGGGGGCTACAAGGACGACGTGGCACGATTCGAACAAGCTGTAACGCAGATCAACGCTATGAAACCTGATTTTGTTGTCATTTGTGGCGACCTGGTAAACAAATTCAATGACGATTCGGTTGCGGAGTTCAACAGGATCAAAGGGGGATTTGCCATGCCCTGTTACTGTGCGCCAGGCAACCACGACCTAGGTAACTCGCCGAGCCATGCAGGGATGAAACGCTATCGGACACTTGTAGGCAAAGATTATTACTCATTTGAACATAAGGGATATACTTTCGTGATTACGAATACACAATTTTGGAAAGGCTATCTCAAGGGCGAATCCGAGAAACACGATTCCTGGTTCAAAGAAACACTGAAGGCTGCCTCTAAGAAGGGGAGTCCCCTTTTCGTCGTTGGGCATTATCCTTTGTTCCTCAAGACTGCCGACGAAGAGGAAGGCTACTATAACTTACCTCCGGCAAAACGGAAAGAATTGTTGAGACTTTTCGAAGTACACGGTGTTGTGGCCATGCTCGCTGGACATACCCATAAGACCATCATTAACCGCCACAAAGACATCCAACTGGTAACTGGCGAAACCACCTCTGTTAATTTTGATAAACATCCTTTTGGCTTCCGTATATGGCGTGTCACGGAGTCAAGGTCTGTCCAGCACGAATTTGTCCCCCTGCAAAAGTAAGAGAGACGAGCAATCTCAGATAAAGGAACTCGACTATGTAAAAGATTCCATTAGTAGCAGTGAGTTGCTTAACCGTGTTAACATTTCGGTCTTGGCTGAGCCCGTTTCTACTTTTAAATGATATCTCCAAGTCCCCATATCTGGCCCCCGCTAAGGTGAATTCAAAGGTTAGCTGATTCTTCAGCCCACGATGATACAAGAGAGTTCTCACTTAGCCCCCATACTCCCATCTCGAAGTTCTTGAAACCAAGCCGAAGAGTCGGGGAATCAGGCTGAACCCTGTAGTCGTTGTTTGCGGGGTCAACAAACATGGGATCTGCAAAGACTGAGTTGCGATCAAATCCCAGCTCCCGCCATTCGACTAGAGAGTACTTCCTCTCCTGGCCCCCGCGCGGGAGGACGAATGTTATGAATTCACCCGTATCGCTGAAGAAGCAGTTGTGGTCGATTTCCTCGAGCCACGCACCGTGGGCGGGCGGTGAAATCAGGGAGTATATCTCACCATGGTGTGTGTCCATACTGAAGTTTACATCGTCCTCTGGCTTCATATGCTTGCCGGACATGACCGTGATATTCATGAAGTAGCGGTCGTGGTTGTCTTCGTTACCGACATGAAAGCCCGGCGGGTTTGCGCAATCAACCCATATGTTGTTGTAGATAGTGCGATGAGAGCCCTCGCGAAGCTTTATACCCACCCCCACACAAAGGTTGTTGTAGACCTCGTAGTGTGAGGCGCCGTCATCCAGGTCCAGTCCCCATCCGGAATGTTCTTCAAAAAAGTTGTGGCGGATGATTACCGGTTCCATGGCGTCAATAAGCATTTCGAACGCGTCGTGGCTCCGATTCACAGTGTGGGGAGCGTGCGACTGGGCCAGACACCATCCCCTGTCACGCCCCCAGGCATTTAACGGTCCGTGATCTTGTGTTTCCCGACAGGTGTTATGAATATGATTGTACTCAATAATATGACCGCCCCATGTACCGTCTCCGATACATATGCCCGCTCGCGGCATATCATAGATGAGGTTGTGACCGGCGGTTATGCGTTTTGCCCGGGAGATATAGATTCCCGCAACCTGCTTGCCGAATACCCCGCAATGCCGGATCAGGTTATTCACTGCTTTGCATTCATACGGAAAAGTCTTCTGGGTACCGACGGTTGATTCATAGTAACCGACAAAGCATATTGCGCTGTCACCGCATTGTGTAAATGTGCAACTGGCAACCGCATCGTTTCGATTATAGCCGTTCATGAATACTGCATTGCCTCCCGGGGCATCGAACCAGCAGTTCGCTATCGTGCAGTTGCGTGCGCCTGCAAAGAAGACGGCACCGCCGCGGTGTATTGACCAGTCAGCTAGTGACGGGATTTCGTACGACTCGAGATATGTTGAGGCTGAATGAGCGATACGGAAGCCAGAGAGGGTGATGTGACAAACTGGGCGTTGCTGGGTTCCTTTAAACTCCACTACGTGCTGTAGCACGGGCACTTCAACCAACGCCTCTTCCAAGGCCACACCTTCCTCCGGCATGTAGTACAGAATGCCTTGTTCTCTATCCAGGTACCACTCGCCAGGGGCGTCCAGCTCCTCAAACACGTTCTCAATAAAGAACCGTGAGGCCTGTTGGCCCGCAGTCATTACAGCACAGGGATGGGAAAACCACTTGGCACCTATTTGCTGACCGCCATGTCCGAACCAGATGTGCCGATTCTCCCAATCAATGTGCCGTATTTGCCATTGAAGGTTTCCCCAGTAGTAAGCCTGGTAAATGTGAATCACTGCTTCCTGCGGCCTTGCCCATCGTTTCCGGGTGAATGTTTCGGGGGCGTAGATTATCCCCCGTGGTGGCCCAGACGAGAAAGTCATGTCATCATCAGAAGCCGGGCAAGGGTCAGGTGTCTCGGCATCGATTGCGGCTGCAGCTTGGATGTAACCGCTATAGTGTTCCGGGTCCGAGTTATCTGCGTTCGGGTATCGAGCTCTGATTTGTCGCTTGCCGTTGATGAAAAGCTGGGAGAAATCAAGTGTGCCATTGCAAACATCCGGCAATCGACACATCATAATGCCGTCCCTGTACGGCTCCCATCGGCAGTCCAGTTTTCTGCCCCCGCTCAATGTTACTCGCTCTCCTGCACAGGCCTCGTAAGTAATCGGGCCTTGCTCGGTACCTGAATCTTCTGCACCGAGTATAAACGGTCTGTCCAAATAATAGGTCCCCTCATGTACGACGACCCTCACGGGTTTTTCTGTGGATCGACGCAGAGACCTGATTGCGTCCTTGGCGCCAGTCAGAGTGGCCAAGGGCGCGGTCTCCGTACCCGGATTGTCGTCATTGCCATCAAATGCGACGTGGAGTGTTACTGTTTCCTTCTTAGTGGACATCAATATCTCCTTGTAATCTACCGAGTCTACTTCGTATTTCTTGTTCAGTCACAGGTTTATGCGAGCCCAACTGCCGGGGCCGCACTTCCTGAGCAGTAATGATAACGTCCTTGTCATCCATATGCCATTGTGTACCAGATCAACCACAATGGCGCCAGAAGATTTTTCGAAATTTCCAAAATTTTTTATCTCCCACATCGCACCCTTATGGTAAAATCACGTGAACGGTTACGAAAGGAATAACGAAAAAGGAGTCTAAGACATGAAATCATTCGCCATGACCCTTCTGCTCAAGGATGATCCGGAGACGATCGAGAAATACAAGGAATATCATCGCCATGTCTGGCCCGAGGTCGAACGGTCTATCAAGGCGATCGGCGTTATTTCGATGCAAATATTCCTGTTGGGTAGAAGGATGTTCATGTACATGGAAACGGCCGATGATTTTGAGGCCGAGCGTGATTTTCCGAAGTACCTTGAAATGGACCCGCGATGTAAGGAATGGGACGAACTGATGTGCACCTTCCAGGAGAAGGTCCCCGAGGCTGGAGAAGGTGAATGGTGGGCCAAGATGGCGAGGGTCTATAATCTCATGTAGGATTTGTCTAGGAACCACAGGAAAGTTTCGGAGGAGACCATGAAACTAGAAAATAAAGTTGCTATCGTGACCGGTTCCAGCAAGGGTATTGGCGAAGGTATAGCACGGGTTTTTTCCCGGGCCGGTGCCAAAGTCGTTGTGGTCTGCCGTACAGAAGAGGCTGGTTTGAAGATGGCTCAAGAACTTGGCGCTTCCGAGGGAAAGGCCATCTACGTCAAGACGGATGTGACCAGCAGCGAGTCGATCCGGAATATGATCGATACGACCATCAAGGCCTTCGGCAAACTTGATATCCTGGTGAACAACGCAGGCTACCACCTCTCAAAAAATGTGGAAGAAACGTCAGAGCAGGAGTGGGAATTCATTCAGAACACGAACCTGCGCAGTACATTCCTCTGCAGCAAGTATGCCATACCCCATCTGCGAAAGACCCGTGGCAACATCATCAACATCAGCAGTATGGTGGGTCTTGTCGGCCAACCCAACGCCGGGGCTTATTCGGCGACCAAGGGAGGACAGATCGCCATGGGCAAGGGTATGGCTATTGACTTCGCGCCGGACGGCATTCGGGTGAATGTAATCTGCCCCGGCTGGATCCAGACACCTTTGGTTGAGGACTGGTTCAGCCAGCAGAAAGACCCCGAAGCCGCACGGAAATACATCTTCGGCCAGCATCCAGTTGGCAAGATCGGGACCATCGAAGACTGTGGCAAAGCGGCGCTGTTTCTCGCATGCAACGATGACTCCGATTTTGTAACAGGCATCACGCTCAATATTGATGGCGGTGTTACCTTGGGATACTAAAAATCATTACCAAAGACGAGTTCAAGGGCACAGTGGTTCTCGTAACCGGGGCTGCTGGTGGGATTGGAAGGGCTATCTGCACCAGATTTGAAGAATCTGGGATCATATATGTTGGGCGAGATGAAAGGATACCGCATGAATGCAAAGGCGCTGATCTGTGACGAGCGGCAACGCTTCGCGCTCGAAGACGTCTTCCTGAAGGGCCCTGCTCCGGATCAAATTGCTATCCGAACTCACTACACGGGGGTAAGTATCGGGACCGAGTTCGCTCTGATCCGCAACAAGCTGTCGTGGGGCCCTTACCCGTTGTGCACGGGCTACATGGGCACAGGTGCTGTGGAAGCCGTCGGCGCCGACATCGACAACTTCAGCGTCGGTGACGAGGTGTACTTCCGGGGTAACGACGCGATGACACTGGCCGACGGCACATCGGTTACTAGTGCTTGCGGTGTGCATTGCAGCCACGTTGTGACCCGCCCCAACACAACCCACGGCGCGGCGAAGATGATCCCTGGGGCCGCGATGGACGTGGCCTGCATGTTCGTCGTGCCTGCAGTGGGCTTAAACGGCGTCGATATGGCCAACCCTCGCATGGGGCAGACCGTGGTTGTACACGGCACTGGGCTTATCGGGCTGGGCGTTGTCGCGGCATGCGCGCACCGCGGTTGTGTAGTCATTGCCGTCGATATCAACGAGAAGCAACTCTCGATCGCGCAGACGATGGGAGCCGATTTTGTAATCAATGGCAGTGCACAGGATGTGATAGTGGAAGTGAAGAAGATCTCGCCGGAGGGCGCGGACGTTGTCTTTGAATGCACGGGTAACCCACAGTGCATCGATCCGGCCATCGCACTCTGTCGCCCGCACGGTAGTTTCGTATGGATGGGCACTTATGGGGGCGATCCGGTAAAAATGAATTTTTTCACACCCCATGGTCTGCGTCTACAGATGTTCTTCCCGAGTGACGACGGCTTGCAGCCCTGCCGGCGAGCCGTGGTCAAGAACATCGCCATGGGCACATTGAAGTGGCAAAACTGTATTACCCATCGGGTCCCGTTCACAGAGGCGCCCGCGATGTTTCAACGCATCAACGAGGGAAAGGAAAAAGATATCGTGGGTGTGGTCATCAATTGGTTGGAGTGAGGCCACCGGCCAGAGATTGAATTGAAAGGATCGTTTTATGAGTACAGTACTCATCACTGGAGCGAGCGGGTTCATTGGCCAGGCCCTGGCAACATCCATGGCCAAGAACCACGAGGTGCTCTGTATGAGCCGCAGGGATCCTGGTGTGGATCTCCCTTGGATTCGAGGTGATTTCGGGGCGTTCGAGGATCTACGCCAGCTTGACGACCGAGAGATTGATGTGGTTGTGCACCTAGCCGCCGTGTTAGGCAACTGTCTGGAACGCAATGGTATCGTTGTCAACGTCGAGGGCACACGCTGTCTTATGCGGTACCTAATGGATCGCGGCTGCAGGAAATTCGTGATGGCCAGTTCCATTGCAGCTGTGGGCTTTCAGAGTACAAAATTCAGACCCCTGCGTCTTCCTATCCCGGATAATCATCCCTGCCTCGACCGTGATGGATACGGGTTCTCCAAGTACCTGATGGAAGAGGTAACAAAATACTATTGCCGCCAG
Organism: Actinomycetes bacterium; assembly: GCA_030614915.1. Taxonomy (GTDB): domain Bacteria; phylum Planctomycetota; class Phycisphaerae; order JAACET01; family JAACET01; genus JAACET01. The sequence goes on along the minus strand of JAUXAG010000012.1, from coordinate 22,690 downwards.
AACGAGACGATTGATGTAATCAACCTTCGTTTGTCCACTGTATGTCCCGACGAGAAAATGCCCCCACCCGTGAAGGTGGGACCTCTGCGGGAGTGGTCCATCGGCAGGTTCGCGGTCATGGCGCGAAGCGACGCCGTCCGCGCCTTCACCGCAGCCGCGGAAGCTTCGTATAGGCCCGGCGTTCGCATCATGAACGCTTCCGGGCCAAAAGCGTGGGTGGCAGAGCCTGTCCGGGAGATTCTCAGGAACTGGTGGGGCAACGATGTGGATCTGTCTTGTTTCGAGCGGGCGGGGCATGAATACGACAGCATCTTCGACGTGAATCTTATCAAACAGGAACTCGGTTTCGTGGCCCAAAAACTTCCCTGACCGTGAATCGCACCGATGGGCGGCCTGGCGTTCAGTAATTCTCGCAGCCGGAAGCCTGTTCATACGTAACCGAAGTTGACGGGTAGCACTTCTGAGAGTATAATCATGGCAGAATAGCTCGTCGTAGTCATGTGCAAAAGCCAGACAGATAGAAATAAGGAGATAGCCCATGCTTCAGAGAATCCCGCATTGGAATACGAAGAAACGTCCTGCGGTCGTAAGGATCAGTTGTTTAGCGGAACTGGGCAGGCGTCCAATTCACGCTGAACCATTACAAGTATCAACGCTAAGGGGCCGAGGTTGGAAGTTGGCGCGACCCATGCGAACGATGTTCTTGTTAATGATATTTTCTCAAGTCTTATTTTTGACTGTCACCGGACAGGGCGTTAGAGCGAATGACCTCGTCCTTGTCAGTGACGGCGAGGCGCGTATGACAATCACATACGCCGAGGGCCCAACTGATAAGGAGCTTGCTGCAGCAAAGAGACTTCAGCACTTCCTTGCCAAAATGACAGGCGTTTCTTTACCTATTGCCCCGCTGTCGCAAGCCAAGGCGGATCGCGGGCGCGTGCTTCTCGGTCCGCGGGCAGCTCAAACCGTGGGCATCGACATTGGCCAGAGCTACCCGGGGGGTGAACGAGTCATCGTGAAGAACGTCGGCAATGATCTTGTGATTGCAGGCAACGACGCTCTGGCTTACACGGGCACAAGATACGCTGTAGACATGTTTCTGGAAAAGCTGGGATGTGAATCTTTTGGGCCGGATCCTAATTGGCATGTGATACCAAAGACGGACAAAGTAGTCTTCGATGATATCACCATCGATTCTTCACCTGACTTCGAGTCTCGCGAAACTTTCTTTTTTCAGTACCCCTGGGGCGACGTTAGCCATCCCGACTTTGATCACGCTTCCTGGGGCTTGGGTGGAACTAAGTATCATATAACGCATAATTACGAAAATATTGTTCCGTACGGCCTCATTGACAAACACCCCGAATATTTTGCCCTGGTCAACGGGGTGCGGACAGCCAGGGGGGCGCAGATATGCTTTTCCAATCCGAAGGTTGTTGGGTTAGCAGTGCAGGCTGCTCGCAATCACTTTGATAATGACCCGTCCCAGGTAATGTTCAGCCTGAGTGCTAACGACGCTGCCGGGTTCTGCGAATGCTCAGAGTGCAAGAAACTTGGCGACAATCCCGGGGGGCAGACACTGTCCTTCGCTAATGCCGTCGCGAGTGAATTACGTAAGACTCACCCTGATAAGGCTGTTACATTTTATGCTTACCTCGCCACGATAGACGCCCCCAAGCGGGTCAAAGCTTTCCCAGGGGTCCAGGTGTTCGTCATCAATAGTTCCTGCAGGGCTCATTCGCTAGATAATGCATCCTGTCCGAGCAAGAAACCCTGGCTGGAAAACCTGGCAGCATGGCGGGCGACTGGCGCTGAAGTAACCGGGATATACGAGTACTACATGACTGCCTGGGGCGGCTACAAACATGTTCCGGCGATCCTGGGCGACGCGGCCTTACGCGATCTGCGATACCACAAGGCCCAGGGCATCAAGTATATGTATTGTGAAGGTGCGGCACAGGCGACCATCGAAGATTCACCCATACAGTGGCCTCTGCATTACGTCATGGCCAAGGGGATGTGGGACACGGAGCTTACGGCTGAGCAGATTTTGCGTCCGGCCTGCCAGAAGCTTTTCGGGGCGGCGGCTGAGCCGATGCTTGCTTTTTACCTGGAGTGCGCCAAGGCCCTGGAGGCCAATCCAAATCACTCCGCAATGTGGGGCATTCCAGACGCAAGCCTGACATATACGCCCGAGGTGCTCAAAACGATCAGAGGGCTGCTCGGTAAGGCGACGCAAATGGCCGCGGGGGAATCCCCCGAGGTGCTCCGTCGTATCCGCGACGTCAACGAGTGCTGGGGCAAGACGGAGCAAAGACTAATCGAAGATAAGGTCAAGCAGCAATATCCCAAATACCTAGAAAATGCCATAAACGGTCAGCCAGGTGTACAGCTCATACCTCAAAACCTGATGAATATTCCGACTGTGGCCAACACAGCCATTCCAAGCGGAGACTGCGCCTTCACACTGTTCTTCGTAGGTACTGTGAAAAAGTTTGATGGTTCGTCCGTCCTGGTGGGCTGGGGGAATGAAAGCGGAGTAAGCCAACTGTCGGCCATTGAAATAGAGGGCGGCAGAATAGACTGGGCAACAGGTTGGGGGGAGGATGCCATGACTGCGGACGGTTCATTCAAAGATTATTTCGACAGGCCGGTGGTTATCTGCATAAGAAAAAGACCCGGACCTATTAATAAAACAACCAGCATCTGGTTAGATGGCAAAGGGATGGGCCTTGCTGAGAATAGCAGTTCCAGGACACCGGAGATTCGGAAGACAGACGTTCGTATGGGTGGAACTTATTTCCGCTCAGATATGATCGTTGGGGAGGTCATACTCTATAACCGTGCCTTGCCGGACGCAGTGGCCGACGGAGTCGGTTCCTATTTGGCAGAGAAGTTCAGGTTGCATACGGCTTATTCGGGTGGCGACAAAGCATTCATACCCGATAAGCTAAGTGGACTTTGTGCCTGGTTCAAGGCCGATGCCATCACCGATCCTGGGTCTTTGGAAACTAAGCGGGACTAAACTGTTAGTAGGAGTCAGCGCAGGACAATCTTGGAACGAGGCCTTGGTGGAAAAACGCGAGGGATAAAAAGCGTTCTCCCTCGGTTTGTGAACAGAAGCGCTTATGTGCTATGGGTGTAGTTATTGACAAGTTTTGACCTATGATTTTCCCCCCCCAAGCCACACTAAGGAGGGCATAGAAGGCCTAAGATAACGTGTGTTTACGGTTTTTCAGCGGGCTCAGCCTTGAGCGAGTCGAAAGGGCCAAACTGCCAAGTCCAAGAAGGAAAAGTGTTGCCGGTTCGGGGACCAGATCAAGCTGGGTGGCAAAAGTGTTGAGCGCCGAGCCATAGCTATAAATCTGCTGGCCCTCAGCGTTCTGGTGGTCACCACCAGCCCAGCCGGCACTGAAGATGTCGGCATACTCCCAGATGGTCATGCCATTTACAAGATTCATGTCGCCGGTACCTGCCTTGTAATTGGTCCTGAGTGTAATAGCCATTTCAACAACAAGCGTACCGCCGCCAGGGGTAACGATTTCAACTCCGTATAGAAATCATCCTCATCCTTAGACCCTGGGGGGTGCCCTTACGCCTTAGCGCCGACGACGCCATAGGGCCAGGATACCGCCAATACTCAACACGGTCAGAGTGACCGGTTCCGGGAAATAATCTACGGAGAAGTTATCGAGGTATATCTCCCCCCACCCACCATAGCTGCATATGTACATTCCCGCATAACCGCCGCTCAGGGCGTCAGGGCCAGTAAGGGCAGCGGTCGACTGGCCAACTTGCCCCACGCCGATCTCCGTGAGCGTGTAGGTAAGAGTAACCATGGAGGCGGTGGTGTAGTCGGCCTCGAGCTTCAATTCGTACCACGTGCTAGCTGAGAGGCTGACTTTTCTATATGTCGCGCCTGTGAGGACCATCTGTGTACGGCACTGAAAATTCGCTAGCTTCGCCAGGTACAGGTCTTCGTCGCCATAGTTGCCAACGTAGGGAACCAACTGAGCATTGAGGAATACCCAGGCTCCCTGAGTGTTACCCCAGCTGGATCCGTCTTTGTAGAAATCTACTTTTACTGTGGCGTAGGGTTCACCGGCGTGAGGTGCAACATTAGCCCAGGACCCGCTGTAGCCGTCCCCAATTCTAGCGGCCACGTCTTGGCCGACCCATGGAGGACCCACGCGTTTCTCCAGGGGACCGCTGTTGGTAGCCTCCCACGAGGGGACACTCAGTCCGCCGGTCAGGTCGGTTCCGTCGGAATAACTGTTGAAGTCATCCGTGTAGAGAGCTGCCGAGGCGAACCCAGCCAGCAACGCTACTGACAAAATACTTACCAATAAACTTCTCATCTCCAGCTCCTTTCTTAAAGTATAGCCAAGAACGTTCTTTCCCAAAATCTCCTCTATAGTGTGCCATCCTGCGACCTCAGGCCAACCGCCTGCGCCTCAGTAGGGCCAACCCGCCCAGAATCATCAGCCCCAGCGTGGCGGGTTCGGGGGTATACTCCACCTCGAAGTTGTCCATAAATAGATCCTGAGGGCCTCCTCCCCAATCGTAGTCGTTCAACTGGATATGTGCATAACCACCGCTTAACAGCTGAGTGGTATCGACAGCGGTGTGCGTGCCGATGACAGCCCCGCCCTGCAACTTGATCGTGCTGGTCAGCGTAACCTGGCCGCCAACACTATAATCGGCCTCGAGGATAAGTGTGTACCACTGGCCCGGCACGGGAGAAATCGGATCCGTGGACCGCCGAGTGCCGATGACCCTTTCTCCGTCGCCGGACATCATGTAGAAACCTTCACCACATTCAGACATCATCAACTGGTAAGAGTTGTCCTGGCCATAACTGCCGGCAGTAGCGGGATCGCCGTTGAGGCCTATGACCATCCAAGCCAGACCGGGCGACGCGTACCTGGTCATCATAACATCAATTTGTGCCCTTGCGTATGGTTCGCCTGCGTGAGCAACGGCAACGTAATAGGCCCCACCCTGACTATGGCTCGCCGGCAGGCCCCAGTCGTTCCACTTAACCTCGCCAGCCGAGCCTGTAGGATTGACAATCAGCAAATCCCGGTCGAGCGAAGCCTCGTCTAGGGCGTCCCATTTCGCCGAGTCCCCAAGCTCGGTACCGTCCGCATAACTGTCGAAGTTATCCGTGTAGAGAGCTGCCGAGGCGAACCCAGCCAGCAACGCTACTGACAAAATACTTACCAATAAACTTCTCATCTCCAGCTCCTTTCTTAAAGTATAGCCAATATCCCTCTTTCCCCAGAACGTTCCCCGAGAGCAAAAGTGGTCAGTTATAAGTGGGATTCGGCCCTTGGACCCCTAGCTCTCACTCACTCAAGCTCATACGTACAGCACAAATCGAAGCGTAAGCGAAGAACCGTTTTCCACAATCTCAAGCCGATCGCCGCCTGCGCCTCAGCCTTGAGCGAGTCGAAAGGGCCAAACCGCCCAGAATCATCAGCCCCAGCGTGGCGGGCTCGGGAACCAGCAGTTCCCCTGCATAATATACATCTCCGGTCAGAGCGTGCATAAAACGGCCCTGCATGTAGCCATAATCATATGTGAAATACCCGTTGTCCCCAGCTCCAGCCCCGTAGGTCTCTTTGAATATCCAATATTCGTCATCGTCGTTATATCCAACTAATGTATTGCCGTGCCAGTTCTCTGTGTATAAAGGCCCATATTCTTTCAGCCAAGTTTGTATAGTTTCGCGTTGTGCCTGCTCATTTGTGATGGTCAGCGTTGGGCTGATTGCTGTTATGGTATAGGTCATGTCCATCCAGTTCGGCGGAAACACTGGTGGGTTAATCTCGTACGGCATATCTTCCTCTTTCAAGATACCATTATACCATTCTGCAGAGAACAAGCTAAACCCGTTGGTCCCGGGAGCATGATAGATCATTTGTCGTTCGGACAAGTCGATGTCTATAGTCGGGTTATTCAGCACGATCTTAATTTTTGCCTCCATTGCTGCGATCCCTGCAAATGTCCTGCACTCGTTTAGCCCCTGAGCTTTGGCAGGCGTCATAAAGTTTTTGCCGTCAACGTTCCGCCAGTCGAATGACTCTGCTCTCGCTTCAACACAGCCTAGCCAAGCCCACAGCGCCACAACCGTCACCATAGCCACACGTTTGAAACTCTCTCTCATCTCCAGCTCCTTTCTTAAAGTATAGCCAATAGCCCTCTTTCCCCAGAACCTTCCCCGAGAGCAAAAGTGGTCAGTTATAAGTGGGATTCGGCCCTTGGACCCCTAGCTCTCACTCACTCAAGCTCATACGTACAGCACAAATCGAAACGTAAGCGAAGAACCGTTTTCCACAATCTCAAGCCGATCGCCGCCTGCGCCTCAGCCTTGAGCGAGTCGAAAGGGTCAAACCGCCCAGCAGCAGGCCCAGAGTGGTCGGCTCGGGTGCTCGCCGACGTATTCTTTATCTTTTGACAGCGACAGCAGTTACATCGACACGGTCAACGTGGGCTCTGTCGCCCGATGTCAAATTTTTCAACTATCTCTCCCATAAGTAAGGGCAACCAAGGCAAAAAACGTTACGCGAAAAATAGAAAGAATTTGAAAATTTCTCCGTTTGAGTTATTTGAGGTGCTTTTGTCGTTAACGGTTACTGCTTTGCACATAATCTCTTGAAAGGTCTGCACATAACGGAAGTGCCTAGCTGCTTATGGCCAAAGAAGATAGAGTAGAATTTCCAGCAGGCACAAGCAGCAGGATTCTGCACTTGCCAGCTGTTCCTGCCTGTGCGATAATGACTGCGATCAGCCTTGAGGGCGAAATCCAGGGCGGGAAAAAGTAGAAATTCTTAATATGTGTTGAGTTTTCGTGTAACGAAATGTGAACTTTGACCCCTAGTTTATAAGGAAGCAGTACTGCGTGGCAGACAAGGTATTCAGTGAGCTAGTAGCCGGGGCGCAAGTCGGGGATAAAGAGGACCTGGACAAGTTGACACAGCTTGCGGGGCCGCGTCTGCGAGCTTACATTTATCGTATCACATTCGACAATGAGCTAACCGACGAATTAGTCCAGGAAACGACATATCAAATGGTTGCCTCATTACGTAGTTTGAAAGAACCGGATAGCTTTTGGGCCTGGCTTTTCAAGATTGCCTCCACAAGGGCCAACTCTGTGTTCCGCCGGCGTAGACGCCGTCGTGAGCTTTTGTTTTCGGCCATGGACGAAAATTTGCTCCAGAAGTGCCTGGAAGATAGCTCCGATGGCTCCTCGGAACGGCTGGCTCAAGACGAGTTAGGCCTGCTGGTGACAGAAGCCGTAAGCAAGTTGCCTTTGGAGCAACGCCAAGTCGTTTCCCTGCGCTGCTTCGAAGATATGCGGTATTCAGAGATTGCCCAGGTTCTCGGCTGCACGGAAATTCGGGTACGTGTTTGTTTCTTTCGAGCCAAGCACTCGCTTAAGCGTCATTTAAAGCGTAACGGGGTCAGCAAGGACACGCTGCTGGCGGGGCTCATTCTTTTTGGGAAGCTAACCGCACCGAGCGAGGCCGCGGCTGTGGCCACTACAGTTACCAGCCAGGCGCTCGTTGGCATTGGTGCTGGTGCAACGATTATTGGGATCGCCAAATCGCCCTGGGCAAAGATTTCCTCGGTTATTGCAGGCTTGCTTACTGTGGCCCTGTGCTGGGCCTTTTGGCCGGCTGCCCTGCCGGATAGGCTCGATGTGAGATTCATTCACTTTGTCCAGCAGGGGGTATTTTCGGCCAACGTCACCAGTTCGAGCAGTACAGATGATCCACCTGAATCGGCACCTGAGGAGGTTTTAGAGACCAAGGGGGCTTATGAGACCTGGATGCACTTGCCTGAGGGCCCGGACGGGCCGCTGATCAGACGAGACCAGCGATGGGACCTCGAAATGACAACAAAGTTGTGCAGTTGGCTCCAGGATGGAAGTGCAAACTACTATTACAATGCCGGCAATAATACTGTTTATATAACCAATAATCCCCTACGGGCGTTGCTGCTTCCGACAGATACTGAGCAGTTTTGTGATTTTATAAACCATCAGCGTGATTATGACCCTGATATCAAGAATAGCTACGACAAAAACACCGGCCTACTGGTCAGCAGAATTGATAATCGCGTCCCGAAGGTGAAGGACTATAAAACGCTATACAATTACGGCTCATTGGACGAGAGTGTCTTTAAATACGCTTGGCCCAAGGGAACAAAGGTAGTCGATCAGCAAGACCGGATGCACAAGCGTGGCTGGACGTACTTTAGGATCAAAGGCCGAATTGGCGATAGAGAAATTAGCGGTCGTGGCCGAATTCCATTTAGTTATAACATGTCCGCAACGTATTCACCCTGGCTTGAGTTGCGGATCGGCAAGGAGTTCAGGATCGTTGATGCTGCCTCGGGTTCGTATTTGCTCAACGCTGGTGGGAAGGTTCTAAAAGCGTATCCGCCGGGGAGTTTTTTCAAGGGGCTGCTTCGGCCGTGGATGGGTATAGGCGTTTATGATAGCGTTCGTCGGGACGCTGCTGAGAAGGGGATTGCTTTTTCATCCTGGCCGGATAGTTCGCATGAGAGGGACACCGTAGTACTCTACAGGGACGACAATCAGTCGCATAGCAATCTTGTTTATAACATCGACTTAACGAGAGATATTATCGACTCTTTGGAGTTCGATCTTTCCAGCAGATACGAGTCGATCCGTGGGCGGATAGAGTTCGCCTACCTTGACCAGGTCAACGGCTTGGCGGAGCAGTTTGCCGAGCCCGAGCTGAAGGGCTTGGCTGGGCAGCCACATTCCCAGGGACCCGGCATAATCTGGCTTTTTGGCTTGATTAGTGGGGATTTCAGCGACTGAGGCCATCGGCCCAACTGAGGTCCAGTGGCTCGATCGGCGAGTTTGAGTCCAAAACGGCTAAAATCTAACAAACCAAAGATTTTTTTCGTTTTTTTTGCAACGAAATGCTGAGTATTGCGTCCTAATAGTAGTGGGGCAGGGGATACTCTGGGCCTTGCGGCATGCGTGAAGATACGCAGAGTAGAAAGGTGGATCGGCGAGCTTATTGTTGTTGGCCCGGGCTGGCTCGGACCTCGGCGGAAAGCGACCTCGACCTAACTGATTCATACGGATAGAATACAGCCACTGGCGTAGCTGGTAAAGAACCCTAGCCATGACAATCAGTAACTTACTTTCAATTACAGTCTGCATACTGTTCTGGGGCGTGTCTGCTGGAGCAGCAGACGATAGTGTCTGCCTCAAGCAGCATGCACTGGTTATCGCAGCTAAGGGCGGAGATCGGGCTCAAAGTGACGAAGTAGCCTTGCTGGTTGCTACAACTGTTCGGCTTTTGGGGTGGGCGGGTTTCGAGCAAGAAAATGTGCAGGTGTTCTCCGAAAACAGTCCTGCTGCGGGCAAGGAGCGTTACGAAGAGGTTACCCGCCAGGCCGTTCTGGATCACCTGGCTAGGCTCTCCGAGGCACTCACCGGCGATGATGAATTGTGGGTGTTCATTTACGGTCATGCTAATGTCAATAAGCGTGGGCTGAGCATTTATACGAGCGGGGGCAGATTGCGGGGTAAGGAACTGGCCGAGGCCTTGAATCATGTGCAAGCTCAGCAGAGAGTGTTTTGTCTGAATCGACAGAGTTCGGTGCTGCTGGAATTGCTGGCTGACAAAAAGCGTGTGGTCGTCTCTGCGACGAATTCCGCACAGCAACTTAATCCGCCATTGTTCGGCTATTATCTTCTGGAGGCCTGGTCGAAGGATCCGTCGGCACCGCTGTTGAGCGTTTTGCGAGATGCAGGCATCGAAACGCAGAACGATTACGTTTCTCGCGGCCTAGTATATGCAGAATGCGCACAAGCCCATGATGGTGAATCGCTTCGCAGTATGCCATTCGATGGCCTGGAGGACGGGCCGCTGGCCAAGCTCCGGCTCAGCATCGCCCTGGACGACGAGATAAGGCTCTACGAAGTCGGCCGAAAGGTCAGCGACTTCGCCGATGAGCCGGATATGTACACTCCGGAGTCAGCCTATGTAGCCATAAACCAGGTGCTTGTCAACGGAAAGGCATCCGACTGGCGGAGTGTCAGTGTCGCCCGAAGTGCCAACTGTTTTTATTCGCCCGACGCTGCTAAGATCTCAGCCGAGCAGGCCAAACGATGGCTAGAGGCTGAGATTCTCGAAGTGCGAATTTTCCGTCGAAAGTACGCTCTGGTCCTTTCGCGCCTGGCCAGATCGGATACTCAGCAACTACAGTTTGACGGCCGGCGCGTCGAGTTTGAAGACGGGCGTTGGCTAAATGTCGGCCATGCGCTCTGGAAAAGCAAGGACCAGTCAATTGAGAAGTTTGCCCTGTCCTGCAGCAGACACGTGGCTAGGCCCAAACGCCAGCCAATCGCAGAGCCTGATGCATATCTGAAGCCGTTCACAGCTTTCCTGAGACAACATGGCCGGAAGCCGAGGGAGTTTATTCTGGAGGCATTGGCTTCTCACAAGGTGGTCGTAATTGGTGAAGTTCACCATCGGCCGGCCTACTGGGCTCTGAATTCGGCTGTTGTCCAGGACCCACAGTTCGCCAAGAGTACTGGAGTGGTCTACCTGGAACTGCCCTCTAATAATCAGCAACTGGTCGACGCGTTCCTAGCTGATACAGAACTGGACAGCAAACCAATTATTGAGATGTTGCGCGACAACCTATGGATGGGCTGGCCGGATCAGGCGATGTTGGAGTTTTTCGTGGCCGTATGGCAAACGAACCAAGCGTTGCCGGTGGACAAGCACATTCGGATTGTACTGGTCGACATGCAAAGGCCTTGGAAGAAGATTAGGCAACGCAGCGACTGGCGAGCATACGACGTCGATCGCAACGAACTGATGGCCAGGCTCATTCTGAAAGATCTTTCGGGATCGCCGGACAAACGAAACACTCTGTTTATCGTCGGCTTTGGCCATGCCGCCGAGGATATGAAGACTCCGGTCGGTGAATACCCCTTCAGGACGGCCACCTGGTACCTTCGCAAAGAGCTAGGCGATGGTGTATACACGCTCTTGCAGCACGGTCCGGTCATGACCAACTGGGGGCGGGTCGATGGCCGAGTGTGCCTTGGACTGTTTGATTCGGCCTTTGCAGAGCTGGACTACGCCCCCATTGCCTTTGAGCTCGATGGCAGTCCGTTCGGCAGGCTGGACTTTCGGGCCCAGCCGGAGATGCCCTTTAGAGGCACCTACGAGGATGCCTTTGATGGATACATTTTCCTCAAGCGTTTGGAGGACGAATCGTTTTCCTCATTGATTGAAGGTTTTTATACGGACCAATTCGTTCAGGAACTTGATCGACGGCAGCAACTGATGAACGGACGCGGATTAGTCGAAGGCCTGGGCTTGGCTAAGGCAGACGCAGAAAACTTCATTGCCTGGATGAGTAGAAGCTGGGGCAAACCACGCAAATGGCGCAGCCGTCTTGGCCCGATCACCGCCTGGCATAAAGGTGATAAACAGCAAAAAGCGACACCCAGCAAGATGTCTAACCCCGGATTTTCCAGCTCGATCCGTACAAAAAGGTAAGATTTTGGTATTATAGAGCTTCTGGAGGCTGAGCATGCGACGGCAAAATGGATTTACACTCATTGAGCTTTTGGTGGTAGTTGCTATCATCGCCCTGCTGGTGGGTATCCTGACGCCAGCCCTACAGGAGGCTCGCCAAGCCGCGGTCGAGGTAAAGTGCAGCGCTCAGCTTCGTCAACTGAGCACAGCGATTCACATGTACGCCAACGATAACTACGACAGGCTTTTTTGGAGGCTACCTAACCATCTCGCCGATGGCATGGAATGGTACAGTTGGGTGGGCCGCGAGACCGGAAATCCAGTCATACAGGCATCCACCAACATATTCAATACAACGATTCCTCGCCCACTGAATGCTTATATCGAAAACACTATTGAAATAGCACGCGACCCGGGGGATATCTACCGGACTGAGGTGCCTTCAAGGGGGGGTATATGCTCCGTGGATAGCTTGTTCGATGGGGTTGGTACCTCATACGCCTTTAACGCTATGGGGCATCCCTTCTATTACATGGCTCATCCCAAAGCCACATTCCGGGATTGGTTGCCGGGCGGCCTGCGAGGCCGTCGCTTGACCCAGGTACATCATCCGAGCCAGACCGTCCTGATCCTCGACAGCGGGCGCATTTACCCACCCGATGAAAAGAGGAGCTGGCACCGAGATAGTACGGTCGGTATGGCCTTTTGTGACGGCCACGCCGTTCTTAGAACCCTGCCCATCCTGAACCCATATCTTGGGTACGATAACGAGGGTATCTATTGGGATGCGAAAGACTATTAGGCTAAACGAAAGCTCGCAACTTGTTGCAAAAAAACATTCGCTTGCTTGACTAAGATTTACGCTCTAACGAATAAGATCAGACTTGTCGGACAATCGAACAGTCCGGGTCGTTACGAAAGGAACTAACATGGAACAGAAGTTATCCGATCAACACGTCGAGACATTGAAGACCCTGCCGAAAGTGTTGCGGCAAATTCACGAGCAATTAGATAAGCGGATTGTTGGGCAGGATCGCCTAATAGATCAATTGCTGATAACGATCTTCTGTCGCGGACATTGTCTGCTGATCGGTGTGCCTGGCTTGGCTAAGACCCTGCTGGTGCACACCCTGGGGGAGATTGCCGACCTTGAATTCAACCGTGTGCAGTTCACTCCCGATATGATGCCCTCGGATATCACGGGCACTGAGATCGTGGAGGAGAATCCTACGACGGGGCAACGACAGTTTCGTTTTATTCGAGGCCCAGTCTTTACGCAATTGTTGTTGGCTGACGAGATCAATCGCACTCCTCCGAAAACGCAGGCGGCTCTGCTGGAAGCAATGCAGGAACATGCCGTCACCGCAGCCGGTAAGACTATGCGCCTCAAAGAGCCGTTTTTCGTAGTGGCTACTCAGAACCCGATCGAGCAGGAGGGAACATACCCTCTGCCGGAGGCTCAACTTGACCGGTTCATGTTCAGCCTCAACGTCGACTATCCGGAGTTTGATGAGGAAGTGGAAGTGATGCAGCGTACCACGCGGGACGAGCTGCCGAAGTTGGACAAGGTTCTCTCAGCCGAGCAGATCATCGCCATCCAGGCCGCTGTGCGACAAGTTCACATTCCCGAATCAGTAGCTAAGCGGATTGTAAAGATCGTCAGTGCCACTCGCCCGGGGTGCAACGGTGCCCTGCCGGTTGTGGAAAAGTACGTGCGTTGGGGCGCCGGCCCACGGGCCTGTCAATACATCGCCTTAGCTGGTAAGGTTGTCGCAGCCCTGAATAAGCGATTCAACGTTTCCGATCGTGATCTGCTGCACGGTGCTCGGCCGGTCTTGCGTCATCGCGTGTTGCTCAATTATCACGCCGAGGCCGACCGTCGCAGTGTGGAGAGCATTATCGACGAAGTAGTGGCGACTGTTAAATGAAGACTGAAACTGTAGCTATCCCCAAGTTCCTCGATATGGAGCTGCTTGGGCGACTGCCGAGCCTGGAGATCCAGGCTAGATACCTCGTCCACGGCTTCTGGATGGGCATGCACCGCAGTCCGCTCCAAGGCTTCAACGTGGAGTTTAAGGAGTATCGCAGCTACCAGCAGGGCGACGAACCTCGCACAATCGATTGGAAGGTCTACGCCCGCACCGGCAAGCTTGAGGTGAAGGTCCGGGAGGAGGATACTAACCTCACCGCCTATGTACTCATTGATGCCAGCGGCTCGATGAGTTACCGCAGCGCCTCAGCAGCCATGAGCAAGTGGAACTTCGCCAGAAGCCTGGCCGCAGGGATGATCCTACTGTTATCGCGTCAGCGGGATGCAGCCTCGCTCGGTGTTTTCGGAGCCGGCCCGATGCAGTTTATCCGCCCGAGCCTCAAGGCCTCCGAGCATCGGCGTATGATGGCTGCTCTGGAACGCGAGCCCGATGGACACGGTGCTCCATTGGCCAAAGTCTTGGATGACCTGGTGATCTTGGCTCGCCGACGATCGTTGATCTTTGTGCTCTCGGATTTTTATGAAAACTTAGACGCTCTTGAAACACCGATCCGCCAGTTGCGTCATGCCGGCAGTGAATTGATTTTCCTACAAGTGATGGACCCGAGGGAACTACACTTTGACTTTACCGAGCCGGTGCTCTTGCAGGAATCGGAAACACGCGATCGCATGACCCTTTCGCCTGATCTGATGCGCAAACGATACTTGCAACGGCTCGAAGCGCACTTGGCCACGGTTGCCAAGGCCGTGCAGAGCTATGGCGGGGATTATCAACTGCTGCGGACCGATGTCGCGCCGTTTCGGGCCTTCGGGGCGTACCTGGCGTGTAGGAGGGGGGCGTTGTGATCTCATTGCTCAGTGCTGCATATTTGCTGGGTGCGGCCGCTATCGCCGTTCCTATCATCCTCCACCTCTTGCGTCGTCGGCCGAGGAAAGTCCAGCCGTTCCCGTCGTTTCTGTTGATCGACCCGACCACTGCACGAATGCAGAGTCAAAACAATATTCTCAAGTGGCTTGTGCTGCTGCTGCGGTGTTTGTTCCTGTTGCTTCTGGCGTTGGCCTTCAGTTGGCCCTATTTGCCCAGGTTCAAGCGTCCGCCGGAGCAACTGACGGCTGTTTTGTGGGACCATTCATTCAGCATGCAATCCCGAGCCTACGCCAACGAACTGTACGAAAAGGCTCAGGACATTATCGGCAAGGGCAGCCAAGGCCATCCGACGGCTGTCGGCCTGGTGGCCGATCGCGTGCGCTGGAGCGGGGACTTTTCGGAAGATCCCGACTCTTTGGCCCAGTGGTTCTACGATCATGAAAGCGGATATGGAAGCAGCAAGTTTGACAGAGCCTTGCGCCTGGCGGATCGCAAGCTGCAAAACGCCCCGGGTAGAAAAAAACGCATTGTGCTGATCACCGATCGCCAACTGGTTCCCTGGCAGGGCATTAATCTGTCCAAGACACTATCGCCCGGCACGGAGTTCGAGTTGATCGAGCCCCAGCGTCCGGGTTTTAAAAACGTTGCTATAACAGACGCCCGCCTCGTTGGGCCGTTTACAGACCCAAAACAGCGTTTGCCCTTGCGCGTGCGGATCCGGAACTACCAGCACCAGCCAGTCATTGCCGAACTGGTTATCACTTGGCAAGACGAAATAGCTGATCGGCGGCAAATTGAAGTTGACGCCCTGAGCCAAGTCACGGTTGCCATTCCGCTTGAGGCCGAGATGCTCGAGCCGTTGTTCGGCAAGGCTGAAATCCTTGTCAGCGACGAATTGCAGGCAGACAACACAGCTTGGTTCGTCGCAAATCCTACACATCTGCCCAAGGTGTACATGTCGCGACCACGTCGAGGTTCTGTAGATTTTATCCACACTGCGTTGGCACCGACCGATCGCCGCAAGGCAGCCCAGCTAGAGGAGCTGTCAGGTAACTCGAATCTCGACGAGTTGCAATCGTCTGATGTGATAATCGTGCACAGAGGGATCCAAACAGATTCTCCGCTGGCAGAACGATTGGATCAACGGCTCAGGCAGGGCGGGACGATCGTGGCTGTCTGGCGAGACACGCCGATGATGCGCCGATGGCTGGCTGGGTATGGCCTCACCGCGGCAGCTTCGCCGTTGACCGGGACGCATCGGCTCGGGTCCATTGACTTCGAACATCCGGTGTTTATGCCGTTTCTAGACGTGCGTACAGCCAGCCTGTTCAACGTGCTGTTCTTCGATCCTCCGCATCTGAAACTTCCGGAGCGGGCACGAGTATTGGCCCATTTTGATAGCGGACAGCCCGCCATCGCCGAATTACCCGTAGACGACGGCAGGTTGATCATAGTGGGCACTGCTATCTCACGCGAGGCCACGGATTGGCCAATCAATGCCTCGTTCCTGCCCCTATGGCGAGAACTATTGGCTTACGCAAATCAGGATCAACAAACCCAGAGCACCTTTACCGTCAGTGCCTCGGCACTGAATATCCCAAAGATAACCCAGGTCCGGAACATGCACACAGGTGAGATTGTTCCACTGCAAGCAAAGCGATTTATTCCCGATCAGCCCGGCGCATACCTCGTTCAGCACGCCGGCGAGGATACAGCTATAGCCGTGAACGTTCCGTCAGAAGAATCCGACCCGTTGCCGCTGGCCGACGACTTCCCCTACCAGCGGTTGGTATCCAAAGAACCTCCATCGGAACAGGATGCCAGCGTGCTGACAACAGCACAGCAAAGCAAATCGTTCTGGTGGATGCTGTTGAGCACGGCCCTGGTGATGATGCTCGCCGAGATCATCCTGGCTAATAGGACGTCGCTGTAGGCTTTAGCTATCGAGCAAGGAGCATGAACAATGAATAAGTGGAACAGTGAAGGCCTAAGGCGTTGGGTGGCCCAGGAAAACAGCAAGCAGCGTTATGCAGTTCCCCTTTTGATTGTCTTGCTGGCGATGCTGGCCTGCATCGTGGCCCTGTTGGTGGTACCGAACAAGGTTGATTCGACCCGAGTCTTTACGGTTGGTTGCTGGATTATCGTCGGCTCAATTGTCGCTAGTGTGGGTTTTATAGTCTTATGGCGTAGGGTGAAATCACCCAAACGCCAGGACACCGCCCATTGGCTCGACCAGGCCAATGCCGCCCTGAACCGACTAGAGGCCGTTGAGGACCTTCACGGAACCGATCATCCGCTCCGTGAGGCCCAATTGGTAGAGACGATGGAGTTTTTCGCCCATCGCCGCAGATCGAGGTGGGGGCTTTGGCGCAACATTCTGGTAGCTGGCATCTTGGCGGTGTTTGTGCTGCTCTTGGTGCAACTTTCGATTCTCGACAGCCAATCGACATCAGCCCTGGCCAGGCTGGCTGAGCTCGCCAAGTCGAAACAATCAGCCCCGCCCGAGCCGAGTACCGAGCAGGTCAAGAAAACGCAAGAAGACGAGACCCCGCCCGAGCAACTCGAGCATGCGGAGCTGCTGATCGTCGAGCCCCGGCAGTTATACAAGGCCACAGCGGCCGACGAGATCATCTGGCAGGCTTTGGGCGATTCCGAGCATGGTTTTACCAGCCTTGGGTTGCAGGTGTCGGTTAATGCTCAGCAGGTCAAGAGCATCCCGGTTGCTGATGCCCCGCTGAACAAGGACGGCGAAATAGAGTTCGAAGATGCCCTGCTGATGGACGAGCTCGAAGTTGTGCCGTTCGATGTGGTTACTTACATACTCGAAGGACGTACAACGCTGAACGATCAGCCGAATCAACTGATTACCAGCCCCATTCAGTTTATTCAGGTCCGCCCGTTTAGCGAGGAAACAATGGTCCTGATAATGCAAGGGCAAGGGGTCTCCGGGCCGCCGCCCACCTTGGCAACGCTGATGGAGTGTCTGCATCGCCAGATCGGGCTGGTCCGCGGGGTCTATGCGGCAATGGCTGAGCGAATTCCAGCGGAGGATCCGAGAGCTCAAAAACAGATTACTGATCTGGCCGACGAGCAGGGACTACTGAGCGAAGACCTTCAGGAATTTCTCACAGAAGCGCCCATAGCCCAGCGCCCGAGCGAGTGGGTTGACCACGCTCGCCTGGCACAACAGGCTATGGAAGATGCCTTAGCCCAACTTCGCAAAGAGCGAACTGTCGGCACTCCACGCGGTGAGCAACTTGTCCGGGCCGGCCAACATCAGCAAAGGGCCGTCGCCGAGCTCGTCGCTGCGTTGAAGTACTCATATAAGGTGATGCTACTAGCCCAGGGCTCAGGAACGCCACCACCGTCCTGGCCCTTTAACGACGATCAGGAATACATCAAGCCGGAACTCGATGAGCAAGAGAATCCCGAGCAAACGCTGGCTGAGTTGGTTGAAAAGGAATCAGAAGTTCTCGATCAGCTCGCTAGTAAGCGCAAGCCCTTCCAGCACCAGGGCCAGGGCGCCGACACAGTGCTGAATCTGCCTCCTCCCGCCGGCAAGGGCAAAGAAGACGGGCAAGGCAAAGGACAAGGCCAGGGACAAGGTCAAGGCCAGGGGCAAGGTCAAGGACAGGGGCAAGGTCAAGGCCAGGGCCAAGGCCAGGGGCAAGGTCAAGGCCAGGGCCAATCGGGTACTGCTGGGTCTGGTTCGCTAGGCCAATTGGCCAAGCAGCAGGGACAAATAACCCAAGCGCTGGGGGATCTGGTGCATAGCGAAGCGTTGACTGAGCGAGTCCGCCAGGAAGTACAAGAGGCTCAGAAGTCCAGCAACAAAGCCCAGCAGGCCATCGCCTCGAAGAATCTGGACACAGCCAAGGTAGCCGCCGAAAGGACCAAGGCCAACATCGAGAAGGCACTTGAGAGGCTGCATAAGCAAGCCGACAGCGAGACGAAGTACGCCTTGAAGCAAGCCCAGATGAAGTTGAACAAGGCTAAGCGTGACGCGCAGGCCAATCGCAACGAAGACGCTGGGCAGAAGGTGCGAGAGGCCATCGCTCAGTTGAGTCACAGTGCCCAGAAGCAGAATCGCAGCGGGCGGCAGTCCGATGCCGAAAAACTGCTGAGCCTTGCCCAGACCATTGACGACATGGACATACCGGATGATTTGATCAGTCGTGTCAAGTTCAGATATGCTCAAGCCCTTGTCAAAATCGACGACGCGATTGGGATGATCGCCGAGGCTCGAGATCAGGGCCACGGCCCAGCGGAACGATTGGCTAAGGCCATCGCCCGGCTGCAAGACCTTCAGCAGCAGATGGACGAGATTAAAAACGGTTCTGCAAAGGCTAGCGAACAGCAGCTCCAGAACCTTGCCGAACAAATCCAGTTGGCTGCCCAGGATATCGGCCGTGCCTTGGAGGCCGTAGCACAAGTCGGAGGCGGGCAGGATGAATCGCCACCTTCGGACGAGTGGACCATCAAGGCCGGCCAAATGACCAATTCGCTCCTGAACGTTTACAGCGCCGGTTCGCACAGAGTGCGCCAGTTGTTACTGCAGATAGACCCGATCGTGCGCCAACTGATTGTCAGTGCCAAGCAGGTTCTCGAGCATCTTGAACACACGGAGTTGATACGCTCATTTTCCATGGAAGAAGTGCCCGAGCGCTACCGCGATGACGTAAGTGCATACTTCGAGCAGCTCTCGAAATTCAAAAGCGGCCAAAAGGCGGGCGAAAAACCATAACCAAACACCCATTGCCACGCGGACAGGCCAGCGAGCAAGCTCACGGATGTATGTATGAATCAGTTGATGGCACAATTTCAGTGGAGTTTTCCGGGCGGCTTGTGGACACTGGCTGCATCTTTGGCTGGTGGTGTGGTTCTGATTTGCCTGTCCTATTGGCTGACGCTGACCCGAATTCCGCATAGAGCACGGCTACTGCTCAGCTTCCTGCGTTTTGTGGGGCTTGTGCTGATCCTAGCTTGTCTGTGCCGACCTACGATCGTCAAACAGATTCGTTCCGAGCCCGACGAAAAGCCGAGGGTTGCGGTGATTCTCGATGAGTCCGGCTCAATGAACATCAAGAGCCTATGGGGACGCAGCCGACGCGACAAGGCCCTGTGGTACTGGAACAGCTGCCTGAAGAAACTCGACGAACACTACGAGCTGCACACCTTTGCATTTGCCGAGTCGATGCGCCCGACGAAGCAGTTGGACGAATCCCTGCCGGCCAACGACACTCACGCTGAGCCGGACAAACCCTTGAACACGCATTTGTATAGCAACATCATCGACTGGTCTGAAGAGTTCATCACACGGGGTTATGACGGAGTAATCTGCCTGACCGACGGTGTGGACACCTCCAATGAATCTCCCGACAAGGCCCTGGACGCTCTGCAAGCGGCCTTTTTGCCACATGCCTTCGTCGTCCAGACGGCTCCGCTGCCCTCGCTGCCGTTTGTCGAAATCACCAAACTCGAAGTCCCTTCGACATCTCAGGTCGGCACCGCGGTCACAGCCAATATGCTCGTGCGAGTTTCCGGCCTCGTAGCCGACCAGCCCTTGGAAGTGCTGATCAAACAAGGCGAGAAGCTCGTGCATCGCCGTAAGATACCGGTATTTGGTCACGTATCAAATACCCAGAACGTCAGCTTCCAAGTGCCCGTGCCCACTGCCGAAACCCTTCTGTACGATGTGCAGGTACAATCCGGCGGTGAAACCCTGGCATCAGCCAAGTGGACGGTGCAGGGCATTGTCAAGGAGAAGCCCACTGTGTTGCTCTATCAGGGCGCCTTGGACTGGGGGACGCGGCACTTGCGTGGAGTGTTCGACCGCAGCGACAGCGCCGAGATGACCGTGCGATTTGCCGGCGAGTCACTGTTCAGCGTTCAGAGGTCGGAGAATGATGTGGATAACTTCCCGGGACCAACGGAGCTGGCTCAGTTCAACGTGGTGATTTTGCTGAACCTGGATCGTCGTCATATCTCCCCACGCATGGAATCGACGCTGACAGAGTTCGTTCGCGACGGCGGAGGCTTGTTGATAATCAGCGGCAATCCAGCCGGCGGAGCCGCATATTCGCAATCTGAGCTGCAAACGCTGCTGCCGGTCGAATTCGCTCCTTACACTGCCTTTGATCAACGCGTGAGCCCGGGACTATCCCAAGTACAGCGAACAATCAGGCAAGGCAACGTTCAAGCTGCGGGTTTGAGTATTTCGTTTGCCCAGCAGCGTCGCCACTCGCCGCCGTTGATACCGGTAAAGCTCACCAGGGAAGGCCTGGAGAGCCCCATTTTCAGCTTTGCCGTCAACGATGGGCTAGCGACCGAATCGATGCTGCCACTCTTTGAATCACTCGCGCCGGTCCAGCGTGCCAAAGTCGGAGCCAGAGTGTTGGCGACGGACAAGCGGTCGCAGATCGTCTTGGCTACGCAATCGTTCGGGCGTGGGCGAACCGGCGTCTTGGCTAGCGACTGTTTGTGGCGTTGGCGATTGTCGCTGGAAAGCCGGTCCATGGTTTTCGACAAGTTCTGGCGACAATTGGTCGGGTATCTCTGTGCCGGTGTTCGCCGCCAGCCCGGCTGGGTGCTGGACTCCGTTGTCTATCCGCCGAACAAGACCGTTGAGGTCCGATTCCATTTGCCGCATGGCTGTCCGTTCAAGCTCGAAGAGCTGGTATTCGCAGCCGAATCTTCGGATCAGACGCTTCCGTTGAGACTAACTTCAACCAGCCGCGACCAGGAATACCGCACAGCACTACTGACAAAGCCGGACACCGCGTATCGGCTCACCGCTCGTCACCAGGGCCAGGTCGTAGCGGAGGCGTTTTTGGCCAGCCGAGCTGAATTGGCCGGTGATGAATTGCGGCAACTCAAACCTGACCGCATCGGCCTGGAGAAAATGGCTGCCGCCAGCGGAGGGATGGTAGTCGAGCCTGACAGGTCGTTCGATTGGGCTAATTGGCTCGAGCAAAGACCGAGCGAAATTGTCCAAACCCAACGGCGAGCCCTGTGGCACAACCCGTGGATATTCGTAGCCTTGATTGTGCTGTTTCTAAGTGAGTTGCTCATACGAAGACGATATCGAATGATCTGAGATGCCTTCAAGCCCAAGAGGTGCCAACGATGCAACGAAAACCGGATATTCAACGCAAACTATTAAACAGACTTTCCTTTGGCAGACGTCACCGCTTGATTGTTGTGTTAGCCATTGTTGCGCTGATCGGAACGATTGGATTGGCTCAGCGTGCAGCATTGCAACAGGCAGGGCAGTTCGAGTTCGGACGCGGTTCCAGGGTGCAATGGGCTCGATTGAAGTTTCGCGTCGGGCCCGGCATACCGGACTGGCATCACCATCCCGAGGGCGACCTTAATCTGATCGAGAGAATCCGGGACGTAACCAGCGTGAACCTGGGCTTTGGCTTCAATGCGCCTGACGTTGCAAAGCTCGATGAGATGATTGAATGTCCGTTTATTTTCATGCACGCCCAGAATCAGCCGGCTCTGACTGAAGGTGAGCGGCAAAATATTCGTGAATATCTGCGGCGGGGCGGATTCCTATTCATCGACGACTGCGTCCTGTCGTCTTCCCAGCCCGATCCGTTCTACGTAGGCATGCGGCAGGAGATGAAAAGAATCCTTCCCAACGCCAGGTATGTAAATTTCGACAACGACAAGAATCACGAGATATTCCGTTGTTTCTACCAGCTGCCTAACGGCCTGCCGCACGTCCAAGGACGAAACCACGGATTGATTGGCGTGTACGACAAGGACCGCTTGGTGGCGGTGATGTGCGCCAGCGACATGCATTGTGCCTGGGCCCAATTTTTTGGCCAGCAGAAGGAGCAGGCGGCTCTGGCCATGGCTGTGAATATATACGTCTACGCGATGACCCACTAGCAATGAAACTATTGCTGGCGATACTCGCTGGCTGGATTAGCAGCCGACAACGAGACGAAGTACGCCTTGAAGCAAGCCCAGATGAAGTTGAACAAGGCTAAGCGTGACGCGCAGGCTTGTCCCTTCTGTGTCATTGCGAGCACTTCGCTTTGCTCAGCATAAACTCCGCGAAGCAATCTTAAACGCTGGATATCGGGTTTGGCAACAAGCCCTTTCGCGGGAATGACAACCGGTTGGGCATTGTTTATTTGACCGTTCAAACATCAATAGGATGCAGATATAATAAGAAGGGGCCAGCCGTCAAGGCCAGCCCCTTGGTTGGTGGTAAATGGTGCTCGATAAACGCTAGGGCCTACGCCTCATCAGCATGCCCAAACCACCCAGAAGCAG
>JAUXAG010000010.1 GCA_030614915.1 Actinomycetes bacterium | reverse complement strand
CCCCTCACGTCTAATCATGACGCTGGATTATAACACAGTTTATAGTTATGCTAACCAGTACGATTTTAAGACGTTTATTACAAATTTAGCAGGGTGGGCTCCAGATCCATGCGGAATGCACGGGGACAATCTGATGGAAGTTACTTTCGTTGATGGCCACGTCGAGGAGGTCAATCGAATAGACCCGGAATACTTTGACGAGTCGCTCAGACATTGGGTCCCCAGGATAGGTTGGGAAATCCTCGGTTGGAGACCGAAACCCGCTGGTTAGGGTTTGTTGGTCTTTCTTTGAGCAGAATCCCGGAACATACATAGCATTGCCGCTGTGTGGCGGCGTCATGGAGACAGGCGACGAGTGTTTGGCGGTTGCGGCCTATGCGGGCCTGGAAGCTCCTCCAACGTTCGAGGACAAACTAAGGAGGTATTTAGCCATGTCTAAGAAAATCCACCCGTGGAAGATGAAACTCTTGTTAGTGATACTTTCTCAGGGAATATTCTTGATCGCTGCTGGTGTGTGTGTGATGGCAGCTGACACCGTCGTTATCAGTGACGGCAAGGCGCGTATGACAATCACATACGCCGAGGTCCCAACTGATAAGGAGCTTGCCGCAGCAAAGAGACTTCAGCACTTCCTTGGGCGAATGACAGGCGTTTCTTTACCCATTGAGACGCTGTCGCAAGCCCCGGCGGATCGCGGGCGCGTGCTTCTCGGTCCGCGGGCAGCTCAGACCGTGGGTATCGACATTGTCCAGAGCTACCCGGGGGGTGAGCGAGTCATCGTGAAAAAAGTCGGCAAGGATATTGTGCTTGCAGGCAATGACGCTCTGGCTTACACGGGCACAAGATACGCTGTAGACATGTTTCTGGAAAAGCTGGGATGCGAATGTTTTGGGCCGGATCCTAATTGGCATGTGGTACCAAAGACGGACAAAGTAGTCTTCGATGATATCACCATCGATTCTTCACCTGTCTTCGAGTCTCGCTCAACTTTCTTTTGGGCCCGTAGCGATCGCGACTTTGATAAGCCTTCCTGGGGCATGGGCGGCATACCGCTTCACATAACGCATAATTACGAAAATATTATTCCGCTCAGCCTCTTTGAGGAACACCCCGAGTACTTTGCCCTGGTCGACGGGCAGCGAACAGCCAGCAGGGGGACACAGATATGCTTTTCCAATCCGGAGGTTGTGGCCAGAGCGGTCAAGCTCGCGCGTGCACATTTTGACAACGATCCGAGCCAGGTAATGTTCAGCCTAAGTGCAAACGACTCTACTGGGTTCTGCAAATGCCCAGAGTGTAAAAAACTCGGCGAAAATCCCGGGGGGCAGACGCTGTCCTTTTGCAATGCAGTGGTGCGTGAATTACGCAAGACCCATCCTGATAAATCCGTGGCGACCATAGCTTTCCTCGCCACGATGGAGGCCCCCAAGCGGGTCAAATCCGGGCCCGGGGTCGTTGTGTTCGTCATCAATAGTTCCTGCAGGGCTCATTCGCTAGATAATGCATCCTGTCCGAGCAAGAAACCCTGGCTGGAAAACCTGGCAGCATGGCGGGCTAGCGGCGCTGAAGTAACCGGGATCTATGAGTACTACATGACTACCTGGGGCGGCTACAAACATGTTCCGGCGTTCCTGGGCGACGCGGCCTTACGCGATCTGCGATACCACAAGGCCCAGGGCATCAAGTATATGTATTGTGAAGGTGCGGCCTTTGCGACGATCGAAGACTCTCCGATCCAGTGGCCTTTGCATTATGTCATGGCCAAGGGGATGTGGGATACGGAGCTTACGGCTGAGCAGATTCTGCGGCCGGCCTGCCAGAAGCTTTTCGGGGCGGCGGCTGAGCCGATGCTTGCTTTTTACATGGAGTGCGCCAAGGCCCTGGAGGCCAATCCAAAGCACGGCGGAATGTGGGGCATTCCACACGCAAGCCTGACATATACGCCCGAGGTGCTCAAAACAATCAGAGGGCTGCTTGGTCAAGCGATGCAGATGGGAGCGGGAGAATCGCCCGAGGTGCTCCGTCGTATCCGCGACGTCAACGAGTGCTGGGGCAGGACGGAGCAAAGACTAACCGAAGTTAAAGTTGAGGTCGAGCGTAAACGTCCAAAATACCTCAGCAATGTCATTAATGGTCTGCCCGGTGTACACTTTGCGAGCCGAACCGCAATGACTGTTCCGATCTTGCCCGGCGCCGCCGTACCAAGCGGGGACTGCGCGTTCACTCTGTTTTTTGTAGGGACTGTAAAAAAGGAGGGTAGTTGTCTATTGAGATGGGGGGATCTGTATAAAATAGGCCGAGGCTCGGCCATTCAAATACAATCTGGCAGGCTGGACTGGGCAACAGGTTGGGGGGCTGATGCTGTTACCGCGGACGGTTCATTCAAGGATCACTTTGACAAGCCGACGATCATTTGCATCAGAAAGAGGCCCGGCCCTATTAATGAGACAACAAGCCTCTGGATAGATGGCAAAGAGATGCCCCTCAGTGAAACCAGCAGTTCTAGGAGACCCAACGTTCAGCCGGGAGCTATTAGTATCGGAGGATCCCTTTTCACCGCGGATATGGTCGTTGGGGAGGTCATCGTTTATGATCGTGCTTTGACAGATGGGGTGGCTGACGGAGTTGGTTCCTATTTGGCAGAGAAGTTCAGGCTGCATACGACTTATTCGGGCGGCGACAAAGCAGTCATGCCCGATCAGGTGAATGGGCTTTGTGGCTGGTTCAAGGCTGATGCCATCACCGATCCTGGGTCTTTGGAAACTAAGCGGGACTGAAATGTAGTTGTCGCTAGAAACTGACCCCCGTCACATGGATTCTAAATAGGGACGCGGAATGAATCATTATTTCACCCTCCGAAACCTGCGTTTGTGATATGCTATCCTTGAGTTCCATGACTCCGTCTGATCATTCAACTGTACAGATCATCTTCGAGGCCTTATATAGCACGTTTACCCTGGCTGAAGTACCATGTTTGTCAAAGGCCATCTTCAAGGCTTCAGCCGGGCTCTTGGCCCAACCAAAGCCCATCGCTCGCGTATCTTTTTTTGAAATACCTGTTGTAACCAATATGGTATCCGCTCTTTTTACTAGCTGTCGGCCAAGATATAAATTGGCCCCGACTATCTTATCAAGAGTACCCGCAGCCACCATCGATCTGATCTCATCCAGTGAAAGCGAATATCCATATTTAGTCACCTCTTCGTGTTGTGAACAGGCCCCTTCGGGGCAGGTCGTCACCAGAATGACCGTGCCACCATCCCTTACTGCACCATAGGCTGCGTTTAGTCCCTTTAGTGCCTGCCAGAAGTCGATGTCTGCCGGATAAGCGTCAGCCAGGACGATATCAGCCTTTTTTCGTATCTTAACCTTGCAGGCGCTTTTCGCAAATTCGCACGCCCTTTTGTGGGCCTCAAGAGGATGACCTGCGAAAACCCCAGCTATTCCCTTGCTGCCCGGGACCTCATTGACAATAAACTTCAGTCCCGCCTCCAGGGCCACTTCGTCTATCAAATCCCGGACCACGTTTTCGCGAACAGCAAAAAGTTTGCCCTCGGGCACCCTGGTGCACATCCAGTGCATCTCGCCGATGGTCTCGCTGTCTGAACAGCCCGGATTGACAATCTTACAACCGCCGCCGAATCCCGCGATCATATGCGCTATTGTTTGGCCGACTCCAACAACGTAATCAGCCTTCAATATCTCTTCGTGCACCTTAATATCAAATCCTCGGCCCGAGCGACCTACCTGAGCGTAAGCAGATCTGTCCTTCCAGTCGGGATTGACGATTCGGTAATTATCTACCACCTCATTTGTGTATTTGGCTCGCAATTCATCATCGCTCATGGGCCGATGTGTGCCCAAGGCCACAAAAACTGTTACCTCTTCATTGCTCACGCCAGCAGATGCAATTTCTTCTAAGACCAGCGGAAGCATTAATTCCGCGCGCGTGCTTCGGCGGCTGTCGTCGACAGCTATCGTGATTTTCATTCCCGCCTGAACTTGATCACGAAGTCGCTCACAGCCAATAGGCGTCTCCAAGGCCTTTCTGATAATCTGCTCGCCCGAAGCTTTGGCCGATGATTCGCCAAGCGTGTAAACGGCATCAACATTGGCATCAGGTATTTCTAGGGCTTCGAAGTCTTCATATGGAAATTTATGCAACATGAGCCATTGAGATATTAAAAGTCTCTGTTGAATCCGCAGGTCCATCCGCCGTCGACAATGATATTCTGGCCATTTATGTAGGAGGCCGCATCGGAAGCCAGAAAGGCAATGGCGTCGGCAATTTCCTCGGCTTCTCCGGGCCGGCCCTGAGGAATGAACGATATTACCCTGTCGGCATTTTGCCTGAAGGTGCTGTTCTCACCGTAGAAGAGTTTGCGAGTGCCTTCCGTCAATGTCGAGCCCGGCGATACCGTATTCACGCGTAGGCCCATGGGAGCAAGTTCACAGGCCATGGCTTCGGTCATCTTGATTATAGCTGCCTTGGCAGCCACGAAACCCACCTGCAGGCGAAGGGCCACTACACCCGCAACCGAGGCAATATTTATTATGCTGCCGGACTTTTGCTTGACCATCACTTTGGCCGCTTCCTGGCAACAGTAGAATGTGCCGTTAAGATCTACACTAATTATCCTCTCCCAGGTCTCGATGGGATACTTGTCCGCAGTAACACGATCTTTAGGCTGGCTGGAGTTATAGCCGGCATTGTTGACCATCACGTCGAGCCGCCCGAATTTATCGGCAGTTTGACCCACAAGATTACGCACCTGTTCGAGGCTGCTTATGTCGCAGGGAATAAAAGTCGCCGACTCGCCAAGTTCTTTAGCTGTCGCTTCGCCTATCTCCTTGCGTCTGGCGCATATCACAACCTTTGCCCCACTGCGGACAAACTCTTTCGCGGTGGCTTTGCCTATCCCCTCTGAACCGCCGGTTACAATCGCAATCTTATTTTCAAGGTCGAAACGAGTCTTACGTTCTGACATTTTTATTACCTTTTTTTCAAAAAAGCAGAAATTATTCTTCAATTTCGCGATACGTAGTGCCCCATGCTTCTTTGCGCATGTCGTAGATTCCATTGGCGCCGGGAGCCGGTTGTCCGGGCCAAACGGTGATAATTTCGAGGTCCTCCGTTTGGCTTTTGTTCTTGAGCGAATGGAATGTGTCCCCGGGTATAAATACTACCGTACCCTTCTCGATATCGTATTCAACGTTATCCAGATTCAATATCGCTGCACCGCTCAATACGATATAAATCTCGTCATGGCCTGCGTGGGCACCACCCGGCGTAAAGGCCCCACCCTTAAGAGTGCCATGATTCAGTTGCATTTTCTCGGAGCCCGCGTTGAACACGTCGATGAGCATTCTGGACTCGTATCCTTCTAACTCTGGCAGCGTAAACGGCATGACTTTGCTAGACTTTACCACCTTACCTCTGGACATAATAAAACTCCTTTCAAAACTACCAAAAAAACATTTTCTTGGACTACTCCGGTCGTTGACGAAACTCGACCACTTCGCCGTCCGGGCCACGAAAATATGCTACCCACACGCCCGGTCGAAACTCTACCGGCTCACCAAGCATTTTACAACCCCGGTCCTGAATCTCTTTGAGATGCTTGTGAATGTCGCTAACTTCAAAACCTATATGCGAAATGCCGTGGTCGCACTGCCGCCCATCCTTGGCCACATTTTTGCCGCTGGGCTCACTGTACTCAAACAATTCGAGCGTCGCTTCGCCCAGTCGTAGGTGGATTATTCTACATTTTGCCCCTGGAATTCCTACCAGCCTGCCGATCCGATCATCCTGAATATCCAGTTCCATAATGACTTCCATACCCAGATAATCTCTGTAGAACTCCAGTGATTCGTCTATGTTGCTCACACTCAAACCAACATGGCCTAATTCCTTGATCATGTTTTTTAGCTCCGGAAGAAGTGAAACAGTCAGTCCATGATCGATCCACCATTAATTTCAATATTTCATTTGTGACGATGGCTGCCTTTTCTGTCGACTCTATTGGCGCCTCTTCAATTCACTCTTCACCGCAGCCAGTAATCCTTCCATGCAGTCAATTTGTTTCGAGCAACCAGGCCGACAACCGTTAGATTGGTGTCCACAATATGATCAGGTCCCTTGCCCACTTGGATATAGGGACTATGGTATTCCATTTCTCCGAACCGGCCTAACGATCCGTCATCATTGTAGACCTGGACTGCGTCACCATTGCTTTTTAGCTCGTTCAGTGGAACGTCACAATAGCTGCGCCACGGTTGCGGGAAGAACTGTCGGAAGATTACCAGGTATCCCGCTGCTGCTTTGCGGATGTAGGCCAGTTTGCCGCTCACCGCTGAAGGCGATATTCCGATCTTGTATCGGTTTCGCCCCGTGATTTTAAAATACAGCCGATTCTGTTCTTTCTTCCACAGCCTATCTCCGATGGGAGTGAAGTAGTCCCGAAAGGTAGCATTCTCTCGACAGAGAACACACATTGTCCCCCCACTGGGGACTTGCAGAAGAGACCATAGTCCTATGTTTTGGCCGCGCGTTCCGCTACAAATCCACAATTCGTTATCTGTCTGATACGCCAGATGCTTCCGGAAGAACGCTGCTTTGGGCATATCAACTGAGCGGAAGCTTCGGATCAGTTTGATACGGACTTCTCTTTTCTTGTCCCTGTGCTTCATCAGCACGTTTTGTTGAATCTGACATGATCTTTTCCCCCTATTTTTCGTGGCCCATTTTCCTGGGTCCATTGCCTCTTGAACCACATAATTGCCTAAATCAGGGTTTTTCAGGCTTGTCCAATTCCAATCTACTTCCGGCCCAATCCAGAGACGATCCCCACCGATATTCCAATCCCCTGAGAAAGTGGGATGGTTCCAAAATGCCTTCTCTTTTCCTAGTGTCACTTGCAGAACACGACCTCTAATGGGGCACAGCATTATAATTCCCGAATCGTTAAGCCAATGTAGTTTTTGTATTTTCATTTCATTCTATTCCCGTATTTCCTAAATCATTCCTATGTCATTGTCGGTAAATCTAAGACGGTTAAACAAAATGTTCCAAGATATTTTGCTGTGATTCTTCAAGATGCTGCAGAAGAAGTCCCTGGGCCTTTTTCATGTCGCGGGCAAGAATTGAATCCAAAATCTCAATATGTCGCTCCAGGGCCAATCTGGCCCGGGCTAAGTCAGTGGCCTCGCGAATGCGGAATAATTGAATCCTCGCCCACAATTTGTTCAGCAAGACTTGCAGATCCTTGCTTCCCGAGGCTTCAAAGATCATGGAATGTAGTAGCGAATCGAGTTTCAGCTCTTTTTGGACCAGCTTGTGTTTGCCAAGCTCGCGACATTCATTAAACTTCTGCCTTAGATTTTGGACTCTCTTGGGATCCAAGTTCTCAAACGCATACTCAAGGGCCAGGGATTCTAGACGCTTGCGAATCTCAAAAAGATAGTCCACATCCTCCCGGGTCAGTTCGCAGACATAACAGCCGCTACGGGGCACAAGATCAACCAAACGATCTTCGGCGAGGCGTTTCAATGCCTCCCTGACAGGCGCCTGGCTGACACCTTTGGATTTGGCGATCTGCATCTCTGTGATGCGTTGGCCTGGCTTGAGCCTACCGGTGACGATCCGATTGTAGAGACTTCGGTAGACCTTATCCGACAAGCCGTTGTTCGTTCTGGTTGGTACGATTTTCACGTGTAGGGCCTTGACTTAGTAGGAATAACTGCTATTATGATTATCGATAATCGATAGTTTGTCAAGCTAAAACTTGAAAACCTCCGGATGCAATAAGAACTTATAGACAAAGCAATTATGAGGGAGCAGGCACGTATCGATTGGGTCCATGGCCGAGCGTTTTCTTGGGCAGTATGGCAAGATGCCCAGCAGTAATTGGAGAAACGCACCGTGAAGGGGTTTTTCAATCGTCTATTGAGGATCCGCCTTGATACCGAGGAATTCTTCTACGAAGATATTCCCGATTCCGTCCTTTGCCAGAGCCTCGGCGGCAAGGGCTTAGGCGTATATCTGCTAACGAAGGAAAACCCGGTGGGGGTAGAGGCTCTGTCTGCGGATAATCGGTTTATTATAGCTGTCGGGCCGGTTACGGGTACAAAGTTCTGGAGCCAATCGCGATTCGCTGTCTTCTCTAAGAGTCCGGCAACAGACGGCTTCATGGAATCTTACTGCGGGGGCAGGCTGGGACCGCAAATGAAAGGCTGCGGCATCGACGCGGTAATCATTGAAGGTAAATGCAACCAGTTGTCGTATCTGCTGATTGATGAAAAGGGGGTATCGTTCCGCTCAGCCCAAAATATGCAGGGCAAAGACACCTACGATACGGAAGAGGATTTGCTTAAGCACTCGGCGAAGGGTGCCCGAGCGATGGTGATCGGTCCGGCCGGCGAGAATCGAGCGGCTATGGCCTGTATTAAGTCAGATAGGTGGCGGAGTCTGGGCAGAGGCGGTATGGGAGCTATTATGGGGGCCAAGAATATCAAAGGAATCTCCTTTGCCGGGACGAAAAAGGCCAAGACAGCCAATCCGGATTTGCTCAAACAGCTAACTAAAGAGTTAGCAGCAAAGGGCATGGCTGCAGCGGTTACTAAGGTGTACAAAACACTTGGTACGCCCATGCAAGTGGCCGTAACCAATAAGGCGAACTGTTTTCCGACGCGCTACTGGCAAAAAGGACATTACGAAAAATGGGAGAATCTGTCGGCTGATTACATGCAGGAAAACTTCGAGGTCAAGGCCTGCGGATGTCCCACCTGCTTTCTTCGTTGTACGAAGTTGTCCCGCCTTAAAAAGGGACGACATGCTGGCTTGGAGATCGAAGGGCCGGAGTTTGAGACTATCTATGCTCTGGGCGGACTGAATGAGTTAGACAGTCTGGAAGAAGTGGCCTGGCTGAACGATATCTGCGATCGGCTGGGTATGGACACCATGAGCGCGGGCAACTTGTCGGCTTTCGCCATCGAGGCCTACAAGCGAGGGAAAATCGATTTTGCAATCGACTACAACCAACCCGACCGCATGGCGGAGCTGTTTCAGATGATAGCGTACAAAGAAGGTGTGGGGGCTTTGTTGGCTAAAGGCATCAAGCAGGCATCGAAAGAACTGGGGCTGGAAGATCTGGCTATTCATGTGAAAGGGCTTGAGCCGAGTGGCTTCGATCCGCGGGTCCTCAAAGGAATGGGGCTGTCCTATGCAACCAGCGCCCGGGGTGCGTGCCATCTGCGGGGGACATTCTATAAGGCTGAGCTGTCGGGAGAAATAGAGCCCGGCGTAATCACTAACAAGGCTAAGCTGCACATCGATTACGAGGATCGGGCGGCGATATTCGACTGCCTGGTACTCTGTCGCTTCTACAGGGATTTTATCAAGTGGGATGAGCTGGCTAGACTCATTGAAGCTACGACGGGACTGAAATGGAGTAAGGAACAGCTCGAGCTATTTGCGAATAACATCACGCAACAGACTCGAGCTTACAACAAGCGTGAAGGGATCGGCCCAGAGGCTGATACCTTGCCCAAGCGGTTCTTGGAAGAAAAAACCGCTGAAGGGGCCGCCCTGTGTCGAGAGGAACTGGAAAAGATGGTGGCAGAGTATAACGAGATTCGATCGACAAGATTGGCCAAGATAAACAGGTAAAGATTTTGAGGCAGTATCAGAGATCTGCTCATCAACAGCAGCAAGGGATGGAAACGTGGCTATTTGGCAAGAACAAAAGCTGGATTTTGACTGGAAACAACTAACCGTCACTGAAGAGGACTGGGTAAACGAGAGGCCGAACGTACTTCGGTCTATGCTTTTGCAGTTGTATCTTGTCCGGGCATTCGAGACGAAGTTACTGGAGCTGAAGAAAGAGGGTCTGGTACACGGCCCGGTACATGCGAGCATAGGCCAAGAGGCTGTGGCAGTGGGCACTATGGCCAGCCTTCGGCCAAAGGACGGTATCTATGGCACACACCGGGCACATCATCAATTCCTGACTAAGGCTTGCTCCTACCGCCTCAAAAAAGATTATGATCCGATCCAAAAATCCATACCCCAGCAGTTGCAGGATTCAATAAATACACTGTTGGCGGAGATTATGGGACTGGCAAAAGGCTGTTGCGCCGGTCGAGGCGGCTCTATGCACTTGTGCGATCCAAAAATAGGAGTATTGGGGACAAACGCCATCGTGGCTGGCGGTATTCCACTGGCTACAGGTGCGGCCTGGGCTAACTCTTACCTCAAGAATGATAATATTGTAGTCTGCTTTTTCGGCGACGGGGCGGCCAATCAGGGAGTTTTTCACGAGGCTCTGAACTTGGCGGGACTTTGGAAGCTGCCGATTATATATGTCCTGGAAAATAACCTCTATGCTGTGGCGACCAGTCTGGGAGAGTCGGCTGCGATATCTGAGCTTTCCGTTCGGGCTGCATCATATGACATGCTGGGGCGGATAGTTGATGGTATGGATCCTCTGGCTATGAAGATAGCGGTTCAGCAGGCAGTTGCCGAGCTGAGAAGTAACAACAAACCGGTGTTCATCGATGCAAAGACCTACCGCTATTTCCATCACGCCGGCGAGATTCCCGGCAGCGCGTTTGGCTATCGAAGCAAACAGGAGGAGGCCGAGTGGAAAAAACGCGACCCCTTGGTGTGTTTTCCGGAAAAGCTCAAGCAGCTGTCCCTGCTAACGGACAAACAGGACACTCAGGTTAAGGTCTCTGCCGAACGGATAGTTCAGCAAGCTGTGGATTTTTGTACGGAGACAGATAATTCCGAGACTAGAGTTATCAGGCCGGCACTAATTCCGGCCCCGGAAAGTGTTACAGACGGTCTGCGAAGCGACGGCAGCGAGTTCAAGGGGATAAAGTTCGTCGAACCGGCGGAACTCAAGCCCGGCAAGGATATGAAGTACGTCGAGGCCATCGCAGCCGTGACCGGACGGTGGATGGAAAAAGACCCCAATGTATTTGTTCTAGGCGAAGAAGTCGGGCATATGGGCGGCGGTGCTTATCAAGCTACTAAAGGTCTCAAGCAGCGTTTCCCGGGACGGGTACTGGATACGCCAATATCGGAGGCCGGTTTTACGGGTCTTGCCGGCGGAGCGGCCATGAGCGGCCTGAAACCAATAGTAGAGATAATGTTCCCCGATTTTGCCCTTATCGCAGCCGACCAGATATTCAACCAGATCGGCAAACTGGGCTATGTGTATGGGCGAGCGAATATAGATGTCCCGCTGGTAATGAGAACGCGAATTGCGACCGGCTGCGGCTATGGCGGACAGCACTCGATGGATCCCACAGCCCTTTTTGCCCTGTTTTCCGGCTGGCGTATAGTGTCCCCAGTTATGCCCGCTGATTACATAGGCCTGTTCAATTCCGCTATGCAGAGCAAGGACCCCGTACTGATCGTCGAACATCACGAACTATACAATACCACAGGTTCCGTCCCAGCCGACAACCTGGATTACTTCATCGAGATAGGCAAGGCGAAGAAAATATCTGAAGGCAAAGACGTGACCGTGCTGGCGTACTCATGGTCTGTGTCTCTCGTCGCCCAAGCTGCTCAGCAGTTAGCAGAAGAGGGCATAAGTGTGGAGGCTATCGACCTACGCACAGTGAGCATGCTGGATATTGACTATGAGCTGATCGGTGAGTCTCTGGAGAAAACCTCGAACTTGGTCATTGTCGAACAGTCGCCGCAGAGCAATTCCATTGGCGCACGGATCGGCTATGAGTGCCACAGACGGTTTTTCGACAGGCTCGATGCGCCGATCCTGACGGTCACTGGAAAGGATGTTCCCAGCCCAGTGTCCAAGTGGGCTGAGGCCACAGCGATGCCAAACGTGGAGCAAATAAAAGACACCATCCGCAAATCAGCGAAAAGAGAACTATAAATCCTGAAACGGTTGCCGTCTTCACAGGCGAGGACAATGCCGCGGGGTTCCAAAACCCATCGCAATCCATTGTAGAGTCTAGCAAGACCTTACGAAACTGCCTTTCGTCTGAATCTAAACACTAATGCATCGTAAAGTTGTTAATTATTAGTAACGATTGTTGCTCAACGTCAGCTAGAAGTGGGACAGTTTGGTTGATGAAGGTGTAGAGATGGAGCAAGCCTTGGCCGGCATGCCGGGGAAGGCTTGACGCCGGACGATGTATACTTCGGCCGGCGTGAGGAGATCCTCAAGCGTCGGGGCGAACTCAAGAGACAAACCATGAAGGAAGGCAAAAGACATAACCGGACAAATGACCTAAACCAGGAGCCGAAATTGTCATGCGACTAATTCATAGTTGTCCCAATTTGGCTGAACCGATACATCCCAGTCTGCGTGCAATCCCCCCAGGCCAGCCGCTTCGACTATAAGACCGCCCTTTCTAGTGCCCCATAAAAATGCCCTTTCCCCGGCGATTGCTTTGGGGTATAATGCCGCCACGGGAAATTTCCGAGCAAATTCTTTCCAAGGGAGTCTGCAATTATGCGAAAAAGTCTGCTGACGATTGCTGCTGCAATACTGATTCTCTTTTGCTCTAATGTTGTCTTTGGCTTTGACCCTATGGGGCCGCCAAGGGCCCTCTTAAGCCGGGGACAGCCCAGTTTGGGACTCGAGTATCTCTACAGCAAAATGGAGATAAAGATGGTGGGGCCCTTTGGATGGCCTGACATGGATATCAGCGATCTAGAGATAAACAAGATTTACGCTAATTTCGGATATGGGCTCACCGACAGATGGGACGTATTTGGTCGTCTGGGTGTGGCTGTCATTGATGTTGACCATGGTGAGAATATAGCTAACGCTAGCTCCATGATTGGCACTAGCGATCCAAGTCTAGCGATTGGTGCTGGGACAAGGGTGACTTTTTTCGAGTGGGAAGACGTAAGCGTAGGTATGCTTGCTCAAGTAAGTTTCGTTCCCTTTGAGAATTTTAAAGGTAATCCCAGCACACTGTTTGGCTCACCCGGAACGATGGACTCGGAAATCCATATGACGGAAGTACAAATTGCTATTGGGCCTACGTGGAATTGCACCGAATATCTATCTGTTTATGGAGGTCCCTTTCTGCATTTGATCGACGGAGTAGCAGATGTGAACCTCACTCTAGGGGGTACTGACTATCCGGATAGCCTCGGTATTGAGCAAAGCACGATATTCGGTGGCTATATTGGAGCCGGTATGCGTTTTTCCGAGCATCCGAATATTATTTGTAATGTCGAGTTTCAGGCTACCGAGGCCGGACATGCCCTGGCAATACAACTGGCAATAAGCCCCTGACACGGGCACTTCATAGAAGACCTCAGAACCACGGAACAACCTGCGTTTGATGTGTGGAACTTACAGCAGACGGCAGAGAGGTAAACCATGGAAAAAATCGAGATCATTATGGTCAAAGCCAAGGAAACCAAAGGCACCTATGTGTACGAGGAACCGCTTGACGAAACTGTCAAGCCGCCGGTTCTCAGGACACAGTACATCCAGAAATGGGCCCTCGGTTCGGACCCGCCTGACAAAATCAAGGTAACGATTGAAGAGGCCTAGTAAACGCAGCCCCAGCGAAAACCAACCCAGCTGCTGCCCTGCCGAGTACAGTTGAGCCATGGGAAGCAGAACGCTGAGGTGCTCGAGAGGCGGTTTGGCCGCATCGAGGCGGAGGCGATCGGCCCAGCTCCTCATTCAGCTCGCCTCAGTTCTTTGGGCAAGACTACTGCACTTCCGAGACCACAAATGCCCTTTTGCCCGAAGGTAGGGGGTCTATGTGATCCACTATCCTGATTTGAAAAGCTACCTCAGGGCCAAGGCGTTCGGCAAACACTGAACGAATCCTTGCTTCTTCATTCTTGTTCAGCGGTTCAGCCAAAACCAATCGCAGATCAATCCGATCCAGTTTCCGCTGAACCACTTGAAATTGCCGCACTTTATCAATGCCGAAAAAAGCCCCAGCAAAGACGCCATGAGCTCTACGTCCTCCAGGAGTTGAAATAACATCCATCTCACGACCTAATACCTCCCGCAGACGGAGCGAATTTCGGCCACAGCTGCACACCTCTTTGGTCATAATCCCCACATCGCCAATCTGATAGCGAATCAGTGGACAGTCTGGCTCGCCCAACGTCGTAACCAGAATATCCCCCTGTTGCTCCCAAACCGGCTCGATCGAACCGGGGCTTACGACCTCGATGAGGTTGTGGGTGAAGGCAATATGCAGACCCGAGTGGGCTTCACATTCAAAGCTCATAAGGCCGACTTCCCAGCTGCCGTATCTATTAAAAATGGGCTTGGAGAAAACTTCGTCTATCTGCAAGCGCATTGTCTGGCTAAGCGTTTCGGCAGAGGTTATGATGCTCTTGGAGGGATAGTCTGGACACAGCCGATTGCGCTTCAGAAAACGGGCCATTTCAAACATAGAGCCTGCGTAAGCTATGATAACATCGGGCTGGTAACGGCTGATCTCAAGATGGTACTCGCCCATGCGGGCCTCGCTCATATCGTAGGAATTATACAACTTCTGGTTCTTGAGCAAACTTCTGAGCGGGGACAAAGGACGAACCGCTCCATGCACACCATGCACACGGGACGGCGCACACCACAATAACGCAATACGATCACCCGGCGCCCATCCGGCAAGAGAGTCAGAATGAGTCACGGCGGCCGCTTTAGATTGCCCGAATTGTCGGCCGTGATAAAACGTTTTGTTAAATCCGGTCGAGCCTCCGCTGGCACCAAGACGCAAGTTGCTCTTCTGGACGTCCTTTGCTATGAGTTCATCCCGCCTTTCTTGCAGCATTTGCTGCGTTAGAACAGGCCACTTGGGCCAATACTTCTCCGCCTGCTGGGGATCCCAGCCCCTTTCGGCAAAGATCCGGGAATAATAGGGTACCATCTGGGCAGCCCGGCGCAATAAAACCGTGAGTCTTTCCCGGCTGCACCGCTCAATCCGCTCTCTTGGCCAGTGGTGGGCTCTTTCGGTCTGGTCTGCTTCCCTGCGGCTTCGCCTCCTTCGCCGAGACCCGCAGTAGTACCAAAGCCACGAAACTGCACGATTTAAGATACTTTGCAACTTTTTTTTCCTTAGGCCTCGAGAAGTCGTTGGTACAAGCCCAGATACAGTTCGGTTGTTTTCTCGCAGGGGTGCTCTCGGGCAACCCTTAGCGCATTCTGCCCATAATTTGACAGATCGGCGTTGAGCATTTTTTGCAATCCGTTGGCCAATGCCGTCGGGTTAGCGGGTTCGACAAGCAAGCCGTTTTCCCCGCTGGTCAGGAGTTCAGGCAGGCCCCCGACCGCCGTTGCCAAGACCGCTTTTCCGTAGCTCATTGCTTCAAGAACAGAATTCGGCAATCCTTCTGCTCTGGAAGGCTGCACAAGAAAACTGCAGTTAGCGAGCAGCCAAGCTTTCTTAGAACCCGAAACTTCTCCGAGGAATACAACACAATCGGCAAGATTGTTCATTCGGGTCTGCTGTAAGAGTCTATTCTTCTCCCTTCCGTCACCGCAAATTGTCAATATGGGTACGCTTGTGTTTTGGTTCTTCAAAACCTTTACGGCATCAAGCAGTATATCCAAGCCTTTAACAGGATGCAGTCTGCCAAGAGTCAGAATAAAGGCTTTATTTTCCAAATGTGAAAAAACGTCGGGCACAGCGTCCGGCAAGGAATTGCCATGCACCATTTCCACACCGTTAGGTATTACCTGTGCGCTAACCCGCTTGTCCGTAAGAATGGATACCCGTTGAGCAAGATGCTTACTTAAGGCCGTAACCGCATCGGCGTGCTCTAGGGCCCATATGGTCCTCCTCCGCGACAGCCACCATTGACATGGGCGAGCGTCTGGGTACATATCCCTTCCCCGACAGGAGACCACAACAGGGATATTGTAGCGTCGGGCCCAGCGTACCGCGACATAACCCGGCAGATATGCGTGATGAGCGTGGACTATATCAAATCTGAATTTCCGATGGGCACGCGCCAAGGCCGAACCGACCGAAAAAGGAAACCAACTCGAACAGGGATACCACCTTGAGCGCGGGCGACTATAGTAAATTATCGGATACGACCTTTTGATTGGGCCCAATGCTCTGCGAGGTCTTTGAGCCAAGACAACTACCTCGTGCCCCAAAGACTTCAGCCCTAACGCTAACTTGTCAACAGCTATCTCCAGACCGCCGATTTCGGGAAGAAAGGACGGAAGGAATAGGCATATTCGCATCTGCATATTGGCCCCAGGGCATCGGCTCAACTGTTTGGCCGTAATCTGGCCCTACAGATTATACCACTTGCTAAGTTGGAACGCCATATCCAGCTAGAGATGACCGAAGTTTATGTCTGAGCCGTGAGCGCTGGCCCTGCTGCGCTGGAGCCAAGAATTGGTCTAAAAGCTTGCCGGGAGAATGAAAGTACCTGACTCGTGTGAGCAACTATGCTAATTGGTTGGCCGAGACTGTCGGGCAGAATCCTTTCTTAGCGACTGCCCTATCAGTGAGTAAGAAATCTGGATTTCTAGGCCATCGTTTCTTCAGGAGCCGGTGGGCAGGCCACCCTCGATGTTCGTAAAGACGGATTTGACCTTGTTCCCAATCAGCATGATAGTCGCCATGCAGATAAGGATAATCAAGGCCAGCATCACCGCGTATTCAGTAACCGTGGGCCCGTCTTCACTCCTCAAGAAACTGCGCATTTTTTTGACCAGCGTCTTCATAAGTAGCTCCTCACAGCATGTCGGTTTTATCGGCTAACATGCTAGAGCATCCTTGCCCGTTTCCAAAAGTATACAAAAT
Organism: Actinomycetes bacterium; assembly: GCA_030614915.1. Taxonomy (GTDB): domain Bacteria; phylum Planctomycetota; class Phycisphaerae; order JAACET01; family JAACET01; genus JAACET01. The sequence continues at coordinate 83,797 of JAUXAG010000010.1, read as the reverse complement.
AATTCAACCTCAAACCAACTCTGGAGGCTAACCGGAAAAAGGTTCAGCAATAGTTAGCGGACCTGATGGTATATCGGACTCTCAGACTCCAGCCGAGCCGACCTCCAGCCCGCCCACCTGCCCCATGCAGTCTGGACCCTAAAATTATTCAGCTATTTCTCAGACGCTGAGGGACATGAACCGGCTGTAGCTTGGGGCAACGGAGAGGGGGGGATTAGCTTTGCTGCGCCTTTGGCGACAAACCCCCGTACTGATGCTCCGCATCAGGGGGGTTCTCATCCCCCCAAACAACGGAGAGGGGGGGGATTAGCTTTGCTGCGCCTTTGGCGACAAACCCCCGTACTGATGCTCCGCATCAGGGGGGTTCTCATCCCCCCAAACAACGGAGAGGGGGGGATTCGAACCCCCGGTGCGACAAGCGCACAACGGTTTTCGAGACCGTCCCGATAAGCCACTCCGGCACCTCTCCGAGTTCAACAGGCTATAGACTGTAGGCTGTAGGCTGTAGGCCTCAAGCCTGCTACGGACATACTATAGGCTAGGTAGGTATCGGTCAAGATTGGGATTGAGCGGATATCAAATATCAAAAAGCAAATATCAAAAATACATATCAAAAATCAAAATGTTACGGATAAAGCTTATCGTATGTATTTGCGCGTCAGGGCAACTACAAATAAGGCCATTAGGGCTGCTCCTAGGGCCGCTTCGGTCGCAGCTAACCAGCGGTAGCCATCCATGGTTGCCTTGAGACTGAACCGACTTATTATCTGGATCCCCGCTTACGCGGGGATGACAAATGGCGAGGATTTTGTCATTTCTTGCCCAGGGCCCGTTGGGCCTTGAAGAAATCGGACAGGAGCTGGCCGGCCTCGTCGGCGAGGATGCCTCTAGTAATAGCAACGTGATGGTTGAGCCGAGCGTCCTGGGGGATGTTGTAAAGGCTGCCGCAGGCCCCGGCCTTGGGATCGTCGGCAGCGTAAATCAGACGCTCGACGCGGGCTAGAACAATGGCCCCGGCACACATAGGACAGGGCTCTAAGGTAACGTAGAGACTGCAGGCGTTCAGATAGCGCGAGCCGAGTTTTTCGGCTGCGGCGCGCAGAGCGATGATCTCGGCATGGCCCAGGGGATCGAGCCCCCATTGCCTGGCGTTCGCTGCTGCGGCCAGCAGCTTACCGTCGGCTACCACCACCGCGCCTACCGGCACCTCCTGAGCCTGGCCGGCCTGGCGAGCAACCTCCAGAGCCTCCCGCATCCACTTACAATCTTCGTTGTACTCGGCGGCCTTCATAATCAAAACAATTCTAGGATGTGGGCTTAGAAGGTCAATCCAAAAGCCCCGCTCCAGCGGGCAAGCTTGTGGAATGGCTGGCCAAGCGTTAGCATGTTCGTTTGACCGTGTAAAGAGGTAGGCTGGATGGCAGCACAAATATTTATCGTGGCCGCAGTGCTCTGCATGTACGGACTGCGGGAGATCAAGCCGCTCATCCCAAATGCAGAAAACCCCCTGCTGAGCCTGGCCCTTGTGGCTGTCCAGATCCTCTTTGTAACACTCTTGGCCTTTCTGCTCAACCGGGTTGGTCTGATCCGCTTAGCCCGCCCGCACAAAGAGCAGGGACAATTGGGCGGATACTACAGGCGGCTGGGCCTACTGCTGCAGATAGTCCTGCTGCTCCTGTTTGCCGGCGATATTTATTTGGCCGGCTGGGCGGACCTGGCCACGATGCTGACCGGGGCGGTACCGATCCTGGCAGACGAGCTGTTGATCCTGCTGCCCCTGCTTCTGAGTTGGCTGATTGTCCAGGCCATTCTCTACGGTCTGGACCGAGCAGTGCGCCTGCGGGCTCGGCAAGGTGCCCAGAGCCGACAAATCTGGTCGCGGAAAAGATATCTGCTCTTTCACATCCAGGCCGGCCTGGCCCCAGTCCTGATTCTGCTGAGTTTGCTCCTGGCCCTTATCGACTTGCTCGACCTGATCGGGCCCCATTTGCCGAGCGGTAGCTTGGGCGATGCCCTTATATCGGCAATCCTCATCCTCGGCATAGGGCTTACTGTCTTGTGTGCCCCCGTGCTGATTCGATTCACCTGGAGCTGCGCAGCTCTGAAGGACTCGCCCATCCGCAAAAGATTAGAAAATCTCTGCACAGCTACCGGATTGGGCTACAGAAATATACTCGTCTGGCGGACCGGCAAGATGATCACCAATGCAGCGGTGATGGGATTCTGGGGCCCGTTGCGATATTTGCTGATCACCGATGCCCTGCTGGAGGAAATGAGCCCGGACGAGTTGGCCGCCGTGTTCGCCCACGAAGTCGGGCACGTCAGCGGCCGTCATCTGCCCTACTACGGGCTTTTCCTGGTGGGGTTGAACTTGGTGATCTACGACCTCCGGGAACTACTGATAGGCCGATTATCATTATTGAGCAACGATGCAGCAATTGACGTTCTGCAAATCGCGGTGCTGGTTGGGGCGTTTCTGGTAATCTTTGGCTGGATATCGCGCCGATTTGAGCGCGACGCAGACGTCCGGGCCATACTGCACAGCGGCTGTCCCGACGGCGGCTGTCAGCCTGGTTGCCCGTTGTACGACCTGCGGCAGGCTGAAGAGGGACACAACCCTACGGGCAACCCGGGCGAGAGATTATGTCCTCTGGCGGTGCGCTGCTTTAGCGGGGCGTTGAACCGCATAGGGGCCCTCAACGCCATACCCCGCCGAGCCCGCTCCTGGCGGCACTCCAGCATCGCCAGCCGAACGGAGCTTCTCCAGCAACTCACTTGCGAGCCGGGCCGGCTGCATCGCTTCCAACGGCTGATACGTCTGGTCAAGATTTGCATCTGGGCCGCAGTTGTTGCCGGGGCCATTGGGGCGATTCTGTTGTATTTGTGGCCCGGCTAAGCGGGGTGCATTACGGTTCTGTGAAAATCACGGTCTAAAGAAAGGCACAGAGTAAGACCCCCGGTAAAACCGGGGGCTAAATACCAAAGAAACCCCCAGGATAAACCTGGGGGCTAAATACTAAAGAAACTCCCAGGATAAACCTGGGGGGCTAAATATAAGATGGATCCGGAGCCTGCGCAGGGATGACAGCAAGGATAAACCTGGGGGCTAAACAAAGGACCTGGCATTCTGATTCGGCCAAACCTTGATGCACCCGGCTAACCGATGGCTTTTGACTTTTGACCGCCTGGCTGCTAGTTTGTGATGGCAATGAAAGTAGTAGTAACCGGACAAGTCGGGATCGACAAGAAGCCGTTCCTGGAAAAACTGCAAGGGATGGCCCAGGCCGAGGGCCGGCAACTGGACCTCTTTCACATCGGGCAAATGATGTATGCCGAGGCCCCGGACGTAGCTGCCGGGCGCATCCTGGACTTGCCTCTGGCCCGTCTGCACGGCCTGCGACGGAGCGTTATCAAAGACGTCCTGGCCGTCGCCAAGCGTTGCGATAACCTGGTACTCAACACCCACGCCACGTTCCGCTGGCGACATGGACTCTTTCCGGCTTTTGATTTTGACCAGATGGCGGAGCTGAACGCCGACCTCTACGTAACCCTCATCGACAACGTGGACGGCATCCACGCCCGATTGGTCCGCGACCATGACCTGGAGCACTCCCTCAAGGACCTGATGGTTTGGCGGGAGGAGGAAATCCTGGCTACCGAACTGCTCAGCTGCGCCCTCGGAGCAGTAGGTAAGTTCGTAGTTCTGGCCCGGGGCTCGGGAGATTCGGCAAGCAGAACCCTCTTTCGGCTGATGTTCTGTCCGCAGATGAAACGAGTCTACCCCTCCTACCCCATGTCCCACGTGATGGACTGCCCGGAAACTGTCGCTGAGCTGGCGACTTTCCGCTCAACCATAGAAGAGCTCTTTATTGCCTTCGATCCCGGCGATCTGGAGGAAAAGCAGTTGCACTTCAGGGCTCTGGAGGCCGCCGAGCGCGGCGAGAAATTCATTCAAGTCCATGTGGCCGACCAGCAGGTCAGCTTTGACGTTGACGAAATCCTGGGCGTGGCCCGCGACATTCACGCTCAGATATACGCCAGGGATTTCAAACTCATCGACCAATCGGACATGATAATCTCTTATATCCCCCAACTGCCCGGGGGTGTGGCAGGACTCAGCAGCGGCGTGGAACGCGAATTACAACATGCCCACGAAGTCACCAAGGAAGTGTACGTTATTTGGCGGCCGCAGATCAAGCCCAGTCCCTTCGTCACCGAGACCGCCTCGGCGGTCTTTGCCAATCTGGACCAAGCCCTGGATTTCTTTGCCGACAAAGGATATCTGTCGGTCTAGGTGTGATCCCAAGGCTCAGGGCCGGCTGCAACCTCGCGGCCAACATACTCCTGCACCGCGGCCAAGAGAGTCCCCTGATTCAAAGGCTTGCACAAAAACCCGTCGCAACCCGCCCACAGACAACGCTTTCGATCCTCTTTCATAGTATGCGCCGTAAGAGCGATTACCGGAGTAGTCAGCCCCTCGCTTCGCAAAATGCGTGTGGCCTCCAGACCGTCCATCACCGGCATCTGCACATCCATAAGGATAAGATCGTAATCTTGGCCGCGGGCCATCTCCACAGCTTGCTGTCCGTTGGCGGCAAGGTCAATCTGTAAGCCCACACGCTCCAGAATAATCTTGAACAGGGTGCGATTGATTTGGCTGTCCTCAGCCAGCAGCACTCGACCTTCAAGTCGCAGGATCCCCGCAGGTTCGCCCAAATTTTCGCCCATGAGCGCTGCTGCATCCTGTTCGCCGGGCTCTATCTGATCCATTGCATTAGCCCCCCTAAGATTTGTGCCTCTAGGCAGCGAAGCCTCCAGCGGTAATACGAAAACAAAGGCCGTCCCCTTTCCCAGGCCACTTTCGACCCAGATGCGGCCTCCCAGCAGGCTGGTCAGTCTTTTGCAGATAGCCAACCCCAAACCGCTGCCCTCGTATTTGCGGCTGGCACTGCTGTCAACCTGCTTGAAGACCTCGAAGATAATGTCCTGATGCTCCGGGGCTATACCCACACCGGTATCAGCTACCTCGAAGCGCACGGCGGGCTTACCTTCCAACACGTCGCCTCTGGTCCGCACGCTGATACCGCCGCGGTCCGTGAATTTCAGGGCATTGGCCAGCAGATTGTTGAGGATCTGACGCAGCCGTTGGGGGTCGCTGTTCATGCTCTGGGGCGTATCCTCAGTACAGTCGATCGAGAAGCTCAGGCCCTTGGCCTCTATGGCCGGGGCGATTGTTTGCCTCACGTCTTCCAGCACGTCAGACACGGCAAATTGGCAGGGGTCAACTCGAAGCTGATTGGCCTCGATCCTGGATATATCCAGGATGTCGTCGATCAGGCCCAGAAGTTCCTGCCCACAGTTGCGGATGACATTGATCCACTCAGCCTGCTGCTCCGATAGATCCTCCATGGCCAACAGTTCCACAAAACCGATGATGCCGTTCATGGGAGTGCGAATTTCATGGCTTATGTTGGCCAGAAACTCGGTCTTGAGTCGGCTGGACTCTTGGGCCTCGTCACTCTTGCGTACCAGATCTTCTTCAGCGTCTTTACGTTCGGTGATGTCAAACATTATTCCGCTGAGTTTAGTCGGCTCACCGTCACAAAGCTCCACCCGGATCACGTCGCGCAAGCAGACGATCCGCCCGTCGGCGGCAACCATCCGATATTCCAGCTCGTGGTCGCGGCCCTGAGCGATGGCCTCAGAGCAGCAGGCCAGCACCCGTTCGCGATCCTCTGGGTGGAGATGCTCGAGCCAGAAATCCGCCTCATACCACTGCTCCAGGGGATAGCCCAGCAGGGCCTGGGCATAAGGACTGACCAGGGTGAATCGCCAGTTGTTCGGCTCAGCCTCCCAAACAATGGCCTGTAGCTGCTCGACGAGTTTTCGGTAGCGCCCCTCATCCGACGACCCCGCCCGCTCCGCCAGAGCTTCACGACCGCAGCTTGTTTTGTTCATCTTCTGTCCCGACAGACGAGGTCCTATAAGTACGCCGTCTCTGCTGCCGAAGACCAAAGGGCGATCTGCCGCCCTGGTAGAGCCAAGCAACGACGTATACATACATACAAATGCTACATCGGCAGCTCTGCCCGCTCAGTTGAACTTGCTAAGTGGCTTTGGACGCTGAAAACCCCATACGATAAAGCGGGGATAATCAAAGAGACCCCCAGGATAAACCTGGGGGCTAAACAAAGAACTCGTGAATTTTGAACAACTCGACCTTTTCGGAGGAGAACCATTTATTTACAAGTTCTTAGGGCCCCAGGAAACTGTCTTCGCGATTGGCCGGGACTTCCACCCCTTGCAAGGCGGCACTGGCCTGGCCGACAAAGTCGGCCGGCCGCCAGATGTTGTCCCCTCTAAAACCCGCCTGGGCTGTAGTGTTCCAGCTGACCGATCCATCGAGCCGTAAAACGTTCTGACCCCGATACCGGGGATCACGGCCATGGTTGGGCGAGATATTGACCAAAAACAACGTAGCTGGAGTCGGACGCGGACCAAGCTTCAGCAGTGGATTGCGATCGGCCAGGACGGCAAAGCCCTCCGGGGAATCCAGTCCCGGTCTGTGCGTTCCAAACATGTTCTGATAACTGTAGCTGACGAGAGATTCGGAAGGAAAGTCACTCAGCTCGCTCAGCGGGTACTTCAAGGCCTGGGGTTTGTGCCCTACACTGGGGCAAACGAAAAGCTTTGGTTTGCTGTAGCCGAGTTTTACCAGTAAGAAAAGATTGGACGTGTCCGTACGTTTGGGGCTGGCCCTATCCAAGCGCATCCAGGGCTGTCCCTGCTTTTCAGCTATCCGGGGAAGTTTACCGTCGTGAGCCGCCGCGTAACTGTGCATACCCGTGCCGATAGAAGCCTGCTGCAGTTCGCAGTTCTGTCGAAGGCTCATCTGGCGCCATTGTCGCACGGCAGGAACTAACAGCCCCACAACCAGGGCAATGGAGGCGGCGATGGTAATCAGCTCCGGAAAACGCAACAGCCTCGGTTTTGCTGGGCCGGGCGACTCTTCCGCCCCGACAAGACTCAAGCCCTTTGCGTTCTGCTGAGATTCCAAGGCCGCTGCTGAGCGCACCCTGGCCAAGGTCAGAGCTACCAGCGAATCCGGTGCTTGAGGCTCCGGAAGGGATTTCAAGGGCTCAAGGCTTTGCTCGACTCGCTTGATAAACTCGCGGGCCTGGGCCGATTCACCCAGTAACTGCTGGACCTGGGCGGCCTGGGATTCATCGAGCAGTCCCAGATAGTAATCCGTCAATTGCCGGCGTTGTTCTATTGACAAGTCGTTCATGGCAGATCACCGTTTAGCTTAGCCGATGTTTTTCGTGCCCAAAGTCCGGCAAAACTCCCAAGTGCCGCGTGAAGCCGACTCTTTACCGTCCCCAGCGGCACCCCCACAATCTCCGCAATCTCCTTATAGGCCATCCGCTGGAAGTAAGCCAACAGAAGTACCTCCCGCAAATGGTCCGGCATAGTCGCGACTACTTCCCGCACCAGTTGGGCTGCCTCGGCCTGGGAGAATTTCTCAACTGCGGTCGGCTCGCCCGAAGCTATCAGGTCCACGAAACGCCCGCCCCCCTCGCTGGGGTCCGAGCCCAGCGAAGCATCTATGGAAACCGTCCGATGTCGCTTCCGGGCTCGCAGGGCGTCGCGGGCTTTATTCGCTGCCACGGCAAAGAGCCACGGCTTGAACCGCCGGGCCTGATCGAAAGTGTGCTTGGACAAGTGAATCTGCAAAAAAGTCTCCTGAAACACGTCCTGAGCGAGGGTGGCATCACCAAGGAATTTCGCCAGAAAAGCATATAACTCCTGGCGATAGCGATTGATGAGAACCTCCAGCAGTTCGCTGGCTCCCTCACAATACTGGCCAAACAGGCTCTCATCGCTCATGCCTTTAGCCATCCGACCAATCCTCATACGAGCCGAGAACTCCGGAAGTTCGCGCTGGGGCTCTAATTGCAGCTTTTGGATACAGTTCTGCCGATTGGCCCTGGAAATCATGATAGTCGGCCCCAAGCGGGCCGTCAAGTTTGACCCAAAACCGAGCCCCCCGGCACGCAGGCCGGGGGCGTTAGGCAAAGCAAGAAACCCCCAGGATAAACCTGGGGGCTAAACAAAGAGCCCCCCAGGATAAACCTGGGGGCTAAACAAAGAGACCCCCAGGATAAACCTGGGGGCTAAACAAAGAGACCCCTAGGATAAACCTGGGGGCTAAACAGACCCCCGGCGTAAAGCCGGGGGCTAAATAAAGGCCTTGGTATCCTGATTCGGCGACACGAAGTGTCCTTGGGAAACCTTAATGCAGCCCCAAAACCGCCCGGCGGAATTCTTATACCCCTCTGTGCCATACCATGTTATGTTCTTGCATCCGGCTGGTGGCTTACTTTAGTATGTACTGGGCTGACGATAACGGTGCTCAATGACTTCTACGCTCAAAGATATCGCTAAAGAACTCAGGTCTCACGCTCCCTTCACCATATTCGGGGCCCTGCTGGGCATTGTCATAATAGTGATCATTGACCAGGTCAAGATTCCCCGCTCGGTCTCCGAACGGCTGTTCGAGGTCTTTCACCCTTTGCACGTCCTGCTCAGCGCCATGGTTACTGCTGGAATGTATCGGCTGCACAGCAAAGGCCGTCTGTGGGCAACCGTCTCAATCGGCTATTTCGGAGCCGTTGGCATCGCTACGCTCAGCGATTGTGTGATTCCATACCTGGGCGAATATTTGCTCGGATTTCCCAACCGAGGCATCCACCTTGGCTTTCTCGAGCATTGGTGGCTGGTCAATCCGTTGGCCTTGATTGGAATTGCCATCGCCTGTTTTTGGCCCAAGACCAAATTCCCCCACGCAGGACACGTGCTGCTGAGCACCGCGGCCTCGCTGTTCCACATGACTATGGGCCTGGGCGACGAGCTTAAAACGCTGATGATCGTGCTTATTCCCGTTTTTTTGTTCCTGGCGGTGTGGCTGCCCTGTTGTGCAAGTGACATCGTTTTCCCTTTGCTCTTTTCCAAGGGCAAATATTCGCACCACGGCCATTAGCTCCTGCTTTTCCAAACCACCGCGAGAAACTACAATGGCCTGTTATGTATTCGGACCAGTGCCTTCGCGCCGCTTGGGCCGATCTCTGGGCCTGGACCTTGTACCGTTCAAGACCTGCAGCTACGATTGCATCTATTGCCAGTTGGCCCGGACCACTTGCAAGACTCTGCTCCGCAAAGAATGGGTGCCCCTGGAAGATATCCTAGCCCAACTCAAGGAGAAGCTGGCCACGAATCCGAATTACATTACTCTGAGCGGCTCCGGAGAGCCCAGCCTTTATTCCAGAATCGATGAGCTGATTGCCGGCATAAAAAATTTGACCGACATACCGGTGGCCGTCTTGACCAATGGCTCTCTGCTGAGCCTGGGCGAGGTGCGTTCGGCTCTGCTGCGTGCCGATCTGGTCGCACCTTCGCTGGACGCCGGTGACGCCGGGACCTTTGCCCGTGTCAACCGTCCAGCCGAGGGGATTACCTTCGAGCAGATGGTCGCCGGACTCATAACTTTCCGCAAAGAGTATAAGGGGCAATATTGGCTGGAGGTTTTCCTGCTGGCCGGGGTGAATGATGCTCCCGAACAACTACGGAAAATCGCCCAGATCGCCCGGCAAATTAATCCCGACCGTATCCAGCTCAATACCGTTAGTCGCCCGGCCGTCGAGGAATACGCCGTGGGCGTCCCCGAAGAACAGATGCGGCGATTTGCCGAGATATTTGGCGCCGGCGCCGAGGTCATCGCTGATTACCGCCCTGCCGATGAGCTAGGCGAATGCGCTGGCCGACCTCGCGAGATTCTCGAGATGCTCTCCCGCCGGCCGTGCACCGCCGAGGACATTGCCCAGGGCCTGGGTCTAAACCTGCTCGAGGTCCGCAAACACCTTCAATATTTGTCTGTTCAGGGATTGGTGCAAACCCAAACGCACAACGACCAGCTATACTATCTGGCTATAAATCACGGCCCATTCGCCCGCAAGACTAAACAAAGAGACCCCCGGTAAAACCGGGGGCTAAATATAAGATGGATTACTGCTAAAGCAGTGATAAGGCCGCGTCGGCCTTCTCGCAATGACGGAAAAGAAACCCCCAGGATAAACCTGGGGGCTAAATATAAGATGGATTACTGCTAAAGCAGTGATAAGGCCGCGTCGGCCTTCGGCCTTCTCGCAATGACGGAAAAGAAACCCCCAGGATAAACCTGGGGGCTAAACTAAAGAAACCCCCAGGATAAACCTGGGGGCAAAACAAAGAGACCCCCGGCGTAAAAAAGGCTTGGGGCTTGAGGCTTGAGGAAGAAAGAAGAAAGAAAAAGAACTCACCACGAAGGCACGAAGGAAATAAAGAAGTGTAGAAAGAAATACAGAAAGATGATTGGACGCGGATTTTGCAGATTACGCAGATAATACAGAAAGAAATACAGAGTACATACCACAAAGGGGGCTGACGGCCTGATTCCACAAAAGCAGGCCTGTCATTTCTAGAAACCCAGCATGACCCGTACACCTGCCTCCATGGTACTGTTTGTCGGCTCATAGGCAAGCCAGGCCCAGTCCTTGTTGGACTCGTTGATATTCCAGTACCTGATAAAAGGCTCGATTATGAGATCTATCTTGTCGCCTTTTTTCTGAAGCTTAGCAGAGGCCCGCAGGCCATAACCTCTTTCTTGGTAATTGTCTATAAACTCCTCGTAATGCCAAATATAAATGGGAGGCGGACCCGGATCGTACAGCTCAATCCAGTACCAATCTATATGGCTTCTCTGGTTTCCCCAAAGAAAGACGTCGAGCTCTGCTGCTAGGCCCCAGGACCAGCCATGGCTTAGTTGGCTAGTCATCTGGGCCCCTAAGGGGAGGTATAAATACTGTGATTCTCTTTCATAGGCGGACGGATCGACCGCCGAGGTGCGTGTATCGTTATGCAGATATCTATATCCTAGTCCCGTGAAGACGGTGAACATGGTGTTTTCGGTGGGGAACTCAGGGCCGACAAGAAGTCTAACTTCGAAGGTACGGTCACCTACATTGTCTACGCTTCCCCAGCCCGGGGCCTCGTAGTCAACGTCCCCAAAAGCGAACCTGGCTTCTCCTCGAAGCATTAACTTCCAGAAGGCGATATCCATTGCTTCGGAGGATAGCTCTGGAGAGGTTGGTAGCCAGTTTCTCAGAGTGAAGCCAAGGTTTAGGCCATAATACATGCCCTCGAGCTGCATAAAACCCTCTTCCACATACTTGTAATAGTAGGCTTCCGGGCCTACTTCCCAGGTCAGCCTTCTCAAATCCCGTGTTATAGCAGGAAGTCCAGAAGCAGAAGATTTGGCTTCTGTTCGAGCAAAAGATTTATCCTCTGTTAGAGCAGAAGAGTCATCTCCAGCGGGCGGAGGCGGGACTGGTGCACAGCCTGTAGAGAGTATCGAAACCACAGAGAGAACGACAACCACTATCCTGGATAACTTCACGATCATAGAAAGTCTCCTTCAGGATAAGACCAGAAGCAGTTCATATCGAACTTTGCAGAGAAGTCTTCTGGGCTAAGGAAAACGGCATACATAACTGTTTGTTTTGCCACGTACTTACTTACGGTCGATACAGCCGCTACGACTGGCCCCGGAACAAATCGGGCTTGTTCAAGCAAGGGGCTACGAATATCCTTCCGGCCTCTGCCTGGGGTCGCAGCGTCCTATCAGATACAACAGAGCCACAGCCAAGTCAAGGCTTTTTCCTGGAAATCCGTGGACAATTTAGCCGGTAAAGGCTTTACAGGCTCACCTGCGGGAAAGGCGGCCCGCATAGGCGCAGAAAAAAGGCCGCCTGCCGGTGGGCTGCTCCGGAGGGGACGAAGCGTGCCCGTGGGTTGGCAGACGGCCATTAATTATTATCAGAACCTATCCCCGAATAACCCCGCTCTATGTCTGATCCTCCGGCTGGTCCTCTGGTTGATCCTCCGGCTCTTCAGTGGCGATCGGAGCAATATTCATATCCCGATATATCTCGTCCAAGGCCTCCTCTGCCAGCCTCGTACAACGAGACTCACATTCGCGCATTTCATCTATGATACCCCCTTTGCGCAGTTCATCAGTCATTTCCTTGAGCTTAGTATTCAGCTTGACCAGTCGCCGGCAATGCTTTCCGATGGAGAGCCACTTCTGGGCAAAGTTGCGGGGAAGGAAAAGTCTGGAATCAAGAAACCACTTTTCGTTTTGGCCAATCCACTTCAATACCTGCTCCGGCGTGTTCTGCTGCATCAGGGACCTCAAATCCGTGATGTGATTGAACCCTTGGGCGTTCGCTTCTATCTGCTTTTCGGCCATTATTTCTTCTCTGTGGATTTGTCTGACCTTTTTGGCCTGATACCAGATGGCCAGAAACCCGCCGGCAAGCACCAGCAAGGCACCAATTAGCATGTAGATAATAAACATTCGGCAACTACCTCCTCCGGAGTCTCAACTAGCCAAACCTATTGGCCGGTACGAAAGCCAACTCGCCGAGCAAAGACCGTTTGTTCCAATGGGCGATACTGGACTTGAACCAGTGACCTCCTGCTTGTCGAGCAGGCGCTCTAGCCAACTGAGCTAATCGCCCCGGCAGATCAATCTATTGCCCCTGAGGCCATAGGTCAAGTCCAAAGCTCTCTGGGGCCCAAGGACGAGCCCTTGTCATCAGAGCCTTTTGAGTATCTCGCAATAAAGAGCGGGCACGGTCTGCAGTTGGTTGCCCTGGATGTAAAAACCTTGGCCGCCGAAGGCTCGGGGAATGCGTGTAACCACACTCTTCTGGTCGCGGTTGTAGTAGTAGGGCGAAGATTCATCGCTCATGCCGGCCGGTTCAAAGGCCCTGAGGTCGAAATCACCGGTAATCAGGCCCTTCGGTTTGCAGCCCACATTGGCAGCCATGGAGACGGCCTTGAGCAGGACTTCCGGCCCAGTCACTGCCGAGCCGATATTCAAGAACACGCCGCCTTCTGTGAATCTGCAAATCTGCTCGGTGAATATCAGGAAATCCCGCCCGCTGCATTCGCCCTTGGCCCCCGGGTCAAACGAAGGATGCTGGTCAATCACGTCGGTGCCGATTCCCACGTGCACCGTGAAGGGCACATCCTTCTGATAGCAGTGCCCCAGCAGGCTTATCCGGGCAAATTTGAATTCCTTCGGGGCTTTGCTCAGTCCCACCTCTGCCAGCACCTCTCGGCGAAAATCCTCGCAGCAGATCATTCGGCCCAGTGACTCGCCCAGGCCCAGCTTCATCCGTCGGCCCAGACGCATAGCCTCATTGATGTAGGCAAACTCATCGGCCATCCCGAATTCGCCCTTGCCCAGGGCATCGGGAACATCCTCGGCGGTAGCCCCGATCAGGGCCAACTCGAAATCGTGAATAGCCGTCGCTGCGTTGCCCGCCACCAGGCTCACCAGAGCCCGGTCCACCAAATCAACCAGCACCGGGCCCAGACCGTTCTTTATCAGGTGTGCTCCGCTGAAAACCACCACCGGCTTATCGTCTCGCCGGGCGCTAACCACTGCCTGAGCCAGTTGAGCAATTTGACTCGCAGTCTCTGGATCCAGACCGAAATCCCGCCCGTGAAGTTTGACAGGATCGACCAGCTGCTGCAGCTGGACCTTGTTGCGGCGGTGCTTGAGCGGATAGCGGCGAATTCTGGCCGGATCGAAAATTGGGTATTTGCCTTGGTAGTCCATTATCAAGCCCGCCGTTTAGCCCATTATTACAACGCGTCAGTTGGCTATTTTACAGGATCCCCACCGCCCTGGCCAGCCGCTGCTTGGGCTGGGGTGCATTAGGGTTTTGGAGGAATCGCGGTCTAAAGAAAGTCACAGAGGCACAGAGTAAGACCCCCGGTAAAACCGGGGGCTAAATACTAAAGAAACCCCCAGGGTAAACCTGGGGGCTAAACAAAGGAGCTGGCATCCTAATTCCCCAAAACCTTAATGCATCCGTTGGGCTGTCTTGGCGTTCATTGAGCGTTGAACTCAAATTCAAGGCCCATCTTTGGCCTTGGTTTCGGGATCATTGACCAGGGGAATGTGTCTGACTACCGATTTAGACGGCAGCGTGGCCGGGTGTACCTCTCGACGTTGGGCGGGGAGCTTGATAATCTCGGTCAGCTCGGCACGCAAGGCCTGGGCCACTTGCTGCATGGTCCCCGGCCGATCCCCTTGCTTCTGGGATAAACATCGAACCAGCAATTGCCCCAGCGACTCGCTGAGATTCGGATTCAAGTCTCGCGGGGCCACAAGGTGCGGTCGCCCGCCGAGGTTCTGCCCGACTTCCGGCGGGCCGATCGTCTGCGATGTCACCAGCCAATAGAGCACTGCCGCGAAGTTGAATATATCCGTTCGATGGTCGATCTGCTCCATCCGGGCCTGCTCCGGGGACAGAAAAACCAAAGTGCCCTGCACCCGTTCTTTGACCGTGCCGATGGGGCAGGACAAGCCGTAATCGATCAGCTTGACCAGACCGCTTCGAGACAGAAGTATATTCCGCGGATTCACGTCGGCATGAACAAAGCCCAACTCGTGAATGGAGGCCAGTCCCTCGCTCACCGCCACCATCATTCGCAGGATAAGGGCCAAATCCGTCGGCTGCTGTTCTTCCAGGTGCTTGCCTTTGACCGGCTCCATGAAGAGAAACACTTCCCGCACGCTCAGCAGGCCCTTTTTCCGCATTTCCAGCACCCGCCGCAACACCGGATGGGTCACTTTGCTCCCCAACCGGTATTCATTCAGTGCTTGCACCACAAAACGCTCGTCGCCCGGCTCTCGTCTGAGCACGTGCTTGAGCACCAGCCGTTGGCCCGTTTCAAGCTTGCGGACTGAATAGATTGTGCTGCCAGCCCCGGTGCCCAGAAACCTGCCTATCTTGTAGCCGACAACCTTCGGCAAAAATGATTCGTTCACTAGTATCTCTCAGCCAAACAGGAAAATCGCCCAGCTGGCCAGCCTTACTAGGCCCATAATACCATTACAATCGCAACCCCCCTAGCCACAGTTCATTATATCACAATCCCTCACCGTGTGCAGCCCTTTATCGGCTCTGTTGCCCAGCCGTTCCGCGCAAAAAAAAAGCGGGGAGCCAACCCTTGGTAGGCTCCCCCATCCCAAAACGCTGTACCAGCCCCCCACAGCGCGAGGGCCCTTGGATTGGCCCCGCAATAACTCCCGCAGGGCATCTGTTGTGGTATCGGCTCGATGCCTATGCTCTCCATATAGGCAATGTCCCTGATTTTTCTGGGGGAAACTATGTATTATCGGCCTGGGCAGAATAGCCCTCGCTCGAGCCAAGCAAGCTCAATCGATACCCGCTAGGTTTCCAGGGAGGTCAAGCCCTCACGGACGGCAAATTTGGTCAGGTCCGCCACACTGTGGATATTCAGTTTGTTCATGACCTGCTGCCGGTGGGTCTCGGCCGTTTTGGGGCTAATGTGCAGCCTGTTGGCAATTTCCTTGGTCCTCAGTCCCTCCGCTACCAGTTGTAGCACCTCGCGCTCCCGCCCCGTCAGAAGTCCCGACAGCGGCCCCTGCTCTGCCCGCCCCCCATGCACGTAAGCTTCCACCACCTGCCCGGCGACTGCCGGGCTCAGGTAAGTTCGCCCGTCCGCTACCTCCCGGATTGCCCGGACAAATTGCTCATTGGCGCAATCCTTCACCAGGTACCCGTGGGCACCGGCCTTGAGCATCCCCTCCACAAAGCGTCTGTCCGAATGCATCGAGAGGGCCAGAATCTTCGTCCCCGGCGTCCGATGCACGATTTGCCGGGTCGCTTCTATGCCGTTCAGGTCAGGCATGCTGATATCCATCACAATCACGTCGGGTTTGAGTTCGCCGGCCTGCTCCACCGCCGAACGCCCATCCTGGGACTGTCCCACTACATCTATGTCCGCCTCTTTTTCCAGCAGGGCACGCAGACCCTCGCGGAAGAGTTGATGGTCGTCAGCCAGTAGAATCCTGATGCTCATCGGGTTCTCCTTACCAGAATAGATTCTTTCATTTTAGAGGGGCCAGCAGCGTTACCCGCGTTCCCTGACCGGGCTTGGACTCTATTTGGAAGCTTCCGTCAAAGTGGTGGAGCCTTTCGCGAATGTCGAAAAGGCCGAACCCGTTGCTCAGGTCCCCGGGGACTTGGGTTTTCTCGACATCGAATCCCACGCCGTCGTCTTGGACTTCCACGCGGATGTTCGGGCCGTCTCTTCGCGCAGAAACCTTGACGTTCTTGGCCTGGGCGTGCTTGACTATGTTGACCAGCAATTCACGAAGCGCTCGGAACAGTCCGATCCGCAAATCATCTGTGAGCGGTTTGGCCTGGCCGTCGTCCTCGAAGACGGTCGCGATACCGTGGTCGGCTTGAAGCTTTTCCGTCAGCCACTCCACGGCCGGCTCGAAGCCCAGCTCGTACAACACCGGTGGGCTCAGATCGAACAGCAGAGAGCGCGTGTTCTGAATCGTCCTGTCGACAGATTTGAGGATTCCCTCCAGGGCAGCGGTCCGCTTGGCCGAAGCTCGCCCCTTACGTAGCTCAGCCAGGCGCATCTTGACCGAGAGCAGTTCCTGGCCCACGTCGTCGTGCAGGTCCCTGGCGATTCGCCGCCGCAGATGCTCCTCGGCCAATACCAGCTCCGATGCCAGCTCCCGCAGCCGTCGCCGATAGTCACGGAGTCTTTCCTCCGTCTTCTTGCGCTCGGTGATGTCGCGGTCTACCCCGATAATTTGAAACTTGTCCCCCTTCTTGACGGAAATTGCCGACCATTCATAAATATTTTCCTTGCCATCCGGTCGTTTCCAGGAGGTCATTCCCGTAGATGACGTACCATCAACGATCCAATCGCCAGGGGTCGTCATTGCCGCCTTTGAAGGGTGCTGTACGACTAAGTCATTTAGATTTTCCGCGTTTACAAGTTGTTCCCGAGTATATCCGGACATTTTTACATAGTGGTCGTTGCAAGAAACAAGCCGCCTCTTGTTCGTATCCGGGTCGAACTCGCAAATATTTATTCCATCAAAAGCCGTTTCCACTATTAGCCTAAACAGTTGCTCGCTTTCCCGCAGTGCTGTCTCCATCCTCTTACGCTCGGCGATGTCGGCCTCTAATTGCTGGTTGGCGGCCTTGAGCTGCTGCTCAGTCGCCTGCAACTGTTGGTTGGCTGCCTGCAGCTGCTGCTCGTTGGCCCGTAACTGCTGATTGGAGGCTTTTAGCTGTTGTTCACTTGCTATTAGCTGCTGATGAGCAGCTTTGAGCTCTTCTTCGTCCCGAATGCGTTCGACAGTATGCCCCAAGCGCTTGGCTAATAGATCCAACAGTTCTCTTTCCTCTTTCAGGAAAGGCCCCTCATCCATTGGCGGCCTTTCTTGGAGGTAGCAGACCTCTATGGTTCCCGCCTTTTTGCCATGCACTTTGATATGGGCAGATTGCAGCCACGCGGTTTTGCGGAAATTGGCAGTTTCAAACCGACGGTTTTCCAGGATAATTCGAGCAGCGGTAATCTCCGAATACTCCCAGGCCGTTGGTATCAGTTCCGCCAAACCCTGTAAAATCTCTTCTACCGTCGTGCCAGGCCGCTCGATAAGCTGGGACAGCCCGTAAAGGCAATGCAGCTCCTTGACCCGGTCCTCGAGGTCATGGTTGACCTTGCGAAGTTCCTCTTCGCTGGCCCGGAGCTGTTGATTGCTGGCGTCTAACTGCTGATTGGCAGCCCTAAGCTGTTGCTCGCTGGCCTGTAATTGCTGATTACTGGCTCTTAGCTGTTGTTCACTTGCTGTTAGCTGCTGGTTGGCGGCTCTGAGCAGATCCTGATCCTTTGCAATGTGCTCACTTAGGGCAGCGACTATAAAGCCGATAATCAGAAACATCGCAGCACGAAAATAATCATCAGCCGTGGCCACATCCGGTCTGAGAACAATGTGGCTGATAGTTAAAAAGGCCGATGAAGCCACAGCCACGATCAAACCTTTTCTTTTCCACCAAATGCAGGCTAAAACAATTGGAACATAAAATACGTGGCTAACAACACTGCCTGCTCCAAGAAAGACATGAAAGCAGTACATGAAAGAGCAGGCAGCGACCATAAGGATGGCCATTATCCCCATTTTGTATTTTTGGGCGATCATATCGCATCTACCTCTATTATGCTTTCCGGCAACTCCTTCTTCTCTTTCTCATCTTCATCATCTGTTTCTACTCTGGGATTCTATTGTTCGTCCTCTACAGTTGTCTTTCGCTGCCATTACCTTCGCTATAAGATACAATTCCGCGCTCGACATCGAGAGAGACACTTTTTCTGTTTGTTCCCCCGAGTGCCTGGGCTCTTACCTTCAAGCCCTCTTTGCTCAATAGCCGCAATGTTGATTCGACATTGTCTTTACAGATGGTGTCATCGGCTCTATTGAGTACGTTTCCGCCGCCGACCAGAGTCACCTCGAGGTCGTCTTTTTTTGAACCCAGGCGGCTCACTTTGCTGACTATGGTGGCAATGGCATTAGCGGCGTATTTTGTTTTCTCACTGGCTTTTTTGTCGCCAGGAGCGCTGCCGGGCAGCATAACGTGGGCCAGCGAGCCGACATTTCTCCTAGGGTCGTAAGCAATAATAGCGATGCAGGAGCCAATGGCTTTCGATTGCAGTATTACTTTTCCCTTAGCTGTTTTGACTTGGCCTATCTGGACATCAACAATTTTTTTCATCTTACTTCCGGCATTCTTCGAGCTTTTCCACTCCCGGCCTCATAATGATCACACCCAGGCCAAGCAGACAAGCAAAGCAGCCCCGGTCAAAATCCCCAGCGAAACTACCTTGTGCAGCGTCCTCATGACTTGCTCCCCGCCGGACGAGCCACAACCTCGCCCGGCCCAAATACCCCCACCCTTGCCCCTATCCCAGAAACAGGATGATCATAATATCATTTCTGGCCGGAAAAATCAAGCAAAATCTTCGGATTATTTGAACTTTGCCCCGCCTGGTTCATCCTTATCCGAACAAACTTAACCGCCTACCATGTCCCCTGCCCTGCTCACTAGTACTCTGTCAAGCCTAATTTTAGGAGCTGTCATTGCGAGGAGGCCAAAGGCCGACGCGGCAATCTTGACCGTCCGAGAGGTTGAGATTGCTTCGCTCCGCTCGCAATGACAGCCAGCAGTTGAGCTGTTACAGACTACTAGGGCCGCTCAACTCTACTCCCACAATCCCCACACGGTAAGTCTTCCCGGCCAGGCCGTTCTGCTGCTATTGGCTTAGCCCAGCCTTGACGATGACCGTCTCGAAATAAACGCCCCGCTCGGTTTCCTTCATGTGACTTATGTAAGCCCCGAAGTATTTCTTGACCACCTCGAAGTCCGGCAATGTACTGAAGTCGCAGATGTCCTCGAACCCTTCGATCATATCCGCAACCGGCATGGGCATGCCCAGACCGATTCTAATCTGGCGATTATCCGTATCGTCCTTCTGGGCCGAATAGTTCCGGGCAGCCTCTTTCAACTGGCTCCAGAGCAACGCTGCTGTAATCTGCTGATTCTCGTAAGACCATACTCCCGACTGGGCAGGCAGATAGCGTGCGGCCTGGCTATAGAGGGCATCCGCTTGAATGGGCTGAAGGTCGTCACGCCTGAGATCGCGGATGGCCTGCTCCACGCCGGCCACACTACCGATTACCAGATTATTGCCGGCAAGCGCGAAAGCTGCAGAAGGTTCATCCTCCTGCTCAGCCGGCGCCCTTCTGGGCACCGCACCCATCATCGCCCCGAGTATGTCCCCACCCGGCAGCAGGAAGATCTTGCTCCCCAGAAGCTCTCGCTGGAGTTCTTTGTTTCCCTGGGCGATGAAGGTCTCATGGATTCTGCCCAGGGCCGTCTCCAGTACAGCCGCATCACGCACCCCCAGAGCCACCAGCGTCTTGGACGCGGCGGGATCGCTATAGGGCTTGTCCGCCCTGTACAAAATGGTCAGCGGTGAGTTCAATTGGCCGATTATCTCTTTCTGGAAATCCACCGCGGGCCGGCCCGCAGGGTCGTTCAGCCCTGTCACACTCATCATCTGCCCCAGGGCGATATTAATATCCGGGCCACCCGCCGCCTGTACGATCTCGTTGATCTGATTGAAAACCTTTTCCGGATCATAATTGGCCACCGTAAAAGCCGCCAGGTCTTTGGTCAGCAGACGATGCCCCGAGGTGCTGGCCGACATCGGCGTCAGCAAAGCCACTACTCCTCGTTTCTCTCCCGTCACCGTCAACATTGCCTTGACGCGAAGTTCCTCCATCTGGCTCGGAACAATCTGGGCCACCATGCCCAGCCCGGCGACGTTGTCCAATCCCAGGGCACTAATGACCTTCTGGGCCTGGGTTCTCTCATCGGCTGGGGCGATGTCCATCAAGGAGCTGATCAGCGAACTGATGTTGAAGTAGGCCCTCACGTCGCCGGGCCCCAGGCCCTGCATTACCTCTTGCATTTGGCTGTTATCCGCTAGACTCTCTATCTGAGCCCCGCCCATTCTGGCTAAGGTCTCCCTGAGCATATCCGCATCGTTGCTCAGCAGGGCCGTCTCCTCGGCGAAGGCATAGCAGAACGGCTCCGGGTCACTGCTACTGTCGCCTTCGTCAGCTTCCGGCACGGCAGGAATAATGACTTCCATTTGGACCCCCCGCACATTCTCCCGCTGGCGTTTAGCACCGGCATCCACGGCCTTTTCCGCGGCTTTGTCGGCAATCTCCTTGAGGGTGATTATACTCTCGCCCATTTCCGCAATAAGCACGAACTCCGGCGCCAGCTCGTTCACCTCCCGCCCCATCCGCATTGCGAAGAGCAGCCGCCCGGTCGGCCAGGGAAGCTCTTCGGGGGGCTCGTCGATTTCGAGTTCTTTCCAAGCCTCCTTTAGCTTTTCGTCGAGCTTCTCGCGGAGGGTCTTTTCGGCCGACTCAATGAAGCGCTGCATAGCCGGGTCTTTGTAAAGGGCCCACATGGAGGTCTTCTTGAGCTTCTCCTGCAGGGCAGTAACGCCTTCGGGAATGACCACGTATAAGAAGCTGTCTGGCGGAAACAGGGCGGCCAACTCGCCCTCAATGGCCCCAGCGGTATTGAGGCCCGACAAAACAACAGCCCCAGCCATAAGCCAGGGAACTAGAAGTTTCTTGAATCGTCTGGCAGGGATCATAATGAGTCCTTTCAGTTATTCTTCTTTCGCTTGTTCTTTCTGAATCGCCTCTACGGCCGGTACTTTGCCCGCCGGTGGATTCTTCTTATTGACTCTGCCGGCCGGCTGAAGATAGCGATAGCCGCTGTTGGGATTATCCTCGTCGTAGGCAAAGGCATCGCGGTTAATCACAAAACGCTTGACCACGTCCACGGGAATGGCAAAATTCAGCCCCCCCAGGAAGATATAGCCCATAGAGGTTACTCCGATAACTTCGCCTTTGAGGTTGAACAGAGGCCCGCCGGAATTCCCCGGGTTTATAGCCGTGGTGGTCTGGATGTAGAGTCGGCCCTGGAAGTTGCGGTTCTTGGTCGAGACGATGCCCTGGCTGACGGTTCTTGTGAGCCCCAGGGGGTTGCCGATGGCAAAGACCTCTTGGCCGGCCTCGAGCTCATCCGTTCGACCAAGGTAGGCGTACTTGAAGGTGTCGCCTTCGCCGTCAACCTTCAGTAGGGCCAAATCCACGAAAGGATTCAAGGCGATGATTTTGACTTTCTTGTAGTTCTTCTGCTCGTAGCCGGTTTCGGTCCGGCGGAACACCGTAACTTTTATGCGCGTCTCCCCGGAAATCACGTGATAGTTGGTAATGCAGTAGCCGTCGGGAGTGATCATAAACCCCGAGCCCTGCCCATTGGGGCTGGTTACCATGATCACGGCCTCGCCGAAGCGCTGGGCATTATCCTCGATGGTCGTCGGCTGCAGCAGGGCCGTTCGGAACATCTGCCAACTCGCAGACTCCTTCTGCTCCGAGGCGATCTTCTCCTTTGTCTGCGGCTCGGTCTTGGGGACTTTGCCTTCCGATTTTTCGATGCGCACGACCTCCGATCGCGGCAAGCGCAATACGGTAACGCCCAGGTCCACGATTACAACGTTTTTATCGCTCTTGAGCACTTGTCCGCTGACCTGGTGTCCGCCTTTGAGGATGACCGTATCGGCCGTAGCTGCTGAGAGCACAAAAAACAATAGGGCAATCGCCGCGAAGCATATTCGCCGGGAACTCATAATCCCCTCCTTTCACAGGCCAGACCTACTGAAATATTCCGCACGAGCAGATTATAGGTATTTGCGTTTAGCCATACAAGAGAATATTATATGCTCGGCCGATGAGGCTTGCACGGCAGTTATTTTCTGGAGGGATACGCATGACCGCCACGCCAAAACCTTCACCTATCAGATGGATTTCTACGATTGCTCTATGCTTGCTGAGTCTGCAGAGCGCTTTGGCCGAGGAAGGCCCCAGCGTTTCAGAACTGCTGGACAAATATGCACAGACACAGGATAAACTTCAAAAATCTTTCGTTATCAAGGAGGAACGTACAGTCGTAATACGGGCTAACCACGGATTTCTAAAAGGAACGAGGACACGTTATGAAGTTTCTGAAACACATTATGACGGCGAGCGCATCAGAAAGCGAACCAAAATGTGGGGGAAGTTCGCGAGGTCCTCTGTACCAAAGAACAGGCCCAAGCATGTGAGCCGCCTGTGGGATGGCAATTCTTTTTACCAGTACTCGTCGAAATCAGAAGATGATCCCGGTTTACTTTTCCTTTTCAGGGAGAAAGACGCTAACAGAAACAAAGATCCGGTCACCTCAGATGCCCTCGGTGGATTTGTTACTGGTGGTCCTCGCGCAGCCGAAGGTGGAAGTGAACGGGTGGATGCTACTCTTCGTCGGTCTGATAGCATATCTGTGCGAAACAGGATGCAAGTAGTCAACAGCTCCAAATGTTATGTTATCGGCGCGCTAACAAAGCATGGTAAATATACCGTTTGGTTAGACCCACAGCACGGATATAATATCGCTAAAATGGAAGTTGTAAAAACAGGAGGGGATTTGTTTACTGATCGTGGCCCCCAGCCAAAAGGATCAACTATGCGGGTTTCCCTAAAGAACGTTCGTTTCAAGCTAGTAGATGATATATGGCTCCCTGTGGAAGGGGTATATGAGATTAAAAGGCGCTCGACAAATGGAAAGTACATAGATTCCATATCCCATATCAAGCGAACTGAAATAACCTTGAATCCTGATCAAGAAGCGTTAGGTCCTTTTCTTCCGGATGACATAGTAAATGGGACGAAAGTTTATATTTCCGGTATCAAAGGTGTTAAGTACAATTTGAGGCCCTTATGGCAAGACGGCAAAGTTGTGGACAAGAATGGCCGCGTGGTCTTAGAGGTTAGCCGTGATCCCGCTCCTTCGCCAAAAGCTAAGCCCCTCAAGATCAGCAAGGAATAAGATCTGATAAAGGAAGTCCAACTGCATCCCCACCCGGCTCCTAGGCTGTGACAGCCTACCTTCCTAAAAGGGCTCCACTGAGATATTCCGTATTAAATTATGGATATTTGCGTTTAGCCATACAAGAGAATATTATATGCTTGGCCGATGAGGCTTCGAGGACAATCTATTATTGGAGAGATAAGCATGAGCGCCACGGTGAAAACTTCAGGCATCAGATGGATTTGTGCGTTTGCTTTCTGCTTGCTGAGTCTGCAGAGCGCTTTGGCCGAGGCGGAGCAGGACAAAACAGCAATCGAGGCCAAGCCCAGCCGCTTTGCCCAGTATTATGGGTTTGGCCCAATGGAAATCCTCAAGCTGCAGTGGAAACTCGGCGAGCCGATTATCGCTGACGTTAACGCCGACGGACTCAACGATCTGGTTTTCATTAATAACCGCAAGGCCAGGATCGATCTGCTGCTGCAAAAGAAGGATTTCGATCCGGGCGAATACGTTCCCATCGACATCCTCGACGAAGACGTGAACGACATTCTTGGCCGTGAGAAGACCTGGCGTTTCAAGCGTTTCAGCTACGACCTCGACGTCGAGGCCACCAGCCTGGTAGTGACCGACCTCAACGCTGATACCCGCCTGGACCTGGCCTTTTATGCCAAGGACGCCCTGCGTGTCGTCTTGCAGGATGAGCCCAAGCCCCCGCCCGCCGAAGAAGCCGAAGGAGCAGAGCCGGAAGACAAAAGGCCGAGCGGCCCAGCCGAACCGCTCTGGATGCCGGCCAAGAAGATCGACATTCGCGAAGGTCTTTCCACCAGCCGGGCCTTGGCCGCCGGTGATCTGAATTCCGATGGCCGGGCGGACCTGGCCTTGTTGGCCGGCGAAGGAACCTTTGTCCTGATGCAAAAACCCGACGGCACACTCGCTCAACCGGAAAAGTTCTACTCCGCCGGCCAAAAACTTAAACAGCTGCACATCGCCGACGTCAACGGCGATAAGCGCCTGGACCTGGTCGTCATCACCGCTGAGGAGGAATTCCCCGTGCGCCTGCGCTATCAGAGCAATAGCGGCAAGCTCGGCCCGGAGGTCCGCTACGACCTGCCCATCTGGCGGGTCCTGGAGATGGCCCAGCTGGGACAGACGCCCCGCAGCTATTTCCTCTGCGTCAACCGCCTCAGTGGTCGCATCCAGATATCTAGCTTAGCCCCGAACACCCGGCGAGAAGAGTTTCCCGTTTTCACCTATCCACTGCCGGCCACCGAATCGCCTGAAAATCGCGACATTGTGGCCGCCGACGTTGACGGCGACGGACTTTTGGACGTGGTCGTCTCTGACCCCTCACGGGCTGAGTTTCTACTCTTCCGCGGTGCTGCTGTTGCGGGCCTGACTGGCCCGGGGCGTTTCCCCGGCCTGACCGACATGCGCAAGCTCGTTGGGGGCGATCTGGACGGGTCCGGCAAACAGGCCATCATCGCCCTGAGCATCGAGGAAAAAATTATCGCCATCAGCCGAATGACCGACGGCAGACTGAGCTTTCCTGAGTCTGTAACCATCTCCGACGAACCCTTGGCCATGGACCTGGCCGACATCAACGCCGACGGTCAGCTCGACCTGCTCTACGTTGCTCGCCAGAAAAAGGAAAAGAAGTATTTCCTGCGGACCGTGCTCAGCGTCGGCCGCGACAACGCCCAGCCCGGACCCGAGCTCGAACTGACCGAGCTCAAGGACAAGCCTCAGGACCTGCGTGCCGGGGACATCGACCACGACTCTCGGCCGGACGTGATGGTCCTTCGACCTTATGGGCCGCTGCTGCTGCTGAGCCAGAGCCAACCGGGCGAATTTACGCAGGTCACCAAGCCCGATATCTATTCAGGACTCGTCGCCGACATCCAGCCCAGCTCGCTGTCGCTGGGGCCCCTGGGCCCCGAAGGCGGCACGGCCGTGCTGCTGGCCAAGAAGAACTTTGCCCGAGCCGTCGTCTTCGACCCGGCCAAGGGCTGGCAGGTCGTGGATCAGTATCAAGCTTCCGACCGGCAGAGTAACCTCACCGCAGCCGTCGCCGCCCTGCTGCCCGGCGATGAGGCCCTGGCCATTGTGGTCTATGATGCTGCCCGCGGAAAGCTCGAAATCCTCACTCAGCAGCCCGACGGCACATATCGCACCGACCGGGACATCAAGATCGGCTCCGTCTCGGCCAAAAAAATGCTCACCGGAAATTTCGGCGGCCCATCGCCGCTGAGCATCCTGCTGGCCGGAACGCATAAGATGATTCTGCTGCCGGTCGCCGGCCAAACCCATCTGCTCCAGAAGCTCGGTTCATTCGAGTCCGACATCAAGAACGTCCGCTATGGGGCCATGGCCGTCGGGGACGTCAATGATGACGACCTGCCGGAGATTGTCGTGATCGACCAGGCCCACAATCGCCTGGAGATACTGGCCTTCGACAGCGCGGGCGAGTTGACTTCCGCCAGTAAGTTTAAGGCCTTTGAAGAGCCCCGTGCGGGCCAGCGCCGATCCGAAAGCCGCGAACCCAGAATTGTTTGCCTTGGTGATGTAACCGCCGACGGGAAAAACGACATTATTCTCGTGGTCCACGACCGGATTATCATCTATCCTCAGGATTGATTGCCCCCAACGATCTCGCACCGATGCCCTACATCTGCCTGCGGATTCTGGCAGAACCATCGCTATTTGGCTGTTTTTCTTATTAGCATTCCGACGGCTTGTTGTATAATAGGACCACCAGTTCCAGTGTTCTTCGATCTCGATCAAGAAAGGGGGTAGGCTAATGCGCCGTGCTGTCGCCGTATTCTTTTACGTATTTGTGGTTTTTTTCTGCACTTATGCCATTGGCAAAGATTCAGGCGAACTGCCTGCTCAGCCTAAACCAGCTTCGGGCGAATCCAAGAAAGCCACATACTTTCGCATTCCGATCAAGGGGTCGATTGGGCGGTTCACAACTGCTCGTGTAAAGACCCTTCTAAAACAGGCCGCCGAATTGGAACCAACCGTGGTAGTCTTGGATTTGGATACGCCTGGAGGGGGAGCCAACGCAGCGGAAGAAATAATAGACCTAATTATTAAGGCCAAGAGTCTTCGCTTCGTTGCTTTTGTGCAAAAAGCTATGTCAGCTGGAGCAGGTATTACTCTCACTTGTCCTGAAATCTATATGACGGATACCGCCACGATAGGAGCAACAGTGTTGTATTTTTCTGGGCCTACAGGAATGCCGGAGCCAATCCCTGAGTACTTCCTGGAGAAGCACCAATCAGTTTCTCGGGCGGTCGACCGCAAAGCTGCGCAACACGGGGGGCACCCTAGCATACTTGCCGACGCTATGAGTGACCCGGATTTCGCCTTGACCATGCGAAAAGAGGATGGGCGGATAGTGCTGGAAAGGGATGGACAAGGGAAAATTCTCAAAGCAAAGGGGCGGGTTCTCACCCTGACCGCAAACGAGGCCGTAGATTGCGGTCTGGCCAAGGGTGTCGTTCAGGATTTGCCTGCTCTAGGCAGGAGCCTGTCTATGTCCGGCTGGAGGGAAATAAAACCAAATCAGATCTATATTGGTACCGGAGCTAAGCGTAGAGGGGCACAGGAAGGACTATACGAAAGTATGCTTCAGAAAGCTAACGCTCTGAAGCTGAATAGCGAATTGTCGACTCCACTACAAAGGGAAGTGTCCCTGACCGAATGGAATAGATGGCTGAAAAGGCGACGGATTATTGGTCTAAATGTGGAATTAGAAGTAAGCTTAATTGCAGCTGATGAAGAAAGAGCCAAAGCGAAGCGTGCTGGGATCACCAATAGAATTGCGAGCATAGAGTCCAGGGCCGATTCTGTACGCAGGACGGAGCCTCTTCAAACCAGGGATTGGCGTGGAACCGTAATGCGGAACCCTGAACGCCGGAGGAAGTTGAATCGTTTGAAGTCTGAACGGGCTCAGTATGTGAAAGAGCTAAAACAAGTAACATCTCATCCCTTTGACATTTTTGGGCAGGCCGTGGACGACTTCCGAATTTTAGTCTTTGCTCGAGTAAACAAATCTTCCAGGGAGTTTCTTGGGCGTGCGACGATTGGTGCAGATATGCTCCTTTCCGGCAGGATCACAGAGGTAATACCCTTCCGGCTTGAAGGTGATGAGTTTATCTTTTTCCTAAAGCTAGATTATTGCAAAGCTGGTCCAATAGAAGAGCCGATGGTCAAACCGAGTTCCGAAGGAAAGCCAGCAGATACCCCGAAAGCTGAACCAAAGAAAGAACTGCAAAAGCCCAAGTGACATCGCTGGAGTTGAAAACCCTACCTAGCCGGAAACCGCGTTTTCGCCACGTATTTGAGGGGACACTCTTGCGGTCGAACCCGCCCCTGCATCTGCCCGCGGATTGGGGTATGATGCTTGCCGGCAGAAGAGTAACTGTTCAGGGCTGTGGTCAACCGTAGGACAAGCTGGCTGATGCTGGAAAAGCTTCCCATCCTGAAGAAGTACCTGGGGGAAAGATGGCTGAGCACGCCGGTCTTCGGCTGCGTCCTCATCGGGGGTAAAAGCTCCCGCATGGGCACAGCGAAGCATCTGCTCACCAAGGACGGGCAAACCATGTTGGCCCGAACCCTCGAATGTTTCGAGCAGGTCGTCGGCCCAAACGTGGTCATCTGCGGCCCCGGCCAAATCGCCGACAGCCTGGCCCGCTTCGAGCGCCTAGCCGACGTGGCCGACGCCCAGGGCCCGATGTCCGGCGTATTGGCTGGGATGCGCTGGGGGCCGCGGGCTTCTTGGCTCGTCGCTGCCTGTGACCTGCCGGAGCTGGTCCCGGCTGCCCTGGAATGGCTGCTCTCTACTCGGGCTCCCGGCATCTGGGCCAGCCTGCCCATCCTCGGCGGCTCGCACTACGTCGAGCCCCTCTTGGCCCATTATGATTTTCGCTCTCGCCCATTGATCGAGCGGTTGGCCGCCCGGGGCAATTTTCGTCTGCGAGACATCGCCTCTCATCCGAAGGTCCGCACCTTCACCGTACCCCCACATCTGCAACTCGCCTGGCGAAACGCAAACACCCCCCGAGACCTCTTTGTTTAGCCCCCAGGTTTATCCTGGGAGCATGTCGTTTCCTCCGCCCGCGAACACGCTTTGGCCAGTTTTTTCGTTACCAGGCCAGGGGCGATTTGAAAATCGATAATCGAAATTTGAGCGAATCGAATCTCACCAGCAGAGAGGAGACAGTAGAAAGTAGACCGCAGGTGAGCGGCTCTTTGGTTTTTCTACTGCTCTACTGCTCACCTGCTCTGTTTTGAGCGATAAAATCGCTCAAAACGTAGAGGGGGGACTAGCTTTGCTGCGCCTTTGGCGACAAACCCCCGGTGCGCTCTCACGCACACACCCTTTCCAAGGGTGCAGCTTAAGCCGCTCGGACACCTCTCCAATATCCAGCCCGGCTAGGTGCTAGCAGAACAACTAAGATCCTCTGGGGCTGAACTACTCGCGATACGGACGCTTGGCCCGATAGAGCTCCAAGCGGTTTTGTATATTCTTTGCCAGTACTACCTTTCCGGTAACCAAGGCAAGTTGAAGGGCCCTTTGGGCAGTCT
The DNA here is from genome assembly GCA_030614915.1 of Actinomycetes bacterium. Taxonomy (GTDB): domain Bacteria; phylum Planctomycetota; class Phycisphaerae; order JAACET01; family JAACET01; genus JAACET01. The sequence continues at coordinate 54,773 of JAUXAG010000010.1, read as the reverse complement.
GGACCGCCTGGTCGAAATGGCCTGCTTCCGCGTACGCGGCCGCCAAAGTATCCAGAACTGCAGGAACTTTGTAGTTTTGCAGTTGGCAGGCTCGTTCTGCAAGGCGAAGAGCTTCAGCCCCATTACGAAGTTCAGGGTCCTCGTGCGTAGCCAGTATCCAAGCCAAGTCATTTAGTACCTCCGGCCAGTCGCCACGCAGCTCTAATGCCCGGCGGTAGTGCTTGGTAGCCTCTTTAGCCCTGCCCAAGCCCATTAACGCCTGGCCGATGGCCTTGTGGCTCAGGGCATCTGCGGGATTCAGCTCGATGGCCTTGCCGAAATCGCGTATAGCCAGCTCATTGTCACCCTTGCTTTGATAGGCGAGCCCCCGGCTTTGATAGGCTATGGCAAAGCTGGGATTCAACTCGATGGCCTGGTCAAAATCGCGGATGGCCTGATCCTGCTCGCCCATGCCATAGTATACCTGTCCACGGTTGATGTAGAGCTGGGCACCTTTCGGATTCAGTTTGATGGCCTGGTCGTAATCACGGATAGCCAGGTCATGCTTGCCTTTTCTCAAATACAACTGCGCCCGATTGTTGTATACTTCGGTATATTCGGGGCTTAGTGCGATGGCCTGATCGAAATCCCGGATGGCCCGGTCATAGTCGCCCTTGCTAAAGTACGCGAGCCCCCGGTTATTGTAGACGTCGGCGTTTGCAGGATTCAGCTCGATGGCCTGGTCGAAGTCACGGATAGCCCGGTCAAGATCGCCCCTGATCATATACCTGAATCCCCGATCGTGGTAGGCTTGGGAATATTCAGGATCCAGTTTGATAGCCTTGTCGAAATCGCGCAGGGCCCGATCATAATCGCCTTCTTCCCAATACGCGATCGCCCGGCTGTTGTAGGATAGGGCAAATGTCGGATTCAGCTCAATGGCTTTATCATAAGCGAGGATTGCCTGGTCGTACTTGCGTTGGTGAGAAAGTCTCATCCCACCTTCGAAACATATGGCAAACTTGATCAAATCCTTGGGGTCTTTCTTGCTTTGATCGAACTTGAACGGCTCGGTTGTCCTACCGCGGAGATAACCGATGGATTCGAGGCGTTTGAGGGCCTGCGTGTCCAATGTTATCCTACTGTCTGTGGCATCTTCGCGGACACACTGCTCCAATAACTCCACCAGTGTGGCTTTCAAAATTCTGGCCTGCTGTGGCTGAGCTTCAACAAGGTTATTGGATTCAGCCGGGTCGTCGATAAGATCGTACAGTTCCGGCCGAGTAGTCTGGATGTACTTGAAGCGGTCGGTTACGATGCCCCGCAGGGAATTGGCGTCGAATTTCAGCGGCTCTGCGGTTTCGCAGTACAGATACCGATCTGCACCGGTTGGAGATTCCCCACTAAAATAGGGCGACAGATCCCGCCCCTGAACATGCTGCGGCACTGTAATCCCCAGCATACTGCAAATGGTAGGTACGATATCAACCAAACCAACAAGCTCGCTAATTCTTTGAGATTCACGGCTTCTGGGCAATTTGAAAATTAAGGGAACTCTTATGGCGCTCTGATAAATAAAATAGCCGTGAGTGTTTTCGCCGTGTTCGCCCAGCATCTCCCCGTGGTCACCGGTTATTATGATAAGACTCGAATCATAGAGACCGAGCTTCTTGAGTTTATCCAGGACCTGGCCGATGCAGTGGTCGGTATAGGCGATTTCGCCGGCGTAGGGACTGTCCGGAAATCGCGAGGCAAATGGTTCAGGAGGGACATAATCGTGGTGGGGATCATAATAGTGTAAGAAGAGAAAAGACTTTTCGCCTTTTTGTTTTTCCAACCATTCGAGTGCAAACCTTGTAGCCTCCCCGCCCTGGCGCTCGCTGATATTAAGGACCACACGAGCTTTTTCAAACTTGTCATTATAGGTATCAAAGCCCTGATTGATGCCGAACTTGGAGTCGAGGACAAAAGAGCTTATAATAGCGGCTGTCTTAAATCCATTGGCCCCCAAAATCTCCGCCAGGGTCAGATTGGACTTCGACAGTTGATAGTCAACGTTGTTATGGACACCGTGATAGGGCGGGATCGTGCCGGTCAGCATGGAGCTATGGGCCGGCAAGGTCGTAGCGGCTGAAGAGATTGTATTCTCGAAGAGAACCCCTTCTTCGGCGACAGCATCGATGTTTGGGGTGGTCTGCTGGCTATAGCCGTAGCAGCTCAGATAGTCGGCGCGGCAAGTGTCAATGCTGATCAGGATGATGTGATCTATACCATGTGCAGGCCATACGAATCGCCGCAGCAACCCTACCCCAGCTGCAATGATCACCACTAGCAGCAGAGCCAGAACGGCGAAATATTTGCTATGTTTGCCTGATACCATCAAAGATTGATTTTCCATCTATCAAGATTACTTGTCAAGAGTTTTGTGAGTCCTCGTACTCCTTGAAATCATCCTTGATCTGAAGGAGTGATCGGCCGAAAGAACCTGATCCTAAAATCAAAAGCCACAATGCACTAGCCGGGATATTGCATGAGTTTGACTTGATTTTGATAGCCCAATGGCCTTACTTTCTGCAGTATAGGTACTTATAACAAATTCCTAACTGGGAAAGGAAGGCCATCACAACGACAGAGTATAACGGATTACCACTTGCATTTTCAAGTCTGGGGCGAAAAATAATTCAGGCTGATTTTGCCGGCGGCAAACTCACCTCCGACGCCGGGGCAGCCCTTGTGCGGGAAATGGACAGACGCATCGGCTTGATCGAGGCCCTGGCTGGTTGTATCCTCGATCCTCGCCAGCCGACCAAGATGACCCACAACTTGTGAACCATGCTGGCTCAACGCATCTTAGCTATGGCTATGGGCTACGAGGATCTCAACGACCACGACAGCCTGCGCGATGATCCTTTACTGCAAATCCTCACCGAACGCGGTAGCGACGAGGAACAGCCCTTCCGGGACCAAGGGTCCCCGGACGTTCGAGCTTTTCAAGGGCGGCCTGGATGGATTTCCTTTCGGGATCGAAAAGGCCATGCAACTTTATTCTCTCACTCTGCTCCAGGATTTCCCTGGCCGGTTCCATCCGTGGCTCCGTTTTGCTATGCCAGAGATTTTAGCGGACGCACGAGGCCCTCCGCTTGGGAAAACAGTTGTTTTACAACTTGAATGGCAGTTTGGAATATGTTAGTATATGAATTGAAGATGAGGGTTTTGATGTTGGGTGTGTTGTCCAACATATTCAAAATACCCGTAAAGGGTTACGTCAGAATAATGGTGAAATACTATGAAGGGTAACGCAAAGCATTACGACAAATTGCGTGAATATCTTGAAACAGTGCCTTTGGTGGACTGCCATGACCATACAATCAGTTGTGGCCCAAAATATGCAGATCCAATAAATGTGGTTGTGAGTGGATACTTTGTCAGTGACCTTCACAGTGCATCATGCGATTCTGAAATCAAGATTATTCAGAATTCGAAACTAAGCGTGGAAGAACGTTGGCCGGTACTAGAAAAGGCCTGGAAGCGAAGCTGCCATACCGGTTATGGGCAAGTTACAAAACTCGTGCTGAAAAAATTCTACGGTGAGGACAAACTTACACTCGACGCCCTAAAGAGAATGGAAAGCAACTTGCTGAATCTTGAGGAGGAGAAGACGTTTGAGGATATCCTGAACCAGGCCAATATTGCCGTGCGTCTGGAAAACATCTACCATCATGAAGATTTTGGCGCAAGTATTAAAGCAATCCTTGACGGTTCGGGCAAGCTTTCTCCACGGGCACGACTGGTAATCCCTCTGCCATGCTTTCACGGAGCACTGAATTTGAATTACGGATTGGTTCAGAATATCGCTTCTTCCGTTGACAAAACCGTAACCTCTCTGGACGAATATCTTAATGTTTGTAGAGAAATCTTCGAAGGATATAAACGATTTGATGCGGTAGCGTTTAAGGATCAAAGTGGATATACACGCAGCCTTGAATACGGCAATCCAACCCGCGCAGAAGCGGAGAAAGTATTTAACTGGTTTATGAGTGATCCTCGACGCAGTGTTTCTTATCCTGACGGCGTCAAAGATTTGGATGATTATTTGTTCCATGAGTTCATGCGGATGGCAAGGGATATGGATTTGCCGGTACAAATTCATACCGGCCATATGGCCGGGATTCGCAACGACATTGTCAAAACAAATGCTGTTGGCTTGAGAAGTGTCATTGAATTGCATCCTGACGTACGGTTTGATTTGTTTCACGCGAATTGGCCGTATAGCGGAGAATTGCTTTTCATGGGTAAGAACTACCCCAATGTAACGATTGATTTTTGCTGGGCAAATATTATCGATCCGATTTACTGCCAGAACATATTCAGGCAAGCTCTTTCGTCTGTGCCGCACGGTAAGATACATGGTTATGGCTCAGACTTTAGCGGACAAGCCGACCGAGCTTGGGCTCATGCGTCAATAGCCCGCGATAATATAGCAATCGCCCTTTCAGATATGGTGGAGATGGAGTATTTAAGTTTTGATGAAGCTAAACAGGTTGGTTATGACTGGCTGTTCGGTAATGCAAATAAGTTTTTCCGACTTAATTTATAAGTGTAAACATCAGGCTTGCAAGAGCCTGAACGGTTACTCGCAATGATTGTCGCGCTGTCAACATAAGAATTCCTGAAAATTATGGCAAATTCAACTGGATCACAGTCCTTACCTATATCTGGAATATCCGAACTTGTATGAAAATCAAGGTGAATCGTACGCTTCGGAACAACAAACTACTTTTAATAATTTCACCTTATCTTTACCTGTATCTTTGTAACCAAATTCGGATTCTCTGCCCACTTCTGCAAGGCCTCAGGTGCGTTTTTGAGAAGAGTTTCCTCAGTGACAACGCTAGAAACCGGAAAATCTCCCCTTGCCAGATAGTTTGAAACAGCCTGAAAATCAGCAGGTGTAGCGTTGCGCGAACCTTTCAGATCAAGTTCTTTCTGAACAAACAATTTGGTCGCAAAAGAAACGTCCTCCTTGGCATATCCAATACAGACCACCCGGCCGGAAAATGCCACCTCATTGACAACTGCCTGGTATGTAGCTGGATTGCCCACCGCTTCTATGGCAACATCTGGACCTTCGCCACGGGTAATTTTCATAAGCTCGGCATGTAGATCGCAGCGATTCGAATTAATACCCAGGGATGCCCCCAAACTTTGTGCCAGCTTGATCTTATCGTCATCGATATCTACGGCTATTACCTTGGCGCCGCGCAGGGAAGAACCGATTATCGCCCCCAAGCCTATCATACCGCAACCAAGGACCATTACTGTATCCACATTTGAAACCGCTGCCCTGTCAACCGCGTGAAAACCAACCGTTAGGGGTTCAACTAGTGTAAGTCGTGTTTCATCCAGTCCCTCAGCCGAAACCAGTTTGTCCCAAGGAACTGCTATGAATTCACACAGGGCCCCATCACGCTGAATACCCAGCGTCTGGTTGTTTCGGCAAGCATTCAAGCGGCCACGGCGACATGACGAACAGTTTCCACAATTTGTATATGGTATTACGGTAACCGATTGGCCCACTATTATGTGTTCCGGAACATTCTCAGTAATCTCCTCAACAACGGCGGAAATCTCGTGCCCGGGGATGCGAGGATAAGCTACCATGGTATTTTTGCCAAGAAATGTCGTTAAATCAGAACCGCAAAGGCCAACCTTACAAACCCGTAACAGGACTTGCCCCTGCGCCGGGATAGGCTGCTCGATATTTACAATGCCGGCTTTTCCTGGTTCGATTATTTGAAGTGCTTTCATTATAAATCCTAAAGTCTGTAGGCTTCTACTGCATTCAAGCCCATTATTGCTTCCTGTTCATTTTGAGACAGTGGCGATATGAATTCCTCGACTATTTGTTTCCATCGCCCATATGAGCAGGCACATAGACATACCGGCCAATCAGAACCGAACATCAGACGTGATGCCCCAAATGCATTTAAGACAATGTCAAAATAGGGCTTGAGTTGGTCCTTGCCCCAGTTCTTGAAATCTGCTTCGGTAACCATTCCGGAAATCTTGCACCAGACGTTTTCAAAGCCGGCGATTTCTTCTACGTTTTTTCGCCAAGGCTGGGTCTTCCCGTTTTTGATATTCGGTTTTGCAATGTGATCTAATACAAATCGCTGCTGTGGATGCCTCTTTATAAATTCAATTGTCTGTGGCAGATGCTTTTCGTAGATCAGAACATCATATACCAAGCCATGATCTTTGAGTAGTGAAATCCCGCGATTAAAATCTTCCCTCAGAATGAAATTGTCGTCGGGTTCATCCTGCACAACATGTCGCAGGCCTTTAAGGTGGGGATTTGCTGCAAAATATTCGATGTGCTCGCCGGCATTTTCCGCACAGAGCGGCACCCAGCCGACGACGCCTTTGATAAAATCATTTTTGTGGGCATACTCCAACAACTGTTCTGTTTCTTCGAGCGTTTGCCTAGCTTGAACTGATATCACACTGTCAATTCCAGCAGCGATGATCTCGTCACGGAGATCTGCAGGCTTGAAGTCTCTACGAAGAACGGACATATCATCGCTTATCCAGCCGTAGTCTTCTTTGTTGTAGAGCCAAAAATGTTGGTGAGAATCTATTTGCATCAAGCCGACTCCAGAATGATGTTGGCATATTGTGTCGTATCACCGGTCCGAATAAATCCGATTGCATTTGGAACACGCTTTTCAAAAACGTCCTCATGTGGTTCAAAAACTAATTGGGTTTGGCCAAGTAAATTCTTAAGTTCTTGCAATTTGCCGGGTTTATCGCAGGCTTTGAACTCCTCAGCCATGAACGCTCGGCCAAAATTGTAGCGTGGAATAATTACCTCGAGCACATTAATCACTGTGGGAATATCATCACAAAGCGAAATGTCAACAGTTTCAATCATTGGCCAATATGGAAAGCCCCGGTCAGCGATAACTACTGTATTGGTATGACGGACTCGAGCTAAGAGGGAAAGAAGGTGAGGATTCACGATGCCGTCTTTACTCATTTGCAGGCTCCTTTCATCCTAAATAAGGATAGTCTTTTGCAATGATTCCTTTGGCTTTCAGGGCTGCCCAGAACTCATGGGGAATCTTGATCATAACAGATTCAACATTGTCTCTCACACGTTCGGGACGACTGGTATTTAGGGCTACGCTAACGATCCCTGGAGCTGAGAATCCAAACTGCACACATGCATTTGCGGGTTTGACATCAAACTCGTCACATACAGCCATAAAACTTTCCCGCCAGGCGAAAAGTTCAGAGTCTTTATCCTTTTGCGGGATCCGATAATTAAAATAGGCACCACCAATCAGAAAACCAGCGTTAAAAACAGCTGAATTGATAATGGGAATATTCTTGGCGTTGAGCTCTTCGATAAATTCCAGCAATTCGGTCGAATGGGTATATACCGTAAGCGAGCAGGCCAGCATGACCCAGTCAAGTTCGACCAAGTTACAGATTTCCCTTATGACCTTCCAGTCTTTTGCGCCTATTCCGATACTCTTTGTGTAACCCTTTATTTTTAATTCGTGCAAGGCACTATATGCTCCGATTACGTCCTCAAGTCTACGGTCACGCTCTTTTTTGTCGTTTTGGACTGCGGCGAGGTATTCATCAGGATCATGTACCGAGAGCAGTTGAGGCTGGTAATCGCCTAGCAACTCGCAGCCTTGTTCCCAGCAATCAATAATGCCGGAATGATTTATACTAAGCTCTGCATCGTGCTCAATCCCTATCCAGGCACCGGGTTCGAAGGTTGGTTCCGCACCCTTGAGTGGCACCCGCGTCCAACCGAGCTTATTGCTGATAATCACATCATCCGTGGCTTTTCCGAGGTCACGCAAAGTACGGCCAATGACTTCCAAGGCTAACCCCGCCCCGTACTTGCCGGCCGAATCCAGCACTATCGGGGATTTGACGTGCTCAAAGAATTGCCTGACGATTTCCAGCTTCGTTTCGTAAGATAGGGCGTGATACAGATTGCCGAGACAGCTCGTGCCGAAAATGATAGGCGGCAAAGCCAGGCCGGTTTTACCAAACACCGTTTTTTTATCCAACTTGCTCAATTTCCCTTAACTCCCGGGATCTGTATCTTCAAATGCGCCTTCTGTTCTCATGACTTACTATCGTCTGGGATTCCCAGGCTCACGAGCGGATTTTCGTACGTCGCAGTAATGTATGCGGACCGTCGGGGACGACCGCAATTCTGACATTCGGATTATTTGCCGTATATTCGTCTACGGCGTTCTGGGCTCGTTCCTGCACTGTCCCCTCACCGTACGGCTCTTTCATCCGCACTCCTCGCCAGTGCCGACGTATGTCCTCTGTTTTCAAGCCTCCCTGAGTATTATAGATGACAGATTACGCGACATTTGAAAAAACCGTTAAATTTTCATTGGACCTCATCCCGTATACAATATATGATAGATTTGCTGTAGTGCTTCAGTAAAGGAAAAAAACGTAAATCTGGAATAATTGTTCCCTGTGGTCAAGTCTATTCGTCTTGGGATATGTAGCTACAGTGGACAGCTCTTAGTTATAAAAGTGTGGACGCAACGGAATTTGTTGGAATGTCTTTTTGTTCGTTAGAGGCGGTGAACATGGCACTTGATAAGGTTACTATCATAACTGGGGGCAGCGGTGGCATCGGGGCGGGATGCGCAAAGGTTTTTGTGGAAGCTGGATCGTCTGTCATTATTTGCGCCCGAGGCAAGGAAAGAGGCGAAGCCCTCGCCGCCGAGCTGAACAGCCGTGGTCCGGGAAGCTGTCATTTTAAGACCTGTGATGTTACGCAACCGGATGATCTCCGGGGCGTAATTGACAACACAGTCAAGACACACGGTCGCCTGGATTGTCTTATCAACAATGCGGGGTGGCATCCTGACCATCGGCCTATAGATGACTTTTCCGTTGAAGAGTTCAAAGATCTGCTTCAACTCAACATAGTCAGTTACTTTGCTGGCTGCAAGTTTGCGCTTCCCCACTTGCGAAGAACGCGTGGTAGCATTATCAACATGGGTAGCCTGGTTGCCAAGATGGGCCAGGAATGGGCTTCCACCTACGTTGCCTCGAAGGGTGCAATCCTCTCGTTCACAAAAGCACTGGCTATTGATGAGGCCCGTCACGGTGTTCGTGTAAATGTTGTATTGCCTGGGTGCGTAGAGAATTCGGGTGCCGTGTCTCTTCCAAAGGAACTGTACCGTTTGGTTGGAAGCTGGTCGTGGGCCGATCGATGGGGTTCAGCTGAAGAAGTGGGCCATGCCTGCCTTTTCCTGGCAAGCGAGAAAGCTGCTTTCATCACCGGAGCCGAACTGGTCATCAGTGGCGGTGCCGAACTTGGCTATGCAGTAAAGCAGCCGCTTCCGAGTTTTCCAGATAGTGCCGGCAAGACGGACTAAGGCACTCTAACAAAACTTGACGCGGCCGCGACGCCTGGATTTTTGGTTGCCGCCCAGGAGCGAGGAGGATACGATGCAGGGAGCATCATCGACGACGAGCGACGCAGGCGGCGGGCAAAAGGACGGCGGGGCACCCCCAATCGCAGTAAGTCGCGATTGGGGCCCCCTATCCCTTCGGGTTGCGAGCCAAATCGGCGTCTGCTGCGTCAGAACTCCTAAGCATACCATCCAGGTATGCCGCCGTCGTTCTTCCTTGCATCCATCCGATTTGTCTTGCAACGCGGCTCACGTCAGGTCTTGTTAGAGTGCCTAAAGTCCCAAAATACTCCTGAACAAACTGACTTTGCTGACGTGCACTGCAACCTGGGCGTCCTGTCCTGGATAGAGCTGCAGGCCCTGGGGCTCTACGGCAATGGTAACCCAAAAGTATCCGCCGCCGCTGTCTTGTGGCTGGACCAGGCGGCCGACCTTGAGGATTTTGCCCTTCAAAGGGTCGGCCCAGCGTGACCTGCCCGTGGGCCAAATGTCGGCCTCTTGACCGTCCTTGAGGAAATATAACAGCCGCTCGGGAAACTTCGTTTCTATGGTGAAGCCGCTTTCGTCGAAGACTCGGCCGAGGACCTTGTTGGCGTCGACAACCTCGCCAACGACCAAAGGGTTCAGAACCACTCGCCCGTCGATGGGGCTGCGAACCTGGAGGTTGGCCAACTGCTGCTTGCACAGTTCTACCTGAGTCTGGGCAGCCTGGAGCTGTTGCCTGAGCAAGGCCAACTCCTGCTTCTCAAGTTCTTCCTCGGCCTTGTAGGTCTGCTCAGGCTGGAGGGCAGCAATTTCATAGGCCAGTTGGGCCTCTTGCACTTCAACAGGTGAGACGGTTCCTTTTTCTTTACCGGCCAAGAGCTGCTCGAGCTTATGCTTTGCTCCTTTAATCTGCAGCTGAGCCTGGGCCCGCTGATATTCTCGCTGGGTTGCAGCCAGTTTACACTTGGCTTGAAAGACGTCTATCCGGCCAGCAGCTTCGACGGCGGCTTTTTCGGCTCGCGTGAGGGTGACTCTTGCCAAGCTGTCATCGAGTTGAATGATGAGTTGGCCTTTGCTTACCTGTTGGTCCTGTTGAGCGAGGATCCGGGCTATGGGTCCTTTCTGGCTGGCGCGTAGGAGAGGGTCCTTTCGGGCGGTGACGTTTCCGTAGCTGCGGGCATAGCCTTGGACCTGCAGTCCCAGGCCCAGAACTATCACAGCAATGATTATCAAGGCGATCAAGGCCAGTATGAGACGTCCTCGTTTGCGTCGCGGTCTGGGCTTTGGCTTTTGGTCTTCGGTAATGATGTAGAACAACCTCCGTAACGACGGTTACCCGGGGCAGGTTCGAGTCGCCGCTGTCGGCGAATGCACAATCAGGTAATTATCCAGCAGCCGAGAGGGCCCGCTGTGATTTAACCTTGAGATCTTTTTCGGCCAACTGTTCAACCACAAGATCGTAATAGATACCTTCTCTGCCCAGGAGTTTTCCGTGTGAACCTACTTCAGCCACCGTGCCGTCCTTGAGGACCACAACCATATCAGCCCGGTTACTCATAGAGACGCGGTGGGTGATTACAATGGTGGTCCTTCCGGCCATGACCGTTCGCAAGGTCTTGACTATCCGAGCTTCGGTGATGGCATCTAACGCGCTGGTGCAGTCGTCCAGAATGAGAACTCGTGGATCGGTCAGCAGGGCCCTTGCTAAGCTAACCCGCTGGCGTTGTCCGCCGGAAAGAGTTACGCCTCGCTCGCCCACAATGGTATCATAAGCGTCCGGTAGGGTAAGGATAAAATCATGCAGTTCGGCAGCCTTTGCAGCTTCTTCCACTTGTTTATCGTCGGCCAGGAAATTTCCGTAGCGAATGTTATCCCGCAGGCTTCCACTGAATAAGAAGGCGTCCTGGGGTACGTAGGCCATATGCTGACGCAGGCTGGACAAATTTATTCTTCGCAGGTCTCGCCCATCCAGATCTATTGTCCCATCGGAGGGTTCGTAAAGTCGCAAGAGCAGGTTGACCAGGGAAGTTTTGCCGGACCCGCTGGGGCCCATGAGGCAAACCTGTTGGCCGGGTTCAATTGTCAGATTGATATTCTTCAGGGCCGGGGCTTCACTACCTTCGTAGCAAAGGCCAACATTTTTCATGTGAATCAGTCCAGCTACTGACGGTAAATCTACGGCTTGTGGCGCACTGCGGATAGTTACCGGTTCGTCGAGGATCTCCAGGACCCTGTCGGCACTGACCTGGAAGCGCTGCATCATTGGAATCAACATAGATATGCTGGCTACGGGCATGTACATCATGGAAAGTGAGCCGTAGAAGAACAGGAGGTAGCCGACGCTGAGTCGCCCGTCTCGAACCATGAGCATCCCGTATCCCAACACCAGAGCCATACTCACCCCGCAGACCACGGTCCGCCACAGGCCCAGAAACCCGCCAAGCCAGACCTGCTTTAGTTCGCCTCTGAGCAGGTCCCTGGTCCGTCTGAACAGGCGTATGGTTTCGCGGCGTTCCTGCCCGAAAGCTTTGACCGTTTCCGGCGAGGCGAGTCGGTCTCCGGCCAGGCCATAAATGCCCGCCCGCTGCTTGGCCAGATATCGCCATAGCTTTCTCATTCGAACCCTGAAATGGCTATAGACAATACCGAAGAGAGGCAGGCTGATCAGAGCCAGCAGGGACAATTTTACGTCAATCATCATAATTACGACTAGGCCCACCAAAACAGTAAAGACGTTTACAGTGAGCATGGTACTGAGGTGCACAGACATTCGGCGGATGACATCGACATCATCAATCACCCGGGCCATCAATCTGCCCTTCTCGTGCTGGTCGTGGTATGTCATGGGCAACTGCTGGAGTTTGTGGTGCAGGGCCCGGCGAAGCCTGAAGACCACCTGTTCACCCACATTGGCCAACAAGTACTTATGAATTACCTTACCTACGCTGTGGAGCACATAGACGATGATGGTAAAGGCAAAGACGGTCAGCAAGAGTCTGGTCTTTTGAGCCCGGCTTTTTCCCTGCTTAAGTAGGAGGGCTTCTTTGAGCTCAGCTGGTTTTTCCCGGAGCTTTGCAGGGACCGCTACATAATGAGCATTATCCTGGACCAGAATGGCCGGGTTTGAGCTGACCTTGTCCCTGGACTGGAACACCTGGACGGGCCGAGTCCTGCCAAGCTGGGCCTTGTCGAGTACTGCAGCGTCTGTCGGTCGGGCTGGAACTTCCGCCAATTGATCCTTCGGGGCCAACAGGCGGACCTCCAGAATCTCATCAACAGTGTAGCGCCCCAAAGCGGCCACGATGTAGGGCACGGAAGACTCTGCGGCTACCAGGACGAGTCCCAGGAGCAGGACGAGCTTGAGCCCACCAAAGAAGCGTCCGTAAATTTGCAAAATTGCACGCACTAATAAACCCCTGTCCAGCACCAAAACTTCAGGCTACGGCCGTAAACTGTCTTTCGTACAAGTCCCGATAAGCTCCACCAGCACTGAGCAACTGCCAGTGGGTTCCCTGCTCGACAACTCTACCTTGCTCCATGACCACTATCAGGTCGGCATGGACGATGGTGCTCAGCCGGTGAGCGATGACCAGAGAGGTTCTACCCTTCATCGTTCGGCGCAGAGCCCGTTGAATCATCCGTTCCGATTCGCTGTCGAGGGAACTAGTGGCCTCATCGAGAACAAGAATAGCAGGGTCTTTGAGCACCGCCCGGGCAATGGCCACGCGCTGCCGCTGGCCGCTGCTGAGCTTGAGATTGGCTTCGCCAATCTGGGTGTCGTATCCCTCGGGCATATCGCAGACCAAGCTATCGAGCTCGGCCGCCTTGGCCGCGGCCACGATCTGGTCCATAGTGGCCCGCGGCTTACCGTAAGCAATATTCTCAGCAATACTAGCCTTGAACAGTACGGGCTCCTGGGGGACAACGGCTATGTTCCTGCGGAGGTCGGCGAGGCGAATGTTGCGGATGTCGAGACCATCTATGAACACCTGTCCGTCGGTGGGATCGTAGAAACGAAACAGCAGTTTGGCGACCGTGGTTTTGCCAGCTCCGGTATGCCCGACCAAGGCCACCATTTGCCCAGGCTGGGCCGTGAAGCTCACATCCTCTAAGGCATATTCCGAGCCTTCCCCTGTTTGGGACAGTGGTTGGCCCTGTTCGGAGCTGCGGCAGCCATACTTGAACCACAAGTTGCGGAACTTAATTTGTCCGGTGAGTCTTTCCATGCTACGGGCACCAGGGCTATCCTGTATGTCCGGCTGGGCCTGCATAACTTCGTTGACTCGGCGAACCGAGACCATGGATTGTTCGACCTGGTTAAACAGATCCGAGAAGTTTACTGCCGGGCCTAGTAAGTAAAGGGTGTAGGCTACGAAGGCCAGCACTTGGCCATAGCTCATGCGGCCGTCAATTACCAGCCAACAGCCCAAAAACAGAATGGTGGCCTGGGCTATGACCTGTACCATTACCGAACCGCTATTGAACAAGCCGCCCCAGACATTGGTGCGAATCCCCAGCCGCAGGGCGTCGTGGCACTGAGCGGTGTACTGCCTGGTTTCCCGGCGTTCCTGGCCAAAGCTCTTGACCACCAAAGCCCCTGCGAGGTTCTGCTGCAGGGAGTCGGATATATCATCCCTTTTGCTGCGGAGGTTTTCGTTGGCCCGGCGGATGCGCCGGACACAAATGCGGTAATTCAAGACATACAAGGGCAAAAACAGCAGGGCCCCGATGGTCAGTTGCCAGTTGACCAGGAACATGACCGTCAGGGCAAAGGCGCAGCCGACCGCATCCATCACTGCCTGCACCATTTGCGAGGTACAGAGGTTTTGCACCTGGGTGACATCACCCATCAGGCGTTCGAGAACCATGCCCGTGCTGTGGTGATGAAAATAATTCAAGCTCAGACGCTGCAGCTTCCGGTACATTGCCAGGCGCATGTCGAAGGCTATCCGCCGGGAAACCCATTGGATCAGATAGATACTCAACAAGTTGGACAAGCCACTGACCAGGGCATGGGCGATGAGCAACCCGATCATCAGGCCAAGCAGCCCCCAGAGCCCCTGGCCCGCTACACGGTCAATCAGCACGGCCAAGATTAAGGGGGGTAAGAGGCGCAAAATGGAGTTGCATACGGTCAAACCGAGGGCAGCGTAGAGCTTAGCACGATATGGTTTGATTAGTGAGTATGTACTTTGGAAGTTACCCACGGTTGGCCAGCACACCGGGCCGCCGTCTCCGGATTAGCTCCCACTAAACAAACTCAACCCCGCTTGGGCAGGGCCAGCTTGCCCCTCCGTTCATCAGCGGACCAGAACTCATGGCGGTCCAGCTTGTTTTTGGCTACAGCGGTTGGAGCTGACTGCTGTGGCCGTCAGGCCGTTGGTTTTCCGGTGCTACCCCGGCCCGGCTTACTCCTACAACTAAAGCGGCAATCTCAATGGTAACTGCCTACAATATCGCTAGCCATCGGCTGAAAGACTGTATTTACTGTTGTGAATATAACGACAACACAGAAAAAAGTCAAGAAATTTCCATCGAAAACGCAGATTTCTTTTTTTTGTGGCCGGGCTTGAGTTCAAAAGGTGCCAAGCTAGGCCTATTTTAGAGATCATTCCTCGACAATGATCTCACACTCCGGCAGGGCCTGGAGGAAGTGCTTGCCATACCAACGGCTGAGCACGCGCCCGTCCAGAATGACGACTATACCGCGGTCCCGCCTGCTGCGGATCAGGCGTCCAAAACCCTGCTTGAACCGCAAAACTGCCTCGGGAAGCTGGTAGCCCACAAAGGGGTTTCCCCCTTCACTGCGAATCTGGTCAAGGCGGGCCTGGATCAGAGGCTCATCGGGCACGGCAAAGGGGAGCTTGGTGATAATGACGTTGGACAGGGCTGGCCCCTTAACGTCCACCCCCTGCCAGAAGCTGGCGGTACCGAATAAGACGCTCTTTGTATCCTTGCGAAAGGTGTTCAAGAGCCTGGTTCGCGAGGCGCCCCGCTTCTGGACTAATAATGTAACTCCTTCATCATCAAAGAATTGCGCCAATTCGTCGGCGGTTTTATCCAAGAGCTGCCAACTAGTGAATAAGACGAAGGCTCTGCCTCCGCTCATGCGGATGTACTTTTTGATGGCCTGGCAGGCCAGAGGCAGGAACTCCTGCTGGTTATTGGGATTTCCCAAGCTGGCCTCTATGTAGATCTTGACCTGGCGGGAAAAATCGAAGGGCGAGCCCAGCCTGGCCCGTTCGGTCTGCTTGAGGCCCAGACGTGAGCGGAGGAATTCGAAATCCCCCGCAGCATCCATTGACTGCCCGCTGTTGCCGGACGCCCTGAGTGGTCTGCCGGCCAAGGTGGCGCCAGTCAGGACTACCGAATCGACCTTGCTCCAAAGCATCCGCTGCAAATCGGGCCCTACGTGAACCGGGGCACAGACGATTCGCCATCGGATTCTTCCGCTTCGGCCGCGATGGCCGACCTCGGGCTCCAACCAATAGACGGCGGAGTCGATTGTCTGGTCGAGCAGCACCCGGAGTTGACTGGCCAACTCCTCCGCTTGGCTGGCATAGGCGGCCAACTCCAGCTGGTTTTCCTGGAGTTTCAGGCTGAGCTCCCGGAGTCGGCCAGCCAAGTCCTGCAAGGCCGGCGAAAGCGGATTAGCCACCACACCAGGTTCGGTGAGTCGGCCATTACTGCGGCCGTAGTTTCGCTGCCATTGGCCGAGGTCTGCGAAGAATTTCTCATTTGCTCTGCCGGCTGAGAGCACCGCCTGCCGAACCGACTCTCCAGCGTCTTCCAAACTGGTTAATAGACCTCTGCCGGTCCGCTGGCTATATAGGCTGTTCAGCAGATACTCCACTTGTCCCATGCTCAGACGCCCGCCGAGGTGGTCACTGGCCACTTCCTCCAGCCTGTGGGCCTCGTCGAGGACCACGGCATCATAGCTGGGCAGGAGCTTTGCCGAGCCTGTGCGCAGGACCAAATCGGCAAAAAACAGGGCGTGATTGACTACGAGGATTTGGGCGGCCTGCATCTTTCGTCGGCCGGCCCGATAGAAACACTTACTGAACTGCTCGCAGCTGCGGCCCCGGCAACTGTGTCTGTCGGAACAAACCCTTTGCCAAACCCGGGGCAAGACGGCGAAGTCCAGACTGCGTCTGCTGCCGTCGCGAGTTTTCATGGCCCAGTCTTCGATCCGCCAGAGACTCTTGAGCTCGCGTTCGGAGCCGAAAACCCTGTCCTGACGTCTGCTCAGCGAGGTCAAGCGGCGCAGACAGAGGTAATTATTCCTGCCCTTGACCAGGACGGCCTTGAAATCCACCGGCAAGGCCTTCTTGAGAAAGGGGATATCCTTCTCGATCAATTGTTCCTGCAAGGCTATGGTGTGGGTGGAGACCAGGACTCGCTTGTCGGTTTGGCCGGCGATTAGTTCGATGGCCGCGACCAGATAGGCAAAGCTTTTTCCCACGCCGGTGCCGGCCTCGACGATCAGATGCTCCTTGCGGTCAAAGGCCTGGCTGACCAGCCGGGCCATCTCCAACTGCTGCGGCCGATGCTCATAGCCGGGGAGTTTCCGGGCTATCAGTCCCTCCGGCCCCAGTGTTTCGACGATGTTCATAAGCCTATTTTGAGGACCTGACCTTTACGCCAAGGGTTCGTTACAACTCGGGCAGTCTCCGATCCATCCGTTCGCCGTTCAATTCAACAAGGTCGATCCAAACAATCAACCAGCTTTTGTCCGGCTGTTTGTGGAACTGTACTTCCCAGACAGTCTCAGCGACCAGAAGCCACTGACTCCACTGGCTGCGTTCGTCGATCTGGCTCCGAGCAGTAATGCGAAGCGTAGCTTTGGTCTTACCCAATTGCAGTTGCTTGTCCAGCAGCCAGTTTTTTTTGATCTGCGGCTGGCTGAAGAGTTGCCGGCAGAACTGGGCGAAAAGCTGGCGGGAGTCTTCGAGCCTGCCATGATAAGTGAGCCCGATGCACTCTATAATCTGCTCAGCGTTTTCCTCTTCGGTGGCTTTTACCACCTTAGCTATTACCACCTCGATCTTCTCCCTGTCTGTAGCCACCAAATAATCAAGGCCGAGGCCCAGGACTATCAAGATCGGCCCGATGAGCAGATGCTTGCGACGAACCTTTAGCGGCCAGAACCTAGCTCCGATCAGCACGGCCAATTCAGCCAGCAAGCCGATGACGGCCAAAGTCCAGGGCTGCTCGAAAATATTCAGGACGTTGCTCAATTTTGCCTTCCGTCGGGTGGTAATCCATGGCCGTTGCCACTTGGCGACCTCTTGCACAGAGGGACAATTGTATCTTCGTCCTCAATACATTGCCAGACAGGCTCGTGCTCGCTACAGCTATTAACCACCATTAGCCGCCAATTGGACACGGAACTTTTCCGCTTCCCAGTTCTTAATGAAATCCCTCTGCCCGCTGCTCAGGGCATTAATACCACCCATATTGTGAGCGTTCCGGCGGATAAACAATGAAGCAACAACAATGTCTCTGACAGCCGATGCCAGAGCAGGTTCAGCAGCCACAAATAGACCGATATCCTTGACTAAAAAAGAATTTGGGAGAGCTTGATTTTTACTCAGAGCTGTTCGGACTTTCTCTGCCACAGTCTGGTATTTACAATTCTTCAGCCACAAGATTGGGCTATCAACGAAGCCCATTTCGTCGGGGGTAAGCGCCCCAGCTCTAAGCATCTGCCAGGGATGGCCGGCGGCTAGGAATTGCTTAACAGTGCGGTTAAGACAAAAGCCGACATTGGTTTTGCGGCCCGTTTTTTCAAACAGGGCTTTGGTGATATTATGTTTACAGTTTTCAATCTGCTCCTTAGTTGCTGAGAGTCTGGAGGCAGGTTCAGATTGGCCAAGCCCGGCCAGGCAGCGACTGATGACTTTGCGGACTAGTTCCAATGCTCCATCAGCGCTTTGGGAGGCGACCAAAACCCCGTGCTTTTGCATGAAGAGGACGCTTGGTTTTCTACCATGCTTTTTGACATAGCCGTCAACCAGCCGAAACACCTTGTGTCCCAACTCAAAACCAGGATTGGCGTAAGGAACCCACAATGGCGGAAACTGCTCGTCTTTGAAGAGCTTTAGAACTTCGCTCTTGCCGTTTTTTGCACTGGTATAGGCCTG
Organism: Actinomycetes bacterium; assembly: GCA_030614915.1. Lineage (GTDB taxonomy): Bacteria > Planctomycetota > Phycisphaerae > JAACET01 > JAACET01 > JAACET01. The sequence goes on along the minus strand of JAUXAG010000010.1, from coordinate 36,199 downwards.
TGCTGCTATGGCGTGCAAATGTATGACGCATTTGTCCAGAACAACGTGCATAGGGGATTCGACTGAAGGGCGAACCTTGCCGCTAACATCATCTTCGCAAGTCCGCAACAGCCGATTCACCACTTCCAGTTCGCGCGAACTTACGTCCATTTTGGGTAAGGATTTGTCAGCAAAAATATCCTGGACGGCAGCAGTCTTTAGCCTACGCCATCCGCGCTTAGAGTTCATGTTCTTCAGGGCGGTACCGCTGGCTTTGATATACATGTACTTGGCATCGTCAGTTTTGACGGATGTATTTCCGCCTCCACCTTGAACCAGTGAGGTGTCTTGGCCAACGGTATTCGATATTCTGATAAGTTCTAATAGGCGTTTGTTCATGAGATTTCTTTGAAGTTAGCAGTTTGGTAAAGAAGACATTTGCAGATACTGTGATGGATAAAACAAATCTATCGTGGTGTCGCTTCGGGCAGACCGCCATCGACGGGTATGGTGGCTCCGGTGGTAGGAGTCTGGTGGGTAACAAAAAAGAGCACGGCATTGCCGACGTGCCGGCCGGTTACACGAGCCTTGAGTAGATTACGGTGGCGATAGTATTCGTGCAGGCCTTGTTCGTCAAGGCCCCGGGCCTTCATTCGGTCGGGCCCAACTTCTTGCCATAAACCAGATTTGTACTCTCCCTCGGCAAAGACCGCATCGGGGGCAACCATATTAACGCGGACACCATATTGGGCCAACTCCAAAGAAGCTATCCGTCCCAACTGGTGGGCAGCAGCCTTAGTGGCACTGTAGGCGCCAAAAGCAGCCCCGGGGTTGGGAACATTCTTGGTTGACATGATTACAATATCGCCGCCGATTCCCTGGAGTAGAAAACTGTGGGCGGCGGCCTTGAGCGTCAAGAGCGTTCCCTCAACATTAACTCTTTCGAGCCTGCGAAAGGCTTCGAGATCCATGTCTTTGAGGTGGCAGACATGAGCGATGCCGGCATTAACGACAACGATATCTATGCCGCCCCAAGTGCGAATAATCTGTTGAAAGCCTTCTTCTACAGAACTTTCCTGGGTAACATCCATAGCTAAACCAATGACTCGAGTTGGTGCGGTTTCTTTCAGATGGGTAATAAAGTCATCCAGTTTTTGGCCGGGGAGATCCCCGGCGGCGAGGAAACAACCATTTTCCAACAGGACTTGACACACGCCGTAACCTATAGCTCCGGCAGCTCCGGTTACCAAAGCTACTTTGTTCTGCAGAGGTAAATTCGACCGTGGTAAATCCTGTTTTAGAGCAAGTGTGCCGACATCTTTTATGCATACGGATTTTGGTTTTGAACCCGTATCCGCCAGATATACATCCAGGGCAGATTGCAAACGTTTTCTGAAGTCCTGGGGTTCTTCTTGCGGACCAATAGAGTCGATCTGTAAAGCATCCCGTTCATAGGCTTGTTGGACACAGCTCAAGATCATGGGCCTATAGGGCCTATCCTCCTGGGCAGTGGGCTCAGAAAGGACCCCACGGATGATCAGAGCAACATCGGTGAGCGGATTAGTCATTGATTCTAATTCCCGGCTTTATGCCTTCTTACTTCATTCATGGCCTCTAACATGAATTTGGCGTTTTCGAAGGGGGTTTTACCATCAAAAACCGCGCTGCCGCTGACAATGATGTCCGCTCCGATAGCAGCAATGTCTCCAACATTGGTTTTCTTGACGCCACCGTCAATGCAGACCAAGACATCCTTGCCAGCTTGGCGTAACATCTGTTGAAGAGCGATAAACTTTTGGTGAACGTTATCAATAAACTTCTGACCGCCCCAGCCAGGGTTAACTGCCAGGAGAAGCACGAGCTCAATTTCATCCAAGATCGGCCTGATGACTTCTATAGGGGTGGCGGGATTAAGGGAGACTCCTCGCAGAATACCCCGGTCGGGTTTGTTGACATTTCGGGCTTGGCCAATAATTTGCAGAGCCCGGTGCAAATGGGTGCAGGATTCGACATTTACGGTCAAGAGGTCGGCGCCGGCAGCGATGTAACCTTCGAGCTTTGGCAGAGGATCATCAATCATAAGATGGACATCTTTTAAGAGCGGTGTTTTTACCGCTTTGATAAATGGAGGGCCTACCGTGGTCATCGGGCAAAAGCAACCATCCATGACGTCAAAATGGACCAATTTTATGCCGGCATCTTCCAGCAGCTTCAGTTGATCGCCAAGGCACATCAAGTCTGCGGTAAGAACCCCTACGCTGATCAGGGGCGCTTGCTTGCGGAGCCGATCGAACAACGGATTATCCGCCATAAGTGTTTCCTATTTATTCTTCAGCTCATCCTTTTTCAGGGTTTGATAGAGGTCGTAGGCCTCCTGGGGCTTGAGGTTCTCATGGACCAGTTTGCCCACGGCCTGAATCATAGACTCAGGGGCGTCGCTTTGAAAGATGTTGCGTCCCATGTCGACACCAGCGGCTCCTTGCTGAACGGCATTGTAAGCCATGGTCAGGGCATCCAATTCGGGCATCTTCTTTCCACCGGCCATGACAATGGGAACGGGGCAGGATGCAGTTACGGTTGCAAAATCTTCGGGTACATAATAGGTCTTGACAATATTGGCACCAAGTTCAGCACAGATTCGACAGGCCAGGCGAAAGTATTTCGCGTCGCGGACCATTTTTTTTCCGACGGCGGTGACGGCCATGGTGGGTATGCCATAGCGCAGGCCCATGTCCACCAGCTTTGTCATATTGTGCACTGAACGCGTTTCATACTCGCCTCCGATGAAGACCTGTAAGGTAATAGCCGCGACGTTCATACGAATAGCATCTTCAATGTCAACCGCTAATTCCTCATTCGAGAGCTCCTTGAGGATGCTCGGGCCGCCACTGCAGCGCATAACGATGGGTTTGGTCAGGCTGGGGGGCACGGTGGTCCGCAAGATGCCGCGGGTGAGCATAAGGGCGTCGGCGTAAGGCATGAGGGGGACAATGGTCAGGTCGATCCTCTCCAAGCCGGTGGTTGGACCTTGAAAGTAGCCATGGTCAACCGCCAACATGACAGTTCGAGCGGTCTGAGGGTTGAATATCCGGGCCAAACGGTTTTTCATGCCCCAATCCAAAGAGCTGGCTCCTTTGAGGAAGAACCCCTGGGTGGCCATGGGGACGTCTTCATAATATTGTTTTTCTTTTTTGGTGGTATCAGCTTCGGGCATGACTTATTCCTTTCCTTGGCGAAGCAGGTTGGTTAAATGCAAACATCAATGACCGGGGGTTATAGCGGCTTTAATCCAAATTTTCCATCCTCTGAAATAACTTGCCCCTTGCTTACGTGGGGATCGTGGTAAAAGTAAATGGTCCATTTTTCGCGACAGGCATCGGAGAGGACGTTCTGCTTTTCCTGGGCAGTAACAACGGAGTTATTATCATAGGCTGCGATATAAGGTATGTGCAGATGCGAAACGTCGGGCAGAAGATCAGTTGCGAAAAAGTGTTTTCCGGCTTCAGAGTGGATCATAACCGCTTGCATGGCCGGCGTATGACCATAAAAGGGAATTACGGAGACATTGTTGGTAATCTGGGCTTTGCCCTCGACTAATTCCAGGCTAGGACATTCAAGCAAGGGTTTGAGGTAAATGTCCATGAAGCTGGCTGCGTCCTTGGGCGAGGGGTTCTGGGCCCAGAGGAGATGTTCTTTTTGGAGCCAGGCACGGGCCTTCGGGAAGGTGGGGAATATTTGCGATTGTTTCCTGCTAACGAATCCTCCCGCGTGGTCGAAATGCAAGTGTGTCAAAATTACATCGGTTATATCCTCGGCGGTCAGATTGTAAGGAGCCAGGGAGGAATTGAAGTCTGGAGTGCGGAGAGCATAATTCTTTATGAATTTATCGGTATGCCAGTTGCCGTTGCCGGTGTCGACGAGAATATTTCTGTGGCCGTCAATTATAAGAATAGGTCTTAGTGCTTGATTAATCCTGTTCAGATCGTCGGGGGGGTGCTGGCGCTGCCACAATACGCGGGGCACAACCCCGAACATTGCCCCTCCGTCCACACGAAAAGAACCGGCATCAACGGGATATATCTTCACAGCCATGGTGGTATTGTACACTTATGGTGCGCTTCGTTGTAGTATAAACCGCTACTTTTCAGGTAGGTATTGTCGAGCCACAGTGCTAGAGGAACATCCGAGGATTTTGGGTAGGCCCGGCCAGCCCCGCCCGTTGCGAGGGGGGAATCAGCATTGGGATAGCTCAGGAAAGACTTCGGCCCGAGTTAATGGTGGATGGATGGGCGAGGCGGGATTCGAACCCGCATGAGGTATTACCTCAGGGGATTTTAAGTCCCCAGCGTCTGCCGTTCCGCCACTCGCCCGGACTCTGCCGGCAAGAGAGATGCACAATTCAGAGGCAGGGCGCATATTATGACGATCATACGGTCAGTGCCACCGTCGCCAAACGTGCAGCCCTTGCGGCTGGGCAGTATAGCGTCTTTTGGCCAGCGATACAACTGGACAAAGGGCTAGCTAGGTAACAGTAGAAGTTTTAGCAGTGTCCGGGATATGACTTGCAATCTCGACGCGGTTTCGGCCGGTGTTCTTGGCATGGTATAAGGCCTGGTCGGCGCGGCTGATCAGCTCGTCCTGGGAGCTTAAATCCCCAGCATCGGCAACACCGAAACTGGCGGTTGTCTGTAGGGTGTCTTGGCCCACTGGGATACTGATAGTCTCGATGGCCTGGCGGCAGCGTTCGGCCAGGCGGGCAGCAGCAGAAGCATCTTCGTGGGGGACGATGACGGCAAACTCTTCGCCGCCATAGCGGGCGGGAAAATCAGTCTGGCGGGACTGCCGGGTGATGGCATTAGCAACTTGCTGAAGAAGTTGGTCGCCGATGCTGTGGCCATGAGTATCGTTGACCAGTTTGAAATGGTCGATGTCGGCCATGATGAAGGAAAGGGGGCCGCCGTGGCGCTGGAGGCGGGCCCATTCTACTTGAAGGCGTTCGGCCAAGGCCCGGCGGTTGGGCAGCTCGGTGAGGGGGTCAATGTTGGCACATTCGACCAGAAGGTCCTGGAGGTGCTTGGTGCACAGGGCGGCCCGGACGTGGGCACGCAACTCAAGGGCATCGAAGGGCTTGGTGACATAATCGACAGCACCGATATCCAAGCCCTTGATGCGGTCCTCGGTGGTGTCGAAACCGGTCAGAAAGATGACCGGGATCATGTGCAACTCGGGATCGGCCTTGAGCTGGCGGCAGAGATCAAAGCCGGAGATGTCGGGCATGTTGACGTCGAGCAGTATGAGGTCGGGTTTGTGTTGCGTAGCGGCCTGGAGGCCAGCCTCTCCGCCATCGGCGCAAAGGACCTCAAGATTCTCCTTGATCAGGTGGGCCTTGGCAACGGCCAAGGCGTCAGGACTGTCATCGATAATCAAGACCTTCATGGTCTTATGCCCCATCAGAAGGAGTTTCGGCCTTGCGGGCGGCGATGATGGCCTGGCAGAGTTTGGCCAAGGGAGTAAAGGCCAAGCCGGCGGCTTCGTGGTCCCGGGCTTTGGCGGCTTCTTCCAAGGCTTTGGCCGAATCGGTCAGTGCGGGATAGCCGTAACTTCCGCCGGCACCTTTGAGCTGGTGGGCCAGCCGCTGAAGCGTTTCAAAATCGGCGTTATTCAAAGCCTCTTGCATGGACTCGACTTTGTCAGTCAGGCCAGCGACGAACTGATCGATGATTTGGGTGAAGTCAGGGTCGTCGGCAAATTCAGACTCGATTGGCTGGGTCACAGCGGTTGAGGGTTTGTGGGTAGGGTCGGTCGTGGTCTGGTCGGTGGGCATTTTTTTACCGCCGTAGCGGGCGACCATCTGGATAAGTTTGGCGGGATTGATAGGCTTGGCCATGTAGTCGTCGAAGCCGACTTGCAAACACTTTTCGCGGTCGTTGCTCATGGCGTGGGCGGTCAGGGCCAAAATAGGGTGGGTAAAGCCTCGTTTTCGGAGGACTCGTGTGGCCTCGTAGCCGTCCATTTCGGGCATTTGTATATCCATTAGAATAACATCGAAGGGCTGATCGGAGGCTTTTTGGACGGCGATTTTTCCATTGTCGGCGACTTCAACATGGGCACCAGCCTTGCGGATGAGGTAGCTGATGAGGTTCTGATTGTCGATGCCGTCCTCGGCCAGCAATATGCACAGTCCGGTCAAGTTCTTTTCCTGAGGTCCGTGTCCCTGAGCGGAAAGTTGGCGAACGACCTCAGCTGGTGAATCGAGCATTTTAACTCCTTCCAAGGATCCGGTGGGGACAACAAGTGTAAAGGTACTCCCGACGCCGGGGGTGCTCTGGGCGGTGAGCTCTCCGGCGAGGAGCTCGGTGATGTGCTTGGTGATGGCCAGGCCCAGGCCGGTGCCGCCATACTTGCGTGAAGTGGAGCTGTCGGCCTGGACGAAGGGGTCGAAGAGCTTGGCGAGTTTTTCCTCACTGATACCGATGCCGGTGTCGATGACCTGGATTTGGACGGCTGGTTTCTGGTCGCGCCAGTCGGGCAGGAAGGTTACGACGATGCGGACGCTGCCGTTCTCGGTGAATTTGATGGCATTGCCCACCAGGTTCACCAACATCTGTCGGAGGCGGGGACCGTCTGTGAGGATGATCTCAGGCAACTGGTTGGTGTAGTGAGTAGAGAGGGAGGTAGCTCGCTGGTCGGCACGGACGCGCATCATGCTGGCAACGTCGGCGACGATGGACAAGAGGTTGCAAGGCTGGGCTTCCATCGACAACTTTCCGGCCTCGATTTTGGAGAGGTCGAGGATATCATTAATCAAGCTTAAGAGGTGCTCGCCGTTGCGTCGAATGACGGCGAGGTGGTTGTCGCGGTCACTGGGGGTAAGGTCGGGGTCCATAAGGAGGTCGGTGTAGCCGAGGATAGCGGTCATGGGGGTGCGGATTTCGTGGCTCATGTTGGCCAGGGAGTCGCTTTTGGCTTCGTTGGCGTTTTGGGCTGCTTGGTGAGCCTGTCTAAGTGATTCCTCGAGCTGTTTCTGTTGAGTAATTTGGTCATTGAGTTTGTCTATAGATGTAGTGGTTTTGGCCAAATCCCCGGTCATTTTGTCAAAGGCACGTGCGAGCTGGCCGATCTCGTCCTTTGCATCCGTGCCTACCTTATAATCCAAATTGCCGGCACCGATTATCTCCGTCCCCCTATGTAACTCATGGATCGGCTTGGAAATGAATCTTGCCAGAACAGTACCAATCAGCCATGCTACGACTGGGATCAGTAACATTATTATAATGCCTAAGCGTTTTATTTTGGCTAAAGGTGCCAAGGCCTCTTTCTGGTTAATCTCCGCCAAGAGATACCACTGCATCTCGGGTATATGATCATGTATCCCCAAAACTCGAGTCCCTCGGTAATCTTCGTATATGAGAGGAACGTGAGGATGATGTTCAGCACCGAATTCTTCCACATCTTCAAAAAGCTCCCTTACCTTTTCCGTGTCAACCTTTTGCCTCAGGACTGTATCTTTTACGAATCTCGAAGGAGTTATCATAAGTTTATCTTTGTTGACCAGGTAAACCTCCCCCGTCTCGCCCAGACCCGTTCTCTCGGCGGTTATGTCGCGTAAAGATTTCAGATTGTATCTGGCAACGAGTACACCCAAAAGTTTTCCTGATAGGTCAGCTCGTACCGGAGTAGATATGCAGATTGAATTCCGTTTTGTCGTTTGAGAATAATAAGCGTCTTTAATATAGGTTTTGTTCTTAGCTGCCAGAAAATAGGCATCTGTAGATTTGTCCAAGCCGATCCTGCTCTGGTCAGTAGAAGCAATGATTTTCCCATCTGGGTTCAGGATGAATGTCTCGTAGAGGCCTATTTCCGGGCAAAGGAGTTCTTCTAATTCTGATTTTGTTTCTTCTATAAGTTTTGTAGAATCTGGATGATTGTTAATTATTGTTTCAAGCGTAGTTTCTATGTGAAATGATTCAGCCATTAGCTCTACTTCACGTTTACGCTCTTCCAAGAGGTTCTCTATATGGTGGGCCCTTGACTTGGCAGTGGTGTCTAGATGGGCGAATATCGCCTGTTCCAGATTTGTTTTGGCTATGGAATAGAAAAGCGCTCCGGCAATGGCCCCAAGCAATACAGCTGTAAGCAGACACGAAATGCTTATTTTGTTGGCTATCTTCATGGTGCTCTACCTCCGTACAATTCCGCTTGCCCTGCCCTTTCAACAAATGGCTAAAGCGATAATCCTCAACAATCAGGCATCGAAAACATCTATCTCCATTATCTCCATTGGTCTGCCAAGGTTGCCTGCCTACTGTAAGGTTTTGCCGCGGAGATAATGGTGGCTGTGACTAACAGGGAAACGACAATCAGGAATCCGACAGCCAGTCTTGTTTTTACCTTCATTGTTCCTGGTCCGGAAGTCTAGGCCTTAGACCAACCACACAAAGCGGGGTGCGCCAGAGATGAGATAGTTCTTCCCAGTCCCCATATTCGTGTATCGGACGGTTTGAGGAGACTCTTGCATTAGCCTTAGGGGAGGAAAGGTGCGGAGGACAGTTATTATGTGCAAGCAGTTGTGTAGATTGGGGTTACGAGCGGCCGAGGGCAGCTGTTATCAGAATACGAGCGGAAGAGAGGTCCAGATTTGAATTTGGTCGAACGGTGGGGCTCAAACACGGGGCAAAAATGACTTGGGGCTTGTGGGAGAGGGTTGACGGTGCTATTTTATACAGTTCGAAAATGTGCATTGGCAATTCGGGCTTTGTTAGAATAGGACGGGTCTGCTGACGGAGAGTGGAAAATGGCGGATGCATTCGGGCCCACACTTGAAGGGTCCTTGAACTTTGCGGGGGCTATTCTGAAATCGTTCTATCTGAGAAGACGGCTGAAGCGCTGGAACAGAGAAGATTTACTGCGGTGGCAAGACAGGCAATTGCGGCAGTTGGTAAGGCTGGCTTATAAGAAGTCGGCTTTTTACCGTGAACTTTACGATCAGGCGGGGGTTGATATTAGCAACTTCATGTTGGAAGACTTGCCAACAGTCGACAAAACGATGCTGATGAGCAACTTCGACCGGGTGATGACCACGCCGGAAGTTACCCTGCAAGAAGTGGAAGAGTTTTGCGAAAGGCGTCGGCGCAACGAGATTCCCTACGGACATTTTAAGGGCCGATACCTGCCCATAAAATCTTCGGGGTCGACGGGGGAAAAGGGCTTGTTTGTTTTCGATAAGGCGTACTTCCGGCGGATGTTCGCTGCGATGGTAGCCCATCGGACTAAGACATTTATGCCGCGGGGGATGCTGAATATAAGCTTGGCAGCCTTGTTCAGCCCGGATGAGTTTCATCTGGCGACGACGTCGTTTCCACGTCTTACTCCTCTGGGTATCAAAGCGGTATTCATATCGGCTTTGTCAGATATTAGAGATATCAACGAGGGTCTGAACGAGGCCCAGCCGGATGTTTTGACGGGCTTTCCGTCGCTGATGGAGGCCCTTTGCAACGAGGCGGCCCACGGGCACTTGAATATCAATCCTGGCAGAATCGTTTGTACAGGGGAAAGTCTGAGCGAGAGGGTCCGCAAGCTGACCGAGAAGACATTCGGTTGCACGGTTTATAACCTGTATGCTTGTGCTGAAGCCAATCCGATGGGCATAACCCACATTGAAGGCCAAAGTTATCTGAGAGTAATCGAGGATTCTGTGATTCTCGAACCGGTGGATAAGGAGCTAAAGGCGGTGCCGGCGGGTCAGACAAGCCATGGCTGTCTGCTGACCAATCTGCACAGCACGGTAATGCCAATCATCCGTTACGAGATGAATGATCAGATCAGATTTCTGGATGGTGAGATTGGACAGGACTCAATATTCAGGATCATGGACAGCGTGGGGGGCAGACGACCGGTGATGATCCGCATGGAGGACCGACAAGGCCAGGAGGTTTTGGTTCCGCCGGCGATGTTGATAGACTTGTTGGCTGAGGATCCGGATGTGCGTGCGGTGCAGGTGCAACAAAAAGAAGTAGGTCAAATCCGGATTCTAGCGACATTAGCAGCGGGGGCCTATGCGGCGGGAGCAAAGGAGCGGATTTCCAAGACGGTCGGGGACTATCTGGCCAGTAGGAAGATAGAGGTTGGGGAGGACACGGCCCCGCTGGAGCTGGTGGAAAGGATACCGCCGGATCCGACGTCCGGGAAAGTTCACGGGTTCGTCAAGCTCTGAAGTCGAGGGGCGTGGCTGGTCTTTCAATCCGCAATTAGAACAGACTAGATCCATCCGCTGGCCTGCATGGCCTTGATCACTTCGTCAACGGCCAGGATGTTAGAAGCCATGCGCAGAGATACGCTGTGCTGGTCGGCAAGCCGGGGGCTAAATATAAAGGCAAAGCCAGAGGTCAGATAGTAGGGAGCGGGGGTGGAGCAGAGGCGGAAGCGGCGGGGAGGCGTCGGGTGGCGAACTGCCATTTGAAGTTGGCTAAGCGGAAGCTGTTGAGGAAGACGAGGACTCCGCCAAGGTTGTGAATGATGGCTGCGGCCCAGGGGGGTAAATAGCCGGCGGCGGCAAAAAAGATGGCTACGGTGTTGATGAGCACGGCCATCAAGAGGTTCTGGACGATGGCTCGGTGAGTAGCTTTGGATAAGGCGATGAGGAAAGGTAAACGCTTGAGGTCGTCCTGAAGGAGGACGGCGTCGGAGGCCTCGGTGGCTACGTCGGTGCCGTGAATGCCCATGGCAACGCCGATATCCGCCACGGTGAGCGAAGGAGCATCGTTGATGCCGTCGCCGAGCATGGCAACGGTGTGGCCAGCCTGCTGGAGATTGCGAAGGTATTCGACCTTTTCGGCGGGTAGGAGTTCGCCCTGGGCATCGTTGGCGCCGATGGCCTGGGCGACGTGCTGAACGGCAGCCTTGCGGTCGCCGGTAAGCAAACAGATGCGGCGGATGCCCTGAGCCCGCAACTGAGCACAGACCGCCGAGGCCTCGGGGCGAATCTGGTCAGCCAAGAGAAGGGTGCCGAGGACCTGGCCGTCAACCATGACGAATACAGGAATACTCTCGGTGGGGCTTTCCAAACCCTGCCATTCGGCCAGCTCGTCGGGCAATTCCTCCAGGTGAAGCTCGTCGAGCAAGACCCGCCGGGAACCAATGGCCACACGCTTGCCATCAATGGTGGCCCGGACGCCCATGCCCTCAAGGACTTCAAAATTCTCGGGTTCGGTGAGGGTAAGCTGGCGGTCGAGAGCTTCGTTGACGATGGTTTGAGCCAAGGGGTGGTTGGAGCGCTGCTCGGCAGAGGCGGCCCAGGTAAGGACGGTATCTTGGTCTTGGTCGGGACGGGGAAGAACGGCCTGCAAATGGAACTTTCCGGTGGTCAAGGTGCCGGTCTTGTCGAAGACGACGGTGCGGACATTGGCTGAGGCCTCAATGAAGGGGCCTGCCTTTACCAGCACGCCAGCTTGGCCGGCGCGGAAGAGGGCCATGCATATAGCGATCGGAGAACTGAGCAGAATAGGACAGGCACAGCCGACCAGGAACATGCTGATGGTGCGGGTGGGGTCCTGGGTGAACCAGTAGACAACTACGGCGAGGACGACCATCACCGGGGTGTAATAGGCAAAGAATCGGTCGGCCAGACGGATGATCTCGGGCTGATATGTCTGGGCCCGGCGGACCAACTGGATGATGTTGCCCAAAGCGGAGTCGTCGCCGACGCGGGTGACATCGACCTCGACAGCACCGGTGAGGTTGATGGTGCCAGCTAAGACCTCGTCGCCGACAGTACGATCGACGGGGAGAGCTTCACCGGAAATCATGGACTGGTCAATACTGGTCGAGCCGACGAGGAGCTGTCCGTCGGCGGGGATGCGGTCGCCAGGACGGAGAATCATCCTGTCAGCGGGGCGCAGTTGCTCGGCGGGGATGGTCTGCTCAGTGCCTTCCCTGCGGACCAGGGCAGTGGGTGGAGCCAGGCGGGCCAGAGCAGTTACGGCACTGGTGGCCCCTCGTTCGGCCAACTCCTCGACAAGAATAGCCAACTGCAAGATGAAGGCTACGGTGCCGGCCTCAAGGTAATCTCCGATAGAGACGGCTCCGATGACGGCTAAAGCGACCAAGAGGCTTAGGCCTGCGCGGCCGGCGGCTAACTCCTTCAAGGCGCCGATGATGATGGGCAGGCCACAGAGGGCGGCCAAGATAAGGGCATAGATATCAGCCATGAACCTCTGAGAGGGGAAAAGCCAATAGATGATCCAGCCGGCAATGAGCAGGGCCAAAGAGAGGGGCATGACCACGGCCTTGGTCCTGCTGGTCAGGTGCAAATGACCGTGAGCGTAGAGATGAGTCTGGTCCTGCTGGGCGTCGGGGCAGCCGCAAGCGAGAGTATGTACGTGGGGGCTGCCGGCGGCTGGACCGGGGGTATGGCTATTGGTGGGGCTGTAATCTTGTGAGTTACTCATGGTTTGCTTTGCTCAACAACTGCGGGGCAACGAAGGGAGCGGTTTATTCGGGCTTGCCCGGGATAGTAATGACCAATTTTTGTTTGCCATCAGTATCTGGCATAGCGTAGATGGTCGGGGCCTTGAAATAGGGAGCGACCTCGGCTAGTTTTTCGTAGCGGAGGCGATCGCGGACGACTTCGCCTCCTTTGTGATATTCATTAATCAGTTCGGTATAACGTTGGGCATCACCGTAGGCCTGTTTGACGGTGGCCTCGGCGTAAGTATTAGCCTCGGCGAGAATTGCAGCCACTTGGGCGGTGGCTCCATCTTCAATACGTTTAGCGGCGGTCTTGGCTATATAGACCAGGTTCTCCCTAGCCTGCATAGCGGTAGTAACCCGGTTGAAAACATCTTGCACTGGGGTGGGCACTAGAGAGTTGGTTACTCTAACTGCATCAGCCTCTCTGATGGTTATGCCCAATTCTAAGCGGTCAAATTGTGGTTGGGCAATTTCTTGTACGCTGCGCTGGATGGCTTGGCTTTCACGAAGGACGTCCATGATCTCCATTTGAGCGACGGTCTGGATAAGGGCACTGGCAATAATCTTGCGGGCAATGTTCTGAACGTTGGTTTGGGAAACGTCTGGGAGATCCCCGGCGGCCAAGTAATAGGCCTCAGGGTCGGTGATATTGTAAACAACGACCAAATCGAGGTGGACGACGTTAAGGTCTCCGGTTACGAGGTAGGGATTGGCCAAGGCTGAGCGGGATGTGGAGAGCAATTGCTTGAAGCGATTGCTCTGCTCAAGCTCGCGTCTTCTCTCTGTGACGAGCTGGGGATCAAGGTTGAAGTTTCTGATTTCCAGGCTGTGCGAGATGCCGGTGGGTATGCGGACCACTTTGTCGATAGGCCAAGGATATCCCCAATAGAGCCCGGGCTGGAGGGTTTTGACGATCCTGCCGAAGCGGATGACCAGGCCGGTCTGTTCCTGGCCCACCTGAGCTGTGCCGGTAAAAGCATAGACCACCAAGGAGATGATCACTACAATAAGCAGGATCTTCTTGGCTTCAGACTTGATGGCTTGGGCTTCGCGCTCGATGGCGGTGGGCATAAGTTTGACCTATTCGCTTTTTTCTGAACTTGTTGGTTTTGGCAAACTCTGACGGGGTTTGCCGAGCAGGGCGTCGATAACCGGTTGATCGGTGGAGAGGACGACCCAGGCCTTGTTCTTGAGTATTTCGGCGGCGGTTTCCAAGCTCTGGAGCCAATTGTAGAATTCGGGGTCGAGTTTTTGAATTTTAGCGGCGATTTCAGCGGCACGAGCGTCGGCAGTTCCTTTTATTCTTCTGGCGTCCCCCTCGGCCTGGGCCACGGCCATGCTAGCCACGAATCGAGCCCTGCTGAGTCGGATGTCGGCTTCGGTCTGTCCACTAGAGACATAGGCAGCGGAGATGCGTTGCCGTTCGGATCTCATTTTGTCATAGACGCTGCTTAGGCTGGTGGCGGGGAAGCTGAGTCTGCGAAGTTCGACCTGAGCGACCTCTACGCCGTAATCGGCAAGGGTCTGAGTATTGACTCGCTCGGTAATGCTTTTCTGTATGTGTTCGATTTGCACCGTGGCGGTGGTCTTTTGGTCGGAAATATACTTTAGGGGGATGCTCAGGGTGATTTGTTTTCTGGCAAGTCCCTCAGATCTTCCTGGATCGGGCTTGACGAGCCAATTGTAGGAGGCATCCTCCGGGGAGGGGGTGGTGGTCATAGCCCGAGCGGACTCACGTCCATAACCATAAAGGACAATTTCCAGACAGAGTACCTGGCGACGTTGGGGACCGTCTAGGCGTATAACTTTTCCGTTGGGGCCGATCATCCTGAGTTCGACCTGTGGGCTGCGTTTGATCTCTCCGCCGCGAATTTTCAGGCCCTTTGGCAGGAAGGTATCGCCGTCAATGGCCAGACAATCCTGATTAATTACTCCAGTGAACTCCGGTAAGCCGAAGAATTCCGAAAGCTGGGTCTCACCGAATACGCTGTTGACGCTTGAGCGGATGGTGTCTCGGATTTTGTCGTTGACTTGTTGAGGAAAGCTGCTGCCGGGCTCAGGAACGGCGTCCTTGGCGGTGGCAAGGAGGGAAGTATAGAATTTCTTTGCATCCTTGACTCGCCAGAAGCCCGAACAGGCGGCGGCCACCTGGAAGTTCTGGTCCTGTTTGCCGGAGGTATTGATGGTTTCCAGAACGGCATCGGTTATCTGAAGCCGGGTGTCAATAGCGACATAGCGGTCTATGAAACTGGGCCATTTTAGGAAAAGATTGTATTGGCTGAATACTTGGTAGGGTTGGACCATTCGGCCGAAGCGCAGTTGCACGACGTCCTGATATGGTTTGACGGCATAAAGACACTGAGCGGCAAAGATGATCGCCACCACTATCACCGCTACGATGAGCAATCTGAGCTTATTCATGGAAATACACTCCTGCGATTACTTTTCCCGGGTACTCTTTGCTCCAATATTCGAGGGGGTCAAGAGGGGAGGTTCCTCGATGAAGGGAATAGGTTTGCGGGGATACTGGAGCCAGATTTCGACGTTTTTATCGACGGCCTGAGGGTCGATGACGATTTTTCCGGTCTCTTTGCCCAATGCTTCTCGCAGATAGTTGAGCTTCAATTTGCTCCGGATGAGAGGGAGATAGTCGGGATTCTTCTGGAGCAATTCAATCATCAATCCAAAGCGGTCGGTTCGTCCCTGGGCCTTGGAGATGGTTTGCGAGAATTGGGCTTGAGCGTCGTAAATAATTCCGGCGGCCTGAGCAGTTTTTAGGTTGGTTTCCTGAATGGCCACGAGGTCGGCTTCGTTGAGGAGTTTCTGGCGTGTCTGGAGACTATCGAAGACTTCCAAGTAGGATATGGCTATGTTCTCATCAGGATTGAGTGAAGTGGGGGGGTGAGCATTGAGCAAATTGACCTGAAGGACCTGCAGACCTAGTCGCTGCTGGTTAAGGACCTGTTGGATTTGGTCCTTGATCATCTGGGCGAGCTCCTGTCGGTTTGGCCCGATGACCCAAAAGATGCTCCTGGTGCGGATGTTTTGGCCGAGCAAGCGATAGGCCTCGGCTTCCAGAACGGCGCGGGGAGATCGGGCAGTAAGATACCAGTCCCGGGGGTTGTCAATTCTGTAGCGGATGAACATATTTACGGAGACCAAAGAACCATCACCGGTAACCAACTGGTACTCGGTCTCGTGATGAGGAATTCGCCAGAGGATGTAAGGGTCGTCGAACTCCTTGGTGTATCCGACGGTGATCTCCTGGACTTCGGCTACGGGGACGACGACCTGGCAGTCGATGGGCCAAGGGAATTTGAGATGCCATCCGGGGCCCAAAGGCTGGGGCAAATTGACCGCTTGGCCGAAACGCTCGAGAATAACGACGTCTGAGGGCCCAACCACAACGAAGGCAGACTGAAACCACAACAGAGCCAAGGTCAAGACGGCTACCAGGGGCAGATGTTGCTGAATAAATCGCAAAGGACGGCGAGGTCCGGTCTGCATGGCAAAGCCGGCCGAAACGAAACCGACCAGCGATATCCATCCGCTTCCGCTGAGCAGACGGGATAAGATCATCTCACGGCCCACGGCGTGTGGGTCAGCCTCTAAGTCGGCTAAACGTCGATCCTCAAAGCCAGCCCGGACGGTGGAGACGATTATCTCCAAGCCCTGCAAGAAAATGATAACGGAGATGATAAGGCCGACGGTTCGGTCTAAGCCGTCTCCGGCAATATCAAAATAACGGCAGAAAAAGACCCCGGCTACGAGCAAAGAACCCACGGCATCGGCCTTGGCTCGGGCAGAACCGGTGGCCAGGTCTCGAACGCCCTCTATAGTGGAAACCTGATAAACGAATCGGCCGAGAAGGTAACTTAGCCCTGCCAAGCCGCCCATAACGATAATTGGGATTCCCGAGGTAATCTGAAAAGCGAACGGCTGGGGAGCCCTCAGGGCTCGGAAAAAGCCTACAAAAGCTAAACTAACAAACAACAAACCGATAGAGACCGATAACTTTTTCTCTATGTGCTCTTTGTAGAAACGGAAGCGGTCGGCGGACCAAGCCCGCTCAACCTGCTCGGCCTCCAGGCCCCAACGGCTGGAGGAGAGCTGGTCAACCTCTTCCTTCTCCATGAGCATGGCCTTGCGTGCCCGCTCATAGCGAAGCGACCACCAGATACCAAAGCTGGCCAAGGAATCGGCCCCAGAGTGGAAGGTTTCGGCCAAAAGGGCAGTTGAGCCGGTAGTTACGGCAAAAATGGCCTTGACGATGGTTACGGCCGAGTCGATGAGACTGGCGCCAAGGGAGACAGTTTGGGATTTATTCAAGTCCAAGCCCCAAAGATTAAAAAGATTAAGTAGACTGCCCCAAAACGACTGAGCCGAGCGAGCGGCGAGAGTTGCGTATGTAAATACTTATTAAACAAGGAGTTGTCTCCGTAACCTACCTTGGCGCAGGACGTCCGCCTAGGATGAATCCACTAAAGAGTACGAAACACTAACGTCTGAGGTTCTTGCGGTCAAAGGAAAAAGTTCCCAACTGATGTAACAACTGGACTTAGAGGACAGATCGGTGACAGAGCGGCTGGGGAGGGGTTTTTGATTGACATGGAGCTTAGCAGAGCTTATAAGGGTCAGCAGAGGCACCGGAATCTTCTCAGATGGAGTATTCGGTATTGGCCAGGGGCAAGAAACGAAGCAGGTCGCTTTTCGAGTTGATGAACTCCGAGGGAGACTACCGAGCCCCGGTGGGGATGGGTAAGGTAGCCCCAAAGCCGGCGGAGCAGCCCAAAGGCAAGAAAACAACGGAGAAGAAATCCGCAGAAAAACCTGCGGTGAAAAAAGAGGCGAGGAAAGAGGCAGAGAAGGAACATGTGACAGAATCGCTGCTGGCGTTAGGTGAGGGCAAGATACGTCTGGTGCTGAACTACCCGCTGGCGGTGATGGTGTGCTTCATGGTGGTGGTCGCTGTAATCTGTGCAGTGCTGGTCGGCTGGAAATTTGGGCGAGACCGGACAGAAAAAAGGTATCGGGAGTTGCTTTCGGGCCGGCAGGAGAAAATCGAACGGAAGATACCAGGAATGGAACTGGAAGATCCGGCCGACAGTTTGGATCGGTGAAAACAATTATCGGTGGAGAAGTCGTAATGTCGCTAGATAAGTCTTTGAAAAGTCAAAACTCGCTGGTGCGTCACCGCAATGTGCTGAGCCGGGCGGAACGACTGGAAAAGTTAGAAGAGGAGGATCGCTGGAGTGAGGGAGCATCCGTCCTGGGTCTGGCCAAGGTGGTACACCGCAAGGCGGCGTTGGCTAAGAAAGACAAGGCAAAAGTAGAAGAAGCGGCCGAAACTGCCGCTGAGGCAGCAGCAGAAACGTCCGAGCAGACTGAGCAGAGTGGTAAACCCAAACCGGGTGAAGTCAGCCAATAGCGGGTTTGAGCCCAAATAGGCGGAGATTTGAATCAATCGAGAGCAAATCGTCGGGTCGTTGGTACCAAAGCCAACGACCCTTTTGTGAAAAGGTTGCTCTGTTGAAAAGATGTCGGGCCGGGTCATTGCGAGCACTTCGCTTCGCTCAGCATAAACTCCGCGAAGCAATCTCAAAGCTCAGAAGTCGAGATTACTGCTAAAGCAGTGATAAGAGGCCACGGCCCCTCTGGGGCCTCGCAATGACAGAAAGAGGCTTTCAACAGAGCATGAAAAGGTCATAAGAAACCAGGGCTTATGCTATCCAAACGTGTATCAAGACTGGATGCTTCGGGGATCCGGAAAGTATTCGATTTGGCAGGGAAACTGACGAATCCGGTCAATCTTTCCATCGGCCAGCCAGATTTTGAGGTACCGCAAGCTATTCAAAAACGGGCTATCGAGGCTATCAAAGAAGGCCAAAACCGATACACTGTGACCCAGGGCATCTGGCAATTGCGCCAAGCCATCGGACAGCGTCTGGACGAGGAGTTCGGCGTGGCCGAGAGAAATGTTCTGGTGACCAGCGGAGTGTCCGGAGGTTTGGTACTGGCCTTTTTGTGTCTGCTGGACCCGGGCGACGAGGTGATAATCCCGGATCCTTACTTCGTAATGTACAAGTCGCTGATCGAACTGGTGGGGGCCCGAGCGGTCCTGGTTGATACCTACCCCGACTTCAGACTGCACGTGGAAAAAATATCCAAAGCGATAAGGCAGCGAACGCGAGCTATAGTGGTCAACAGCCCCAGCAATCCGACGGGGGCGGTGTACGGGCGTGCGGAGCTCGAGGGGCTGGCTGAGTTGGCCCGACAAAAAGAGCTGGTCGTGATATCTGACGAAATTTACAACAAATTTTGCTACGACGAGCCGT
This sequence comes from Actinomycetes bacterium, assembly GCA_030614915.1. Taxonomy (GTDB): domain Bacteria; phylum Planctomycetota; class Phycisphaerae; order JAACET01; family JAACET01; genus JAACET01. The sequence continues at coordinate 17,417 of JAUXAG010000010.1, read as the reverse complement.
ACGTGTCCATGGCAGGGATGTATGAGCGGACCCTGCTGCTGCGGGGCTTTTCCAAGACCTACGGGATGACCGGCTGGCGGCTGGGTTATGCGAGTGGTCCAGCTCAGCTAATTGAAAAAATGGCCATGGTGCAGCAATACACCTTCGTCTGCGCCCCGAATATGGTGCAGTGGGCGGGAATCACGGCCCTGGAAACGGACATATCGGAGCAGGTGGAGCCATATCGGCGAAAACGCGACCTGGTTTATGAGGGGCTGTCAAAGGCCTTCGAGGTGCGTAAACCCGGCGGGGCGTTCTACATTTTCCCCCGGGCTCCGAAGGACGACGGTGAGGAATTTGTGCGTAAAGCCATAGAACAAAATGTGTTAATAATCCCAGGGAACGTTTTTTCCAGCCGAAACAGTCACTTTCGTGTTTCCTACGCGGCGAGCGAGGAGCTTCTGAGGCGGGGGGTGGAGATTCTCTGCCGGCTGGCTGGCTAAGTCGGCGGGAATAGTATCTTTAGGAAGGGCGAATTTATTGCTTGCATTGAGGCAACCGACTATGTACAAGCATCATTTCGGTCCTATAGTTGGGCCGGCGGAGCGATGGGGGGGCAAAGGAAGGATATGAATTTCAAAGACAGGTTGGCTGGAGGCTAAAGCCAACATGAAATTCATGCTGGTGGACAAGATAGAGCAGTTGGAGCCGGACAAAGAGATCACGGTGATCAAGAACCTGAGTCTGGCTGAAGAATATCTAGCAGACCATTTTCCATCGTTTCCGGTTCTGCCTGGGGTTCTAGTATTGCAGGTAGCGATCGAGGCGGCCAGTTGGCTGGTGCGGGTGACAAACGATTTTGCCCACAGCATGGTGGTACTCAAAGAGGCTCGGCAAGTTCGCTACGGGAGTTTCGTGTCTCCAGGAGAATGCTTGAAAATAAAGGTTACAGCTAAACGAATCGCGCCGACGAGCAGTGCCTTCCAGGCAGTTGGCATCTGCGAAGAAGTGCGGGCTCTGCAGGCTAATCTGGAGCTAAGCCATTTTAATCTGGCGGATAAGGATGCCCGGGCGGCTGATGTCGACCGGCATATTGTAGCCCACTTACGGCAGCAGTACCGGCTAATATGCGGGCAGATAAGTAAGTAATAGGGACCTAAAGCAAGACAGACACGAAGACATTTGAGAATTAGGATGCAAAGAGACGGAGGGTCTAACCATGCCTATGAGTCGTGAGGAAATATTTGCCAGGGTCAAAGAAACGCTTATAGAAGCCCTGGGAGTAGATGAAGACGAAGTGGTCGGCGAAGCTACCCTGACCGGTGATCTGGGAGCAGAGTCGATCGACTTTTTAGATGTGGTATTCCGTCTGGAAAAGGCTTTCAACATTAAGGTTCCTCGAGGCGAGCTTTTCCCGGAAAACATTCTGACTAATCCGAAGTTCGTCAACGGCAAGAAACTTACGGCTGCCGGGCTGGCCGAGCTTCGCAAGCGAATGTCGCATGCGGACTTAACCGGTTTTAAAGACAATCCGCAAGTGGACCGCATCGCGGAGCTATTCACCGTTGACTCAATCGTGCGCTACGTGGAAAGCAAAGTGGGAGTGGGATAATAGCGGTCGGTCCGCTACAGAAGCAGGCAAAACGAGAAACTTCGGGCAGTATCTGTCAAGACATATCAGGAAAAAATAGTTCGGACAGAAACAATCAATGCGCTGGATCTGGATAGACCGTTTCGTCAAATTTGAGCCCGGTAAGACAGCTCAAGCAGTCAAAAATATTTCCTTATCTGAGGAACACCTTCACGACCACTTCCCAGGCTATCCGGTGATGCCGGCGGCTCTAATAATAGAGGGGATGGCCCAGACAGCGGGGATCCTGGTCTGCGAAGCCAACGACTTCAAAGAAAAGGTGATTCTGGCCAAGATTACCAAGGCTGTTTTTGACGGCTTGGCCGTTCCTGGGGACACGCTGCTATTCACGGCTAACATAGAGCAGATCAATGAGCAGTTCGCGGTGGCATCGGGAGAGGTTTCGGTCAGCAGTCCCAGGAGTGAGGGGGAGAAAAGCCAGAGCAGACACCTAGCGACGATAGAGCTGATATTCAGCCATCTGGACCAGAACATGGCGGGCAAGAAATTTCCGGAGAGGCAATTCGTTCTAACAGATATCTTCCAGATTTTACTGCGCGACGTATTGCCGACAGGCGGGAAGAGAATCGGGGATAAAACTAACGAGTAAGTATGTTTCAACGGCGAGTAGTGATAACCGGCTTGGGAGTGATAAGCCCTATAGGGATGAGCTGGCAGGACTTCTGGGAAGGCCTGTGCACCCAGCGGCAAGGGGTGCGGAGGATAGAAGCTTTCGATACGAGCGAATTTAGATGCCAGATAGCTGGGCAAGTCAACAAGTTCAAGATCAATCAATACATTCCCCGGAGCTATCGGAAGGCGGCAAAACTAATGGCTCCGGATATTGCCATGGCCGTGGCCGGTGCCGATTTGGCTATTCGAGACGCGGGTTTGATAACCAAGGGAATCGACCCGGAAAATCCCCAGGTGAACCCGATCCGACTGGGAGTCAACCTGGGGGCGGGGCTTATCGACATTGATCTGAACGAGCTGGGGGTGGCGGTGCAGGAATCTCTAGACGAGAATAGCCGGTTCAGCTATCAGTTGTGGGGCAAACGAGGCATGGCACAGTTAACGCCTCTTTGGCTGTTAAAATTCCTGCCTAATATGCTGGCCTGCCATATCGGCATCATTCACGACGCTCAGGGCCCATCCAACACAATACTCTGCGGTGAGATTTCGACTCACCAGGCAGTGTCAGAGGCTTATCAGAGCGTGGCCAGCGGCAGGGTTGATATTTGTATCACCGGGGGGGCCAAGAGCAGAGTAAGTCCCCTGGGGGTTTTGAGAATGGAGCTTCTGAACAGACTCAATACCAGCAATAATGATAAGCCAGAAGAGGCTGTTCGTCCGTTTGACAAAGACCGGGCGGGTTGCGCACCGGGCGAGAGCGCAGGGGTCTTCATCATTGAGGATTTAGAACATGCTCAGGGCCGAGGGGCAAAGATTTATGCCGAACTAGCCGGTAGCGCCTCTACGCGGCAGGGTAGTAGCGCCCATCGAATACCGCCGTCGGCGGAAGGAATCGCCCGGGCTATAGGCGGCGCCCTGGATAAGGCCAAGTGCCGGGCGGAGGATATTGGGCTAGTGATTCCCCACGGCGTGGGCGGGTTGGAAGAAGATCTGGCAGAAGCCCAAGGCATTAGGATGGGACTAGGTGAGGTAAAAGCTAGGAGCGTGCCAGTACTGCCGATTCAGGGAGCAGTGGGTAACAGCACCGCGGCCTCAGGGGCCTTGGATCTAGCAGCGGCAGCGTTGGCGATATCTGAGGGCACGATCCCGGCGGCTGTGAACTGTAGGCATCCGTGCCCCGAATGTGGGTTAAATATCGTGCAAAACAACAGAAACGCAGAGGATCCCAAGGTTGTCCTGGTGACGGGACACAGCATAGGCGGACAGAGCGCAGGGCTGGTGATTAGACGCTTTGCAGAGTAGCTCTTCGGTAAGGAATCAATGTCCAGACGACGGGTGGTAATAACAGGTATGGGTTGCGTGACTCCATTGGGCAACGACGTGGAGACATTCTGGGCAAATGTGCTAGCAGGCAAATCAGGGATGGCTCCGATAACCAGCTTCGATGCCCAGACGTTCGCCACAAACTTTGCAGCGGAGGTGAAGAACTTTGATCTGGGTGAGTATTTGGAGGATCGAAGTGACTTGGCGTACGCCCCGGCTAACTGCCAATTCGCGGTTGCGGCAGGGCTGCAGGCCTGGAAGCAATCGGGGTTAGATAACTGGAGCGAATTGGATCGGAACCGTGTAGGTGTATACCTCGGGGCCGGTGAGGGGCCCCTAGACTTCGACGTACTCATGAACGCGATCGGCGGGTCCTATCAAGAGGACCAGCGAAAACTGGATACCAGTATGTGGTACCGTAGGGCCTCGCAGGGTTTGCATGGGCTGCGCGAACAGGAGCAAGAACCGAACTCGGTAGGCAGCCATGTGGCCTGCGTGTTAGGCGCGTGCGGGGCGGTATTCAACTGTCTGACAGCTTGTGCGGCATCGACGCAGGCAATCGGACAAGCCACAGAGATGGTTCGTTACGGTGAAGCTGAAATTATGGTAGCGGGGGGGGCCCATTCGATGATTCACCTGTTCGGGATAACAGGCTTTGTCCGTCTGACGGCTCTGTCGACTCGCAACGATGAACCTGCGAGGGCCTCGCGTCCTTTTGACCTGGAACGAGACGGTTTTGTGGTGGGCGAAGGGGCTGGTATAGTGGTATTGGAAGAACTGGAGTCGGCCCGGAGACGAGGGGCAACAATTCTGGCTGAAGTAGTCGGCTACGGCAGCTCGGCGGACGCCTTCCGGATCACCGATACCCATCCGGAAGGCCGAGGAGCGGCAATTTGCATGGAGACGGCCTTTGCGGACGCCGGGGTAAAACCGGAAGAAATCGACTACATTAGCGCCCACGGGACAGGGACGCAGGAAAATGACGGCACGGAAACATTGGCGGTCAAAGCGGTTTTTAAAGAGGCGGCGTATAAGGTGCCCATGAGCTCCATAAAGAGTATGACCGGACACCTTATCGGGGCGGCGGGGGCAGTCGAACTAATCAGTTGTGTGCTGGCCATCCGCGATGGTATGATACCACCTACCATGAATCTGCATAATCCGGATCCGGAGTGTGATCTGGATTATGTTCCCAATAAAAGGCGGCAGGAAAAAGTCCGGCTGGCGTTGAGTAATAGCTTCGGTTTCGGGGGGCAGAATGATTCACTTATCGTACGAGCTATAGAATAGCTGACGAAGGGCCGACTGGGCAGACAACTCATGTAAAAGAGAGTCGGAAAAATGATTTCTCTTATCTGGCACGAGGCCTACTTTGGAGCGGTGGTGGGTTGGTGGCACTTTGTACAGGCTCACTGGTTGGCCATACTAATTGTAGTGGTTTCAACTTGTCTGGTAGGGCTGGTGGTGTTGCTAGGCCGTTACGTCAAGATCGGGTTCAACGTCATGCGGGACACCATGATACCACTGAGCATGGTCAGCAACGCTTCGGATAAGCTGCCTGGGACAGAGCTTGAATTTTTTGCGTTGGACGGCATGAGTCTTCGAGGCGTGCTGCTACGGGGTAAAGCGTCGCAATCCGGGCAAGCCACGATAATTTTCTGTCACGAGTTCGGGGCTAATAAAAACAGCTGCCTGCGGTACTGCAGCAGTTTGCTGGAGGCGGGGTTCAATATTTTCACCTTTGACTTCCGCAACCACGGCAATTCCAGTCGGGAACTGAATTACGCACCACGGCAATGGCCGACCGACAAGGAGGTAGCTGACGTGCTGGGGGCCTGTGCGTTTGTCAGTTCGCTTTATTCGGACGGCCACCCGATAGGTCTTTTCGGGATCAGTAGGGGGGGCGGGGCGGCGATTATGGCCGCGGCTCAAACAGACGTAGTGCGGGCCATTATCGCCGACGGGGTTTTTTCGACCGACTGGGTTGTGGAAACAAGCGTGGAGCGTTGGGCGGAGATTTTCGCCCGCTTGCATATGGTTTACCGGTATCTGCCGCAGTTCGGGCGTTTTTTCCGCTGGATGGTGGTGTGCGTAGCGGAATTGAAACTCAAATGCCGATTTCCGTCGGTGCGGAAGGCGGTGAACAGGATGTCTGCCCGGCCAGTATTCTTCATCCACGGGAGAAAGGACAGCTATGTCCGGCCGGAACAGGCCACGAGAATCTACGAGCAAGCCCAGGAGCCGAAATTTCTGTGGATAGTTCCGAAAGCCAAGCACAACCTGGCGGTGGAGGTGGCCCCAGAGCTATACTCTCGGCGTACCGCGGCCTTTTTCAGTCAATATCTGCTAAATGCTGAAAGTTCTCAAGAGAAACCGTCGTTCGAAGATATCGCCGAGCTCAAACCAATCGGCGCAGCTTGAGTACCACTATTTATGAGTATCCTAGGCTGCTTAAGAAAAGCACTTTCTTTGCCGTACCTGCGGTACCTGGTGCGGGCGGCAGATGGTCTGGAAAAACGGGGCCTACGGGCAGAAGAGATTCAACTTGACCGGCTGAAATCGCTGATCGAACGAAACAGCAGCAGCGAGTTCGGCCAAGCTCACGGTCTGAAAGGGGTGGAGGGGTACAAAGACTTCGCCGAGCGGATACCGATCACCGATTATGAGAGCTACCGTCCCTACGTGGAGCGGATGGCCGAGGGCAACAGCAGCGCTTTGCTAGGCAGAGAAGAAAAACTCCAAATGTTCGCCCTGACCAGCGGGACAACGGGTCAGCCGAAGCAAATTCCAGTCGGCGGGACTTTTTTGCGCAACTACCGTCGGGGTTGGAAAAAGATAGCATCGCGTGTTTACAAAGATCACCCAGAGGTGTGGTACCGTCAGATTTTCCAGCTGGCCAGCCCAGCGGACGACTATAGAACGTCTGGCGGGATACCGTGCGGGGCCATATCCGGCTTGACGGCCCAGATGCAGAACCGGCTCGTCCGTAGTCACTACGCGGTTCCTCCGGGTGTCTGCAATATCGGCGATACGGATGATCGATACTACACGGCGGTACGAATGGCCATTGATAAAGACGTGGCTTTGATAGTCACGGCCAGCCCGGCAACGCTGGTGAGTATAGCTCGCAAGGTACAGGGGCGCAGCGAGGAGCTGATTCGTGACGTGCGAGACGGCACTTTGTCGGCCAAGTGCGAGATGCCGAGCGAATTGCGTGGTGAACTGTCGGCGGGACTAAGGCCCAAGGCAGAGCTGGCCCGGAAGCTGGAGAGGCGCGGGGCAGATGAGGGCCTTTTACCCCGAGATTACTGGCGCATTTCGCTGGTGAGCTGCTGGCTCGGGGGCACCATGGGATTATATATACCCCAACTGCGGGAGCTGTACGGTGATGTAGTTCTGCGGGATATCGGTCTGTTGGCCAGCGAGGGACGGATGAGCATTCCACTGAGCGATGAGACGCCGGACGGGATGCTGGACATAGACAGCAACTTTTACGAGTTCATACCAGTCGATCAAATGGACGGATGGACGGGACCGGCGCTGCTGGGACACGAGCTGGAAGTAGGAAAAAAGTATTTTATCCTGCTGACTACGCCAAGCGGTTTCTTTCGCTACAACATTTCCGATGTGGTAGAGGTGAGCGGCTATGTCGGCGGGGCGCCGATGATCCGATTTTTGAACAAGGGAACACGTATAAGCTCGATAGTGGGTGAAAAACTCAGCGAACATAATGTAGTCCAGGCCATTGGCCGAGTTTACGGGGCAGACGGACAGAACGATGAGTGCTTCGACGTGGTGCTTTGTCCGCAATGGGGAGATCCGCCATTTTACCGGCTTAATATTGACGGCGGGGCGTTTAACGGCCTAGCTAACGACAAAGCCAGAGACCGGCTAGCTGAAGGACTAGACCGGGCCCTGATGGCGGTGAACATGGAATACAAATCGAAGCGGAAATCAGACAGGCTTGGGACGGTGCAGGTTCGGGCGTTGGCGGCGGGCTATCTAGCCGAATGCGACCGGCGGAAAATGGCTCGGAGCGTAACGGCCCGGAGTCAGTTCAAACACCGTTACCTGCATACGGAGCTGGGGGCGGACAAGGATTTTCCTGTTTTAGAATCTTCCGAACAATCGAGAGCCTGATCGTGAGCTCGGCCCAGAGCATGGCAGGATATGTCAGCGGCGACACAATAGCAGCGTTATCGAGCCGCTGGGGTCAGTCGGCACGGTCAGTAGTGCGGGTGAGCGGGGCGGCGGCGCTGGAGATTGCGGAGAAGGTATTCGAGCCAGCCGGGCAGTCGATCCGGCAAGTGCCCGGCCATACAGAGGTGGGCGGATGGTTGAGGCTGGAGGAGGGTGTGAAGTGCCCGTGCAGGCTTTATGTGTTTATAGGTCCGGGCAGCTATACGGGAGAAGACTTGGTTGAATACCATCTGCCGGGCGGGCCAGGGATAGTGCAAATGGCGATGGCGGCGCTGAGCACAGCAGGGGCGCGGCCGGCTCAAGCGGGAGAATTTACGCTTCGGGCGTTTCTGGCAGGGAAGTTGGATCTGGCCCAGGCAGAGGCGGTGGCGGTAATTATCTCCAGCCAAACCGATGCCCAACTGCGAGCGGCCAACAGCCTGGCTGAAGGGGTACTGTCCAGGGCGGTGGAGAAAATTCAAAAAACATTGGCAGAACTGATAGGTGAGCTGGAGGCGAATATCGATTTCGTGGATCAGGATATCGAGTTTATCGGCTCGGAACAGGCGCGGGGGGCAATCGCGACAGTAAAGGCCCAGTTGGATGGGCTGCTGGGCGATGCGGTTCGCTGGAGAGAGCTGGAGTCCGAGCCGCGAGTGGTGCTAGCCGGGTGGGCGAATGTGGGCAAGAGTACACTGCTGAATGCCCTGTCGGGCAGGAGTCGAGCTATCGTCTCAGGAGTGGCGGGCACGACGCGGGATGTGCTGATGGCTCCGATGAAAATGGAAGATACAACTGTGCTGCTGATGGACGCGGCGGGGTTGTGTGATACAAGCCTTGATGAAGTAGGGCGGGCGGCGCGAGAAGCAGCGGTAGCAGCGGTGGGCAGAGCGGACCTGGTACTGTACGTGGTAGATGCGGCGGCAGGGATAAGCGCTCGTGCTTCGCAGCGAAGCGCCGCTTCGCAGAGTAGTAAAGGGCAATGGCAGACGCTGGAAATGCTGGGCCCGGCGCGAACGGTGATTGTAGTCAATAAGATTGATCTGGTCAGCAAGGATGATCTGAAAAAGATACTCCAAGAAGTCCGTCAAAAACGCAAGGAAAGGCTTGTTGCGGTATCGGCTAAGACGGGTAAGGGATTGGATGAGCTGCGAAAGCAAATCAGAGAACATTTGAGGGGTGCGGAGCTGAGCGTCTCTGGCGCACAAGTGGTGCTGACGGGTAGGGGTGAGGAAGGACTAAAGCAGGCCAACGAGGCCCTGGACAGAGCAAAGAAGCTACTGGGAGAAAATGAGGCGATAGAAGAACCTGAGCTGGTGGTGATGGAATTATATGAAGCCAATGCTGCGTTGGGAGCGATTACAGGTCAGATCAGCAGCGAAGACGTGCTGGAAGATATCTTTAGCCGGTTTTGTGTGGGGAAATAACCAAATATGGAGAAAACAATGAATCGCCAATTTATTAGGGCTGAAAAGAATCTCTGGATAATACTCGCATTGAGCGCGGTGTGTGCATCGACGGCAGTAGCGGGGCCACCTAAAGTCATTAGAGCAGTACCAGACAACGGGCAGATCGATGTTGATCCGAACTTGCGTGAGATTCGCGTTACCTTTGATCAGGATATGTCCAGAGGTGGGTTCTCATGGGTCGGAGGTGGACCATCTTATCCCAAGACTCGAGGCAAACCGCGTTGGGTAAACCCGCGGACGTGCGTTCTGCCAGTAACACTAGAGCCAAATCATAATTATTGGCTGAGTATTAATAACAACAAATTCAAGAAATTTCGGAGTAGGCGAGGAGTATCTGCCAAGCCATATCCAATTTCGTTCACGACCGGGGTAGGGACATCAGGTGGTGCCAAGAAACTGAGCGGGGAAGATAAGCGCCAAGCCATGAATGAACTTCAAAGGGCTCTAAAGGAAAGGTATTCCTACTATGATCGCCTGGGCTTAGACTGGCCTGGGCTATTTCAAAAATACGGTCCGGAGATGGCGGGGGCAAAATCGCCTGCGAGCTTTGGAAAAGTGGCTGCAAAACTTTTGGCCCACGCCAAGGACATGCATATATGGCTAAAGGTTGGGGGGCAAAGAATCGGAACCTTTAGACGCAGCATTGCACGCAATTACAACATGGATACTCTCGCACGGATGATACCGCATTGGCGAAAAGCGAGCTCGTGCGTTTACCACGGGCAATACGAAGACGGGATCGGTTATATAATGATAACGAGTTGGTCAGATAGAGACGCCCTTGAGGCGGCTTTTGAAGTCCTCGATGACTTTCTTGACGTCAAAGGGCTGATCATCGATGTGCGTCCCAATGCCGGCGGTTCTGAGACCTTGGCCCAACACTTCGCGGGTTGCTTTGTAGAAAAACCCGTGCTTTATGCCAAGCATGTATACCGCTCTACTGACTACCCTGGTGGTTTCGACAAGCCACACAAACGTGTGCTGCAAAGAAAGAAAGGACGTCCACGATATCGTGGCAAAGTAGTTGTTCTGATGGGTCCGGCGAACATGAGCAGTTGCGAGGCGTTTCTTCTGATGATGAAACAAGTGCCAGGCTGCAAGCTGATCGGCGAACGGTCTTTTGGTAGTTCCGGCAATCCTAAAGCCGTAGATTTGGGTAATGGAGTAAGAGTGTTTTTGCCTTCTTGGAAGGCAATGCGAGCAGATGGCAGCGTCTTCGAGGGTAAAGGCATTAGTCCCGACATTCTGGCCAAAACGACAGAAGAGGAATTGACGATTAGAGATCGTGTTCTTGAAGCTGGGCTTAGTTTTCTTCGAAAGCCATGAGATATTTCAAGGCCAGCAAGGCGGCTTAGAGAATATCTTGCACAAGTTTCTTTGAAATGTTGCATAATCACGGCCTCGGCGTTAGGATGCTTGAGCAGCCAAGGCGTTGGTTGTTAAAGGAGATATCTCGATGGTAGAAGAGCGATTGCTGAAGATTCTGCGGTGTCCGCTGGGTAAGGCTAAACTACGGGAAGAGGGGAATTGGCTGGTTTGTGAGAAATGCGGGGTGCGGTATCCGATACGCGAAGGTATTCCGGTAATGCTGATTCACGAGGCTACGCTGCCAGCGGGGGTAAAAGACGTGAAGGAACTGCCCTGCCAGAAAGAAGAAGAAAAGGCTTAAGGCCTGAGGAAGAAACAGAAAGACCTCACCACGAAGGCACGAAGGGCACGAAGTAAAAACAGAAAAGAAACCCCCGGATAAATCCGGGGGCTAAATAAACGGCGCGGGGCTATTCCTTGACCTCAAAATCGGCGTCGATGACGTCTTCGTCTGGGCCTTTCTTGTCGGCTCCGGGTGCGGGGGCTTCTGGGCCTGGCTGGGCCTCCTCGGCGCCGGGCTGGGCCTGGGTGGCCTGGGCGTAGGCGGCTTTGCCCATCTCCTGAGCGAGTTTGCTGAGATTGTCCAGGGCGGCCCGGATGGCAGCGGGGTCGTCGCCCTTGGCGGTTTCGCGCAGTTGGGAAACGGCTGATTCGATTTTGCCGCGGACGTCCGGGGGGACCTTTTCGCCAAACTCTTCGAGCTGCTTGTCAGTCTGGTAGGCGACGTGCTCGGCCTGGTTCTTGAGGTCAACCAGCTCGCGACGCTTTTTGTCCTCGTCGGCGTGGGACTCGGCTTCGTTGGTCATGCGCTCAACGTCCTCCTTGCTCAGGCCGGAGGAGCCTTTGATCTCGATGGACTGCTGCTTGGAAGTGGCCATGTCCTTGGCAGAGACGTTGAGGATGCCGTTGGCGTCGATGTCGAAGGAGACCTCGATCTGGGGCACACCACGGGGAGCGGGGGGAATGCCGGTGAGGTTGAATCGGCCGAGAGTGCGATTGTCCTGGGCAAACTCGCGTTCGCCCTGCAAGACGTGAATAGTTACCTCGGGTTGACTGTCGGCAGCGGTGGAGAAGATCTCCTTCTTGGAGTGCGGAATCGTGGTGTTGCGTTCGACGAGCCTGGTCATTACGCCGCCGAGGGTTTCCACGCCGAGCGAAAGTGGCGTTACATCGAGCAGGACCATTCCGCTAACGTCGCCACCAAGGATACCGGCTTGGATGGCAGCGCCGACGGCGACTACCTCGTCGGGATTGATGCTCTTATTGACGTCACGTTTGAAGATTTCCTTGGCGATTTCCTGGACCTTGGGGATTCGGGTGGAGCCTCCGACGAGGACGACTTCGGCGATGTTGAGGGATTCGCCACGTTTGGTAAGCTTTTCGGTGGCGTCGACAAGGGCGGCCTGGCAAGGAGTGCGCAGACGGTCGAAGAGTTCGGCACTGAGCTGCTCCAACTTGGCCCGGTTGATGGTGGTGGCCAAATGTTTGGGAGTGCCGGAAGAATCGGCGGTGATAAAGGGGAGGTTGACGGTAGCTTCCATCTGAGTGGAGAGCTCACACTTGGCTTTTTCGGCGGCTTCCTTCAGGCGTTGCAGGGCCATGGGGTCTTTGCGAAGGTCTATACCTTCGGTCTTGCGGAACTCGTCGGCCAAGTAATTGATTAGTTCTTCGTCGAGGTCGTCTCCGCCGAGGTGGCCGTCGCCGTTGGTGGCAATGACCTCAATGGTGTCCTCAAGAACATCGAGGATGGAGATATCAAAGGTGCCGCCGCCGAAGTCAAAAACGGCAATCTGAGCATTCTTTTTCTTTTCGAGATGATAAGCCAGGGCAGCAGCGGTGGGCTCGTTGATGATCCGCTCGACCTTTAGACCGGCGATTTGCCCGGCTTCTTTGGTGGCCTGCCGCTGGGAGTCGTTGAAATAAGCAGGGACGGTGATGACGGCAGATTCGACCTTCTCGCTCAGGTAATCTTCAGCGGTTTTCTTGAGGTCCTGGAGGATCATGGCAGATATTTCGGGCGGAGTGTATTCCTTGCCGCGGGCCGTAACCTTGACCAGCTCTTCCGGGCCTCCGGTGATTTTGTAAGGGACAATTTTTTCCTCAGAGGAGACCTCGCTGTGGCGGCGTCCCATGAATCGCTTGATAGAGAAGATGGTGTTTTCAGGGTTGGTTACTTGCTGGTGGCTAGCGATTTGGCCGACGAGGCGCTCGCCCTTATCGGTGAAACCTACAACCGAAGGGGTCAGGCGGGAACCGGAAGAGTTTATCAAGACCTTGGGCTGAGAACCTTCCATGACGGCTACTACGGAGTTGGTAGTGCCTAAATCTATGCCGATAATCTTGGCCATGGTTGTGCTCCTTGTTAGCGGGACGTTTGGTCCGCAGTTTTTGCGAGCTCCTGATTATTCAGTTGGCCTTGCGGGATAAAGCCCGGGGAAGGCATAATCGTACCACGGGGTCTTGTTGCAAAGGGCGTGCCATAGGCGCGGGGCAGAGAGAAGGTGATTCAAGTGCATTATTTATAGACTTTTACAGCAATCAAATAATTGGGGTGGGAATCTGAGGAGGTGCCAAAATGACAGTTTGGAGGGACTAAGGTGTCGTAAGGGCAGGGTAGAGTCGGGAGAGTGGTTAACGCTAGAGCTTGTCAGGACAGCAGTTACGTAAGCGGGGTATCTGGCACGGGATTTGCGAAGTAATAAGAAGGCACAGAACAGAAAGAAGAAATACAGAGCTCACCACGAAGGCACGAAGTAAAGGAAGAAAGAAAGAGGAAAGAAATGATTAGGCCAGAGAAATTGACAGTTCGGGCTCAAGAGGCTTTGTCACGAGCGCAGCGGCGAGCAAACGAAGGCCAACACGCAGAGGTGGGGCCTTTGCACTTATTGGCGGGACTGCTGGACGAAGACCAGGGGGGAGTGATCGTGCCGGTGCTGGAAAAGGTCGGTGCGCATGTGCAGCGTTTGGAGCAGATCGTGGAGAGCGAGTTGGCCCGGCTGCCAAAGGTATCGGGAGCAGGAGTTCCGGTGGCAGGGACGGCAGTAGTGAATATTCTGCTGGCAGCGGAGAAAGAGGCGAGTCAGCTGAAGGATGAATACATTTCGACGGAGCATTTGCTGCTAGCGCTGGCGAAGGTTAAAGGTGAGGCCAAAGAGGTGCTGAGCGTGTGCGGGGCAACGCCGGAGGGGATTCTGCAAGCCCTGAAGCAGACTCGGGGCTCGGCGCGGGTGACGGACCAGAATCCGGAAGAAAAATATCGGGCCCTGGAGCGCTATGGGACGGATTTAGTGGAATTGGCGCGGGCGGGCAAGCTGGACCCGGTGATCGGGCGGGATGAAGAAATTCGCCGGTGTATGCAGGTTCTGAGCCGACGGAGAAAGAATAATCCGGTGCTGATCGGAGAGGCGGGAGTGGGCAAGACGGCAATCGTAGAAGGGCTGGCCCAGCGGATTGTCAACGGTGATGTGCCGAGTGGGTTGTCAAACAAGCGGCTGGTGGCTCTGGATATGGGGTCACTTATCGCGGGGGCTAAGTACCGGGGAGAATTCGAGGACAGACTCAAGGCGGTGCTCAAGGAGGTGTTGGGCTCCGACGGACAGGTGATTTTGTTTATCGATGAGCTGCATACTGTGGTGGGGGCGGGCCAAGCGGAGGGAGCGGTTGATGCGGGTAATCTGCTCAAGCCAGCGCTGGCCCGAGGAGAACTGCGGTGCATTGGGGCGACGACGCTGGACGAGTATCGCAAGCAGGTAGAGAAGGATGCGGCATTGGAGCGGCGGTTTCAGCCGATTACGGTGGGTGAGCCTAGCGTGGAGGAGACTATTGCCATTCTGCGGGGCTTGAAGGAACGCTACGACACGCACCACGGGGTGCGGATTCAGGATTCGGCGCTGGTGACGGCGGCGACGCTGGCAGACAGGTATATTTCGGACAGGTTTTTGCCGGATAAGGCTATCGACCTGATGGATGAGGCAGCCAGCCGAGTGCGGATAGAAAACGATTCGATGCCGGCAGAGCTGGATGAAATCCGCCGGCGAGCGGTGCAGTTGGAAATCGAACGAGAGGCACTGAAAAAGGAAAAAGACAAGGCCAGCAAGCAACGGCTGGAACGGCTGGAGAAGCAACTGGCCGAGCTTAAGGAAAAGAACAGTCAGTTGACGGCCCGGTGGGAAAACGAGCGGGGGGCGCTAGCGGAGATTAAGAAAATAGCGGAACAGATAGATACGACCAAAATAGAACTGGAACAAGCTCAACGGGCGGGAGAGCTGGAAAAGGCAGCTCGGCTGAGGTACGGCACGATCGGGGAGCTGGAAAAGAAACGCAAACAGTGCGAGGAAAAACTGGCGGGACTGCAAAAGGACGGAGGCGGATTGATTCACGAGGAAGTGACCAGCGAGCAGATAGCCCAGGTGGTGAGCAAGTGGACGGGAATCCCGGTGGCCAAGATGCTGGAAGGTGAGCGGGACAAACTATTGAACATGGAAGAACAGCTGAAGATGCGCGTGGTGGGGCAGGACGAGGCGGTAGGGGCGATCTCTGATGCGGTGCGGCGGGCACGTGCGGGGTTGGGGGAGGCGAATCGGCCGATCGGCTCGTTCATGTTCCTTGGGCCGACGGGCGTGGGTAAGACGGAGCTGAGTAGGGCGTTGGCGGAGTTTCTGTTCGACGATGAGCGGGCCTGCGTGCGGATCGATATGAGCGAATTCATGGAACAGCACTCGGTGGCCCGGCTGATCGGGGCCCCGCCGGGGTACGTGGGCTATGAGGAGGGGGGCAGGTTGACCGAGGCGGTGCATCGGCGGCCTTATTGCGTGATCCTGCTGGATGAGATCGAGAAGGCTCATCAGGATGTGTTCAATGTGCTGCTGCAAGTGCTGGACGACGGGCGGCTAACGGATGGTCATGGGCGAACGGTGGATTTCAAGAATACGGTGATTATCATGACCAGTAATATCGGGTCGGTGGCTATCCAGGAGCTGACCAGCCATGAGGGGGCGGACTGGGAGATTGAGGCCCAGGTGAAGACGATTCTGAAGGACCGCTTTCGTCCGGAGTTTTTGAACCGGGTGGATGAGGTGATTGTGTTCAGGGGGTTGAGCAGGGAAGATCTGCGGGCTATCGTTGATATCCAGGTGGGGTATCTGACTGGTAGAGTGGCGGGACGGAATATAAAACTGGAGGTTACGGATGAGGCTAAGGAGCAATTGGCTTTGGAGGGGTATGATCCGACCTATGGGGCCCGGCCTTTGAAGCGGACGATTCAGCAGAGGATCGAAAATCCGTTGGCTCAGAAGATATTGGCGGGTGAGTTCGGCGAAGGTGATACGGTGATGGTCGATGGGGATGGGCATAAGTTCACCTTCGCAGCGAAGAAGTGAAGAAAGGCTTGCTCGTGCTTCGCAGCGAAGCGCCGCTTCGCAGAGTAGTAAGGCTTGAGGAAGAAACGGAAAGAGCTCACCACAAAGACACGAAGAACACGAAGTAAGATAATTAGCCACAGATTCATCCTTCGCAGTAAGCCTGCTACGGAGAATGAATTGCGCTGATTACGCAGATGAGGACAAATCAGGCATAGAACTTCAACGTATTTTGCAAGACGTTGTAGGCACTATCTACGGGGATTGATTCGGCGGAGAGTGGGGATTGGTCGGGCGAGCAGATGGTGCGGGTGGTGGGGCCCAGGGGTTGCCAATGGGTGGGGTTGGAGGGGCCGAAGATTGCCAGAGTGGGGATGGATAAGGCGGCGGCGAGATGGGCTGGGCCTGAATCGTGGCCAAGAAAGGCCCGAGCATGACTTATCAGGGCTGAGGCCTGGGGGATGTCAAGGTCGGGGAGGACTTGGCCGGTGGTCCTGAGCAGGTTGATGGTTTCTGGAGAGAAGCGTTCGGTTTCAGCGGGGCCTAGTAAATATACGATGCGATAGTTTGAGTTTTTGCTGATGCGGTCGGCGAGCTGGGCGAAGCAGGGGGCTGGCCAGGTTTTTTGCGGTGAGCCAGCCCCGGGATGAAAGACGAGATATTCGGTCCGGTCAATGGGCCAACCGAGGCGGGGAGTGAGCTGCTGGACGGCGGCGGAGATGTCGGCATTGGATAAACGGAGCTGAGAATCGCATTGGTCTGGCGGCGGTGGATTTTCGAAGAACTGGCTGAGCCAATAGTGAACGACATGGTGGGGATAATCGGGCGGGGGGGCACGGTCGATGAAGATGACGGGGCCTGGTATGGCGGCTGAGAAGTTGCGGGAAAAGGGGCTGTCGGATTGGCCGAGCCAGGTAACGGCGGAGTCGAAACGGGTAAGATAGTCGGCAAAAGCGGGGGGCAATTCAGCGGGCGGGTCGGCAAAGAGCAAGTGCAGTGGGGCGGTGTCGATGTCCGCGGTGGCAGTGATGGCGAGATGGCGGGTGAATAAGCTGATGTAGTCGAGGTGGCCGAGGATTTCGATGGATAGGTGCGGGAAGGCTTTGGAGAGTTGGTCAGCAACGGGCAAGGTAAGGAGCGAATCGCCGAGGGCCCCGGGCTGAATCAACAACAGTCGCTCGGGAGGGTATTCGGCTAGAGGTCTCGATAGTAGAGTGAACTTAGGCATTCGCGGAGGAACCAATCAAAGTGCTTTGAATGGGCTTATTGTAGTAGAATTGGAAGGAGACGGCGAGGGGGTAAAACAATGTTGACAAAAAACAGCAAAAACACCATAATCCCGGATTTCCCATATTCGACTGGCGCATTTGAGGCTGATTTGATAGTATAGAGCTTATGGAGGCAATTCAAGCCACTTTTGGACTTCTGATTTGGAGATCCCTATGGGTGAGCCATGCAAGGACGCTTTGAGAGTCAATT
>JAUXAG010000036.1 GCA_030614915.1 Actinomycetes bacterium | reverse complement strand
GCCAACGGCTGGGAATGGACTTTCACCAAAGACGATACTCCCTTTTCGGAAGAAGAGTCGACTGCTCCGGCTTTTAAGCCCGAGGTCGTGGAGAAACTGATAAAAGCCCAACATCTTTATCTGAAAGGGGACCGCTTTTACTTGGCAGTGTCGACAACCTGGGGCAGCCGCCGGGAGGAGCTGGCCAGAATCAGGAAAAGGGACTACGACGCGGAGACCATTCTGATCCGCACCGCCAAGCATGGCCGACGGGTGAGGCACCTGATACCCGATGTCCTGAAGCCAATCTTTGAAGCCTACCACCCAAAAACGCATACCCCGACCGCCCTCTCCATCATGTTCCACCGAATATGCCGGGCAGCCGATGTTGAGGTTGAGAAGGGCTCTGGCTTTCATGGTTTTAGGGGGACTCTCCGGACTCTACTCGAATGGTGCTTGGCGGAAAACCGTCTGCCCCTCTCGCTTGTCGCCGACTACCAGGGCTGGGCGAAGACGACCAAGGGTATCGCCTATGGCGGAGCGCCCATGCTGGGGATATATGCCCACCCCGAGATATTGTCCTCGGACCCGTTCTCCACCGACCGCTTGATTTACCCCATCCATCCATTCTTGCCCTGGTGGGAAGAGGCACTTGGCAACCATCTTGGTGCCGCTAATATCCCCTGACACTCCCCCCACAGTGTTGACGGCCTAATTGACAGGCGCCAATGACTTAGCTAGTTGACAGAGTTGTTGTCGCCAATGTTTGGCAGCCTGATTGTCGCCATATTGAGGTGCTAGCTCAACCCCCTGGGAACTAACCGCAGTGACCGTCGGCAAACACGCCGGGAAAGCGATCACCTGGATAAGTCCCCCAGTGTCTCAAATTTTCTAATCATTATTTTTTGGTTTTATATTCAAATTTTCCTTAGAAAAATCCCAAAAGAGCTTGACAAACAGCATGACAATCAGCTAGGCTATTTGTAGCTAGACTTCACAGAATTAGGATACTGTTAAACCACAGCTTGGCTTAATAATTGAAGAGCAAATCGAAGCTAAGATTGTCAATTTGCCGAAGCAACAAGTCGGGTGGCCAAAGGCCTTCTGGACCGCCTCATCGTAGAGCAGAGCGTTCAACTCATCCTTTATGGCCTGAACCGGCATCTTCTCCATCTCTATGCCGATTTTGCAGAGGCAACCTGCCATGGTGGTATAATAGTAACAAAGGCAACCAAGATCATCGGGAAGGAGCTGGGGATACATCATGGACAACGAAGCAGCAAAGGCAGTCGCCACAATACCGGAGGACATGGAGAGCTACGCCCAGATAAGGAGGCTGGCCCGCAGCGGGCAGTTCGCCAAGGCGCTGGAGAGCGTGAAGCAGTCGCCGATAAGCCAGTCGACGAAACAGCACCTGCAGAGGGTTCTCGAAACCAACACTCAATACATCATAGACAGGACATTCCTGGAGATTGACTCCAGGATAGCCCAAGCGATGTGCTGGGACTGCTGGAAGGAGTAGAATGAACCCATTTTGCAATTACCTGGAGCAGATTTCAGTGAAG
>JAUXAG010000020.1 GCA_030614915.1 Actinomycetes bacterium | reverse complement strand
AGTTCACCTCGGGCGACCCGCCAGTAAGCGTGGCTCCTAACCCAGGAATACCTGGCGTAAGAGTTGCGGACGGCGGATTGACAGGCTCGCCTTACAATTGGTTGTTTGACTCCGCGGCCATGGTGACTATTATGTCCAAGCCCGTGGCCGGTGGGGTGGGCCTGGATGAAAACAGCCTGGTATACTCTACAGCCCTGATTGGCGGAATAGGTGAGGATGACATCATCCTCAACGGCTATAAGATTGACCAATTGATACTGCCTTCCACTAACGAGACTACATTGACCTTTACCAATCCCGTCGTCTACGTGATTGACTGGAACGACTCCGCGGACATAACAGATCTTGGCCTCGACGGCATATTTGGCATGAATCTCTTGAACAAATCCGTCGATGACGTAATAGGCGACGAGGTTTTCGACCTAATTTCGGGGGGGATTCTTTGGCCGGACCGCCTGAACGACTCAGCCTTTGACGAGTGGTACGTCGACCCCTTTGACTCGCAGTTGGTCCTGGTGATGGTTCCGGAGCCAACTGTCCTGGCCCTGTTAGTTTCTGGAGCATTGGTCCTGGCCGCTCGCCGCCGCCGGTTTTCTAGTGATAAATGCCAAATAGCTGATCACTAATAGCTAATAACTTCCTCTTGACATCTTATCCCTAAAGCCTTAGAAAATGCTTCTGATGGTCCCTCTGTCTGCGAGTTGCTGCGGCAGTTGGGCCCTTGTAATGCCACGAAAGTTGGAGAATTATCCTTGGCCAACAATTGCGTCATAGGCCTTCAGTGGGGCGACGAGGGCAAAGGCAAGATCGTCGATGCCTTGGCCTCTGCTCACGACATTGTCGTCCGTTACTGTGGCGGGGCCAACGCCGGCCACTCGGTTACGGTCGGCCCGGAGCGCTTCGCCCTGCACCTGATCCCCTCGGGCATACTCTTCGAGCAGGTGCTCTGCGTAATCGGCACCGGCGTAGCCCTGGACCTGGAGGTCCTCACCGCAGAGATCGACGCCCTCCAGGCCCGCGGCGTAAAGGTGGACCAAAACCTCAAAATCTCCGACCGGGCCCACCTGGTCCTGCCCTACCACAAGCTCGAGGACGAGCTGGCCGAGCAGAGCTCCAGCGGCCCAACAAAGCTCGGCACCACAAAGCGGGGCATCGGCCCCTGCTACAGCGACAGGGCTTCCAGACGCATGGGAATAAGATTCGGACAAGTCTATCAGCCCGACAGCTTCCGCGAAAAGCTCGGCCAAATAGTCGAGCAGAAGAATAAGATATTCCAGGCCCTCTACGCAAACCAAGGCCTCGACGCCGACCAAATCTTCCAGTCGGTCCAGAAATTGGCCCAGCGACTGCGTCCTCATGTGGTTGACAGCACTGCCCTGCTCAATGATGCCCTCGAACAGGGCCGAAGCATCCTTTTTGAAGGGGCCCAGGGCTGCCTGCTGGATTTGGACCACGGAACATATCCGTATGTAACCAGCTCGAACTGCTCTGCACTGGGCGCCCCGGCCGGCGCGGGCGTATCCTTTCGGGCCCTGGACAATGTCATCGGCGTGCTCAAGGCCTATTGTACGCGAGTAGGCGAGGGGCCCTTTCCCAGCGAGCTGCACGATTCAACCGCGGAGTATATTCGTGAGCGCGGACATGAGTACGGGACGACTACAGGACGGCCGCGAAGGTGCGGCTGGTTCGACGCCGTCGCCGGGCGCTATGCCTGCCGCATAAACGCCGTGGACTCCTTGGCCATCATGCTCCTTGACGTGCTCAGCGGCCTGGACGAAATCAATATCGTTACCGCTTACCGCTACAAAGGCCGCCAACTGGAATCTTTTCCCGCCGACAGTGAGGTCTTGGCCCAAGTCGAGCCGGTCTGCGAGACCTTACCCGGCTGGGCCGAAGAAATCGACCACTGCCGAAGCATCTCTGAGCTTCCGGCCAATGCTCAAAAGTACTTGGCCCGCATCGAGCAGTTATTGTCTCGCCCGGTAAAGATCGTCAGTGTCGGACCAGACCGCGAGGCCACCATTTACATCTGAGGAACCATATTTCCATGACCGCTAAAGAGCAGCCAGACTCAGTTGAGCTGCACAGCTCCCTTGAGCCCCTGCCTCGTCATATCGCTATCATTATGGATGGCAACGGGCGCTGGGCTCAGCAGCGCGGGCTGCACCGCCTCAAAGGCCATGAAGCCGGGGCGGGAATGGTCCGCCCAATCGTCACCGAGTGCTCCCGCCTGGGCATCGACTGTTTGACTCTCTATTCCTTCTCCATGGACAACTGGAAGAGACCCCCAACGGAGATCAAAGGTCTGATGAAGCTCTATACCGAGTACCTCGTCAGTGAGCGGCCCATACTGATGGAAAACAATGTTCGCCTGATTCATCTCGGCGTAAAGGAGCAGTTGCCCGGCCATATGCGCAGGGAGCTCGATAACTCAATGGAAGCCAGCAAGAACAACACCGGGATGGTGCTGGCTTTGGCCCTGAACTATTCCGGCCGAGAGGAAATGCTCCGGGCCTGTCGCGGACTTGCTCAGCAGTCCGTGGCCGGCCAAATCCGCCCCGATCAGATCTCCCGGGAACTCTTTGCCCAGCACTTGGACACCGCCGGCCTGCCTGATCCGGATCTGCTGATTCGCACCGCCGGCGAACGGCGAATAAGCGATTTCCTGTTATGGCAGATATCCTACGCGGAGCTGTATATCAGCGATGTTTACTGGCCGGACTTCTCCCCCAAAGAGTTGCACCAGGCCTTGAAAGATTTCGCCTCACGCAAACGCCGTTTCGGAGGCTTGAATCGCAGCTGATGCTTAAGCAGCGATTGTTATCGGGATTCGCATTGGGCTTGGCCGGAGTGGCCATAGTCCTGCTGGATATTTTCCTCGAGACGGGCGACTACTATTTCCTTTGGCTCGGCTGGCGACCCCGAGCTCTGCTGACCACTCTGTTGGCCACGGGCCTGGCCATCGTGGCCATCCGGGAGTTCTATGGGCTGGCACGGGCGGCCGGCTTACAGCCCTTCAGGCTCATCGGGATAATTCTCTCGATTTTCCTCATTCTGGAAAACTGCGCCCACAGCCTGTCCGGCTGGGGATTCTGGCTAAAGTCGCATCAGATTGATTTCACCCTCCCGGTCCTGGCCGCAGGACTCGCTGCCGCTTTTGTCCTCCAGGTTGTTCGGTGGGGAACCAAGGGAGCTTTCGGCAATATCGGCGTTACCTTATTGGGGGCCATCTACATTGGTCTGCTCGGCTCATTCGTAATTCGGATCCGCCAAATGACCTGGGAGCCCGAGCAAACCTACAGGGCCACCCTGGGGGCCTGGCACTTGGCCGTCTTCGTGGGCACCATAAAAATGACCGACATATGCGCTTACTTTGCCGGCAAGTATGGCGGACAGCACAAGCTGATCGCCTCCGTCAGTCCCGGCAAGACCGTCGAAGGCCTTATCGGCGGGCTCGCCGGTGGGGTGATTACCTGCGTGATTTTGTGCCGCTTTACTGCTATACTCAGTAATATATGGTTGGCCCTACTGCTGGGAATAGTCTTGGCCGGAATGGGACAGCTCGGAGATTTGGCTGAATCAATTTTCAAACGCGATGCCCGGGAGAAGGACTCCTCGGACTCGGTGCCAGGCTTCGGTGGATTCCTGGATGTAATCGACTCACTTCTGCTGGCGGCGCCTTTGGCCTATCTCATCTTTGCCCTGTTGCCCAGCCGCTAGCAAAATAATTCACCGGCTGGCCCCTAGCGGATAGCATCTGCCCTAAAAGGATTGCCTCGCTGTGGAGTTAACCATAACCATTGCCAATGCCCCTGAGCGTGAAGCTCTGTTCGGCCCGGCCAACCGGACCTTGCGGATCTTGCGCGACCAGCTAAAGGTCTCGCTGGTAGCTCGCGAGCAGGACTTGCGCATTTCCGGCCGACCCACGGCCGTCTCCAAAGCCGCTGCGGCCATCGAGCTGCTCCGCAAAAAGGCCCGCTCCGGAGTCTTTGTGGACAAGACCGCTGTACTGGAGGCTATTGCCGCCGCCGCAGAGTCCGCTTCCCCCCAAAAGCCCAGCAAAAGCAAAACCAAGGCGCCCAAGGCAGAGGAGATGATAGAGGTATATCCTCGCGGCCGCTATGTATCGCCCAGGACCACCGGACAGGCCCAATACGTCAAGGCCATCGCCGAGAAGGACCTGGTCTTTTGTGTGGGCCCAGCCGGGACGGGAAAGACCTACTTGGCCGTGGCCATGGCCGTGGCCGCTCTGAAGCAGGGACGGATCAAACGCATCATCCTGGTCCGCCCCGCCGTCGAGGCTGGCGAACGCCTCGGTTTCCTCCCCGGCGACATGCAGGCCAAGGTCAACCCCTATCTCCGCCCTTTGTTCGATGCCCTGCACGACATGATGGAGTTCGACCAGACCAAGCGGCTCATGGTCAACGACGTTATCGAAGTCATCCCTCTGGCCTTTATGCGCGGGCGAACACTGAACGACTCGTTGGTCATCCTGGATGAATCGCAAAACACCACCGTAGCCCAGATGCTGATGTTTCTCACCCGCCTGGGACACAATTCCAAGATGATCGTCACCGGGGACATCTCCCAGATAGATTTGCCACAGGACCAGCTCAGCGGAATGATCGATGCCCGCCGCCGGCTGAGGGGCATCAAGGGTATTGCTTTTATCGACCTGACCGCTCAAGATATCGTCCGTCATCGACTGGTTCACGCGGTGGTCAAGGCCTACGGGCCGGACGGCTCGACCAGGACGGCTCCGGAAAAAGCCCCCAAAACCAGCGATAAACAGTAAGTAACCGTTCACGGGGTAATATGCGGGATTATGGCTGTTTTTCGTCATTGCGAGGAGTCCCGATAAATATGGGACGACGAAGCAATCTCGATTCTTGAGCGTTTGAGATTGCCACAGCCTCAAAAAAAGGCCTCGCAATGACAGAAAAACGCACTTTATAGGCCCTGAACGGTTACGAGTAAGTGCTCACCTTGCGGGTCGTATTTGCCGAATTAGCTCTGGGGGCCACGGATAAGTGCTTCAACGACCGTCTGCGGAGTAAGCGAGTATGTGGCCTTTTGCCAAGAAACAGCCGCGAAGAGCAGAAGCCCGCCGCTCACGCGTCCAGGCTCAGCCGCCTTTTTGGCAGCGATTGGCCGTACCCGGAGGGCCGGCCACTTTCTTGATGGGTTTGGCTTTTACAGTTCTGGCCTCGGCCGCCGTGCTCTTCGGCCAATTCGGTTGGGGCCAGCCCAAACTGAGCGGACCCTGGAAGGGCCTCTATTGCTTTGCCGTAGTCCTGGTGGTCCTATTCGCAACCGGGGCTATGGGCGTCTATCTGACCCGTTACAAACCGCGGATCTTGAGCAACCACGTCCGCACCGCCGCCGTCGGCATCTTGTTGCTCTTGGCTCTGGCCCTGGGCATACTTTTCGGCACCCTGCGCTGGCCGGTTATGCTCCTGCTAATACCCGGTTTGATTGTCCCCATCATTCTGACCATCACCTACGATCAACGCATTGCCCTGGGGCTAAGCTGGTTTTTTGCCATCCTGCTGATCTTGACAACCACAGGAGCTCTGCGAGCCGGAGCGAGCTTTGCCGGATTATTTTCCGTATTCGTGGTTCTGGTAACCGCTACTACCGTCGCCGTCTTTTTACTGGGAGACATTAGATCGCGTTCAAAGCTTATCGAAGTGGGCATCGTTACCGGCATAGCGGCTGCGGTGGCTGTCTGGGTTATGGGGCTGATTATCAAGTACGGCCAACCGGCCTCTGCAGCCAGTTCGCAGGCACCGGCCAAAGCGATTTTGATCGACAGTCTTTGGGCCATGTTTGCAGCCATAATCGTCGGCCTGGTGATCCAGGGGATTTTGCCGCTAATTGAGCGGGTCTTTCGGGTGGCTACCAGCATGACCCTGCTCGAGTGCTGCGACGCCAACCGGCCGCTGCTCAAACGCCTGGCCCTGGAAGCCCCGGGAACCTATAACCACAGCCTCCAGGTAGGAACCATCGCCGAGATGGCCGCCGAGGCCATCGGGGCCAACGGCTTGCTTTGCCGAGTTGGCTCTTACTACCACGACGTGGGCAAAATCTCCAAGCCCGACTACTTTGTGGAGAATCGCGGCCCACAATTCAGCAAGCACGAGAAGCTCTCGCCGACTATGAGCTCGCTGGTGATCCTCGGCCACGTCAAGGACGGCCTAGCCATCGCCAGGGAGTACGGCTTGCCGAGGGTGCTCCATCAGTTTATCGAGCAGCACCACGGAACTACCCTGGTCGAATATTTCTATCACGAGGCCCGCAAACGCGAGCCCGACCGCGATATCCGCGACACCGAGTTTCGCCACGCCGGTCCCAAGCCCCAGACTCCCGAGGCCGGCATTGTCATGTTGGCCGACAGCGTAGAGTCTGCCGTCAGGGCCCTGCCTGAGCCCAACGCCAATCGCATCGAGTTGACCGTTCACAATTTGCTGATGAAGCGGCTGATGGACGGACAGTTTGACGAGTGCGACTTGACTCTGCGCCAACTGCACATCATCGAGGAGAAGCTTATCAAGAGTCTTTGCAGTGTTTACCACGCCCGGGTGGCCTACCCGGAATCCAAAGCCCCCGACAAGGCCAATAAGCTCCAGTCAAAGAACAACGCCGCTGCCTCTGCCGGCAAACCTTCCAGCCAGACCGCTGGGCCGGCAAAGCTCCAGGAAAAGACCTAGATATTACAGCATGCCTAAAGCACGCAGTCATCCCCGACGCAAATCCAGCTCTGCTCGTTTGAATGTCAGTGTGCTCAATCACTGTCGCTCTTTGCGGCTTGACCGCAAGTTATTGGCCAAAGTGGTCAAGTTCACCGCAGCCCAGCACGGCGTAACCGCAGGCCAGGTCGAATTGGCCGTCTTTGACGACAAGGACATGGCCCGGCTGCACAAGGAGTATCTGGGCAGGCCCAAAGTCACTGACGTTATCTGCTTTGATTTAGCCCCGGGTTTTACCGGGGGTTCTAACGCCCCCGGCCTGCATGCCGGGGGGTTTTTAGTGAGCCTGGCCCTGGGAGGCCAAGTGGCCCGCACCCAGGCCCGGCTGAACTGCACCAGCATCAACAAGGAATTGGCCCTTTACACCGTACACGGCCTGCTCCACGTGCTTGGATACAATGATGCCAAACCCGCGGATGCTCGCCGGATGCACGACCGCGAGGACGAATTGCTCCAGCAGTTGGGCCTCGGAGCCGTCTTCCAAAAATCCGCACCTTGACCCTCGAATTAGACTTGAGACTTGAGGCCTGTCATTCTGTCCGCCACCATTTGCGTTTCTTACCGCTGTTGCTCTGCTCGGGCCCTTTCCCGGCAAGGACCCCCAGCCGGCGGCGAAGCTCCAGAAGCTTGGTCTTGAGAAACACCGCCGGATGTTCCTTGTAGCGCTGGTCGCCCAGCCGTCCGAAGAAGGCCGACGGTGGCGGCAAATGGCTCTCCTCGGGATAAAACTTCAGGGCCTCGTTGAGGCAGTAGCGGGCTGATACGATCTGCTCGTGCGATTGCTCTTCTTGCGGATTGGTCTGGGCCAAATCCATAAAGTGATGGCAAAGCTCCAGCCATTCAGCCACGTCAATCAGCTCGCTTTGCCCTGCACGTGCCCCCCCGCTCGCTCGTGTAAAGGCCAGAACGCACTCTTGGCCGCAACTGTTGCAGCGGGCCTTGACCCGATCCTGTATGCCGCCGGGGATCTGCGATTCCTCTCGTGATATCTCCTCCAGTGGGCCGGCCTGGCATTTATCGCAGGGCCGAACCAGCAGATACAAACCCTCCTCCTGAGTGCTGCGCGAAGATAGTAGCTGGCCTTGCTCGCTCATTTAGGGTACCTTAGTCTCCAATACCTCCGGCGCTTTCATCGCCCGATAGAAACACAAGCACAGCCCAACCACTATCAGCCCCAGCATACTGCCGAGGATAAGATAGCTCACTCCGGACAACTGGTTATCGTAGACGATAGGCCCTGTCCGGGAAGCTCTTGCCCAACATGCTGCAAGCCAGAGTCAGCCCGCCACTCAGACCCAGAACCAGCACGCCCAGTCCTGAGCCCAATCGCGAAGCCATACTGGGCTTGGCCCCGGAACTCTCGGAGCGTAACACTCGCCAGCCGCCCAGCAACAGGGCCAACACTCCCGCCAGAAGAGCCAACGCCAGATACTCCACAATCGCCGGCTGGTCGATATCTGTCCCAGCCCTGATGGCGGCCGAAGTCCAGAGCATCCGCCCAAAAGCCACCCCCAGCAGAATCAATCCCAGCACACCCAGTAAAATGGCCAATACCCCGCTCGCCTTGCCTTGACTGGCTTGGCGGGTATCTGTCTCTTGGATTTGATTGTTATTCTGACTGCCGCGCATTCGCACCGAAGCAATGACAATCGCCAGAATCGGAGCCACGGCCATCAAACATAAGCCAGCAACGTTACCCACGTTGACGCCGGTTCTGATACTCTCGGTTGTTGTCTGGCCCAGCCCTGTGCTTATTTCCTTAGATTCATAAGTAAAGACATAGCCCGCCGGATCCGACAAGCTGTCAAACAAGCTCCAGGCGAACAGCGCCGCCAGCACCACCGGAATAACCAGGCGAATGCTCCAATCCCACCACCAGCCAATCTTCCAATCGCTGCGCTCGTTGGCATGGTCACGCAGACGCCGCAGCCTGAAAAGCCAACCCAGCACCAAGCATTCCAGCAGGGCTGTCAAAGTAATGCCCCATGTGCCGTTGATAAAATCATCGAATGTACCCAGCCAGCTCAGCCCCCCCTGCGTGCAGAACACCAGGCCGATCACCAGCCCGACTATACTCATAGCAATCAATGTTTTGCCGCGGTGCCAGCCGGTCTTGTCCACGATGCTGGCCAGCACGCTCTCGCTGATACTGAAGGCCGAGTCTATCCCCAAAAGCAAGAGGCTGCTGAAGAACACCAGGCTAAACCACGCCGCGTGCGGCAACTGGGCCAGGGCATAGGGAAAGGCCACAAAGGCCAGACCTGGACCTTTGTCAGCTACGGCTTCGACCGGCACGGCATTCCCGGCCATCCTGCTGGCATAGGCCATCCCTCCCAGCGTGGCGAAGACCGCCAGGCCCGCTATAAAGCTCGTCCCCATATCCGCCAGGCCGATCACCGCCGCGTTGTTGTTCAGATCGCTCTTGCGATGCAGAAAGCTCGCATAGGTGATCATCACCCCGAAGGCCAGGCTCATCGAGAAAAACATCTGCCCAAACGCCCATCGCCAGGTCGCCGGATTGGCCAGCCGATCCCAGTTGGGCTCGAGGTAGTATTCCAATCCCTGCACAGCCCCATCCAGCGTCAGCCCGCGGACGGTCAGAATCAGCAGCATCAGCCAGGGCAGCGGTACCGTCCACATCACCACTTTGCTGACCAGCCTTACGCCGCGAAATATGCAAAAATACATCGCCAGCCACGTAATCACCAGAGCCCCCACAATGTGCCACCGCATACCCCCCAGAGAAAAACCTTCCGTTGTGTCCAGGTAGTCCTTGAAGAAGAAATCCTTAGCCTTTTCTACACCTTCCACACCTTCACCTGCCCAGGGCAGTGCCCCCTGGAAGATGCCCACCACCGAGTAATACAAGAAGCTCAGGCACCAGGCTAGAATCACCGCGTAATATGTAATGATCACAAAGCTCAGGATAATCTGCCACCAGCCCACGAAGGAGAATCGGCGGTCTGCTCGGCCGAAGGCCTCCGGAGTCGCCCTTTGAGTCAGATGCCCCAGCGAGAACTCCGCAATCAGCAGGGGCAGCCCTATCAGCAGCATAGCGATAACGTAGGGAATCAGAAACGCCCCCCCGCCATGACTGTAAAGCTTATAGGGAAATCCCCAGAGGTTGCCCAGCCCCACCGCCGAGCCGATGGCCGCCAACACAAACGCTGGCCGAGACCCCCAGCTTTCCCGCACTTCCTCGCGCATGCCACTACCTCTTTGCATCGCTACTTATCAGCGCCGCCAGGACTCAAGCCTCAGGCCTCAAGCCTATTAAGATCTCCTTCATTTCTCTAACCGCTTGGCGCAATCCCACGAACATGGCCCGAGCGATAATAGAGTGGCCAATGTTGAATTCGCTAAAACCGGCCATGGATGCCAAGGGCAGCACGTTATGATAGGTCAGGCCATGCCCGGCATGTACATCCAGATCAAGCTCCAGGCCGGCTATCAACCCCTTCTCCAATGCTCGCAGACTCCTGGCGGATTGGCGCTTAGTCCGGGCGTTGGCATACGTACCGGTGTGCAGCTCCACCGAATCAGCGCCGATATCGGCACTGGCCTTTATCTGATCGACGTCTGGATCGATGAACATCGACACTTCGATACCCGCTGCATGCATCTTCTTGACAATCTCCCGGGCCCTTCGCTTGCCCTTGACTACGTCCAGTCCGCCTTCAGTGGTAACCTCCTGCCGCTTTTCCGGGACCAGGCAGACCTGGTCTGGCTTTAGCTGTATAGCCACACGCACGATGGGCGCAGCCATGGCCATTTCCATGTTCAGTTTGGCATTGACCGTCTCAGCCAGCAAGACCGCGTCACGGTCCTGAATATGACGACGATCTTCCCGCAGGTGAAAAGTAATGCCGTCTGCCCCGCCCAAATCAGCTTCCACTGCCGCCCAAACGGGGTCCGGCTCGAACGTTCGCCGGGCCTGACGCACCGTAGCCACGTGATCAATGTTCACACCAAGTCGCACCATTATAATTCCTCCACTAATCCAGGCAGAACCCAAGCACCAAAATCTCATCAGATACTCGCGGATGAGAATGTTTCTGTCAAGGTCCTATCCGTATTTGCCCTTGCTTATCAGGCGGCTGCTGGCGATAATCATTGGCGTCCGGAAGTTCTTGATGAAAGGATTCGACATGCCCAGCGAGCTTTTTCGCGTACTGGTCTTGGGCACCGGCTGGGCCTTTAGCGACCGCAACTACACCGTCGGCTTTGCCGTCCAGACCGGCCAAACCTGGACCCTGCTCGAAGCACCTTTTCCCATTCGCAAGGTAATACGCGAGGCCTGCGCCGGGCACCAGCTGAACCTGGACATAAAAGATTTTGCGGTTACGATTATAACTCATCTGCACGCCGACCACTGCTCCGGCGTGCCCGTTATAGGCCTCTACAGCAAATTCGAAGCCAAGCGCAAGGCCCGCATCGCCGGCGGGCCGGAGATCATGGAACGCATTTGGCCGGACTTCATGGCCGCCGGAATGGATGCCATCCTGGACAACGAACTGGGCCGCGTCCGCCTCGCCAAGTTCGAGGACTATTTTACCGGCCAAGTCCTCCAACCCGGACAAGCCAACAGTTTGGCCAATTACCAGGTCCGGATTCTCCGTACCCAGCACATGGTCCCCACCTATGCGGTCAAAATTGATTTCGCGGGACGGTCCTTCGCTTACTCCTCGGACACCCCCTTTGATCCGCAGGTAATCGACTTCGTCAGCCCCGCGAATTGCATCTTTCACGAAGTCGGAGACTATCCCCACACCGCCCTTGACGAACTGATGGCTCTGGACCCCGAAATCCGCAAGAAAATGTATCTGGTACATCACCCCGACAGCCACGATACCCGCACATCGCAAATGAACTACCTTCGCCAGGGCCAGCTCATAGAGATTGCATAACAGCCCCAGGCTTGTTCTCTTACCCCTAAAGAGGCAGGGCTATGATACTCTGGAAAAAGCAGAAAGAAATCGAAAAGGCCATCGAGCAATACCTCCTCGAAACTGAAAACTGTCTGGAGGCCTTCGGCCGGGCTTTTGAAGTCTATTTTGCCGAAGGGCTCAGCGATAACTTCAAGCAGCAAATCGACAAAACACACGTCCATGAATCCAAGGCCGACGATGAGCGCCGCGAGATCGAGTACGCCATGTATGACCGGGCCCTGATTCCCGAATCCAGGGGAGATATCCTGGGCATCCTCGAATCCCTCGACTTGGTCCCCAACAAATGCGAATCGGTTCTCTACCAGATTTGGTGTCAGAATATGTCCATTCCCGGCCAATACAGCCAGCAGTTGAGAAAGCTGGTTCAGGTAAATCAGCAGTCTTATACCCTGCTCTGCCAGGCCGTCAGATACTTCTTCAGCGATATCCAGCAGGTCCTGCCCGCAGTGGACCAGGTCGTCGAGAAGGAAAGCGATTCAGACAGGATAGAGCGTGGCCTGATCAAATCTGTCTTTGATGCCCCTGGAGACAAAGCGGATAAGATTCTTCTCAAAGAGGTCGTCCTGGAGATTGGGGCCATTTCCGACCGTGCTGAAAATGCCGCCGACCGCGTGCGCATCGTAGCCGTAAAACGACAGACCTGATCCGGCAGGCTCCGGCTTCTTTGCGGGGATCTTTTTGCATGTTCGAGATCTCAGGCGGCATATTTCTAGGCTGGGCATTGGGTTCCAATGACGCCGCCAACGTCTTTGGAACCGCCGTGGCCTCGGGAATCGTCCGCTATCGCAGGGCCGTAATTCTGGCAGCCATATTCATTATCATCGGGGCCCTGGCCGAAGGCAGCAACGGTGTCCAGGGGGTTAGTGAACTCAGCTCGCAGACACCGAGAAGCGCTTTTGTTGTCAGCATCGCCGCAGCCCTGACTGTAACCATAATGACAACTTTCAGGCTCCCCGTCTCCGCCACCCAGGCAGTGATCGGAGCGATTGTAGGCATGGGCTTCTTTGTCGATCCCGCCAAAATCGAATGGTACAAGCTCTGGCGAATGGTGCTCTGCTGGCTGGGCACACCCATCGGAGCGGCTGCACTGGCGTTTATATTTTATCCAATTCTGAGTTTGCTGCTGGATAAGTTGCAGCTGAATCTGCTGGCCAGGTCTATTTTTCTCAAGATTGCCTTGCTTATCAGCGGCTGCTACGGAGCCTACGCCTTGGGCGCCAACAATCTGGGCAACGTTACCGGCGTTTATTATCAAACCGGGATAATAGACAATGTACACATACTCATGCTTATTGGCGGGGCCGCCATCGCTCTGGGCGTCCTGACCTACAGCAGGAATGTCATGTTCACCGTGGGCTCCCGCCTCGTCCAGCTCGACGCCTTCTCCGCCCTGGTCGCGGTCATGGCCATGGCCGTTACCGTCCACTTCTACGCCCAGATCGGCGTGCCCGTCAGCACCTCCCAGGCCATTGTCGGGGCAGTCTTGGGCATAGGACTCTTCAAAGGCGTCAAAACCATCAACCGCCGCATCGTGGTTAGCA
Source organism: Actinomycetes bacterium (assembly GCA_030614915.1). Taxonomy (GTDB): domain Bacteria; phylum Planctomycetota; class Phycisphaerae; order JAACET01; family JAACET01; genus JAACET01. The sequence goes on along the minus strand of JAUXAG010000020.1, from coordinate 26,814 downwards.
TATTCTTCGGCTGGTTGTGTACACCCCTCATAGCCGGCCTCGTCTGCTGGACCGCCGCCAGAATATTCTTATGATTATTCCCCCCGCTTGCGGCGCCAGCTCACCCACTTGAGCAGTTGGGACACCGTCTTGCTATTGAGCACGTCGTCTGCTTCGAGCCAACCCCGCCGCCCCGTCCACACCCCGTAGCGAATGTTATCCAGGTCCTCGATGCCGTGAGCGTCCGTGCAGATGGCAATCTTCACCCCGGCCTGCTTGGCCATCCGCAAGTGCACGTCTTTGAGGTCCAACCGGGCCCAGTGGCTGTTCAGTTCCATGGCTATCTTTCGCTTGGCCGCCGCCGCGATGATCCGCTCCATGTCCAGCTCCATTGCCTCCCGCTCACCGAGCAGTCGCCCCGTTGGATGACCGATGATATCCACGTGTGGATTCTCCATGGCCCGCAGCAATCGCCTGGTAACCTTCTCGGCCGAGCTGGCCAGCCCCGAGTGCACCGAGGCCGTCACTAGGTCCAGCTTGGCCAGAACCTTATCGGGATAATCCAGGCTACCGTCTGCCAGGATGTCCACCTCGGCACTGGCCAGGATTTTTATACCCTTGATCTTCGCGTCCGCCCGGCGGACTTTCTCGATCTGCTTGACCAGTCGCTCGGCGTTCAAACCGTGGGCAATCGCCGAGCTCGACGAGTGCTCGGTCATGGCAATGTATTGATAACCCCTAACCTTGGCCGCCCGGGCCAGCTCTTCTATACTCGTGCTGCCGTCCGAGGCCGTGCTGTGCATGTGCAAGTCGCCCCGAAGGTCATCGGCTTGCAGCAACTTTGGCAAAGTACCATCTCTGGAAGCCTCGACCTCGCCGCGATCCTCCCGCAGCTCCGGCTCGACGTAGGCCAAACCCAATTTGGCGTAGATGCCCTTCTCATCGGCCCCGGCTACAGCGCGATCGCCCTTGAACAAGCCGTACTCATTGAGCTTGAGCTTCTTGTCCACAGCCATACCCCGCAGGGCAACGTTGTGGGCCTTGGAACCGGTAAAGTAAGCCAGCGCCGCACCGAAGGACTTTTTGGGCACCACCCGCAAATCCATCTGAAAGCCCTGCTCAAGAACCACCGAAGCCTTAGTAACCCCGGCCGCCAGCACCTCGCTGATGCCCTCGAAACTGGTAAAGGCCTCGATTACCTTCTTGCCCCGGCTCGCCTGGACCAGCAGGTCCACGTCCCCGATGGTCTCGCAGCGTCGCCTGGTCGAGCCGGCAATTTCCACCCGACTAACACCGCCTATTTCACCAAGCCGCTCAGCCAACGCCTCTGCAATCGGCAAGGCAATACCCAGCGCTGTCCGCCCGGCAGCTCGCTGACGAAAGGCAATACCGCGTGCTATCTGCTGAGCCTTCTTCTCGCCCAGCCCGGCAAGCCCAGCCAAGCGACCGTCCTCTATTACTTCCTGCAGTTCCTCCGTGCAGCTTACCCCCAGTTCTCGCCAGGCCTTGGCAATGGTCTTCGGTCCCAGCCCGGAAATCTCCAGCAGTTCCGGCAGACCCGCCGGCACTTGTTCAATAAGCTCTTGATGGGCACTGATTTTGCCGGTTCTAAGATACTCATCGATGCGGGCTTCGGTATTTTTGCCCACCCCCGGCAATTTGCCCAGGCTCCCCTGCTTCCACAACCCTTCGACGTCTTGGGGCAAGTCGGAGATCACCCGCGAAACCCGCCGATACGAGTTGATGCGAAAAGGGTCCTGCCCCAGGATCTCCAGCAGGTCAGCCATCTCCTCGAAGATATTGGAGAGCTCTCTGTTTTTCATCGCTTTCGATCAGACGCCGAAGCTGGTTCCGACCGCCTTGGCCGCAGCCATAAGGGCGTTGTCGGCTGGGATGGTTCGCTGCTTGCCGGCCACCGACGCCAAGGTGACCGAGCTGATTTTACCGCCTCGCAGGGCGACCATGCGTCCTGCCCGCCCGTTGGTCAGCAGGCACACCGCCTCGTAACCGAAGCTGGTGGCCAAGGTGCGGTCCAAGGCCGTCGGCGTGCCCCCGCGCTGGACGTGCCCCAATATTGTCGCTCGGCACTCCAGCTTGGTCGCCTCGGAAATGTCCGCCAGCAGCTTGTGTGATATTCCCCCCAGGCGCACCGGAAAGTTGGGATCGTTCTCGTCGCGACGGCTCACCGTTTGCGCCCTGCCGCGCGGCCGAGCCCCCTCGGAGACCACGATAATACTGAAGCGCTTACCGTGCTGCGATCGCCGCCGGATACATTGGCAAACAGCCTTTAGATTGTAGGGTATTTCCGGTATCAGGATAACGTCAGCCCCGCTGGCAGCGCCTGCATGCAGGGCAATCCAACCGGCGTTTCGGCCCATGACCTCCACGATCATTACCCGGTGGTGGCTCGAGGCCGTGCTGTGAACCCGGTCGATAGCTTCAGTGGCAATCGCCACCGCCGTGTCGAAACCGAAGGTCTGGTCCGTGCCGTAAAGATCGTTGTCGATGGTCTTGGGCACACCTACAACCGCCAGTCCCTTTTTGGCCAAGCCAGCAGCTATGGTCTGCGTGCCATCGCCGCCGATGCAGACCAAGGCGTCCAGCCCGCGCTTCCGGGCATTGCCGATAGCCATCTCCGAAACGTCCGCTATCTTGCTCTGCCCGTCAACGATCAGTTTGAAACCGAAGGGATTGGCCGTGTTGGACGTGCCGATTATCGTCCCCCCCTGCGTGAGAATATTGGAAACATCGGACGTATCCAGCGGGCGCATACGATTCTGGATCAGCCCCAGATACCCGTCTTCGATGCCGAAGACCGTCAGCCCATGCTGCATGATAGCCGTCTTGGCTACGGCTCGGATTACTGCGTTTAGACCCGGGCAATCCCCGCCGTTGGTCAGTACCCCGATGGTGCGAACAGCTTTGCTGCTTTTGCTCATGGACAATTCTCCCTTGTCGTCTGAAAAGACCACAACCTGACCGATATAATCTCACAGGCACCTTACTCTCGGCCCAACATCGAGTCAAGACCCCAAGAGCGACTAAAGAACTCTACGGGGATGGCCGATTTATATAGGTGCGCCTGTCGGACAATAAATTCTGCCTGTTATTCACGGAGACCTTTCGTGTCCCAGCCAAGCAAGACTCTCATTCACGTAACCCACGAAGCAGCCCGAAAAGTCGGCGGCATCGGTACTGTCCTGGAGGGCATGCTCACATCGGGCCCGTATCGCCAGGCCGTCAGCCGCAGCATCCTCGTAGCCCCGCTGTTCAGCACCGAAGACGGCCTCAGTAAAAGGCTCGGCCCCGACGGCGACGTGCTCTATTCCTCCCTTGATGGGCTGATTAAAAACCAATACGCCGCCAGCCTGGCAAAGGTCGAGCAGGAATACCGGGTGAACATCGTTTATGGCCGGCGGACGCTCCGCTGCCCCTGGTCGCGTCTGAAGACCTCTGTCGAGGTCTTGCTGATCGATATCAGCCGGTCCAACCAGCAAAAGTTGAACCGATTCAAGGGCCTGCTCTACGAAAAATTCGGCATCTGTTCCGATCGTTACGAGCAGTACTGGGATTTCGAGCAATACGTCCGTTTGGCTCAGCCCGCCCTCGAAGCCGTCCAGGCCCTGGGCGTACGCCGCCCCAATACCGACTGCCTGGTCATTGCTCACGAGTTTATGGGCATACCCACAGCCCTGGCGGCCATGCTCTATTCGCCGGGCACCTTCCGAACCGTCTTCTATGCCCACGAGACCGCACCGGTCAGAAAAATCGTCGAGGATTACCCCGGCCACGACACCATGTTTTACAACCTGCTCGCTCATGCCCGCGACCACCAGCACTACCTCCACGAAATATTCCCCCAGATCTGCGACTTCTTCAAGTACCCCCTCGTAAAAGCCGCCAAATGGTGCGACAACATCCTGGCCGTCGGCGATTACGTAGCTCAAGAGCTGCACTTCCTCTCGCCCGACTTTGACACCGTGGATATTGACGTGGTTTACAACGGCCTGCCCGCCTGGCAGATTAGCCTCGAGGAAAAAATCGCCTCCAAGAAAAAGCTTCAGGATTACGCCCAGACCCTCCTCGGCCTTCGCCCCGATTATATCTTCACTCACGTAACCCGCATGGTAACCAGCAAGGGTTTGTGGCGAGATTTGCGAGTGATGAAAAACCTCGAGCCCGACCTGCTCGAGAAGGGCCAAACCGCTCTGCTTTTTGTATTGAGCTGCGAGCTGCCCTACCGCGATCCCCAGGACATCTACAACATGGAGCAATGGTGGCATTGGCCTGTGGTCCACCGCGAAGGCCACGGCGACTTGACTGCCGGCGAGGCCCTGTTCTACAGCGGCGTTCAGGAGGTCAACGCCCAGAGCCGAGCCGTGAAGGTCGTCTTCGTCAACCAGTTCGGCTGGGACCGGGCCACCTGCGGCAAGCGGATGCCCAAGGATATGAGCTTTGTGGACCTTCGCCGCGGCTCAGACCTGGAGTTCGGCCAATCGACTTATGAGCCCTTCGGCATCTCGCAGCTCGAGCCCTTGAGTTTCGGCACTCTTTGCGTAGTCTCGAATGTTTGCGGCTGCGTCGGCTTCGTCAGGGCCACAAACGGCAAAACGCCCGTGCCCAACGTCATTATCGCCGACTACACCGATCTCGGCCCCGGCCGCGTTGACCTGCCCGACATCTTAGCTATCGACCGTGCCAAGCGCGAACTTATCGAAGAGCGCATCGCCGCCGGCGTAGCCCAGGAGATTCTCAAACGCCTACCCGCTTCAGACGCCGAATCAGCCAAGCTCATAGCCAGCGGCTACGAACTCGCCAAAAAAATGAGTTGGGACCAGGTTGTCAGCCGTTATGTTTTACCCGCCCTCGACCGCGCCTGCCGACGCGACCAAGCCCTCGCCAGCGCCTAGCTTCGACCGTACATGTCATTGCGAGGGAGCCGAAGGCGACCGCGGCAATCTCTCTTATATTTAGCCCCCGGTTTCACCGGGGGTCTCTTTATCTGTCATTCCCGCGCAGGCGGGCTTATCATCGCTTTAGCGATAATCCAGACTTTTTCACGGCCTGGATTCCGCATCCTCGGTAATTATGCAAAAAAAATCATTGATCCGCCTTCTATGCTTCCTATGATTATCTATTTGAGCCATCCCATCGCTACCATGCCGAACATTGTCAGACCTGAAACAGTTTGATTAGCATACACCCTTCTGTTTTGTTCAGGATCCGCGAATCTTTCTGTTGCAGCATCAAGATAGATTACAAGTTGTGCCGCGTGTATTTTCATGGAGTCTACGGAATCAATCGAGTTTTGAATCCTCGAAATAAATTTCTGCTCTTTCCACGTAATAGCGACAAAATCCGAGCAGGTTGCCAGCTTATCCTCAGCGCTAGCCATTTGCCATTCAAGGGCGGACTTGTTGTGAAGTGTGCCGCCTTCATACCATTTCTGCACAAGTCTTTTAGGAACACTTTGCTTTTTTGGCACCACAGCTTTTTTAGATTCGTTTGCTAAGATCTCTTTTCTCACATCCTCTAATTGTTTAGCAAGCTTGAAATTGTATTGCCTCAATTTCTTATTCGCCTGAACTAATATTTCGTTTTCCTTACTTTTAGCTTTGTTTGCTAAAGTCTCTTTCTTCACATCCTCTAGTTCCTTAGCAAGCTTCATGTTTTCTTGCCTCAGTTTCTTATTCGTCTGAGCTAATATTTCGTTTTCCTTGACAAGTTTTCCAACCTGTATCTCCAGCTCAGCAATATCTTCTTTGAATAGAGCTATTGCCTCATCTGCTCTGGCTTCGGCTAATCTAGCAGAACGTAATTCATCACTATCACGACAACCAAGCAACAAGATTGCAGCAAAAGCAAAAAGTATTGTTGTGGCACTTTTCAAAACCATCATGATCTATTCCTTCCTTTTCTAAAGTTCTATTTCTTCGTCGAACAGATCCTCCTGCTTATTCGGGCTGGACTTACCCTTCGGCCTGTGGATACTGTGGGCACTATACCACCAACGGCTGGCCAGCAAAAGCCATTTCAACCGCGCATGCGTTGGATCTGCGTACCGCAAGAACCTATCGGTAGTAGCCCCACGGAGATAGGTTGGATGTAAATAGAGGTAGCTAAGTTGAACCCGCGAATGTTTCTACTCACTACTTTCAACTGCTCTACTGCTCTAGCTGTCTGCAACAAACATTAGCGAAGCGCTGATAAGAGTTGCAGGCAGCTCAGTAATTGCTCAGGCTCGGAGCGTATTTGTAGAAGTCGCGGGCGGCAGCAGCCTGGTCGCCCAGACGCTCCCAGGGCTTGGCCATCCGCTCTTTGCCGCCGGATGGGCCCGCAGTTGTTGCCGGCGGAGCGGGCGCGGCGCTAACAATCGGCGTAGGCTCAACAACCGGGCCTGCCGCTTCGGCAGGGGGGACTATCTCGACCACCGGCTCAGGTTCAGGCACGGGCTCCGTCTCAGCCGGCGGCCTTACCGTTACGATGGGCTCAGTCGGCCCCGCGGCAGACTCCTCGATAAGCGGCGGAACAAGAAGCTCAACCCCTTCAGCGGCCTCCTTGGCCACGACGCCTTCGCCAGCTTCCTCTTCGACGGGACCAATTTTTATGATTGCTTCGTCCGGCTGTTCTTTCACAGGCCTGATTACGATCCGCTCGCCTGGTGCTTCGACGGATTCTTTTTCGACCCGCTCAATTTTGACGATCTTCACTGCAGGCTCAACCGGCGGCGCGACTTTTGGCAATGGTGTTGGTGCTATTACGATTGTCGGCTCGGACGGCGCCGCTTTTGCCTCGGGCCCACGGTGAACTTTGCCCTGAAACACCGGACCGGAAATCCCGGTAAGCAACTTTTCCAGTTCGACCATCTCCGCATCCGTTTGATTCTCGGCTCTGGGCTGAACCTCGGACCTTGCCGGCACAGCTGGGGCTCGGGCCTGTCCTTCGCTCAAAACCTCCATGGCAGTCGGCCCGACAGTCGGCTCAGCCGGGGCTGCGAACCGCCTGGACAAGGGAGGAACGTTTTCGGGTTCCGTCTTCGGGGCTGTTTCTGTGTCCGGCTCGACGCCGCGTTCTCCGGGATCCGGACCAATAATCGCCGGCTCAGCTGACCTCGGCTGCTCTTCGCCCCCAGGTATGACAAAAGTCGTGCTGCTCGGCTCCTTCACCTCCGTTCCCGGAACAGACGGCAGTACCTCCAGCCTCTTACTGTAACCCACGCCAATATTACCCATCTTGTCCGTGGCTTCGATTCTAAAGAGCACCCCCTCAGCCCGCTGGGGCATCTGCTCGATGACAACCCTGGCCGTCCCGCTGTTGGCCATCCCCGTTTTGAGCAGCTCCCAGGGCGTCGGTTTGTCGGAGTCCACCACTTTCGAATACAGCTTCCCCGGCGCCTTGACCAGATGAGCGTCGGTTATCTTCCAGCTGAGCCAGATCCGTTGGCCCACCCAGTAGGGCGCTTCTTCGGGACTGATGCTTACTTCGACTTGTGGATCCGTGCTGTCGACGACCTGCACGTGCTGAATCTGCAGATTAGCCGGTGCCAGATCAGGCCGATGCGCCCCGATTATACAGATTCCGTAAGTACCGTCTTCCGGCACCTGAAACACAAAATAAGGCACACCTATACCGAAATGACCCTCTTTCTTCCAGCTTTGCCCATTGTCTTTGGTGGAAAATACCGCCGGCCGAGGTGCCTTGCGCGGGTCCGGACGTTCGGGACGTTTAATAAAGACTATGGACTGCTTATTGTAGTAAATATCTGGCAGCCCTTCGCGACCCTCGATGAAAGGTACCGGCTCTTTGGCCGGCCGTTGATAGGTCGGCCTGTCAAAGGCCCATTCCGGATAATCCGTACCCGGCCGAAATTCCCGTTCAGTTGCGCAGCCGGCCAGAAGGATCAACCAACAAACCACCACACCCACAAACAATCGGTATTTCATCCCTTTTCCTCCACGCTGCCGGTGATTGATCGTCAGATTCCCTGCCACAGCCTGCATCCCAGACTGACCGGGAGCATAACCCAATCTTTTATCGGCTCAAATTGCCATGCCCGCCAACTAAATGTAAGCCCCAAAGCTCGACCTTTCAAGCAAAATCTCCCCTGCCCCAGCTGCGGTTCACCTGGAGCTGCATTAAGGTTTCCAACCACAGGTCCCTACGGGAAGGACACTTCGTGTCGCCGAATCAGGATACCAAGGCCTTTGTTTAGCCCCCAGGTTTATCCTTGCTGTCATCCCTGCGCAGGCAGGGATCCATCTTATATTTAGCCCCCGGTTTTACCGGGGGTTTCTTTTCTTTATCTGCCTTTGTGCCTCTGTGCCTTTGCCCCTGTTTTCTATATTTAGCCCCCGGTTTCACCGGGGGTCTTACTCTGTGCCTCTGTGGGGTTTCCCTCCTTCGTGGTAAATCCTCTGTATTTCTTTCTGTGAATCAGCGGAATCAGCGGAATCAGCGTCTAATTTCTGTATTTCTTTCTTTGAATCAGTGTTCATCTGTGTAATCTGTGGCTAATTGTTTTTCTGTATTTCTTTCTGTATTTATCCTCCTCAGGTCTTACTACTCTGCGAAGTAGCTCGCTACGTAGCACGAGCAAGCCTTCTTTACGCCGGAGCTTCCCTTTGAACTGCCGACTTGGTAAAATCAGCGTATGCCCAACAAGGCCGCTGATTTCAGCCGACTTCGCCAAACCATGATATCCACCCAGCTTCGCTCCCGCGATATCACCGACCAGCGGGTCCTGGCGGTAATGGCCGAGCTGCCCCGAGAGTTGTTTCTGGACAAACCCCTGCGCAGCCAGGCCTACAGCGACGGGCCGTTGCCCATCGGCCAGGCCCAGACAATTTCCCAGCCCTACATTCAGGCCCTCATGACCCAGCACCTGGCACTTACAGGCGGGGAAAAGGCCCTGGAAATCGGCACCGGCTCTGGTTATCAGACAGCCATGTTGGCTCGGCTCTGTCGAGAAGTTTACACCCTTGAGCGTTGGGAGCAGCTCTCTTGTGCAGCCCGGAAGCTCCTCGATTCGTTGAGCATCGACAATGTTCACTATGTCGTTGCTGACGGTTCGAAAGGCTACAGCCAGGCTGCACCCTTTGACGCTATTCTGGTTACCGCAGCCTGCCCCGAAGTGCCTGCCCCGCTGATCGAACAGTTGGATGAGAACGGCCGGCTGGTCGCCCCCGTCGGCTCACGGCATACCCAGGACCTGATACTGCTGAAGCGCGCAAGCGGGCGCACGATCCGCCAAAGCATTTGTCCCTGTCGCTTTGTCCCTTTGCTCGGAGAATACGCCTTCGAGCAGTAAGGCTGGTGAGCTTTTGGGAAAACAGCTACGAGAACAACTATCGGTCAAGGCAGAGCGGGCCCTGCTCGTGGGCGTTACTCTCAAGGGCCAATATGTCGATCCCGATGAGCCCCTGGCCGAGCTCAAATCGCTCACCCGCACCGCTGGGGCCGAGTCCGCAGATGAGCTGCTGGTCCGCCTGCGTCAGATAAACCCCGGCACTTACATCGGCAAGGGCAAGGCCCAGGAGATTGCCCAACGCGCCCGAGCCGTCAAGGCCGATGTGGTCATCTTCGACAACGACCTGACCCCCGGCCAAATTCGCGGGCTCGAACAAATACTCTCCGTCAAAATCATAGACCGCTCCGAGCTGATCCTGGACATCTTTGCCAGTCGGGCCCAGACCCGCCAGGCCAGGCTGCAGGTCGAGCTGGCCCAGCTGGAGTACACTTATCCTCGGCTGGCCCGCATGTGGGAGCACCTCCACCGCATCGGCGCCGGCGCCCCGACCGGCCTGGGCGCTCGCGGGCCTGGTGAGAAGCAGTTGGAGACCGACCGCCGACTGGTCCGCCGCCGCGTTACTACCCTGCGATCATCGCTGAAGAAGATTCAGGCCCGCCGAGAACGCGAGGTCTCCTCGCGAACCAGCAATTTTACCGTAGCCCTGGTAGGCTATACCAATGCCGGCAAGAGCACTCTGCTCAACACCCTCACCGGCGCCAACGTCCTGGTCGAAGGCCGATTGTTTTCCACACTCGACACCAAGACTCGTCGCTGGAAGTTGCGCCCGGGTTTATGGGTGCTCTTGTCGGATACCGTGGGATTCATCCGCGATTTGCCGCACCACCTGGTCGCTTCTTTTAGAGCTACCCTGGAGCACACCCGCCAGGCCGACCTCTTGCTGCACGTGGTCGATGTATCCAATCCCTTGGCCATGGCCCAGACCCGCTCCTGCCTGGCCGTGCTCGAGGAACTCGGCCTCGACCCCGCCCGGGCCATTACCTTACTGAACAAAGTGGACAAGCTCCAGGACATGACTCCTTTGCAGACCGCTCGCACCTTGTTTCCTCAGGCCCTGCCCATATCAGCGTCCACCGGGAAGGGTCTGGATCGTCTGGTCGAAGAGGTTTCCCGCTTAGCTCTGGGCCAGGAGATGTCGGTTTCGATTCGCGCAGCCAGCGCCAATGGCAAATTGCTCAACATGCTCAAAGCTCAGGGAAATATCCTCAAGACCAACTATTCAGACGGAATGGTCGAAGTCCGAGCCCAGCTGCCCGCCCGACTCATCGAGAGGGTTCGCCAAATGGGAGCCAGCGTTGAACTTATTCGTCCCTCGAAAACGCCTTCCAAATCAAAAAGTAAAAACCCATGACCGCCAACCGCATCTATTTCGCCGACAATCTTGAAATCTTAAAGGCTATGGACGACGGCTGTGTGGATTTGATCTATATTGATCCGCCCTTTAACACCGGCAAGCAGCAAAAGCGCACCCAGATTCGGACCCTTCGCAGCGAACGTGGCGACAGAACCGGCTTTGCCGGCCAACGCTACAGAACCCTCAAGCTGGGCACTAAAAACTTTGCGGACCTCTTCGACGACTATCTGGCCTTTCTGGAGCCCCGCCTCCTCCAGGCTTACAGAGTCCTCTCTTCTACAGGCAGCCTTTACTTACACATCGACTACCGCGAGGCTCATTACTGCAAAATCCTGCTCGACGGCATCTTTGGCCGCGACTGCTTCCTCAACGAGATCATCTGGGCTTACGACTACGGCGGCAGGAGCAGCAAGAAGTGGCCCCCCAAACACGACAACATTATGCTCTACGTCAAGGACCCCAAAAACTACACCTTCAACGCCGACGCCGTCGGGCGCATCCCTTACATGGCTCCGGGCCTCGTGGGCAAGGAAAAGGCCGCTCGCGGAAAGCTCCCCACCGACACTTGGTGGCACAGCATCGTCCCCACCAACAGTAAGGAAAAGACCGGATACCCCACGCAGAAACCGCTGGGAGTTATTAGGCGGATCGTCCAGGCCTCATCTAATGTCGGCGATCTGGCGCTGGACTTTTTTGCCGGCAGCGGAACACTCGGCCAAGTTTGTTTGGAATTGGATCGCAGATTCATTCTGATCGACAACAACCCCCAAGCCCTCCAGGTCATGGCTCGCAGATTCGAGGATGTCCCCGCCATCGAGTGGATCGGCTTTGACCCACAGACCATCCGAGCTAGCAAACGGCAAGCCAAGTGACAAAAAGGCTTCTATCATCACCAATCATAGCTGTGGCCGTGGCCTTCATGGCCGGGATATTGCTCGGGCACTATCTAGCTCTGCCCGACATTACCGTACTTATTGTTTCGCTCCTGAGTTTGGCCGGCATCGTAGTTACCCTCCGCCGGCGCACAAAGATTATTCCCGTGCTCCTGATACTGCTGTTGTGGACCAGCTTGGGCCTGCTTAGCTACCACGTCCGCTACCAGCGCTGCCCCCAGGATGACATCGTCCGCTACTCATCCGACCAGCCCATCCTGGTCCGCCTGCAGGGCCAAGTCCTGGACGATTCACACTGGGCCCAATCGAGCAGACCTTGGCCCAGCGACCCGAGCTAGTATTTTCCCATCAGAGTCAGCCGGATATACACCCGCCAGGGCTGGACTACTGCCGGCGGAATTCTCAGAGTCCGCATCAAGCAGCCCTTCAGATCGCATCTCCGCGGCGAACAACTCGAATTGCTCGGCTGGCTTGGCCGTTATCGTGCCGCCCAGAATCCCGGCGAATTCGATTGGCAACGCTACCAGCGCTTCCGAGGCCAACTCTGCCGCCTGAGCGTCCAAAGCGGCGCGACGAGTCGCCTGTTGGCCCCTGCCCCCTCGTCGGGGCCGGGACTGCTAGCCAGACTTCGCGGCCACTTCTCGACTGTTTTGAGCGATGAGGACTTCTCCATCCAGAGCAACTCACTGCTCAAGGCCATGGTCCTGGGCGAGCGCGATCCCGCCTTTCGCCGGCTGAACCAGGCCTTTCAAAAGACCGGTCTATTCCATTTCCTCTGCGTGTCCGGCCTGCACTTGGGCATCTTGGCTGGCTTCCTCTGGCTGCTCGGCTTACTTGTGAGACTGCCCCGCCGGACTACTGCCCTGCTGGTAATGTTTGCGATCCTTCTTTATGCCCTGCTCGTCCCCGCCCGGGCCCCGATTATCCGGGCAACCGTGGCCGTCTGCTTACTCTGCCTGGCCGAAATCACCGGCAGACGGCCCCCAAGGCTGCACACCTTGGCCCTGGCAGCGCTGGTCGTGTTGCTCTGGCGGCCGGCGGAAATCTTCAATATCGGATTTCAACTATCGTTTATCATCGTGGCCGCCCTGATGTTGCTGTGTTCTCGCTTGGTGCAATTATTCCTGGGCGAAACAATGATAGCCTGGACCAGAGACCCAGGGATGTACCCCCGCCCACGGGTCCACCATGTCGGGCTATACTTTTGGCTGTTGTTTGTCCGCTTGTGCAGCACCTGTCTGATTGCCTGGTTTGTTTGTGCCCCGCTGCTGGTCTATTACTTCGGCTGGTTCAACCCCTGGTCCCCGCTCTATTCAGTGCTGCTGGCCCCGCTGGCCGTGGCTACTCTTCTCAGCGGATACCTTACCACGGTCCTCGGTTCAGTGTTTCCCATCCTGGCCGAGGGCTTGCGGGCAATTTCCTTGAGTTTAGCCGACTATTTCTACTGGGCAGCCACGCAGTTAGCCAGGATACCCGGCATGGTCCAGCATCTTCCCGCCCCGCATGTACTATTGCTGATAGCCTTCTACGCCTGGCTGATCCTCGTGGCCATGCGCCCAAGATGGCGCTGGAGATTCGAACGGTTCACCTTGAGCCGGGCCTGGATGCTCCCGCCCTTGCTCGCCATACTGGCCGGATACTTCTGGTGGTCCGGGCCGGTCAAACCAGCCGATACCTTGGCCCTGCATCTGCTCTCCGTGGGCAACGGACATGTATCCATCCTGGAATTGCCCAACGGAGCAAGCCTCACCTACGACGCCGGCTCCATGACCGCCACGAATTTGACTGACCGCACCATCATGCCCTTTCTGCGGACCCGCCACCTGCGCAGGCTCGACGGGATGGTTATATCGCATCCAAACTGGGACCACTATTCTGCCGCTGCCGAGCTGATCACCGCAGCCAAAATACCAACCCTGATGGTCTCGCCGTATGTGCACGACGACCCCAAGCGCAAGGACCTGTCCAAGTTGTTCGGCACAGAAGCTGTACCCACGGTAATTGCTTCTCCTGCTGAGCTGCTCGGTACCGGCCGGACTCGAATAGAAATCCTTTGGCCCCCCAAGTCCGCCTCAGCTCTGCGCCTCTCATCCAACGATTCTTCGCTGGTCTTGCGGATCACTTACGCCGGCCGGCGGATTCTGCTTACCGGCGACATATCCACCACCGCCCAGCGTCTGCTCTTGGCCGGCAATATTGACCTCCAGGCGGACGTGCTTGTTTGGCCCCACCACGGAGCCGTCGTCGATACCACCGCATCATTTTTTCAAGCGGTTAATCCCCGGATTGTCCTGGTCAGTTGCGACAGCGCCAGGGCCGAGCGAATCATCCAACAAGACCTCCGCCCCCTGCTAAGCGGGCGTCAATACTACACCACCGCCCAGAGCGGTACCCTCACAACCTTGCTCAGGCCCGATGGCATACAAGTGCTTCCATTCCATAATGGCTTCTAGTAAACTTTGGCGAAGCTTTTTAACGACACCTCTCGCCCGGCAAACTGAACCCCAAATCTAATTTTGAATCTTTCCGCATCCGGGTTCCCGGGCACTGGCGAGTACCAGCCTGTTGCCGTTCCCGAAGCCCCGCTGGAACTGCCTTGCATGGTCGCCGTAGCAACCCCAAACTCTTTAGACTTAAACTCCCAGACCTGCGTCTTGTAGAGCGAATTTGCCGGACTGCTCTTATCCTCGATCATCTCTGCCTTCCAGGAACCGTCTTCAGTTGCCATGACTCCATCGATCCTCGGCCTATAGCTGACCGTCAAAGACCCTTTGGCACGTGTAGCATCTCCAAATGTTTTCTTGCTGGTCTTCCCCTCTCCGCTGCCGACCAGGCTCACGTCCTTCGCCGTCAGCAACGCCAGTCTATGATTCTTAGCTTTCGACTTATGCAGCTTGATCTTCTCGTCTTCGATTATCAGTCTGTAGTCTCGCCCGTCGCCGGCGGTCGGTTTTCTGCCCTTTATCTTATTGTGCTTGAGGCCGACGGTCTTTTTCTGATAACCCTCTGAAAAGCTGCGATCGAATTTGATCTCAAAATCCGCCGGCAGTTCAATCCAGTGACAGTACGTTGAGTGCGGCCCCGCAGTTGTAACCTCCGCCCAGGATTGGTATCGCCTGTACTTGACTTGATAGTTGATTGAGTGATCTGTACTGTTGACGATAGTAACCACCCCGTATGTCGTGTACATCACTATCGTCTTTTCCGAGGCAAGCTGCAGGCCGATATCCCCACCACTGATCGTCAGCTCGTACTGCCTTCCCTCGTTCCATTTGGGTTTTCTCCAGCTGATTGTATTATAATCGAGATCATAAGACTTCTCTTGATATCCCGGCGCAGAGCTCGAATCCAACTTGATTCGAAAACTCACCGGATGCCTCCCCCAGTGATAGCGTGAGCCCCTTGCCTTGACTTTAGCAGTATACCACGGCTCTCCCTGCCTCATCCGTATCGCATAGATAAGGTCACGGTCGTTGGGATTGTAAATAGTCACCACCCCATACGACGCCACTCTTCTTGTCCATCTTCTGGGCCATCTATCCCTCGGATAGCTGCGTCTATACCACGGTCTGTCATAGTATGGGTCCCAGTCCCAATACGGCCATTGTGCATCCAGCACTCCACCTGGAATCGATATCAATCCCAGAACCATACACACCAGAATTAGTTTCGTGATCTTCATCGTCTATCCCCCATGGGGTGTTGTTGTTATAGGACCGGCAATCAAGACCATGCCTAGAGCCTCCACACTACTGTCATATCGGCCCGGAGGGCCGACACTTTAGTGGCTGTATATAAGGTTCTGTGGATCATGCTATATTTAGCCCCCAGGTTTATCCTGGGGGGCTCTTTGATTATCCCCGCTTTATCGTAGGGGTTTATTTAGCGGCAGAAATGGATGATTATTTATTTACACGTTCTTAGTGCTTTTTGCGCAGGATAAGTTCTTTGATAATCTCGCTGGGCAGATTCAGCGTCCCGACTACACGGGCCGTCTTACTGTGAAACTCACTCGGGGCACCTTCCAGAACCTCTTTCATCAGCCTGCTGATTTGCTCCTCCCTCAGCTGATTGCCCCACAGCCTAGCCGACTCGCCCAGCCGCTCCAACCCGATCAAACGCAGCTCCATGGGCATCTCCTCGTCCAGGGCATAGTCGGCGATAGCCTGCTGATTCTCCAATGCCCGCAGCAGACTCAAGCCCTGCAAGGCCAGCTTGACCAGTTCCGCCCGCGGATCGCGCAGGGCCCCGATCAGCGTGTCGCTGGCAACGTTGATGTCATAGACCCTGCGGTCTCGCGTGGCTATCTGGACGATCAACTCCGCCCCTGTCAGGGCCAATTTGTCAGCCTCTGCTTTGTCGATGGGTTTTTGATTGACCCCAATTAATATCTCTCTGTGGCTGGCGGCCACGGCCTGGCCCGAAACCCCGGCATCCAGCACCTCCACGTAAGCGTTCTGCACAGCCACATCAGAGGCCGGTGCAAACGTGCTTTCGTTAGCCAACAACACCACCGCCGTGCTGGCCAAGGCGAAATCCTGCTGCAATTTGCCCATCAGCTCAGCCAACTGCCCACCGTTGCCGTCCACGCCTATCACCAGCAGGTCCGGCCCACGCAACTCCCGAGCCACTTCCATCGCATCATCCCAGCTCGTCGCTACCCGGGTATCGTAGCCCAGCTCTCGCATCTGGCCCTGGAGCTTATTGGCCACGTCCGGCGAGGCATCCGTGATAACCGCTCTGGGCCCGCCGGTCTGGCGGACGGCCTCACACAGTGTCGGCACCACACCCTCGGCCCCCATAAACTTCTCCTGGCCAAACGCCCGGGCCAGGGCAAAAGCCGCTGCTATCCGCACTCGCCTGTCTGGAAAACGCAGGGCATCGGCTAGGGGAATCACGCGCGACTTTTCACTCAGCCAGGCCCGCCCAGCCGTAAGGTCCAACCCTTTCACTGCTCCCAGGGCCACCGGACCATTGCCGTCTTTTTCCGCACGGGCCAGCACCTCCTGCAGATACCTCTGCCCGGCTGTAACCACAAACCACTTGGCCCCCGGCCAATTCTCACCCAGAAGCTCCACCTTTTCGCCCGCCCCCAGCTTCGCCTCCATTTGCAAGGCCCCACTGAGCCACAAGGACACCGCCGAGCCCAGCCTCGGATCCAGTTCCAGGGCTCGTTGGCAACTCCGCATGGTCATAATTTCGTCATAAACCTTCCCCGGCACCAGGGCAAAGGTCGGCCCGATATCCGCCTTGAAGTACCACACCTTCGCTGTTTCCACGCCGGTTTCGGCTACCTGGCTGATTCTGCCGTAGTAGTAGTAGTTGGCCAGCCGATAGTACAGCTCTGCCGCACTTACCCCGGCTGGGGCATCGAGCCCGCGAAGTTTGTTCAGGGCCTCTTGTGCAGCTTCTTTAATCTCCGGCCGGGAAGCCTCGTCCTCCACGATTTCCCGCAGATACGGCCCTGCCTGCCGATAGCCCAGCTCCCCCAGCGACCAGATGATATGCCCCTTGAGCACGTTATCTTCGCTGGCCAGGGCCACCACCAGCGGATCCACAGCCGATTTGCCCATCTCCGAGAGCACCACCACGATGCTCGCGTGAAGGTTCGTCCGCTTCTCGTCAGCCAGTGCCCGCAGCAATTGCGGAACGGCATATTCCTTGTATATAAAGGTCAGTATCTCCTGGGCTAGCAGCCTGCCGCGCGGCGTAGTCCCCAGCCTTTCTATCTCCTGCTCGATCAGCTCAGGGTTTTGCTGTTGGGCAGCTCGGCCCTGTTCCAGCACCTTCAGAACGTCCCGCCCAGCCGCTGCCACCTCCTCGACATCCAGGGCCCCCAGCAGCGTCTTCTCCGAGTCCGCCAGCTTCTGGGCCAGGGCCAATACCTCTATCGGATCGCCGTAGATAGCCACATACTCCAGATTACCCTTGGCCAGCTCCCATTTGGCTATCCGCAGATAGTGGATCGCATCCTCAAAGGCCTCAGCCGTGCTCTTTTTGACCTTGGCTTCCGGCACCTGAGCCTGACTCACCGAGCCGCACAGAAGGATCGACACTACAAGACCGCAAACGGCTAGATATTTGGCACGCATGGTATTCTCCGCCTATTGAACGCCGGACACACTCCATTCCACCGCCCCCTGTCTGCCACTATTTATCCCCTCCCCAACTCGTCTTGTCAAGCATAAAGACTGGCCCGGGTGCATTAAGGTTTCCGACCACATATCCCTACGGGAAGGACGCTATGCGTTGCTTCTTTTACCCTTTATCATCGCCCCGAGCCGCGAAAGTAATTGACAGATTCACTGCTCGACAAGACAATGTGGCCCAGACTTCAGGAGCTACATAAATGCCAACCAAAGCAACACTCCGTCTGGACATCTCCAACACCCTGGCTCGCCCGAAGGACTCCAAGGACAAGAAGCTGGGCATCTCTCCCCGCCACGGCATCAGCCGGGCCCAACTCGACTCCATCAAGCCGGCCCTGGAAACAGCCGTCGAGCAGATCAAAATCCAACGGCGCTTCACAGCCGAACAACTGGCCAAGCTCAGGGACAGAGGCGAGGACCTGGACCTCGGCTTTCTCGATCAGCCCAAATGCTGGCTGGACAATGGCCGGGCCCTGGCCAAACTGAAACGCCAAGCCGATCAGTTGGCCCGCCTGGCTGACAAATTCATCGTCGCTGGTATCGGCGGATCTTCCCTGGGCGCCCGAACGCTCTTCCAAGCCCTGGCTCATCCTTACCATAACGAGCTGCCCCGCCGAGCCCGCAGGAACAGGCCCAGGATTTACTTCGAAGCCGACTCCGTGGACAACGACTCTTTGGCTGGCTTGCTGGACTTGCTCCCCAAGCGCAAGCCCGCCAACGTTAGCCAGGCCTTTGCCATAAACGTCATCTCCAAATCCGGGCGCACCCTGGAGACCGCCGCCGTCTTTCGCATTCTCGCTCAGCGTGCCCGGCAGATTTACGGAGCCAACTACGCCAAGTACATCGTGGCCACCACCGGCGGATCATCCTCAGCCCTGCGTCAGATAGCCGAGGCCCAAGGCATGCCCACCCTCGAGGTCCCCGATGCAGTCGGTGGCCGCTATTCGGTTTTCACAGCCGTCGGACTGCTGCCCGCGGCCGTGGCCGGCATCGACATCGACCAGCTCCTCGCCGGCGCCGCCGATATGACCCGCAAGTGCCTCAGTAAATCACTCAAAAATAATCCCGCGGCCCAGTACGCAGCCATCCATCATCTGCTCTACCGCAAGGGAAAAACCGTCCGCGTCATGTCCGTCTGGTCCAAGGCCCTGGAGAACTTGGGCTTCTGGTATGACCAGTTACTCGCCGAGAGCCTCGGCAAAAAGGGCCGAGGCCCCACACCCATTACCTCAGTGAACACCCGCGATCTGCACTCCCGCGGCCAACAGCACCAGCAAGGCTCCCGCGACAAAGTAATCACCAATATCGTCCTGAAGAACCCCACCCGCCCGCAGCTCACCCTGCCCTCGGTCAAAAACAGTCCCGATGGCCTGCAGAAATTGGCCGGGGCCGGCTTGCATCAGCTATTGACCGCCGCCCTCAAGGGCACAAACCTTGCGTATCGGCAGGACGATCGGCCGTGCATCGACCTTATCCTGCCCAGTCTGAGCCCTTACAGCCTGGGGGCACTGATGCAGATGCTGATGATCGCCACGGTCATCGAGGGCAACCTGCTCGGCGTCAACCCCTTCGGCCAGCCCGGAGTGGAGGCCTACAAAAAACTGACCAAAAAAAATCTGGGCCTTTAAACGCTACTTATGTTGTAAGAGGTTAGTTTGTATTGGCAAAAATCAAAGAGCAAAATGCAAAATGACAATGTAAAAATCAAACAGGCCTAAGGCTCCGGACTGTAGGCTGGAGGAAGACAGTTCTTGATTTCCTACAGTCTCCGGCCTCCGGTCTCCAGCCTTTTCTTGTCATTTTGATTTTTGATATGTAATTTTGATATTTGCATTTTGATATTTGATATAAATCAGGCATAACTGCTTTTAAAACAAGAACGCACTTTTAGTGACGAAAAGCTAAGTGGCATTGTAGTATTAAGTTTTGAGGTGATCTTCAGTGAAATGGTCTAAGGCTTTCATCCCCACCGTAAAGGAAGACCCCTCCGACGCGGAAGTTCTCTCGCACAAGCTGATGGTCCGGGCCGGCCTGATGCGCAAATTGGCCGCCGGGGCTTATACCTATCTCCCTCTTGGTTATCGGACCTTGCGGAAGATCGAGCAGATTATCCGCCAGGAGATGGACGCCGCCGGCGCCCAGGAGTTGCACATGCCCGTGATTCAGCCGGGCGAGCTCTGGGAGCGCTCCGGCAGGCTCAAGGCCTATGGCCCAGTGCTCATGAACTTCACCGACCGCCACGGACGCCGCGTCGTCCTCGGGCCCACTCATGAGGAAGTCATCACCACCTTAGTAGCCAACAACATCAGCTCTTACAAGCAGCTCCCCCTTAACCTCTACCAGATTCAAACCAAGTTCCGCGACGAGTATCGGCCGCGCTTCGGCGTCCTGCGAACCCGCGAGTTCTTGATGAAGGACGCCTACAGCTTCCACCTCACCCTCGACGACCTCAAGATCACTTACCAGAAGATGTACGACGCCTATTGTCGAATATTCGATCGCTGCGGTCTTGACTACATAGTTGTTGAGGCTGAGTCTGGGCCAATCGGCGGCGAATCTTCTCACGAGTTTATGGTTCCCACTGAAGCCGGCGAAGACACCCTCGTCCGCTGCTCTTGCGGATACGCAGCCAATCTCGAGCGGGCAACCGCAGCAACACCGCAGAAAGAGACAAAGGAAAGTCCAAAGGACCTTCGCGAGATGCACACCCCCGGCGCGACCACCATCGAGGAGCTGACCAAGCTGCTGAAGGTCCCAGCCGAGAAGCTAATCAAGACTTTGGTTTTGCTAGGCGACGGCAAACCGCTGGCAGCCCTTATCCGCGGCGATCATGAGCTCAACGAAGCCAAACTCGCTCACGCGGCTGGAGTGGCCAACGTGGAAATGGCCGACGCCCAGACTATCGAAAAGCTCACCGGCGCAGCCGTAGGATTTGCCGGACCCGTGGGACTAAGTAAGTTGCCGATCATTACTGATAAGGCTGTCCAAGGCATGGCCAATGCTGCCACCGGAGCGAATAAGACAGACTACCATCTGCTCGGCGTAAATCCCGGGCGCGATTTTGCTCTGTCCAGCGTCGCTGACATCCGCCTGGCCCAACCGGGCGACCGCTGCGCCAAGTGCGGCGGCGAATTGCAATTCTCCAAGGGCATCGAGATCGGCCACGTCTTCCAGCTCGGCACCAAATACTCCCAGGCCCTCGGGGCTGACGTGCTGGACGAGAAGGGCAAGACTCAGCCGTTAATTATGGGCTGCTACGGTATCGGTTTGAATCGCATCATGGCCGCAACCATCGAGACCGGAGCCGACGAACAGGGAATCATTTGGCCCATGAACATTGCCCCCTTCCAGGTAATTCTGGTGCAACTGGGCCAATCAGACCAGGTCCTGACCACCGCCCAAAAGCTCTACGAAGACTTGACCGCTCGCGGCTGTGAGGTCCTCTGGGACGATCGCTCAGCCAGGCCCGGCGTAAAGTTCAACGACGCCGACCTGATCGGCATCCCCCTGCGAATCACCATTGGCGAAAAGGCCTTAGCCAATGGAAACGTCGAGCTCAAACCCCGCACCGAAAAACAGCCCCAACTACTCGAACCTTCCCGAGCCGTCGAGGCGACCGCCAAGATAATCCAGTCAGAACTGAAAGCTTTTAATATTTAGCCCCCAGGTTTATCCTGGGGGTCTCTATTCTTTTATTTAGCCTCTTTTTGCCGGAGGATACCTTGACTGCCAAACCCGGCGACATTCGACTGCTGGTCCTGGACGTTGACGGAGTGCTCACCGACGGTTCTGTGCTTCTGGCAGACGACGGGACTGAGCTCAAGCGTTTCAACACCAAGGACGGGGCAGCCATCCGTTGGTGGCTCCGCTCGGGTCGCAAGATGGCCTGGATTTCCGGACGTCAATCACCCGCCGTCCGCCATCGAGCCCAGGACCTCGGCGTTCAGCACGTATACCAGCACGTTCTGGACAAAGTACCGGTCTACGACGAGCTTCTGGCGGAATTGGGGCTTTCTGCCAAGAATACAGCTTACGTGGGCGACGACCTCATGGATTTGCCGATTCTCAACCGCTGTGGATTCGCCATAGCCGTAGCCGACGCCACCCCTGAGATACGCGATATGGCCGACCTGGTCACTCAGCGATGCGGCGGGCGCGGAGCCGTCGCCGAGGCTGTCCGCTTCTTGCTTCAAGCCGCCGGAGATTGGCAGACCATCACCGCCCGATACACGAAAGAGGATTGATTGAAGCTATGAGATTTGTCCTTCGCAAATTCATATTATTCGGTTTGAGTTTAGCCCTCGTTTTTGCCGTCGTGCTAATTTATAGCCAATTTGCCCCAACTCAGCGCACGCCCAGCTCAACGCTGGACAGCCTCCCGCCCAACGGGCTAGCCAATCTGGAGCCCATCAAGCGGATTTCTCAGCGAGAAAGAACTCTCCAACGCGGCGAGAAGCTTGAAATCTTCTTCATGGGCCCCGGCGGACGCATCGAAAGGGAATACCACGCCCAGCGATTTAAGCTCGTGAGCGAAGACCGAGCCGAACTTGAGGATGTAAAGCTCATCTGGCACCTCAAGGACAACCAGACCCTCACCCTGACATCGCAACGCGGCGATGTCCACATTGAACGTGGGGCCCTTGGACGTGTTCAGCCGACCAGCGGCCTGCTTACCGGAAATGTGCAGATTGTCCACGATACACGCCCTCAAGCCCACCCGACCCGCCGAACCCTCGGCCAGCGCGACGCAAACAAACTCATAATCACCACCGATCAGCTCGATTTTGACATTCGTTCTTGCCGCTTGTCAACCGACCAACCGGTAGAGCTTCACGGCTCACGCTTAGATGCTTACGGTACCGGCTTATTGCTCCGCTGGCGAGAAATCTCCAAGGATATCGACTCCTTGATCATTAGACAGGGCGGCGAAATGACCTGGTATCCCGGACCAGGACGCGGCTTTGTCAGCCTCACGCCCCCTGAAGAGCAAAAGACCCAAACCACCGGCTCCCCGCTGCCTTTGGAGCCTCCCAAAGAGCAAAAGACCCAAACCTCCACCCCGCTGCTGCCGGAACCTCCCAAAGAGCAAGTCCAGGACCAGAGAATCCACAGTTACCTCGCCACTTTCCAGCGCAACGTGCGAGTAACCTATAAAGACCAGGTCCTCCAAAACGTAGACATCTTGAATGTTGTCTTCGACCTCGATACCAGCGATGAACCAAACTCCACCGCCGAAGTCCCCGAACCCTCGCCGGACAGTGCTGCTCAGCCCGGAGTCTCTGAACCCACCACCGGGCCGGACGAACCCACCACCGGGAAGGATGAACCCAGCCTCCAAGCCCCCGTGCGAATCACCTGGACCGGCCAACTGAACATCATTCCAGAAGAGAGCGAAGATAGCCAGCTCACCGCTCAGCGAAGATTCGAGGTCGAAGCCCTCGGAGCTCCCGTGGAATTCTCCTCGGCTGACATGTCTGGCCAATGCGCCAGGCTCGAAGCCGAACACCATTCGGGAATCGTCCGTCTTTTCAGCAGCCCTGATTTTGGCGTCCTGCTCAATGCTACCGATGGCAGCACCATCACCGCCGACCAGCTGAACATCGACTCGACCACCAGCACTGCTCGAATGATCGGCAAAGGCACTCTCAAGACCCCAGCCCAGAGACCCGCTGCCGGGCCCGACACTTCTTCTCAAGTCTCCAAAGGCCTCGATTTGAGTTGGAACAGCCGGGCCACTCTGAAGTTTCTCAAGTACAATCGACCACCCGCCCAACCGGACAACCGAACCGCCGCAACGCCCACCCAGGACTATTATCTATCCGAAGCTACTGCCAGCGATAAGGTTGTTGCCCTTTCCAATAAGTTCACCGCCCAGGCCAATCACATGTATATAAAGCTCGGCCCGCCGGGCTCCGACGGTACGCCGCGCGGCCAGGAGATTCTGCTCCTCCAGGCAAAGGACGATTTCTTTTCTGTCCTCTCTGACGATGACCTGAGCATCTCTGCCGGCTCAATGGAAACTCACTTCACTCGCCGCAGCTCAGGCAAGGGCCAGTTCCCCTCGACCATCAAGCTCGAGGATAACGTTCAAGCCATCCAGCAACCCCCGGCCAGCCACACCCAAAGCACCCTCCAATGTCAGGAAATGCTTATTACTCTAGTGGAGAATAAGGATGTAACTCCACCTACGCCAGATGGTTATGTTGGTTCGCTAGTCTCAAACTTGCTGGCCCAACGGAACGTTATCGGACGTCACCTGGTCGATGGCCAGGTTCGCAGCAGTCTCTCGGCTCACAAGCTCGACCGGGATGAAGTCACCAAAACCACGGTCCTCTACGGCGGCCCCGCTGAGCTTAGACGAGGCGATGATCATCTCGAAGCCAAAATCATTCGCATCGTCGAGAAGGGCGAGCATTATGTGCTCAGCACACCAGGCCCGGGCCAGATGAAGGCCTCTTTTGCCCCTTCCGACCAGACTTCAGCCCCCGCAATACTCGGTCTGAATTGGCCCGGCTCTATGGTCTTTGACGGCCTGACAAACAAAGCTTCCTTTGTGGGCACCGACGACGAGATGGTCAAAGGGGCTCTAGTGCACAGTCCGGAACGCTGGAGCTCGCTCGAAAGCGAACAGCTTGAGCTATTTCTACGAGACAACCAACTCGCCCAAGCGGACAAACAACACAGCTCGTCCGCAGCCTCCCCGGACCTGGTGTCAACTGAGCCCTTCTTTGAGCCAATGGGCGGAAAAAGTTTAGAGAAGATGATCCTTACCGGCAAGGCTCTCGTCCGATCTGTCGAGCAAACTCCCGACACCTCCAAAAAAATACTGCGCCGAGTACTACTCACCTCAGATGTCTTGACATATCAAGCCGATGCGAAACACTTCCACGGCCAAGGCCCCGGAACATTGCTCTTGGAGGACTACCGCCCAACCGACAAGGAGGTCTCGGCCGAAAAGCCCACATCTGGCCCCCTGGCAGAAGCTCCCAAGCCACCCAGACCCCTGCGCCTCCACCGCGTCGGACCCGGTAA
This sequence comes from Actinomycetes bacterium, assembly GCA_030614915.1. GTDB lineage: Bacteria > Planctomycetota > Phycisphaerae > JAACET01 > JAACET01 > JAACET01. Next base: position 2,100 of record JAUXAG010000020.1, on the reverse strand, counting down.
AACTGGCTTCTGGTGGACTGATTCAGCCGACTATTATCAAGACAAACGCACCGCCGTGCTGCTCGGCGACGTGCACATGGTCTCTCGCGGCTATGCCCTGACCCTGCCCGCAAAACCATCCGAGCTGGCCACTGCACCCAACCGTCGCGACCTCACTCAACTACGGTGCCATGAGTTAAACCTCACCCATGCCGAGCCCGAAGCCGACGAAGCTTCTCAGAAGAAGTCTAACTTTGCCGACCTCTCAGCCATGGATGAGCTTGAAATCGAAAGCGTCGAGGCCGTCAGCGACGCCGGCGATGCCACCCTGGTCTCCAGCGACGTAAATATCCAAGGCCACAGAATATTTTACAGCACCAAAACCAACGAAATTCTCATCGAAGGTACCCGCAGGCAAAAAGCCATCCTGGACTATATCGACCCCGAAAAAGGCTGGGGCAGATGGACTGGTAAAACCGTCCGCTTCAACACCCTTACGCACACCGGTTATGCTCCCGGCGGAAAATTCGACACTTGGCGCTGACCAGTTGACACAACCGCCGCATCCAAGCCCCCCCTAGTGCTCTGTAACATATGATTTGCGCCCTTGTCATTGCGAGGAGTAAAACGACGAAGCAATCTCTGCCCTTTGAACACTTTCAGCTTGCCGCGCCCCAGATTATGGAACACTATCATGCCCACGGGCTTAGCCTACTCGCCGGAGTTTCTCAAGCACCGCACCGGCCCCGACCACCCGGAAAGGCCTCAGCGGCTCCAAGCCATATATGACCGCCTCGCAAGAGCCGGCCTGCTCGATCGAATGCAGCCCATTGACTTTTCCTCCGCCGATATCAGCCAGATAGAGCGCGTCCACACTCGCCAGTACATCGAGCGAGTGGCCCAGTACTGCCGCAACGGGGCACCCTTCATCGATTCACCGGACAGCGAGATCTGCCCGGAATCCTACGAAGTGGCCCGATTAGCTGTCGGCGCCGTCCTGGCCGCTGCTGATGCGCTCATGGACGGTTCCCTCACCAACGCCCTTTGCCTTGTGCGTCCACCCGGCCATCACGCCGAGGCCGACAGCTCCATGGGCTTTTGCCTGTTTAATAACGTAGCCATCGCCGCCCGCCGCCTTCAACAGCTCCACAGCCTCCAAAGGATCCTCATCATCGACTGGGACGTCCACCACGGCAACGGCACACAACACACCTTCGAGTCGGACCCCGGCGTATTTTATGCCTCCTTCCATCAGTCGCCCAGCTCTTGTTACCCCGGCACAGGATGGGCCAGCGAAAAAGGCGCCGGCCCCGGCCTCGGGGCAACCTTGAACATACCCTTCGAGCCCGGCGCAACCGACGCCGATTACCGGGCCTCCTTCACCGACCTGCTCGTCCCGGCAGTCGAGGCCTTTGACCCTGAGTTCATCCTGGTCTCCTCCGGTTTCGATGCTCACGCCGACGACCCTTGGGCCGGCCTTTGTCTCACCGTCGATGGCTTCAATTTTCTGCTGCAGCAAACCTCCCTGCTGGCCCACACCTTCGCCGACGATCGTCTGCTCGTTGTCATTGAAGGCGGCTACAACCTTGACGTACTTGCCGAGGCCGTCGCCTCCCAGGCCCGCATCCTCCTTCAAGCCAGCCGCCCAACCGCTCAAAAACCGCCCTAAAGCCGGATTTTCAACCAATCCACGATAAAAGAAATAAAAAACAAAATCTCTCAGAAAATCCTTGACTCACATGCCGCGTTGTGTTATAGTATTAGAGGAGAGAAACGAGGAGGGAAGAAGAAGTATTCCCCCCTTCCTCTGAATATGTGGTTTGTTACGTGCGCAATCGTACTGGGTATACATTATGTCCAACATCGCTAGCGAGGAGAGAGAGACCATGCTTCAGAAAATCCACGCTGAACCATTACAAGTATCAACGCTAAGGGACCGACCTTGGAAGTTGGCGCGACCCTTGCGAACTATGCTCTTGCTAATGGTATTTTCTCAAGTCTTATTTTTGACTGTTGCCGGACAGGGCCTTAGAGCGGAGGACCTCGTCCTTGTCAGTGACGGGCAGGCCCAAATAACAATCACACATGCATACGAAGCAGATGCTTTTGCCGGCGCCCAGA
>JAUXAG010000032.1 GCA_030614915.1 Actinomycetes bacterium | reverse complement strand
CTAAGTCAATATACACAGTCCGATCAGTTGGCAAGCCAGCCGGGAGGGCCGGTAGCAGGGCAGTCTCCATATAAATCATCGGATACGGCCCACCGAAAAGGAAAAGGTTGAAGTGATGGACCAGGCTGTTTGGGCGGACGCGCAGAACGTAATCGTTCAGCACGGGTGTGCCCATAATGTTGTAGTAACCCAGGCCGTCAGGTAGATACTCTTTCGCAGCATTCGCTGCTTGACGGAGTTGAAGGTTGAAATCGCCATAGGGAGAGTAGCTGGCCGGCAGGTCGGCGTAGGCAATATCATTGTAAGTCGGTTGTTTCAATGAAGGAACCAACAGGACCTCCGTGAACTGCGAAACATCAAAGGTTTCACTTCCGCCGATACCGAAATCTTCGTAGGTGTCGCCTGTGGTGGGAATTCCGAGGTCCGCGTGCACATAATAGGAGATCAAATCGCCCGAGGCGCCAGTATCGAACCACACAGGAAAGCTTGGGAAAAGGCCGGGATCGGAAGTGGATTGATAGACAACGTGCGTAACGGGATCCGCCAGCAAGGCAAAGCCACCAGCCATAGTGTGAGTTTGGGCTTTCCCGGCTGGCATTACGACCTCTGCCCAGGTGAAGTCGCAGATCGACAGCAGAAGCAAGCATACACAGACCACAACCAAAAGCCGGCTTGGCTGCGGGCATGCCGTCCGACGGACTCTAACTGTGTCCATGAAGTTCTCTCTCTCACAGAGTCTTCAGGCTATTTTGGGTAAGGGCTTTACGGACGCAAGCCTCGGACCCCATAAGCCTATTACAGGTATTATAGCTCATAATCCCTCGTCAGTCAAGGATTAACTGGCCGCAAACAAGTTATTTTGTTCGAGGGGCAAATACAGGCCGGCAGGCGAAATAGCTGTTTAGGGCCCTAAAAACGGCGGTTCACCCGGAGTATTGGGCCCAGCTGGTAGAGGTCTCCCAGAGACGAACCGACTTGAGGTGGACGCCGGCCGGCAAGGAATAGGTATTGCCGTCTTCGCTGGTAAGCTCAGTTGCCTGAGCGAGTTTGTCTTGCAGGTGGTCGAAGATCAGGCGGGCTATGACCTCGCTGGTGGGGTCTTGGGCTTTGAAGAGCTCCAACTTGGCCTGCATCCGCTTGAAATCTTCCAGGCGGGGGTCGGAATCGTTGATGCAGATGGCGTGATCCAGGCGGCTGAGAATATCGGCCAGGGCCAACTTGATCCACCTGAAGTTGCAGACCATGTCGTTGCGGTCGAGCTTTTCGGCGGCCAGGACTACCTCGACACGGCGGGAATGGCCGTGCGGGTCTCGGCAGCGATCGCGGCTCTTGCTGAGTAAGTGAGCTGACTCGAACTCGAATGTCTTGCAGACCTGATACATGAGGGTAGTCCTTATCTATGGTTAGTTTTAGGTACCGGGCTGATTGCCGTAGAGCAGGATCTGCAGGCGAGAACAGAAACGATAACCGTGTTGTTTGCAGAGCTCAGCGACCCAGGCGGACCGCCGGGCCAACTGCCGACGATTGAGGGCCTGGGGCATGAGCAGGACGTCCTCTGGCGGGCAGCACTGGTCCAACCGGTCCAGCACATCTTTAATCTCTTCAATATCGGCCGGGTTTTCCAGCACGAATTTTAGCTGACATTCTGTGCCATCTCGATTGGCCTGGTCCAGGTAAGCCCGGATGGTGGGGATGTTCAAGCGGCGAGACTCGTGCTCCTCGGCCAGCGAGCGGTCAGTCGGGGTGGAGTTGCTCAGCTTGGGACTAATACTGGCTAAGTCAACCGCAACGACGCGATCTACTGTAGCGGCAGTTTCGAGGGTTAGGTGCCGACCGGCTGACCGCAGTTGTGCACATAACTCATCCAGCTCGTCGGCCAGGAGCGGCTCGCCGCCGGTGATGACTACATATTTTGTCGGGTAGGCGAGCAGTTTTTCCAGTATCTGCTCGACGGTCATGGCTCGGCCGTCCTCAGCTCGACGGGCGTAGGGGCTGTCGCAGTAACGGCAGTGCAAATTGCAGCCGGCTAAGCGCACGAAGGCTGAGGGGATACCGGTCAGCTTGCCTTCGCCCTGGATGGAATAGAAGATTTCGGCTACTTGCATGGCAACTCAGGCATATCTGACCGGATCGAGAAGGTGGGCCTGGCGGAAACCTTTGAGCCGCAGGGCGCAGGCGTCGCACTGCCCGCAGGCGCGTCCCTGCTCGTCGGGGTCGTAACAAGAACTGGTCAAGGCGAAATCCACGCTGAGCTCTCGGCCACGCTCGATGATTTTGTGCTTGGGCAAGTCCAGCAGCGGGGCGTGGATGTGAAACTTTTTACCGTCCTGTACGGCGGCCTTGGTGGCCAAGTTGGCCAGTTTCTCGAAGGCCTCGATAAAGGCGGGCCGACAGTCGGGATATCCGCTGTAGTCCACGGCTGTGGCGCCAATGAAAATATCTACAGAGCCGAGAGACTCGGCCCAGGATAGAGCCAAGGACAAGAGGATGGTATTGCGGGCAGGGACATAAGTGGCTGGAATTGCCGAGCCCGGCTGGGCGCGGGGTAATGGAGTGCTATCAGTCAATGCTGAGGCCCGGATGTCGGGCAACTCCAGGCGGATGACCTTGTGCTGGGCCACTTGGCGGGCTTTGGCCTGGGCACGGGCGCAGCGGATCTCTCGGCTGTGCCGTTGGCCGTACTCAACGGTCAGGGCGTAGAGCTCATAATCCTGAGCCTGGGCCATGGCCAAGACCGTGGCTGAGTCCAGGCCGCCTGAGAGCAATACCACCGCTTTTTTGGCCATAAATCATTCTCAAGATGTGACCCGGCAACGTCTTGTCGATACCAAGGCTCTAAGGTACACTATAGGAATAAAAATCAAAATGTAAAAATCAAATATCAAAATGACATATAAAAATGTAAAATGGCCCAAGGCAGAAATACGATGTTTAGATTTTCAATTTTTGAACTTTGATCTGTAAGTTTGCTTTTTGCATTTTGATTTTTGATATTCTCGCGGGGTGTTTCGAGATGGCCGATAGGAACAAACTGGAGCGTTTTGCCAATCCGCACCCCGGGCGAGATTATCTGATCGAGCATACGGCCGAGGAGTTCACCAGCGTCTGTCCCAAGACCGGGCAGCCGGATTTTGCCATCGTGGTGATCAGCTACGTGGCCAATCAGTGGTGCGTGGAACTCAAGAGTCTCAAATTATATCTGACGGACTACCGCAACCAGGGCATTTACTACGAGGATGTTACCAACGTTATCTTGGACGATCTGGTGGCGCTGTGTGAGCCGCGATGGATGCAGATCGAGTGCCGATGGAAGGTGCGTGGTGGGATCCGCTCGCGGACGGTAGCGGCCAGCGGGCCACGGCCCGAAGGAATATGATTGCGAATTTCGAATTTCGAATTGCGAATTTGAAAGAAGAGAAGAAAGAGGACGAATGGCTGAGGCAAAGTCTTGTGAGATTGAGATTCGGGTGCCGTATGCCGACGTGGACCAGATGGGCTGCGTGTATCACAGTAACTATCTGAAGTATTTCGAACAGGGCCGAACCGAGCTGCTGCGCAAGAACGGCTGGGCCTACAGGGAGCTTGAAAAGGCCGGCACCTATTTCGTAGTAACCAAAGCCAACTGCAATTATCACAGCCCGGCCCATTATGACGAGCTGCTGAGCCTGACCACTACGGTCAAGCGGGTTACGCTGGCCCGGATCGACCACTATTATGAGCTGCGACGCAAAGAGGATGGGCAATTGCTGAGCACGGGCCGGACGACTTTGGCCTGCGTTAATAGCGACGGCCAAGTCATAGCCATGCCGGAGGGGCTTCGCCGAAAAAAGAAATAGGGTCCGAAGTGTCAGGTTTTGACTGAATCGAGGATCAATACGGCCAGGGGTCCGAACATGAAGACCGGCAGCCAGGCGGCCAGGAGGGGTTTTTCTGCGCCTAATTGCTGAGCGGCAAAGGCCAAGCCGAAGGCGCCGACAATAACGGCCAGGCCTTTGAGCATCTGCATGAAAACGCTCTTGGGCTCACGACTAATGATCAGGGGTGCAGCCAAGAGTAGAATAATGACGTTGATAACAGGGTTGGTGAACCTGAAATGTTTTTCCATCTCCAAAGCCGGCCCCATCCGCCGGCGAATGTAGTCCTGCCGGGACATGGCTACCAGACGTGAGGTAGATTGAACTCTAAGATAGGTGCTGGAATTTCTCAGGGCCAACTCGCGGGGGCTCAAATCCGTAGGATAAACAACGTCCGTTTTGACAACTTGAGGAGCTTTCCCGGCAGGTAAGGTCTGAAGTGAATCGGCATCTTTCATGATCCAGGCTTTTTGCCGGGGGTCCCACTGAGCTTTCGGGGCGTATTGCAGATGAGTCATGCGGCCGAGATCATCCCGCCTTATCAGAAAGGCCTCGGTCATGATGGTGGTGGCCTGGGAGGCATCGAGGTTGCCCAGCAGCAGGGTGTTGGACTGATCGTTCTGCAACTCGACCAACATAATCCTGTCGCCGGCGGCGTTCTCCTGCTTGCGGACGAGCTTGTCGGCAATTCGGGGAATGATCAATTCCTGGTTAACAATAAGCAGAGCGTTGAGCAGGATACCGACCAGGACTATTGGCCAGAGCAGCCGATACAAACTGATTCCCGAACTGAGGATGATGACGGTCTCGTTGGCCCGGCGAATACGAAAGAGAGTAAAGAGGGCGGCGAAAACCACAATGGGACCGGAAAACTCCTGGTAGTACTGAAAGAGGTGATATCCATAATAGCTGAGTATGTTCTGGGCCACCTTGTGGGCCGGGAGCAAAGTTTCGGTGAATTCGTCGATCTCGGTGAACAAATCAACGACGATGCGCAGGCCCACAAAGATTGCAAAAATAATCGCATAACTGAAAAGCATATTGCGGATGACGTAACGATCGAGGATGTGGCCGATTTTATACATAAATTAAAACACCGTGCAAAATCTCGTGAAATATCCGGGCTAGTTATCTTTTCAACACTTTGACCAACAGAAAGACATTGGCGGCGATCAATATAACCAAGCCCGTCCAGGCCACGGCCACGGCCATGCTGGTGGAGAAGACATCCGAATCGACCATCCGCTTGCCCATAATGATAAAGAGCAGGGCCATCATAGCGGGGATCAGCGAGAGCCCCGCGGCGACGATAAACTGGCCCCTGCGGAAGATGGCTCCGAGCAAGGCTCCCATAATGGCCAGGACCGGACAACATACGGCCATGGCCATGCGAGAGTGGATTTCCAGGGCAATCTCTTTGGAGAGTTTGGCCAGGCCTCTGGTAATCTGCGGAGCCAGGTGCAAAAGCCTTTGTGGCGTGGGGCGGGGGAAGTCGGCCTGCTTTATCTCTTGGAGTGAGATGCCCATGCCGCGATGAATGATGTCCGGCGGAATGGCCAACTGAGAGATGCTAAAGCGGCTCTGTTCGAGGACGGATTCCTGGTGAACGGCTGGGAGCCTTGTAATGCGTGCATTTTGCAGGATCATCGAAGCGGTTAGGCGTGGGGGGGTGTTTTTTTTCTCGGAGCCGACCATAGCGGCGGGTAATTCGACCAACTCGAGGTCGAGCTGTTCCACTGCAAAAACGCGAACGGGCTCAGTGCTGCCGGGGAGGTATTCCTCAATGGTGGTATCTTCCAAGATGTTCCTGGCTCCCTTGACGCTGAACAGTGGTTTGGCTGCTCGGCCTGTGAAGCGATATCTTTCCTGATTGGGGCCGTAAAGTTCGAAATAACCATCCTTGGTTCGCTCTGCATGCAACCTTTTGACCAGTTCGCTGGCGACGTAGATTCGGCGGGCCTCTTGAGCTAAACCGCGAATGTACCTGTACCGCTCGGGGTCGTCGCCCAAGGCCATGAGATCGTCGAGACTCATGGCCGAAAAACGCTCGCGGATTCTCTGGCGAATCTTGCCGCTGAATAGCAGGCTGGCGGCTTTGTAGGTGTGATACTCAGGGAGTTCGACCACGGTGGCCTCGAGGGGGACAATTGCTATACTGTCCAGGCGATCTGGGTTTTCGTCGGAAGAAAAAAAACGCAAATCAGCCCTGCGGGCGGTTATTATTTTTTCGACCTTGGAATCCCCGGCAAAGACGGCCACAGCTATGCCCTGCAAGACATCATTGGCTCGATCAACGCTATCAGCGTGTATGATACATGTCCGGCCGATCTGATAACGGCGCAAGGTGTAACTGCCTCTGCGGTTTAGCTCGCGATAGACGATGTCTTTGCCGTGCCTGGCCAACAAGACGTCAAAGCGAGCCAGGGCCCAATTGGGGACCCACCAATTGGCCAGAAACACGCTCAAGATCATGGTCAACAGTCCCAGCAGCAAAGGCACAATCAGGAGGGTCTGGATATTGATGCCGCTGGTCGAACAGGCGTTGAGCTCGTTGTCAGCAGACAACCGGCCGTACACCCAGCAGCAGGCTAACATGACCGCAAAGGGCACGGTAAAAACCAGGAAGAAGGGAAACAACAAGATGAGAATTTCAAACATCTCGGTGGCGGTGATGCCGTACTTACGAAGGGGCTTCAGCAGGCCGCAAAGAGCCATCAGACTGGTCAGGACCGTGGCGGTCAGCAGGGTCACGAAGAAAAGCTCGCGGGCAAGATAACGGTGCAGGATGGGTATCCGGGGCCAAAGTCCGCCCACGAGCAGCCGAATTCGACTGGGAGATTTAGAATTACTCATAGGCAGGCCAAGGCTTTAGCCCGAATATTCCACAAGAGTTTTGGTTTTGGCCGGCTATTTCCGAAGGACGCTTCGCGTTGCTCAGCTTCTGCGTTCTCAGCTCTAACTGTCCTCGACGTATAAACCTATACGACTCCGGTGAGGGCTCCCCGATCCCGATTCATTGGGATTGGGGTCTCCGAGTTAGAGCCTGCGGCCTTGAATCTGAGCAAAATTTCTCGGCCAAAACAGTGTGTTATTTTAATCGAGGCCGAAAACAATGGTTAACTCATTTAGCCCACATAAATTAGCAAACACCGGGCAAAATCTCGTGAAATATCCGGGCTAGGTTGGCCGGTAAATAGGGCATGGAGCATCCAGCCAATTTGGGTCCAGGGGTTATCCTACGGACTGCCGGGCCGTTGAGCAAGTCTCAACTGGAGAAGGACCGTTGTTGTGTGTGACTGGATTTTCCGGCAGTATACAAAGCTATCGGTGCCAACATGTTAGCCATTAATGAGGATTTCTCTTATACATGACCAGCAGAGGGTTCTTGCCTAAATAACCGACTTTATGTACGTGGAAATATTCGTTGGCAATTTTTAGAAAATCGTCGGTATTAAAGTTTATCGAACTATTATGTTTCTTAGCTTTCTCTTGAAGATACCGGGGCAGCCTATCTATCTCCATGCGTCCGGAAAAAATAACTCTCTCGGTACACATTTTTGAGATTCGACTGAGAATTTCACGATGACAATAAAAGGCTTTTGAATTATAACTGCTGCCCCAGAAAAAATAATGATAAGCACCAAGAAATAACAGAGTTTGAAAAGGTCCTCCAAAGGCTTTAGGATTATCTGATATTTCCTCAAGGCCAGCATGATAAAAGGCTACGTTCTTGATATTAAGAACCTCTTTAACCTTATGAGCTATAGAGACAAATGGCTTGTATATATCGACCCCTACGGAAGTATTACACTTAAGTCTCAGGGCAGCGTCTAACACGTAATACCCTTTGCACGAAGCAATGTCCAACAACGAATTCATATTTTTGGGGAACAGGGGAGTGATGATTTGTATTCTCTGATAAAGCTGCAAGCTTGGCACTATTTTGCCTTTTTGCAGTTGATAATTGTGATTAGAAGGATAGCCGTTTAAGAGTTTATTAATCTTTCGTTCGGAATCTTTACTGATTGGCTGATAATCGCAGGCCGGTCTTCTGCTCCAGCTGTCTAATCTTAAGCGACATTTCCCAGATAAACTCTTAAACAACGCCATTTTCTTCACGCTTGGTCCCAAATGTGAAACAGGCAGGGTTTATATATATGGGACATTCGCCTTCTACTCAAATGTCATCCCGCAATTGAATAGATGTTCTTGATTTTACCTAGAGCTTCTGCTGATGTCAAAGATATTAAAGCGGTTTCTCCTCAACATACTCTACCTGTGAAAGTTTTATACTGCCACTTCTCAGAGGCGGCCGCCATCATCTTCGAGACCGGGATGCCGTTGGGGC
>JAUXAG010000014.1 GCA_030614915.1 Actinomycetes bacterium | reverse complement strand
CCAAGATGCAGGTGAAAAAGGGCGACGAGGTCCTGTTTTCCAGCTACGCGGGCACAGATATCACCGTGGACACAAAAGAAATGATGATTATGTCCGAAGACGATATCCTGGCCATCATTGGCTAGGCCGTCAGAGCGTGGCCGATGAGGCTGGGTATTCGTGCGGACAAGAATTGCAAACCCAAACTTAAGGAGTGTCAATAGATGGCAGCTAAGAAAATTGCTTTCGAACAAGAAGCCCGAGAGGCGATCCGTCGAGGGGTAAACCAGTTGGCCAAAGCGGTAACGATTACCCTGGGCCCGGCTGGGCGAAACGTGATCCTGGAAAAGAGCTTCGGCTCGCCGACGGTAACCAAAGACGGGGTAACGGTAGCCAAAGAGATTGAGCTGGAAGATGCCTACGAGAACATGGGAGCCCAGATGGTCAGGGAAGTGGCCAGCAAGACGTCCGACGTGGCGGGGGACGGCACGACGACGGCGACGCTGCTGGCGGAGGCCATCTTCGAGGAAGGCCTGAAAAACGTCGCGGCCGGAGCTAATCCCATGGAGCTCAAGCGGGGCGTGGACATGGCCGTGGAGGCAGTGGTCAAACAGTTCGAGCAAATGAGCGCCAAGGTCGAGTCCGACCAGCAGGTTACACAGGTAGGGGCCTGTGCGGCCAACCAGGACCTGGAAATCGGCAAGATGATCGCCCAGGCCATGAACAAGGTCGGCAAAGACGGGGTAATCACCGTGGAAGAAGGCAAGGGGCTGGAAAGCAAGGTCGAACTGGTGGAAGGCATGCAGTTCGACAAGGGCTACCTTTCGCCGCACTTTATTAACGATCTAACAGCTATGGAAGTGGTCCTGGAGAAGCCCTACGTTCTAATCCACGAGAAAAAGATATCGGCAGTAAAAGACCTGGTTCCGCTGCTGGAGAAAGTGGCCAAGGCGGGCAGACCGCTGCTGATTATTGCGGAGGACGTGGAGGGCGAGGCCCTGGCGACCCTGGTGGTGAACAAGCTGCGGGGCACGCTGCAGGTCGCGGCGGTCAAGGCCCCTGGCTTTGGAGATCGGCGCAAGGCAATGATGGAAGATATGGCGGTGCTGACCGGCGGGCAGGCTATCTTCGAAGACCTGGGACTGCAGTTGGAAAACCTGGAGCTGTCTTCGCTGGGGGCGGCCAAGAAGATTACCATCGACAAGGAAAACACGACGATTATCGAAGGGGCCGGCTCGGAGAAGGATATCCGCGGACGAATCGAACAGATCAAACGCGAGATAGACACGACCACCAGCGATTACGACAAGGAAAAACTGGAAGAGCGACTGGCCAAGCTTTCCGGCGGAGTGGCTCAGATTAACGTCGGGGCTGCAACCGAATCGGAGATGAAAGAGAAAAAGGCCCGGGTGGAAGATGCTCTGCACGCCTGCCGGGCAGCGGTGGAAGAGGGCGTGCTGCCGGGTGGGGGTGTGGCTATGCTGCGAACTATCGCGGCGTTGGATAAGGTCAAGGCCAGCGGAGATGCCAAGGTTGGTGTGGATATCGTGCGGCGGGCACTGGAGGCCCCGATCAAACAGATCGTCAACAATTGCGGGCTGGACGGCTCGGTGGCTTGCCAGAAGGTCAAGGAAGGCAAGGGCAATTTCGGCTTCGATGCCTTGAAGCGCAAGTACTGCGATATGGTCGAGGCCGGGGTGATCGTGCCTACCAAGGTGGAGCGTATTGCTTTGCAGAATGCGGCCAGTATTGCCGGGCTGCTGCTGACGACCGATGCGATGGTGGCTGAGATTCCGGAAGAGAAACCTGCTCCTCCGGCCGGCGGGCCGGGAATGGGCGGCGGAATGTATTAAGCTAGCCGTGATTTTTAGAATAGATCGGCCGGAGTCGCCCTTAGGAGCAGCTCCGGCCGATTTTTTTGGTGACGTTTGCTCGCGACAGTGGGGATTAGCTAAGGCACTCTAATGCTCTGTTGAAAGCCTCTTTCTGTCATTGCGAGGCCCCAGAGGGGCCGTGGCAATCTCGACTTCTGAGCTTTGAGATTGCTTCGCTGCGCTCGCAATGACCCGGCCCGACATCTTTTCAACAGAGCAGCACTCTAACTGTACTGATCGAGCAGTTGGCGCAGCTCGGGGATGATGTAGATCTGGTCGAGGTTGGGCAGGCGGGCGAAGCTGGGGATAATCCGTTCGAGCTGATCCTGGGGGTCGGCTAAGGTGTCGATAAAAAGGATCTGTCGGCCTCGCAGGCTAACGAGGCTTCCGCCAGAGCCGCCTAGATCAGTTCTGCGAACGCTGATATCCAGTTGGGCGGCTAATTCGGCTAAATGCTCGAGCAAGTCTTGGCTGTCCATGGGGGCCCAAAGACTAATAGGCTTCAAGATTTTCGGCCATGTGGTCCGATAGGATTATAGGGTATGGGAGGCTGATTGGTAAGAGCCAAGCCAGAAGAGCCCAGGGCATAAAGGAGGCGGCAACCATTTCGAGCGGGGCGAAGACCATGAGTCCATCGAGCTGTCAGGTGTTGTCGAGCTGGGCGACGACGGAGCAATCGCGGGAACAACTTTTGCATATGCAAAGGCTGGCGATGGTGGGGATGATGAGCTCGCAGGTTGCTCACGAACTGAATAACACACTTATGGGCGTATTGGGCAGGGCTCAGCAGGCACTGAAGAGCCGCCAGGACGGCGAACTGTCGGCGAAGGCCTTGCGTCGGGTTCTGGACAATGCCGAGCGGGCAGTGGAGATTTGCCGAGGGATGCTGGGGCTGGCCCGGTCGCAGGGCAGTGCGAAAGAAATAGTGCTGGTCAACGACATAATCAAAGAAGCTAGCAGCAGCCTGGCCGGACAATTGGCCAGACAGGGCGTATCGCTCCGCTGCAGCTGCCCGGAGGATCTGGCGGTCTGCGGAAGGCGAGTGGAGCTGGTGCAGGTTCTGCTGAATATGATAATCAACAGCTGCCAGGCTATGGGGGATAACGGGGGGATGCTGCGGATTTGTGGCGATCAGGACGGGCCCACTGGCTGCGTGAACATAAGCGTTGCCGATTCGGGGCCGGGAATTGCCGCCGACGATATCCGGCGAGTATTCGAGCCGTTCTTCAGCACAAAGCAGCTTGATGACAACAGCGGTCAGAACGGTACGGGCCTGGGGCTGGCCGTTTGCCGAGATATCGTAACCGACCACGGGGGATTCATCGAGTTGGAAAGTGTCCAAGGGCAAGGAGCGACTTTCAGGATATTCCTGCCGAGCGGGGCGGGCTAAATCACCAAAAGTACAATATAATGAGGGAACACTGGGGCAGTAGGCCAGTGGGCGTTGGACGGATAAAGAGACCCCCGGCGTAAAGCCGGGGGCTAAATATAAGATGGATCCCAGCCTGCGCAGGGATGACAGCAAGGATAACCCTGGGGGCTAAACAAAGAGACCCCCGGCGTAAAGCCGGGGGCTAAATACTCAAAAGCACAATATGACGAGGGAACACCGGGGCAGTACGCCAGTGGGCGGACTATGTGCGCCTGTGTTGAGGGGACCACTTAGCCGGAGCGAAGGATAAAGGGCCGGGATTTAGATTGCAAAAAATGCCAGCGGCAGTAGAATATCCAAGCTCAGCCAAGATGATACGGGCAGGGAGGCTGGAGGATTTTTTGGATATAACTGATGCTGGCTAAACGAATTATACCGTGTTTAGACGTGGATAAAGGGCGGGTGGTCAAGGGAGTTAAGTTCTTCGACCACCGCGATGCCGGCGATGTAGGCGAGTGCGCGGTGCGTTACGATGCCCAAGGGGCAGACGAGTTGGTTTTCTACGACATAACGGCCTCGCACGAGGGGCGAGACTTGATGGTCGATGTGTTGCGAGAGGCAGCGGAGCGGGTTTTTATGCCGCTGACGGTGGGTGGGGGTATCCGCAGCGTCGAGGACTGCCGAGTAATGCTGAGCAACGGGGCAGACAAGGTATCCATCAATACCGCAGCGGTGAAGGATCCGCAGCTAATCCGACGGGCGGCGATCAGGTTCGGGAGTCAGTGTATGGTGCTGGCAATCGATGCCAAGCGGGTGCAGCTCAACGGGAAGGAATACTGGAAGGTTTATATCAACGGTGGGCGAAAAGCCACGGAGCTGGACGTCGTCAGCTGGGCCAAGCTCGGCCAAGACAACGGAGCGGGAGAAATCGTGTTGAATGTTATGAATGCCGACGGCACGCGGGCTGGCTACGACCTGGAAATGACCCGGAGGGTCTGTGAAGAGGTAGATATTCCGGTAGTGGCCAGCGGAGGGGCGGGCAATCTGGAGCACATGGCAAAGGTGCTGACCGAGGGCAAGGCGGATGCGGCCCTGGCGGCGAGCATATTTCACTTTGGGACCTATAGCATCGCCCAGGTGAAGGAGTTTCTGCGAGCCAAGGGCATACCGGTACGGATGGAGCCGCAGATGGCCGGTGCCGGTCAGGGCGGCTGACCAGATAATGGAATGGATCCCCGCCTGCGCGGGGATGACAACAGGAGTAGAAACGTACATGGCGCAGAGCAGGCAACAAGATGAGTTATCTTCGGTAGATGACTACAAAGGGCGCAAAGCCGACGAGAAGTTCATCAAATACCTCAAGGCAGTGGTGGATTTGGACGCTTCGGACCTGCACCTCAAGGCTGGTTCTCCGGCGCGGGTCCGTGTAACCGGGCGGATGCGTCCGACCAAGAGCGAGAAACTAACCAGCAAACAAATAGAAGACCTGGTGATGCCGATGCTCAGCGAGCCACAGAAGCAGTTTCTGCATATACATGGGGCTGTGGACTTGGCCTACGAGCTGGAAGGCAGCGACCGTTTTCGGATCAACATTTTTCGCCAGCGAGGTCGATTATCGTTGGCGGCCAGGCGGGTGCCGCGGATCATTCCGGAATTCAAGGACCTGCACCTGCCGGAGATGGTGCAAAAAATCGCTGATTATCGCCAAGGGCTGGTGCTGGTCAGCGGTATCACCGGGGCGGGCAAGAGTACGACTCTGGCGGCGATGCTGGAGCATATTAACCGGCACCGGTCCTGCCATATCGTAACTATTGAGGATCCGATCGAGTTTCTCTTCGACGACAAAAAAGCCTTTATCAATCAGCGGGAAGTTGGTATTGATGTCTCGACCTTCAATGACGCCCTGCGTTATCTGATGCGTGAAGACCCTGATGTGGTGCTTATCGGGGAGATGCGGGACAAGCAGAGCTTTGCGGCAGCGTTGCGGGCAGCGGAAACGGGGCACCTGGTATTCGCGACGGTGCACTCTTCGAGCACCTATCAGACGATCACGCGGATTCTGGATCTGTTTCCGCAGGAGGAACGGGGGCTGGCCCGGCAGTCGCTGTGTTTCAATCTGCGGGCGATCATCAGCCTGAAACTGATGGCCAGCATAGGAGAGGGCATAGATCGGATCCCAGCGACGGAGATCATGCTGAACACAGCGACAGTTCGGAAGATGCTGGAGGAGGGGCGCGACGGTGACATTCCAGATATTATCAAGACCGGCAGTGCAGAAGGGATGCAGGACTTTAACAGCAGCTTGTTGGAGTTGATCGAGAAGGAATGGGTGGACCCACGGGTAGCGTATGATTACTCGCCGAACGCGGATGAGCTTAAGATGCGAATCAAAGGGATATCCGCGAGGTGATCGGAGAGAATCGGGGCCTGAGCGGAAGCTGAGAAGGGAACAGGAAGCGGCAGTAGGCAATTTGTTTGGAACGGCTAGTGATGCTGAGCTTTATAGATAACACCGAGTCTCTGGGGGCGGGTATTTGGTTTTTGGCGGATGTTCCTGGGCCTGGCGGGTACTTTTCATTCGGCAAGATCGTATTGAGCCTAGTGGCCTTTGGGGTTCTGGCCCGGTGTATGAGCTGGGTGGACGCAGATTTGGGGCGAATACATGGGCCGAGGACCTTGTGGAACGCCCTAGTGTTTGGAGCAGCTGTGTTGGCGGTGATAATCCTCCTGCTGGTTCCAAACTTTGCGGTGGCTGTATTGCTATTCGCCGCGGCGGGGGCAGCGGGGGTGGGCAGCTATATCCTGTGGCGCAACTCAGTGGTAGGCAAAGAGGACCGGGTACTCACGGCTTTACACATAAAGAAAGTTCTCAGGGGGGGCGAGGGAAAGGCCAAGGACAAAATCGACCTGATGCCTGAGCTACAGATAGTCATTCAGCGGCTCAACGGGGCCCCAGTGACTGCTCCGGAGGACGATGAGCTGCTACAGACAGGGTTTCAATTGAGCCACTATTTGCTGGCGGATGCCCTGAACCAACGAGCGACGGACGTAGCCTTGGTGCCTTCGGGGCAGGCGGTGAGGCTTCTGTATCGGATCGACGGGGTGACCACGGAGCGTCAGCGTCTGACCCAGCAGGACAGCTCAGCGCTGGTAGGTTTTATCAAATACGCGGGAAAGATGAACCCGGCGGAAAAACGAGTTCCGCAGCGGGGCCAACTGGTCATCAAATCCACAAGCGGCTTAGTGGACGTTGGAATCCGCACGGCGGGCTCGAGCGCCGGGGAACGAATGGAGATAAAGATTTCGAGCCAAGCGAGGGAACTGACCCTGAAAGATCTGCGTTTTCCTTCTGACCAGTTGGCCCAAATTCAGAGCTTGGCAGAAGCGGCAAAAGGGCTGGTGGTGGTCACGGGCAGGCAGGACTGCGGGGTGACGACCAGCCTGTATGCCTTCCTGCATTCGCACGACGCGTACGTCCAGCACATCCACGCCATAGAAACCCGTCCGCTGGCAGAGCTGGAAAACGTTACCCAGCACAAACCGCAGGTTTCCGGGGGCAAAGCGGATATGGCCGGGACGCTGCGGAGCGTGCTTCGTGGGGATCCTGGGGTGGTGCTGGCCGAACCGGTAAAAGACGCGGCTATGCTGACAATGATGCTCAAAGCAGGCAAAGAAAGAAAGCTGTACGCAGGTATGTCCAACAGCAGCGTTTTCTCGGCCTTGACGGAGGTGATGACCTTGGCCGGAGATCCGGGGCTGGTAAGCGGCTCGCTGAAGGGAATCGTGGCTCAGAAGTTGCTGCGCAAGCTTTGCCCGAGTTGCCGGGAGGCATACCAGCCGGATGCGGCGTTGCTTAAGCGATTGAACCTTCCGGCAGAGAAGATTAGGCAGTTTTACCGCCCACCGACAAAGCCCCTGGCAGATGAGAAGGGTAACCCGATCATCTGCTCAACGTGTAAAGGAACCGGCTATTTCGGTCGGGTGGCTGCTTTCGAGGTGCTGGTTTTGAATGAGGAGATGCGCAACTTAGTAAGCCAAGATGCGGGAATCAGCCAGATAAAATCGGTTTACCGCAAAGGGCGTCTGCTGTATCTTCAGGAGCAGGCCCTGCGCAGAGTTATCGAAGGATTGAGCAGTGTAAGCGAAGTGGTGCGAATTAGCAAGACGTGATGAAGAAAGGCTTGAGGCTTGAGGCCTGAGGCTTGAAGCGTGGGAAAGGCAAAGGGTGAATATTGTGTTTCCGATAGTTCTGGGAAGTTTAATTATTATAGGGACGGTGACCCTGTACCAGGCTTACCAGGGCCTGTTCAGCTCGTTCATAATGCTGGTACTGACCGTAATCAGTTTGGTAATTGCGTGGAATTACTGCGAGCCTATAGGTTGGTCGCTAAGCACGTGGCATCAGGACCATCTGCTTTTTGTGCTGCTGTTCGGTGCTCTGATAGTACTAGGGGGGTTAGCCAAATCGATTATGAGCACTAATCGCTACGTGCGTCTGGCGGTGGGGATAGGTGCGATAGCCTTTCTGATAGTGCTGGGTTCGCAGGCCAAGATGGAGCCCGGCAGGGCGACGGGGAACTCGTACGGCCAAGCCGTGGCCCTGGTGGGGCTGTTCGCGGTGAGCCTGCTCTGCCTTCGAGCCATAGCCGACAACGTTGTCCTGGGGAAGGTGACTTTTCCCTGGCAGATAGAGCGTGCGGGGGGCGGGATACTAGGGTTCTTCACGGGGATGATCATAGCAGGCGTGGTCTTGATTGGTTGGCAGCTGATGCCCTTCGGGCCGGGATTGTTGGCCAGCAAATACCAGGACTTCTGTGGACTAACGGCAATGGCACAAAAGCGGCCAGCCCACATAATACAAAGGGAATGGCGTAGACAAAATCAGATGAAGCTGGAGGTGTCGGCGCCGGCAGGGGAGAGCTGGGCGAGCTACAACCGCTACGACGAGCAGATGAAATTGCAGGCTGCCCCGTTCCCGTACGTGGACAGCTTTACCCTGGGGCTGGTGAAGGTCTTGAGCAACGGGAGCATGAGCGGGGAACAGAAGTTCGGACGAGTCCATCAGGATCTGCTTCTGGAGGCCTGGGGCAACCGGAACGGGATAAATTTCCTGTCTCGGCAGGCGGCTCCGGGCGAGGCAATTGTTTCGGCCAAGTGGGAGCTAAGCGGAGAGGAGAATCCAGAAGCCAGCCGGGACAACAAGCTCAGGGGGATTTTGAGCCTGACACTGGACCGCGAAGCCAGGGATGAAGACGGGGTTGTCCGCTTCAAAGGGCCGCAGGTGCGTCTGGTGGGTAAATCGAGACGATCGTATTGGCCGATGGGAATTCACCTGGAGAACATGCCCTGGTCAAAACTGTACGGAGAAGACCTCAGTGTCCTGGCCCTTCCAGGAGAAGAGGGGGAAAATGGTTACTACCTGCAGTACAACAAGGCCGATTACCACCTCTGGGGCAAAGACGAGCAGGAGGAGGGGGTAATCCGGCGGGAAATTCGCGGAAGCGAGGAGGAGCGGCTGTGGTGGCAGGTACAGTTGCTGGGGGAGAGCGGCGACTTGCGAATGCTGCCGGCGAGTTTTGGGGTGGTTTGTAAACTCAGCAAGCAGGAAAAGGCCGTGACCATAGAGCTGATATTCGAGATCGCTAAGGGAGACGAGCCGGACTACGTGGTTTTCAAGCGCACGGCCATGGCGAATGTGGAAATCATCAAGCCGAAAGAAGAGCCCTCTGTGGAGGCCGAGAAGAGGCAGGAAGGTGATTCCGGGAGTGAGGGGCCGGAAGATAAACCAATTCCCAAAATCGAGTAAAGAGCTGAATCCAGCGTGAGTTACAGGGCCGGGGGCGGGCTAAGGGGGAATATTCTGTGCGGTGGAAAATGACTTTTTGTCCGTAGCGGAATAAAATAAAGTTAAGGGAGTTTGTAACGTTTATAAGGGCCAGGTTCAGACTGGACAACTAGTATGGATTATGACATCAGTGGCATTCTGGAGCAGTGGCGTCACAAGCCGGGGGAGGTGACGGTACGGCGGATCACGGGGAGCGACGGGCGGCCTAAGATTCAGATGCGTCTGGACCTGGGGTTGCTGCAGATGGAAATGGAGGCCCGTCCAGACGGTCGGCGGCCACACGGCTGTGAATCCCTGCTGGCCTATCATCAGGGTCGTCTGGCCCGGTATAAGCAAGCTAACGGGGTAGAGGTAGGATTCGAGCTGTCAGCAAAGCAGTGCAAGGGCCTGCGTGAAGAGGCGGTGATGTACTATTACCGCTATCTGAGCCTGTTCATTCTGGGCCAATACGCCCAGGTCGTTCGAGACACCAATCGTAATCTTGAGGCGTTTGATATGTGCCGGAAGTTCGCGGCCAAGAAAGCAGACCGCTTGGCCCTGGAACAGTATCGGCCTTACGTGGTGATGATGAACGCGCGGGCCCGGGTTCACTTGGCTGTGGATGATGAGAAGCTCAGTGAAGCTCTGGAGATTTGTCAGGGGGGCATCAAGAGCATCGAGGAGTTTTTCAAACAGATGGCTAGGCCGGAATTGGCTGAGCATTGCTCGGAGCTGGCGATTCTGAGGTCTGTAAAGGAGGAGATCAACAACAGGCTGCCAGCCGATCCGGCTGACGCCCTGCACGCGGACTTGAGCAAAGCTCTGGAACGGGAGCACTATGAGAAGGCTGCAGAACTGCGCGACAAGCTGCGGAACTTGAACAAATCGGATTTTGAATCCCCCCCGGACAATTAGGGCGAATATTGCACGACCTTTTCAAGGCGGCAGACAGGTCGGCCAGACCAGAGTATGTCTAACAGAGACAGATTAGGCTTGCAGGGCGAGGCTGTTGTTGGCACTATGGTGGTTCGGAATTGAGTATGGCCTGATAAAAAATGGAAAGGACGCTGATGAGCATCAATCCTCAAATAGTTCATCAATTCGCACACGTGGTCAAGGAGCCGATGCGGGTACGAATAATCCTGGCCTTGGCCGGGGGGCCCAAGACGGTCAACGAGTTGGTGGCGGGGATGGGCTTGAAACAGCCGACGATTTCCAACCATCTGCGGGTGCTGACGGATAATAATATGGTCAAGCGCCGGCGTGACGGGCGACAGGCGTATTACTCTCTGACGAGCAAAAAGATTGTGCGGGCTCTGGAAGCTGTGATGCGGGCGGATACAGCCATGCTGGCCAGTAGGGGTAAGTAAGGGGCCGGGGGGGGTGTTCTTTTTATCTGGCTGAAGAAAATTTGAATGTGCTGATGGGGATGCTAAACGGCTCAAAGCGGTGGTGAGAATAGACACGGAAGAGTTGTGCAGGCATTACAGGAAGTGAGGGCAGAGTGGGCCAAGAGTCATCCGGCGCGAAACGGTCCAAAGGGCTGAGCATTTTTGAGAAGTACCTGACGGTCTGGGTGATCGGCTGTATCGCCGGGGGAATCGGCCTGGGTAAGGTGGCCCCGGGGGTGGCTGAGTTCCTGGATGGGCTGGCAATCCGGGTGGGCGGGGCCCCGGTGGTTTCGATCCCCATAGCCATCTGCCTGTTCTTTATGATGTACCCGATAATGGTGAAGATTGACTTCGCCGAGGTGCTCAAGGCGGGCAAGAGCATCAAGCCGGTGGGGCTGACTCTGTTTATCAACTGGGCAATCAAGCCTTTTACCATGTACGGTTTGTCGGTGTTGTTCTTAGGGACGTTGTTCTACGGCTTGATCGGGCCGGAAGCGACGGACCGAGTCAAACTGCCACTAGGCTCGGAGCCAATCCTGGGAGCACAGTACAAAGCCGGCAGGGTGGTGCTGAGCGAACAAGCGGAATCGGCCCTGAAGGCCAATCCGCAACTGGCAGAAAAGTATCGGCCCGGAGCCCTGGCGCCCAGGGAAGATGTGGAGTTGGAAATACCGCTCTGGCGGAGTTACCTGGCTGGTTGCATTCTGCTGGGGATCGCACCGTGCACGGCTATGGTGTTGGTCTGGGGTTTTTTGGCCAAGGGCAACGACGGGCACACGCTGGTGATGGTGGCTATAAATTCGCTGGCGATGCTTTTGCTGTATGGGCCGTTGGGAGGGTTTTTATTGGGGGTGGGCAGGCTGCCGGTGCCCTGGCAGGCGCTGGGGTTGTCAATAAGCATCTATGTGGCTTTGCCGTTGGTGGCGGGGTACTTTTCGCGCAAATGGATCATCAAGGCCAAGGGGCAGGAATGGTTCAAAGAGAAATTCCTGCACGTGCTTACGCCGGTGACGATTATCGCCCTGCTGGTAACCCTGGTGCTGCTGTTCAGCTTCAAGGGCGAGGTGATTCTTAGCAATCCGCTAACGATTCTTTGGATCGCTATTCCGCTTTTCATACAGACGGTGCTGATTTTCTGTCTGGGATACGGCTTGAGCAAATTGCTGAAGCTGCGTTACGCGGATGCAGCGCCTTCGGCGATGATCGGGGCATCGAATCACTTCGAAGTGGCTATCGCTACGTCGGTGATGCTCTTTGGACTTTCCTCAGGGGCGGCGTTGGCTACGGTGGTGGGCGTCCTGATCGAAGTGCCGGTGATGCTGATGCTGGTGAAGGTGTGCCTAGGCACGAGGAGTTGGTTCGGCAATGAATAACGGCTGGTTGCCTTTGGGCA
Organism: Actinomycetes bacterium; assembly: GCA_030614915.1. Taxonomy (GTDB): domain Bacteria; phylum Planctomycetota; class Phycisphaerae; order JAACET01; family JAACET01; genus JAACET01. The sequence continues at coordinate 44,940 of JAUXAG010000014.1, read as the reverse complement.
ACTTCGGTGTGTGTAATGCGGGCAATCAAGGGCCTGCTCGGCGTTTCTTTTCAAATATCACTTTAGTCGTTTGTCCGGGGTCGTAGCAAATCGTATACTCTTTGAGCGGGATGCGAATTACCTTACGCTGATCGAAGTTCTCCAGTATGTCCGAAAGAAGATTGTACCGATCAAACCAACTTGGGAATATGGCAAGCCAATCGACCTCTGCAAGGCTCTGCCGGCGACTAACTTTGCCAAAGGCAATATCGGCGTTATTCAATCCCATCAGGTCGATAGTTCGTCTTTGGCCGAAATAGCGGATTGCCCCCGCGTCATTTGCCCCAACGATTGCGTCCGGGGGGGTGTGGTTATAAATCCATTGCCCTGCTTGCACATTAATAATGTGTATAGCCCGCGAGTCGGAGGCAATATGACTGCGTTTGTCGCTGAGTGATTCGTAGAACGATGGCATGGAACAAAGGAGCCCAGCCAGGCCGATCCCTCCAACAACCGCAACAAGAATCCTATATTTGCCCTGGGAGTGAAATCTACTTGGAAGAATTGGGTTTTGCTTGGCAAGGCCTGAAATGATGATCGCCCAGCCAAGACAGAAAGGCACGGTAAGCATTAGTGAGGCGGGATCAATCCATCGTGTCCAGTAATAACCCTCCAGCAAGATGGGTCGGGTGCCCACTACTCCAAGAAGGTATATAACAGGAGGTACGACGAGAAGTAATACGGACAATTGGGCGATTAATTTCTTTTTGGCAAAGCACCACGCGAAATATACAGCGATCCCGACTAAATAGATATTGAGCGAAGCAAATCCATGGTTGGAAAGTGACTCCCAGGCAATCTTGAATTGGTCGGGGCCGAGACGGAAGGGCCTGGCTTTCAAATAGAATGTATTTGGCAGCCAATGGCCGTTTGTGAACTTGCAAAAAACAGACCATGCCAGCATGGGGATCCAGGGAATGATCCACGCAATTTTCTTGCCGATAGGCTGTTCCTTGCGACTAAAGGAAAGTATTGTGGCAACAATAATTAATGGCAGGGCCACAACCGCGGCTTCGGGGCGGGTTACGGGGGTCAGACCCAGGAGCACCATGGAGAACAGATATTTCTTTCTAAGCAAGGCGTAGCAGGCAGTTGTCCACAAGGCAAGCAGTAGAGTAGTTTCCATTCCCGAAAGCGACGAGAAAAGCAAACGAGGCTCTACGGCCAAAAGTGACGCGCTAACGACGGCAACAAGGCTTGAACCGGTGATGAACTTGCCGATGCGACATAGGGCCTGAATTGCAATTAGCCCGAACAATGCTCCAATGAGTTTTACCGCCAGCACGACGTAGTTTGTGCCGAGTATTTCAAGCCATTGTGCGGGGGATGAAGCGATAGCCCAAAGAGGACTGGTTGAGCCGGCTTCTTGGGCTCCTTCGTTGTATTGAAATCCGTGGCCAAACGCGAACGAACTTGAATAAACTCGATGAATCCAAGCATCGTCGAGCGGGAAATCATAAAGACAGAAATCGTCTGTTATGAAATAACTGAGGCTGCACGCATAGACAATTGCGGGAATCAAAACCATGAAGAGCTTTGAATTAATACGCTTGGCAACCGTCATCTTGCCCCCGAGATTTCACAAATAGAATCCTGCCTGCGAGGACAATCCACGGTGATGTTCACAGGCGGACCTGGTGCTAGTCCGGCAGGACTTTATAGACCACATCGTGCTCTCTGACGTGGTCGGTGACCTTTATGCCGATGGAGTCGCCCTTCTTGGCGGACTGGAGCTGCTCGTGCTCGATCTGGATGGAATCGACTTTCTCGGTCAGGTCGGTGGTGTGGCCCTTGATGTGAATGGTGTCCCCGACCGCCAGCGAGCCGTCGGTGAGCTCAATGGCTGCCACTTCGATCTTCCCGAAGTAGTGACTTATTTTTCCGATCTGTTCTTCAGGCATAACCGACCTCCTTGCGTGCGCCCCCTGTGAATCAAAACAAGATAATCAGCTCGAACTTCACAGCTCCATGATAGCCATTTTCGGGGATAGGGCAAGGGCTTCCTGGGCAAATTTGGTAGGCTTTTTTGTCCGGCTGATCCAAAGCACTGTCGTGAGGTAAGAAGGGCCTATCCGAACCATCGGCTCAAGAGGTCCGTGTTGTCGATGGGTGCGAAGATGATAAAAGCGATATAGGCCCCGGTAACCAGGTCGTAAATCAGCGAGCCGCGGCGGCAGCGGTCGAAGAGCGAGCCATCGGTGGGCTTGCCGGTGGGATCGTGGGCAAGCTCGGCGCCCTGGGCGATGGTGCGGATGGCCCGGTGAGTGAATTGAATACGGCGCAGGGCGGTGAAGAAGGGGAAAATGGCCAATTCCCAGAGCATAGCTGGGATGCCTCCGAAGAAGGTAGCTATGAGCAAGGCGGCGAATCGCTCGCCACGTTCCCAGTAGCCGACGCGACAAGAGGGGATGAAGTCTTCGGCCCGGGCCTTGGTGTAGCTAATCAGCAGGGCATTGGCCATGGCCACGGTGGCCAAGAGTTGGTAAGTGAGATTCCCGTGGCGAGCGTAGTAGATGCCAATTCCCAGAAACAGCAGTATGTCGCAATAGCGGTCCAGGGTCGAATCGAGAAAAGCTCCGAAGCGGGTGGCTTTACGGCCCAGCCGAGCCATGGCCCCGTCGAGCATATCAGCGGCCCCACAGCCCAGCAGGGCCAAGCCGGCCCAGAGCCGCCAGCAGGTGGGTCCCTGCCAGCTCAAGATTCGCGGTTGGGCCCCGGCGCCCAGGGCCAGGAAGACAGCGGCGACGACGGTAAAAAGCAGGCCCAGTATGGTCAAGGCGGTGGGGCCTATGCCCAGAGCCAAGAGGCGGCGGGCAACGGCGTCGCGGCTGAGGACAAAGGCCGAACCAATCCATCGGCTCAGGCCCCTTCCCTTGAGAGTAGTTTTGTCGGCGAGTGTCTTGGGCACGGGGCTGTTCCATATTGCCGGTGAGCGTTCTACCAACGCAGTCCGAAATCGGAGAATTCACCGGTGGGTTCCTGGCGGTCCAAATGTTTGGCGCGAATATAGCCGGCCATCTCGGCTTGAATGGATTGCAGGAAACGGTCTAACTGGTCGGTGCTGCCCTCGGCGATTACCTGGACGCGGCCGTCGGGCAAGTTGCGAACGAATCCTTTGACATCAAAGCTGCTGGAGAGCCGGCAAACAGCATAGCGAAAACCGACGCCTTGAACCCGACCGGAATAGTAAACCACATATCTTTCGTGCTTCATAGTGGCTGCTCAGACTCCGATAACCACCGGCAAGGAGCCTATCGTCAAGGGGGGGCAGCGTCAATAACGATCCGCTTAAATCCGCCGCGGGCGGGCGCAAAGTACGAGGGAGCAGGAAAGAAATTTGTGTAGCTTGGAACGTGAAGTGAGAAAAACATTGCTCAGAAAAGGGGCGTGGAGCCGTGGCCGATTTGGAATACGCAGAGGGGCTATTTTTGTTACAGTATTTGTATAAACGGGTTATGAAGATTTTTGTGAGATTCATCGTCGTGGGCGTACTGGGCACGGCGTTTGCACCTTATCAGGGCAAGGAGAACGGTTGGAGTAACGCATGTAGGGAGTAGTTGTGGAGAGTATGTCATTACAGCCTGGCGAGAATGTCCGCTTTGCACTGGGCAAGGTAATATGTCCGGGGCTGGATGAGCTATGTGAGCAAATCGGCTCGGACTTAGAGATAGAAGGACAAGTCGTGTTCCTATCCGATTATGGGAAACTTCGAGGGTACTTCGCAATTGTGCAGGTGAAGGGAATATATGTGCCCTTGATTGTGCCGGTCGAGAATTTACAGTTGACCGAGCGGAGCGGCCGGGCAGCTAAGCGGATGATCAGCAAGAACAAGCTGGTTGGTTAACAAGCCAGCTTTACAGGAGCTATTTATTTGCTCTCTCTCTCCCCAGGCTTAGGCTTTTGTCACCTAAAAGTCTGAGCCTGACTGGAAGCAACGGTCGGGCAGGGGCGGCCGAGTATATAGATTGTTGAGCTGACTAGTGATTTTTGGTTAAATGAGCTCTCTCTCCTTCAGGCTTGGGTCTTTGTGTACGCGAGTCTCGAGCCTGTCTGAAGGCAGCAGTCGGGTGGGTGCGGCTGAGTACATAGATTTTTGAGCTGACTAACGGCTCTTGGTTAAATTAGCTCTCTCTCCTCCAGGCTTGGGGCTTTTATCACACGAAAGTTTCGGGCCTGGGCTTTTTTAACTGCGGTCGGGATTACAAGTCTGGGATTCGCGCGTGATATGCCTAAGCAAGTCGGCGAGGGATGAAGTGGCGGGGACATTCCAGCGTACCTTGAGGGGGTCAGATATCAAAGGATATAAAACGCTTGTGACGGTAGGTGCTGCCAATGTTGACGCAGCGAAGGTGGCCGACAACGAGTTCGTCGGCGCGGTGGCTGTGTCCGCAGATGGCCAGGCGGCATTTTTCTTGGTCAAGCATGGCTTGGCCGAACAGTTCACTGCCCATGAAGGCATTGGCGAAGCGCCATGCGGGGCGTCCGGTTTTCTTGAGCATCTGGGCAAACGGTAAATGATGGATAACGGCTACGATTGTTTGAGCTCGGTCTGCGGCCCAGCGGAGTTGTTGAGCAAAGCGATCAGCCAAGAGCCGGGTCACCTGGGGGTCGGAGAAGGTCCACCTGACCCATTGACCATCCATCCAGCGGGCGGTAATAGAGGCAGCCTGGGGGCTGATGTCTGAATATCCATCCAGCAGGTGCTGATAGCGGAGCAAACGTGCGGCAGCACCAGGGGCGAGCTTATGTGTATAGAATCGCTGGGGTATAGCCAGCGATTGGTCTCGATAGGAATAATCATACCAGCCCATGGTGCCGACAAAGGCGACGTGATCCTGAAGGGCCGGTTGACGGTCAAGGTACTCAAAGCCGTGCTCAGCGGCTACTCGGGGCAGAATGTTTTGATACTTGTCCCAACTAGACTGGCAGGGCCCAACCCAAATGCAGTGATTTCCGGGGACCAAGAGTTTTCGGCCAGAAAAGCAGGCAAAGAGGTATAGACATCGGGCGAGTTTTTCGGTGTGGATGCCGGCGGTATCTCCGGCCAGGATCAGGACGTCGCCTCCAGCAGCAACCATCTGGCCAGCCAGTCGCTCGGCAGGCTGGCGTGAGCGCCATACGTCGTAATGCAAATCGGCGGTAGCTAGAACACGCATGACTGAAGTCCTTAAGCTCACTGTAGTGGATTGGCCCGGTCGGTACAAGGTCAGGCCAGAGCCGCCGGTGGCGGTCCGATAAAGGGTCTGGGGGCAATTCTGCGGGAAAAAAAAGGCACCGCCTGTGAAATGTCTTACTCAGTATTTGCCGCGGGGCCGACTGAAAGACAGAGCATAGGTATTAGGTAACTCCTTCTTTAGACTATAGATGTGAAGAGGCTGTGGCACAGGGCAAAGCTGGCACCTCTTTTGCAGTAGGTAAACGACAGAAGCCAAGAAGGACAGGCCACGCCCGAGAGTGGAGAAAAGCAAAGCCTTCTGAGGCAGGGTAAGAGCACAGTCAGTGCTTGGAAGTCCAGGGAGTCAGAGATTGCTGTAGGAGGTCGGCCGGATTGACGGCCAAGGAGTAGCGTGCAGCAGCGCAGTGCGTTGCGGGAGAAAAGCGGAAAGAGAGTATGTGCGCCGAAGAAAAGGGCAGGCCCTGGGGGCTTGCCTGTCTTTTTTTGGAACATCGGCTCGGAGTGAGTTTAGAGGGCATCTGCTGCGGCTTTGATGGCTCGATAAGATTCGGCCAGGTCCTGAGGGATAACGCGGACCTCGCCAGTGATGGCCATGAAATTGGTATCGCCTTGCCATCGAGGAACGATGTGGAAATGTAAGTGGTCGGGCAGACCGGCTCCGGCACATCGTCCGAGATTCATACCCACATTAAAACCTTGAGGATTGAGGGCCTGTTTGAGGGCCTGCTGGGCTTTGGTGAGCATCTGTATGAGCTCGAGCATTTCGGTATGGGTGAGGTCGGCTAGGTCGGACTTGTGTTCGGCAGGGGCGATGAGTAAATGGCCGTTGGTGTACGGAAAGCGATTCAGACAGGCCAAGGAGGCTTGGGTGCGCCAGAGGACGAAGTTATCGGCATCGTCCTGCGGACTGTTGAAGTAGCGGCAAAGAAAACAATCGCCGGAGTTGCCCAGCTCATTGATATACTTCATTCTCCAAGGCGCCCATAGATTTTTGATCATCGCTCGGACTTCCAGGAAAATACCCCAACAGATTGTAGCATACCGCGCCGGGGCCAGCGGTCAAGGGTTTAGGAGATAAGGATCAAAGGTCACAAAGCAGCGAGCTCGAACAGGTAAGGCACGGTTGAAGCCCAGACGGGGGGCGGATCGGCCCCGGCGGTGGCTGCAAGGACGGCTGCGGTGGGAGTCAATTAGAGCGGCAGAGCAAAAGGAACATCTCTAACCTTTGTCCGTAGTTGGCATTACGTTTTTTTGGCTATTTATAAGGATCGGGGAGTTTATCCTTGACTAAATTAGGCAACTGTTGTATACTGTTTGTTAATGGGTGTGAGAGAGTTTTTCTCTGGCACCCGTTTTTTATTGCCTGGAGGGAGCTGGGCAGAGAGTGCGTAAGGGCAGTCAGTATACGTCGGCGTTTACAGAGAATAAGGAGAGGCCGACTGCTCAAGGATGCGGTGCGTGGCGTTAGGGAGAGCCTCATGTATCGCAGCAAGCCGGCACGACCCGCGCTGAGGAGCGTGAGGTCGGTTACGGCGTAAACTGGCTGCCTGAAAACAATCGGCACGCGAAGCGGCAGGGCTTGGCGTGCCGTTAGTTTTTGTGCTACGTTGAAGTCCTTTTATTACCTTATCGTGATGGGCGATGCAGGACTCGAACCTGCGGCCTCTTCCTTGTAAGGGAAGCGCTCTAGCCGACTGAGCTAATCGCCCGGGAGTTAGCGGACTTTTCAGGTGGCTTAGGATAGGTTGTGCGAGCGGGGAAGTCAAGGTCGGCAAAATCAGCCGCCCGTCCCTGGTCTGTTGAGCAGTATGTGGCTGGGCCGGTGATTGGCCGGAGCTTGCCAATGGCCGAAGGAATCGATAGAATCGGGGCCTGAATGGAGGCTTGAGCGGAATATCTAGATGAAGAACGGCTGCTATCTGTTTGGCGAGGAACACATTCCTGAAAAGGCGGCGTTGCCGGCTGTTACAAGTCCTGGGGCCTTCAGATGAGAATCCCATCATGAACTGTTACATGGGCGTCGATATCGGCACCAGCGGGTGCAAGGCTGTGGTTTTTGATCAGAACGGTCGGCAGGTCAGTTGGGCATATCGTGAGTATGACCTGTTTTCTCCCGAGCCCGGCTGGGCTGAGCTGGACTCCGATGAGGTTATCGAGAAATGTTTTGAGGTGATTGGCCAGGCGGCGGGACAGGCGCCAGAGCGGTCGGTGCGGGGGCTGGGTATTTCCAGTCAGGGCGAGGCCTTCACGCCAATCGATAAAGAGGGCAAGGCCTTGGCCAATGCCGTGGTTTCATGCGACACCAGGGCCGTGGAGTACAGCAGAAAGTGGGCGCAGGAATTCGGGGCCGAGAAGCTTTATCGGATCACTGGGCATACAGCCCATCCGATGTATTCACTTTTCAAACTACTGTGGCTGAGGGACAAGCGTCCGGAGATCTTCTCCAAGGCCCAGAAGTTCCTTTGCTTCGAAGACCTGCTTGGTTTTCGTCTGGGCCTGGCCCCGGCGATGGGCTGGCCCCTGGCTGGGCGGACCATGCTCTTTGATGTTACCAAGCACGAGTGGAGCGGAGAAATTCTCGATGCTATTGGCCTGTCGGCGGACAAGCTGGCCAGGCCGCTGCAGTCGGGGACGGTTGCGGGAACAATTAGATCGCAAACAGCTCGTGAGCTGGGACTGGGCGAAGAAGTCTTTGTTATCACCGCCGGGCACGATCAGACCTGCGGTGCCCTGGGTGCGGGGGTGACCGAGCCGGGCGTGGCTATGTATGCGACGGGGACGGTGGAGTGTATCACGCCGGCTTTTCCAGAAGCGGTATTCAGCGAAGAGCTTCGCAAGAACAACCTTTGCACTTACGATCATACTGTGGCCGGGATGTATGCTACGGTTGCGTTTAGTTTTACCGGGGGGAATATTCTCAAATGGTTCCGCGATGAGTTTGCTGCTGAGGAGTTGGCCGAAGCCGAGCGGACCGGGTCCAATGCCTATGACCTGCTGCTAAAGGCTGCCGGGGATAAGCCTTCCGGCCTGCTGGTGCTGCCGTATTTTACGCCCAGCGGCACGCCCTATTTTGATACGCAGACCAAAGGGGCGATTCTGGGTTTGCGACTATCGACGACTCGCGGAGAGCTTATTCGAGCCCTTTTGGAAGGGGTAGCTTTTGAGATGCGGCTGAACCTTCAGATACTGGCACAGTCCGGCTGTGAGGTCCGCCAGCTGCGAGCTATCGGAGGCGGGGCAAAATCGGAAATTTGGACACAGCTTAAAGCTGATGTCATCGGCAAGCCGATTACGGAGTTGAAGGTTACAGAAGCCGGCTGCATGGGCGTGGCCATGCTGGCCAGAGCTGCCGAGGCCGGTGAACCACTGACTAAGTTGGCAGAGGAATGGATAGAGACATCCGATGTGAAGGAGCCCAGAGCTGAATGGGCTGATTGGTACGAAGGCCAATTCGAACGGTACAAACAACTATACCCGGCGCTGCGGGAGCTGACTTAGGCTTTTCGGCTTCCGGCCCGTACATATGGTGTGGTTCGTCCGGAGTTATCTTTTTTAGGAGCTTCTCATGTCCGCTAAAGCATCGAACGTGCAGGTTGGTTTGGTCCTGGGCAGCGACTCGGACTGGCACGTGGTGCGCGAGGTCGCCCAGGTCCTCGACGATTTCGGCCTGGGCTATGAGGTCAATGTGATCTCCGCTCACCGCAGTCCGCAGGCTGCACATGATTACGCGCTGGCTGCCGCCGGCCGGGGTCTGAAAGTTATCATCGCTGCTGCGGGGATGGCAGCCCACCTGGCTGGGGCGATGGCTGCGAACACGACGTTGCCGGTGATCGGGATTCCCGTGGCCTCGGGGCCGCTGGGCGGTGTGGACGCTCTTCTGGCGACGGTGCAGATGCCGCCCGGAGTGCCGGTGGCTACAGTGGCTATCGGCCCGCCGGGTGCCCGCAACGCTGGGGTGCTGGCTGTGCAGATATTGGCGTTAAGCAATGGGGAGCTGGCTAAAAAGCTCACTGAGCACAAGGCTGAGCTGGTCCGCAGCGTTGAGCAGCGCAGCAAGAAACTGCAGGAGCGCATCGCCCGACGGCAAGACGACTGAACTGCTGTGGAGATGCAGGACAAATGATTCCGCGAACCATCGAGTGGATAGGCAATCTTGAAGGCTGCGTGCAGCTCATCGACCAGACGCTTTTGCCGGGGCGTCTGGAACTGGTGCAGATTAGTGATCTCAAGAGCCTTTTCGAGGCCATCCGTTGCTTGAAAGTGCGGGGTGCTCCGGCTATTGGGATTGCCGGGGCCATGGGGCTGGTCCTGGCGGTTCGCGATGCCCAGACGCAGAACCGCGAAGAATTCCTAAAACTTATCGATACCCAGCTGTATTACCTGGTTTCGGCTCGTCCTACGGCGGTCAATCTTACTTGGGCCCTGCAGAGGCTGCGAAATGTTGCTCATAGGCGAACGGGGGTCTCTGTGGCCGAGCTCAAGCAGATACTCCTTGCCGAAGCCAAAGCCATCCGCGATGAAGACGCGGCGACTTGCAGGGCCATCGGCCAAAACGGACTGGCTCTGATCAAACCGGGGGCAAGGATACTTACCCACTGCAACGCGGGTTGGTTGGCAACGGCTGAGTACGGCACAGCCTTGGCGCCGTTGTACCTGGCGCACGAGCAAGGTATCGATTTTACGGTCTATGTGGATGAGACGCGGCCATTATTGCAGGGCTCGCGGTTGACGGCCTGGGAGCTGGGGCAAGCCGGCATTGAGGTAACGGTTATCTGCGATTCGGCAGCCGGTCATCTGATGAGTCTGGGGCGGATCGACCTGGTTATCACCGGGGCGGATCGTATTGGGGCCAATGGAGATACCGCCAATAAGATCGGCACTTATTCGCTGGCTCGGTTGGCGAGGGATCACGGGATTGATTTCTACATTGCGGCTCCAGCCTCCACGTTCGACCTTTCCATCGCTGACGGCTCAGAGATTCCCATCGAGCAGCGCGGGGCCGAGGAAGTGACCAACAGCTTTGGCCGAGCCACTGCGCCGCAAGATGTAAAGGTATATTCGCCGGCCTTTGACGTAACGCCTGCTGAATTCATTACCGCGATCATCACGGAGCTGGGGGTAATCCAGCCGGTCAACGTGGAGGGTATCGCCCGGGTCATGGGCTGAACAGCTTGTTGAAATTTGGCTTGGTATTATAAACCTTTACTGACTGGCCCCTCGCGTCTGTCGAATGAGAGCTGCCGGCGGTAAGCGGTCCATATTTCTTTAGCCAAAGAATCGTATTCTTTGAACTTGCCGGCATGTCGGCCGAGTGTACGCCGAAATTGCTGCCGACAGAACTTCCGCAGGCTTTGAGGGCTTCGCAGCTTATTCAGTCTGGCCAGGATCATATCCGCCTGAGAAGTGTATGCGTCTTGGGCTGAACCGAGCTTGATCAGGCCGGCCGGGTCGTATTTGGTGAGAATCTCCAGGACTCTGCGTTTGAAGGCCAGGTCCATTTTGTCCGTGCCTCGCCGCAGGTGTTTCACGCGCTGGTCCAGAGACAATCGCCTGCTACTCTGGTAGAGGTCCAGTATTAAACCTATCAAAGCTCCTTGTGCGGCTGCGAGCATTCCGAAGACGGCGATATTGCCGATGATCTTTCTGAGGATTCCTCTGCCGGCTTCGTTCTGCAATTCATGCCAGAGGTAATCGGCGGGGCGAAAGACGAGCATCACTTCTTCTGGAAAGCCCTCGACGTGCTTGTTGATAAAGTGCAGTAATATAGCCGAGATTCCACCAACCAGAAACAAAACAGTTGTCCATCGAAAGCGTCTCATTGGGTCATTTCTCCATTGGTTGGCCGAGGTCCTTTTAGCAGAATTTTCCGGCCAACGGTTTGTGCGTCAGAGGGTTCGGCCTCCATCTACGTTTATGATTTGACCGGTTATGAAGGAGGCCTCGGTCAGCAGGAAGAGCACGGTTCCGGCCACGTCTTCGTAGGCTGCGAGCCGAGCTAGCGGGGTCTGCTGGACGTAGGTTCGCCGCTGGGCGTCGCTGAAGAAGTCCGGCCAATCAATAATCCCCGGGGCCACGGCGTTGACCTGCACCTGTGGGGCCAAGGCCTTGGCCCAACTTTTGGTCAAGCTGGCCAGGGCAGCCTTGGATGCGCAATATCCAGCGTGCGAGGCAAAGGGCCTCTGGGCGGCGACATCGAGGACATTGATAATCTTACCTGCCCCGCGGAGTTTCATTTGGTTTCCCAGCGATTGGCTCAGGGCGGCCGGGCCAAAGACGTTGATCTCGAATATCTGCTCCCAGACGGCCCGGTCGAACTCTTCCAATGGTGTGGGGACAAAGATAGCGGCATTGTTGATCAGGACGTCAATGGGTCCGAGTTCGCTGCGGATTTTTTCGAGCATGGTTTCGAGCTGTTCATGCTGACAGAGGTCGGCCTGGACAGCCAGGGATCTTCGAGAGAGCTGTTTTATTTGTTGGGCGGTTTTCTGGGCCTTCTCGGCCGAGTCTTTGTAATGCAGGGCAATGTCCATGCCGGCGGCAGCCAGGCGTTGGGCGATGGCCCGGCCCAGGCCTTGACTTGCTCCGGTGATCAGGGCACGTTTGTTTGCCAGCTGCATGGAGTGGGCTCCCAGCGATTTGGCCCAAACGAAGGCTTGGCCCGGGCGAATTATCCACGGGCCTCAAGGGAATATATCGGCCAGAGGAGCAGTTAACAAGAGCAATTCCCTACTCTGAGGTGGGGCCAGTGAGGTCCGATTTAGCCTGGTAATTGTCCCGGCCTGCGCTTGCCCTGCATCTAAAATTTGGATTAGGGGGTATTAAAGGCTCGGCCGATACGCCGTCTGCGGGAGAATATCTTTCGCCCATTTTTGGTCCGCATGCGAGCCCTAAAGCCCATCTTCCGGCGACGCTTGATCTTTGAAATCCGGCGGGGATAGTGCATATTCTATTGCTCCGGTCTGTTGGGCTGTGAGCTTGGCTTATTCGAGACAACTTCGCTGCAGAGTATATACCAGATCTCCTGTCGCAGTGCAAGTGAGCTCTTGGTGCCTGAATATCGCCCTAGAATTGACTTTACGGCCTTGACGGGATAGACTTATCTTAGTGCTTAGACGTGCCCGTCTCAGAGAGGATTAAAGCAGTCGATTAGCTCGGACATTTTTTCCAGGGAAAATAAGACCATGAAAAAAATAATTCTTCGTATAATCCTGGGATTCGTTTTGGTGATGATCCTGGCGGTGGTGGCTGTGGTGCTTGGGATTGACCCGATTGCCAAGAGCGGTGTGGAAAAGGGAGCCAGCTACGCTCTGGGCGTAAAGACCACGGTGAACAGTGTCGATGTCCGTCTGCTCGACGGGCAGGTAATCATGGATGATCTAAACATATCCAACCCGGAAGGATTCACTAGCGTTCATCTGGTCCACACCGGCCAATTGGATGTTCAAGTCGATTTGGGAAGTTTCTTTTCCGAGGCTGTCGAGGTTCGCAAGTTTGAACTCGACGGGCTAGAAATGCATATCGAGCAAAAACTAGGCACCAGCAACGTTTCCCAGGTCATGGACAATATCAAACGCCTGAGTAAGGACAAAGACAAGGATAAGCAGACTAGCGAGGGCCCTTCCAAACAAGTCAAAGTGAAGCGGATTCTTATTAAGAACGTTGTGGCCCACTTTCATCTGCTGGCTGGACCTGGGGTGAAAGTCGAAATCCCCACGATTGAGCTGAAGGATGTTAGTTCGGATAATACTGGGGGAGTAGCTGGGCAGTTGGCCAGCCAGATTTTCCAGGCAGTGCTCGAGGCGGTTCTACAAAGTGCTGAGGGCATCGTACCTGCTGATTTTCTAAAGGAGCTTGACAAGGAGGTCTTGGAATTGGGCGGCCAGGCTATCGAGCAAGCTAAAGAGGCGGCGGGCAAAATGAAAGAGGCCTTGGAGGAGAGCGGTGGTCTTGATGAGTCGCTCAAGGAGGCTGGCAAGGCTGTTGAGGAAGGCCTGGGTGAGCTGGGCGAAGGCCTATTCGGCCCCAAGAAAAAACAGACCGATAGCTCGGAGTAATTACCCTCGGCCAACACTGTGTTGGTCAGCCGGCCTATAGCCTAAGAGTGCGTCGCCTTGGGCCAGATAGAACTGGTGGGGCAGGGGACTGTATCGCTGGGGGGGCTTGGATTTTCTGATTTCCCTTGACGGAGCGTGAGGGGGCGGCCTATCATTGTCAAACACCCGGCAGCCTCATCCGGTAATTTTCAAGCAAGGGACTCCCCTCGCCGACGGGCTCTTCGGGGGCGGCGGCCGCGAGTTTTCCCGGGCTGCCGGTGGAAAATAGTAATCATAGTCAACGACAGGAGGTCCAAATGAGCGGAATCAGAATCGCAATCGTCGGAGTTGGAAACTGTGCCAGTTCCCTGCTTCAGGGCATTCACTATTACCGGGAGAAGGACCCGGAAAATGCCGTCGGGCTGATGCATTGGGAAATCGGAAAATACACGCCCGGGGACATTGAGGTCGTTGCGGCTTTCGATATCGACAGGCGCAAAGTCGGTCTGGATGTACATAAGGCCATCTTTTCCGCACCCAACTGCACCAAAGTCTTCTGTCCAGACCTGCCTAAAAACGGTGTTACTGTGCGGATGGGCAAGATTCTGGACGGTTTTTCCGAGCACATGAAGGATTACAATGACAAAGAGACGTTCAGCTTGGCCAACGAATCCGAATTAGGCACGGAAGAAATCGTCGGGGTTCTGAAGGAATCCGGCGCGGAAATTCTCTTGAATTATCTCCCCGTCGGATCGGAGGAAGCAACCCGTTTCTATGCCGCCTGCGCCCTGGAGGCCGGAGTGGCCCTGATCAACAATATCCCGGCTTTCATTGCCAGCGACTCGGAGTGGGCCGGTAGATTCAAGGAAAAGAATATTCCGCTGATTGGTGATGATATCAAGGCCCAGTTGGGCGCGACCATCACCCACCGAGTGTTAACGGACCTATTCAACAAGCGAGGAGTGAAGCTGGAACGGACGTATCAGCTAAACACCGGAGGCAACACCGACTTTTTGAACATGCTCAACAGCAGCCGCCTGGCCTCGAAGAAGAAGTCGAAGACCGAGGCGGTCCAGGCCGTGACCGCTAAAAGGCTGAAAGACGAGAATATACACATTGGGCCCAGCGACTACGTGCCCTGGCAGAAAGACAACAAGGTGTGTTTCATTCGCATGGAGGGGAGACTTTTCGGCGACGTGCCTATGAATCTGGAACTGCGGCTGTCGGTGGAAGACTCCCCGAACTCGGCGGGAGTGGCCATCGACTCTATTCGCTGCTGCAAACTCGCCCTCGACCGCGGCAAAGGTGGGGTTCTCTACTCCCCTTCAGCCTATTTCTCCAAGCATCCGCCAAAGCAATTTACCGACGATGAAGCCAGACGGATGACCGAAGACTTTATCGCAGGTCGCAGGGACGATTGACGCGCTTATCACCTGGCTGGCAGAGAGTCGCTGATGAAATGTCTAATCCTGGCTGCTGGCCGAGGCAGCAGGTTATCGGAGCAAGGGGTTGCCAAGCCCCTTCTTCGGCTTGTGGGATTGCCGCTGATTGAGCGGACTATCCTCACTGCACATCAGGCGGGCCTGCAGGACTTTTACATTGTAGCCGGGTACGGGGCAGAAAGGCTCAAACAGTTTCTGTCGGAACTTCCCCTGCGAAGAGACCTGAAGATAACCGTCATTCAAAACGATGAATGGGAGTGCAAGGCCAACGGCGTCTCCGTCCTGAAGGCCCGGAAATTTCTTGGCGAAAATTTCATCCTGCTGATGGCCGACCACATCTTCGAGCAGGCCACCTTGATCGACTTGCTGAAGGAAGACCTCGCCCATAACGAAGTCCTTTTGGCCGCTGACTTCAACATCAAACAGAACAAACTCGTTGACCCACAGGACGTAACGAAAGTCTTGGTCGAAGACCAGAGAATCTTGGATATCGGCAAGAATGTCGAAGGATACAATGCCTACGATACGGGAACGTTCCTTTGCTCCCCGGCCATCTTTGAGGCCCTCGAACAGAGCTGCCGAGACGGCGACACCAGCCTCTCGGGCGGGGTGAGAATACTGGCCAGACAAGGCCAAGCCAAAGTCTTTGATATAGGGGGCAATTACTGGATTGACGTGGATGATAAGAAAGCACTTCAAAAAGCAGAGCACGCACTTCTGGCAACATTGAAGAAGAACAATGATGGGCCTATATCAAGGTATTTCAGCAGACCATTATCTATCGGAATCTCACGGCATCTGGCAAAAACCGGCATTACACCAAACTGGATCTCATTTCTTTCCTTTTCCCTTTGTTGCCTTGGCGGGGTCTTCTTCTTCCTGGGCGGATACCTTAACTTAGTCCTGGGAGGAATACTAGCCCAAGTGTCATCTATTATTGACGGATGCGACGGAGAGATAGCTAGGTTGAAATTTCAAGCCACAGAGTTTGGAGGATGGTTTGATGCTGTTCTGGACCGTTATGCTGACGCCTTTCTCCTTCTGGGGCTTACCTTTTATGTGACTTCGTCAAAGGGGGATTTCCTTTATCTTCTGATCGGCTTTATGGCGATTATCGGCACTTTCATGAATAGTTACACGGCCGACAAATATGATGGTTTGATGAGGAAAAGAATTGAGGCCAAAGCTCACCGTTTTAGAATAGGCCGCGATGTCAGAATCTTCATCATACTTCTTGGCTGTTTGGCAAATCAGCCCTTTTTGACCCTTGTTGTGCTAGCAGTCGTTATGAATACTGAAAACATTAGAAGGATAGTCGTTCTGTATAAAAACGGAACGGATTGTCTTTCTGCTGGGAGAAGAAAGAAGCGGAATATCACAAACGAATAGACGAACTTGGGGAAACCGTTAGAAAAGGACAATTGATTAAACTCGGCGGGAGTGGCTATCGACTCGATTCGCTGCTGTAAGCTGGCCCTGGATCGGGGCAAAGGAGGGGTTCTGTCCTCAGCTTCGGCGTATTTCTGCAAGCATCCGCCAAAACAGTTCACCGACGATGAAGCCAGACGGATGACTGAAGAATTCATCGCCGGCCAGCGAGACGATTAGCCCCCCTGATCGGGGCGCTAATCCGGGGAATGGAAAATCAGAGGCTAAGGACTAAGCTCAGTGGCGCGTCATGATGCCTGTGCCAAAGCGCCTGGCGGGGCAGTCTTCTGTGCGACAATCATGATTTCGATTTCATCGAGCTCGATTTTCGCTTTCCTCCAACTCCCAGCCGTTCCTCCCCACATATTCAGTATGTTCATTCCAGCCAGCCGGAAAAGTAGAACAAGCTCGGTTGGCACAAATGCGCGTTCCCTGACTGCCATTTCCGGATGAGTTCCTGCCGGAGCGCACTGGGACACTTCTGAGATTGTCAGCGGGTCGAACCGATCCTGTTCAACATCGTCTTGTGTATGCTTGCGAATCATGGATAAGCCGTTCAGCACGGTGAAAAGGCTCTTGGCGTTCGGTTTTAGCGCCCGGCTGATATTACCCAGGATGGCCAGGGGCTGTTCGATGGCCTCATCGCTGCTGTTGAGCAGGCCAAAGGCTCCTTCGCACAAACAGATTGCGGCGTCGAAATGCCCGTCCAATGAAAAACACTTAGCGTCGGAGTGTATCCAGTTGACGCTGACTCCTGCTGCTTTGGCCTTCTTTTTTGCCTCGGAAAGCATTCCAGACGACAGATCAACTCCGGTTACACTATAGCCTCGCTTGCCCAGTTCAATCGCATGGCGTCCCGTTCCACAGCCAACATCTAGAACCGACGCCCCTGGCTCAAGCCCAAGCTCTTCAATCAGAAAATCCACCTCTCGGAGAGTGTTTTTCGTGAACTCGTTATTTTCGTATGCCGGTGCTTCTAAGTCAAAGAACTCTTGCCACGGTTTTTTTTCGTTCATGCGCACAATCTCGTTTCTATTTCACATGTACAGATTGTCTTATGGTCTTACGCTCACCGTCCCAGAAGGATGGACCGTGCCAACGTCAAGTCCTCTGGTGTGGTGACTTTTATGTTTTCCGGTCCGGCGGCTACAAGGGCTGCGCTTTGTCCGAGAGCTTCGACGACCTGGGCGTCGTCGGTGGGCTCGGCCTTCTCGGCGGGCCAGGCGGCGTAGGCCTGGATAAGCAGGTCCCGGCGGAAGACCTGGGGGGTCTGGGCGAGCCAATAGCTGGAGCGGTCCGGTACGTGAGCTGCCCGGCTGTCGGAGTCGGCCTTCTTGAGAGTCTCATTAACCTGACGGGCGACGATGGCAGCCCCGCTGGCGACGGCCCGGTCAAATACCTCAGCAATAACAGCGGGTGAAACTGCAGGACGGGCTGCATCGTGCACGGCCACCAAGTCAACCGAAGGGTCAACCAGGTGCAGGGCGTTGCGAACACTCTCGAATCGCCGAGGGCCGCCGGCGACGAGCTGAACACCTCTGTCGTGCAAATCCCGGCCCCATTTGCTGCGGACCATGGACAGATCCTCGGGGGCAACTACCAGCAGCCTCTGAGTTATCTGGGAGAAGTCCTTGAAACAATCAAGGCTCCAGAGGAAGACGGGCTTTGGGCCTATGGGCAGGTAGGTTTTGCCCAGCGGTCCGGCGAAACGACTGGAACGTCCGGCCCCGGCTATGATCAGAGAAACAGTAGAAGCCATTTGCTGGTTTCTTGTCGCGTCCGAGTCCTACTGGCCACGGCCGCCCTTGTGGTTGCGGGAATTTGAACGGTTGTTTGAGCGTCTGGAATCGCGGGGATTACTCCCAGGGGCTTCGTCAGTCAATTTACCGAAGACCAGCCTGCCGGCTGAGGTCTGAAGAGCGCTGGTAACCGTGATGCCGACGGTTTGGCCGATGCGATTGCGGGCCTGCTCGACCACCACCATGGTGCCGTCATCGAGGTATCCGACGCCCTGTCCTGCCCCTTCGCCGGGCTTGATAATCTTGAGCTTCAGGCCCTCGCCGGGCAGGAAGACGGGCTTGAGGGCGTTGGCCAGGTCGTTGATGTTTATGACTTCCACGCCTCGAAGCCGAGCGATCTTATTGAGGTTGTAGTCGTTGGTTACAATGCGGGCGTCGAGTCTTTCGGCGGCTGTGACGAGCATCTCATCAACGGTGCCGCCGAGGTCTGCGGCGAAATCCATATCGCGTATGACTAAATCAGTATTTTTTTCGGCCTGCATGGTGTTGAGAATATCGAGCCCGCGGCGGCCACGCTTTCTCTTAAGCCTATCCGCCGAGTCGGCGATGGTCTGCAACTCCTGAAGAATAAAACGGGGGATGGTGACCTCGCTCTCGATGATCCCAGTCTGGCAGATGTCGGAAATCCGCCCATCAATGATCACCGAAGTGTCCAGCAGAAACGGTCGAGCACCCTTGGTTTGGCGCGAAAACTCCACGTAAGGAATGACAAAACGGAAGTCATCCTTAGTCTGCATGACGAAGCTGATAGTTATGTAGCAGGTGACGGCCCCGACCATGAACTTAATGAACTGGAGCAAAAGGTTTGATTGCTGTGGCAAGTTCTCGGCCTGCATCAAGAGAATTTTAACCTTGGCCATCTCTTGGCGGCTGAGGGCTTCCTGGGCCTGCTGAATGAGCGTCATAACCCCAACGGTTTGGGGGGTGGGCACAAATACGCTGGCCAGGAAGCTCACGGTCAGGCTGAAGACATAGGTTACAAACATGCCGGCCAACAAGCCGAAGAGCACTCCGGCCAAGGCCCGCAAGCTCTTACGGGGCCAGACCATGTCCACAACGATGATCAGAAAGGCCCCCATGACGGCCAAAAGGATCACGGCCACGCGGTGCTCGGCAAAATGCGGGACCTGATCGGCATACAAAAAGGCGATAGCGGCTACAATAAGGACAAAAACCCCACGAAGTATTTGTAATAAGAGCATGATTTGGGCCCTTCCCGAAGGGTAATAACAGTATCGAATAATAGACTCAGGGCAAACGTCAAAGCAACACAGCGAAATGCCAAATGAATATCCAACCGGCCTGCCGACGGCTTGGGGCAGGGCAATAAATGGCGGCAAATGGAGCGAGTGTTGCCGGCGTTTCACTGCCGGGACGAGAGGGTTTTGCTAATCAGAATCCTCCTTGGGTTTGTATTGAGCAACAATCTGCTGCTGGACGTTTGGGGGAACCACTTCGTAATGACTGAGCTCGATGGTGTAGCTTCCCTGACCGCCGGTAACGCTTTTGAGCTGAGAATTGTACTGGGAGACCTCGGCCAGGGGTACTTGTCCGCGAATAACGGCGAAGTTTCCTGGGAGCATATCCTGGCCCTCAATGCGGCCCCGTTTGCCGGAGATGTCGCGAGCTATTTCGCCGACAAATTCCATGGGCACGGTGACCTCAATGTTGACGATGGGCTCGAGCAAGACGGGTTTGGCCTGCATAAAGGCTTTTTTGAAGGCCTCGCGCCCGGCTACCTGAAAAGCAATGTCCTTGGAATCCACGGGGTGGGTTTTGCCATCGACGAGGAAGACCTTTAGGTCGACGACGGGATAGCCTGCCAGGACACCTTTGGGCATTTGAGCCCTGATGCCCTTGTCCACACTTGGTCTGAAGGACTGGTCGATGGAACCAGCGAATATTTTGTCGATGAACTCATAGCCTCCGCCTCGCTCGTTGGGCTCTATGTCGATAAAGACTCGGGCAAATTGGCCTGCGCCGCCGGACTGCTTCTTGTGAGTGTACTCGACACGTGTAGCGGTGCCCCCAATGGTTTCGCGATAAGGGATTTTCGGTGGCTTGGTGAGCACTTCGAGTTTGAATCGCTGCTTCATGCGGGCCAGCATTACCCTCAGATGCAGATCTCCCAGACCGGAAATGACCATTTCGGCGGTTTGAGCGTCGCGGGTGACGCGGAAGGTAGGGTCTTCATCGGCTAAGCGGCTCATGGCCTCGGAGATTTTCTGCTCATCCCCGCGGCTCTTGGGCTCTATGGCCAGAGAATAGAGGGGCTCAGCGGTCTTGACCGGCCGAATGATTTGCGGCCCAGGCTGGCCCTTGACCGTGGAGCCGGTGCGGACTTCTTCCAGCTTGGGCACCGCTGCGATGTCGCCGGGAATGAGCTGTTCGAGTTCGTCAGAGGTGTTACCCTGGAGCTTGAGCAGGTGTCCACATCGCTGGCCGCGGCGGTTATCGTCGACAAAAATATTCATCCCCGAACGCAGGGTGCCGCTGAAAACACGGACGATGGCATTGCGGATGTTGCTCTTGGGGTCGGCGCTGACCCGGGCCACCTGGGCCAGAAGCTGCCCGTCGGCTTTGGGAGAAATCTGCTCGATGGTGTCGTCCTCTGCCCGCAACTGGGCAGCGGGGCCCTGTAGGGGATTGGGCGCGTAATCAGCCAGGACGTCCATCAACTCCTTAATGCCCAACTCCTGGCGGGCAGAGCTGAACAATATGGGAATCACGGTGCCGGCTGCCAAGGCCTTAGTGAAAGCAGCAGCCAATTGCTCTTTGGCGATTTCTTCCCCGCTCAAATAGGCCTCGGTCAGCTCATCGTCGGCTTCAACAATGCTCTCGAGAAGGTCGGTGTGGGCCTGAGCCGGCTCTGCAAAGGCCGCTTGGCCCTCTGCGCTTTCCAGGCAGTTTACCAGGGACTTTCCGTCGGCAGAGGGCAGGTTCAGAACGCGACACTGTTTGCCAAACTGCTGGCTAATGGCCGAAAGCAGAGCGGGCAGATCCAGATTGTCGGCGTCTATCTTGTTGATGACGATGATCCGAGCCAGGTTCCTCTCGCCGGCAGCGGTAAACATCTTGCGGGTGTTCACCTCAATGCCGGCAGAGGCCCCGACAACGAGGACAGCAGTCTCGACGGCAGCCAGGCTGGGCAAGGCTCCGCCGGAGAAGTCCGGAAAGCCGGGCGTATCGATCAGGTTTATGGTCTTGTTTTTCCAGGAGAAGTGCCCAAAGCCCGGATCAATGGAGTACTTGCGTTGCTTCTCCTCCTCGTCGGCATCGAAAATGCTTGTACCATCATCGACGCTGCCGAGACGGTTGGTTACTCCGGCAGTGTGCAGCAAGGCTTCGGCCAGGGAAGTCTTTCCCGCTGAGCTGTGTCCGATGAGGACGAAGTTGCGAATATCGGCGGTGGTGTACTGGGCCATCGTTTCCTCCAAAACCGCGCATCTGCGTCAGTGGCAATAGCAAAACGGTGTCAAACTGGAATCCGAAGCGATTGCCAAAAATATAGTATATTCAGGGCCAGCTAGCGGGGCAAGAGATAAAAAGCCCGGCGAGCCCCAGCAATTTGGCCACAGAGCGGATTTGCCGGCTGAGAGTGCGTTGGCCAAAAACCGAGTTGTACATGTCAGCGGACTGAGATATGGTAACCTCGAGCAACGACAGCAGCATCGCTGTTTGGAGTCTGCACATGTCTGCTAAAATCAGCAAACTCCCAGCCCAGCAGGACAAGTCTGCCCCAAGGGCGGAGCAATCCAAGGGGCGGTTCCGGCGTCTGCGGATACTGGCGGCGGGCGTTGTGATCATCGCGGCTGGCTTGGGAGCCTATCACAACGGACTCCAGGGGCCATTCATCTTCGACGACATACAATCGATCCCGGAAAATCCTACAATACAGCGTGTCTGGGGCATTTGGGATGCCCTGTCTCCGCCGAACGATGGGCAGGCAGTCCAGAGAAGACCGGTGGTCAACCTCTCCCTGGCAATCAACTATTGGCTGGGCGGTCTAGAGCCCGGCGGTTATCACATATTCAACCTGAGCGTGCACATTCTGACAGGATTGGTGCTTTTCGGGATCGTTCGCCGAACACTCGCACTTGCGGACATTAGGCAGCGACTTGGTAACTCATCGACGGAGCTGTCGCTGGCTATTGCCCTTATCTGGGTGGTTCATCCACTTGCAAGTGAGGCGGTCACCTACGTCATCCAGCGGACCGAACTGTTGGCTGGACTGTTCTACTTGCTCTGCCTCTACTGCGCCATCCGCAGCGCCGGATCGGGGCGAAAAGTTTGGTGGTACGCCGCTGCAACTGTCAGTTGCGGGCTGGGCATGGGCAGCAAAGAGGTGATGATCTCGGCGCCTTTGATCATACTTGTTTACGAGCGGATATTTCTGTCTCGGTCGTTCAAAGATATCTTTCGTCGGCGGTGGCTCTTGTATATTGGTCTGGCCGCGACCTGGGGACTTTTGGCGGCCTTGATCCCACACGGCGGTGAGGGCACAGCTGTCTTCGGACAGGGGACGATGTCTCTGGCCTACGCCTTGACACAGTTTGAATCAATCAGCACATATCTGGGTCTGTGCTTTTGGCCGAGTCCGCTGATCCTGGACTACGGTTATTTCGAATCCAGCTCCTTGTGGCGGATATTACCCTATGCGATATTTATAATCTCCCTGCTGTGGGCAACAGCCTGGGCACTGCGCTATCGGCCGAGGATTGGCTTCCTGGGCTTGTGCTTCTTTTGCATTCTGGCCCCAAGTTCGAGTTTTGTGCCCCTGCTGAGGCAAACAACCGCTGAAAAGAGGATGTATCTTCCCCTGGCAGCCGTGGTCGTGGCCGTGGTAGTCTGCATTTACAGCGTTGGAAAATACATTCTGGGCCGATTGGTAAGCTCCAATAGCCGGCGCAGGGCTTTGGGAACCGTACTGGGCTGGGCCCTGGTCGGGATTGTTGTCGTTACACTCGGCTCGTTGACGATCAAGCGAAATTGCGACTACCAAACGGAATTTTCAATCTGGGACGATACCGTCGGCAAACGGCCAGACAATTACCGTGCTTATGCGAGCCGAGGAGTTGCCCACTTCAAGAAGGGCCGGCGTGAGCTGGCCATCCGTGATTTCGACCGGGCCATCAAGTTGAATCCGAGCTACCCCCTAGCTTACAACAACCGAGGATTCGCATATGACAGTATGGGCGAGCACGAGCGGGCCATCCGAGATTTCGACAAGACTATCAATCTGAATCCCAACTTTGTCGAGGCCCACGCCAACCGGGGACTCGCATATAGCAGGATGGGCGAGCAAGAGCGGGCCATCCGGAATTTTGATAGGGCCATCGGGCTGAATCCCAGACATGCCCTAGCCTACAACAATCGGGCGATCGCCTATCTACTGGAGGGCCGCTATGAGCAAGCCATCCTAGATTTCGAGGAGGTCATCGAACTGGGCCCCAGCAGGGCTCTAAAGCAAAAGAATATCACTCAGGCACTGATCCGGCTGGGCTGGGGCGAAGAGGACGTCCGGCACGATTGGCGGAGATTGGAACTGCGAGGCGATTGGCCGAAGGTCTTGAGCAGCTTAGCCTGGATATTGGCTAGTCACGAGGATGCCGAGATTCGCGACGGGGCCCAGGCTGTTCGGCTTGGCGAACGAGCCTGCCAACTGACCGGCTACAAAGTTCCGGAAGTCTTGGATACTTTGGCGGCCGCCTACGCAGAGGTCGGCCAATTCAAGCAGGCTGTCAAGATCGCTCAAAGGGCCGGGAAGCTGGCCCGCAAGGCCGGGATGAAAAGGTTGGCTGAAGATATACAGGCTCGGATGGAGTTGTACAAGGCCAAGCAGGCGTATCGCGAGCTGCCCGGCTCAGGGGGCGTCAAAGGTCCGCAAGCGAAGAAAGACTAATCCGCAATGCTACGCGTGGCTATTCAGGAGATGAATCCGTTCTGGGCCAAGTCGATGGCCCGGAGGAGGGCGCGGGCCTTGTTGAGGGTTTCCTCGTATTCGAGCTCGGGAACGGAATCGGCGACGACACCGCCGCCGGCCTGGACGTGAGCCTTGGAATTTTGAGCGACAATGGTGCGCAAAGCGATGCAGGTGTCCATGTTGCCGGCATAGTCGATATAACCGACGGCCCCGGCATAGGGGCCTCGGCGAGTGGGTTCAAACTCATCGATAATCTGCATGGCTCGAACCTTAGGGGCGCCGGTAACCGTACCGACGGGTAAGGTGGCCCGGAGGGCATCGAAGGCGGTCCTGCCCGGAGCTAATTTGCCGGTAACGTTGGAACAGATGTGCATGACGTGGGAGTAGCGCTCGATGGTCATCAGGTCGGAGAGTTCGACGGAGCCGGGCTGAGCTACTCGGCCGACGTCGTTGCGACCGAGGTCGACCAACATGACGTGCTCGGCCCGCTCCTTGGGATCGGCCAGTAGCTCGGCTTCGAGGGCTTTGTCCTCTTGCTCGTTCTTGCCGCGGCGGCGAGTGCCGGCCAGGGGGCGATTGGTAACAATACCGTCCTCGACGCGGCACATGATCTCCGGCGAAGAACCGATGAGCACGCACTCGGGACTTTTGAGCAGGAACATGAACGGCGAAGGATTCACCACCCGCAGAGCACGGTAAACGTCAAAGGGGTCACAACTCAATTCCACGGTCAGTCGCTGGGAGGGGACCACCTGGAAGATGTCGCCGGCCCGGATGTACTCCTTACAGGCTTCGACCACAGACAAGTATTTTTCTTTGGTGATGTTTGACTTGTAGCTGACGGCGGAGCTGGGCTCGGCGGCGATCTCCCGCAGGGCGATGTCGGCGGGGGCTTTGAGCTGAGCTACGATTGAATCGATGGACTGACAGGCGCGGTCGTAAGCGGCCCGCGGGCCCCGGGAACCGACGTGGGCGTTAGCGAGGACCTTTATGGATTTGAAGACGTGGTCGAAGATCACCATGGAGTCGTAGAGGCCGAAGAGCAAGTCCGGCAGTTGGCGATCGTCGTGCGGGGGATTGGGCAGAGATTCGCCCTCGTAGTAGCGGACCATGTCGTAAGAGGCGTAGCCGACGGCTCCGCCGGTGAAGGGTGGCAGCTCGGGTAAGTGCAGCCCATGGTAGCCGGCGAGGAGCTCTTCGAGGTTTTTCAGGGGGTCGGGGCTGTCGGTGGTTTGAGTTTGGCCTTCATGGCTGATCTCGACGCGATTGCCTTTTGCTCTAAAGACAGCGACCGGCTCAGCCCCGAGAAAAGAATAACGGGCAATCCGCTCGCCCCCGACGACGGATTCGAGCAGGAAGGCATGGTCGGCGTGACTGAGCCTTAGATAGGCCGTAACTGGCGTAAGGACGTCGGAGAGCAATTGGCGATAGACGGGGATGGTTCGGCCGGGCTGAGCCAGTTTGGCAAATTCGTCATAGTCAGGATAGTAGCGAGCCACGGGAGCGTCTCCGGAAATTCACGCTGAAAGTATATTATCGGCAAATGGCGGCAGTAGCAATAGGAAGGGCGGACAGGCAGAGTCAATTAGCCACAAATCAAGAAAGGCAGAGCTATTGGTTATTAGTCATCAGCTATTAGCTATTTGTCATTTTTCCCGATACACAAAATGCCGCGGGCTTTGTTCATCGCCTGTCGTTCTTGGTGTTTTCCAAGCAATAACCAATAACAAATGACTAATAACCAATGATCTTCTTCTGTCCCTCAAGCCTCAGGTCCAAGCCTCTTAAAAAGCGGGGCCCCGGTCTGTAGGAGGCAGCCAGACCGAGGCCCCTGTCCAGGGCTTATAAGTTGCTCAAACTCTCCCATCCAGCCTGAGCGAACCTTTCCGTTATCTGCGAAGCTGCCCATCTCCTGCTGCCGTCAGACGCGTTGGCGAGCATTCTCCGCTGAGTTTCGTCCACAACACCTCAGGCGCGAAGGCCACGCCTAAGGCTGTCTACTATATTATACGAAACAAATTCGCCTTGGGCAAAATGGGCATAAAAGAACTGCTTCCAGCACCTGAGTCTGGGGGAGTTAAACAAAAAAGCTGCACTGTTTTTCGCAGATGAAATACTTGCTGAACGGGCGTCTGGGCGGTATGATGGCCGTATTATCGGAGGGCTATTTTGGAGGCTGAGTAGAGAGGATAAGATTTTTTGGAAATGACTGTGGGGACAGGAGTCCGAGAAAACAATATAGGACGGGCAGTAAAATAGATGATTGAACAAAACGAACACATCGAGGACCTACTAATCGAAGAGTCGATGAAGGAGGCCTACCTGACGTACGCGATGAGCGTGATCGTCTCGCGGGCTTTGCCGCGGGTGGAAGACGGGCTCAAGCCTTCACAACGGCGGATACTGGTGGCTATGAACGACCTGAACCTGGGCCCGCGGAGCAAACACCGCAAATGCGCCAAGATCGTCGGTGATACTTCCGGTAACTATCATCCGCATGGGGATACGGCTACCTATGGGACGCTGGTGCGGATGGCTCAGCCTTGGGCGATGAGCTGCCCGCTAGTGCATCCGCAGGGGAACTTCGGGAATATCGACGGTGACCCGGCGGCGGCGATGCGCTACACGGAGGCCCGGCTGGGTCCGGCAGCCATGGATCTGTTGGAAGATCTCAAACGCGATACCGTGGACTTCGTGGCCAACTACGATGAGACCCGGACCGAGCCGGTAGTCTTGCCGAGCAAGTTCCCGAACTTGCTGGTCAACGGGGCCAGCGGGATTGCGGTGGGGATGGCCACGAGCATTCCGCCGCATAATGCCGGCGAGGTCTGCGAGGTCTTGATTCGCTACGTGGATAATCCGCAGCTGACCTATAAGGAGCTTCTGGAGGTGCTGCCCGGGCCGGACTTTCCGACCGGCGGCACGATCTGCGGACGCAAAGGGATTGTCGATGGTTATACCACCGGGCGAGGTCAAGTGGTAGTTCGGGGGAAGATCCACGTGGAAGAAGCCCGCAGCGGAAAGAAGCTGCTGGTGGTAACGGAGATTCCCTACCAGGTGATGAAGACCACGATCATCGAGCGGATTGCCGATGCCGTTCGCAAGGGACAGATAGAAGGTATCTCCGATGTGAATGACGAGTCCGGTCGCGAAGGTATGCGGATCGTGATGGAGCTGAAGCGCGGGGCTAACGAGAACGTGGTCATCAACCAAGTGTTTCGTCACTCGGCCCTGCAGACGACGTTTTCGATCATGAATATTGCCTTGGTGAAGGGCCGACCGGTAACCCTGCCCCTGAGAGAAGTGCTGGGTCTGTTCGTGGAGCACCGCAAAGAGGTGATTCGGCGGCGGACGCGGTTTCTGCTGGAAAGGGCCCAGGCCCGAGCTCACATCCTGGAAGGTCTGATCCTGGCGGTATCGGAGATCGACGAGATCGTAGCCTTGATCAAGGCCAGCAAGGACGTGGCTTCGGCCAAGCAGGCCTTGATGAAAAAACCGCTGCGATTGGCCCAGATCAAAACGCTGGCCAAGCTGCTGCCGAAAGAGTTCGTCAAAGAGAAGAGCTCTCTCGATCAGTTCCTGAGCATTGTGCAGGCCGAGGCCATCCTGCAGATGCAGTTGCAACGGCTGACCGGGCTGGAGATCGAGAAGTTGGCAAATGAATACGTAGGTCTGGTCGAGCAGATCAAGGGATACCAGGCGATTCTGGCTCAGGAGTCGCTGGTCCTGGATATCATCCGGGAAGACCTCTACGAGATGAAAGAGAAGTACGGGCGGGCTCGGCGGACGGAGATCGTGGGCGACATCGGCGAATTCGACATCGAAGACCTGATAGCTGAGGAAGATTGCGTAGTGACCATCTCACACGAGGGGTATATCAAGCGGATGCCGCTAAATACCTATCGGCGGCAGGGGCGCGGGGGCAAGGGAATCATCGGCTCAGATACCAAAGAGGGGGATTGGCTGGAGTTTTTGTACATAGCGACGACGCACGACTACCTGATGTTTTTCACGGACAAGGGGCAGTGCTATTGGCTGAAGGTGTATGATATGCCGCGGCTCTCGCGTACTAGCAAGGGCCGCTCCATAGCCAATTTGATTCAGATGGCCCCGGGGGAGAATATCGCCAGTATTCTGCCCGTGCGCCAATTCGACGAGCGGATGCTGGTAATGGCCACGCGAAGCGGACAGATCAAAAAGACCCCACTGGGGGCTTACTCGCATCCTCGCAAGGTGGGGATCCGGGCCATAAACCTTGCTAAAGATGATACGGTGATCGGGGTGGCCTTGACCAACGGTAACGATGAAATAGTGCTGGGCACGGCCGAAGGTAAGAGTATCCGCTTTTCCGAGCACGACGTGCGGGCGATGGGACGGGTGGCCAGCGGGGTCCGCGGTATCAAACTGCGTCAAGGGGATAAGGTGGTCGATATGGTCATCGTTGAGCCCGGGGCGGGCCTGCTGACGGTCTGCGAGAACGGCTACGGTAAACGCACCGACTTTGGGGAGTATCGGCCACAGAGCAGAGGGGGACTGGGGCTGATCAATATCCAGACCAGCAAGCGGAACGGGAAAGTCGTGGCCCTGAAGTGCGTGCGGGATGAAGATGAGCTGATGATGATCTCCTCAAGCGGCAAGATGGTACGCACACCGATCGAGCCGATCAGAGCTATTGGTCGAAGCACCCAGGGCGTACGGCTAATCCGCCTGGACGATGGAGACAAATTGGTGGCCGTAGCCAGGGTGGCCTCGGAGACCGCTGAGGAGAAAAACAACAAGCAGGAAAAGAACCCGTCGGCTGCTGAGAAAAATTCGGGATAAATACAGAAACTAGACGCTGATTGCGCAGATTACGCGGATTATAAAAAATACAGAAATTAAATGCAGCTTAGTGAAACTGCGGGGCAAGGGAAGAGGATGCAATTATGAAGATAGGCCTACTGCTAGTGCTGGCGGGGCTAGCGAGCGTTGCAGTTGTAGCGGCGATGGCAATGAATGGTGAAATGACCGGACAAGGAAGCCCAAAGAAAAAGATGCCGGTCATCTCTTTGCCGAAAGCAAAGACCAAAGGGCAGATGTCAGTCGAAGAGGCCCTGCAAAAGCGGCGGTCGCGGAGGGAGTTTGGCGATGAGGCCTTGACGCTGGGGCAACTGGGGCAGTTGCTCTGGGCAGCTCAGGGCCAGACGCGCCCGTGGGGCTATCGGACGGCTCCGTCGGCGGGGGCACTCTATCCTATGGAGCTCTACGCGGTCGTGGGCAAGGTGGAAGGATTGGAAGCGGGCCTGTATCACTACGAGGTGGCGGAGCACGGATTGAAACGCCTCAAGAGCGGAGACCTGCGAAGAGAACTTCAGCGGGCCTGTCTGGGTCAGGAAGTGATCGGGGCGGCGCCGCTGGCTATAGTGATGGCCGCAGACTATGGACGTACAGCGAAAAAATACAAGGCGCGTGCCAGACGCTACGTCCATATAGAAGCCGGGCATATCGGGCAGAACATTTATCTACAGGCCGAGAGCCTGGGCCTGGGCAGCTGTGCGGTGGGGGCTTTTAGTGACAGCCAGGTGAAGGGCTTGCTGGGAATCGCAGAAGAGCCGGTGTATGTCATGCCGGTGGGTGTGCCGGCCAAAGACGAAACGAAGAATCACTAATCGATGGAGGACGCATGAAGAATACAACAATTAGAAAGATATCCGCTTCGGCGCTGATATCGACAGTTTTGTTGCTTTCGGTAATGGCAAAAGCGGATGATTCGCCGTCGACTAAGATCATCCTATCACCCGAAACCACACGAATCTCAGAACCGCTGAACGAGGATGGGACGGTCAATTATTTAGCAGCACTTAATGAGCAATACAGTAAGGGCGTCACAGCCGAGAACAACGCGGCTATTTTGCTCCTGCAGGCCGCTGGGCCGAAGATATTGGCCCCGGTAATAAAGGACAAGGTATTAGCACTCTTGGGGTTGTCCTCTTTGCCGAGCGAAGGGGACTATTTCGTTGGGTTTGATACGTATGTAGGCGACTCAGAAGAAGCATACGAGTTTCCAGAGGAAGCGGTGGAAGCTCCGTGGTCGGCTGAAGATTATCCGAAGCTGGCTGGCTGGCTCAAAGCTAACGAGAAACCCTTGTTGTTGGTGATCTCCGCCACGAATCGGCCACGATACTACATGCCCATGCTGTCAGCTGATGAACCGCCACGTGCGCATACCGGGCTGGTGCCAGGCCTGCATATCCAGCGAGAAATGGCTAGAGCCTTAGTGGTCCGGGCAATGCTCAAATTAGGTTCTGGTGATATCGACGGCGCCAAGGCAGACCTTCTAGCAGTACACCGATTAGCTCGTCTGGTCGGCCAAGGGCCGACATTAATAGAACGCCTGGTTGGCATGGCCGTGGAGTCGGAAGCGTGTAAGGGGGATAACGGCCTGGCCACAAGCGGACGGCTGAGCAACAGTCAGGCCCAAACGTACTTGGCGACGCTACAGGCCTTGCCGGCATTGCCAAGCGTGACGGAGGCGATGGATGTATCTGAAAGATTCTGTCTTTTGGACATCACTACGCACATATCCAGGACAGGTTATAAAAATGAGCTCCTGGCTTTGCTCGATACGAATTTTGTTGATAAACGTTTGAAAACTAAGATAGACAAGGAAAAAGCATTGCAAATTCCTGAAATGCCCGTCGACTGGGATGATATCCTCAAGAGAATGAATGCTCTGTATGACCGTATGGTGGCCGCTGCCGGCAAACCTACCTTCGCCCAAAGAATGAAGGCCTTTGATCGGATTAGCTCAGAGCTAAAGGCATTGGAAAATGATTCGATAGAACACATGCGAGAATTATTGCTGACAGAGGAGAAGACAAATACTACACAGACACTTGGCAGTCTATTGATTGCTACGTTGGCCCCTGAATTGAGCAGAGCAGTTGCAATGTACGATATAACAACAATGAAGTTGCGGACAAGTCAAGTGGCCATGGCCTTAGCGGCCTATCGGGCTGAGGTGGGCAGTTATCCGGAGAGTTTGGCGGAACTCTGTCCGAAATACTTCAAGACGGTGCCGGAGGACTTCTTTACGACTAAGCCATTAGATTATCGACACGCTAAAAAGGGTTATAGACTTTATAGTCCGGGGCCAACTGAGTATGAAAAATTCAAAAAGTATCCTCAGGAAATAGAAATAACCGCAGATAAATAGTCAAAAAAGCTTTGGAAATATTATGATGGGCACAGTGATTGAAAAGATATTGGCGGAGCATCTGGCTGAAGGCAAGCTGGAGGCTGGTGGGGAAATAGCTATCCGTATAGACCAGGCCCTGACGCAGGATGTAACAGGGACGATGGTCTATCTGGAACTGGAGGCTATGGGGGTAGAGCGGGTGTCGGTGCCGTTGGCGGTGAGCTACGTGGATCACAACACGGCCCAGTTTGGGCCGAATAACCAGAACGATCATCGGTATCTGCAGAGCATGGCGGCGAAGCTGGGGATAAAATTCTCTCGGGCGGGTAACGGCATCTGCCATCAGGTACACCTGGAGCGCTTCGCTGGGCCGGGAAAGACGCTGCTGGGCTCGGATTCGCATACTCCCACGGCTGGGGGGATCGGGGCGTTGGGTATCGGGGCAGGGGGGCTGGACGTGGCCCTGGCGATGGCGGGTGAGCCATTCCGGCTAATCTGCCCGCGAATCATCGGCGTAGAATTAGTTGGCGAGCTGAGCGAGTGGGTAACGGCCAAGGACGTAATTCTCAAAGTGCTGAACATTCTTTCGACGGTGGGTAATGCGGGCACGGCCGTGGAATATTTCGGCACCGGCGCAACGGGGCTGTCGGTGCCCGAGCGAGCCACCATAACCAATATGGGGGCAGAGCTCGGCGTAACCAGCAGTGTATTCCCTGCCGACGATAAAACGCGGGAGTTTCTGGCGGCCCAAGAGCGGGAAGAAGATTACGTGGAGCTAAAAGCTGACAAGGATGCTGAGTATGAGCGGGTTATACGGATAGAGCTGGGGGAGTTGGAGCCGATGATTGCCTGTCCGTCGAGTCCGGGTAATGTCAAGACGGTGGCTGAGCTGGCAGGTACGGAGGTGGGGCAGGTCTGGCTGGGTAGCTGCACCAACGGCAGCTATCAGGACTTGATGAGGGCGGCCCGGATACTCAAGGGCAAGACGGTCCATGCGAATGTGTCGATGGCGGTTTCGCCGGGCTCGCGGGGAGTGTATGAGATGATTACGGCCAATGGGGCCTTGGCGGATCTGATCGGGGCGGGCTGTCGGATACTTGAATCGGCCTGTGGGCCTTGCATAGGTGTGGGCTTTTCGCCGGGTTCGGGTGTGGTTTCACTGCGAAGCAACAACCGCAACTTCGCCGGGCGCTCCGGCACCCCCGGTGATATGGTGTATCTGGCCAGTCCCGAGGTGCTCTGTGCCTCGGCCCTGAAGGGATGCATAAGCGATCCGCGAGAGCTGGAGATGGATTATCCGCGGATTGATTGGCCAAAGAAATTTCTGGTCGATGATCGGATGATTATCGAGCCGCCGGCGGCCAAAAGTGAAGTTGAGATTTTACGAGCGGAGACTATCGGTGAACCGCCGAGGTTGGATGCCTTGCCGGATGGGCTTCGGGGAAAGGTCCTGCTGAAGCTGGGCGATAAGGTTACCACCGATCATATCTCCCCAGCAGGGCAGCACTTGAAGTGGCGGTCGAACATCGCCGAGTACGCGAAGGTGGCCTTCGAGGCCCTCAATGAGCAGGGGCAGGGGAGCTTTGCCCAGCGGGCCCTGAAGCTAAAGGAGAGCGGCAAGTGCGGCTTCATCGTGGCTGGGCAAAGCTACGGACAGGGCAGCTCACGTGAACACGCGGCGATTTGCCCAAGGTATCTGGGAGTGCGGATGGTAATAGCTGAAAACTTCGAGCGGATCCATAGGGACAATCTGGTGAACTGGGGGATAATACCGGCCCGGCTGGCGGATGCGAGCGATGGGGGCAAGTTTGACCCTGACGACAAGTTGACGATTGAAGGTGTGCGTGCGGCAGTGAAAGATGCTAAGCAAATGACTGTGCGCAATGTAAGCAAGGGCTGTGAAATTACGCTGGCTCTGGAATTGACCGCAAGGCAGCGAAAGATACTGCTGGCGGGCGGACGGCTGAACTACAGCAAGTAAATATCAAAAATCAAAATGCAAATAGCAAAATTACAAATCAAAATTCAAAAATGAGGAATAAAGAAAATACAGAAAGAAATACAGAATTTAGACGCTGATTTCGCTGATGACGCTGATAATACAGAGAATACAGAAAGATGGCGCAGGGAAGGATTATAACGGTCTTCGGCAGTTATGAACCAAAGGCGGGCTCGGGGGAATATGAGCAAGCCTACCAGGTGGGCTATGAGTTGGCTAAGGCGGGATTTGTGCTAGCCAACGGCGGCTATGCCGGGACGATGGAGGCCTCGGCCAAGGGAGCCAAAGAGGCAGGCGGCGAGACCATCGGAGTCAGCTGCAGGGCTTTTGCCAGGAGTAAAGTCAACGATTATATCGATAGAGAAATAGAGACGCATAACCTGCGGCAGCGGCTGGATAAGTTGATAGAGCTGGGGAAGGGCTACGTGGTCTTGCCCGGCGGGACCGGGACGCTGAGCGAGTTGGCCTATGCCTGGGAGATGATAAACAAGGGCTTTTCGGCAGGGCGGACGCTGGTGATAATGGGTGAGTTCTGGCAGCCGGTGGTGGAACTGGTGGAGCAGGTGAGTCCCCGCAGTCGGGGGATGGTGCAAAAGGCGAGCGAGGCAAAAGAATTGGCCGAGATTTTCCAGAAGGTCCAATAAACATATCTTAGACCTGCGGGGTAGTGAGGATAATAAGATGAACAGGAAAAACAAAAAGTTCTGGCCAGTGGTCATGGTACTGGTGGTGGCAGGGTTGCTGACGGGGGGTCTGCTTCGAGCCAACGATGAAGGGGCTGGGCAGACGGACACTGAGCCGGCGACGAAGAAATCGCAGGAGCAAGTGCTGCAAGAACTGCTGGAAGAAAGGTCAGGGAGGCCGATGATCATCACTCATGATATATCGGATGAGGTGAGTGTGCCGATAGTGGAGCCGGTGGATCCCAAGGCCAAGCTGCCGCTGACGGTGCGGGAAGGCGACGTGGTGATCAATCGGATGGGGCGACTAGGCAAAGATGCCAAAGGCACGCTGTTGTTTGTGTACGAGGCGGATGCGACGGATCTGAGTGAGCCGCCGTTGATCCTGCTGCCGTGTCTAAAGCTCGAACAGATGGAGCTATTGGCCGCCAAGAAGCCTAATGTCAAGTTCATGGTTACCGGCGAGGTAACGGTCTATCACGGTAAGGGGTATCTTCTGCTGCGGAAGGTGATGCTGTATCGGGACCTGGGCCAGTTTTAAAGAGATTTAACCACGAAGGACACGAAGTAGGAAAGAAGGGGCAAAGGCACAGAGTAAGAAAAGCAACCCCCAGGATAAACCTGGGGGCTAAACAAAGAGACCCCCGGCGTAAGGAAGGCTTGAGGCTTGAGTATGGATGATCTCAGGCAAAGTTTGGAGCAGGATGATCTGGGGTGGGGGTGGAGCAGGGCCAATGTGCTTGCCTGCGCGGTTCTGGCCGCGGCAGTGCTGGGGTTTGTGGGCTGGCAGTGGTGGGGCAGGGGGCATTATCTGGGGGCGGACGTGCCGGTGGAAAAAGAGATGGTGGAGCGGGCCTCTGCGAGGATTGATCCGAATACGGCCAGCGAGGCGGAGCTGATGTCGCTGCCGAGGATCGGGCCGGCCCTGGCGGGGAGGATCGTCAGCTACCGGGAAGAATTCAAGAAAGCAAACGGGGCCCAATCGCGGGCTTTCGGCAGTTGGCAGGACCTGCAAAAAGTCAGGGGGATCGGCCCAAAGATATCGGAAAAAGTTGGGCCATATCTGGAATTTGAAAGCCAAGAAACAACTAGCCACAGATAAACCTTGTCCCTGCGAAGGCAGGGAACAGATTGCACAGATAGAGAACAGCCGGATTCTACTGGCTCGGCTTTGAGGCCTCAAATAGGGCCCGAACCGTGGGCCTGCATAGAACAATAATGGTGAATACGCCGAGGACCGTGCCGACCGGCATGAAGAGGCAAGAGATTCCAGCGACGATCAGGCAAAATAGGCGGCGTTTTCGCCTTTTGAGGGATCGTCCAGCTACAATCAGGAGAATGGTCAGGATCCAGCCGGCAAGGACAAACAGCGAACCGGCGATCACGAAAAGCCAGCCAAGAAACGGCGGGGGAGGGTTCGGAGCGTCAAAAGTTTCCGGGGTAATAATGAACATCAAGCCGAGGGCAATGTGAATGAACGGAAAGCAGGAAAAGAATCCGCAAATACCGGCTGCCACGTAGTGAAAAATAGACAGCAGCCTTAGATGTTCCAGATCGCGATTGGGGCTCTGGAGCAGGGCCTGCGTTGCAGGCCCTGCGGGCGGTGGCTGAATTTGGCCGTTCATGTTCTTACTCCTCTACATGCAGCTTTAGCATAGGACACGTGTATTTGTCTATCAACAAATTCTGGGCAGCATAAACTCGGCGGTGGCTGGGAGGATGCGAGAACCGCCGAGAGTGGTGGCGACGGAGACGCGATTTCGAGCATCAGCCAAAAGCGAACCAATTACGGCACTTTCCCGCCCAGCTGCGCAGGATCTCAAAGCCGCGAGCAAATCCTCAGCCCCATCGGCGGCGGTGATGATGACGGCTCGGCCTTCACATGGCAAATAGAAGGGATCGAAACCAACCAGCTCACACAAACTCTGCGTAGCTGCCGTCACCGGCAAGGCATTTTCGATCACCTCCACGCCACACGATGAGCCGACAATGAGCTCGTTGAGAATGACGGCCAGTCCGCCGCGAGTCGGGTCGCGCATGATTTTGATGGAGTCGGCGAAGCGGTCAATGATGGGGAGCATCCAGTCGAGGCTGGCGCAGTCGCTGATAAGGTTGGAGTTGTCGAGGAGTTTCTCACGGTCGTTGAAGACGGCTGAGCCGTGCTGACCGACCGGGCCGGTAACGATGAGTTTGTCAGCTGCTTGAAGAATTTTGGTTTGATAGCCGGCGATGACTTGGCCCAGGGCACTGGTATTGATATAGACCTTGTCGGCCTGGCCCGGGCCGACCACCTTGGTGTCGCCGGTAACGATCTTGACGTCGGCGGCGTCGGCGGCACTGGCCATGGAGTCGGCAATGCGTTCGAGCTCAGAGATATTAAATCCCTCTTCGAGGATGAAGCCGCAACTCATCCACAGTGGTCTAGCTCCGCAGACCACGAGGTCGTTGACCGTGCCGCAGACAGCCAATTTGCCGATGTCGCCGCCGCTGAAAAAAATGGGCTCGATGACGTGAGTGTCGGTAGTAAAAACGTGAGGGCCCGAGTCCAGAGGAAGGAAGGCACCGTCGGAGAGTTTTAGTAACTCGATGTTGGTGAAGCGAGGCAGGAAGACTTCTTCGATTAATTGCCGCGACTTACTTCCGCCGGCGCCGTGAGCAAGGGTAATAGTTTGCATTTATTCTTCCAGGGGTCGGTGTTTGTAGGCGGCCGCGCAGGAGCCTTCGCCCGAGACCATGCAGGCCCCGACGGGCTCTTCGGGCGTACAGACCTTGGCAAAAAGTTTGCAGTCCCTCGGCCGAGCTAAGCCCTGTAAGATTTGGCCGCAAATGCAGCCGGGCTTCTCGCGGAGGGGTTCGGGGTTTATATCCAGAACTGAGCTAATATCCCAACGGCTGAATTCATCTCGCAAGCCCAGGCCAGAGGCGGGTATGGTGCCGATGCCCCGCCAGTGGTCGTCGATAGCTTGGCAGTGTTTGCCGATAAGGGCCAGGGCCTTAGTGTTGCCCTGGGGGCGCACAGCCCTTTGGTATTGGTTTTGGACTTGGCAGCGGCCTTCGCGCAGTTGGGTAAGGAGCATGAGGACGGCCTGGAGGATATCGATGGGCTCGAAGCCGGCGACCACGCAGGGGATGTGATAGTCGTCGGCGAGGAACTCATAGGCCTTTGAGCCGATGATGGCGCTGACGTGCCCGGGACATATGAAGCCGTCGATGCGGGCCGCGCCGTCCTGGAGCAGGAATTTCATGGCCGGGGTAACGAGCTTGTGAGCGGTCAGCAGGAAAAGATTTTCCAGTCCGTCGGCGTCGGCCTGCTCCATGGAGGCCAGGACGGCTGGAATGGTGGTCTCAAAACCGACAGCCAGAAAAACGACTTTCTTGCTGGGATTGTCGCGGGCGACAGCCAGGGACTCGAGAGGGGAATAGACGATCTTGATCCGGCGGCCCTGGGCCTTTTCCTTTAATAAAGAAGAAGTGGAGCCGGGAACCTTCATCAAATCGCCGAAGGTCACCAGAAGTACATCGTCGCGCCGGGCCAGGGCGATGGCTTTGTCGATGTAGGACAAGTCGGTGACGCAGACCGGACAGCCCGGTCCCGAAAGAAGCTCGATGTTCCCCGGCAGCAGTTGGCGCAGGCCGAACCGGTAGATGGCCATGGTGTGAGTGCCGCAGACTTCCATCAGCCGATAAGTGCGATCGGACGGGGCTATGCGGCGGATGTTTTCAAGCAGAGTCTGGGTTAGACGCTTGTCCCGGAATTTGGCTAGAAAGTTCTGCATACTCCTGGAGGACCTTTAGGGTTTTGAGGGCTTCTTGGGGATCGAGGATTTCGATGGCAAAGCCGGCGTGGACGAGGACGTAATCGCCGACCTTTACGTTGTCGAGGAAATCGAGGCGGGCAGAGTACTCGCCACCGGGAAGAGAAGCGCGGGCGATGGGGCCTTCGATGGATTCAATCTTCATGGGGACGGCTAAGCACATTATTTATGGTCCTTGCTTTGCAGCATCATAGCGGCCAAGACGGCCTGGCCGAGCGATATACCGCCGTCGTTGGGCGGCGTGAGGCTATTAGCATAAACATCGAAGCCGGCCTGGGCCAGGAGTCTTTTCAGTCGGCAGTGGAGAAAGTTGTTTTGGAATACGCCGCCGGTGATGACCACTTTTGTTATGCCGGTGTCAGCGGCAAGTGCAGCCACGAGGTCCAGGCAGAGCTGAATGATGGTGCGATGAAACCGGGCGGCGATGAGGCCAGGGGCCAGGCCCTGGCTGAGCTCATCGACGATGGCCTTTATGGTGGGAGTGAAATCGGCCAGATAACAATCGCGGTCATCGCGGCCCAAGGTGTATGGATAGGGCTGCGAATCGCAATCGGTCATGGCCATCTCCAGGGTGATGGCGGCCTCGCCCTCGAAGGTGTTGAAATGGCAGAGGCCCAGAAGAGAGCTGACGGCGTCGAAGAGCCGGGCGCAACTGGAAGTGAGCGGTGAGTTGATTCGGCGGTCGATGAGTTTGTCGATACCGGCGAGTTTGGAGCTGAATTCTTCGAGCAGGGGCAGCGGCAGTTTGCGGTAGTCGGGGCCGAAGGCCTTCTTTAGATAGGACACGGCCATACGCCAAGGCTCTTTGACGGCGAGTTCCGAGCCGGGCAGGGGCAGATAGTCAAAATGGGCCACGCGTCGGAGCTCGGGCAATCGGCCCAGAAAAACTTCGCCGCCCCAGACGCAGTTGTCTGGGCCGAACCCGCTGCCGTCAAAGGATAGGCCGATGATTTGCTCGTCGAGGGCCTGGTGGGCGGCCAAGCAGCCGGCGATGTGGGCTTGGTGGTGCTGGATGGGGATCTTTCGAGGAACAGACATGGCCTGGGCGAACTCGGTGGTTTGATAGTGTGGATGCAGGTCGTGGGCGACGCCGGCGGGCTCGAAGGAGAGGAGATCACCGAGGTGCTCGAGGGTCTGCTGGAAGAACTCGTAGGCCTGGGGGTTGTCCATGTCGCCAAGATGCTGGCTGAGCAGGGCCTTGTCGTCCTTGAGAAAACAGATGGTGTTCTTCATTTGCCCGCCAACGGCGAGGATGGGGGGAAACTTAGCAGGCAAATCTATGAGTTGGGGTGTATAGCCGCGCGATCTGCGGAGCAACTGGGTCTGGCCGTCGATTATGCGAGCGACCGAGTCGTCGCAGCGGTAACGGATCGCCCGATCGTGGGTCAGGAAATAATCGGCGATGGTGGAGAGCTTCGCGAAAGCCTGGTCGTTGTCGGCGATGATGGCTTCCTCGGCGATGTTGCCGCTGGTCATTACCAAGGGAGGCGAATCGAGCAAGAGTAAATGATGAATAGCCGTGTAGGGCAGCATCAGACCGAGGTAATTGTTGTTGGGGGCGACCTGGTCGCAAACGCAGGAGTCGAGCAGGCGGGGGAGCAAGACAATGGGGCTGGCGGGATCGTTGAGCAGTTGGGCCTGACGGTCATCGACTTGACAGATTTGACTCGCCTGGTCCAGGGAAGCGACCATGAGGGCAAAGGGTTTGTGCCCTCGGCCCTTGCGCCGGCGAAGCTGGGCCACGGCTGAAGCATTGGTGGCGTCGCAGGCAAGATGGAAACCGCCCAAGCCCTTTATGGCGACTATTTTGCCGGCCTTGAGGAATCGGCGAACGTTTTGGATGGGCTCCTGGGCCCGGATTGAGTTGCGGCGGTTGTCATAGAGGCTAAGCTTCGGCCCGCAGTCCCAGCAGCAATTGGTCTGGGAGTGGAAACGGCGGTCGCCGGGGCTGGTGTATTCGGCCAGACACGCAGGGCAGGGGTCGAAGGCCTTCATGGATGTTTTTTCACGGTCGTAAGGTACGGCCTCGATGATGGTGTAGCGTGGCCCGCAGTCCACGCAGGAAATGAAAGGATGGGCGAAGCGGCGGTCGTCGGGGTCGAAAAGCTCATGACGACAGGCTGGGCAAACAGCGGCGTCGGGTCCGATAACCGGATGGTGGGCGGACCGGTCTTGGCTGGGCTCGATGCGGAATCCCTTCTCGTGGACCGGGGGTATCTGCCGGCAAGTGAGCTGGTCGATGCGGGCCAGACGTGGAGAGCTTTGGCGGATGGCCTGCGAGAAGTTTTTCAGCCGGGACTCCGGGCCTTGGACTTCGATACGGACGCCGTCTGAGCCGTTGCTGACCCAGCCGGAGAGGCTGTGTTGGGCAGCTAATTTGAAAACAAAGGGCCTAAAGCCCACAGCCTGTACGACGCCGGTGACGTGGAGCTGATATCTTTTCTGCAATCGGTTACTCCCGGAGCGTTGGCCGTGGGGAAACAGAGCGATTTAGCGTTGCATATTAGTATAGCCGACGGTATGGTTGGGGCCAAGCTAACTGTTGTCTGAAACTTGACCTAGAATTAGCCATGCCCCGCCAGCAAAGCCTGATATTCATCACTGACCGCTCTTCCACCGGCGCATTGTCCGAGCAAATAGCTCGAGCTGATGCGTTCCGTCTGGAGATCGCGGCGACGATAAACAAGGGCCTGGAGTTGCTGGTGGAACGGCCGTTTGACGTAATCGTCCTGGATGTCCGGGCCTCAGCCAACTTGGTGCTGGATTGCCTTCGGACCATCGTCCACGACGATCCGGAAGCGAAAGTCATTGTGGCCATGCCGGCCGACGATGTCCCCTCGGCAGTACAGGCCCTGCATCACGGGGCTGCCGATGTGCTGGTGCGTCCGCTGAGCAGCCAGAGTCTGCGACGGGCAATCCGCTCAGCCCTGGAGACCGCGGTGAAGGAACCAGCCCGTTCGAGTCTTAGGAACAATCAGCCACTGCTTGAAGACAACGTGGTCATTGTGGGGCAAACGGCGGTTATGCGGGAGGTGGAGCACCTGATCGCCAAGGCAGCCCCGACCGATGCGACGGTGCTGGTCTGCGGGGAGAGCGGGACGGGCAAAGAGCTGGTGGCCCGGGCTATCCATTTGCAGAGCAATCGGCGAAAAGCGGCCTTTGTGGTTGTAGATTGCGGTTCTCTGGTCGAAAACCTCTTTGAAAGCGAGCTATTCGGGCACGTCAAGGGTTCGTTCACGGGGGCAACGGTTACCAAGCACGGCCGATTCGAATTGGCAGACGGGGGGACGATCTTCCTGGACGAGATTGGTCAGATCAGCCCGAATCTGCAGGGCAAGCTGCTGCGGGTGCTGCAGGAGCGTGAAATCACCAAGGTGGGCAGCAACCAGGTTGTTAGAGTGGATGTGCGAGTGATCGCGGCCACCAATACGCAACTGCAGGTAGCGGCGGCCCAGGGGAAATTCCGCCGTGAACTGTTTTATCGCCTCCATGTAGTGCCTATCCTTTTGCCCCCGTTACGCGAGCGAAAGGCGGATATTCCACTGCTGGCGAGGCATTTTCTGGAGAAATACCGGCTGGTGCGCCACAAGAAGGTGCAGGATATTTCGGCCAGGGCCATGGAGCGACTGCTGAGCTATGATTGGCCGGGTAATGTCCGAGAGCTCGAACACGCTATCGAACGGGCAGTGGTTCTAGCCGAAGGCCCGATAATTAGCCCACGGGACCTTACCTACTTCAGCCTAGAGGAGCCCGCGACGGAGGAACTGCCGGCCGATGGGCGGCTTCGGACGATGGAGAAAGTGCACATTCAGCGGGCTCTGGCCCGGCTTGGGGGCCACCGGGCGAAGACCGCAGAGTATCTGGGGATCAACAGGAAGACGCTGCGAGCGAAGATGAGTAAATATGGCCTATCGGACTAAAAGGGTACTAAATACCCGTAAATGGGGCACTATCACCCATCGAGGCTGTTTTCCCCACTTCTAGAGTCCAGATAGTCGCTCAGAATTTTTTTCTTGTAAACCCTATAATAAAAGCTCTTTAGAAGCATCCAGAACTGCCGATAATAGCAGGCATGCCTGATTGGCCTTGGTTTTGCACTATTATAGGAATCTGGAGGCCTGGGTCTAGGCCTTTGAGTTTCGAATGCGCCTGGAGAAGTTAAAAGGCCAAGAAAGCGATGAAAGAGGCGTCCTGGGTACTAGTGGTAGATGCTGATCCAAAGGCCGTAGAGGACTGGCGGGCCTGTCTTTCAGTGGAAGGGATAAACATCGAGAAGGCCAGCAGCGTCAAGGAGGCGGCGACGAAACTGAAGGTTTTGCAGTGCGGCTGCCTGGTTGTTGACGTGGATCTTCCGGAAATGAAGGGGTATGAGGCGGTGCCTATCCTCAAGGCCATCCAGCCGCGAGCCAAAGTGATCATGACAGCCCGGTTGAACTCCAAGGAACTGGAAAGCAAAGTTCGCGAACAAGACGTTTTCTATTACCATATAAAATCCTTTAGTACATCGGAGCTGGCCTCGGCGGTCAACGGTGCCCTACAAGCGAGCCGGAAAGGCCAAAGCAAGGCGCAAACCTGAGAAATAGGGAGCATGGTCTTGGCAGAAACGCTTTATTATCTCAGCGACAGGGGCCTGGTAGAGCTGTTGGAGAAGCTGGGCAAAGACAAACGGGTGTATCTTCCGGCAGGAGAGGAACTGGAGTATCACCTGGAAGAGGCTGGATCGGATGGGGGAAGGGAGTGGCAATTCACAGCGGTGCGGAGCGTGGAACCGCTAAAGGCGGTGCTGTTTCCGGCCCGTCAGGATACGGGGGGCTGTTTTGAGTCCCAAAGCGAGAATGGCAAGGAAGAACAGGTGGTGGTGGGGGCCAAGGCCTGTGACCTGGCGTCGCTGCGGATATTGGACCACGTGTTTGTGGAGGGGGACTTCCAGGACCCGGACTACAAGGCCCGGCGGGATGGGCTATTGATCATTTCGGGCGACTGCACAGACGCCAAAGAGGTTTGCTTCTGCACGTTATTTGGGTCCAAGCCATATCCGGCGGACGGCTACGATCTGAATCTCTCGCCGGTGGACGGCGGATACGTCGTCGAGTGCGGCAGCGATAAAGGTAAAAAGGTAATAGAGGAGCAGGGCGGGCTGTTTGGGCGGGTCCAGGAACAACAGGTCAAACAGCGTGAGGAAAATCGTGCGGCCCTGACCAAAAAGGTGGACGAGCAGATAAAGGCCCAGGGGCTGACTTTCGGCGATAAGCTGGGACAGCTTCTGGAGGAGAAAGCCGGGCCGAACGTGGAGTTATGGACGAAGTATGCGGCAACCTGCGTGGAATGCGCGGGGTGCAACTTTATCTGCCCAACCTGCCACTGCTTCCTGCTGTGCGACATGGAAGAGCAGCAAGGGTTTAAGCGATTTAGAAACTGGGATTCGTGCCAATACAAGAACTTTGCCCGAGTAGCGGGAGGTGCCAATCAAAGGCCTAGGCGTGCCCAACGGCTGCATACGCGATTCGAAAAGAAGTTCAAGTTTTTTCCGGATCGTATAGAGCAATTCGCCTGCAC
Organism: Actinomycetes bacterium; assembly: GCA_030614915.1. Classification (GTDB taxonomy): domain Bacteria; phylum Planctomycetota; class Phycisphaerae; order JAACET01; family JAACET01; genus JAACET01. The sequence continues at coordinate 1,873 of JAUXAG010000014.1, read as the reverse complement.
GGGTTGCGGGCGCTGCGTGGAGGCGTGTCTGGGGAAGATCGATCTTCGTGAGATCCTCAAGGAGTTGGCTAAATGAGAAGTCCCTACCAGCCGATTGCGGCGACGCTGGAAAAGGTAGCCGAGGAGACGCCGAATATAAAGACGTTCTGGCTGCGTCCAGCCGAGCCGCTGGCCTTTCGGACGGGGCAGTTTGTGGAATTGACTGTTCCGGGTCTGGGTGAAGCGCCGTTTACGCCTTCGAGCTCGCCGGCGGTGGCAGAACAGATGGAAGTAACGATCATGAAGGCGGGCACGGTCACGGACCGTCTGCACGAACTGCAGTCCGGTGCCAAGCTGGGCCTGCGGGGCCCCTACGGCAAGGGCTACCCCATGGAGGACATGTACGGTAAAGAGCTGCTGATAATGGGCGGCGGGGTGGGTTTGGCGCCGCTGCGGTCGCTGCTCTACCAGGTATTTGAGGATATCGACAAGTTTTCGCGGGTGATGTTACTCTACGGGGCGAAGACGCCGGCGGATCTGATATATCCCGAGCAACTGAAGGAATGGAGCAAGCGGGAGAAGTTCGAGGTCCTGGTGAGCGTTGACGTAGGGGACAACGGCTGGACGGGCAACGTTGGTGTGGTAACCACGCTGATACCGAAGGTGAAGCTGAATCTGGATAAAACGGTGGCGGTGGTGTGCGGTCCGCCGGTGATGATGAAATTCGCCACGTTGGAATTGATACAGATGGGTATGGCCAAGGATCGGCTGTATCTGTCGATGGAAAAGAATATGAGTTGTGGGGTAGGTAAATGCGGTCATTGCCGCCTGGGGCCTTACTACGTCTGCCAGGACGGGCCGGTGTTCACCTATGACAAAATCGAAACCCTGGCTGGTTTGTGGGAATAATTATGGGCAAGAAGCTAGTAATAGACCTAGATATCTGTCGCGATGCGGGCAACTACGACTTGCAGTGCAGCTACAGTCCGCATAACGCCAACCAGGGGATAATCCGTCTGCGGGAGTTGGCGACTTATGAGCTGGTTTGCCGGCGATGCGAAGAGCGCAGCTGCGTGTTGGCCTGCCCGGTCCAGGCCCTGGAAGCCAACGAAGATGGAATTCTGAGCAGATACAATCTGCGGTGCGTGGGCTGCAACAGCTGTCTGCACGCCTGCCCCTTCGGGACACTATTAAATGAGGTGATCGCTTTTACTCTCAGCGGATGCGACATGTGTCCGCAGCTTCAGGCCGGTGAGGCCCCGGTGTGCGTAACCAGTTGCAGCAATAGTGCGGTGACTTTTGAAGAAATCCCTGATCCGCTGGGGAAAGATATGTATCTGATGGGTGACCGCTTTGCGGTGCGGTCGAAACATTGGCAACGAATCGAAGACGAGGTGGTGCCTCAGTCCTAGTTCAGGGCAAAGAGGATAGGCAAATATGGACATACTGGTGCCGGTCATTTTGTTAGTGGGTTTGGGATTCCTGGCGACGGGGACATTGGGTTTGTTGGCCACCTGGGTGGACCGTAAGGTTACGGCCCGGGTGCAGTACCGGGTGGGGCCGCCGTGGTATCAGCCTTTTGCCGACGTAGTCAAGCTGATGGGCAAAGAGACGATTGTCCCGCGAGCGGCGTCGAAGGCAGCGTTTCTGATCAGCCCGCTGATCGGTTTGGCAGGGACCACGCTGGTATCAGTGATTATCTGGATGGCGATTATTAGTCCCAAGGGTGCCGGTTTCGCCGGGGACCTGATTGTAATGGCATTAGGATAAGCAAGAAGGGTCTGGCTTGAGGGCTGGCCCTTTCTGCCTTTTGGGGCCTCCAGCGGGGGCTGACTAGGCTAAAGCCTGAGATATCTCACAAAATAGAAAAAAAACGCCATTTTGCCGGCATTGA
>JAUXAG010000005.1 GCA_030614915.1 Actinomycetes bacterium | reverse complement strand
AAGGAATCCCACCAACGTATGCAAGCTCTTCGCAAGGAGCCCACTGAGAAGACTCCCGGCGCAAAGGAGGGAAAACACAGAGAGGCCACCGGCCAACTGAAAGCTTCTTACGTTTTCCGCAGCCGAGGGATGGAGCGCTGGCGGTTGGTGGATCCATTTACAGGCAAGAATATCTGCTACCTGCTGCCGGGAATGATAAGCGGTGAGTCGCTCAAGAGTAAAGAGGGTAAGATTGTAACCATTTCCGGCCCGGCGGTGTTCGACCTGCGGGTGCGGCTGGACCTGGTGGTGGTCAACAAGATTCTGAGCGACGACAGTTAGAGGGCTCAGGAATACGGTCATCCGGCCCTGGAGTGTAAAAAGGAGGGTTTGAGCTCGCCCAACACCCAAACCCTCCAGTGTAAGGCTGTCCGGTCCGTGTTCGAGCCGAAAACGGCACAGACCGTCAGGCTCACAACACAGACGGAGTCCCACAGCCTCTGAAAGGCTTATCGGCCGGTCGAGGAAGCTACTTGACTAAGGCACTCTAACAAAACCTGACGCAGCCGCGACGCCTAGGATTTTGGTTGCCGCCTAGAAGCGAGGAGGATACAATGCAGGGAGCATCATTGACGACGAGCGACGCCGGCGGCGGGCAAAAGGACGGCGGGGCACCCCCAATCGCGATTTATCGCGATTGGGGAGGGCGTCCCTTCGGGTTGCGAGCAAAATCGGCGTCTGCTGCGTCAGAACTCCTAAGCATACCATCCAGGTATGCCGCCGTCGTTCTTCCTTGCATCCATCCGATTTTTCTCGCAACGCGGCTCACGTCAGGATTTGTTAGAGTGCCTAAGAGATGACTTGCGATTGTGCGTTCTTGGGGCAGTTGTCCGATATGTGTTTATGCAAACTCAAACGTTCCAAAGTGGGAGAGGATTAGACAGATGAATACCGGCGTTGAGCAGAAATATGTTGAAATATTAAAGCATCTTGACACCCCTGCTATATGCAACGCAATAGAAGCATATAAGGTGCGACCGCAAAACGAGGGGTTCATGCATCCTTCAATCAAGGCACTATTCCCAGAGCTTGAACCTGCCGTTGGTCACGCCGTGACCCTCACCGTCCGGACACGCCAAGAAGGTCACACAACTCCGGCCTATGCAGATCTGGGCAGACACGTCGAAGCGATACTCACAATCCCTGAGCCGCGGATTCTTGTGATACAGGATCTGGATGACGACCCGTTGGGGTCTCCGGCGGGTGAAATGGTCTGTTCCTTGTATTCGGCCTTTGGTGTTGTCGGCCTTGTTACTAATGGGTCTATTCGTGATACGCAGGCTCTGCGTAGAAGACGGTTTCCTGTCTTTGCGGCGGGGCGGTGTTGTTCTCACGCCTTTGGGCAACACCTGGATATGAACGTGCCAGTTCAGGTCGGAGGCGTCACAATATCACCTGGGGACCTCCTGCACGGCGACGCTGACGGAGTGACGTCGATCCCACTGTCTCTGGTCCGAGAAGTAGCACTATTGGGAAAGAAGCTGCTGGAAGTAGAGGATGGCTTTTTTAGTTATGTCGATTCGGGAAAAGCTACAATCGAAGGCGTGAGTGAAGTGCATGCAAAGACAAACACATTTTATGAATCTGCGATAAAAGAAATAAGCCGAGAGCTAGCACAGAACGAATGAGATATTTTTTGTCCTGAAATTTAGCAGGCAAGGCTCAAGGCCTTCATGAAGTGATGGTCGAAAAGTTCACTAATATTATAATGAGACTCACAACTGGAAGGAAATAGCCATGCCAAAGGTTGGTGTTGATAAGCTGACAAAGATTTCTGTGAGCTTCTTTGAAAAGATGGGAGTCTCCGCTGAGATAGCTCTGCTGGTCAGCAATCACATTGTGCAGAACTGCTTGTATGGTCATGACACTCATGGCGTGAACTTGATTCCTCGATTCATCAAAGACCTTGAAATTGGCAAGATCAAACCTGAGGCGAGAACCGAAATCATCAAGACGACCCCAAGCATAGCGCGAGCGGATGGTCATAGGGGTTTTGGGGCGATTACGATGACCGATGTTATGAACGCGGCAATCGAAATGTGCAGGGAGTCCGGTATTGCCGCCTTAACCGTGACCAATCTAAATCACGTCGGGATTCTATGGGCATATGCAAAGGCTGCCACAGATGCGGGAATGATCGGAATGTTATGGTGCGGATCGGGCCCCCAAGGAGGGTGGGTTGCGCCTTCCGGCGGAAGGAAAAGAGCACTTGGAACAAATCCCATAGCCATCGGGGTCCCGGCAGGCGAAATGAAGCCTCTGGTATTAGATATTTCGACATCTATTGCAGCTGCGGGCAAAATAAATAATCTCAGACGTGAAGGAGAAAAAGTGCCACAGGGATGGATAATAGACGACAAGGGGAATCCGACGACGGATCCCAACGATTTCCGTGAAATGGATGGACGAACTATCGGCGCCTTGTTGCCCATGGCGGCACATAAAGGCTTTGGCCTTGGTATAGCGGCCGAACTGCTCGGTCATGTCTTGACCGGCTATGGCCCCTCCTACAAGCCTGATTACAAAGAGGGTAATGGCATTTTCGTTGTGACCGTTGATCCGGATAAGTTCCTTTCACATCAAACTTTTTGTGCAGAAGTCGATGGCGTCCTTAAACACATTAAATCTATACCCACATGTCCTGGCGTAGCGGAAGTTTTGATACCCGGAGAGATCGAGTACAACACCAAGGAACAAAGAGAACGCGACGGAATTCCAGTAGACGAGGTCTTGTGGAGTAATATCTGTACATTGGCTGAAAAATTTGGAGTCCAGATACCGGATTAGATTATCTGGCACCCCACTTTCATATACAGATGGTCTCTTGAATGGAGATAGCAAATGAGTCAGAAACCACAAAGAATGTACCTCGTTGGTGTATTTGGCGACCCAGTTGATGAGAACCCGAGCTACATAATGGAAGAAGCTGCTTTCAGGGCTGCCGACCTGAATTGGCGTTATTTGAATTTGCGAGTCAAGGCTGCGGACCTTAAGGCGGCTGTAGAGGGCGTACGGGCTATGAATTTCAGTGGCTTCAACGTCACTATGCCCCATAAGGTCAAGATTGTCCCCCTCCTGGACAAGGTGGCTGACGACGCTAGACTGATCGGTGCAGTGAATACCGTTTGGCGAGAGGGAGATGAGTTCATAGGAGAGAACACCGACGGCAAGGGATTCCTGACTTCGCTAATTGAAGACGGCAAAGTAGAACCCAAAGGAAAGAGGATAGTGTGCATGGGCGCAGGCGGTGCGGGAAGGGCTATTTGTGTAGAATTGGCACTGGCGGGGGCACAGCGCATCCTGGTTGTGAATCGGGCCTGCGAAAGCGAAATGGGAGTTTCTTTAGTCAAGACACTCCAGGAAGGCACTTCAACTGAAGCGGAATTTCAGCCGTGGGAAGGAGAATTATCCGTCCCGAAGGATACCGATATTCTGGTTCATGCCACGCCGCTGGGCCTATACCCCAACGTAGACGAGATGCCGCCAGTAAAGGAAGATACCATCAACGAAAGAATGGTCGTTTGTGACGTGATCCCCAATCCGCCCGACACGCCGTTTCTTAGAATGGCAAGAAACAGGGGAGCAAAAACGCTTGGTGGCCTTGGAATGCTTGTCCGCCAGGGCGCGATTGCATTCGAGAAGTGGACCGGTGTTTGGCCGTCGCTGGAAGTAATGCGGGAATCCTTAGAGTCCGCTCTGTCTGGATGAACGGACGTTTGCCCGACGGTCAGCTCAGGACACTCCAGCGTCGCGTTCGGCAATGGCGGCAGAGAATAGCAAGGAATCTGGTGTATGCCTGTATGGACCAAGATGGCCAGGCCAAGGAAATCGAAGCCGTGGGTGCTGGCGTTGGCTAAGGCGGTTGAGGGCCGCATGTTCGACAGAAGGATATTTTTTGACAGACGCTCAGTCGCTTCCGAAACGTTGTCGCCGCCCGCCCCCATGGGGGCGGGCCCTACCCTTTCCTGCTTTGATCCTGGATATCAGAGTTTAGGAGGAGAAAGAAGCCCGAGAACACAGAGTGTTGATCTACTCATACCCTGAAACTATAGTAACATTCGTCAGGGAGGCAACGGGAGGGGAATTTATAATTGACGTTGGTCACTACTTCCTTGAAAGCAGCGACTTTTTGATCCGGCTATCTTTCACGGCGTCAATATCCAGAAGTTCAGCGACGCCAGGATAACTCAGCACCGGTTTTATAACCGGATCTGCTAGAACGGCGCTGATCTCGGCAAAATCACGATGGGTTGCCTTCGAAACCTCGTTCAACATTCGAATGCTCTGCTGCTGCGACTCCTGCCTGTGTGGCGGATAGCCCAGGCCGAACTGTTCTAATGAAAAAAGCCGATCGAAGATGAACTTCAAATTGATATCGCCCGCCCAGCCGTAGCCGAAGTTTAATGCCAGCGAGATGCAATTGCCCCCATTAATCTGACCGAACAGCCAGGCATCCAGTGGATTTTGAATCAGCCCGCAACAAACTCCCGGATATTGCATAACTGAATTCAAAAACCCCTGACCAGTTCCACAACCGCCGACGACAAGATCAACTCGTTTTAGATTCAACAACATTGCCGCCAACAAACCAGTATGAATATATGTCAACTCAGGCTGAGCTCCTGTTTTCTTCATACCGGCGTTGATTATATCATGGCCCCGTCCTTCCAGTGCCGCCACGATATCTTTGTTCTTATCAGCTGCGCTGGTCTCGTTAATGACTGCTATTCTCATGGTTTTTCGCCCTCTTAGTCTTCTGGCCAATACCGCTCAATAACAATCTTCGGTTCCGTGTAGAAATTAATAATGGCTTTGCCTTGAGCTTTGATGTCCGCGTACTGCGATTCCTTCATGCCACCAAACGGCAGATAAGCCACCGGGGCGGGAATACCGACGTTAATTCCGATCATCCCGCATTGGACTTCAAGTTTGAACTTCCTGGCCCAGTAGCCATTCTGCGTATAGATGGATGCTCCATTCCCGTACTGATGATCGTTGATTATCTTGATAGCCTCGTCCAGTGTATCAGCTTTCAGAACCACCACCACGGGACCAAAGATTTCAGTACTATGAATTTCCATGCCGGGTTTTACATCGGTAAAGACAGTAGGTCCGACGAAATAGCCCTTTTCACAGCCCGGCACAACCAAACCGCGACCGTCCAAGGCCAAAGTTGCGCCTTCTTTGATTCCGGTTTCGATCATCCCCAGGATGAACTTTTTTGCCTTGCCCGAAATCACCGGCCCCATCACCATCGACTCATCGGCCACCTTCGGATCTAGTGGGTTTGCTACAATTACCTCCTTGGAGGCTTGAACAAATTTCTCGCAAACCTCTTTGTACAATTTGTCGCCAACAGCAACAAGGGCCGAACTAGCCATGCATCGCTGCCCGGCACAACCAAAGCAGGAACTTATCATATTGCGGATCATGTCATCCATTTTTGCATCCGGCATAGCCACCAGATGGTTTTTGGCGGCCCCCATTGCTTGAAAGCGTTTATTAGTCTGAGCACATCTTTGGGCCACGATGCGGCAAGTCTTAGTAGAACCGACAATCGAGATACCCTTGACTTTGGGACTGTCCATAAAGGCCTCAGCAACTGTCTTGTCTCCGTTTATCAGATTAAACACGCCCGGTGGAAAGTCGGCTTCATCAATGTATTCAGTAATCAGTTGCATTGTCAACGGGACCTGCTTGGAGGCCTTGACAAGAAAGGTGTTACCCGTAGCCAGTGCATAGGGCAAAAACCAGAACGGCACCATGGCCGGGAAATTAAAAGGTGCTATCATAGCAAATACGCCTATCGGTAGACGAATAACCTCGCCATCGATGCCGTAGGATGCTCCAATTAGTTTATCCCCCTGCTGCAGCACTGGCATCCCGCAGGCCACCTCGCAGTTCTCATAGACACGTTTGATCTCAGCTCGGGCGTCCGGCAGAGACTTACCCATCTCTTTAACCAATGTGCGGGCAATCTTCTCCTCATTGGCGCGAATGATCTCTATCAGCTTATAAAGAGGCTGCACTCGTCTGGAAACCGGAGTCTTGGACCATCCTTCAAAAGCCACAGCCGCAGCATCAATAGCCCGATTGACTTCTTCCGTCGTCGAAAAAGGATCCTTAGCCAATACCTCGCCGGTGCTGGGGTTTTCGATATCTATAAAACCCGTGTTCTCAGCTTCTACCCATTTGCCATTAACGTAGTTCTTGACAACTTTCAGTCCCATTGTAGGCTCCTGTTACTAAAATTTCTGTTCTTCGGACCCTAACATTTTATCATTTCCTTAGCTTTGCTGATTATGCATTCGGTATTTACGCCGAACTTACTGAAGATCGCTTCATTGTCGCCGGATTCGCCGAAACAGTCAGGAAAACCCAGCCGATGTAGCTTGCATGGGGCGTGCTCGCTGAGTACTTCGGCCACAGCTCCACCAAGTCCGCCGAGTCGGCTGTGGTTTTCAATAGTAATAATCTGCCCCGTTTCTTTACTGGCCTTGACAATTGCTTCTTCGTCCATTGGCTTGATAGTGGGCATGTGAATCAAACGAGCCTTGATGCCGTCCTTCTCGAGTTCCAAAGCTGCCCTTAGCGCCTTGGGAGTCATCATACCCGTGGAAATAATCGTTACCTGATTGCCTTCATGCAATGTGTAGGCTCTGCCGATTTCAAATAAGTGATTCTTGTCGAAAATAATCGGCACCGGACATCGAACAGTACGCAAATACAATGGCCCAACGAATTTGTTTGCCTCGTAAACCGCTTGTTCGGTCTCGTAGGCATCGCCCGGACAGACTACAGTCATATGTGGCATACAGCGCATAACCGCGATATCTTCAACCGACTGATGCGTCGCCCCAGCCTTGCCCGTCGGAATACCACCGTAAGCCCCGTTAAGCTTGACGTTCAGCTTCGGATAGGCGATAGAAACGCGCACCTGATCTGCTGCACGCTTTGCCAGGAAAACCGCGAAGGTCGACACCCAAGGCCTGAATCCAAGCGTGCTCATACCCGCCGCCATTGCTACCATGTTCTGTTCAGCAATACCTACTTGATAAAAACGATCAGGATAGGCACCTTTAAAGCGAGCTGTTTGCGTACTTGTCCCAACGTCCGAATCAAAAACAACCACCTCCTGATCTTTGCCGCCGAGTTCGACCAGAGCGTCACCAAATGCAGCACGCGGAGCTATCATTTCGCCAATCTTCATAGTAGTTTACCTATTCAACACAGCTGTCAATTTCTTCAAGGGCTAGTTTTCTTTCTGATTCACTGGGCGCTTTCGCATGCCACTGGAACTTACCTTCCATAAAGGAGACGCCCTTACCTTTAATAGTCTTAGCAATAACGACCACCGGACCGGATTCACTCATGCGCTTTGCCTTCTGGATAGTATCGACAACTTCACCGATATCATGCCCATCGCACTCTAGAACTTTCCAGCCGAAGGCTTTCCATTTGTCAGCCAAGGGTTCAAGGTCCAGCGTTTCCACAACCGTACCGGCCAACTGGACCTTGTTGTAATCCACGATACCGATTAGGCCACTGAGCTTATGAAAACCTGCGTACATGGCCGCTTCCCATATTTGGCCTTCCTGCAGCTCTCCGTCGCCCATCAATACATAAACCTTGAAATCAAGACCACGCTTGTCGCGCCCCAGGCACATACCGATACCTGCAGACAATCCCTGTCCCAGCGAGCCCGTGGACATGTCCACGCCCGGCGTCTTCACCATGCAGGGATGTCCCTGAAGCATCGAATCTATGGCATTGAAATCCGCCAGTTTCCCTTCATAGAAATAACCACGATTCGCCAACACGCTGTAATAACCCGGACTGGCATGTCCTTTGCTTAGAACAAAACGGTCTCTCTCCTGCCAACTTGGGTTGTGCGGATCGATATTCATTATCCGAAAATAAAGGCCAACAAGTATCTCCACTTCCGAAAGAGAGCCACCCGTATGTCCGCACCCCGCATCAGCCACAGTATTAATGATCATCTTCCGTACGTACCGGCAAATCTGCTTGAGCTCCTGAACTTCCTCAGCCGAAAGCCTACTGTTGTTATTGCAACCCGGCATCTTCAAAACTCCAATTATAGTCCTATCTCATGCCGAAGCGATTGCACTTCGTCGCACCACTTACCGACATTCCATCGTCCAAATACGCCCATGCCGCCAAGCTCGTTATCGCCGAAATAAACAGGTACATAAACTAATGACAGTCCTTCATGTTTGCGAGCATTTTCCAATGCTGCCAGCAATTCCTTAGGAGAATACCCGCCGTGGAAAGCTTTCACACCTTTGAAGGAATTGGCCATGGATACGTAATCAACCTCAACACGATCATTAGTCGCGTGGTCTTTGCCATATTGTGCTATTTGTAAGCCTGAAATCGCACTCATGCGGCGATTGTCCAGCAAAACAATGCAGCCCCTTGCCCCGTGTTCGACACCATCGACAAGTATCTGAGGATTCATCATAAAGGAGCCGTCACCGGTTAAAGCCACTCCGTAAAATCTCTTCCTTGTTAGTCCCGTAGCCAAAAGAGCCGATACAGCGAACCCCATATAGCTCGCTCCGGTTTCTGTAAATGTCCTTCCAAGTTTGTCGTCTTCTACGATTTGAAAACCGTTGGCCTGTACATCGCCGGCATCGAAGAACGTAACTGCCTCCTTCTCTCTCGCCCAGTCTGTAATCGTTTTGATAGCCCCAGGTTGTGTGAGCACTTCGCGTCCAAAAGCCTCATCATACAGGCTGGGATTTTCGTAACGCTTCGACTTGAATTGTTCCCACTGCTGCTTCTTCAGACCGCAGTCAGCTAGCCACTGTGATTTGCCGCTGGATTTATTGATGCCGCTTGCCTTGAGTTCAGCGATTAACTTTCCCAGAGTCGCCGATATCTCTCCCACCAGGGCGATTGTCTTGTTGTAGTGTAACGCCGATTCGATATCCGCGTTTATATTAATAACCCGCTCTACCTTGGGATAACCCGTTCGGCTGCAATCGCTCTGACAAACAAACCGAGTGCCAACAGCCACGAGTAAGTCCGCCTCTTCCATCGCGTAGTTACCGCTCAGGCTACCCTTTGATCCGCCCACGGTCATATTGCGCCGCTGAGCGTATGGAATTACGCCGGATACCAGCGGACTTATTACCGCCACGCCGTCAATCAACTCCAGAAATGTTTCAATTTCCTTCCCAGCTGTCCTCGCACCCCCACCGGCCCTGACAACTACGCGGGACGCGTTCTGTAACGCTTCGACAGCCTCTTTATATCCACTCGCAGCAGCCCCAAGGGCCGGCGGAGCTCCACACGGCAGCTCGTTAATATTAAAATCCTTTATTAACCGGCATTGTGTATTCATCGGCAGCAGCAAATAGAAAGGACCAGCCCTATGAGGATGATCCACAGTATTCAGTCCGCGACGCAATGCGCTAAAAACAGCCTCCGGTGTGTGCAATGTATAAGCCTGGCCCATAGTCTGGCATAACCGCAGGAAGAGACCCTGTTCATGCTTGGGGATTTGCTGCATGTTGGGACCTTCATCCTCAGTTGTTTCGTCACCATATATGTGCCAGACACCTATTCCGTCGGATGCGCTGACCAGAGAGCCAGCCATAGCCTGCAATGCTCCAGGACCTATCGAAGTAACAACCGCCGCCTTTTCGCCGGTGACCCAGCGCAAGGCCGTGGCCGCGTGGGCAGCCTCTATTTCGTTGCGTACACCACAAGTGCGCACCACGCCCACCTCTTGATAAATCCTAAGTACTTCGCCGATTTCGGTCGAGCCATGCCCTAACACCGAAAGAAATATTCTCACCCCTTGGCGTAACAGACCCATCACCACTGCTTCCGAGAGCGTAACCTCAGCCGTATCCTTTAATAACCCTGCTGCTATCGCCTTGTTGATGCTGCCTGCTTTGGCTATGATCTTAGCCCGCACCGTGCGATGTCTAACCAACTTGCCATACTCTTGTGGTTTCATCGAAGGCCTTTATCTAATCAGAGATTTTCCGCCTGATAGCCCAGTTCCACGGAAAGTTCCTTTGTACACTGCTTCACAACTCTTGCCAGTTTCTCTATACAGTTTTTGGAAATCCGCTCAGCCGGCCATCCGCTGTTTCGCAACAACAACCATCCCAGTCATCCCTTCTACGTGTTCAATTCCGGAAAACCAATCTAACTTCTCATCTAATGCCCGGAATATTAACTATTATAACTTAGTTCGTACTTAACTCAATACGTATTAGGATTACTTTTTATGTAACGAGTGTAAAAGGCAAGCATAGGCAGCCAACTACAAATCGCTGGACCACCCAACAGCGCTAAGTCAGGACTGCAGCAGCCTTTGTCACAAATGTCCCAACTCGACGTTACGTTTAATCATGTGGGCGAAAAGCCGTTCGTTGAGGAATTGGACATGCTCGGTGCTGCCCAGATCATTGACACGGTTATGTATCTCGTTTGGATCCTCTTTAAGATTATAGTGTTTAGCATCAGCTAGAAGTGGGACAGTGCGTTTGGTTAAGATGTAGTGTCCCACCCTAGGGTTTCCTTGGACACAGAATCAGGGGATGATATTCCCCGAAAGGAGTATTGCCTATGTCCAAGGAAAAGAAGGCTGCGGTTGTTGCGAAGCGAGCTGGGGCGAGCGAAGCAACAACCGCTCGACGTGGTCGATTCTCCGCCCCACGTAAGGTCCAGGCAGTTCTGCGTCTGCTGGGTGGAGAGGATCTGGAACTACTGTCCCGGGAATTGGGGGTAATTGCCGGAACCCTTTTTCTCTGGCGGGAGCAATTCCTGACTGCCGGGCAGGCTGATCCACGGGAGGAGCAGATCGGCAGGCTCAAGAAGAAAGGCGGTGAGTTGACCATGGATAATAAGCTTCTACGGGAGAAATCCGACCGCCTGCTCTTAGTGGGTTCTGCGGTTAGGATATCAAACCGAGGCGATCACCTCTGTATCGTTCTTTCCTGATTTCATCCAACCAGTGGCTGTTGGCCAAGTACCACTGGATGGTTTCTCTCAAACCTGCTTCGAAGGTGTGTTTTGGCGTCCATCCGAGTTCTTTTCTAATTCTGGTTGCGTCAATGGCGTAACGCCGATCGTGCCCTGGACGATCGGAGATGAATTTGATCAAATCGCGGTAATGTCCGCTATCCAGCGGTACCAATTCTTGCATTGTGTCGCACAAGAGGTTGACCAAGTCAATATTCGCCCATTCGTTGCTTCCGCCGACATTGTACATTCTTCCGGTCTTCCCTCGGCGCATAATGACATCCAATGCCTCGCAATGGTTTTGGACAAACAGCCAGTCGCGAACATTTTTTCCGTCGCCGTATACAGGCAAGTGCCTGCCTTGTAAAGCGTTTGATATCATCAAAGGAATGAGCTTCTCAGGAAATTGATAGGGACCATAGTTATTGGAACAATTCGAAACGGTTGTCGGCAAGCCATATGTTCGGTGCCATGCATTTACCAGGTGATCCGAACAAGCCTTCGAAGCACTATACGGACCGGAAGGATCATAGGGTGTTTCCTCGGTGAAATATCCTGTACTAGCAAGAGAGCCATAGACCTCATCCGTGCTGACGTGGTGGAAGCGAACCTTTTTCCGGCCCTTCCAATGGGCAGTTGCCGTCTGCAGCAGTACATACGTACCCATAATGTTCGTTTGGAGGAAAGCTCTGGGCCCATCGATCGATCTATCAACATGGCTCTCGGCAGCGAGGTGTACAACTGTGTCGAAGCGTTCTTCTTCAAAAAGGGCGTCCATGGCCTGCTCGTCGCAGATATTGGCGTGCACAAAGCGATAGCGTTGGCCGTAATCTTCCTCGACACCTTGCAGATTGGCCAACGAACCAGCGTAAGTCAGGGCGTCCACGTTGACCACCCGCAGGGATGGGTCCTTTTTTAGCAAGTATCTGACCAAGTTACAGCCGATGAAACCGGCCCCACCGGTGAGCAGAACGACGGATGGCGTGTGCATCGTCTTAGCCATCAGGATATTCTCCAAGAAAGGCCTCCAGGGCATCGCGCCAGTGCGGCATGGGCCGCAAGCCCTGCAAGCGAAGAACCATATTGTCTAGCCGCGAGTTGGCAGGACGGGCAGCCGGTCGCGGGAAGTCCGCGGTGGTGCAGGGCACAACGAGACGCTTGAAGGCCTTGATCCGGAAGATCTCCTGCGTGAGGTCGTACCAGCTGGCCTCTCCCTCGCAGGTCAGGTGGATGGTCCCGGCCAAGGGAATAGTCAGTAGCATTTCCAGATGGTCCGCCACCGCCGGCGTGGGGGTCGGGTTGCCGAGCTGATCGTTGACAACCTTGACCGGATCGGTATCCGCAGCTGCCCCCAGCCGAAGCATATTGTGGACGAAACTCGGACCACCCGGGCCATACAACCAGCCAATCCGCACGATCAAGTGATTAGGGCAAAGGGCTCGCACGGCCATTTCACCTGCGAGTTTACTGGCCCCATAAACATTCCCTGGACCTGTAGCGTCGAACTCGTGGTAGGGGCAATTGAGGTCGCCCGGGAACACATAGTCGGTCGAAATGGCGATCAGCCTGGCCCCGTAGCGATGACAGGCACTGGCTACGTTAGCTGAACCCACTGCGTTTGCCCCAAAAGCAAGGTCAAGCTTAGTCTCGCAATCGTCAACGGCTGTCATAGCCGCGCAATGAATCACTGCGTCGGGGCGGAATTCTCCGATGGCCTTGTCTGTTGCACAAACGTCAGCGATGTCAAAATCATCAAGGTCCACACCTAGACAATCCTGCTCTCTCAGCCGGGCTATCAGGCTGCGCCCTAACATCCCCTTTGCGCCGGTAACGAGAACTTTCACGAAGGGTTTCCCTTGTAGATGGGTAGATCGGCTGCCGGCCTGGTAGCAAGTGTACCATAAGCCGCATCTTTTGCAGAGAGGATCGGCTCGGCTCCGGACAACGGCCAAGCAATGGCTAAGTCAGGATCGTTCCAGATAATCCCTCGCTCGGCCTTCGGAGCGTAAAAATCGGAACACTTGTAGCAGAATTCCGCGTATTCGCTTAGTACATAGAACCCGTGGGCGAACCCCTCAGGGATGAAGAGCATCCGCATGTTCTGGGCCGAGAGGGTGAGAGCCGTCCACTTTCCAAAGGTCGGGCTGTCACGACGTATGTCAACGGCAACGTCGTAGACTTGGCCCCTGATTACCCGAATAAGCTTGGCCTGAGATTTTCCTAACTGATAATGTAGCCCTCGTAAGACGCCACGTTGCGAGCGAGAGTGGTTGTCCTGTACGAAGACGTGCTCAATACCCAATTTTGCGAAGGTCCGCTGGTTGTGGAATTCCAGAAAGAATCCTCGGTTATCGCCATGGACACGAGGCTCTAAGATAGCCACGCCAGGCAACGCAGTTTCGATCCGTTTCATTCGTGCGGTCCTGCTTCCAGGAGTTTGCGAAGGTATTTTACGTAGGCGCTTTTGCCCATACGATCCGCTTCCTGGTTAACCTGCTGGGCGGTGATGTATCCCAAGTGCCAGGCAATCTCTTCCAGGCAGGCGATCTTCAGTCCCTGTCGTTCTTCCAGAGCCCTGACAAAATTACTGGCCTCCAGGAGACTGTGGGCCGTGCCCGCATCCAGCCAAGCGATCCCCCGACCGAGTATCTCTACACTCAATTCGCCGCGTTCAAGATAGATCCGGTTCAGATCTGTGATTTCCAATTCTCCCCTGGCGCTGGGTTCAACCTGCCAGGCTCGCTCGACCACGTCCGAACCGTAGAAATACAGCCCCGGCACTGCGTAGGGGCTCCTTGGCTTGGCTGGTTTCTCTTCCAGGCTCAGGGGCTTGCCCTGCCCATCGAGTTCCACCACGCCATAGGCCTGGGGATTGTTGACATGATAGCCAAAGATCTTGGCCCCTCGGCGGATGCTCGTGCATTTTCTCAGATGCTCTACCAAGGTGTGACCGTAGAGGACGTTGTCTCCTAAAATCAGGCAGGCGGGGCCATCGCCGATGAAATCTTCACCAATCCGAAAGGCCTGGGCTAGACCATCCGGGCTGGGTTGAGCCTTGTATGCAAACTTCATCCCCAGCCGTTGGCCGTCTCCGAGAAGCTTCTCAAATATCGGCAGATCGACCGGTGTAGAAATGATCAGCACCTCTCTTATCCCTGCCAGCATCAGGACGCTCAGGGGATAATAGATCATCGGTTTGTCATAGACGGGAAGCAATTGCTTAGTTACAACGCGCGTAAGCGGATCCATCCTGGTGCCGCTGCCACCGGCCAATATGATGCCTTTCATCTCCATATCGCCTATTCCTTTTGGCAGTCAATATAGACCTCATATACCTGAAAGTCAACAACAATCGCCCAGAATGGACCCGAATCCCCTGACAAAGGTTAGTGCTGTTTGTCATAGATAACAACGCGCGTTTTCTTATCGGTACTGTCAAGTGAAAACACAATCGGCCATGGTGGTGCGTCATTCTCGGCCAGGCCAGTGTTGCTTACCGGCAGGACGGTTGCTGTATATCGGTACGGCTGTTTGTCATGACTAACGTTTCTTCGTTGGGCATAGAAAGCAATTCGCGGGTCAGAAACGGCGACAAGATCGCCCTTGTCAGTGTTCTCTGCAAGCCATTGCGCCGCTTTACGAAGAAACAGCTTCTCATGGTTCAGTGGCCTGAGCAACTGGGGGATACAAACAGCAATGCCAATCGCCAATAAGACGTAGAAAACAAGCTGCTTGTTGTTGGTTGCCCAGCTGGTTTTTTTGTTCTTTATCTTTTGCAGCCAGGACGCAAGTAGCTCTATGCCGCCGGGAACATAAAAAATCGTAAATAGCACTAATGGGAAACTGTGTCTTTTGTCCATATAGGAATAGGTGGTGTACAGCCAGACCATCAAAGCCACATTTAGAACGACAAGAGTAATTATGAAGAATTGTGGGGTTTTGTACTGGCTTGTCTTTCGAAAGGCCGCATAGAGTCCTATTATCCACGTCGGTACGAAGATCCACTCCAACGTGTCGCCGATATTTCCCCCTAATTTTGCTAAAGCCTCTGTTGTCTTCGGCAATTCAATATTTGCTACCTCGCTAATATGTATGCTCTTTTTTGGCAACGGTGCTCGTTTTAATTTCATGTAGGGTCCGGCTACGATTAGAAAACCAACCAGTAACAAAACGGTTGCCAATACAGTTTTAGACCGAGCCCACGTTCTTCCGGTAAGAAACACCAAGCCCAGCCACAGAAGGCCATAAATAACCAGCTGGGCGCACTCAGATCGAACAAGATATCCCAGGCCAGCGACAATTCCTACCAGAGCGAACAAATACAGTTTTTTGCTCGTAGCTGCTCGTATTAGTAGAAAGAATCCAGTTGCCAGAAAGAAGAGATGGGGCCAATCAGTGAGAGCGTTACTGCCGTATTGTGCTGACTTTGGCAGTAATATAATAATCAACACTGCCCAGAAAGAAAATCTGGGGCCGACCAAATCTTTGCCGAGCAAATAGAGCACCACAATAGCCAGCAGTCTAAGGGCCAAGGTTGCGCTCTGGGCGGAACGAATCCAATCCAATATGGATTCGCTCTCGCTAAATAGTCCCGCGATTTTATGTGCCCCGAGGATCATGACGGGATAGCCAGGGTGATTACTATCTTCCAGCATAGTTTTAGTCGGAGCACTTGCGAAGTTCTTGGCATACTCTACGTATTGTACGCTATCCCTTGAAATAGCTACGGTTGTGGCAATAATATAGATGCCTACACACAATGCAATGGCAAGTAAGATGGAAAGGTGAAAGGTGTCTTGCTTTGTGCCAGGTTGGCTAGAGCGTTGCTTACTGTGCATTTTTTGTCGTTAGCGAGAATTTCCCGTTTGGCCTCTCGCCCATGACGGCCATGAGCTGTTCTGCCATGATCATATTCTCAGAGGTGGCGTCCGTCAACTTCGGTTTGGCCTGAACGGGCTTGACTTGTTGTCGAGTACTCGGGGGACTTGCTGGGGGCTTGTACACGACATCTTGAGCAAAACTGCTTGTAACGACTTATGCCGGCAGGGCTTGTGAAACAAAATAAACAGTAGATTTCCGAGTGCCAAACGGATATTATGTCCCCTAACTAAGGCAATGGCATTATTTTCGAAATGGTACTAAGATGAGTTTTTATTTACGGTTTCAGGAGATTGTACACCTCTTTATAGCTTTGGCAGGAGGTCTCTAATGGGAAGTTCAGAAAACGACGGTTCAAACAAGCAAGGTACCGGCAACGATGTTCCAGAAGAAGCGAATATCTACGAAGATGAAATTAATCTGATCGACTATTTCAGGGTTGTCTGGAAACGAAAATGCTTTATTTTACTTGGCTCGATCATACCTACGTTGTTAGTTGGGTTGATTATCTTCTTTCTACCGAGGCATTACACAATAACCTATACGTATGATGTTGAAGACCAGCTCAAAGACCAGCTCAAAGACCAGCTCAAAGGCCAGTTCGGAAGACGAAGCGCTGTGGATATCAGCAACTGGAATCTTAGCCAAAAGAATTATAACGTCCTTCTCAGCAGATTCTACAGCAAGGAGAACTTGAGCAGAATTACAACCGGGTCACGGCAAGCGGGTTTTGGTCAGTACGCCGAGTCAATAAGCCGTGCCAGAGGACTAAAGGGCCTGGAGAATCTAGTGAAGCTTGAAGTTTTGCCGTCATATATAGATTTGGATGAAGTAGACCAAAGAGATCCGGCCAAGCTGGAACAAATTAGGCAGTTAGAAGCGCAATTACTTAATGTGACCATAACAGGAACTGCCCCCCAGGACGTTTCCAAAATCTCCTCGGTAATAAGAGATAATCTCGAAAATATAATCCCAGTGTGCTTGATAGCAGAGCAACTGAATGTTGGCATAAGGGGATTGCGAGCCAATATGGCAGATATTGAAAAAGAGAAGTTCGCTCTACAACTTGTTTTGAAAAAGAGCAAGGCTATCTTGGTAAAACTGAAGAATGCTAAAACTGAACCTGTAGATAGAGCCGCAAGCGGTATTATGCTGCAGTTTGATGTGGGTGGCAGGAGCGAGTATTTGCCTATTGAGTACCAAATACAAACGGCTGAATCAAAAATAATACAGCTTGAGGAGACTGCTAGGCACAATGAAAAGAAGTACGAGTATTATGAGGATTTGCTTAGCCTAAACGAAAGGCTCCTTGCCCAGATAAAGAGCCGGAGTTCATCCGCTTATACAATACGGCAATTTCAGTCCTTTCTTATCGAGTTAACGAAAGAATTTGAGCAGCAGGAATTGAAGGATTATCTAACTTCATATGTCAAAGGCGTTGAGAACCGGATCGCCGTAAGTGCTCCGGTTACGGAAGAACCCCGCATTTACGCCCTTCCTCGCGGCATAGTCAAAAAAACTATCATTGTATTTGTGGTACTTCTGATGCTTACAACGCTTGCGGCTTTCTTATTAGAAGGCATCAAGAAAAGCCAGGCTCAGGCTTCATAGAAGCCGCCTTGGCTGAACAAATAGGAATATCAATGTCATCAGCGGTTAACCGTAACCCACGGGGACGGAGTGTAAGAAGATTGATTCTTTAGTCGGGCATCTGTCACGCACGACGTAAAACGCTAACTTGTTTTTTTAGAAAGGAGTTAGGCAGATGACGCGATTTCCAATCGCAGAAGCAGATATTGTAGCATTGGCACAGGCAATGGAATCAGGACTGGCGGACAATGCAGCGGTTTATCCGGTCCCACACCGGTAGCACTGGCAGATTTGACAGCCCTTATCAGTGCTTATCCTGCCGTCACAAAACGATTTACATAAACAAAATTTAATAGATGCTGTATGAGAACGATAAAATTGAGCCGTCTCACTCAAGCAGCCATCGAATCCAACCGTTGGATCCGAAAATCATTGTGCAACAAGCTCAGATAAGGATGAGTAATGCGAAGTACTGGGAGTAACCAAAAGTCAGCAAGAGGTTTGACTCGGCGTGAGCTGCTGAAATGTAGCCTCTATGGTGGTTCAGCGGCTTGTTTGTTTGGCGGCCTTTGGCTGAGTGGATGCAGCAAAAAAGAACGTGCAGAAAAGCATAACATCGTGGTCATTTCGATTGATACATTACGAGCCGACCATTTAGGTTGCTATGGTTATAACAGAGAGACTTCTCCTACACTTGACAAGCTTGCCTCGGAAGGAGTGCTTTTCGAGGATGCATCAGCGCCTTCACCATGGACATTGCCATCCCATGGATCATTGCTAACAGGTTTTTATCCGAGCCGGTTAGGTTTGGTTGCGAAGAACAGTATACTTACTCCAAATGTTAAGACTCTTGCGAACTTGCTTTCAGAGCGAGGTTTTACCACAGCGGCGATTGTAAACGCATTTTATGTCAGTCAAAAATTCGGCTTCGATACAGGATTTGATAAATTTTCTTTTGTTCCGGAGGGGCATCGACTACAAGGAGTTGCCCCAGTGATAATTGAAAAGACTAAGGAATGGCTCCAAGAACACCATAAGGAGCAGTTTTTCTTGTTTTTGCACTTCTTTGATGTGCACACTGATTACAAGCCACTGCCACGTTATGCTAAAGAATTTGCGAGGCCTTATGATGGAATTGCAGACGGCAGTTCCGACCAACTCCTGGCGTTTCGCGACGGCAAGTTTTCTCTGAATAACAACGATGTCAAACACTTGATAGATTTGTATGACGCCGAAATAAGGCAGCTTGATGACCAACTACATGTGTTATTTGGTTTGTTCCAGCAACAAAACCTGATGGAGAAAACCTTCTTGATTGTTACGGCTGACCACGGTGAGGAATTTTTCGACCATGGAGGTGTCCTGCACGGCCGAACACAATACCAAGAGCTAACACATGTGCCTCTTATTATCCGAGGACCAAAGATACCACGAGCCAAACGAATAAAGGATGCCGTTTCCCTGGTAGACGTAACACCGACGGTGTTGAGTTTGTTCGGTATTAAAAGCTTTCCCGGGTTCGAAGGTTATGATCTTTGTTCGCTATGGCAAAGATCCAGCGCTAAACCGCCCGAACGGTTTATTTTCGCCGAGGCAGATCACGGCAATATAAAGGACAACATCAAATGGTCTGTGCGCCGCCAACGGTATAAGCTTCACTATGACCTTCTAAGCCAAAAGTGTGAGCTTTACGATCTTGCCAATGACCCACAGGAGCACATCAACATTGCTGCTGAACATGCCAATATTGTTAAGTTACTACGCCAGGAACTTAAGAACTTCATGGAGAAGAGCAAAAACAATTATAAAACGGTGCCATTCTCCCCGGAAGAAATCGAGAGACTGAAAAGTCTTGGATATGTGTAGTACCCAATGCAGGATTGCGATCGTAAGGTTAATACTTCTCGCGAATTGGTTTGGGATTAAAATGCTAATACAAATTTGCAGATAATGGAGATTAATAGGTGTATTGTTGAATGTTCAGATTTTGGGGGAGATTTTGACCATAATCAAGTGAGAGGATGAGTAGTGCGAAGTACTGGACGTAACCAAAACTCAGCAAGAGGTTTGACTCGGCGTGAGCTGCTGAAATTCGGCCTCTATGGCGGTTCAGCGGCTTGTTTGTTGGGTAACCTCTGGATAAGCGGCTGTAGTGGGAAGCGGCGTAAAGAAAAGCCCAACGTCGTGTTTGTCCTTGTGGATGCCTTACGAGCGGACCACTTGCCCAGTTACGGTTATAAGATTAACACCGCTCCATACATCCAGCGGTTGGCTGAGCGTGCAGTACTCTTCGAACGAGTAATCTCTCCCTCGAGTTGGACAAAGACCTCAATGGCTTCCATTATGACTAGTCAGAACCCTTCTCGTCACGGTGTGCGGGGGGGTAAAGATGTGCTGCCAGAGCAGTTAACCACCATGGCTAAAGTCTTTGCTAATAACGGATACCACACCATCGGGATCAATACCAATCCGTGGCTTAAATCAAAGTTCGGTTTCGATGCTGGGTTCAACAGCTACGAAACACTCATCAAAGATGGTAGTTGGACTGATGCATTGGAGGTTAATGCCGTAGCTATGGCTGCATTGACCCAGTGCCCACAAGAAAAGCCTTTTTTCCTTTACCTACATTACATGGATGTTCATGACCCATACAGCCCGAAATCGCCGTTTTACTCTGGGAGTCCTCTGACTATCCCCGACCTCGGTGTAATCCCGGATGCAGAGTTGGAAATGCTATACCGCGTGAAGGGCCTCGACGCTCCAGGCGTCCGAAATCGCGTGATAGAATTATATAACGGCGGGATTCGAACTGCAGATGCAGCGATAGGCCAACTACTCAAAGAGTTGAAAAAGATAGGTAGGCTTGAGAACACAATTTCCGTGATTACTTCTGATCACGGAGAGGCATTCCGTGAACACGGGACAACTGCTCATGGCAAAAACCTCTACCCGGAGGTATATGAAGTCCCGTTGATATTCTCTTGGCCGGGCTATCTTCCTTCGGGAGTAAGAATCCGCGCTCAAGTTTGTTCAATTGATATTGCCCCCACACTATTTGCTCTGGCTGGACTGGTTCTGCACGAGGGTTGCATTGGCAAACCGTTGCTGCCAATGCGAAGCGACGCAATCCGGGACCGTATTGCTATAAGTGCTGTTGGTTTAGACGGCTCCATCTCGCATCTGGATTACATAGCGGTCGTCTCACCAGAGCACCTGTATGTCCGGGAGAAGAAAAGTAACGTGGTTGAGTTTTATGACCTACAGTTAGACCGTGGTGCGCAATATAATCTGGGTACGTCGCACCCTAAAGTAGCCGCTTACGCAAAGCTTGAAGATAACGCAGTTAGTGGAACAACCAAGCAGACAGAATTGGATGAAAAAACGCGTCAGCAGCTAAAATCTCTTGGCTATCTACAGTAACGTGGTGGTGGTATTGTAAAGTCATGAACGCCGGGATGCAGAAAATACATTCTACGCAACCAGTTTTTTTGAAATGCGCATAGCCAATAAAGTGGTTACATAGCGAAAGGAACCACAATAAAGATTCATAGTAGCCGGCTGGCTCACAATACATTGTGGAATCTGGTAGGGGCTGGAGCTCCTTTCTTGCTGGGTATCATAACCATTCCATACTTGCTAGGGCATTTGGGTAAGGAGGCATTAGGGATTCTTACGATGGTATGGGCTTTGATTGGATATTTCAGTTTGTTTGACTTTGGGCTTGGTCGTGGGCTTACCCAGCAAGTAGCAACCAAACTTGCAACGGGGTTGGCTGAGCAAGTACCGAGCCTTGTCAAGACAGGTCTTTTGCTTACCGCAGCCACTGGATTGATTGGGGGGGGGCTATTGGCTTGCTTGGCAAATGTGCTGGGATACAAGTGGCTTAATGTAAGTATACCGCTACAGCAAAGTGTGGTGCAATCTTTGTTGATCGCGTCGCTGGGCATACCTCTTACGACTCTCACCGTTGGATTGAGAGGAGTACTAGAGGCATACGAAGATTTCAAAACAGCTAATCTGTTACGCATGTTGCTTGGTTTTGCTACTTTTGGTCTGCCTGCTTTGAGTATTATGGTCTTTGGCACGTCGCTTGTAATTGTGGTTACAAGTTTGATTGCGGCTCGGCTAATATCGCTAGGTGCCCACGCGCATTTCGTAAACAAAAAAGTGGTCGTAAAACAACAAAAACCAAAGTTCAGTTGGACAGATACGCGAGCTTTACTGATATTTGGCATATGGTTGACTATATCAAATATTATCAGCCCTCTAATGGTAACAGGTGATAGATTTATCCTCTCTTCAGTGCTCGGCGCCGGCTTAGTAGCCTATTATACGATACCTTTTGACGCATTGTTTCGGCTTTTGATTATCCCCGGGGCTTTTACCGTAGCCCTGTTTCCAAAATTGACATCTGTAATTGCTACTGATCGACAGGCAAGCAAACGCTTATACCAGAAATGTCTGAAAGTTGTGGCTACTTTTATGACCGTTATTTGTTCATTTACGGCGGTTGGATCTTATTGGATTATAAAATTGTGGCTGGGACAAGATTTTGCAAGAAGTTCCTGGTACATCGCCTCAATTCTATCCGTGGGATTGATTTTTAACGGTATAGCTCAGGTCCCACTTGTTGCAATCCACGCAACCGGAAATGCCCGAGCTACAGCAATGATTCATCTAGGTGAGTTTCTTTTTTACATCCCCCTTTTATTCATATTATTAAGATATGTGGGTTTGCCGGGAGTAGCCATAATATGGGGCGCAAGGGTTGGTGTCGATTGTCTTATTTTGTTAATATTTGCGGATAAGTGCATGTTAAAAGTGAATAAGTAGATATGAATCGAAAAATTGCAATCGGTGTCGTGACATATAATCCAGGCGACAATCTAATATCAAGGTTGAGTTTGGCACTGGCATCCGGTTTCGTTTTGTATGTATTTGACAATTCGCCTGAAGACGGAATTGTTCAAAATTTTTGCGACAGCAAGCAAGCTTGCAGGTATTTCTCTTGTGGAAAGAATGTAGGGCTGGGTTTTGCAATTTCAACTGTTTGTGCTCAAGCATATTACGACTCCTTTCCGGCCTTGATATTCTTTGACCAAGATACGGTGTTTGATGAAAATACTTTGGATTTTATTGAAAACTTTTATATTAACAACGCTAACATAGCATCTAATTATAGCGCAATAGTATTTAATTCCCAAAATTCCGGTGATTGTGCCGAGAGTAATTGTGTATTTAAAGATGTTCTGCTTGCAAGGAGCAGTGGAAGCCTTTTTTTTCTTGAAAATCTAAAGAAAATTAACTGGCATAATGAAAAATATTTTGTTGATTGTGTGGATTATGAGTTTTGCCTAAACTCTAACAATAATAATTTTAAAATTGGTGAGTGCTCAATAGCCCCTGGTTTTGATCATGAGTCAGAACAGCCTGATGTTAGATATATAGTCTTCGGCAAAGAGCGATTATTACGCAAGTATTCTGCAAAACGAATAATTGGTACCATCACTGCAAGTACAAGATTGCTGATTACCTCAATTACAACCAGGAACGTGGTGTTTTTCATTGCAATTATTCGTTCATTGGCGGTGTATCTTTACTGGCAGTTGGTGGCTAGATTAATCAATGCTTTTACATGAAAGTGGATAATGAAATGACCGTAAACGAGAAGCAGGAATATGCGATTTTCACGGTATGCAATTTGGCTTACCTTCCAAAGGCAATAGCTCTTTCCGAATCGGTATTGAAATTTAATAATTTAAAGCTAAATATATATCTTATTGACAGGAAAGTAGATGTTGACTTTTCCGCCATAGAAGCCAATATTTTTTGGATTGAAGATATTGGCATTCCACATCTGTATGAGTTGGCATTCAAATATGACATCACAGAATTGAGTACGAGCCTCAAGCCTTGCCTTACATTAAAATTACTTGACAGATTCAAGAAGGTGATTTTTTTGGATCCCGATACGTATTCGTATAATTCAGTTGGGCCTATTCTTAGTGACTTAGAAGATCATTCTATTGTCTTGACCCCTCACTATACAACGCCATTGTCAATCCATAGCCATCCGGGATGGGGAGACGATATTGGTATGATGCGGTTTGGTTCATTTAATCTGGGCTTTTATGCTGTAAAAGATTCCCCCCAAGGGCTAAGTTTTTTAAGGTGGTGGTCTGATAGATGTTCGAAATTAAATTTTATGGAATCCCAATTCAGCCTTTCTACCGATCAGAAATGGGTTAGTATTGCGCCTTGTTTCTTCAAGGATTTATATGTTTCATTTAATTTGGGCTATAACGCTGCTCCCTGGAATATTTTTGAGAGATGTATAGAGAAAAACCATGATGGAGGCTATATTGTAAATGACATGTACCCTCTCGTTTTTTTCCACTTTAGTAATTTCGATGAAAACGACCTTGATTATTTAAAGGAAAGGTCTTTGTTAAAAAAAGAGGTAAAATGCCCAGCTCTTTTAGAACTTAGTACAACCTACAAACAGGCCCTCTCTGCAAAAAACACAGAGCTGGCATTAATACAATACGGATTTGACTACATGTCCGGAGGAGAATATATATCCCCAACACTTCGTCGGGCTTATGCGTGTGTTGCAGGAGAGCTTCCGCCGAATCATGATCCATTCGACTCCAATGGTGTTATTGGTGATTTCGCAAGGAAAAATTTTCTGTTTGAAAGAAAAACCGCTGTATATGCACCAAGCGGTTTTCATGATTTATCTAAAAATAAATATAAAATGAGATTTGTTTATTTTATAATGCGAACGATTTTGCGTTTAGTTGGATCAAATAGGTTCTACAACTTTTCCAGGCTATTAGTTTATCTATCTAGCTACCGACAAAATCGTGGATTATGGAAATATTAATCAAATGGATCATCTTATTCCGACGGTCTGCGGGTCGGCGTTTAGAGATTTGTCAGGCTTCATATAATCGCTGACTTTATGCCCATTTTAATAATCAGGAAGGTATTTTAATATGTCATTATTAAGACAAGCAGTAAAGAGTATTCTACCTCCAGGTTTATTGGTGCTATTAGTGCTTAGTAAATATAGATTTAATAGGAAATGGAAAAGTGCTAGCTCGTTCCTTGACGAAGAAAATATTATAAACAAATACCTAGACTATTTACAGTTAAAAAACAACTACTGCGTTGATATTGCTGCTTCTGATGGAATAAGTTCATCAAATACATATTCACTTTTCAAAAGTGGATGGGATGGAATAGCAGTAGAACTTGATTCGACAAAATTTGCAATGCTCGCAATTATATATAGAAGATTTCCCAATGTAAATCTTATAAAAACAAAAATAATTCCCGATAATATTTCATCTATATTGAAATCCTGTATGTGTCCCAAAGACTTTTCTTTGTTAAACTTAGACATAGATGGTTATGACTTTTTTGTATTAGATAAACTGCTAAATGATTTTAGACCGAGTTTGATATGTGTCGAAATTAATGAGAATATTCCACCACCAATTCAATTTACAGTAAAGTACGATATTAATCATATGTGGTCAGGAGATCATTTTCACGGTCAAAGTCTTTCAAAATGTTACGAGTTATGTAAAAAATATAATTATGAGATTTTAGAACTGCATTACAATAATCTGTTTATTATAGCTCAAGAACTAAACAAATCTGAACCTTTGTCGCCAGAAAGGGCGTATGATATCGGTTATAGGAATAGAGTTGACAGAAAAGTAAAATTCCCTTGGAACTCTGATATGGAAGACTTACTGACTATGACGAGAGAAGATGCGATCCGGTTTTTGTACAAAAAATTCGATAAATATAACGGGAAATTCATTGTGGAATAACAAAAGGGTATCCACTTCGACCACTATATAGTTGAAATACTGTGGCGCTGCCGGGAACCCTGGCGGCAAACGGAGAGAACAAATCTCAATCTGCAGCATGGGGTGGGGGCCTATTTAACTCAATAATATGGCGATTTATCTCTTCCCATTTCTGTTTTTCGCGCTTCTTGCAGTTCTGTACCAACTGCGACTGCTGAGACTCAACAGAACCTTTTACGGCTTAGCTCTTCTTGCCATTGGCCTCTTCGCCGGCTTGAGACTGGAGACGGGACATGACTGGCTAGGTTACGAGGTTTTTTTCCAAAACCTCGATTTGTCGCAAAACCCCATCGACCTTTATTTCAATGAGCGATTCGTCCAACCGCCGTACGAGATCGGGTATTACCTGCTCAACTACGCCGTCAAATATTTTGGCGGCACCTACTCCGTGGTTTTTCTCCTTGCGTCCCTGTTTTGCGTCTATGCGCTGTACCGCTTCACCCATCGGCTTGCCGTAAACAGGTTCTACATCCTGACGATTTACACGGGCTACAGTTTCCTGATTCTTCACTTCGCTCAGGTAAGGCAGTCCATAGCAATCGCGCTCTTTCTTTTGGGATGCGATTACTACCGCCGGCATAGAAAAGTGCTGACAGCCTTGGCTATATGTCTGCTCGGACTTTTCTTCCAATACTCGGCGATCTTTTACATCATTCTGCTGATTCTGGTGCTTGGATGGTCCAAGGTGAAGAGGAACAAATTCCTGTGGGCTTTTTCTCTTTGCCTTGTGACCATCCTGACCTTATATGTGATCAATTGCTTCTTTGACTTCTATTCGCTTCTGACTTTGATAGTACCGTCGATCTATGAGTACAAAATTAGGATTTACAAAGAGACGCAACTGCCCCGAGGGATCGGCGTGCTTGTTTTCGGTCCGTACTTGCTCTTGCTGGTGATCTATTTCATCAGATACTCGCGTCATCTCACCGAGGAACAGGCATTCATCTCTCGGTTCGCTATTTTCTCCATCCTCCTGACGGTTGTGCTGATTATTATCTTTCCCGGAAGTTATGTGATGTATTCCAGGGCCTATGTGATGGCTTGCATATTTCAGGCTTGCGCCGCGTCGCTGATCTTCGCTGCCAGAAAAGGCTTGTTGCACAGAGCGGTCTTTATTGGCTCCATGGCGGTCGCATTGGTCTACTATCTTCGCATCCTCACGCTTAATCATGACCAGTACGTCCCCTATCTCTCGATAATCATTGGTACTGTTCAAAAGGTTTGGTAAAGCATGATTTGAAAAAATCACGATCTCTCTTTATGGTTTGTTTTGGGAAACAGAAACCTTTGAGGAGAGACCGTGATGAAACGATGTGCGAGCGAGCTTTGCACAACTAGGCGAAAATAGTCGTTGATGAAATATATGACCAAATATTAAATTAAATGCCTATTGACATAACTTAGAATGTGACCCTACTGCCAGGAGCCCGCCACAGTTATCGAAAGAAACGCATGGAGGCTGTAGATTTTGCAATGGAAAGAAATAAAGATTCACCATACCTGCCCAAGAGTAAATTCAAACATTGCTTTGCGTCTTTAAAGACAAGTGTTGCATATAGGGTGTGGAAAAGAAAACTTGCTAAATATGGCGGGTTCAAAAAGAATTCCAAATTCAAGTTACTTGAAGTCGGAAGTGGACCTGGATTGTATTTGAGGCGTGCTGAAAGGTGGTTCCCAAATTGTGAGATATACGGTCTGGATATAGATAAATCCCTTGTTGAATTTGCAAAAGTGCACGTAAAAAGGGCAACAATTATCAGGCATGACGGCCAGGCAATGCCTTTTCCAGACCGAAGTTTTGATGTTGTTGTTTCACTTCAAGTCATTGAACACCTTGAGAAGCCGGGAAGGTTTTTTACTGAGGCATACAGAATTTTAAAAGAAAATGGTTTGTTATTAATTGCCACTCCTAATCCAATCGGCATATCTGCAAGAATACTTGGCACTAGGTGGCAAGGCAATAGGTATGACCATATATCTCTGAAATCCCCGCCTGAATGGAGGAGCCTAATTCAAAACAAAGGATTTCAAATGTTAGACGATGGGACAACAAGTCTTACAGGATTAAGGGTATTACAGAAATTCCCTCTTGCTCTTATTAACTGGATCCCAATGGCTATATTTGGATATTTTCATTGGTATAAAGGAGAAAGTTATATGGCAATTGGAAGAAAGCTGCAAGGTGGTTTCTAAGAAAACTGCTTATATTGTAAGTCTAAAGTTTGCTCCTGGCTTAAAAAAGGAATTTTTTGCCCTTGGGGAAAATATAAGGAGCAACACTATGGATTTAAAATATATTATTGCTGAAAAGTATTCTAATATCGAAGGAGTATATAACGGTATAGAATATATTTCAACTGCTGATAATATAAGTAGATTAGTCATGGATACGCTTAAATTTATTAATAGTAAGAAATTTATGGAAATATTTTCTTCAAGCCACCCTGATTTTGTTCTTTTTTATAATCCGCATCCTTTGAATCCATTTATTGCAAGATTAATCAAAAGAAATTTTCCAGAAGCAATTACAGCCCTTTACCTCCACGACCCATACAAGCCGGATAAAAGTTCTTATGGTTTTAAAAAAGGTATTTATATTAAGCTTGTTGAAGTGATACAGAAGCTAACTGTCAGATATATGGATTACGTAGTTTCGCCCTCTGAATATTCATCGTACCTCTACAAAAAATATTATCCTGAATTTAATGGTAAAAACTATATTGCTCCTTTATTGATTCCAGATAAATGGGTTAATGTAAATACTGAACGCAGATTTTTTTCAATCATAGGTGGAGCTCATTCTGCGACCGGGCACGATACTTTTATAGAGATTGTCAACTATGCGGCAGAGAAAGAGCTTGATTGTGAATTTGCCCTTATAAGTTCGAGCAATATAACAAAATATATTGAGAATTTGACAGAAAAAGGGACACAGAAAGTAAAGATAGTAAATAAAGATAGTATCACAGACTCCGAAATTAACGAAGTAATTAGAGAAAGCCTTGCCGTTTTCCGTCTCGATAAGGAAGTTACTCAAAGCGGAGTTATTCCTGTTGCGTATATGAATAAGACTCCTATAATAACGAGAGACATTCAAGGACTAACACAGCATGTAAATCACATGAAAAACGGATATGTAATTCCTTTTAAGTGCCTTCCTGCTGATGCTGTAAGAGCGATGGAGTATGTTAAAACTAATTTCATAGAATTGTCTATGAATGCAAGAAGGAGCTATGAAGAAGTCTGGGCGGAGTGGCAATTTGATAAATATTATTATTGGCTTGTAGATATATTAAGAAGCAAATGAAAATACTTGCACAAAATTACAGTAACGGCAATCTTGAGATGCTTGAAGTCCCTATGTTTAACACTGTAGAGGAGCTTCAAACTTCATTGGAGGAATAATGTTTACCGGTAAAACTCTGCTAATCACCGGCGGCACTGGCACTTTTGGCAATGCGGTACTTCGCCGTTTTCTGCCAACAGAGATTTCAGAAATTCGCATTTTTTCTCGTGATGAAAAAAAACAGGATGACATGCGAAAGGCTTACAGCGACGATAAGCTACGTTTTTACATCGGCGATGTACGCAACCAGTCGAGTCTGTATGGTGCAATGCGCGGAGTAGACTTTGTTTTCAATGCAGCTGCTTTAAAGCAGGTTCCATCGTGCGAGTTCTTTCCCCTGGAGGCCTTGCTTACCAATTCTTTAGGCACAGAAAACGTTCTTACTGCCGCAACTTCTGCAGGAGTAAAGCGGGTGATTGTTCTCTCAACTGACAAGGCGGTGTATCCGATAAATGCAATGGGAATATCCAAGGCGATGATGGAGAAGCTGGCGGTTGCTAAATCCCGAGTAGCGGCACCCGATACCATCATCTGCGTGACTCGCTATGGCAATGTGATGGCCAGTCGGGGGTCAGTTATTCCGTTGTTTCTAAAACAGATACAGGAAGGGCGACCGCTATCAATTACTGACCCCAACATGACCCGGTTCATGATGACGATTGAGGATGCTATTAATTTAGTGTTATATGCCTTTGAACATGGCAACCCTGGTGATATCTTTGTACAAAAATCACCGGCCTGCACTATCGGCGTGCTTGCCGAGGCAATTAAGCAGTTGTTAAACACAAATACAAGCATTCAAATCATTGGCACTCGGCACGGAGAAAAACTATATGAGACACTTCTTACCCGCGAGGAAATGGCAGTTGCCCATGATCTTGGCGGATATTACCGCGTGCCTACCGATAACCGCAACCTAAATTATGGGAAGTATTTCACCGAGGGTGAAGAGCGTGTGTCGGAGTTGCAGGATTTTAATTCTCATAATGCAACCCGGCTGGATATTGAAGGAATGATGACTTTACTGAAAAAGCTGGAGTGCGTACAGCAAGCACTGCGGGGTGAAAAGGTGGAAGCATAGTAATATAAAGTTGAACGCTGAAGGTAAATGGGTAAGAACTAAAGACGAAGAGAAAAGAATAATGAAAACGATTTTAGTTACGGGAGCAGAGGGTTTTATCGGGCGGAATCTGCGCATTGCACTGCAGAGACAGGACGATATCAGAATCCTATGCTATGATGTGCAGGACAATCCCGCAACGCTATCTGGTTTGCTTTCTCAGGCAGATATCGTCTTTCATCTTGCAGGAGTCAATCGTCCCCAGTCAGAAGAAGAGTTTAAAACCGGTAATACTGATTTGACCTGCCAGATAGTTGAGACATTGAAGAAGCAGGGCACGGCAATACCAGTTGTTATTTTGTCATCAATTCAGGCTGCGCTGGACAATCCGTATGGTAGGAGTAAGAAAGCGGCTGAGGATGTAGTATTCACCTATGGCAAAGAAAGGGGGGCACCGGTGTATGTATATCGTCTTACTAATGTATTTGGCAAATGGTCCCGTCCAAACTATAACTCGGTTGTCTCTACTTTCTGTCACAACATAGCCCACGGCATTGAAATTACCATTTCAAACCCGGCCAATGTGGTTGAGCTTGTATATATCGACGACATCATTGCTGAGTTCATTGGCATTTTGAATGGTAGCATTCTCCCTTCTGCAACTCACCTTGCTGTCAGTCCTACCTACCGCATAACCTTGGGTGAGCTTGCTGATCGCATATACGCATTGCGGGAGATTCGTACTAGACTCGTTATTCCTGATTTGAGCGATGATTTCACCAGAAAACTATATGCCACCTACCTTTCTTACGTTGCGGCCGATGATTTCTCCTACGGACTTGACATAAAGACTGACCATCGCGGCGAGTTGGCTGAATTGATCAAATCTGCGCATTTTGGGCAGATGTTCGTATCTCGCACCTACGCAGGAATCACCCGTGGCAATCATTATCATGACAGCAAAATCGAAAAGTTCTGTGTTTTACAGGGCGAGGCGGTAATCCGTTTCCGACATATCGTCACTAACGAGGTGATTGAGTGCCGAGTATCGGGAACGAAATGGACAGTGGTGGATATCCCTCCAGGGTACACACACCATATCGAAAACATTGGCGAAAGCGAAATGATAACGCTTTTCTGGTCAAACCAGATATTTGATCCTGAAAAGCCGGACACATATTTTGCTAATGTTAAAACTGAAGCATATCTTTATGATAAAAATAATTGATTCTGATTTACTGAAGGTGCTGTCAGAAAAGGCCTCAACAAATCCGCGACTGAGGCAAAATTATAATCTTCACAACAGCCTTGATGACACATGCCAAAGACTTTTGAATGCAATGGAGCCTGGATCGTATATACGGCCGCACCGTCATGCAATACATCCTAAGCCTGAATTATTCTATGCAGTAGCTGGCGAACTGAGGTTGATCATATTCAGCGATGATGGACAAATAAAAGAAACATGTCGGCTGACCATAGTTGGAGATATACATGGAGTGGAGATTGCACCGGCCATTTGGCACACAGTAATCTCCCTGAAAAAAGGATCTGTATTTTTAGAAGTTAAACCGGGGCCTTATATGCCTTTGAGTATTGATGATTTTGCTCCATGGGCACCAATCGAAGGGACATTAGAAGCAGAGGCATACCTTGAAAAGTTGAAATCAGCCACGTAAATAAATTCATAATTTGTCACATCGAGGCAACCAATGAAAAAAATTAAAGTAATGACAGTTCTTGGTACACGGCCAGAAATAATCCGGTTGTCGAGAGTGATGGCCAAACTGGACCAATACACTAATCATATACTGGTTCACACAGGACAGAATTGCGATTACGAATTGAATGAAATATTTTTTGTCGATATGGATATTCGCAAACCGGATTATTTTTTGGCGGCAGCAGGTAAAAATGCCGCGGAAACAATCGGGTACACGATTGCAAAGATAGACCCTGTGTTTGCAAAAGAAAATCCTGAAGCAGTACTGATTTTGGGAGATACCAATAGCTGTCTTGCCGCGATACCGGCAAAAAAACGAAAAATTCCTATTTTCCATATGGAGGCAGGCAACCGCTGTTTCGACCAGCGTGTGCCGGAAGAAATCAACCGCAAGATTGTTGATCACATAAGCGATATTAACCTTACCTATTCGGATATAGCTCGTAATTACCTACTTCGTGAAGGTCTGCCGCCAGACAGGGTTATCAAAACTGGCAGCCCGATGTTTGAAGTGTTATCCCATTACGATAAAAAGATCGAAAAATCAGTTATCTTAGAAAGGCTGCAGCTGACGAAGCACGATTATTTTGTGGTGAGCGCGCATCGGGAAGAAAATATTGAGTCAAATATAAATTTTTCTAAATTGGTAAACATCCTTAATACATTAAGCAAACAGTATAAGAAGCGGGTTATTGTTTCAACGCATCCGCGAACGCGTAACAAAGTTCAAAAGCTCAAGACCAAGTTTCGTGAAAATATCGAATTGCTGACGCCCCTCAGCTTTACTGATTATGTTCATTTACAACAAAATGCTTTTGTTGTTTTATCCGATAGCGGGACGATCAATGAAGAATCATCGATCCTCAATTTTCCTGCCCTCAACATACGCGAGGCGCACGAACGGCCGGAGGGTATGGAAGAAGCAAGTGTTATGGTGACTGGTCTGGAGGTCAACCGAATCATGCAGGGGCTTGCCATACTTGCAGACCAGCCGCGAGGCAGCAACCGTTTGCTTAGGCAGGTAGCTGATTATTCTATGCCAAATGTATCCGATAAGGTGATCCGAATCATCATCAGTTATACGGATTATATCAGAAGAACTGTTTGGAAATTATATTGAAATGAAAAAGAAGGTCTGGATTATCTCTGAAATTTTTTATCCGGAAGAGTCTGCAACCAGTCATATTTTGACTGAAATTGCCAAGAGGTTAGAGAATGATTATTGGATCAACGTAATTACAGGCCAACCAGATTATACTAATAATACTAAAGCTGTAAGAAAAGAAGAAACATTCGGCAAAGTAACCATACTGAGATGTTTTGTGCCTCACTTGAACAAGAATAAAATCGTGCTTAGAATTGCAAGAGCTTTTATTCTAAGTCTTGCTATTTCTTACCGTTCACTAACAGAAATCAAGAAGGGTGACACTGTAATAGTTGTTACAAACCCGGCAACAATACTATTTTTCATGTCAGTTGTGTGCCGCATAAAAAAAACGCGATTTGTAATTATAGCCCACGATATATTTCCATATAATATGGTTCCTGCAAGAATCGTTTCAAATAAATCACTTATTCTTAGTTTGCTAAAAAAATTATCCATATTAGCGTACTGTTCGGCAAATAAGGTGATAGTAATTGGAAGAGATATGCGTGCCATATTGTCTGCTATTACGGGAAGATCTGACAATATCGAAGCAATCACCAATTGGGCTGATTGTGAGAATGTTTATCCATTGCCGTACAAAAAAAACAAGCTCATTAGCGACCTTCAATTAGAAGGTAAATTTGTTGTTGGATTTGCTGGAAATATAGGACGAGTACAAGGTATTGAGTATCTAGTTGCTGCTATGGAAAGATTATCACATGAGGGTGGTCTTCACTTCATTTTTGTTGGTGATGGCGCTAAGAAATATCTTCTAGAGGAAAAAAAAGGTAGAGGAGAGTTGACAAATCTGACTTTATTAGGTAATAGACCAAGAGATGAACAGATTGATTTTTTAAATGCTTGTCATGTGGGCCTTATTTCTCTTTCACCTGGTATGCTTGGGCTAAGCGTGCCCAGTAAGGCTTATAATATTATGGCAGCAGGCAAACCAATTGTGGCTGTGGTAGAGAAAGACTCTGAGATTGGGCTTGTCGTGGCTGAGGAGAACATAGGGTGGGTTACACCGCCCGGAAACCCAAGTTCGCTTGTTTCGACCATAATCAAAGCAAAAAATAATCCTGTGCTGTTGGAAGAAATGGGGAGGCGAGCACGTAATGTCGCTCAATGTAAATATTCATACGAATCGGTAATTGGTAAATATAAGAAGCTGCTGGATAGTATTTAGACGTTTGAATATTTTCAATGCGGTACATAAACCAGATTTTGATATGAATTCGATATATAGCATGACGGCATGGAACAATTATCTTGACCAGCAATACTGTAGTAGACGCCTTATATGATGTTTTGAATATTATTAAATCCTCCAGGATCCATCACCAAATCGAAAGAACGTTTGAGTTTCTTGGGAATAAGAAAATGGCTAAAGAGTTACGATTATTTTACTTTACGTCCACTATGGCGATAAGAGTGTTCTTACTTATAACAAATGCCGTTCTAATAAACCTCGGCTTTCTTATTTCTTTTTTGATTAGATACGGCCTGCAATTCCCTGAGAGTAGTTTTCTGCCTTATAGAAACAGCTTTGTATTTCTAACGTTGATATATTTATCGGCACTGGCGATGTTCGGAGTCTATAAGAAAAGGTTCAAATCATCCTGGGACTTATTCAAAAGAGTTTTCTCAGCCTTATTTCTCGCAACATTACTGACCGTCGCTTTTGTCTATGTCTTCAGAGTCCGCTGGGGGGCATTTCCGACGAGTGTTTTTGGCATTTCGTTCCTTCTAAATCTGCTTTTGATTTTTGAGGTTAATCAGCTTGTTCTCAAAGCAAGGAAGAAGATACAAAAGCAGATAGTAATCCTCGGCGAGGGCAAAGTAGAGGACATTGTCGACAAAAAGGCAAACGTGGAAAGAAAACGAATTGATCAGATTGGCGGACTGCTGGAATATTCGGCCGTTGACGAAATAGTGGTAAGTGAAAGAATTAGAAATGCACAACACTTGAATCTGCTGCTCTATTTGGAGCGAAAGTTCAAAGCTGACATCCTATTCAGCCCTTTGGTCTACCTGGAGCTTCTGCCCGAAAGACTAAACGGCGACTCTTCAGTTACTTTGTTCAATACTTTTGTCGGCAGGCAATCGGATTTTGAGGAATTCCTGATAAGACTGCTTGATATAGTAGCCAGTATTACAATTTTACTTATTCTTTGGCCAGCAATGCTCTTAATCTCTTTGCTGATCAAACTGACAACCGCCGGTCCTGTCTTTTACAAGCAGCAAAGAGTGGGTAAAGACGGCAAGATATTTACATTATACAAATTTAGAACGATGATAAATGACGCGGAAAAAGTGGTTGGCCCGGTACTGGCTAAGCAGAACGATGCCCGTATTACCAGAATAGGTAGAGTGTTACGAACTACGCGACTGGACGAATTGCCCCAGTTATTAAACATATTGCTTGGCAAGATGTCTCTTGTGGGTCCCCGCCCGGAACGACCACATTTTGTAAAACTACACAGGGTATTGCAGGGTTTACGATTGGCTGTCAAGCCGGGACTTACCGGTCTAGCCCAGATAAGGAATTTTTACGACCTGCATCCCAGGCATAAAATTAGATATGATTTTTTATATATTCAAAGAAGATCGCTTGTGCTGAATATATACATCTTGCTGAAAACGGTCCCGGCGGTGCTTTTGAAAAAGGGCTGGTGAAGCTAAAGCACCTCGTAAATAACAATCCGTTTTTTTCTTTTCCTTGCATTCATCCGCACCGAATATCTTTTTCGCACTTCTCTACTGAAGATTGTGCTGGGGTCTGCTTGCCTGCCATCTAAGAATTTCACCACGTACGTGGCATTTCGGGGGATTTCCTTGCCATCCATTGCCGTGCTCAGCCTTTGTGCATAAAAGCCAATCCGCGGATCGTCCGTGGCGATCAGGTCCTTTTCGCTGGTATTCTCTTTCAGCCAGTTTGCCACGTCACGATAGCCTTGCTTGTCCCACCGCAGAGGTGTTATCCGGGCAAACCTAACCGCACAAAAAGCGAAGCCAACTATCATAAGGACAAAAAACCAGCATCGTCTATTTTTCTTTATGGTCAAGCTGTTCTTAGAAGTTCTTTCACTTAGCCAGCGTGCAAGTATCTGCAGACCAACCGCAATGTAAAAAGCAGTAAACACAACGATAGGCATACAATGCCTTCTACTGATATAGCCATAATTAGTGTGGAGCGACACCATCATTACCAGATACAGAGCTATCAAAGTAAATATAAAGAACCTGTCACTAAGCAAAATCTTTCGCAGCCTACGGTAATGACAATAAAGGCCAACCGCCAGGGGGAGCACAAAAAAATATAGCAGGTTTTCACTGATTTGTTGTGTGAGTTTGCCAAGGGCCCTTAGTATATCGGTTGGCATCCCTGAAGCCGTGCATGTTGCTAGCGTACCATCAAAGCCACTTTGTTCTAATCCACTGGACCGCCCTGGGGTGTCAGAGCTGATAAACGCTTTCAGTTTTGGTGGTAGGACTGTTCCTCTTGCTTTCATATAAGGCGCTGCTGGAATTGCAAATCCGATTAGAAGGATCAGCGTTAGACAAACGGCTTTGAGCCTGCTTATATTCGGTCTTGGCCGAAACAAACTGATTAACAACCACAAGATTCCATATACTACTATTTGTGCACATTCCGCTCGTATTGTTTGCCCAAGTCCTGCTGCCAATCCAGCGATTCCAAACATCCACCACTTCCCGAATTTGCTGCCCCGAATTAGGAATAGAAGGCCTAGGGACAGAAACAGGATATGAGGCCATTCCCGAATAACATCACTTCCAAATTCTGCTGGATACGGTAGCAGGATTAAGATCAACAATCCCCAGAAACTGCGACGTGCCCCAACCAGCAGTTTCCCAATATAATATAGCGGTACCAATGACAGTACTCTGGATAATAAACTGATACCTTGAGCTGAGTAAATCCAGCTATATACAGAGTTGTCCTGCCAAAAGGATGTAATCACCTTATGAGTTGAAAAAATAAGAAATGAGTAACCAACGGGAGGCTCACCTTTTATCATGCCAATTAGATTTTGGGGAAAGTTTTTGGCAGTCCAGATATATTGCACTCCGTCTCGGGTAATTAAAACTGTAGTAGCTATTATATATGTTCCTATCCCGAGTGAGATTATCAGCAGTAGGGCAATATGAAGTTTGTCCCGAGCCGTAGCAGCCGGATAATCATTTGTGACAACAGGTTGTGAGTATCGTCTAATTTTGGAGTTTCTCCGCTTTTGCTGGGTCTTGTTCACGATCTTGCCTTTCTTCTACCAAAGTGTACATCATTGGGCCTGACCTTGGCAAGGGCCTCAAAATCTGCCCAATTCAGGCCAGCTCATTTGATGTCCGTCCTCTTTCACAATACAATCCCTGGACGAGGAAAGGTTTTTTCTTGGCTACTACGAGACAATTATGAGTATTGAACTTGGCTTCTTATTTGGGAAAAGCCATGACAAAAAAGGCATCTGAGTGAGGCAAGGCTATCACCAAGAAGGCCACCTTTAGCAGAACCCCAGCCATTCGAACCGCGGCCCAGCCGAAGTCGACCTGGGCTTGGCCAGGTCGGTGGATCAGGGGCATGAAGACTTCTTTGCTATGAGCCTTCAGCTTTCGCAGGGCATCCTTGACGATGGTATAGCCGTCGTCGAATCCCTCGGCTCTTAGACGCTCGAAGATCCGCTTGGCCGTATGCCGCTGCTTGCGTGGTACTTCCCGATCGGCCTGGAGGATCTGCTTAATCTGCTCCAGAAAGGGGGCGATCTTAGGCTTTTCGATAGGCTTGGTCCGCCGGTAGCCCGGCGGGCTGCTGTGGGTCAGAATCTTCTGCAGGGTCTTCCAGTGCATGCCGGTCTGGCAAAGAATCTGCCGCTTGGAAACCCTCTCAACCAATACTTTCTGCCGAATCTCTATCCACTGGTCCATATCGCGGTACACTCCCAGTCCTCCATGAGAAAGCCAAGTCCAAGGACGGGCCACGTAGTCGTCCAAAGCCCGTTATTCTCACGGAAATCTTCCCGGGGTCCCGCATTTTTCTTCCGCCCCGCCACCCGCCACACTTTTCTTCCGCCGTTTAGAACGCCCGTGCGTTCCTTGGCGGTATTCGATTTCAGCCAGAACCTCGTGAGCCTGTGGTAGCGTTCAAACTCGGCCCAGAAACGCGAGATCTTGGATTGCGTCAGTTTGAACCTCGCTGTTAATAGCGTAAGTCTTTGTCTTACAAAG
Source organism: Actinomycetes bacterium (assembly GCA_030614915.1). Lineage (GTDB taxonomy): Bacteria > Planctomycetota > Phycisphaerae > JAACET01 > JAACET01 > JAACET01. Next base: position 110,659 of record JAUXAG010000005.1, on the reverse strand, counting down.
AGAAAGCCGTTCGACTTTTTGGCCGAACGGCCGTTTTTGAAGGAAAGTCGGGGTGACTGGATTCGAACCAGCGACTTCCTGCTCCCAAAGCAGGCACTCTAGCCAAGCTGAGCTACACCCCGGAACTCAAAATAACATACACCCTAACTTACTATTTTTCAAGCAGATAAGTATTCTAAAATCTATTCTATCTAGCTGCTTCTGTAATCGGCTTAATAGGTCAATCTACAACAATTCTGGTGCTTATGCCATCAATTCTTGGTGCTAACCGCGCAACCTCTTACAAACAAAGCTATTAGCTGTATAATTTTGCGATGCAAGGTGTAAGCTGCTAAATTCTGAATGTAACCTCTTCCGGATCAGATGGTTACGCTCGAGTCACCAACAGTTAACGACAGAAGCACCCAGGAGATGCTCACATCTTGATTATTCAGGCAATTACCCCACATACGCAACGGGGAGGCTTTCACTTTGTGCCTCTATCGTTCTGTTGCCCCCGAACTACCTGCACTGCTGAATCGTATTACCAGCGACAGCGCTATATCTGTATGTAAAATAAGCCGTTGTAGTGCAGAACCGTAGTCTTATTGGCCGATATATGAGTAGCCCCGGCCGAAATTGATTGACAGGCTGGGGCCTATAATATCTTACGTGCACAGCGGTTACGAGAAAATGTCCCTGCAACCGACGGGGACGGAGTGCAAAACCAGCTCTTCGCTATAATCGTTACTAAAGGAAGGCCATGCCCCTAGAAGTTATTTGCGTGTGCGGTGCTCGTCCTAATTTCATGAAAATTGCCCCCCTGCTGGCGGAGTTCGCTCGGCGTGGCGAGATTCATGGTTACCTGGTCCATACGGGACAGCACTACGATGAGCGCATGAGCAAATTGTTTTTCGATGAGTTGGAAATACCTCGACCCGATGTTAACCTGGAAGTAGGCTCTGCCAGCCATGCCCAGCAGACTGCCGAGATCATGAAGCGCTTTGAGCCGGTGCTGTTGGAACGTATGCCTGACTATGTGCTTGTTGTCGGAGATGTCAACAGTACCATCGCTTGCGGCTTGGTGGCGGTGAAGCTGGGCGTACGATTAGCCCACGTGGAAGCCGGCCTACGTAGCTTCGACAGAACCATGCCCGAAGAGATTAACCGCATCCTGACGGACCAAATCAGTGATTTGCTGTTTGTTACTGAGCCTAGTGGTGTTGAGAATCTCAAACGTGAAGGCGTAGCCGATAGCAAGGTTTTCCTGGTCGGTAACGTGATGATTGACACTCTGTTGGCCAACCGTAAAAGGGCCGACAAATCCACCATACTGCAGGATTTGGCTCTGGAGCCGAAGGGATATGCTGTCCTGACCTTGCACCGGCCCAGTAATGTCGACGATCCGGAGGTTTTGGCTGCTCTGCTGGAGGCTTTTGACCAGATTCAACGGGATATGCCGTTAATCTTCCCGGTGCACCCACGGACGCGGAAGAATTTGAGCCGGTTCGGTTTCGATACGCGCCTGAAAGAGATGCCCAACTTCCGGCTACTGGAGCCGGTGGGTTATCTGGATTTTCTCAAGTTGATGGCTGAGTCCAGATTGGTGCTCACTGATTCAGGCGGAATGCAGGAAGAGACCACCATTCTCGGCATTCCCTGCATGACCCTTAGAGAGAGCACCGAACGGCCCATAACCGTCGAGCAAGGCACAAATCGCCTCGTGCACCTCAGGACCGAAGATATTTTCAAGCATTATCGGCAAATCATAGACGCTGCCGACAAAAGGTCACATTCCTGTCCCGAACTCTGGGACGGCAAAGCCGCCCAAAGAATTGTCAGCATCCTCGCTCAGACATGAACTGTACGGAACATTGTTCTGCTTACCTTGGACTAATTTGCGTTCACTGAGGATGAAATGAAGAAAGTTTCAGTTATCTTCGGTACCCGCCCTGAAGCAATTAAGCTTTGTCCGTTGGTTTTGGCTTTGCAGGAAGATCCTCAATTTGAGGCTCACGTTTGTGCCACCGGCCAGCATCGCGAAATGCTTGATCAAGTCCTTCAGGTATTCGGCGTTACCCCCGACGTTGATTTGGCGCTAATGCAGGACAATCAAACTTTGGCCAGCCTCACCTCTCGAGCTATCACTGCTATCGACGGCTACATAGTCGACTACGAGCCCGATCTGGTCCTGGTTCAGGGCGACACCACCACCGTCTTTACCGCAGCCTTGGCAGCCTTCTATCATCGGATCCCCGTTGGTCACGTCGAGGCCGGCCTGCGTACTTGGAATAAGTTCTCGCCCTATCCGGAGGAGATTAATCGGGTTCTAGCTAGCCACATAGCTGACTACCATTTTGCCCCGACCTGCTGGGCCCAGCAAAATCTCCTCAAAGAAGGCGTGCAAGCCGAACGTATCTACGTAACCGGCAATACAGTCATAGACGCTCTTTATATCGCTGTTGACAAAGTTAGGAAGCTCAGGCCGCAAATCACCGAATTGTCCGCTGGATTGCTGAACAGTTCAATCGACCAGCGGTTGGTTCTGATCACCGGCCATCGACGAGAAAGTTTCGGGCACGGTTTTGAGTGTATCTGCCGGGCGATCGCCACGTTGGCTGAAAAGTTTGCCGACACCGAGTTTGTCTATCCGGTTCATTTGAATCCCAACGTCCGAGAGCCGGTTTTTCGACTGCTCGGACATCGCAAGAATATTCGCTTGATAGAGCCGCTCGACTATCTATCCTTCGTGGCTCTGATGGACAGATCTACTCTGGTCCTCACCGATTCCGGCGGCGTACAGGAAGAGGCACCGAGTCTGGGCAAGCCGGTCTTGGTCATGCGCGACACTACCGAGAGACCCGAAGCCGTAGAAGCCGGCACCGTCAAACTCGTCGGCACGGACGTCAGGCAAATCATAGACACCGTTTCCCAGCTTCTAACCGATACTGATGCCTACGGCAGAATGGCCCAGGCCGTAAATCCCTACGGCGACGGAAAGGCAACGGGCCGGATACTGGCCGCTTGCAGGCGGTTTTTGAATGGACGAGGGGGAAACACGTGAACGTCAGATCATTAGTTTCCGCCTGTTGCCCCTCTTTCTTGAGACGGGTGTTTAACCGTGTCCAAAGATCCCCGCTTGCCTACCGGATGGCAAAAGGGGTGTTCTGGTCGATGGCCGAGGCGGGCAGGTGTGATCTGCTCCCGGCATAGACCCAAGAGTTCATGGTTTCGAACTATAAAATTCCGTTTTTCGAGGAATTGGCGATACTTAACCCCTTTGCCGTGACCCAAGCCGGTGATGGGGAAGCGAGCAACACAGTGATGGCGGTTCTGTAAGTTATGATTGGCGGGGGCGTAGGATATGACAGTATAGTCGTTAGGCCAGCCAATCCAGGTGGACCGATCAGCAATTAGGAGCTTTCCAATGAGTAAAGTAATAAAAAAAGCTCTTTACAGATTATATAGTACCCTGGCTAGATGGTATCTTTCCCCAATACTTCGATTAGAATGGAAAAGTTCAATGCGGCGGACCCCTAACGAGAGGCCCATTGAGTTTGCTTTTGCGCTAAAGTGGCTTGCAAAAATATATCCTATGGAAGTACTGGACGTGGGATCTGGCACTACTGCTTGGCCGCACGTGATGGCTAATTGCGGATTCAGTGTGACAGCAATCGACAAAATAGAGGGTTACTGGAGAGGCGGTTTCTTCAATAGGCATTATTACATTATAAACGATGATATAACCAAGCCAAAGATTACAAAACAATTCGATTTAATAACATGCATCAGTGTTCTTGAGCACATCCCGAATCATGAAGAGGCTATCAGACAGATGTTCAGATTATTAAAGCCCGGTGGATATCTTGTGCTTACATTTCCATATAACGAAAAACAGTATATAGACAATGTCTATAAGCTGCAAGGTGCAGGATACGGCCAAGATGTATCATGTATTTGCCGGGTTTACTCTCGGAAGGAAATTGACACTTGGCTGGAGGCAAACTCTGCAACCATTATTGACCAGGAGTACTACGAAATCTTCACGGGTGATTTTTGGACATTTGGCAAGCGTATCTATCCACCTCGCCCAGGCGACAGGTCTGCGAAGGTTCATTTGACATGTGTCATTATTCAAAATACTCAAAAGTGAATCCATTGTGAAATAATGAGGCTTTCGCTGAGGGTATGTGCAAAATCTGGATTTCGAAGAGATAAGCTTAGATTTGAACATCACATATCTGTTTGTTTGGTACCTATCCACTTATCATGTTCATCAAAGCCAAAAAACTGGTGAAGCTAGTCTTGTCTCCCCAGCCGGATATCTCGACGCCGGCCGGGCGCAGCCAGGACCGCTATCGAAGAGCGGCTCGCTCGGCTTTGGCGGCAGCGGCGGCCCGAGTGGTCAACATCTCCACGGGGCTGATCGTCGTCCCGTTGACCCTCGGATACCTGGGCCAGGAGCGTTTCGGGCTGTGGATGGCGATCACAAGTTTCGTATCGTTCCTGGTATTTACGGATTTGGGGCTAGGAGTTGGTTTACAAAATGCCCTGGCGAAGTTGTACGGCCAGGACGATCATGAGAATCCCGGAGGCTATATAGCCAGTGGCTTGGCAGCCATGTTGCTGATGTTCGCGGCACTCACGGCTGTGGCGATCTTTATCCTTCCGTTGCTTCCGCTCCGGGATCTGCTTAATGTCCAGGGCGCCGTTGCGACGGAGGAACTTCTGCCCACGGCCCAGGCGGTGTTGATTGCGTTTGGTTTTGGTCTACCGGCCGGCCTGATTCAGCGAATTTACAACGCCTACCAGCGAGGCTATTGGGGAAGTCTCCAACTCGCGTGCGGCAACATCCTGGGGCTGCTGGGAGTGCTTCTGTGTGTCCACCTTCGACTGGGCTTGCCCATTCTGGCCGGAACTTTGGTCGGAGCACGTTTTTCCGTTATGCTTCTCGGCAGCATCGTTTTGTTTGTCCGGACCCCCTCGCTTCGCCCTCATCCCCGTCTGATCACCGTGGGTAAGATCAGGACCATTACCGGAGTAGGCCTCATGGCGTTAGGAGCACGAATTCCGACCGTATTGCGACACAGCGTGCCTTTGGTGTTGATCGCCAATCGGTTCGGTGTGGCCGCCGTAACCCCGTTCGCCGTGACGCTTCGTCTTATTTTTACAGGTGTAGGCCTGTTTACCATGTTCTTAAGTCCTCTATGGCCAGCATATTCTGAGGCGGCCGCCCGTGGTGATTGGTCGTGGATTCGCAGAACATTGAAGCGAACGGTTCGTCTGTGGAGCCTGGTGTGTATCCCGTCTTTTGTATTTCTTGTATTCGCAGGCCAATGGATAATTCGAATCTGGACCCGCGAGTCGGAGGCAGTTCCCGTATTCTCTCTTCTTCTGGCTTGTTGTGTATGGGGATGTGTTCGCACATGGAGCACGACCCAGTCCATAGTGCTAGATGGACTGAGTCGCTTTAAGGGACAGACCATTTACGGAAGTATTTCCAGCCTTTCAGCGCTTTTGATCGCTTGGGCGGTTGCGCCGTATTCGAGTGTCTCTTGTTTTATCTGGATTATCGTCCTTGTTGCATGTATATTTCGGGGAGTTGCCATGAACATTGAACTTTCTATGGTATTGAGGCGGCATTGTTGAAAATTAATAGTATCGTCCCACTTTCTATCGGGAAAACAATTGCGTATCGGCGGCCTGAAGCAAAATCGTGTCAGATCTTTTAGGATCCAAATGTGGGTTCAACTCTTGTCATAATTCTTAGCGTCATCATGCTGAGCACGGTGACAGTGGCCCTGTTGTTCCGGCCGGTGGTTGCCTTCGCCGTGGGTGTTGTGGGTGCAGTGGTCTTTTCCATTACGATTATCCATGTGCTACACTTCGAAGGTGGCGTCTCGCTGAGCTGGCTAATTTTCATGGTCTTCGGGATAGTATTGCTTCGTGTGAAATATGGGATAAAGCTCTGGGAGAACAGCCTGAGTGATTGGGCAATGTTAGCTTTGGCACTGATCGTGCTGGTCTCGCTAAAATACACCCCCTCACCGGAGTACGGCAGGCACAAGGTCCTTCTATTCCTGGGTTCGTGTGTTCCCCTGTATTACTTGGGGCGAATGTGCGGACGAAATCCGGAAATAATACGCATGACCATGCACAGCGGTGCCTGGTTTTCCACGGCCATCGTCTGGCTGTTCTTCCTGATACTATTGTCCGCCACCGAATACCTGACCGCCATGGACCGATTTGGTGGTGGCATGGCCATCATGTACGCTATCTGGATAACCACCTGTGTTGGATTCCTGGTCTACTGGCTGTACTGCGGAAACCTGTTCCAGAAGACGGCTGCTCTGGTCGCGATGGCTGTGGCGATCAGTGTTCTGCCGTTCACCGCCTCTCGGGGCGCGGTTGTTTTTCTCCTTTTGGGCGCCGGCCTAACTTTCATGACCTTCCGACGATTCTTTCGTTCCATGCTGGTCTTGGTCCTGATCCTCGGGATGCTCGGTGTGGCAGCACGATTCTTGGCTCCGGCGATCTTCTACGAACGAATGAAGCAACTTTCGTATGCGGAATCCGACCGGAAAGAGTTGTTTGAAATTGCTGTAAGGGTTTTTATGAACTATCCTATCAAAGGAATCGGGGCCGGCGGATTCTCGCAATTCTACACTGCCACTTTCAGATGGGTTCCTATCAGGCGCAGTTATCCACACAACCTCTGGCTGGAGATCGCCTCGGAGCAAGGGCTCATCGGATTGATCCCCTTGGCCATCTTGACTGTAATGGGAATCTGGCACCTATTACGAATTCGGCGCGATCCCGATATAGCGTTGTCCCGAGCCGTGCAGATGGTGTTTTGGATCAGCTTCTTTCAGGCCTGTTTCACCGGCGACTTGCCTATGGATCGTGGATTCTTTGCGTGTCTGGGCCTGCTTGCCGGCTACAACCTTTGGCTACGCGAGCAGAAGGCATTTGAGGAAATGCCAATGGGCCCGAGCGAGGAGGGGGTCGTGCCATCTCTGTAGCTTCCGCGCAGCTTGAGGGCATTCTGCTTTTCGTGCTGCAGCGCCGAAATCTTCGTATTGTCGCAATGTGGAACGAACAATATAGCATCAGACCGGTACTTGAAAATGCTGATAGCTGTAATCAATCAACGTGAATTTTGCTGGTAAGGAAAGTGTGGATTATTCCTCACAGGCTTTCAGCCAGCATTTATGGAGCCTGTAACACATGGAGATGGTTTATGAAACTGATTGTCTTATGCAAAACTGTGTTTGAGTCGTTGGCGGCAATTATGGCATTACCAATCGTGATTAAGGAACTGGGGCATGATGTTGAAGTCATCACCTCTCGCTCAGAGCCCCAGACGAAGGCTGCATTTGCAGAAAAGGGAATAAATATCATAGATCTCATGCCGGAGTTTGAACCATTTCCTTCAACCGTTCTGAAGAAGGCTCACTTCTGGAGAACGTTTGCAAAGAGAGCGTGGAGTCAGATTGGTCAGAAGACTGAGGAGGCTGTTCTTTGGATCAGCACTGGTGACACAGCTCTGGCGTTAGGGAAGAGGCTGCTTCGACGACATTACGTCTTGCAGATACGTGAGCTTTATGACAAATATCCTCTTTATCGCCGCATGTTGGCTAAATATGCTCGTGGCGCAAGTTGTGTTGTGGTTCCTCAAATCTGCAGAGCCGGCATATTCAGATCGTGGTACAGCCTGAAACAAACACCGCTTGTGCTTCCCAACAAACCAGCCAACCATCCACGTCGATCTAATCTTGAGATTGAAGACGAGCGTGCCCGAGACATGCTGGCAAGACTAAGGGGGGATGAGAAGATTGTTCTATATCAAGGTGGCATTTCGCCTTTCAGGGAACTGAGGTTTGTTGCTGAGGCAGTCCAGACTATGGACGATGGTTGGCGATTCGCTGCTATGGGAACAGCAGACAAAGAGTATTTGGAAAACCTTAGAAAGAGTTATCCAAGCCTCATCTACATTCCGAAGGTGGTCGCTCCCTACCACCTTCAGATAACCAGCCACGCGTATATTGGAGTAGTTACATATTCCTATGAGCGTCTCAATAATGTTTTTTGTGCTCCTAATAAGACTTGGGAGTATGCTGGGTTCGGGTTGCCCATGCTCTGCAACGACTTGCCTCCGCTCCAGTTGGATGTACAGGCAAACGGGGCTGGACTATGCGTAGACATACAAGATAGCAGGCAAATAGCGTCGGCATTAAGGGAGATTGACGACAAATATGATTCATTCAGTCAAGCCGCACAGCGACTATACGATAGTATTGATACCCGTAATATCATGCGTTCCATCATGGATCGGGTAAGTCTTCACATGTAGATGTTTAGAAGAGAGCTGTTAGGAGTTTGCCATAGGTCATCGTCAGTACAGACATCTGACTCCCCGTTATCTTTGGGACAAGACCTCACTAAAATACTATCAGCGCAGGCAGCCCCGTTTCGCGAGTCCCATGTCGCGCACATCCGCGCAGAGCATGGCAGATGGGTCGCAATATACTACCAGGCTCGCATCAGGATGAACCTCTCTGCAGGAGCCTTCCGGGAACGAAAATGGCTCGAGGGTTGTCGGCAGTTGGCCCGTCGTCTGGCAGTCTTTCCTGTGTTGTTTCCGTCGGACTGTGTCCGTTTGGTCAAGGCTCTCGGCAGAGCGATTCTCGGTTGAGGGCGCCTCCAATGATCTGGCCCAGAGAATACCCTCGCCTGCTCAGGGCCCTAGTGGCTGCGATAGTCAAGCAATGAATTGAGCTACGATAGGTCAGGATCGACGGACGGGCTGTCGTCCCATGTCGAAAAGGTAACACGATGAAGGATTTGAGGAAGAAGACAGCAATTTTCCTTCCTGCTTGTCATGGGCAAGGCCTAACATTTCACAATACACATTGTCTTTGCGCAATGCAAGGACAAGCTAGGGAGCGAGGGTTTCGCCTGCAAATCGTGACTACCCCCAAAGAGCAGAACCCAGGTCTTCTGGATATGCTCAAAAGCAGATTTCCTAAAGAAGATATCCACATTGTTCCGGATCTGCGGGACTCCCTGACCAAATGTGTGGGCGGAATACTTGAACAATGCGGTATGGCAGTCGTTCAGGTACAAGGCGTTCGTAATGTATTGGCATTACGAAAACTCAAGAAGCACTATGGCAGCAAGATGCCGGTGGTGGTTACGACACATTCATTCCGGCTTGGACGAGGCTGGCAGAGATACGTTGCCAGTTTTGTTCAGTCTCTGGCCTATCGACGATATGTGGACTTCACCATATTTCAATCTTCTGCAACCGCCGATCTCTTTATCGGTTCTGCAAGATTACTGAAGGGAAAGAGGGCTGGTTTCATCCCTCTTGGCCTCGAAGCAGATATTGCTGTAAATGTACGATCGCCGGATGTTCCGGTTGGCGATCCGGACCTACATTCGTTTTTCGGACAAGACGGCCATTGCAATTTTGTTTATCTGGCCAACTTCTCAAAAAACAAAGGACATCATTGGATTCTCAAAGCTATAGAGCCTCTTCTTCGAAGAAACTCTAATGTTCGATTTGTCTTTGCCGGCGAAGGGAAGGAAAAAGATTTTATAGGCTTACGAATTAGGCAGCTTGGCTTGTCGGGACAAATCGTTCTCCCCGGACGAATTGACCGGAAGTGGGTGCCGTGGGTAGTGTTGCAATGTCGAGCGGCTATTGTCGGAAGCCGGTATGAGACCTTCGGACATAATTTCCTGGAGCCCATGACGTTGGGTGTACCCGTAATAGGTACTCCTACCGGAATTGGCAAATCCGTACTAATGGACTATCTTACGGGTTTCTGCATCATGAATGGAGACATTCCAGGATTTCGACGAGCTGTTGAGTACATGATTTCTTTTCCAGCCGAGGCTCATAAAATGGGCCTAAATGCCAAGCAAATGGTCCAAGGTTGGACTTGGGAAAACATTTCAGCTTCCTATCTTCGGCTCTATGAGCATCTTCTTAACGACTGTGCTAGCAAAGGCTTGGATCAATGAGAATCGCGATTCTCGCCCACAACCTTCGTGTCGGCGGTGGGGCCTCAGTTGGGCAGAACATCTTGGCTGCTCTTGGGCGGATTGCTCCTGAGCATGAGTATTTCGTGTCGATCCCCGCCGAGCGGGGCTATCATGACCTGTGCCGGGTCTTGCCCAACTGCCAAGTGGAGATGTATGTTGGCGGGGGGGGCGTTGTGCGCCGCCTGCGCTATGACAGGTATCGGCTGTCGGAAAAGGTGCGGGCATTCCGGCCGGACGTGGTCCTCGGGTTGGGGAATATGGGTGTGCGCCGACCTGGTTGCCCGGCAGCCATTCTCGTGCATAATTCTCACCGCATCTATCCGACGAAGCATGCCGGTCCGATTCCGCTCCGACAGAAGATCAACCGCTGGCTGCGGAGCCTCCATTTGCGCCTGCAATTACCTCGCATGGACATGGTCTTCTGTCAGACAGAGACGATGAGAAGGCGGTTCATCAAGACCTATCGGTTTTGCAAGCCCGTTAAGCTCTTCCCAAATGCCGTATCCACTAAGACCCTTCAAAGCAGCGCAAAGAACCGGCCGGCTGTTTTCGCCGAACTTGAAGGTCGTTTCGTGCTATTCTGCCTGACAGGATACGCACCCCACAAGAACCTGGAGGGCATTGTCAAGACCTTCGCCCAGTATCGCGACGAACTACAGGACGTGACTGTGATCCTGACCGTTTGTCCCGAACAGGGCAAGGCTGCTCGCAGATTCCTCCGATCAATATCCAGGAATCGCCTTGCCTCGCAGATCAAGAGTGTTGGAGTCGTACCGCAGACGGAACTGGCCGGCTACTTCGAGCACTCCGACGGGATGTTTTTCCCGACGCTGCTGGAGTCCTTCAGCGGGACGTATATAGAGGCGATGCACTTCGGTTGTCCCACCATCACCAGTGACCTGGACTTCGCCCATGAGATATGCGGGGATGCCGCTATATACTGCGATCCCTGGAGCCCGGAGTCGATCAAAAACACCATTTTGAGGCTAAAGAACGAGCCTCATTTGCGAGAAGACCTAGTGGAGAAAGGGAAATCTCGCTTGCAGACGTTGTTTCGCTCGTGGGATGATATTGTAGCTATCGCCCTGCACGAACTGGAGGAACTGGTCAGCTCAAATGGTGGACAAACCTAGGTGCCTCAGCTTCCTTGCCCAGGATGTTCGCATCCTGGTATTCTCTGCCCGCGTTCGCGCTGGGGCGCTGCTTTGTCCTGGGTATTGGCGACAGGCCTGATGCGTGGCTTCTGGCAGCCTGATCGTCGCCAGTAACAGCATTCGAAAGAGATAAACATGGCAGATTCAAGAGCGTTCCGAATTTACTCCAAGTTGCCTATATGGGCGCAGAATGTCGCCTGCAGTCACGCTGGCATCAAGATGCGTCGAAGTCGTTATAATAACACATTTCATAAGGCGCTACGTTTTCTGGAGCAATCGCAGTGGTGGTCTCTTAAAGAATTACGTTCTTATCAGAACGAACAACTGCAGCGAATAGTGAAACATGCTTATGACACTGTTCCTTATTATCGCGAGATATTTGATGAAAGGAAACTAACCCCCAAGGATATTCGCACGGTTGACGATCTGTCTAAACTGCCGATTCTCAAAAAGCAAACTATCCGTAGACATTTCCGTGACTTGCAGTCCAAAGAATGGCCGAGGAAACGAGTGGTTTATGGTCACACAGGAGGGACAACAGGCACTGCCTTAAGTTTAGTATCCGATGTTGATACCCAGCCCTGGCAATGGGCTATCTGGTGGCGACATAGACAGCGTTTCGGCTTGAAGCTGAATGACTCATTCATAGTTTTCGCGGGCCGAAGTGTTGTTCCTCTAAGCACAATGGACCCACCTTTTTGGCGGCGCAATTTGCCGATGCATCAGACGTACGTATCAGTTCATCATATGACCAAGCAGAATATGCCGATTTTAGTAAGCTACCTGCAGAAACGCCAAGTGGCTTATTACAGCGGGTATCCCTCGGCATTGTATCTTTTGGCATCATATCTTTTGCAAAATGGTATCGTACTGAAGCATCCACCGAGAGTGACGGTAACCGGTGCTGAGACAGTGCTTCCCCACCAACGGCTGACTATCGAACAGGCGTTACAAACAGAATTGGCTGATCAGTATGGTGCATCAGAACAGTGCAGCAATATTAGTGAGTGTGAGAAACATACGTACCATGTCGATATGGAGTTTGGGGTGGTGGAGTTCCTTCCGCTGGAGGGAATGCCTTCGAACGTGCGGCGGATCGTATGTACTGGATTTCGGAATATGGCAATGCCCCTGATTCGTTATAACATTGGTGATATTGCCACATTGTCAGAGCTGCCTTGTTCATGCGGTCGGCAGTCCCCAACAGTTGAGAAAATCGACGGTCGTATAGAATCATACATCATAACCCCGGATGGGCGCCAGATGGGCCGCCTTGATTTTCTGTTCAAGGATTCCGCCAAGATCGAGGAAGCCCAATTGATTCAGAATGAGCTCTCTTCTGTCACGGTCAAGATCGTCCGTTCGCCTGGATATACTTCCAGGGATGAAGAGTCCTTTCTTGCTGGCATGAGGCGGTATTTGGGAAATGAAATTGGCATACAGTTCGAATATCTCCAAGCTATTCCGCGTGAGGCCAATGGCAAGTTCCGACAGATTGTGTCCCGGGTGTTTCGGGATCAGTACCTTCCGTCAGGAACGAATGAAGCGTTTTAGATCGAATAGGGAACCACCTTTATGAAACAGATACTCCAGAATCTCCGATCGGGTGAGACAAAAGTCGAAGACGTTCCCGCCCCCGGGCTGGGCCGCACTAGCGTTCTCATTCAGACGCGGGCGAGCCTGATCTCGGCTGGGACGGAACGCATGCTGGTGGAGTTCGGCAAGGGTTCACTACTGGCTAAGGCCCGCTCGCAGCCGGACAAGGTCAAGCAGGTTCTCGATAAGATAAAAACTGACGGTCTGCTGCCTACGCTCGAAGCGGTCTTTAGCCGTCTCGACGAGCCGTTGCCGCTAGGGTACTGCAATTGCGGTACAGTACTAGAGGTTGGCCAAGGCGTCGAAGGTTTCGAAGTCGGCGATCGGGTCGCAAGTAACGGTCCGCACGCTGAGATTGTGTGTGTGCCTAAGAACCTCTGTGCGAAAGTACCCGACTGCGTGAGCGATGAAGAAGCAGCCTTTACAGTGTTAGCCTCCATCGGCCTGCAGGGGATAAGGCTAATGAAACCGACCCTTGGCGAAACCATCGTGGTCTTCGGTCTGGGTCTAATAGGACTTATCTGCGTGCAGCTACTCAAAAGCTGCGGTTGTAAGGTCGTCGGAATAGACATCAACAGGAAAAGGCTCGATCTAGCTGAGCGATTTGGAGCTGAGATTATTGACGTTACTGCTGGTGCGGATGCAGTTGCTTCGGCGATAGCCAAGTCAGGCGCCAGTGGTGTTGATGGTGTGCTTATAACTGCCTCTGCCAAGGGGGATTCGATAGTTCATCAATCGGCTCAGATGTGTCGCAAGCGTGGTCGGATAGTCCTTGTAGGTGTGGTGGATTTGAATCTGGACCGGGCAGACTTCTATGAAAAGGAATTAAGCTTTCAGGTCTCCTGCTCCTACGGCCCCGGCAGATATGACAGTAATTACGAACAGAAAGGTCAGGATTATCCTCTGGGCTTTGTGCGCTGGACAGAGCAGCGTAATTTCGAAGCAGTTCTCGGTAGTCTGGCTCGCGGCGATTTGAAAGTCAAAGAGCTTATCAGCGAGCGCATTCCTTTGGAGCAAGCGAGCCGGGCCTATCAGACACTGACCGAAGACAGCAGCACACTAGCGCTTATTCTGACCTACCCCAAAGAAACGCCAGCCAGAGATCATACGGTAAAGACACCGGCTGAATTGGTCAGATCAGCGGCTATACCGCAGGCGGTGGTGGGATTGATTGGGGCAGGCAATTTCGCCAAAATGACCCTACTGCCTGCACTAAAGCCCATTGGGGCAAGACTCAGGACCGTGGCCGACATTAACGGTGTCGCAGGGGCTCATGCTGGGCGGAAATTCGGGTTTGAGCAAACGACCAACGACTACCGGCAATTGTTTAGCGATCCGGAGATAAACACCGTTATCATAACGACCCGGCACGATCTGCATGCGCCTATGGTCATTGAGGCCCTGCAGGCGGGCAAACACGTAGCTGTCGAAAAACCGTTGTGTCTCAATCGGGACCAACTCATAGAAATAAAGCAGGCCTATCAACAAGCGCAAAACAAACAACTATTAGTAGGCTTCAATCGGAGGTTTTCCCCGCATGTCCAGAAGATGCAGTCCTTGATTGCAGCTAGAAATGGGCCGGTATGTATGACTTGTCTAGTAAACGCCGGTGCTATCCCCGCGGACAGTTGGGTGCAGGACAAAAATGTCGGCGGGGGGCGTATAATCGGCGAGGGCTGCCATTGGCTAGATTTGATGAGTTATATTGTAGGTGCACCAATAGTCTCCGTGAGCGCTACCATGGTTGGCCGGGATTCCGGGGTGGAGATTCGCGACGACAAAATGAGCATAACACTCGGTTTCTCTGACGGCTCAGTCGGAAGCCTGCATTATTTCGCCAACGGCCATAAACGCTATCCCAAAGAAACCGTGGAATTATTCTGCGACGGTAAAGTTCTTCATCTGGATAATTTTAGAAAATTGAGAGGCTTCGGCTGGAGCAATTTCAGGCAGATGAACCTCTGGCGACAAGACAAGGGTCATCATAATGAATATGGCCAGTTTATCAAACGCACAGTATCCGGGGGTGAACCACTGATGTCTTTTAGCGAGATTGAGAATGTCACTTTGGCCAGCTTCCTGGCAGTCGAGTCAGCAAGGACAGGCCAAGTTCTAAAGATAGAATAAACAAGCGTGGCCAAGTTCCGCAGAGCGTATAACATTATTAGGCATAAGGGGTTAGGGTTCTGTGTGTTTCGGGTTCAGTATGCCTTGCGCAAGAAGCTGGGTCTGTTGAAGCGCAGTTTTCCCGCTCAGAGCTGGTCACAAATAGCGCTTGCTGATTTGCTTTGTCCCTCGGCGGATTCCCGACCTGAGGCCTTCTTACAGAGGCATAAGGCAAATGGTCGGCGTTTCTTTTTTGAACCCGGCGAGCTACCGCAGCCCGACCCAGCGGTCATTGCTGCGGCCGACAAAGTTTTACAAAACAGGTTTCAGTATTTTTTCGACAAGTGGCACAGTCTGGGCTCTGATCCCGACTGGTTTGTAAATCCTCTGAACGGCCAGAGAGTCGATCCGGCGGCGCATTGGTGTGACATTAATGTGTTCGATCCGAGAGTGGGGGATATCAAATTTATCTGGGAGCCGTCGCGTTTTGCCTGGGCTTACACATTGGTGCGGGCCTATGCGGCCACGCGAGATAATAAGTACGCGGAGAAGTTTTGGCAGCTTTTTGAGTCCTGGCTTGAGGCGAATCAGCCGAACATGGGACCCAACTACGCTTGCGGGCAGGAATGTGCCATTCGGCTTATGGCGATGTGTTTTGCTTTATATGCACTGTGGGAGGCTCGGGCCAGCACGGTCGAGAGAAAAATAAAACTTGTCACGGGCATCGGTGTTCACGCGGGTCGGATTGAGAAGAATATAGACTTCGCGATCTCAACGCAAACAAATCACTCATTAACCGAAGCAGCTGGGCTTTATACAGCAGGAATATTATTCCCCGAGTTCAAACATTCGGCTCGTTGGGTCAGGATCGGCAAGAAGGTTCTCACTGCTGAGGGATTGAAGCAAATTCGCCTGGATGGCTCTTATATTCAGCATTCGATGAATTATCATCGTCTGATGCTGCAGGATTTTCTTTGGGTAATACGATTGGCCCAACTGAATAACGATTCATTTTCTGACGAATTAGTCTCGCGAGTGCGCCGGGCTGTTGAGTTTCTATACCAGATGCAGGACGACAGCGGCAGAGTTCCGAATTATGGTGCTAACGATGGAGCCCTGATCATTGTGCTTAACAGTTGCGGCTATCTTGACTATCGGCCGGTGTTGCAGGCAACGAACTATCTGCTGAACCACGTCAGGCTTTACGAGCCTGGCCCATGGGATGAAGATACGCTCTGGTTCTTTGGGGCGGACGCCCTGAGAAGTCTACTGAAGCCGGCTACGCGAGAAAGCAAGGCCTATACATCCCGCGGCTATTACAGCCTGCGCAACAAAGACAGTTGGGCGATGATGCGCTGCCACAGCTTCACCGAGCGTCCGAGCCATGCGGATATGCTACACCTGGATTTGTGGTGGAAAGGTCAGAACATTTTGCGCGACTCGGGAACGTACATGTACACTTCTGACGAGCCGTGGGAAAGCTATTTTCCTTCGACGGCTGCGCATAACACCATAACCGTGGACGGGGCAGACCAGATGACAAGGGCCTCGCGATTCATGTGGTTTGACTGGACCAAAGCCAAGCTCACCACGTATAACAGCGGCCACGGTAGCAAGCTGATGCAAGGCGAGCATTATGGCTATCACAGGAAAGGCCAGAATTTAGTCCATCGTCGAACGGTTCTGTCCTGGTCGGACGACTGCTGGATCATTGTGGATGATCTGCTCGGATCAGGTAGACATGAGCTGGAGCTGTTTTGGCAGGTTTGCGACAGTGGCTATCAGCTATCCGATAATCAGCTGACTCTGAACACTGAAGCCGGCCTCGTCGGCCTGGCTGTTATAGCGTGCGACAATGAGATCGGCTGTAAATGCTTCAGGGGGGATGATAGACCCATCGGCTGGCAGTCTCTACATTATGGCGATCGTCGGCCGGCGCCTGTGTTGGTTTGTTCGGCGTGTGCAGAGCTTCCGGTCAGATTTGCGACGCTGGTCAGCCTTGGCGAGGTGATCAAGAGCGCCTGCCTGAGCCAAGCAAACACGGTATCATGGATCTGGGCCAGTTCTGGACAAGAGCAAAGTGCAGATTTGAATTCAATCTTGGGGAAAATGTAAATTGCACATCCTGGTGGTTCATCAATATTTTTTGGGTAAAGAAGACGCGGGTGGCTCCCGATGGAATCAATTTGCAAAATACTGGGCCCAGGCAGGTCATAAGGTAACGGTATTGGCCGGCACAGTCCATTACGCCACAGGCGAAAAAGAGTCCCGATACAGGGGTAAACTCGTTGTCCGTGAGCGGGAACAGAAAAACGTGGAAGTCCTGCGCTGCCACGTCAGCGAAAGCTATAACAAAAGCTTTATTGGGAGATTCTGGGCCTATCTATCATTCACCTTCAGCTCAGTGCTGGCTGGATTGTTCTGCGTCGGCAAAGCCGATGTCATAATCTGTACCTCCCCGCCGCTAAGCGTGGGACTTACCGGCTGGATACTGAGCAGACTCAAGAAAATACCAATGGTCTTCGAGGTACGGGACCTCTGGCCGGAATCGGCTATCGACACCGGGGTACTGACGAACAAATGGCTTATAAAGATATCTTTCTGGCTGGAACGCTTGAGTTATAGGTCAGCCAGGTGGATAAATGTTCTGACACCCGCTTTCGAGAAGGCCTTAATTGCCAACAAGCGGGTTAGAGCCGACAGAATAAGCATGATACCCAACGGGGCAGACCTGGATATTTTTCAGCCGGGCGAACGCAATAACTGGGTGAGAGCCAAACATGAACTCGGTGACAAATTCGTTGTTACCTATGTTGGTGCACATGGAGTGGCAAATCATCTGATTCAACTGCTTGAAAGCGCCAAGAAGCTCAAACAATATCCCGAGATCGTCCTAATGCTGGTTGGTGACGGCATGGAAAAGCCGATGTTGAAGGAAAAGGCTGCCCGCTGGAAACTTGACAACGTGCTTTTTGTTGACCCCGTACCCAAAAGCGTGATAGCCGATTATATATCCGCCAGCGACGTCTGCACAGCCGTTTTGAAGAAGGTCGATACCTTCAAGACAGTATATCCCAATAAGGTCTTTGACTACATGTCCGTAGCCAAACCTGTTATTGTGGCCATCGACGGGGTGGCCAGGAAGCTGGTGGAAGATGCCAGGGCCGGAATGTATACCGAGCCGGAAAATGCCGGCGAGTTTGTTGAGGCCGTCCTGAGACTCAAAAGTGATCCCCAGTTATGCAAAGAATACGGCCAAAACGGCTTGAGCTTTGTCAGAAAGAATTTCGACAGAAGTGTTTTGGCTGATAAATACCTGGACATTCTGAATCATCAGGTTATTCGCCAAGAGAGATGATTTCGTGAAAACAGTGATCAAACATCTTACACCTGAGCATGTGGCATCAGTGGCCCTGCTGCACATAGAAAACATCAGCAGCGGTTTTATCGCCTCCTTGGGGCCGACGTTTGTAAAGCAATTGTATCGCGGAATTGCCGGCTGTAAGTATGGCTTTTGTCTGGTCGCTCTTGAGCAGGGTCATGTCCTGGGGTTCATTGCCGGGGCGGAATCGGTGGGAAGGCTATATAAGTTCGTTCTTCTCAGGCGAGGTCTGCTCATGTCTGCCTGCCTGGTTCGCTTTGTCTTTAGTCTGCGGACTATAGGCAAGGTATTTCAGACCCTTCTGTATCCCAGTCGAACATCCGAAGAATATCCGCCGGCTGAGGTCCTCTCTGTGGTAGTTGCATCCGATGCCCGGAGGATGGGTGTCGGTCACAAGCTTATGCATGCGGCCCTGGACGAGTTCAGACGCAGGGGAATCTCCGCCGTCAAACTGGCTGTAGCCGTAGATAATGAGTCAGCAAATAAATACTATCTTAAGGAAGGCTTTGAAAAAGCCGGCGTCTACGACAGCCATGGAGTGCAAACCAATATCTATGTCCACAAACTCTAAGGCGCTCAAGGCCTATCCAGTCTGGTTAGTAGCCGGTATTACCGGTGTGCTATACCTGTTCAGCCTGGCACCCGGCCTGTTATGGCAGGACAGCGGAATGTTCCAGCTGCGTGTCTGGCAGGGGGACCTGGTCGGGCGACTCGGTTTAGCCTTGAGCCATCCGCTGTACATCGTTCTGTGCCGAGCGTTCACAGCAGTTGTGCCGGGCGATTTTGCTTGGCGAGTTAATCTCTTCAGTGCCGTCTGCTCTGCTGGGGCGATCGGATTACTCTTTGCCGTCATAAGGCGACTGAGCCGCTCCAACTGGACAGCTTTGCTGACGGTTACCCTCTTAGCTCTAAGCCATACCTTTTGGACACACGCTGTTATCGCCGAGGTCTATGGGCTTTATGCTTTGCTCTTGGCTCTGGAGATGTATTTGCTGGTCCGCTACTGCCAGGCCCAAAAGGGACGCCCCGCATGGTGGCTACTGGCCCTGATGCTTATAAACGGTTTGAGTGTCTCCAACCATCTGCTGGCTCTGCTGCACTTGCCGGCTTACGGCATCTATACTCTACTGCAAATCCGAGCCAAGCGATTGCCCGTTAGGTTCCTGTTCCTGATGGCTCTGGCCTGGATTATTGGAGCCGGGCTCTACGAGGCTATGATAGTCGTTCAAATTGCCCGCGGGGCTGGCATGGGCGATACCATCCGCTCCGCCTTGTTTGGTCTGCAGTTTCAGGACTATGTAATCGGTCGTATGCCCAACTCGGCTGTCTTGGCCAAGTGCTTCGGATTTTTCCTATTGAATTTCCCCACACCGCTACTCCTGTTGTGGCCGGTGGGAATCTATCTCGGCCTACGGGACAGGCAGACTCGGCCGATAGCAAGCGTGTGGTTTGCAACGTGCATTGTGGCCTTTGTTTTTGCCCTACGCTATCAGGTAGCTGACCAGTATGTATTTTTCTATCCTTGCTATATTTTCACAGCCGTCTTTATTGGGCTCGGCGCAGGAAGAATAGCCAACACAAGGTTGTCGCCGGCTTCCTTGGTGGCCCGAATTACCATCCTGCTATTGGCCGTGTTGCCTGCTTTGGTCTATGAGGTTGCCCCTTCAGCAGTCCGGAGAATTCCGGTTCTGGCTGGCCTTGCGGCCAAGGCCTTGCGGGTCGAGCGGGCTATCCCGGGGCGGGATACCTATACCTACTTCATTCGGCCGCGGAAAAATTGCGATCATAGCGCCGGCGATTTTTCCCGGAGCGTTTTGGAGTTAGCTCAGCCAGATGGGCTGATCATTGCTGACAACACCACGCGCAATCCGATCATTTATCTTCAGGAGGTTGAGGGTCGTCATCGCGGCGTACATTTGGCTAAAGGTCCTGACCTTCAAGCCCCCAGGGAAGTTACTGGCGATTTAGCCACCGTAAACCGCTGGATAGCCTCGGGCCGACGGGTTTTCATTATTAGTCCAGTTCGGCAGCGGGGGTTGGTTGAGCAATTGGGAGCGGAAGGACGATTCAGCCTGGTGTTCAGAGATCCCCTTTACGAAATCCAGTATGCAGCAAAGCTGACTGACTAACCTGTACCACTCTTTCGCTGATCTTATCTAACGAGCCGCGCATCTTATTTGCGTTGGCTCGTTTTGTTTTTAACGCAACCCCTTGGCGAAGACGGAGGTAATGCCGACCATGTTCTCAAAAGAATTTGGGTGGTTCTGTCGTTAGCTGTTGGTGACTCCGGTGTAACTGTTTGATTCCGAACAAGTTATGTTCGTGATTTGTGAGTTTTTGCCTCGTGAATTGTGCAGGTGATAGCTTTATTTTCAATGAGTTACCGCGGCACTACCAACAGTGGATGGAACAAGCACCGAAAAAAAAGTGCCTGCAAAACAGCACGGCAGGTTTACATTGCGAAACAGATTGAGGATTTGGGGTTTTACCGCCGGGTGCGTTGCCCGGTCAGGCGGGACACTTTTGCTCCGCCGTTTACAGATTAGGAACGGTTATTTATCCTGTCCTAGCCACAGGGGTATATTGCATCATGGCGCAGCTTGGCGCGTAGTTTTACAGCCTGCACGCTGCAAATGCGATGACCGCTGGCAAATGCAGGCATCCTACCCGAATCCGCGGGGAGATGACAGGCTCCGTAGCCGCTCTGCTCGGCGTTGAGGCACGGAGGAGGTGGAAGCGCATGATAGGAATTATAGTCGAAGACGCGGGCGGGCGTGAAGGCTCGGGATGCAAGGCTTCGGGTCAGACGATGCTAATACCCTTCACTAGCCATTTGCCGGTAGCCTTAAGGATGCTCAGCTTCATATTGAGATTCTGTCTGCGTACCGGCACCATATCCACTACGTCAAAACCACAGCCGCTCAAGTACTTCTCCAAGCTTACCGTGCAAGCTGGGGCTCCACCACCTCCACCACCAGCTACGCATATTCCCATAGCCGGTTTGCCGCTGACCCTCTCTTTGCCAGATTCATGCAACCAAGTCCTCCACAGACGGTCGAGGAACGCGTGCATGCTTTCACTGAGATCACTGAAGTAGACAGGTGTTGCAAAGACTACCATGTTGGCCTTCTCGACTTTGTCAACCAGCGAGCTGAAGTTGTCCTCTATGACACAGCGCCCTTCCTTCCGACAAAGGCCCCATCCGTCATCTTCACATTGACGGCAGCGCTCGATTTTCATTTGCGGCAAGAACACCTGTTCATACTGGCCACCTTCACTTATTACGCCTTCACGCAATGCCCCAGCAGCCTGGGCCGTTTGCCCATTTGGATTTCGACTTCCCAAAATAGCTAAAACCGTCATGTCATACTCCTTTCCCGGACAACTGCCGGCTTCAAGAAGTGGCCGAATCGATAGTCCAACCTGCAGATTATCTTGGTACACAGCAACTATTCTACCAGGACCAAACCAAAATAGTGCTGCGGGTCCCGCTGGGTGCGGACCACGTTGATAGTGAAGCCGTGCCTGCGAACCGTGACAAAGACGTCGATACCACAGGCCTCCATGGAAGGCCGGGCCTGGGACGGATGACAGCAGCCCTCCTCGAAGGCACAAGACTCACAGAGATTGCAGGGTCCCGCTCCCAAACCCAGGGCTTTGTAGTAACCTGCCAAAAAGAGCTTCCGCTCCAGAGCCGCTGCGATCTTCTTAGCCTTGCCCCGCGGGGCCTCAAACAAAACTGCCCTCTTGTATTCATCCAGCATCAGGCGAGTCTCCGCTGGGCTAGGGGTATGCGGAGGACAAACCAGACTGGTTCCGAAGCCTCCGCAGCCGAACTGACATTTCCACCGTACCCATCCGGCAGTCTGGACCGTCGCGGGTGAGATGACCTTTGCTTTGATAGCTCGCAGGCCCATCGCCATCTGCTTGAGTTGGCTTTGTGAAAGTTTGGATGAGCGTATCTTGGGAACTGACTTCTTGGCCATGATAACCCGCTTTCCCTTGGTTCTGGATGTGCTAGAAGCATATTGAATCGACACGCTCATACAGATTACGCCAGGTACCCTGTATAAAACAACCAATAAACACCAAAATCTCAGGTTAAACTCTCATAAGAAATGGATCAAGATTCGGGGAGCAGGCCATACGTATTACGGGGTTCCCGCATTAATGGTGGTAAGAACCGTAATGATGACCAGTGGAGTAGTATCCGTGAGAATGCCCAGTGACAACAGTGGCTATTAGTACGGCGAAGATTAGAATGCTTGTCAAAACTTCTACATCAACGTGCCTTCTGCGTGGAGCAGTTGGTCTTTCACCTGCATAAGCTACTCTGCTTGGATAATGTTCTCCTTCACAAAAACTGTAACAACCACTACAGCTTAGTGTAAAAGATATCAATGTGACCCAGACTACAGCTTTCCTCGTAATAATTCCTTTCTATATTATTACCCCGATTCTCTATCCAATAAGAAACGCGCGTGCTTCTTTTGAAGAAGTAGTCTTGGGGATTCTACCACCTGCTGACTTGGAATTCCATTGAATTTATTGGTTGTAAAAAGAATATGTTTTGGGGAAGAAGAAATATAGAGAGCATTTTCCTTTCTCCGCAAGAAAAATGGGGGTCCTCAAAATCCTGTTCAAACAGATATCTACTCCCTCACAATCAGAATATATTGCCTATTTTATTGTTTGTGCTGTAGTTAGGGGTGGATAAAGAAAACTTCCCATCCGCACGGCCAGCCGTGTGTTCGAATTATACTTTGTACTCGTTTGTCATAAGTGGCAATTGCGCAAAAGGCTATGGCACCGTCAGTGGGATAAGGAAATCTGCGAGATTCAGCATCTGGCCGGATTCTAGCCTATAAGGGGGTGCTATACCGGCGGATTTACTACCAAGCAATAACCCGCCACGGGGGGACGGAATTTTCCCGAGGGTGGCAAGCGGCTCCCTGATTATATCCGGCAACTCAGACCGACCGCCTGGAACTCAGCAGTGCCAAACCGCCCAGCCACAGCAGGGCCAGGGTGACGGGCCTTTATACAACCAATAAATGGGATGTATCTGGCTGCAGATTGTGGTATGATGACGGCAGAAGAGACGGTTGGGCGATAGAGCATGGAATGGGAACTCGGCAAGTGGTATAATCTGTGTGGCAGATTATGATAGCACGGTTAATTCGGGCTAGAATTAGATGTGGCAGCGTACTATTAAGGAGTGAACCATGAACGGAACATACGACCAAATTGAATTCCCCATAGGGGACTATTGGCGCCGCTATCATCGGCACATAGGGATTGGAGCTGTGGTCATCTTGGCCATCGTGGTGATCAGTTCCATCCTCTACAAGGTCGAAGCGGACAGTGAAGGGGTGGTCCTCCGCTTCGGCAAGTATGCCAAGACCACTGAGCCAGGCTTGCACGCGAAGCTTTTCTGGCCGATTGAAGAGGTGTATGTTGTGCCGGTGCAAAGGATTCAAATACTGGAATTTGGATTCGCTACGGCTGCGGCTGGTCGGGTTACACAATATCGAAGGACCGAGGAGCACGGAGATGTAGCTCGCATGCTAACCGGCGACTTGAACCTGGCTCACGTGGAATGGGTGGTACAATATCGCATCAAGGATGCTTACAACTACCTTTTCAAGATCGGCGGGGCTCGGAGCTCGGCTGTGGCTGTGAACGACACGATCCGAAGCGTATCTGAGGCGGTTATGCGAAAGCTGGTAGGGGATGCTAGTGTGGACGAGGTCATCACCATCGGCCGCGATCAAATCGCCAGCGATGCTAAGGTCCAGATCCAAGAGATGCTGAACAAGTTCAATACGGGGGTGGAGGTTGTGACCGTCAAGCTGAAGAAAGCCACTCCCCCCGATGCGGTCAAAGACGCCTTCGACGCGGTCAACCGGGCCAAGCAAAACAAGGAGCGGGTGATTAATGAGGCCAAGGGTGAGCGTAACCGTCAGGTTCCCGCAGCCCGTGGAAATCGCGATCGGGCCATCTCCGAAGCTGAGGGCTATCACGAACGGGTAGTCAAGACCATGACCGGGCGGGTCAATGCCTTCCTGGCCCAATTGGCCCAGTATGAAAAGGCTCCGGAGGTGACCCGAAGCCGGCTCTATCTTGAGACTATGGAAGAAATCCTATCGGCGGTGGACAGCAAGATCATAATCGACGAATCAGTCCGGGGGCTACTGCCCTTGCTGGATCTGGGATCAACTGGCCCCTTGCCAGCCACTCAGAAAGGAGGTGCCAGATGAGGACCACTGTAATCATAATCATCATCCTGGTCGTACTGGCAGCTATATTCGCCAAGGCTTCGCTGTATGTCGTTCAAGAAGGTCAGCAGGCGGTCATTACTCAGTTTGGCAAGCCGGTAAATGTGGTCACGGACCCTGGGCTGAACTTCAAGACGCCTTTTATCCAAACGGTCAACCGCCTGGAGAAACGGCTCTTGCCCTGGGACGGCGATCCGGAAAACATGCAGACCCGCGATAAGAAGCGTATCTTCATTGACGTTTGGGCCCGCTGGCGGATCGTCGATCCTATGAAGTTTTTCCAGGCTGTTCGCACCGAGCAGTGGGGTTATAAAATCCTGGATGATTTGGTAGATTCGGCTGTGCGTGACGTGGTGGCCCGGTACAACCTGATAGAGGTCGTGCGCAGCAGCAACCGGGAACTGCATTATGAAACCAAAGAGTTAGCCGAGGATGCTGCCGCTGGACGCGAGGTCATTACCGCCGGCCGGGCCAAGATGGAGGCCGAGATTCTCCAGGTAGCCAGTACCGACCTGAAAGAGCGGTACGGCATGGAACTGACCGTCGTTCACGTAAAGCGCATCAACTATATCGAAAACGTACGGCTGCAGGTATATCGGCGTATGCGGTCCGAACGGCTGCGCATCGCCCAACTGTTCGAATCCGAGGCCAAAGAGGAACAGAACCGCATCCTTGGTCGGATGCGCAAAGAACTCGACGTAATCGAAGGGGAAATGGCGCAGAAGTCAGCCGAGATTCGAGGCCAGGCCGACGCCGAAGTAATCAAGATCGCCGCGGAAGGTTATTCGAAATCACCTGAGTTCTACGAGTTTCTCCGGTCTCTGGAAGCCTACAAAAAGACGCTCAGACGCGGTACCCGATTGATCCTGTCCTCGGACAACAAATTCTTTAGACAGCTCCAGGAGCCCTCGAACAAGCCTAAAGGCAATAAACCATAAGTTGCTGTATCGGCCTAGGGCTAGGGCCGCATGGACGGGGCGGGGATGACTGTCCTCAAACAGTGCTTCATCCAGCAACTGTTGACAAGGGCACTATGAGTTCTTGTGTCCAATCACATTAGGGCACAGTTATTCTCCACAAGCCGAATTAGCCTGGAGTAATCTTATGAACGTGATTGTCGTCTCCTTTGTCTCGCTGTGTGTTCTTGTCTGGCTCGGCCACGTGTTACGGATGAAGATATCCCTGCTGCAGAAGCTATATTTGCCATCCAGCGTTATCGCCGGACTGCTGGGACTTATCGTCATCCAGATAATCCTGCACCTTGCTCAGCCGCCGATGCCGCAGCGCATGACAGATAAAGCACCGCCGGACGACTGGAAGGCATGGAAGGTCGGCGCACCGGCGCCGGAGAGCTTTCCGGGAAGAGCCCCTCAGGGCGGATGGCCAGCCACCACCACCTTCCTCGTTGCCTGCACATCAGGCTGGGGTAAGCTGCCCGGCTTTCTGATCAACATCGTCTTCGCCTGCCTATTCCTTGGTATGGTGATACCGAACCTCAAGACGATATGGCGCAGGGCGGGTCCGCAGTTGGTTTATGGACAGATCGTGGCCTGGGGGCAGTACGTCGTGGGAATCGGCCTGTTCTTGGTAGTGATTACTCACATGAATCCAGAGCTTCCGGCTATGTTCGCTGGCGTCCTGCCAGTGGGCTTCGAGGGCGGACACGGTACGGCTGCGGGGATGGCCCAGACCTTCGAGGAAGAGGGCTGGACAGCCGGAAAGGACTATGCCCTGGCTAGTGCCACATTCGGGATACTTGGCGCTGTGATAGTCGGTATGGCTCTTGTCAATTGGGCCCAAAGAAGAGGCTATGTTGTCCGCCGGCGTAGCCCGCAGGATTTTCCGGAAGATGACACCATCGGAGTGATCCCGGTAGAGAGGCGTCCCGAGGCAGGCAAGCTGACGGTCTCTTCCAGCGCTATCGAGTCGTTGACGCTCCACTTGGCCATCGTCGGCCTGGCCATCGGTATCGGCTGGGTCATGAAGCAGGGACTGCTAGTCATCGGCCAAGTGAGCCAAAACGAGTCGGTGATGAAGATGATGATATCCTTCCCCCTCTTTCCTCTATGCATGATCGGCGGGCTGATCATCCAGGTGATCCACCAGAAGTACGACCGCCACAAGCTAATCGACTCAGGCCTGATGCGACGGATCCAGAATATCTCCCTGGACTTTCTGGTCGTAGCCGCCATTGCAACGATCAATGTGAAGGTCATCCAGGCTGGCCTTGCCCCCCTGCTAATTCTCGTCGCCGCGGGGATCCTTTGGAACGTCTTCTGCGTCGTCGTCCTCGCCCGGCGGATGCTGCCGGATGCATGGTTCGAACGATCAATCGCGGAGATGGGTCAGTCGATGGGAGTGACAGCCACCGGCCTGATGCTGCTTCGCGTAGTCGACCCGGACTACGAATCGCCGGCAGCCGACGCATTCGCCTACAAGCAGATCCTGCACGAACCGTTCATGGGTGGCGGGCTCTGGACCGGGGCCGCCATCCCCCTGATCGCCCTGTGGGGCGGCTGGCCCGTCTTCGGCATCGCCGCCAGCGCCGGGGTCTTCTGGGTAATCTTTGCAAAGGCCACCGGCATAACGCGAAAAACGGCGTGAGTCATCGCCTCGCTTCGCTTAGCATTCAGGGGCCTCTCCGCTCGGGGTTGAGGCACGACAGAGGAGGTAGAACCATAGGCCGGCATGATACCGGAAAACGCGTATTCTTTCCCATCCGTATCGTCAGCCGCCCAGCCGGGGGCCGAAGGTTTTCTCGATTAGTAGGATCGCTTCGAAAGCATTCACGTAGATGTCCGAAAACAGCCGTTGGAATCGCCACCTTACACCCTGGCGGGTCATTGGAAATGCCTTATGGATCTTCTGGCCATAGGTACCACGGAGTACCATTAATGGCAATTCTGAGGTATTTTGGACATTTCCGCTCGGCCTTAACTTCGATTAGTCTTTGCTCCGTCTTGGCCCAGCACTCGTTGACGTCGCGGATACGACGGAGCACCTCTGGGGATTCGCCCGCGGCCATTTGCCTGGCCTTACCAAGCAGCCCTTTGATCGTTCTTACCACCTCGGGTGTATATGAGAGCTGTGGCCTCGGCAAGCCCCACATTCCGGAGTGACCTGGATTGGCCTCCACAGCCCTGGCGCATTCGAGGTAGAAGTCAAGCATCGGTTCGGACGCATTTCCAAAAAGCCTCTGGCAGGCCGACCGCAAAATCTGCTCAGCCGTAAGGTCCGGATTCCACATGCCCCTGGAGGCAACATAGGCCAGCGGCCAGCGGATCGGCGCGTCCTCTATTACCTCGAATGCAACGCCCTCATAATACATATACCTGATGCCATTATCTCGGAAATATCGCAGATCACTCAATGCCGCATCGCCCGGCACCCAGGGGACATGCTCCCATCCGCCCCAGCTGGGCAGATAGTATTCGTAGATACCGCTGACGTCTGCACCAGTCGCCTTCCAGTTCTGAAAGTTCTGCTTCCAGACCGCCTTTGCCGCACAGGACGCATCATCCAGCGAATAGGCCTTACAAGTGTGGTTAACCACCCACACCTGCACACCGGGCCCGGCCTGCACCTGCACCGGCGCCGCAGCCGTCCCCCAGAAAGCCAAAAATGCTACGTCCTTGTCCGGATGGGTCTGACGCAAGCCGGCCGCCACGATATTGGCAAAGGCCAGGCTCTGTCCGCTGGCATTGTCCCCCCATTTGGCTGCAGGGGCCGCACTGGCAGAACCCTAGGCCGTCATTCGCCGTCAGGCTAAACATTACCTGGGACGAGTCGTTGTCAAAATGGGCACGAGCAAGTTCGATGGCTCTGGCCTGAACCTCCGCATTGGAAAAGCATATCTGCGAAGTCTGCCGAACAGCGTCTCCTTCTGCTTTCTTATATTTATGCAGATTAGTTTCTTCGTGTAGTTGATGTTCTCCACTTACCAGGGCGTACCATTCGGGGTGGTCAGCAAAGAACTGATCCGGTGGGTACATCTGCCAGTAATTATGCGTAATATGATACGGTGTGCCGCCATTGCCCCAGGAGGGTCCATCAAAATCGGGATGGCTAACGCCGCCGAAGGGGTGCTGCCAAAAGAAAGTTTCGCGACCCTCGAAGGCAGGCGAGGTGTCGATGTTAATATTGCCTACAGCCAGGTGGTCATATTGCGTCACAACATGCCAATTCGGGTCCGGGCCATAGAATTCGGTTCCCAGCTCTGCCAGAAACGTGTCTATAGCGTATCTTGTGCCGGTATAAACAGGCTGAAACTGCACCCGAGCATCATTGCCTGCAATCACAAGATCATTGCCGACTCTTTTGACCACGACTCGTTCGCCCCCGGGGTAGGTCTGGGCGATGTCGATACCCACGGTCTTGGCTGCCCGCGGACCGAGAAGGATGCGCCCGCGATCCGCCGGGGCTTCCGACAGCGGGGCAATGGGTACAGAAACGCCTGTCATTTTGGCAAGGAAGTGCTGAAGTCTTTTTGCTGCGGCAAGCTCCTTATCAGTTGGGCCCTCGGCGTATGTGATTGTCATACGCGCCTTGCCGTCACTGACAAGGACGAGGTCCTCCGCTCTAAGGCCCTGTCCGGCAACAGTCAAAAATAAGACTTGAGAAAATGCCATTAACAAGAGCATAGTTCGCAAGGGTCGCCTCAACTTCCAACCTTGGCCCCTTAGCGTTGATACTTGTAATGGTTCAGGGTGGATTTTCTGAAGTATGGACTCTCTCTCCTCAGCTTGCCCCCAGTCGCTGGATAGTTTCCGGGCTGCCAGCAGAGCAATAGTCGAGATCGTTCTTGCGCAAACAGATTTACCCCTCATCCTCTTGCCTCCCCGCGAAAGAAAGGCAGTCAGGACTAATAGAAGGTGATATGCTAGAGCGCCCGTGCGCCCCCCGGCAACCTTTGCTGCCGGGGGGACGTTTGCTTCATGCCAGATTGCGCAAGGCACAAATGACCAGGGGCATCCACTCCTTTGGCATGCGTTGAGTAATATAGTCTTCCAGCTTGAAATGTTTCAACGGACCGGCCCTGAGACTATCGTACTCAGCGCCGCGAATCCAATTGAACACCTCAAAACCCCTATGGAAATTCATGTTCGGTTTGAACAAATGATAGGTGTCGGCGATTATGGCGGTCAGATATTTTTCTTTGCGGAAGATTTCCGCCGCGGAGATATCGGTCTGTACCAAGGGCTGCCAGGATCGGTTGGTCAGTGAGCACTGCCCGGTCATCAGCTCAGTGCGGGCGGGAATAGTGGGGAGCCCTTCGGGATAAATGTTATCAAATACGGCAGCTTCGGCGGCGAAGGCGTCGATGTTGGGTGTTTGAACAGGCAGCTTGTCCCAACGGTAGCAGCTAACATGATCCTGCCGAAGTGAATCCAACATGATAATTATAAAGTTCATGATCTTTTCCCTGGCATCCTGATCTGGGATTTCCCATTTAGACGTCTAGAAAACACAAATTCCTCCGTACGGCATCGATAGTTTTGCAACAATCACCTTGAGCAGTCAAGGATTTTCGTTGTCGAAGTAGTTTTTGTAAAAATTTCGGTAATAACAGAGCTTTGGATGCTTCGACTCCCTTCCAATACCCGCTTTTGAACAGAACCTGCCGTCTTATCTTTTGCTCGTTCTCCAACAACCGGACGCATGGCCGGATCAACACACAGCCGTTCATCATCATTGGTATCCTCATAACCTGCCAGGCGGCTATAGATCGATTGCCTCAACAGAGCCAGAAGGCTGTGCTGGGTGTTCTTTCCAGTCCGATTATCTCTAAGTTCGCAAGCAACCATATCTGTCAATCCAAAGACGTCATCAAGCTCTCGGTAGGCTAACAAACCGGCATCGCTGGTGACCTTCACACCATGAAATTCGAGTTTCAGTTTTCGGTCAAAATTAACTCTCAAAGCGTCCTTGCATGCTTCACCCATTGGGTTCTCCAAATCAGAACAGCAAAACTGGCCTGAATTGCCTCCATAAGCTTTATACTATCAAAATACTGTTCTTTTATCACCGGTTACCTGGGAAATCCGGGTTTAGGGATTTCTGGACCTTATAGGGGGTCTATTACGGATAGTCCTGACCCTATCAGAGCCAGAGAAAGCCCTAAAAGCCAGATCCAAACAAAGTGAAAACCTTCTGCTGGGTTAACAGGCGGTTTTCACTTTTTTGAAAATTTGATACGGTATCAAGTTTAGGGGCAAAAAGAACTAATTGTATCAAGTTCTTGGGGGTTGAAAAGCAGAACAGGGATATTTGTAAGATATTATATTATATAGGGTTATGATAATGGTCGCTACAGGACTCGAACCTGTGACCTCCTGGGTGTGATCCAGGCGCTCTAGCCAACTGAGCCAAGCGACCGCCAACGACGGCTCAAGCCTTTTCGTCGTCGGTTTTGGGCTTTTCCTGCTCTTCCCGGCCGGCCGATTCAACTTCATCAGCCACGCCCCGCAGGCCCTTCTTGAGCTCGACGATGCCCCGCCCAAGCGATCGGCCCACTTCCGGTAGTCGCCGGCCGAACAGAAGTACCGCCGCTATGCCGATGGCAATAAGTTCAGCCGGTCCCAAGCTGAAGAAAGCCAACACCGTGGGGACTTCAAACATGTTCAGTCCTCCTTATCGCTCCTGTTGTGCTGCTAAACACATAGCATTATATCCCCAATACCACAAATGTCAACGCCGAGAAGGCTCGCCCGCGGCTCAGCTCAGCCGGCAATATTGCCTCAGGGCCTCGACCAGCTGGCGGAAGTCTTCCGGCCAGGGGGCTTCCAACTGCATATCCTTGCCGCTGATCGGATGGCGAAACTCTATCTTCCAGGCGTGCAGGGCCTGTCGGTCGATAATCGGCTCGCCCGGCAGCGACCGATCGCCGGACAAATCCGCCAGACTCACCAGGGCCCCGCCGTAAATCCGGTCCCCCACCAAAGGGTGTTTGAGATAGCTCAGGTGCACACGGAGCTGATGCGTCCGCCCGGTGCGGGGCTTCAAGGCCAAGAGACTGTAGCCGCGAAACTTCTCCAGAACTTCATAAAAGGTCTGGGCTTCCTTGCCGCTGACCGTGCGCACCGCACAGCGATCGCGAAATACCGGATGCATACCCAAAGGTAGATCGATAAGGTCGGCCAGCAGTTCCATTTCTCTCTCAGCCACCGCCACGTAGGTTTTGCGTACCTTGCGATGCTCGAACTGCTGGGCCAAGCGCCAGTGAGCCTGGTCGGTCTTGGCCACCAGCATAACACCGGTGGTGTCCTTGTCGAGCCGATGCACGATGCCCGGGCGAAACCTTTGCGAGCCGGTCGAAAGCGACTCGGCGTAATACACCAACCCATTGACCAGTGTGCCCGAGCCGATCCCCCGGGCTGGGTGCACCACGATGCCGGCCTGTTTGTTCAGGGCGATCAGATGCTCATCTTCCCAGATTATATCCAGGGGAATGTCTTCGCCCTGAATTTCCGCAGGCTCGGCCGGGGGGATCAGGGCCTCGATTATTTCCCCGCCGTGAATTTCGTAGCTGGGCTTGACCGCCTGGCCGTCGACGTGTACGTTGCCGTCCTTGATCAACCGCTGCAGAGCCGTGCGGCTGAACCTGGCCAGACGTCCATGCAGATACTTATCCAGCCTTTTGCCCGAGAGGCTTTTCCTGACCTCGATCCGCACCAGCGTGGATTCGTCGCTCACGGCCTCATCCAGACTGTTGCGTTGACGAGGAGTCATGCCTTCTGCTCCTGGGTCGCGAAAGCAACAACACCGAAAGCAAGGCCCCGGCTCAAAAACCGAGGCCCTTGTTAACTAACACCCCACAACTTGCTGCCGGAAGCCCCTCGGCTCAGGTACCGAGTTCCTTGGCCTTGTCCACGGCACTAGCCGCATCGGCGGCATAACCGTCGGCCCCGATCTCGTCGGCGTACGCCTGGGTCACCGGAGCGCCGCCGATCATGGTCTTGATATCACCAACTCCCGACTCTTTGACCGCCTTGACCACCTCGGCCATCTGCGGCATGGTCGTAGTCAACAGAGCAGACATCGCCAGAATCTTGGCCCCGCTGTCCTTGATCGCCTCGATGTACTTCTCAGCCGACACGTCGATGCCGCAGTCGATCACCTCGAAGCCACCACCTTGCAGCATCATCCGGACCAGGTTCTTACCGATGTCGTGCAGGTCGCCTTTGACCGTGCCCAGAACCACCCTGCCCACCGGTTCGACTCCCGCTTCGCTGAGCAACGGCTGAAGCAGCTCCATACCGGCCTTCATAGCCCGGGCGGCGATCAGCACCTCCGGCACATAGACCTCATTCTTCTTGAATCGCTCGCCTATAACACTCATTCCCGCCATCAGGCCCTCAGTGAGGATCTGCTCGGCAGCGACCTTTTCCTTTATCGCTTCTTCGACCTTAGCTGCAGTGGTGTCGCGATCACCTTTGATGATCGCCTCTGCAATTCCCTTCAAATCAGCCATGAAAACATCCTCCACATACCTGGATAGGAACTTCTCCCGGCCGCCTCTGCTGCTGCCGCGGACCGGACATTTAGTGGCCGGGCATTATAGGCGATTGGAAATACCCTGGCAATACCCCCGCCCACAAAAAACTCGCCATTGTTTGGCCATTTTTAGCCGAAAACGATGCCCGCATACCCGACTGATTCGCTGCTTTGCTGGCCCCAGAGTCTTTCACTGACCTGGGCACTGCAGATATGGCTGAGCAGCTTGGCCCGCTTGGCTCCCATTTGGACCGCAGCGCCGACGGTGGCCGCTACCGCCCCAGCCCCGCAGGCATTCCTGTGCAGCTCGGCCTCGGCTACTATCTTCTCAGATTCCAGGCGGCAAATCAGGTCAATGATGCTCCGGTCGTTGACATCCTTGGCCCAGATGATGCCCTCCTGCCCCGCCCCTTGGGGGACAAAGCCGTAACCCGGACCATAGTGGGTAAGATCCGTGGAGCCGATGCACACCGCCGCTGTCTGCTCTGCGGCAAGTATTCTGCCCACGGCCTGGCCGATCTCGTGGGCCTCGCCCACCGGCGGCACAGCTATCGGCAAGATCTTAGCCTCGCCAAATAGATGCTGAATAAAAGGAACGATTACTTCCAGCGAGTGTTCGTCCGCGTGGACCCTGGCATTGCGTTCGATCAGATTGGTTCCGCCCAAAATTCGCTCGGCCAACCGCTCGTCAATCGCCACATCACCCAGCGGCGTTCGCCAGCCCCCGTCGGCAAACATTCCCCCCAGCTGAGCTATACCCCGGTGCATCGCCCCGAATAAAACAAACACCTCCGGCTGCCCCTGCTGGGCAATACTGCGGAAAACTTCCCCAGCCACCTGCCCGCTGAAGATCCAGCCGGCGTGGGGCACGATGCCCGCCACAATCCGCTCGGGCAATTCCACCGAGTCGATTGTTTCCGGAATACACTTAGCTAGACTCGCCCTGCAGGCTTTTTCGCTGGCCTCATAGAAACTACCCGCCGCCACCGCATGACGAATCTGCATAGCCTGCTCCTTAGCAGTTTCAAAAACTTGTTCTATCTGTTATCTTCAACATTAGCTTTTCGGCGTTTGCGGCAACCATCCCTTTTCTGTCAAGCGGTCCCAAGCGACACAAATATGCTCCGAACGGAACATTCGCTGTTTGCGATCAGTCCACTCGTGAATTTTCCGGACAGCTTCGTCTGCGTTTCGGGCAGCTGTGGAGTCGTGCCGTGCCACCCAATGGACCGAGGAGAGCAATTCCATTCCGTAAGGCGTTTCAAACCCCTCAATTAATTCCTCCACTCTCTGCAGAAGTACATGATACTCTTGATGTGTCGCCAAAAACTTATCGGCTTTTTGTGTTGTGCCGGAAAGCAGTTCGATTTCGACGTCCGGTTTTTGTGTATCGCCATAGCCTTGCGTGAAATGGCCTTCCATTACTTCCAGGACCTTGTTCAAGTTATGTGCATAAGGCCCATAGATATGTCGTTCATATTTCAACCTCAGGGGTTCGCCAGCTTCCTGAAGAAAATAAGCCAACTTTTGAATCTCGAGTAACGTGAGACGATAGGCCGTTTCTGCGTATTGCTGCATGAGCTTGACGAGCAGTGCTCTGGCTACAGTCATTTTGGGCTGCTGCGTCCGCACCGGCATGGCTCTGGCATCCGGCGCTCCGGCAGGTTCAAAGAGCAGTACCTGCACGCTGGGCAATTCGGCTAACGCCTTTTCAATCATCGAACGTACGACACCCCAATTAAGTCCGCCGAGACCGCACCCCAGAGGAGGAATTGCAACGGACGAAATGTCCAATTTCTTGACCTCCTCGATTAACGTTCTCAATCCGGATTCAATATCCGCAAGCCGCGACTTCCCTCGCCAATGTCGCTTGGTGGGAAAATTGATGATGTATTTTGGGTTCACGAAAGAATTCGTTGCAAACACGAACATCTTTCCCAGCACGAC
The DNA here is from genome assembly GCA_030614915.1 of Actinomycetes bacterium. Lineage (GTDB taxonomy): Bacteria > Planctomycetota > Phycisphaerae > JAACET01 > JAACET01 > JAACET01. The sequence goes on along the minus strand of JAUXAG010000005.1, from coordinate 75,674 downwards.
CTTTTCCGCACGGCAAGCACGTTCATAGGCCTTGAAGTTCGCAGGAAAGGCTTTCTTGAACTGAAGTGCAATGCCTTTGCCCATGTAGCCAACACAGTTCACCGTGTTGACCAGGGCCTCCGCATCAGCCCTAAGAATGTTGCCCCGAGTGATCTCTATCATGGAGATCTCCCTTTCAGTAATACCACTGCGGCTTAATGAGTACATCTCGACGCATGTCCGACGAGAAGTTGCTCATGATACCTTCAACCCTGCTCTTCATACTATCATTAATTACAGCAATTCTCTCTATCAAGGACCACTGGCAGAATTTGTAGACCAGAAACTCAGCTTGCTTTCTGCGTTGGCGGTCCATATCGTCGGTGTTGTCTGCCCAATAACGTTCGTACACCATGTCCCAGTCTACTTTGTTCAATTCCTTGAGATCGTCAAACCAGTCTGTCCAACGGGCAATACCGTGTCCATCTGAGAACACAAAGCGAGCGCCGCCCTGCTGCACGGCCTGTACGGTCGAGAGCAGGTAAATCAAGGGTTCCTGCCCTTCATTATAGCCGTCCACTCGGCCCGTTTTTAGCTGAAACATCATCGGAGACTGATAGCCGAAGTAGAAGGACACATAATCGTGAATAACGCCGCCGGGGCCGCATGGAATTTGGGTAACTCGGCGATGTTGTTGAATATCAACGTTGTGGATTGGCTTGTATGTCAGCCCATCATCGGGTGTGTAATTGGGAGCATTCAAACCAGTGCGCCGGAGACATACGTGGAGGTTGTCCACATGGATAAAGCGGTAGATTGGCGTAGGGCTCGGTACAGGCACCAGAGAACCTCCTTGCGCAAATCTATCTTGCCCGTTATCGCCCGCAAAATCAAGGCTGTGAGGTATTCGCTGAGCTTGACGATGTGCTCCCCAAAACCTAAATGGTTGATAATCTCTTTGGCACGCTTGGATAAGTCCTTAATGAAGTCCGTCCAATTTGCACCAATGTTGTCTGATCAACTGGCAACCCGCTGGCGGGCTAGATACTTATCGAAATCCGCTCGGGAGATACGGATACATCGGCCGACCTTATAAAAAGGTAAGTGTCCTCCATGACAGAGTTTACGAATCATCTGCGGGGTTACGTCCAGAATCGCTGCTGCCTTTTCAGCCGTAAGGTACTCTTCAATGAAGCTATTCATGCTCATCTCCTGCCAGGAAAGACCCGAACGGACCACCAACAGCCTTGTGTGCTTACTAATCACTAAGCAAGATACACGAAAGCAGACCTCTCGACAAGTAGGAATCCAAAGAAATCGCAAAATTTTGGAGAATTATTGTTGCATGCTTAGTAATCGGTTATAATGGAGTTATGGCTAGCGACTACTGCAAGTTGCTCCAGAGCCTTATCAAGCGATCTGGGCAAAGCCAGCGCTCTGTCGCCAGAACTGCCGGCATTACCAGCGGTTACCTTTCGCGCATCGCCAGCGGCCAGGACCCCCCCGCCACGCCCGAGACCAACACCCAGATCGGCCGGGCTTGCCGAGCCAGCCAGCAGGAGATAGCTCAGCTCACGTTCCTGGCTGCCGCCCAGCGTCACCCCGACGTCCTGGCCGTGGTCGACCGGGCCCGTCAGCACGGACTGTATCCCCAGCCCGCTGGGACCGTCCCAGAGCATTTAGCCAGCGTCGCTGCTGTGCCCGTCATCAACTGGGCCCCAGCCGGACCGCCGGAAGACTGGACCGACCTGGACTATCCGGTCGGGCATGCCGATGAATATTTTCCTATCCTCGACTGCGACGACCCCGATGCCTTTGGCATAAAGGTGCTCGGTTCAAGCATGGCCCCAGCCTATCGCCGCGGCGATATCCTCATCTTCTTTCCCTCGGTGCCGGCCGAGAGCGGCCAGGACTGCTTTGTGCGCTTTTCCAGCGACTGTGCCAAAGGCCACGGCGTAACCTTCAAGCGCGTCGAGCAGGTCGAGGACATGCTCCTACTGATACCGCTCAACCAGGCTGAGCACGATAACATCCTCGTCGAGCGCACCGACGTGGATTTTCTCTGTCCCCTGGCTATCAGGATCGAAAAGCGCTTCTAATTAACAATGGCCCGGCCGCCGGCGGGGCTGTAAAATCACCACCGACTAAACATGCCAACAGGAGCAAGACGATGGCCAAGAACGGCAAAGTCAAAGCGGTATTTCCTGGAGCTTTTGATCCCTTTACCCTGGGCCACCTCGATGTGGTCCGCCGGGGTGCGCCACTGTTTGGCGAATTGATCGTAGCCGTCGGCGAAAACCCCGCCAAGGAGCACTTCTTCCCCTTAGCCGAACGGCTGGAGATGATCCGCCAGTTGGTAGCCGAGATCCCCAATGTGCGGGTGGACAGCTACGATTGCCTCACCGTCGAATACGTCCGCAAGATCCAGGCCGACGTTATCCTCCGTGGCATCCGCACCCTTAGCGACTACCATTACGAATTCACCTTGGCCCTGACCAACCGCTCGGTAGCCGGCATAGAGACCATATTTGTCATGAGCTCCGAGCAGTACGCCCACCTATCCAGCAGCCTGATCAAGGAGGTCGCCAGCATGGGCGGCGACATCTCCGCCTTTCTGCCCGAGCCCATCGTCAAGCGGGTTAAGGCCAAGTTCGCCGGGCCTTTGGACACTTCGAGTCCTTCCTGACCAAATGATACCCAAATCATCGTGAACATGAAATGACCATAAGAAAGGAGCATGTGGTGCAACAACTGGCATTAGCTAATGTTGAGGGTCGTTTGCGGGGGAATCGTTATCCGGGGCGGGGAATTATCATCGGTAAGAACGAGATGGAGCAGTGGATTCAGGTTTACTGGATCATGGGCCGCAGCGAGAACAGTCGCAATCGCGTGTTCGTCGTGGAAGACGGCCTGCTGAAAACGCACCCTGCCGATCCGGCGAAGGTGAAGGATCCTTCGCTGATTATTTATAATGCGATGCGGGAACGGCAAGGCAAATGGATCGTCAGTAACGGCGATCAGACAGATACGATTTATGAGGGGCTTGGTAAGGGCCTGAGCTTCGAGGAGGTGCTGGCCAGCCGCAATCATGAGCCGGACGAGCCAAATTGGACACCACGAATTTCAGGGCTTGTGGATTTGAGCGAGAGTGATGGGCCAGCGTGGCTGTCGATTATTAAAGTGAGCCCGTTCAGTACGGAGTATTCGGAGCATCATTGTTTTCGGTATGCCTTCGTGCAGGACGGATATGGCTATACAATTACGACGTATCGGGAAGATGGTAATCCGATTCCAGCGTTCGAGTCCGTGCCTTACATAGTGCCTCTACAAGGCGGGGCGCAGGACATTGCCGGTTTCTATTGGCAGGTTCTCGATGAGGATAACAGAATCTCGCTGGCTGTACGGCAGATCGGTGCTGATGGGCAAGCCGACACCGTGCTGCTCAACAAGTATGCGTAAAGCCAGGGTCACCCCGGACAGGTGCTAATCAGGCCGGGGCAACTAATTCGCCAAAGAGGGTCAGGGCGGAGGTGTCGACGATCTTTACGTGTACCAATTTTCCGGTAAGTTCGTCGGCTTTACCGGATGCGTCAAAAACCACGATATGATCGCCTCGGGTTCGCCCGGTTAGTTGATGCCGACGGTCGGCCCTTCCTTTGCGGGCGCTCTTGCTGGGACCTTCCACCAGGACCTCGACCGTTTGGCCGATAAAGGCCCGATGCAACTCGCGTGAAATCTCCTCCTGCACAGCCAATAGCTCATTGTTCCGCCGGCGTTTGACCTCTGCCGGCACGTCATCTTTCAAACGCTTAGCCGCAGCCGTACCCGGACGGGGCGAGTACTTGAAGATAAAACAATTCTTATAGCCCACCGCCCGCACGAGTCGAACCGTCTCCTCAAAGTCCTGCTCGCTCTCACCGGGAAAGCCCACGATGAAATCACCAGCCAGCGACAAATCGGGGACGATGGCTCGGCCCTGCTCGATCAGCGCCAGATACTGCCGGACAGTGTAGGGCCGATTCATCGCCGCCAGAATCCGACCCGAGCCCGACTGGGCTGGCAAATGAAGGTAATTGCACACCGCCGGCACCTCGGCCATGGCCCGAAAAATATCCTCGCTAAAACCAATCGGATAACTGGTCACGAAGCGCAAACGCTCCAGGGCCGCAATTGCTCCGACTTTGCGGAGCAGCTCGGCAAAGCTGACCTCCCGGCTATCACCGCTATAGCAGTAGGAGTTGACCGTCTGGCCCAGCAGGGTGATTTCGATACAGCCAGCCTCGACGAGCCTGCGCACCTCATCGACCACATGCTCCAGCGGGCGGGATATTTCTCGGCCGCGAACGCTAGGCACGACGCAATAGGAGCAGAACTTATCGCAGCCTCGCATTACCCGCACATAAGCCTGGGCCTTACAGGAACCTTTAGCAGTCCGACGAGAAACATCCAATTCTTCCAGGCCCGCCGGCACCTCCCGTCGCGCCCGAAGCCGCTCGGTCACGGCCAATTGCTGAGAGGCCCCGGCCCGGACCTTCTTTATAAGCCCGCTCAGCCGATGCAGCTCACCAGGCCCGCAGACGATATCCAAGGCGGGGAATTGCAGCAGCAGTTCGGCTCCCTGCCGTTGAGCCATGCAGCCCACCAGGGCCGCAACTAATCCCGGCCTTTGCGCCTTCTGCTTGGCCAATCGACCCAGACAAGTCAGCACCCGATTCTCAGCATGTTGACGGACCGAGCAGGTATTGAAAACCACAACGTCCGCTGCGTCCGCTAGCCCAGCCAACTCGAAACCATCGCCCAGTAACTCACCAGCGACAAGCTCGCTGTCCAGTTTATTCATCTGACAGCCGAAGGTAGTTATATGTACTTTCGCAGCCATGACTATGGACTCAAAACCGCTAGTCTTGCTTCGCCGATCTTTCGCCAAACATTATAGCATTTTTTTTCAGGGAGTGCCCGTCTGGGCCTTGCTGCTGAGCAAATAGGTGTCATCTTCGCCGAGCGAATCGCTGTAAATATTATCGCCCAACTCGCCGTCGATATAGCCGACTAGGCATTCACCCCTGGAATCGCTCGGGAACCGCTGGACTGAATGGTCAGCCAAAATTATGTTCTGATAGCGTTCTTCACGGCTACCCCGGCAGCCACTGCCTTTCTGCATAAAATAATGGTCGGCACTGCCGTTGCCGGTCAACTGGTAATTGCCTTTATTCGGTGCCAGGCGTTCTCCGCGGTCGGCAAAAATTGGGCGGTTGTCGTTGAGGTCCGGGGAGGGCAGATAATTCTTGCCGTCACCTACGCCCACATCCTGATAGGCATAGTGGATATAGGCTTCAGCCGCGGCACCCGGATCACCCTTATACTTCCCGTCAAGGCCGCCCAGCTCCCATTCGTCAGCAGCAGGTTCGCCTCCGACGACGGGGCATGTCAGCATTTTGGTAGGGAGATAGTCCAGGTGAACCAACAAAGCGAAGCTGTCCTCGGGAGTTACCTGGCTCTTGTCGGCGACATCCCAATTGTCATTTTCGTGCCGCCAACCTATGGGATACTTACCACCATTGCTATTGGCATACAAATAGGAGGCATTGTCGATACCTTTGAGCCTAGTCGCACAAACCGCCCGGTTGGCCTGTTCCCTGCTCATCTGCGGCCCGGGAATAGACATCAAAAACATAAGGAGCAGCGAAATAAGTACGACCACCACTATCAACTCGACTAGCGTGAAACCTTTGGATTTGTTCATAATGCTCATCCTTGGCAATCTTGGAGTCCTCGGCCCGAATCTTGAAAAGCAGGAGAATCACGAGTGCTTCGCGGAAAGGGCTCCCACCAGTAGTTCCGACATCACCACAATGTCTTCCACGCAAAAGATACCAACGATCTGCTTCTCGTATAGGAAGCTGGCACCCGGGCCGAGCTCCTCGTCGCCGCGATACCAGAGAAGACGCACGCGCACCCGGGGAAACACCGCAAACTCATAAGCGGCATCGGCCTGGTCGATTTCTTGGCCGCCCAGCCGCTTGGCCGCTGCCCTGAAGGCTGCTTCATCGCGACCGGCGGTATGCAGAAAACGCTCGATTACCCGCCCTTGGTAGGGCTTGGCATAACCGCGAGCATCCGGAATATCCATAAAGGAAATATAGCCCCCCCCAATCTGCTCACTTGGGCGGCTGATTAAATAATGCAGCACAAGGATAGCCCAGGCCACTCGTATCTGTTGCCCGCTGTCGTCTCTGACCGTACCGGCTGCAAGATCAACGTGAAAGGTTCCCCCCAGAACAGCAACGCTCAACTGCTGGGGCGATTCGCTCACCACGCCCAGCCGCTCCAGAACAGCCAGTGGGGTCTTGCGGACCTCAGCCAGGGCCAGCTCGTAGGCCTGCTGGTAGTTTTTTTGAGGGCTCTCGCCCCGCAAAACTGCCTCGATCAGCTCGCGGGTTTTAGCCTTGTGAGTCATGATCTTCGTGTCGTTCCTTGGCCCGGGCGATCATCTTGCCGATGCGCTCGACGCACTCCTTGGCGTCTTGGCGCTCAGACTCGCTGAGCTTGGCGTGCAGTTGGTTGAGGTTGGTCACTTTGCCCAGACACAGCTCGGCCGAGGGACACCACTTGGTGCAGGCCGGCGGCTCCTCAGCATAGACGGTAGTCCCGCAATGGCAGCGGACGTAAACCTCGTCGGCAAAGATTTCCACCTCTTTGCCACATTTGCCGCAGCGTTTGATACTCGACTCGGGCGGCACGCCATGCTTGCGTCCGGGACAGTTCAAATCCATGGCTATTTCCCCTTTGCCTGCCCGGCCGAGCCCCTTACTTGGGCTTACTTGGACCGGGCAGCTTCAAGGAACGAATCACAATAAATGGTCGCCCCGCAAAGCAAATCGGTAGTAATGGCTACATCCATTAGCTCGCTATCCAGCGGATCCAGAATCGCGGCGTCCAGACCGGAACCCCTGGCCATGGCCAGATAAACGCGGTTGATCAGGCTGCGGTTGGCGCAGTTCTGCGAGAGGTTCGACAGCCCCAGCAAAAAGTGCGGTGCCGGATCACTAAGCATCTTCATCTGCTCCAAAGATCGCAAAACATTATCCGCCTGCTGCGGGGCTACGTTGACCGGCAGAATAATCGGATCAATAAAAAGCTTGCCTACGTCCAGGCCGTGCTCGGCACACTTGGTCAGGATAGCCGCAGCCAGTTCCACCCGTTTGTCCACGTCGTTGGGCACGCCGGCCTGGTCGAGAGTCAGTCCGATCAGCGAAGCATTGTTTGCCACCGCCAAAGGCACGTACTTGTCCAGAAGATCCTCATCGGCCTTGGAGGAATTAATAATCTTTTCGCCCGGCACCTGGGGGATTATCTCTTGCATAACTTCCCACTTGGCATTATCGATAGCCACGGGAATATCGCTGACCTTGCGGATGTTCTCCACCAACCAGAGCATGGCCCCGACCGCGTCGCGACTAGCCGGTCCCACGTTCACGTCCAAGGCGTAAGCCCCGGCATCGGCCTGGGCCTTGGCCAAATCCTGGATTACCTGCCCGTCCTTCTCCTGGATAGCCTTCTTGACGTTGGAAAACATTCCGTTGATTAGTTCGCCGATCACGTACATTCCTGATCCTCCTTGTGGTAGACCCGGCCAAGCCTTGCCGGGGGGGATTGACTCTTCAGCCTTGGCGAGGTCCGTAGTATTCGTCGAGCGACTCGTTGAGCATCCTTATGGCTTCCGGATGGCGCATGACAAATATGTCCGCCCCGGACTGGAACAGATTAGTCGCCGTGGTTGCCTCCCACAGCGGGCCTCGCTTCTGGGCCGGTCCGAAGCCGGGCACCTCCTCATCTGAGCCCCGGGCTTCCTTGGCCCGCCAGGCTTCGAAGCCCACGTTGCACAGCACCGGCTGCTGCAGCAGCTTATCTCCAGTCAAAGCAGCCAATCGGCTCCGCTCCATTATAGAATAAACATACTCCAGGCCATAGCCCAGCGAAGCCGTGGTCGGAAATATAACGATGTTTTCCAGGGCAAAGCCCACGTCCGAAGCTAGGATGTTCACCTGTTTGGCAATGTTGATGTCCAGGGGCGACTCGGCTAATATCTTATGCTTGTCCGCCAGGCAGGCCGCCACCAGCGTCCGGTAGTTCTTCTCGGTGATGGTCCCGAAAATGCAGTTCTCTCCGCTGGCTGTGTGGCAGCAGCGGGGCAGCACTTCGTTATCCTTATCGTTCACGCCACAGCCCCAGACGATAAGGGGCACGCCCACAGCTTCAAGGACGGCCTTGACATCGTCGCAGGCCTGCTGGGCTGAGCGGTCCCCGCCATCGGGGTGCGTGCCCTGCAGCTTCAGGCAGATCATCTCGGCCCCGAACTCGACCGCCTTCTTGGCCCAGTCGGCGGCGCTGTTGAGCGAATCGCCGTACACTTCCTGCAGAGCCAGCGGAAGAGTATCACCTCCGATGTCCCAAACCTCCACGGCAATGGCCGGGCGATTGCCCAGCGGACCTTCAAAGCTCAGGGCTCCGAGCCCACCGGCTCCACCAACGGTCACCGTGCTGCTCCGAGTCCCGCCCTGCTCGGAGGTTGCCCCGATAGTTACGGTGTTGACTATTGCGCTCCATTTTTCTTTGACATCTGGCACTGCCATATCGTTTGACTCCTTTTGCTGCGGTCAATGGTTATCGCCGTCCAGGCACCATTCTACGATCCTGGTCAGCTGAGGGTTATCTTCTAATTTACCAGGCAGCTCAAAAACGCTCCCCCCCCGTTCGCCGAGCTCTTCCAGTTCTGGGCTGTGAGAAAGTTGGATGTTGGCCGAAACCGGCAGATTCTGGGCCCGCTCCAGAACAATGTCCGCCACTCGAGAGTTCCTGACCTTGTTGAACACCATGGCCTTTCGCCCGATCTTGGCTGGCAGACTGTCAGCCAATTCCAGTATCCGCTCGGCCGTGCGAACGCTCGGAGTGGTTGGTTCGCTCACCACTATCAGACAATCCACGTTGTCGGTGGTCAGCCGGGAGAGGTGCTCCATCCCCGCTTCGTTATCTATGACGACCACTGAATATGATTTCTTGAGTCGGCTCAAGAATTGCCGCAGCAAATCATTCACATAACAGTAGCATCCCGGCCCCTCGCCCCGCCCCATGGTCAGCAGGTCAAAGCCCCGCCCTTCCTGGATGATCTCGTTGAGCTTGCCCTCCAACACCCGAGCCTTGGGAACCCCACTGGGAGTGTTGGCCGGATCGTTAATATCTTCGCGAAGGTCGCCGATTTTTCGTTCCGGCTCCATCCCCAGCAATGCCCCCAGACTGGAGTTGGGGTCACCGTCCACCGCCAAAACCGGCTTCTTCCCCATCTCAATAAAGTAGCGTACCAACAGGGCGCAAAGCGTGCTCTTGCCCACCCCACCTTTGCCGCTGGCTGCAATGCTCAAAGACATAGCCATTAACCTTCCTGCTTGGAACGCCCCTTAGCCAGGGCCCCCATCACGCTGGGGAACCGCTGGATATCGGTATGGGGAAAGAAACAGGCCGAAACCAGCTCGCCCATAAAGTACGGGTCCGTGCTCAGCTCGAAATAAGTCATCGATTGGGCAATCTCTCTAGCCTCCATATACTTCTCCCTGGAGATAGCCGCCAAGCCCGCACCGGTAATCGCCGCGTTGCCCACGAATTGCATCCGCTCGCGGGGCAGATCAGCCAACAGCCCGATGGTTACCGCGCTTTCCAGGCTCAAGGACGAGCCAAACCCACCGGCCACCATCACCCGCTTGACATCCTCGAAAGTAAAGCCCAACGAGCGCAACAGCACCTGGGCCGCCGAGTAGATAGCACCCTTGGCCCGGAGCATATTGGCGATGTCCGCCTGGGTAATGACCACGTCCTTGCCCCGGCCGGAATCCCGGGCCCAGATCACCACGTATTCGGGCTGGCCTTGGTCTCCTGTGCGGATACGCTTCGAGCCGCACTCGGTGTTGAGCTTGCCTCTCTTGTCTATCAGACCGGTCTTGAGCAGCTCAGCCAACAGGTCGATATACCCGGTGCCGCAGATGCCCACCGGCTCCTGATCGCCGATGGTCGAAAAGCTCATCAGCCGATCCTTGTTATATATCTGCAGGTGGTCGATAGCTCCGGACGAGGCCCGCATACCATCACGGCTGTCGGTTCCCTCAAAGGCCGGGCCTGCCGATGCACTGGCCGCCACCATAAATTCCTTGTTGCCGATGACCACCTCGCCGTTGGTACCGATATCGACGAACATGGTCAGCTCCTCGGCTTTGTGCATCTCCACCGCCAGAATCCCCGCTGTAATATCCGCCCCCACGAAAGAACTCACGCACGGCAGGCTGTAAACCAGCCCCCTGGCATTGATCTTTATCCCCGCCTCTGCCGCTCTAAAGGCCGGCGGACAATACACCGCCCCTATGTAAGGTTCCTTGCGGATGTAGTTGGGCAGAATGCCCAGCAAAAAGTGCAGCATGGTCGTATTGCCAGCCGCGGTCACCATGGTGATGTCCGCACAACCCAGGCGGAATTTCTGCTGCAGCTCCTGGATCAGCGAATTGATATCCCCGACCACCGCCTGCTGCAGGGTCCTTAGACCCTCCTCTTCTCCCGAGGCGAATATGATTCGCCGGATAACATCGCCCCCACAGCGAATCTGGGAGTTGTACCTGCTGGCCACACCCATGGCCCGGCCGGTGGTCAGGTCGATCAATTGAGCCATCACCGTGGTGGTCCCAACATCCACAGCTACAGCCAAGTTGCAGCGGGAGGTATCCCCGGGTTCGACCTCGGTAATCTCGCTCAACGAGCCGCGATAGGCCGAGGTGGCTGTAACCTTCCAGTCAGCCCCGCGCAAGAGCTCCGGCAGCCGCTGAGTAATCTTCAGCCCCATCTGGAACTCCCGCGTCCCCAGGGCCTTGCTCAGGGCGTATTCCAGCCGTTCAAGATCCGCCAAATTGTTTTCCAACGACGGCGGTGGTATCTCCAGATAAGCCTTTCTAACAAGAGGGTCCAAGGCTGGCGTGTACCGCCTCATCAGGAACGTTTCGGAGAACTGCTCGGCCGGGTGGTCCTCGGTCTTGACCGCCGAACGTAACTGCGACTCCGGTGGCACTTCAACCACCAGGTCGCTCATCACTTGGCCCTCGCAGGCCAGGATATAGCCCTGCTGAATCTCTTTGCGGGTCAGATGGTTGGTCGTCCCGCCCTGGGCCTCACCCAGTTGGATAATAACCCGGCACTTGCCGCACACACCGTCCCCGCCGCAGAGGCTGTTGATAAAGACCCCCGCCTTGGCTGCCGCTGCCAGGATAGTGGTGCCCGGCTCAACCTGTACCTCTACCTGCTCAGGCGTAAAAAGAACTGTGTAGGTCTTGGCCATCTTTTTCACCTTGGCTCAGGCAGGCCAATCTATTCAGAACTGAGGGGGTATCCGCCGTTGCTTCTTGGCCGAACTACTTACTAAAGCCCAAGTCTCTTTAGGGTTTCCAGTCATTCTTAATATAGCTGGGTATGCCCGAGGCCTCCTTTGGACCTACCAGCACCTCCCAGCCCGATTCGTCCGCCAGACCCGCCGAAATCACCGCCACGTGCCCGGGGATCACCACCTTATGGTGCTTGAGAGCCTTGTCGGCCTCAAAATCATTCAGGGCCTTGGTGATGGTCTCCGGATTAAACTTATCCGCCGCCCAGGCCGTCAGCACCGACGTGCCTTCCGTATCCACCGCCAGAATCCTCGCCGGCAGCCTCGCCGCGGTCAGCTCACCTTCCACGCTGTAGTAGCTCAGCGAAAAGTTAGTAGTTATCAACAGTGGATCGCTGTCGCTGGGGCTGCTGATCTCGTAGAGTTTGGGCTCCACCTGGACTGGCTTTCGCGGATCGGTGTAAAGATTCTGCCTCGTGGTCAGCACCGCCACCACCGCCCAAGGCTCGATCGTATCAAGCACCACGATACCCGCGTACCTGCTCACATAGGAGCTGGCCCGGATAGCTGCCTTGGCCGGGTCCGACTCCGTTGCATACGCCAAAGCCGGAAAACCCAGCGGGCGGTATTTCTTTTTCAACGCTGCCCGACGGGCGGTGGTCAGGAATTCGATTACCTTGGGACTCGCCTGCTCGCCCGGAGAAATCACCAGGTCCGGCACGTCGGGGCTGAGTTTTTCGCTCACGCCCGCCAAGGCCTCAAGGTTGCCGTCGGTCACGCACAGCGGATACTTGCCCGTCTTGGCCAGCTCCGCCGCACCTTCCAGGGCTCCGTTGCTGGGAACCAAGAGAGGCTTGACCCCGTCGCCCAAGCCCTGGGCAGCTTGCTTGAGGGCTGCGGCATCGGCGCTGATCAGCAGCAGCGGCAATTCGGTCTGCTCGCTGACGGTCTTGGCCACCGAAGCGAACTTGGCCGCATCGGACGAATCGTTCTTCACCGCCGCCAGGTCCACGCTGATATCCGTACCCACCCGGTGAAAAGTCAGAGCCTTAATCGCCTGGCAGCGGGCCTTGATTTCCTCGTCGCCAAGTGCATCGGAAACCTGGATAGCCACGCCCGTCGGATTGTGAAAGGTCTCGTCATGACGGAACATCACTGTTTCCTGACCAACGGCTACTTCGCTTTTGGGACCGACGATTTTGACCAGCCGTTGCGGCGGGGCGCTGGCCGCGCTCAACGCCGCCCGGGCCTCGTCGGTCATCGTGGGGCACGAATCCAGACCCTCCTGCCCGGCTGCTACTTTCATCGCAAAAGCCAAACAGGTCGGAAAGCCGCACTCCTTGCAGTTGGTCTTGGGCAAATGCTTGAATATTGCCAGTCCTGTCAAAGCCATAACAATCCTCCGATATTGTCTGAGCTACTTATTTGTCGCTTATCCGCTTTTTAAATTTTGATTTGTCATTTTGCATTTTTATTTTTGATATTTGATTTTAAAAAAGTGCCTCCATGGCCATAGCCGGGTGCTCCACCTTGGTCAGAAACTCCATCAGCCCTTCGCTGTCCGTACATATGCTATCATCGGCAATTTTGTCCATGAAGTCCTCTCCCAGGCCGGCCTCCTTGGCCCTGGCGGAAAGACGCTCGCGCATGGCCTCCTTGAGCTCCTTGGGCATCCACACCAGCCTGCCCAGCCCGCCTTCGGCCGAAATAAACTTCTTGCTGGTCAGATACAGCCTTCCCACGCCCAAAAAGCCCGGCGTCTGGGCCCCTCCGCCAACCGACCCGGCTAAAGTGCTGAAGGGCATACCGATGGGAGTGTCGCCCGGGTACTCACGATTGACGATCATCACCCCGTTGGCCTCGGGCACGATGGCCAGGATACACTCGAAGCACCCGCAACTGGTCATGGGGTTTTCCATCAGCGAGTAGGCGCTGAAGTGATCCACACTCCGGTTGGATTTATCATATACGAACGCATTGACTCCCTCCCATTCGCCCATCCGCTCGTTGATGACATTGCCCTTCTTGATCGGCTGGTTGGGACCGGCCGGATTAATCTCGAAGGCCGCCTTGCCGTCCAGCCAGTTGTAGGCCCCGCACAATCCCAGCCGTTCCGGCGTAATTACGCAAACGTGGTTCGGCGCATAGCTCTGGCAAATGGTACAGGAGTAGAAAATATCCACCGACTCATCGCTCATCCCCGCGATGCGGTCGTCGCGAGCGTCAAAAGCTTTGCGGCCCTCGGGCAGTATCTTTTCCACATCCTTCTTATCCGTGTAAATGGTAACCGCCACCTTGTCTACGATCCCGGCAAAGCCTTCGTGCAGCTTGGCGTGCAGAATCCTTCCGAAGTGCTCCAGCCTGAATCCCTGCCCGTATGAGCTCTTGCTCACCCGCAGCCAGATCTGGTCGCGCTGGCCGGTGTGCATCACCCCCATAGCGTGGTTGAGATAAGTGTGTATCTGCCTTTCCAGAATACCTTCGAAATCGCTCTGCATTTTTCGCCCAGCCACATCTACCACCACGGCCAGGTCCATAGCTCCGCCGGCCTCGGCCTTGTCGATGTCCGAGCCGATCAGCTCTATCTTGCCGTCTTCCACTGCGTCCAACTCGCGCATCCGCAGGAACTCCACAGCCGTGGAGTATTTCCCGCCGAACTCCACGTGCATATCCTCCCGGCGGACCCGCTCGCCCTCGAAGGCTGCCGCGTAGGAAACGGGAATGTCGATCTCCTCGACCTTGACCTGCACGCCGCGGACCTCGATGCAGCGGCTGACCAGTTTGCTGTAATCAGTCTCGTGAACCAGGGCCTCGTACAGCGTTACCCCCGTGGGCCTGACCTCCGGCGTGGCCTGGCAGTCGGAAATCACCGGGAAGCCCATCAGAATAGCCCCAGCTCCCATCGCGTACCAATCATCTGGTATCGGCCCGAAGGTTATCCCGAAAGCAAAAATCCGGTCCCGGGTGTACTTCAGACAACTAACAAAGTCCCCTTTCTTGTGCCCGCCGAAAGTCAGCGCCCCGCGCATGGCCCAGTCCAGCACGTAGCTCCCGGCTTGAGTGTCCCGCCCCACCGGAACGATATAAGTGCTCCAGCCCATCTCCACACCTTCTTCGGTGAGCTGGTCGAACATGCTCTTGCCCTTATGGTTGGCGATGATAAAGCTCAGGATACTGCGCTTCTGCAGCTCGCGGATGGTGCTCACTGCGATCTCGTTGCTCGGAGCCGGACCCAGGATAGCCGCAAAACCCGGCATCCGCCCATCGACCAGTTGGATGCCCAACTCCCGCAGAACCGTGTCGGACATGAACCCTTCAAAACCATCCTCTATCTTTTCCCCCTCCAGATAGCGCAGGGCACAGGTAACCTCGCTAGCCAGCAAGGTAGCCGCCCCGGCGTCTAGACCGTGACCCAGATAGGGCATCCACAGCGTCTTGGCCGGCACCGGCGGCAGAATATCTTTGCAGTGCTCGACGATCGGCCCCAGGTCGGAGAGCTTCTTAGCCTCGATGCCCATCAGGGCACAGGCCATGGGCAGATAAAAAGCTGTTTCCGGAAAACTCACTTCCTTGTCCGAGCCGTGCTTGGCCAAGGCAGCCGTGAGCTTCTCCTGGGCCTCGTTTACGAATCCGGTGGCTCCCCTGATTACCGCACTGATTACTTCATGTGACATGCGCTTTCACCTCAAAATCATTTGCTGGATTGATAGTGTTCTTTTTTTGCCTCTTGAAAATTCGACAGCTCCATTCAGAGCTTACTGCTTTGTTCAGCCGTTACACTTGCCCGGGCGAAATCCTCTGCCGTCCCCTCTCGTCGGCAGCGCGGACAAACCTCCAGCAACTCGGCACCTGCCGGGAGACTCTTCCGCAGGTGTTCCACCAGTCGGGCCGGCAGGTATCTCTGCCCGCACCGGCTGCACATCTGCCAGGCCAAATCCGTATTCCAGGTCAGCACCGCCCGACACTCGGCCTTGTCGCGTATACGTATGTTGCCGGTGGGACAAAGATTTTGGCAGGCCCCGCAACCGATACACTGGGCCGATTCCGCATCGTAAGGTGTGCCCACCTTTCTTTCCTGACCGCGATAGGTAAAGTACACTGCCCCTGCCTTGATTAATTCATTGCAAGTCCGCACGCATTGGCCGCAGAGTATGCAACGGCCCTGGGGGTCTTTCGGCTCGTAGGCAGGCTCGGTCACGCCGTATCGCTCAGCCAATTCCTGCACCGCCTTAGCCGCTGGCGCCTTGGCCAGCAACATAGATATCACCGCTCGCCTGGCCGTTAGAACCTTCTGGGTATTGGTATATACCTCCAGGCCTTCTCGGGCAGGGTAAACGCAACTGGCCACCATTCGCCGCCTGCCCCAGGCCACTATCTCCACCATACACACTCTGCAAGCCCCAGCCCCGCCGAGCACCGGATGATAACACAACGCCGGTATCTCGATTCCCATCTGCCGAGCCACTTCCAGCACCGTATCCCCGGACCGGGCCTGTACCTCCCGCCCGTCGATGGTCAGCTTCACCAATTTTTCACCGCTGTCTTGACTCACGATATCACCACGGCATCGAACTTACAGGCCTCGTGGCAGGCCCGACACTTTATACACTTGTCCTGATCGATCAGGGCTGGAACCCTTACCCTATCTTTACCTTTACCTTTTCTGGTTCCCCCACTGATGGCCTCGACCGGACAAGCCTTAACGCACATCGCACAGGAAGTACAGGCCTCCGGCGTCACCGAGAACGTTATCAGCTGCCGGCAAACGCCGGCCGGGCAGCGCTTGTCTTTCACATGCGTCTCATACTCTTCGCGGAAATACTGCAGCGTCGAAAGCACTGGATTCGCAGCCGAGGTTCCAAGGCCGCACAGTGAGGTCAACTGAACCTGCTCTCCCAACGCTTCCAGCTTGTCCATATCCTCAGCTTCACCCTTGCCCTGGCAAATCCTGCCGAGAATATCCAGCATGATCTTCGTGCCTTCCCGGCAGGGTGTACACTTACCGCAGGCCTCTTCGCAGAGAAAATTCATGAAGTAGCGAGCGATATCGACCACGCAGGTATCCTCGTCCATGACGATCAGCCCGCCAGAGCCCATCATCGCTCCCAGCTCGGTCAACTGCTCAAAATCCACCGGCGTATCCAGCAGACTCTCGGGGATGCAGCCGCCGGACGGCCCGCCGATCTGCACCGCCTTGAACTTCCTTCCGTCGGGAATACCCCCGCCAACCTTGTAAATGATATCCCGCAGGCTTACACCCATGGGTACTTCCACCAGGCCGGTGTTGTTGATCTTGCCCACCAGCGAGAACACCTTGGTACCCTTGCTCTTTTCGGTACCCATAGAACTGAACCACTCGGCCCCGCGATTGACGATCAGCGGCACATTGGCCCAGGTCTCCACGTTGTTCAGATTGGAGGGCTTGCCGAACAGCCCCACGTCCGTGGTATGAATGTACTTGGCTCGGGGATCGCCGATTTTGCCCTCGATCGAAGCCATCAACGCCGTCGATTCGCCGCAGACAAAAGCCCCCGCCCCGCGATTGATCCGAATCTCAAAATCAAAGCCCGTCCCCAGGATATCCTCGCCCAGCAGGCCAAGCTCCTCGGCCTGGCGGATGGCGATTCCCAGGTTCTCCACCGCCAGGGGGTACTCAGCCCGCACGTAGATATACCCGTGATTCGAGCCGATGGCATAGGCGCCGATGACCATACCTTCCAGCACTGAGTGCGGATTGCCCTCCATGATGCTCCTGTCCATGAACGCCCCGGGGTCGCCCTCGTCGCCGTTGCAAAGAACATACTTCGGCTCACCCTCAGCCTCTCGACAGGAGCGCCACTTGCGCCCGGTCAAGAATCCACCGCCGCCTCTACCCCGCAATCCGGACTCGGTGATCTGTTCAATCAGCTCATCAGGCTTCAACTCACTCAGAGCCTTGGCCAGCCCCGCGTAGCCCCCCACCGCCAGGTAATCTCTAATACTCTTCGGATCGATAGCCCCGTTGTTCCCAAAGACCAAACGGTGTTGATGCTTGTAGAAACCGACCTGCTCTTCCGTTTGCGCCTTTTCCTTCGTCTGGGGGTCCACATAGAGCAGCCGCTCGATCAGCTCGCCCTGCTTTACCGTTTTGGCTACTATCTCGCCCACATCATCGGGCCCAACCCGCTGGTAAAATGTCCCCTTCGGATGAATAACCACCAACGGCCCGCGTTCGCAAAAGCCATGACAGCCCGTCGCTCGCACACGCACGCTATCTTCCAGACCTTCCTTGGCCAGGGCCTCGGCAAAAACCTCGATCAAACGCCCCGAACCATAGGCCTGACAACCCGTCCCACAGCAGAGGGCCACCGTAGTCTGCGTCTTCTGCTGCTCAACCCGAATCGAGCTGCGCAGGGCCTCCAGTTCCTCAAGACTGGCCAGTTTCGCTGTGGCTACTGTACTCATATCTTCTCAACTATCCCTTACGGTGGACCACCTATTCCAGATCTGCGACTATCTTGTCCACGTCCCGGCTGCTAACCTTACCGTGGTAAGCATCGTTAACCACTACCACCGGACCCAGTGCACATGCCCCAAGGCAGTTCACCGACTCCAGGCTGTGTTTCAAATCTTCGCTGGTTTCTCCAGAGCTGATACCCAGGTCCCGCTCGAGCTTTTCCAGGATATTAGCCGCCCCGCGCACGTGACAGGCCGTGCCCATGCACACGCAGATGTGGTGTTTACCCCGCGGCTGCAGACTGAAAGACGAGTAAAAAGTGGCCAACCCATAAGCCTGAGAAAAAGGCACCTCCATTTCCTCAGCCACCGCCTCCAGGACCTCGCCCGACAGATAGCCGTACTCCGTCTGGACATCCTGCAGCACGGTTACCAGGGAATTACCCTGGGCCCGATGGCCAGCTGCTATCTTCCTGGCCGCCGATACGTCTATTTCTTCGACGCTTGCCGACTTTTCACCTGGCATAGAACACCTTCATTGCCTTAACCGAAAAACTCGCCGCTGTATTCGCTCCCTGTAAAAGTCTGCCGAACTCGACCCATTAGTTCGCAGCCGAGTTCGGCAGCGCGGACAGTCCAACTTTACGTCTGCTCCTCCTTCGCCTGCTCCTTGCCCGACTGGGCCGCCTGGTATTCCCGCTTGGCGGCAGCCTGGCGCTTCTGCTTGCTCAGTTCCTCAGCCGAGAGAAAACGCAGAGCCCCGCTAGGGCAGGCACTGACACAGGCCGGTTCCAGACCCTCCTCAGTTCGGCCCAGGCAAAGATCACACTTCAGAGCCACCTTGCCGTCACTTCGCAGACTAACCACCCCAAAGGGGCACACGGCAATGCAGAACTTGCAGCCGATACATTTATCCTCATGGATGATCACCGCCTGTTCAGGCCCCAGCTTTTCGATGGCCTCGCACGGGCAGATGGTAACGCAGGGCGCATCCTCGCAGTGCCGACACTGCAGCGGAATAGCCGCCCCTTCGACCGCTTCCACCCGAACCCTCGCCACCGGAGCTGGGTCCTCGTAGATGGCCTTAGCCAATTCTTTCGATTCCGAGTGCTCCAGGGCACAGGCCAACTCACAGGAGTGACACGACAGGCACTTGCTCAACTCGACGTATATGCTGCCTTTCATAACGATACCTCGAATATCCCTGGTCGGTTACACGGCCACGGCCGCCTCGGCTACTTCCTTCGGCGCATATGGCACCGGATAGAGCACCGGAGCCAGCTTCAGCTCGCTCCGCTTGCGGTCGATATGATCCAGCATCATGTGCGCCGCCTCAACAGGATCGGACTCAAAGGCGAACTTGCCCCCGAAAATATCCTCTATATCTTGACACAGGAATTTGGTCAGCCCTTCGGCTCCCTGCACCGGCAAAGGTTGGCCTAAAACGGTATAGACGCCGGAAGCCACTACGTAGAAGCCGATGGCCACAGCTTTTTCACTCATCCACTCCGGAGCAGCCCCGGCCGCCGGCAAATCGGCAATGCTTGCGCCCAGCCCGCCCTGGGACACAACGTTGCACAGGACCACCAGAATCCGGCTGATATCCACACAGGACCCCAGGTGCAGCACCGGTGGAATTCCCACCGCCCGGCAAATTTCCTGCAAGCCCTTGCCGCAGTACTGCAAGGCCTCGCCCGGATCCAGCAGCCCCGCCTTGGCATCGGCAATGGCTGTGCACCCGGTCGTTACCACCAGCACATCGTTGGCCAGCAGTTCCTTGGTCATGGTAACGTGGCCGTAGTCGTGTTTTATCTTGGGGTTATTGCAGCCCACAATGGCCGCAGCCCCACGCAGCCGCCCGGTTATGATCCCCTCGTTCAACGGACGATAACTCGGCCGATAACGCCCACCAAGAAATTCAAACACACTCTCAGCCGTAAAGCCCGCCACCATGTTCTCCCGGATGTCCGGAATGCAGACGTTCTTGCCCTTGCGCTTGGGGAAGTTTTCGATAGCCGTGATGATAATCTGCTTGGCTATATCCAGGGCCTTGGATTCGTCAAACTCTATGTGCTCAGCAAAGGGGAACTTGGCCTTGGGACTGGTCGAGATCAGCTTGGTGTGGAAACACTTGGCCAATTCACCCAACGCCGGCATCACGCACTGCACATCCACGATCATAGCATCAACCGCCCCTGTCGAAAGGGCCAGCTCCTGCTGCAGGAAGTTGCCCGCGATGGCAATGCCGTGCCGCATCAATATTTCATTAGCCGTGCAGCAGATGCCCGCCAAAGTAATTCCCTTGGCTCCTTTGCTCTCGGCCAATTTAATCATCTCCGGATCCTGACTGGCAGCTACCAACATCTCCGACAGCGTCGGCTCGTGCCCGTGAACCAGGATGTTCACCTCGTCGGCCTTCATCACCCCAAGGTTGACCATCGACTTCAGCGGGTTTGGTCTGCCGAAAAGCACGTCGGAAAGTTCCGTGGCTATCATCGAGCCGCCCCAGCCATCGGCTAGGGCCGCCCGGATTCCTTGCAGGATGATGTTCTTAGGATCGTTGTCCACACCCATGTGCGTCCGGTGCATAATCTCGACTATCTCACGGTCAATCCCCCGGGGCATGACCCTGTGCTCCCGCCAACGCTTCTTTTGATCGTCGGGGGCCCGCTGGGCAAACTTGAGTTCGCCGTGCTGCTGGCCGAATTCGGCAAAAGACATTTCGGCTACGGCCTTGGCTAGCTCTTCCTTACTCTTGCCCTCGGTAGCGATGCCGAACTCCTCTGCTAAGGCCCGGATCTTTTTCTCATCAATGACTTTGTAATCGCAGTTAGGGTCACTAGCCGCCGTTAACAGAGTGTGGGCCACATCCCGCCCGTGATCCGAATGGGCCGCTGCCCCGCCGGCAATCATGCGTGCCAGGTTCCTAGCCGCAATAATATCCGCCGTCGCCCCGCATATTCCCTTCTGCGGCCCCTGCCCGAAAGGATCGATCCGGCAGGGACCCATCACGCAAATCTTACAGCACAAACCCAATTGCCCGTAACCGCACTGCGGCAGCATAGCCTGGTAGCGATCCCAAGCGAGCTCCAGTTCCTGAGACGCCGCCGATTCCAGCATTTGCTCGCTGGCAGGGTCAATACTTATTGAATTATCCTTCGAACTCATGTTACAGCCTCCCAAGAATGTAGGAGATATTTCACCAAATAGCCTAAACAACCTTTGTGGGGACAGGACCTTGCGCAGAGACTCCGTCCCTTCTTGTTTATAAGCAAAGCCCGTGCCGCCAACTTCGCTTCCAATTCTCCCTAAGATGCCCTTATAGAGACAGATAGCCACCTTGCCACTACCACTGTTCAGCAGACGCTCACCTTAGTGCCGAGTAATCGGCCAAGACCAGTTCTTCTATAACATACTTTATTAAAAGCTCTTACAACATGAACTTCCAAGTATCGGCTTTTTCGCCCCGAAAAACTGCCGTATTTTCGGCAAAAGGTTTGCCTTTTCAGTTTTCCCCTCTTAGAATACTGTCCGCAGGGCAAATCACCCTGATTTTCGTTATTTACCTTATAACTAGAGGTCGAAAAGATCATGAAGCTGGCCATTTCCGGAAAAGGCGGCACTGGCAAAACCACCTTGGCAGCCCTTTTGGCCAGGTATTGGGCAGAAAAAGGCAAGGACGTCATCGCCGTCGACGCCGACCCCGACGCCAACTTGGCCGGGGCCTTGGGCATCCCCACCCAGACCCAGATTACCCCCATTTCCGACATGCGTCAGTTCATCCTCGACCGCACCGACGCCCAGGCCGGCTACGGCGGCTATTTCAAGCTCAACCCCAAGGTTGACGATATCCCCGATCGATTCAGCCACAAACTCGACGGCATCCGCCTGCTGGTACTCGGCGGGGCAGCCACCGGCGGAGGCGGATGCATTTGCCCCGAAAGCGCCCTGCTAAAAGCCCTGGTCACCCATCTGCTCTTGAGTCCCGAGCAGATCGTGATTTTGGACATGGAAGCTGGCGTCGAGCACCTCAGCCGGGCCACCGCCAAGTCCGTATCCAACATGATCGTGGTAACCGAGCCCGGCCAGCGCAGCATCCAGACCGCGCTGAACGTTCGGCGATTAGCCCAGCAGATCGGCATCGATAACGTCGCCGCGGTAATCAACAAGCTCCCCGAGGGTTTGGACACCAGCTCACTCGAATCCCTGCTGAACGACTTGCCCCTGCTGGGTACTTTGCCCTACGACCCCGCCATCGCCCGCTCCGACCTGGAGGGTCGCTCCTGCTGGCTCGATACCTCCGAGCAACGCCGCTACGTCGAACAGATCGCCACAGCCATATGGCCCGAAACCGGATAGGACAAACAAAAAACATGGCTCGCAGAAAGTGGAACATCCTGATGGTCGACGATGACGCCGATTACGCGGCCTCACTCAAACCGTTCCTCGAGGCTCATCTCGGCCGAATCCTCTGGGCCGAGACACCCAGCCAGGCTGAAGACATTCTCGACGACGAGAAAATTGATCTGCTCCTGTTGGATATCATGCTCGACGAGCCGGATGCCGGTTTGCGCTGGGCCAGGGAACTCAAAGCGGCCGGTCGGCTTGACGCTCTTCCGGCTTTCATACTTTCCGCCGCCGACGAGCGTTTCGGCCTGGACCTCAAGAGCAAACTCGACGAGCCCGGCTACTGTCCTGCCCGAGGCTTTCTGGACAAGGGTACTGCACCGACCGAAATCGCCGCCCACCTGGAGAAGTTTCTCAGATCACAGAGGTCGTAGAATGACTCCCCGCTCAGACCAACACTTATCAGACGACCAGGCCCTTTTGCTCTCCCTGCTCGATCACAGCAGTCACGGCCTGGTATTGCTCGACAGTCACGACCGCCTGGTCTACGCCAACTCTCAAGCCGCCGTACTATTGGCCGAAGACCCGAAGAAATTGCCCGGCCGGTCCATCCGCAAACTCGCCGGACCCTTCGCAGACGCCACCATTCTAGCTATCGACGCCTTGCGTCACGGCCAAGCGCCCCAACTGCAAGGCCGATTCGATTTGCACAGCTCCAGCGTCGCGGCCCACTATTCCCGAGCCACCAACCAAAGCGGCGATTACCTGGGCACCGCCGTACTGCTCGAAGATCAGGCCGAGCGCCCCGCCTCTTCCGGCCACATGATGCGGGCCGAGAAGATGGCCATTCTCGGCGAGTTGGCCGCCGCCGTCGCCCACGAAATCAACAGCCCACTTGCCGGCATAATGGAATCGGTCCGCATTATCCGCGACAACCCCGGCAACTGGGAGAAAATCAACCGCTTCCTCCCGCTGATCATGCAGGGCCTCGAACGCATCCAATCCGCGGTGCAAAGGGTTCTGGCCTTTGGTCGGCCAGCCCCCGCCCAGCGGCAGCCTATCCGCCTGGCCGACGTAGTCTTCCAGTCCATCGAGTTTTTGCGCCCTCGAGCCCGTCAGCAGCAGGCCCAGATCAGCAGCTCCATCGAAGCTCCCGACGCTCAGGTTTATGCCGACTCACACGCCCTGGCCCAGATGATCATCAATCTGCTCAACAACGCTCTGGACTCTCTCGTCGGCCGGGCTGACGGCCGGGTCGAGCTGACCTTGGCCCTGCAGGACGACCAGACGCTTCTGCTGAGCATTGCCGACAACGGCTGCGGTGTGCCCGAGCACCTTAGGGAAAAAATCTTCGACCCGTTTTTTACCACCAAAGCCGACGGCAAAGGCACCGGGCTGGGCCTCAGCGTCAGCGCCAACATCATTGCCGAATATCGCGGGCGAATATCCGTCAATGGCAGACCCGGAGGGGGTACCATTTTCAACGTTACCTTGCCCCGCTACGAACCAGCCCAGCGTTCCGGCGAAAAAACCGCTCCCCCCGAGTAAGGACCATGGACAAAGCAGACAAAATCATTGTCCTGGTAGAGGACGACCCGATCATCACCGCTGCTCTTACCGAACGTCTCAGCGAGGCCGGCTACAGCATCACCGCCTTCGCCACCGCCGACCAGGCCCTGCAAGACTTGGATAAACTCGCCCCCCAGCTTATCATTACCGACGTCCGCCTGCCCGGTACCGACGGCATCGACTTTCTAAAACAGCTCAAGCAGCGCGACCAGTCCATCTCGGTGATTGTCATGACCGGCTACGCCACGGTCTCCGACGCTGTTGCCGCCATGAAGCTCGGCGCCGCCGACTACCTACCCAAACCGGTATCCGCCGAAGAGCTCCTGGTCAAAATCGAAAGGCTCTTCGAGCTCCTCCAGTTGCGCGCCGATCGTGACCGCCTCCAACAAGACGCCGAACGCCGCTTCGCCCTGGGCAACGTCATCGGACGCAGCAGAAAAATGCGGGAAATATTCGAAGCCGTCAACCTGGTCAAAGACCTCAGCACTACCGTATTGATCAAGGGCCCAACCGGTTCGGGCAAGGAGCTGCTCGCCCGGGCCATCCATTTTCAGTCTGTCCGCCGGGCCTTACCCTTTGTCCCGGTCAGTTGCGTAGCCCTTTCGCCCCAATTATTGGAGAGCGAGCTATTCGGCCACGAACGCGGGGCCTTCACCGGCGCTTATCGCCGCAAGATCGGCCGATTCGAAGCTGCCGCCGACGGCACCCTCTTCCTCGACGACGTCGACGACATCCCTCTGGAGTTGCAGACCAAGCTCCTCCGTGTCCTCCAGGAGCGCAAGATGCTCCGCGTCGGCGGCGAGAGCGAAATCGACGTGCACTGCCGTATCATCTGCGCCTGCAAAGCTGACTTGCAGCAACTTGTCGACGCCGGCCGATTCCGCGCCGACCTCTTCTTCCGCATGAACGTTATCCGCATCGAGCTGCCCCCCCTCGCCCAGCGCAAGGAGGACATCCCCCTGCTCACCGATCACTTCGTCGCTCACTACGCCGCCCGACAAAAAAAGGCTCCCCCAAAGCTGGACCCCGAAGCCCTGCATTACCTCATCGAGTACGATTGGCCCGGCAACGTCCGTCAGCTCGAAAACGTCATCGAAGCCAGCGTCGCCTTCTGCTCCGCCGGTCGGCTCACCGTCGCCCACCTTCCCCCTGAGATCACTCACCGCCCGCCCGCCAAGGGTCTATTCAGCTTGAATCTGCCCGCCAGGGGTACTGTGGATATATCCGGGCTCACCGACGCCGTCCAGGCCGAGCTCATCCGCTGGGCCCTGCGCCTGGCCGACGGCTCACAAAGCAAAGCCGCAAAACTCCTGAACCTCCCACGAACTACCTTACAGAGTAAAATGAGGAAACTAGGTCTTGCAGACTAAACAGAGGAAAAACAAAGCCGCTCAATAAATGCGAATTAGAGATAGCAATTGAAAATCCCGTTAAATGCACAAAGGCATATTTACGCGCAGAAACTCAAAAAGGAGATGTTGTATGTTCAAGCTATTAATCGAGCGGCATGAGCGATTCTTGAGAGTCATCGGTTCTGTTTTTAGAATTATGGGCTGGTTTATGATCTCTGCTGTAGCCATTGAGAGTGTATTATTATGGCTACTGGCATCAGTTGAAGGGGAATTCGCATCTCCCATGTTTTTATTGGTTTCATCAGGCGTTATCGCAAAATTGCCGATGTCGTTGCTTTTCTTGGCAGTAGCTCAGTTCATAAAGTGCCTACTAGACGACGATTACTATCCGAGTTGGACTCTTCGTTATGGGCCTCAACTCCTGATCATTTACGGAGCAATCCTGCTGGGATATTATATAAGTGATAAGGTCATAACGCGTAGCATCTTGTCCTTTGAAATGACTTGGGATTCCGTGTACCTAGAACTGCCAGGGCTAGTTTCTCTACTCGCCAGGTTACTGATCGTGATCAGCCTGGCCGAATTTCTACGAAGAATTCGACCAATTCTCACACAATCAAGGTCCTCAACTCAAACGCAATAAACCCCAATTCGAAACGGAAATTCAATTAGGCGATAGGGACTCATTGGCCAATTCGGCCAGCAGCTTCTCAAACTTCGCTAAACTCTGCGCCGAACCCATCTCCTCATCCAGTTCCCGGAGTTGTTTTATTCGCCGGGCGATCTTTTCCCGGTCTCCACCGGCCTCGAAGTTGGTGCGCAGGGCCCAGTACCAGGCCTCGAACCACGCCGGCGAGTTCCTTTCCAGACCACGAATCAGCCGCTCCCACTGCTTCGCCGCCGCATCGTATTTCTTCTGAGCCAACAAGATCTTGCCCACCATCCGAATATATTGGGCCGAGTGCGGCTGCGCCCGCTCCAATCTCTCAAAAACATCCAAGGCCTCATCTAGCTCACCCGCGGCGAACATTGCCCGCCCCAGCATCTCCGTGCCAGCCACAATCGTCTGAGCCTTTCGCTCCCCCGGCAAATCCGACTTTTGGGCAAGCTCCAGCCGAGCCCGGGCCAACTCCATCCACCCCCGGGCCAGCTCCCGATCTTCAGCCGACAAATCACTCATGAGCAAATCAGCAAATGTCTCATCCATCCTCCGCAGCACCGCATCTGTAATCTCTACCGCTTGGCCAGGATCATCCCGCAGCAGTTGCAAACTCAAGTGCCCGGCCTCACCCAGTCGGCCCAGCTGGGTCAGGGCCACCGCCCGATACCGCCGAGCCTGCCCCAGCAGCTCCTCCTCCCCGGCAAAATCAGATGAGAAACTCTCCAACTGCAGCAAAGCCGTTTCCGGCTCGCCCAGCTCCACGCAAAATATTTTCACCGCCTCCAGCCGGGCCCGGGCCCCAAACCTCCGCGCCGTTTGGTCCCTATACTCAGCCGGACCTCCGCCGGAGCGAACATAGCTATCCAGGGCCAAGAACTCCCGGGCCAAACGGGCATACTCCACCGCCTTGCCCGGGGCCGCTTGGCCATCGAGTAATTGCCTCCGCAAGTCCAGTTGATAGTAGCGTGCCTGCACATACCGCGGGTGCTCCTTGGATATTTGCCCAAACTGCTCAGCCGCCTTGGCCAATTCCCCACGCTTGCTCAACAGCCCCGCCCAATAGAACCGCCAGTGCTTGGCCTGCTCTCCCGCTGGATACCTGCTCATCAAGCGCCCCAAGGCCTCGAAACAGACCTGCTCGGCGGCCTGTTCATCAGGCTTGTCCTGGCACAGCTTGGCCGAGATTTGCACCGCCAATATCAGCCCCGGCTCGGCTTGTGGCGAGTCGCCGAATTCTTCCGCCAACCGCCCTAAGTAATCGCAGGCCCGCAGGGGCGTTCTTTCCTGTCCCGCTTTGCCTGCCTGCCACAGGGCCTCAGCGTGCAATTGACGCCCGGCCGAATCGGTTCGGCCCAGCAACTCATCGAAGAACTTCAACGCTGCCGCTGTCTTGCCTTGCTCAGCCAAGCCCACCCCCACAGCCAGTAGCTCCAAAGCGGCCACTGCCTCGCCCGACGCATCGGCCAAGCGCGTCTTGCGCAGCTGCTCGTAGATAATGCCCCTGATCTGTTCACTCTTTTGGACCCGAAAGATTTCCGCCAGCCCTTCCAGACGCCGCCGACTGATCTGCCGAGCTGCTTCGATATCTCCGTCCTCGGCAAGCTTCGCAGCCTTGGCCGCCTGGATGCTGCATTGAAGATAGGCCAGCGTCAAGCGCACGGGAAGTTGGTCAAAGGCCCTTTTGCCCCCGCACCAGTCACGCATCTGTTTCAACCCAGCCAAAGCCATGTCGTGATAACTCTGATCGCCCAACAATCGGCAGCGTTCCAATCCCACCTGATAGGCCGACTGCTCGTCCAGTCCTTGGCCTTCCAGCCAGCTCAGCAGTTTATCCGCCTCGCCCAGCCGACCAAGCCGGCGCAGGACCTTGCTCATCAGTAGCACTGCCTTCTCGCCAAGCACAGGGCGTTCCTGACCGCCAGCGTCTTTGCTGGCCCGTTCGGTGGCGACACAGCGACGCAGATATTCGATGGCCGATTCCAGCAGCTGCTTTTGCTCGCTCCGTTGGTTGCTCAAAAGTGCTCGATAGAAGCAAATCCACCCCCGATAGTAGTCCGCCTTGGTCTTGGCCCGGCCGACCCGAAGGCTCAGGCCGGTAACCACATAGTTGCGCTCAAACTGGGCGTCGGCTCGCATATGTCGGCCCAGTTGCTCGAGCCGTTCATTCGTTTGCTTGAGCAACAAATCGAGCCGATCCAAGGTTCCGCTCAGATCCTTGGCCCAATCCCCAGCCAGGCCCAGTTCCTCCACGGCAAATCGTCCCTGCCTGGCCCGCTCGGCCACCAGCAGCTTGGCCAAAATCAGCCGCCACTTTATTTCACCATCCAGTATTTGCCGCACCGTGCGCGGCGTTTTCGATTCGGACCCCACCAGCTCCTCATACGCCGCTATAATCTGCTCCAGGGCCCGAGCCCGCTCCAGCGGCTCCTGACCGGGATCCTGATAAACCTTTTTCAGCCTCTCGATCCGCCCCAGCTCCTCCTGTACAGCCGATTGGCCCGGCAGCCGAGCCGCTCCACAGAGCATCAATGCCATCACCAGGGCCATCAGATACGCGGGTCTCAATTATCTGCTCCGTACGAACTGGATATTATTAAACCCGGCCAGCACCACCGCGTTATAGGTCTTGACCATCTGGTCCACGCTCACACCCGCGCCCAGGTTCAGCACCACCGGATTGTCCACCTCGTAGAGCCCGCCGCCGTCTGCGTGCATACCCGCCAGGACCCCGTACAATTCTCTAAAACTCTCCGGACCATGCTCGAAGCCGCCCATCTCCACCTGGCAGTCGTCGAAGCTGTTTCCCGCATAAACGCTAATCATGATCGGAAGGGCCGGCACCTCCATACCCCCCTGCAGTGGAGATGCCGACGGCAGCTCGCCCGCCAAAAATCCTTCCCGCTGTGGGGCCGTGGTAATCACCACGAAAAATATCAGCAGATTGAAGACCACGTCGATCATGCCCGTCAGCGACACCCCCAGCAGCGACTTTCGCCCTGGGCGAGCCTTCCGCAGCGCTTTGCTGAACGTTCGGCCGTAAGCGATCTGTGCCGGATGCGGCTTCTGGATGTATCGCTTGCTAAACATAAACTCCAAAGCCACCTACTGTTCCATAGCCGCCACCAGATTCACGTGAGAAATCCCCACCTGCGCACAAGCTGCCATCAACGCTTCCACAACCTGCCCGTCAGCCCTGCGGTCAGCACGTAGATTCACCTCCACCTGCGGGTTGGCCTCCTTGCGATCCTGTAGCTTCTGAGTAAGTATCCCCACCTGCTCGGGGCTGATCATCTGCCCTTGGACCTGGTAGGCCAGCAGCTTACCCTGCTGGTTGCAAATCACGGTGATGGTCAGCACGTCACTGCTGTAAACGTACTTGGCCGCGCTGGGCTCGGGCTCGGGCAGTTCCACCTGGGCCCACCGCCACCGGCTGGACTGGGCGATCAGCACAAAGAAAATCAGCAGCAGAAAAACCACGTCGATCATCGGGGTGAGATTTATGTTCAGCCCTGAGCCTCTGGCTGGTCGCAGTCGTTTGCCCATAGCCGCTACTCCTGCTCCTTGGCCGCAGCAGCCTTGCCGGCAGCGGCCTGTTCGTAACCTTCGAGCAGTTGCTCCGCCTTGAGCATAACATTACTGGCCAAAGCCTCTATCTTGCTGCGGAACAAGGCATACACGCATAGAGCTGGTATCCCCACCAGCAACCCCCAGAAGGTGGTAACCAAGGCCGTGCGGATACCACCGGCCGCCACTTCCACCGGCCTTTGGGTCAGCGTCGCCGCCGCCATTTGCTGAAACGACATGATCATCCCGTAAACCGTACCGAACAGCCCGATCATCGGGGCAATATTGCCGATGATGCTCAATATCTCCACCTTGCGAAAGAGTCCTACCGTGCGCTGCTCGGCAACTTCCTCGGCCGCCCCGATCGCCGCGGCTCTGCCCGCCCCAGCATGTTTGAGCCCAGCAGTCACCACCCCCGCTAGAAAGCTCTCCTTCTCCGCCAGAAACTCCAGGGCCTGTTTATCCTGCCCTGCCGCCAAAAGAGTAGCCAACTGACTCTGCTCCATTTCCGGAAGCAGCACTGAAGAGCGAATCGTCAACACATACCCCACCGCCAGCCCGATGGTAATCAGACTCAAGGGCACCAGGATGAACCAGACGATCCACCCCCCATCGATGACATACAACTGCAGCAGCGTTGGGGACTGGCCCTGCTCGGCCCAGGCTCGCCCGGCAAAAAGAAACAAGGTTAGCCCCGAAACCGCAAGGCAAGTATTCTTTTTCATGGCTTTTCGCTCCATAAAACCAGATTCTCCGATATCCTGTTCATAAGCTCCGGCCGGACCAGCAACCGAGGCCTGCAAGGACCTTGGCCCGAGACAAGCATCATTTTACGCTTGATTCGATTTTTTTGTAAGTTCCTTCCCACCTGTTCTGGTAGATTGTCTGGCCGGTAGTGCACATTGGCAGAACTCTTGCCAAGCTCTTGGAAAAAGGCCCATATGCCCGTTCCACCCAAAGCCAAACCGCAGCCCCCCTGGCCCGAGCACGTCAGCTACATCACCGCCACCACCAGGCCCTTGAACTGCCTGGTATTCCTCCTGCCCATCCTCGTGCTCCACCAGATTGGCATTCTGGTATTTGCCAGCCATTCCCCCGCTGGCGATACACAGGTTAACGCCGCCCTAGCCATGCTCAGGGGACTCTTGAGCCTTTTTGGTTATGGGGGTCTTTATTTACCCGGTCTGGTGGTGGTCATAGTTTTGTTGATCTGGCATTGGGCCAAGGCTTATCCCTGGCAGGTCCGGGCCAGAACCATCTTTGGCATGGCCGTAGAGAGTTTTCTGTTCGCCTGGCCAGTGTGGGTATTATGCAACCTTGTTGTAACCGGATCATCCCCACCAGCGGCCGCCGGGGTATTGATGTCTGCCGATCCGAGCGAACTGAACTCCGCAGCTGGTATGGCCGTGCTGATGATTGGCGCCGGTATCTACGAAGAGCTCCTCTTCCGCCTGGCCCTGATCTCCATCATTGCCCTGCTGCTAACCAGGCTCGGCGATCTTTCCAAAGATTACGCCTTGCTGTTCGCTGCCATCGCCTCGGCCTTGCTGTTCGGGGCCTACCATTTTTACTTTGGACCTGAGCCGGTGCCCTTCGATTGGCCCCGTTTTGGGTTCTACTTCCTGGGTGGCGTCTATTTCACCGGTTTGTACGTACTGCGTGGATTCGGCATTACCGTCGGTGCTCACATTACTTATAACCTTATCGTCCTCTTCGTCCCCAGAATAATTGCCGCTGTTTTCTGATCAATCGCTGCAGTAGTTCCCCCCGATCTTACAAGGAATAGTCTTACTTAACGCATGTCTGAGAACTTGAACAATAACCAGCTGGACGGCGGATATCGCCACGTGCTCCGCCTGGCTTGGCCCATGATCCTCAGCACCTCCAGCGTTTCCATCATGCACTTCGCCGACCGCATGTTCGTCGCCTGGTACTCCCAGGACTCCTTGGCCGCCAGCCTCCCCGCCGGCATCGCCAGTTTCACAATCTTGGCCTTCTTTCTCGGCACCGCCGCTTACGTCAGCACCTTTGTAGCTCAATATTGCGGATCCGGACGAGAGCACCGCATCGGCCCAGCCGTCTGGCAGGGAATCTACTTCGGCCTGCTCGCCATGGTCCTCATGTGGACCCTCTATCCCCTGGCGCAGCCCATCATGAATTTCGCTGGCCATGCCCCCGCTATACGCATCCTGGAAGTAAAGTACTTTCGAATCCTCGTCCTCGGCGGCGGATTCGTCGTCCTGCAGGCAGCCCTGAGCGGCTTTTACACCGGGCGGGGTAAAATGTACACGATCATGGCCGTGAGCTTTGTCGTAAACACTGTCAATGTCGTTCTAAATTACTGCTGGATTTTCGGCAAGTTCGGCTTTCCCGCCTGGGGACTGGTCGGAGCCGGCTGGGCCACAGTCATCTCTCAAGCACTCAGTGTCCTGATCCTGTCCATCTTGTTTTTCAGCCCCGCCAACAGACACCACTTCCACACCGCCTCCCGCGTCGGCCTGGACAAGGACCTTTTTCGAAGGCTGCTCCGTTACGGTATTCCCAGCGGCCTGCACTTTTTCGTAGACGTTAGCGCCTTCACCTTTTTCGTTTTTCTCGTTGGCAGAAAAGGCTCCACCGAGTTAGCCACCACCACCGCCGTCTTTACCATCAATCATCTGGCTTTTATGCCCATAATCGGCTTTGGCATTGCCACGTCCACACTGGTGGGCCAGTTCCTCGGACGCAACCGCCCCGACCTTGCCCAGCGTTCCACCAGCGCCGCCCTGCGGATGGTCACGGTTTACATGGGCCTGATCGCCGCGGTCTTTGTCCTGTTCCCCGAAACCCTTCTCGGGGTCTTCCATTCCCGCCACGGTAACAACGACCCTGCCCGCATGCTCGAACTGGGCAGAGCCCTGCTGATCTTCGTAGCCTGTTACAGCCTTGTCGACGGGGCGGTCATCATCTATTCAGCCGCCCTCAAAGGCGCTGGCGACACCCTCTTCATCCTCGTTTTTACCGCAGTGGTCTCCTGGTCGGTTATGGTCCTACCCGTCTACCTGAGCATTACCTATTTCGGAGCCGGTGTAAGAACCGCCTTTGCCTTTATCATGGCTTACATTGCTGCTCTGGCTGTCGGCTTCTACCTCCGCTATCGCGGCGGCAAATGGAAACACATGCGGGTCATCGAGCCCGAGCCAGTTCAACCCACCGTTATAGCCGAAGGACCACTGGTGGAAACATAACCCCGCATCAGCGTAGGCTTCAGAGCAAAGCCTTGACTGTCCCCAGCCCTGCCACTACCTTGTGGCCATGGATTATTTTGACTACCAATCCGGACAGTTGTATTGTGAGCAGGTTCCTCTTACTGAGATAGCCTCTTCGCTCGGCACCCCGACTTACGTGTACAGCTCGGCCACTTTCCTGCACCACTATCAGCAGTTGGCCAAGGCCTTTGCCCCGCTCGACCCGCTGATCTGCTACTCGGTAAAGGCCAACTCGAACATTCACATCCTCAACCTCCTGGACCGGGCCGGGGCAGGCTTCGACATAGTTTCCGGAGGCGAGCTGGCCCGCGTCATCCGAGCTGGCGGCGACCCTGCCAAAGTCGTCTTCGCCGGAGTGGGCAAGACCGACCAGGAAATCTCCCAAGCCCTGCAAGCCGGCATATGCTTTTTCGCCTTGGAATCCGCTCCCGAAGCCCAAAACATCTCCCGATTGGCCGTTGCTGCCGGTAAAAAGGCTAACGCCATCCTGCGCGTAAATCCCGACGTGGATCCCAAGACACACCGCTACATCACCACCGGCAAAAAGCTTACCAAGTTCGGTGTGAACCTCGAAGAGGTCACCGCCTTTTTCGAGAAATACTCTGATTTGCCCGGTCTGAATCTGGTCGGCCTGCACATGCACCTCGGCTCCCAGATCACCGCCATCGACCCCTTCGTCGAAGCCCTGACCAAGATGCTCGACCTCGTCGATACCCTCCGGGCCCGCGGTCACAAAATCGAATGGCTCGACCTGGGCGGCGGATTCGGAGCCGACTACCAAACCGACACCGTACCGCTTGCTCCAGCCTACGCCGACGCCATAGTGGACATGCTCCGCGACAAGGACCTGTGCATCGCTATCGAGCCCGGCAAATTCATCTCCGCCAACGCCGGCCTGCTGCTTACCCGCGTAGTCTACGTCAAGGAATCCGGACCGAAGCGCTTCGTCATCGTCGACGCCGCTATGAACGACCTGATCCGCCCGAGTTTGTACGATGCCTTTCACTTTATCTGGCCCGTCCAGCCGGCCCAGGGCTTTGTGCCACCCGCCCGAACCGCCGAACCGGCCATCGACGGCTTGCTAAAGGTCGACGTGGTCGGTGGCATATGCGAGCCCACCGACTTCTTTGCTAAGGATCGATTGCTGCCGCCGGTCCAGCGAGGCGACTTGTTAGCCATCTTCACCGCCGGTGCTTATTGCGCCACCATGGCCAGCCAATACAATTCTCGCCCCCGGGCACCGGAGGTGCTGGTCGACGGGGCTGAGCACAAGACCATTCGCCGACGGGAAACCTATGACGACCTAACCGCTCTGGAGTAAAAGCCTATTAAAATTAAGGAGCAAAACAAAATGCGCGTATTGGCAGTAGGGGCACATCCCGATGATCTAGAATTATACTGTGGGGGCACTCTGGCCAAGTACGCAGACAACAGCCACGAGGTAATAATGGCCCATCTGTGCAGCGGTAATAAGGGCGGCACCAATATCACCCCCGAAGAGTTGGCCCAAACTCGGGGCAATGAAGCCAAAGCCGCCGCCAAGCTAATAGCCGCCGAAGTCCTCGGACCCATAGCCGGCGACCTCGACCTCTATCCCACCGAGCAAATGCGCATCAAAACCGTGGATATCATCCGCCAGGCCAAGCCCGACGTGATCTTCACGCACAGCCCCAATGATTACATGGCTGACCACGTCATCACCAGTCAACTGGTCTTCGATGCTTCCTTCTCTGCAACCGTGCCCCTTTACAAAACCAGTCTTCCCGCCCACGAAGACATAACCCCCGTGTTTTACATGGACACCGTGGCCGGCGTGGGCTTCGAGCCTACCGATTACGTAGACATCACCGACTACATAGAAACCAAGAAGAGAATGTTCCTCTGCCACCGGAGCCAATTCCAGTGGCTCGAAGGGCATCACAAATTCGAACCTATTAGCATGCTGGAAACCGTAGCCAAATTCCGTGGCCTCCAATGCGGCGTCACTTACGCAGAGGCCTTCAGAAAACTAAACTCCTGGGGAAGACTCAGAACCGAAAGACTACTCCCCTAGCCCGGACAGGTCTTGGCCTTTTAACCGGACTTCGCTATAATTGCCCCGCGTGCTCTTCTCGATAGTCTCGCTTGGGAGACAAACCTAATATGCTCGGTGACCTGCGAACCAGAGTGCGTTTATTCCCCGTCGTCGCCATTAGCGTCGCTTTGGTCTATTTGCTCGTTTGGCCCGCGGCTCGGCCCAACGTGTTCAACGACCCGGTCAGTTTCATTTACGACCAAAACCTGCCCCTCTCCTGGCTGCTGCTGGCGGTCGTCGCCCTGGTCTCGACCGTGCTGACGGCCCTGATTTGCCGGCGGCGGCTGCCCGATCTGCCCGTGCTGGTCTTTGCCGCCGGCCTGTGCGTACTGAGCGTTCGCAGCGGAAAAGCCGTCCGCGCCCACTGGGCTTATGGGGCTCAGGCTTCTTATCTGACCTTTGCCGTCGAGACCTTACTCCTGATTATTCTATTCTATGGCGTCCACCGGCTGGGCAAAATCATCCTGGCTCATCTGGCTCCGGCAGAACATGCAGGCCACCATCAGCAGCGTCAATTCTCGCTGGCCACCGCTTTGCAGGCCCTGGGATTAGCCCTGGTCGTCGCCTTCGTAGCGGCCTTCCTGGTAGCCACCACCGCCAAAACGGCCCTCGCCGGCGTCGAAGTCTACACAGTTTACGCCTCGGAACGCAGCCAAATCATCTTTGCCGCCTTCGCTGCCGGTTTCCTGTCGACCTTGGCCGCTCACCAGGCCTTTCGACCCTCGCGCTCTCTTTTCTGCTGGATTGCTCTGCCCCTTCTCGGCTTCTTCGCCTACCTGGCCTTGGCCTGCTTCAGCTCAGAAGCCGGCGAACCTTTGCCCAACAATCCGCTGGGTAATTTTTTGCCCGTAGATTTTCTTGGCCCCGGCGTTCTCGGGGCCATGCTCGGATTGCTGCTTAGCCACAAGCTCTTCCGCAACCGCGCCGAAGAAGAAGCCTGACCCATATTTTCCAAATCAGTTCCGCAGGCAAAGGCCATCTCACCCCTCTCCGCTCGCCCTTGAGCCACGGAGGGCAGATGGGATCATGTGCAGCCATGGCCAAAAAAGCGGGGAGGTGGTCGTAGTATAGCTGGTTCTAGCGCAAGTCCCGACATTTAGGTTACTTACGTGCTGGGGGCCGACTGTGTATGACTTTCATGAAAAATTTATTATTTATCATTGTCTTATTATCGAATAACGCTATAGTATTAGTATGGAAAGTGAACGGTGGCTGTCAACAAGGAGAATACTATGAGCACTTCGAGTCTCGGAAAAAACAAAAAGTCAGTTAGTGCGTATTGTACTGTCCTGCGAGTGGCTGGATGGGTTCTTATGGGGGGAGGAGTTTTTGTAGTTGTATGGTCCGTCATTAATACGCATATAGACGCGAGAATGATAAGCTATTTTATTCTGCCTTCGGTTGTTGTCGGTCACCTGTATCTGGGAGTTTTTGCCCTAGGATTGGCGCAGCTTATAACCTACATATTCGACCGTGAATATAAGCCAGGATGGTTTCTTCGCAGAGCGGATAAGGTTATGTACCTCTACGCCACGTTAGTCCTGCTGCAGTCTGTTTTACCATATTTTTATGCCTTCGCCCCGTTAGCGTGGGAAATTCCGGCAGGCTTGTTGCTGATGACAGCAAAGCTTGTGATTTTGATCGGCTTGGGAAGGCTGTTGCGTCTAGTTATGCCGATGATAGAAGAATCAAGAACGACGGTTTAGTAGAGGTGTGAAATGATCCGTGTGCGCTTAGATTATGTGCTTTTAGATCGAAGGATGAAGTTGAAGGATCTGGCTGAGGTTACAGGGATAGCGGTCAATAATCTATCAATCCTGAAGACTAATAAAGCCAGGGCGTTCCGGTTCTCAACTCTGGATGCCATATGTAAAGCACTGAACTGCAGTCCTGGTGATTTGCTCGAATGTGTATCAGATGAGGGCAACAAAGATTAGAGTGAACACCCGAGCCCGCGACCTCTCCCCTCGGCGTTGAGGCAGTGAGGGAGTGGGGGGCAGATGACAGGCCTATTGCAATTGGTCTGTACGCGTATTTAACTTGGATGAGTCTGTGGGCAGCAGGCCACAAATGGTTTAATCAGATCCGCCCGCTCGGAACTTTTTCCAAGCAGCCAGCCAAAACCAACAGTTATTGTCGGGATCGTCAAATACACCAGCCCAATGTCCATCATGTAATCCGCAAAGGTCATCTTCATTGGACCTTCCATAAAAAGCAGAAGATCAAATACAAGACAAATCACCAGCCATACTATTCCGACGACAATCCCTTCTTTCAGAAAATCAGCTCTGACCTTCCTGAGGTACACGACCGAAAACACCACCGTGCAAATAACCACGACCACCGGCATGATTGATTCGAACAACGCCAGCGACGAAGTCTTCAACCCAAATATAAAAAATGACACCACAAAAGGTATCAACCAGACCAAGAACCCGAACAAGCCTAATCTTAGGTATTTCTTCATGGGAATTCTCCCTTACGGTTTTCCAGCCATTTGAGAATCTCGGGGAACACCTCTGCCCTGGCGTGCCGCCCGATGATGATATCATCATGCCCGTAATTAGCCCGGTCCCCGTTGATCCGCCCAAACAACTTGTACTGCTTCTGCTGGCTGGAAACTTCCCGGTGGCTGTATTTCACAGCTCCAACGGTAGACATGTTGTCCAATTGGCCCACCAAGAAAAAAGTCGGTGTGGTTACCTTGCTTAGCAAGGCTGTGTAGTTCACCTTCTTGTCAAGCGAATAGAACTCTTCCTCCGCAGCCAGGTCCAGTAATTGGGTGAGTTGTCCGGTCGATATGCTCTCCTGCGCCCACTGAGCCAAGAGCCTTAATGTGCCGTCCTCAACGTTGTCGCGATTTA
Organism: Actinomycetes bacterium; assembly: GCA_030614915.1. Classification (GTDB taxonomy): domain Bacteria; phylum Planctomycetota; class Phycisphaerae; order JAACET01; family JAACET01; genus JAACET01. Next base: position 38,168 of record JAUXAG010000005.1, on the reverse strand, counting down.
GAAACAAGCTTTCCGAGACGGTCGGCGGTGCCCACTTGCCCAGTATCTTGGCTACCAAAGCATCGCCGCTAGTCGATAAGACTAGATTGCCGGCTTTTAGAGCAGCGGCATTATCCACTTGCATCTGCATGGCCTTGTTCAGTGGATGAAACATAATCATGGGCACCGATACGGCCACAAAGGTGTCCACATCCTTGGCCGAGGCCGGATGAGTACCCAGATAGGCAAACATAATCATCCCGCCCATCGAATGGCCCACCCAGTGCACTTTCTTGGCCTGAGTTTTCTCTTTGACCAGCGCAATCACTGCCGGCACGTCATAATTGATGTGATCGTCCACGCAATACTCCGAAAAGATTGCCTTGTCGAGTTTGCGATTCTGGGCTGTAAGCAAGAACCCCGGATCAATCGAGCCCGTTCCGATCTTGCGTATCACATTGGCCAAGGGTTGATCGGAAAACCCCGCCCCACGCAGAGACACCGTCCAGACATCGTAGCCCCGTTCGGCCAGGTATCGGGCCAGTGAATTCTCGCTGGTCAAATCCCAAAAGCGGTTGTTGTAGCTCAGGCCATGACAGAGCACCACCGGATTGTTCGCCGGGTCGGGCTTCGTCGGCTGATAACGGTCCACCTGCAACGTCCAGCCGTCCGCGGTCTCGGCGTAATGAGTCTGGACCTGAATCTTCTCGGCCCAAATGCCACCGAATAGCCCCCTGCCCCCGCAGCCGACCATAAGCCCCGACCAGACCAAAACTCCCATGGCCCACACCACCCTGGGTCCTATCTTGAAACGCTTCATTTTCCCGACTCCTGCTGGGACTGTTTATCCAACCATCCGCCAAAGGCTTCCAGAAAACCACGGTTGTCCCGGGCGAACTCCAGGGTGTGCGCCGAATCAGGAAATTCGCTCAGATGTTTCTCCGGGGCCTTGCAGCGCTCGAACCAGGCCCGCGTCTTTTCCGAATCGATAATCCGATCCCGTCCGCTCAGCAACAGGTGCACCGGCATGGCCAGCCGATGACCTTTCCGCTCGATCAACTTGTCCAACTGATAGGACGACCAGAAAAAACTCACGCTCGCCCGGTGCAGACGCAACTCGTCCTGCTCGATAAAATCGATTTGCTCGGGGTTATCCGTAAAAAGCTTCACATCTTCCAGGGGCACCACCATCATCGCCTTGGGCTTGAACAGGTGCTTGAACAAAACAGCCAATTTCTGCTTGACCGGCAAACTCACCAGCGGAAAAATCCCCGGGGTTATCATAGTCAGCGAAGCGAAAAACTCCGGGCGTTCCAGCGCCGCCGCCAGGGCCAGCTTACCGCCCCAGCTCACCCCCGCCAGGTGCACCCGGCAAGCAGGCCAGTGCTGCTGACAATAACGAGCCGCGCAGAACACATCGCTCAACAACTGTCTGTAGCTGCGGGCATGGCCGCGATCTTCGCTGTTGTGCCCGCTGCCTCTGCGCTCGGCCAGTACCACCGGCCAGCCGCGGGTGTTGATCAGCGAGGCACTCTCAATGAACCAGCCTGCATGCGATTCGATCCCGTGCAGGTACAACAGACAATCACCCACATGCCCCTGCCCGTCCCAGCAATAGAAGCTGCTGCGGTATCCGTCGGCCAAAAGAGGTCTTTCAAGCTTATAAGCCATTTGCCTTCCCTGCAGGACATTCTGGCCCTCAAGTCTCGGCCTTTGTTGCCGATTCCACCCGCACCTGGATGGATGGGCCCAGTTTTTTCAACGCCTGCACCCCGGAGCTGATTCGCCCAATGGGATTGACCTTCGAGGCTGCTCTGGGCTCCTCGCCCGTGCTGGCCGGGGTAGGACCGAAGAAGATGCACAGGGCTGAGCCCGGCGGCCAAATCGCCACCTCACCAACCTCCATAAGCTCCCGAGCCTCCGGGCCCTCTTCCACCGACACTCCGCAATCACCATAGTATTCATCACCCCAGCGACTCATCCGCAACTCCAACGGTAGTTTTTTTACCAAGGCCCCGGCGCTAACACTCTCGTTCAGCTGGGCCTTCAACTCCACTTCGCCACTGACGATTCTGATTTGCTCAGCCATGACTAGTTCCCCAAATGCTCACGGAGATAACCCAGTATTTTATCGCAACTGACCCGATCCTGAGCCAGACTGTCCCGGTCGCGGATGGTTACCGTCTGATCCTCCAGCGTTTGGCCGTCAACCGTAATGCAGAAGGGCGTACCGGCCTCATCCTGCCGACGATAGCGCCGGCCCACCGCCCCCTTCTCGTCATAAAAAGCATTCCAACGCCCCTTGAGCTGCTCATGAATCTTGTGCGCGATATCCGGCATCCGGTCTTTCTTGACCAGCGGGAACACCGCCGCCTTGATCGGGGCCAGCTTCGGATGCAGCCTCATCAGTACCCGCTTCTGCGGCAGGCCCTTGTCGTCCGGGGCCTCGTCCTCCGTATAGGCTTCGCACAAAAACGCCAGAACCGAACGGTCCACGCCCGCCGAAGGCTCAATCACGTACGGCAAAAAACGCTCCTTGCTCTGATCGTCGTAGTAGCTCATGTCCTTGCCCGAATACTCCTGGTGCTGTTTCAGATCGAAGTCCGTGCGGTTAGCCACCCCCTCCAGCTCACTGACGCCGAAGGGAAACGCATATTCGATATCGACACAGCTCTCGGCATAGTGAGCCAGCTCGTCCTTCTCGTGATCACGTAGCTGCAGCCGATCGGAACGCAGCCCCAGATTCACATACCAATCGAATCGGGCCTTGCGCCAGTACTGATACCACTCGTCCGCTTGGCTGGGATGGCAGAAGAACTCAATCTCCATCATCTCGAACTCACGGGAGCGGAAGGTATAGTTCCGCGGGTTGATCTCGTTGCGAAAGGCCTTGCCGATCTGGGCAATCCCGAACGGCAGCTTCAGCCTCTGCGTGTCCAACACATTCTTGAAATTGCAGAATATTCCCTGGGCGGTCTCCGGCCGCAGGTAAGCCACACTGGACGAATCCTCCAGGGCTCCCACGTGGGTCTTGAACATCAGATTGAATGCCCGCGGCGCCGTCAGGCTCCCCTTCTCGTCACACGCCGGGCACGGCGTCTGCTCGCTTTGCCGATGATCGTAGCGGATCAACTCAAAATCATTGGTCCATTCCCTTATCTGCCTGCCCTTTTTCTTGAGCTGCAACTCCATAGCCACCAAAGCGTCTTCCGCCTTGTCCGCAATTGCCGAGAACCCCACCGAAGCGTTGCCGCCTTGTCGGCTCTGGCCTTGGCGAACGGCATAGTACAACTGATCCGCTCGGAAGCGCCCTTGGCATTTCTTGCAGTCAACCATGGGATCGGCAAATCCCCCCACGTGCCCGGAAGCCTCCCAGACACGGGGGTTCATGATAATCGAGGCGTCCAAGCCCACCATGTCGTCCCGGCTGGTGACCACGTCCCGCCACCAGAGGTTCTTGACGTTTCGCTTTAGTTCCACGCCCAAAGGCCCATAGTCCCAACAACCATTGAGGCCTCCATAGATTTCAGAACTCTGGAAGATGAAGCCTCGACGCTTGCACAGCGAGGTCAACCGGTCCATCAAATCAGCTACTTTGCCCATCTAGCCACACCTTTTCTGCAATGCCATTTGACAGTAGCTATCCGTTTAACGGCCCTGCCCGCAGGTGCTAGCCTTCTTGTTGCTGCAAAACCACGGATAATCTTATCCAGCAGATACTATCATTTACTATAGGATTGTCAAGGAGTTACACGCAGGCACTGCCGGGCCCGGCTCAAATCGCGTTGTTTTTCGACAACGTCGCCCCTGGGAGTCTGATAACAACTTCCGCTGGCCCGGATACAAAAAAGGCGTAATTCCCTACGGTCCTTGACCTTGCAGAGGAAGTCCTAGAAAAACCGCCCGGCCAATACTGTTGGCCCACATTTTGCTTGTTATCTATACACCTGGAGAGTAGAAGGTTTCTTTTGACTTTCAAGAATTTGAGCAGTTTTATGCAGACTTTGGCTTTCTTTATACGCCGCAAGTACCCCCTGCTTATACTCACCATCGCCGCTTACGCCGCGCTGTGCTAGCAGCTTTGCCGCCCGGCTACCTCCTTCTTGGGCCAGAATACTCCAAGGATTATCCACTGTCCGTACTTTCGTATGGTCCCAACAAAAAAATGCGTGTCGATGCCATCGGCGCATATCTGTCCAAAAAACTTCTCCCTCACCTTCTCAACAGCCACTTCTTCGCTTCCAAATTTGTCGCGCATAGTCCGGTAAAGCTGCCCCACCTCCCAGTCTACAATCATCTTTGTATGGCCTGTGCACGACGGTTCCTCACACTTGAAAACATAGGAAAACGTGTACGGAATCCTTTCCAAAGGCTTTTGCTGGGGTCCAAAAAGTAACTTTTGCTGGAACAGCTTCTTCCATTCAGGCTTCCACTCGCGATCAGCAGGCTCCGCCTTGAAATCCAGGACCTGACCGGGCCGAATTATTCCCAAAGAACACTGCCCCTGTGAGCTAGCCTGCAGTTCGCACATAGTCTGCACGCCCTTGCCAAGAACATATCGTTTTCTCTCCGCCCACCGGTTCTTTGTCGACAACGGTTCCCCAATCGGTCTTATCTCGCTCACTGGCCGATAGGACTCTGCTCGCGGATCCTTCGCATTCTTCTCCAGCTCCAACTCAACCCATTGATACTTTTTGTACCACTGCCAGTATGGGCGCATTCGATAATCAATAGGATACAACCGTATGAAGCTGCCGTCCTCCCTAACACCGGCAGTACAGACCAACTCGCCATGGGATTCAGATGGTAGCGGATACGTTTTTACAGTGACCAAAGCCTTTACTCTCTCAGCCATATTGTCCCCCGTAGTTACGGCAAATGGACCACAGTCATACCGGCCTCAGAGGAAACAGCCTCAGCAAGCCTCCCTCGATGGCAATAACTTACGTCCGCTTCAAAACAGACCAGTACGGATGGCAACTCTTGCACGAGACGAAGAGCTTCCTCCTGAACATGAGCTGCTTTCGGCAAAATTGAGCGTTCATATTCTCGCATCAATTCTTGGTAATCTCCAACGGTCTTAAGCGACTTTCTCTGGGATGACGGAATCCCCAGCTCACGCAGATGAACGTAATCTATATTCCGTTGTTCACAGAGTTCCCTCAGCCTTCCCTTGGAAAAACCGTATTTACGCGAAATTGCATTATATCTAACGTCTACAAGGCGCTGGACGCCGGCCTCAAGGAGCTTTTCGAAAAACGTGTCGATAGATTCTCCTTCATAACCCGCCGTATACACAGTCTTCGCCGCCCGAGTAGACGCATGTTGAGTCATAACACTATCCTCTCGCCATGCTGCCCCGCTCAACCACTAAACATCGTGCAAATACCGCTGCCTTTTCAGAATCGGCCATATACAGCTTCTCTCCCCAGGCATATTAGTCAGCTCTGCCAAGTTTTTCAAGCTCTGTGGCTTAATCTCGCGCTCGCCGCGATCCGCGCCCTTCTTCCGGCTTGACGGCCATGCTTCGACCTGATAGGAAAGATACTGCTTGGCTCAGAGCCCAAGAGTGTTGAGCCCCCACAAGAAAGGATAAGTCCATGAGCAGCTCTCAGGAGAATTACCGTTTGGCAACCTTGGCCCTGCACGCCGGCCAAGAGCCCGATCCGACCACCACCGCACGGGCTGTGCCCATCTACGCCACCACCAGCTACGTGTTCCACGACACCGACCACGCCGCCAACCTCTTCGCCCTCAAGGAATTCGGGAACATCTACTCCCGCCTGATGAACCCCACTAATGACGTGCTGGAAAAACGCCTCGCCGCCATGGACGCTGGAGCAGCAGGCTTGGCCTTTGCCAGCGGACAGGCCGCTATCACCGCCGCTATCCTGACCATCACCCATGCCGGCCAAAATTTCATCTCCTCCACTAACCTCTACGGTGGCACCTGGACCCTCTTTACCCAGACCTTCAAGAAGCTCAACGTCCAAGTCCGCTTCTTCGACCCCGACCATCCCGAGCAGATCGAAAAGCTCGTCGATGAAAACACCCGCTGCCTCTACCTCGAGAGCATCGGCAACCCCAAGAATGACGTGCCGGACTTTGACAAAATCGCCGAGATCGCCCATACCCAGGGCCTGCCGGTAATTTGCGATAACACCGTCACGACCCCCGTCCTCTTCCGACCCATCGAGCACGGCATCGACATCGTAATCTACTCCACCACCAAGTTCATCGGCGGCCACGGCCTACACATCGGCGGGGTCATCGTCGACAGCGGAAAATTCCCCTGGGCAGATAATCCCGACAGATGGCCCGAGTTCTGCAGCCCCGACGACGCCTACCACGGTGTGATCTTCACCGAGGCCCTCAAGCCCGTCGGAAACATCGCCTATGTCGTCCACATCCGCACCCACCTGCTCCGTGACATGGGCGGATGCATGAGTCCTTTTGCCGCTTTCCTGTTCCTGATCGGCCTGGAGACCCTCCATCTCCGCATGCCCCGGCACTGCCAAAATGCTCAAGCCGTGGCTGAATGGTTGGCCGAGCATCCAGCCGTCCAGTGGGTCAATTACCCCGGCCTCAAAGACCACCCCCATCATGCTAGCGCCAAGAAATATCTGCCCGACGGGGCCGGGGCCATCATCGGCTTCGGCATCCGTGGCGGAAAAGAAGCCGGCATCAAACTCATCAACAACGTCAAGCTGGCTTCCCACTTGGCCAACATCGGCGACGCCAAAACCCTGATCATTCACCCAGCCTCAACCACCCATCAGCAGCTCAGCCCCGAAGAGCAGGCCGCCACCGGAGTAACCGATGAATACATCCGCCTGAGCATTGGCATAGAAGATATCGAAGACATTAAGGACGACCTGGACCAGGCCCTCAAAACCGCCCTCGGTAAATAGACACCCCCAACCACAGCCCTCTGCGCAGGAGGCTTTGCTATGGAACTCTTCGAAGCCATTGCCAAGCGTTACAGTTGCCGCGATCTGAAACCCGTGGAGATTCCCCGTGGTGATCTTGAGAGAATTCTCGATGCCGGCCGACGGGCTGCTTCGGGCAAAAACATTCAGCCCTTCAGCTTCCTGGTTCTCACCGCTGCCAAGGACATCGAGAAGATCGCCACCGCCCAGGCCTTCATCGCCAAGGCCTCAGCCATCATCGCCATCGTAGCCGACCCTGAAAAATCCCCCTATTGGCTCGAAGATATCTCCGCCGCCGCCCAGAACATGCTCCTGGCTATCACCGCCATGGGCTACGGCTGTACCTGGGTCGAGGGAACCACCCTGCCAAAAGAACCCGAATTCAAGGACTACCTGGGCATCCCGGAGCATCTCCGCCTGATGATCTTTCTGCCCATCGGTCAGCCCGCTTTGCCCGGCTCGCAAAAGCCCAAAAAGTCCCTGCCCACCATGGTCCACTGGCAAGAGTGGTAACCGAAGTCCGGCATAGACCCGCTTAACAGTACTGACCAGCACCTCACGGCCGCTCCACAGCGAAAATAGTGCCGCCTCTTTTCACTTTTCATTGGCCTGATCTGCCATTTCCACGATGATAAAAGTGTGGGCGTCTGAATAGCTGCACAGCAAAATGCTCTTGACAAACATTTGCCAGTTTATAAACTACTTCTCTACTGTAGAATCGCTCAGAATCATTGCTTAACCGAGCTTTGTCATACGCCTCAAACCGGACTCGGATGTTTCTATGGGCTCGGGGCTTATCGAGAACGGAGTTTATCCATGGCTATGGAATTATTGCAGCAGATTCGTGAGGCCGAGGCCCGTGCCGAGCAGACCATCGCCCAAACCCGCCAACAGGCCGCAGACAAGATCGCCCAGGCACACAAACTCATCGCTGACAAGCTCGAGAAGCTCCGCAAGAGCCGTTCCGGGCGGATTACTCAAGCCATCGAACAGGCCAAGGGTCGGGCCCAGCAGCTGGCCGAGCAAATCAGCCAAAACGGCAAAAAGTCCGCCCAGCAGATGCTCCAAACAGCTCAACAACACATCGGGGCGGCAGTAGAGCTGGTTGTCCGGAATATTCGTGGGTTATAATGCCTATAGCCGCCCTGCAAAAAATCCTGATTGTCGCCCACAAATCCCAGCAGTCGGTCTTACTCGATCGCCTGCAGAGTGAAGGCTTTGTCCACATCTGCCCCGCGGAGCAATCGCCCCTCCAGCAGGACTTTGCCGAGCTGCCCCAGCGCCAGGCCGCTCAGAGAGACTCCGAACTCCAACGATCCCGCCTGGCCGAGTGCATCGGCTTTCTGCAACCGCACGCCCCGCGTCCAGCCAGCCTGCGCGAAAGGCTCGCCCCGCGCCCAGCCCTGCCTGCCGAGGACTACGAACAAACAGTTCGCCAGAGCAACGCTGATGAGCTGCTCCACGACGCTCAAAAGCTCCGCGAGCGTCTGGCAAAGATTGACGCCAGAGGCGACAAGCTCGCCCAACAACTCCTGGTCCTCGAGCCCTGGCAAAGCCTCGATGCCCCCCTCGAAAACCTCGGCACCTCGCAACGCTCAGCGATCCTGGCCGGGATGATCCCCGATAATCGCGACTGGGACGAACTCAAAGCCGAATTGGCCGAGGCTGGCGTGGCCATCGACACCGTCAACCAGACCCAGGACCTGCACTACTGCATCCTGGCCTACGCCCAATCCGCCGCCGAGATGGCCCGCCATGCCATCCACAAGATCGATTTCGAGCCCGCCAGCTTCGAAGCCCTCTCCGGCAAACCCGCCGAAATTATCAGCGCCACCACCAAAGAGCTGCGCCAGCTCAACAAGCAGCGCCAGGAAATCCTCGACCAGGTCAGTCAGCTCGCCAAGCGGGTTGAGACTTTCGGCATCCTTCACGACCATTTCCAGAACCTCTCCAACCGCGACCAAATCATCGCCCAGGCCCTGGCCACCCCCTCCAGTTGCTTCCTCGAAGGCTGGATTTGCACCGGTGATTGGTCAAAGCTCGAATCCGTCGTTAGCCAATTCTCCGCCTGCATGGTCGAAAAAATCGACCCCGCGCCGGACGAAACCGCCCCCATCGCCTTACAGAACATCAAGGCCTTCAGGCCCTTCGAAGTAATCACCAGCCTCTACGGCATGCCCGGCAAAAAAGACCTCGACCCCACACCCTACCTGGCCCCGTTCTTCGCCATCTTCTTCGGACTCTGCCTCACCGACGCCGGCTACGGCCTTATCCTGCTGATCGGCTCACTGATCGGCATAAAACTCCTCGGCCGAGGGGCCGCCAAACTGATGGGCATCCTGGCTATCGGCGGAGCAATGGCCATAATCCTCGGGGCCATTACCAACGGATACTTCGGAGACGCCCCCGACAAACTCGGCTGGCCCTGGCTCATCGGGATGCGCGACTATCTCCTGCAGTTCGGCTTTAACCCATCCAAATCACCCATGATCTTTTTCGCAGTGGCCGTTATTCTAGGTTACATCCAAATCATGGTGGGCCTGTTCGTCGGTCTGATACACAATCTGCGTCAAAAAGAGATCATTCCCGCTTTATGTGATCACCTAACCTGGCTACTGCTACTCAACAGCATTGCCATAATCGCCTTGGCTAAATTTGGCATGTTACCAACCTGGCCCGTGCCTATCTGTCTTGTCTTACTCTCGGCTGCATCCGTCGGCATTGTCCTAGGTTCTCAGCGGGAAGGTAGCCGGGGCGAGCGACTGGGTATTGGATTATTCAATCTGTTCAGTACGATTTTTTATCTGGGTGACATCCTCAGTTACCTTCGGCTAATGGGCTTGGGCTTGGTTACTGCTGGTATCGCCGTGGCCGTGAACCTTATCGCCGGACTTGCCTGGGATATACCCATCATAGGCATTCTTCTGGCTCCGCTCGTTCTAATCTGCGGCCACTTGGTCAATCTACTGCTTTCGACATTGAGTGCTTTTGTTCATACTCTCCGTTTGCAATATGTAGAGTTTTTCCCAAAGTTTTTCACCGGTGGCGGAGTAGAATTTCGCCCGTTTAGCCGGGTGTGGAAATATACAAAAATGGAATCCTAGTCTCACAAGTAAAAAGAAAGCGAGGTTTCAAATGGACATAGGTTTGGCATTAGCTCTGTTGGGCGCAGCATTGGCAGCCTTGATCGCCGGAATTGGATCAGCCATCGGTATTGGCATTGCCGGAAAAACCGCTGCTGGTGTCTTGAGTGAAAATCCCGACAGATACGGACAAATGTTCCTCTTGGTGGTCTTGCCCGGAACACAGGGAATTTATGGCTTCGTCGGAGCTCTTCTGATTATGGGAAAAATCGGTCTTATGGGCGGATCTATCTCGTCGATAACACTGGCACAGGGATTACAATTCCTTTTTGCAGCTTTACCCGTGGGTCTAGCCGGACTAGTCTCAGCTATTCACCAGGGTAAGGTCTGCGCCGCCGGCGCCCTGATGACCGCCAAGCGCCCCGAGTTGGCCTTCAAGGCCGGCGTCGTCTACGCCGTCATGGTAGAAATGTACGCCCTCTTGGGCTTCCTGGCCACGCTCCTATTGGTCAACGGCATTCAGCTTACCTAGAGCCAAACGAGGACGTCCGGCTCACCACCGTAAGGATTATAAAGTATGTTTGTTTGTCCAACCCTAATCTTGGAAAAGTAGTTATGATTGCAACACCCGTATCAACTAAGATTCTGGCCGAAGCCGACGAGCAGGCCCAGCAAATCCTCGACGAGGCCGAGAAGCAGGTACAGCAGATCCAGGACCAGGGTCAGAAAGACCTCGACGCCCTGGACAAGCAAATCCAGGCCGATAGCGACCAGGACGCCCAGCAGGAGCAGCACCGCATCTTAGCCGCCGCCCGCCAGGCCATCACCGCCGAGCTCCTCCAGGCCAAGCACCAGGTCCTCGATGAGGTCTTTACCACTGCCAAGCGAACGCTCACCGACATGCCCCCTGACGAATACCGCCAATTCCTCGTCGATCTGCTCAAACAGGCGGTCTCTACCGGCAACGAAACCGTCGTGGCCGCCGAGGGTGAAAAACACCTCGACCAGCAACTCTTGGACCAGGCCAACAAGCAGTCGGATAAAACCGCTTCGCTCCAGTTGTCCCAAGACAAGATACCCGGGTCGGGTGGTTTTCTCTTGGCCGCAGGCAAAATCAACACAAAGGTAACCTGGGAAGTCTTGCTCACTCAGGCTCGCCGTGAGCTTGAGCCTGAACTTGCAAAAATGCTCTTCCCAGCTTCTTCCGAGGCACCGGAGTAATAAGGTAGCACGCTATGGCAGCTCTTTGGACTGGCGAATTTCGTGAAGATTGGCGCTACGCCTTTGCCGTAGGCGCCCTCCGGGTGCTCCAGACCCGTCTGCTGGACAGCTCCCGCCTGAACGACCTGGCCAACAGCATCAGTCTCGACGAAATGGTCGCTCGCCTGGCCGGCACTCCCTACGCCCCCTCCACCGAGGGCGGAACACTTTCCGAAAAGATTGAAACCCGCCTGAAAGATCTCCGCTCGGCCGCATATGAACTGATAATCCCCATGTGTCTGGACGAGCCCCTCAAACGCTTCCTCCAGGGTCCCGAAGACTTCCGCAATCTAAAGATACTCCTTCGCCGCACCCTTATCGAAAACTCCCCCGAACTGCCGCTCAGCGATTTGGGTTTCATCAACCCGGATCAACTGCAGCAAGATTTTGAAGGCGAAAAATACGACGCCTTGCCGCCCGACATGGCCCGGGCCATCCAAGACGCCATCGTCGCCTACTACGACGACAAGAACCCCCGCAATATCGATTTGGCCGTTGACCGCGGAGCAATCATGTACCGCAGGACTTTGGCCGCTGAACTGAACAACCAATACCTCCTGGGCCTGTGCGCATTGCTCGCCGACCTGGGCAACATCCGCAGCATGGCTCGGCTCAAATGGCTCGAAGAAGATTCCAAGCTGCTTGCCAGTACCTTCCTACCCGGCGGCTTGATCGAGCTTTCCCGACTGCAAGGGGCCTTAGCCGCCTCCTGGGAAGCAATCTCGGCAATGTTCTTCGCCACGCCCTACGCCCAGCTCATCGAGCACGGCCTGGGCAGCCTCGTAGCCGACGACTCTTTTCTCCATCTGGAGAGGTACTGCGACGATTATCTCACCGACTATCTCAAAGCCACCAATCAGGTGGTAGCCGGCCCAGAGCCTCTGGTCGCTTATCTGCTCGGGGCTGAGCAGGAGATTCGCTCCGTCCGCCTGATCTTCTCTGCCAAGCAGGCCAATCTGCCCGCAGAGACTATACGAGACCGATTAGCCCTGACCTTCGCCACCTGATAATAACAGGAAAACGCAAGAAGTGAACGCCAGGATAGCAGCGCTTGGACCAAAAGATTTCGTCATGCCTTTCGGGGCCGTTGGCGCCGTGACTTTCCCCGTCGAGAACAATGCCCAGGCCCGCGAACAGGCCCAAGCCATGCTCAAAGAAAACTTCGCCGTGATCCTCCTGCACGAAGCACTTGCCCCAGCCCTGGCCCCCATCTTTGAGAGCGTCCAGGAGCAGCCCACCCCTTGTGTCATCGCCTTGCCTTTCATTGAGCCCAGCACCGGACAAGCCATACAGCAACTCCGCACCGCACTTCGCCGGGCCACCGGCACCGATATCTGGGACGCAGCCGCCCAATCGCCGCAAACAAGCAAAAACAGCCCGGACGCATCCGCGTCCACCAACACGGAGAGTAAGTAATGTCCGAGCAGTCTGACAAGCAAGGCCGAATCGTCCGCGTATCCGGGCCCCTGGTCGTGGCCGAGAACATGTCCGGCACCAGAATGTACGACGTCGTCCGCGTCAGCGAACAAAAACTCGTCGGCGAAATCATCGAACTCAAAGGAGACCTCGCCTGGATACAGGTCTACGAGGAAACCGCCGGCATTGGTCCCGGCGAAACCGTCTACCTCACCGGCCGACCCTTGAGCGTCGAACTGGGGCCCGGTTTGATCGAGAGTATCTACGACGGCATTCAGAGACCACTGGACGAACTCTACGAAGCCGGCGGAGACTACATCGGCCGCGGGGCCAGCCTGCCCGGTCTCGACCGCGAGAAAAAGTGGAAATTCGAATTGGCCGAAAACCTCCCCGACCAGGTCGGCCCCGGACAAATACTCGGCCAAGTCCAGGAAACCGTCTCCCTCATCCACAAAATCATGGTCCCGCCCGGCGTAAGCGGAAAACTCAGCAACCTAAACGCCGGCGAATATACCGTAACCGATATTATCGGCCAAGTCGAAACCGCCGACGGACCCGTCGACTTGCGCCTCATGCAGACTTGGCCCGTACGCCAGCCGCGACCCTATGCCAAAAGACTCTCACCGGCCGAACCACTGCTCACCGGCCAGCGGGTAATCGACATGCTCTTCCCCATCACCAAAGGCGGGACCGCCTGTGTGCCCGGCCCGTTCGGCTCGGGAAAAACCGTCGTCCAGCACCAGCTCGCAAAATGGGTCGACACCGAAGTCGTCGTCTATGTCGGCTGCGGCGAGCGGGGCAACGAAATGACCGACGTGCTCATGGAGTTCCCCGAGCTAAAGGACCCCCGCTCCGGCGAGCCCTTGATGAAACGTTCGGTGCTCATCGCCAACACTTCCAACATGCCCGTCGCCGCTCGCGAGGCTTCCGTATATACCGGCATCACCATTGCCGAATACTTCCGCGATATGGGCTACACCGTGGCCCTCATGGCCGACTCCACCAGCCGATGGGCCGAGGCCATGCGTGAAATCTCCTCCCGCCTGGAAGAGATGCCCGCTGAGGAAGGATACCCCGCCTACCTGGCCGCCCGCATCGCCAGCTTCTACGAGCGCTCCGGACGTACCCAGTGCCTGGCCGGAAACAACGGCGAGGCCCGCGAAGGCGCCCTCTCGGTCATCGGCGCCGTCTCGCCTCCCGGCGGCGACCTGTCCGACTCGGTCGTCCAGGCTACCCTCCGCGTCGTAAAGGTATTCTGGAGTCTCGAAGCTACGCTGGCTGCGCGAAGGCACTTCCCAGCCATCGACTGGCTCCGTAGCTATTCGCTCTATAAGGATGTCCTGGGCGAATGGTTCGAGCAAAACATCGCTGAAGATATTACCGAGATGATCGCTACCACCAATCGACTCCTCGAGGAAGAAGCCGAGCTCCAGGAAATCGTCCGCCTGGTCGGGGCTGAAGCCCTCTCGCCCGCCGAGCAGTTGGCCCTGGAGACCGCCCGCTCCATCCGCGAAGATTTCCTCCACCAAAACGCCTACCACGAGGTGGACACCCACACCTCCATGAAAAAGCAGCACCTGTTGCTCTCGGCCATCTTGAATTTCCATCGGCAGGGACTCCTGGCCATAAAACGCGGCGCCGACATCAACGCCCTCATCTCTTCGCCCCTGCGCGAGGCCATCGGCCGGGCTAGATACATCAAGGAAGAAGACATCGAGCAGATCTCCAACCTGCTCAAACAGATAGACACCGAGTTGGGCAAGCTCTCCGGCACCCAACAGACCGCCCCCGCTGCCCAAGCTAGTCCGAGTGAATCGTGACCATTGTGAGGTAGACATGCTCAAAGAATACAAAACAGTCGGCAGTATTTCCGGTCCTTTGCTCCTGGTCGAATCAGTTACTGAAGCTAAGTTCGGTCACATAGTCGAAATCGAGTTGCCCGACGGCAGCATCCGCCGAGGACAAATCCTCGAAGTCGACCGCGACAAGCTCCTCATCCAGGTCTTTGAAGGTACCAGCGGCATCGACATCCCCTCGTCCTGCATCCGCATTCTCGGCCGAGGCGTCGAATTAGCCCTGGCCCCGGATATTCTCGGCCGGGTATTTGGCGGCCTGGGTCTGCCCCGCGATGAAAGCCCGCCCCTGATCGCTGAACGCTGGGCCGACATCAACGGCAACCCCATCAACCCCTACGCCCGCGATTATCCCAACGAGTTTATCCAGACCGGCATCTCCACCATTGACGGCCTGAATCCTCTGGTGCGCGGCCAAAAGCTGCCCATATTCTCCGGCTCCGGCCTGCCCCATAACCGCTTGGCCGTCCAAATCGCTCGCCAAGCCACCGTGCTCGGCTCTGGAGAGGACTTCGCCGTCGTCTTTGCCGCCATGGGAATCACCTTCGACGAGGCCCAGCTCTTCATCAACGACCTGACCGACACCGGAGCCATCGAGCGAGCCGTCTTGTTTATCAACCTAGCCGACGACCCGACCATTGAGCGCATTGCCACACCTCGCGTCGCCCTGACCGCTGCGGAGTACTTGGCCTTCGAGCGAGACATGCATGTGCTGGTCATCCTTTCCGACATGACCAACTATTGTGAAGCCCTCCGCGAGATTGCCGCCAGCCGCAAAGAGGTGCCCGGCCGGCGCGGCTATCCCGGATATCTCTACACCGACCTGTCCACCATTTACGAACGGGCCGGACGCATCAAAGGCAAAAAGGGCTCCATCACCATGATCCCCATCCTAACCATGCCCGAGGACGATAAAACTCACCCCATTCCCGACCTCACCGGATACATCACCGAAGGGCAGATCATCATTTCCCGTCCCCTCGAGCGAAAGGGCATCTCGCCGCCGGTCGATGTGCTGCCTTCGCTATCCCGACTCAAGGACAAAGGTATCGGACCGGACAAGACTCGCGAGGATCATGCCGATCTCTACAACCAACTCTACGCCGCATACGCCCACGGCAAGGACGCCCAGGAGTTGGCCGCCGTGCTCGGCGAAGCCGCCCTTAGCGAAATGGACCAGACTTATGTAACCTTCGCCGAGGCCTTCGAGCACCGCTACATCAGCCAGGGCGACTACGAAAACCGCTCCATCGAGCAGACACTAAATCTCGGCTGGGACCTGCTGACCGTGCTGCCCAAGGCCGAGCTAAAGCGCATTCGGGATGAGTACCTGGATAAGTATCTCCCCCAGGCTCAGGAAAGGACTGCAAAAGCTTAGCAGATTCGCCGCCCGTAGTTACCGTTAGCTTTCGGAAAAGTCCTCATGATTCTCAACGTCAACCCCAATCGAATGGAGCTGTTGCGAATTCGCAAGCGCTTGGCCTTGGCTCACCGCGGCCACCACCTGCTCAGCGAAAAACGCGACGAGCTCAGCCGCCAGCTCATGGAGTTGTCCCGCCAGCTCGGCCAGCTCCGCCGAACCGTCGAGCGCGAGCTGCTCCAGGTCGGCCAGCGCTTCGTCATGGCCCGGGCTACCATGGAGCCCGCCAACCTCGATGTCGCCCTGCTTAATCCCACCATCCGGCTCTCTCTGGTCCTGAGTTTCGTCCGCATTATGAACATCCGTGTACCCTCCTTGGCCAAGGAAATCGTCAGCGGCGGTTTGTACTACGGCCTGGCCACCACCTCCGCTGAGCTCGACGCTTCCCTGCGGGCCATGGAAAAGGTCATAGACCGCGTCCTCGAGCTCGCCCAGAAGGAGAAGCAGGCCTACCTCATGGCCACGGAACTCCAACGCACCAGACGACGGGTCAACGTCCTCGAACGCGTGGTCATACCCGACCTCCAGGACACCATCCGCCACATCAAGGGCAAACTCGAAGAAATCGAACGCGACAACATCAATCGGCTAATGCGCGTAGCCCAGAAAATCCGATAAAAAACAAAAAGCACTTCGCTCCCAAGCTCGATCAGCCGATAGACTAACGGGAACTGTCTATGATTGCCGTTGCTCTAATTATCGTCCTGGCTCTGTCCTTGCTGGTCGTTCGCGTGGCCACCGTAGCCCTAGCATTCACCGGGCTCTCGGAAGAATTGGCCCGCTTTCAGACCCAGTCCGCGTTCTTCGGGGTGGGCTTTACCACCAAGGAATCCGAAGCCATAGCCGGACATCCCGTCCGCCGCCGAATCATCAGCGCATTGATGATCCTCGGCCATGCCGTCTTCGCCACAGCCGTCTCCGCCCTGATCTTATCGTTCATGAACGCCGATACGAAGGCCGTGTTCGCCCGCCTGATATATATCGCCGCCGGCGTGCTTATCTTGTGGATCGTTTTCACCAGCGAGTGGATTGGACGAAAACTCTCACGCCTTATCAGCCTGGCCCTGCGCCGCTGGACAACACTTGATGTCCGCGACTACTCCAGCCTGCTCCACCTGGCCGGCCGATACACCGTAACTGAAACCCAGGTCCAGCCCAAAGACTGGGTGGCTGATAAAACCCTCGGCGAACTCGACCTGACCGGAGAAGGCGTCCTGGTCCTGGGCATTCAAAGGGCCGACGGCACCTATATAGGCGCACCCACCGGCAAAACCAAAATCTCTGAAAAAGACACCATGATCCTCTACGGCCGGCAAGAAGCCCTGGCAGAACTCGACCGCCGCCGGGCCGGCTACCGGGGCGACACCGCCCACAAAAAGGCCGTCGCCCAGCAACAAGCCGTCGTCAAAGAACAAAACAAACAAGAACACGAACAAGAAAAGAAACGCCAGGCCAAACCGGATTAGCTACCGCCTGCGCCATCAGCAACAACCAGCCTTCCGGGCCCCCGCCGGTATCCGACAACCTCGACCAGCAACACCGCAGCCAAGCCCCCAAACACACCCAGCCCTACCAGCGCCAAAACATCCACCACCGTAGCCGCCCAAGGTTGGTCCAGACGCACAAGCCATTGCAACCCTATCACCGCCGCTGCCGTCCCCGACAGATAGCCAATTAACCGCCAGCCCCTTGTTTCTGGCGGGCTCGACTCAGCCCGCCGCACTGCCTGGAACAGAAAATACATCACCCCCACGGCAAATACCTGGCCGCTCAGCGTCCGCAGCGTCGCCCCAGCCGGCAGCAGATGAAAACCAAACACCGCTACCTGTACTACCGAAGCCCCGTGCGCCCACAGCATTGCTTTGCCCCCCAGTCGGCTGCCCACTGCCAACATGGGCACTGCCAGCGCAAAGCCCGCATAAACCCCCACGCACCGGGCACACATCACCAAAACCGCCCCGCCCGGCTCCCACGTCCTGGCCGGATCCTGATGGCACAAAAAGCCGAAAATTTCGCGGGCCAATTCATCCAGGATCATCGCCACACCTACTGGAACTACTCAGTTTTCTCCGCCTCAACAGGCTCAGCCTCAATTTCAACTGCCGGCAGAGCTACCTTGGTTACCTTCCGCTGGGCACTCGTCAGATCTACCAAATACAACACGCTTCTCGGCTCGTCCTTCGGCTCTAGCACATCAACCGCCAGCCACTTGCCATCCGGAGAAATACTCGGCTGCATAAAATACTCATCATCATCCACCTGCGCCTCGATCACCGTTCGATAACTGCCCTTCTCTACACCCACCTCCAGCAGCGACAACCTGAACTCTACCTTCTTCTCGTCCGCCTCCTCGGCAGCGCCTTCCACAGCCACCGCCTTGACCACCGGAACCCACAAACTCTTACCCTTGGGACCATAGACCATGTGGGACAGCTTTGTAGAATCCACATCAATGCCAGCCAAAATCTCTATCTCTTTGATTACCTTGCCCCGCCGATTGATGATCAGAATCACCAACTCTTTTCCATCCTCCTCGCGTACAGTCACAACCGCGAATTCCGCCCCGTTGCCTTTGCCCGCCAGGCCAAGTTTCAAGTCCCCGTAAATCTCTTTGTCCAGCTTCGCCAATCGGCGGAACTTCAGCCGCCGCGTATCCATACTCCCCAATTCCAAACCGTCTTCGCTGCCAGCCAGGTAAAAACAGCTCTCGCCGATCTCAAACAGATAACGGTCCGCACTATCTGGCACGACATTCAGCTCACCCGTCTGAAGGTCCAGCCGGTGCAGACTATAGTCCACTTCGTCCCCTTCCGGGTCAAACGAAAACAACAGATACCGCTGGTCCACCAACACCGGCGGAATAAGCATAGCTGTAATCGCCTGCTTGGCAGCCACGCTCTTAATCAACCTGTCTTCGCCCGTCTCCAGGTTCACCTGGATTATATCCACCGCCGTTTCCCCCCTAGCTCCCAGCGCCACAACCTGCTCTTTCTTGCCCAACCACAGCGGCTGATAGATCATCTTCCCCTTGTTCTGCAAGATCCGCTTAACCTGGCCCGTCGGCAAATCATACAGGGCCAATCCGCTCGTTTCCGTTTCCTGGTCCAGATAAGCAAAGACCACCCGTTTGGAGTCCGGGCTCCAGGCCGGCCGAGAACCACAGGCCAACATGTAGATCACCATCGCCGCCACCGCCAGCAAACCACAAGCCGTATCCCGCCTGCTCATCGCCAACTCCTTTCCGCCAGCCCCCTAGCGGTTGTAACTCAGCGGGGCCAAAAACTCCAGCCACTCCCTCTCCAACTCCTTCAGCGAATCTTTGCCCGTAACCTTCAACAGCGTCTTTATCCCCGTCGGGGCCGCCAAATGATTTTTTTTGAACTCCCAATAGAATTTCCGCAACAGGTGTTTCTCCTGCAGATAATAACACAAGTAGCGCGCCTCGGCATAGTGCATCCCCTGCGGATCTTCGTAGAATTCTTCTCTGCTGCCGGCCAGTAATTTCTCCAGACTCACAAAATGCCCCGCCCGCAGCCCCTTCTGCAGTACCGGTAACCTCCAGTTAAGCATCCCGGCAATTCGTCCGTCCCGCTCTCTGCACTGCTCGTACAGCGAGGCCAAACCCTCATCGAACCAGCTCGGCGCCGCCGGAAAATCCGCCGCCAACAACGGATGCACAATCTCGTGGACCAGCGTACCCGTGCCTGTGCCTATATTCATCACCAGGGCCTCGTGCTGGGGTGAATAATAACCGTACGGCGTAGTGGGCTGCTGGCCGAACAGCGACCGGGCGTACTTCTGGTAAGATTCCTTGTCCCTGAACAGGTAAATGGTAATGATCTTGTCCGGACCTTTGGAAAAGAAATCCTTATTAAACATCTGGACCGCCCAGCGAATAGTATGCCGGCAGATTCCCTCAAAGTCCTCTGCCGACTGATTGGAAGTCACCACGAACGGCTTGACGATGGCTGCCCGAAAGCCCGGCCCCATCTCTCGGCGCACCTGCTCGATCTTGGCCGCAAACTCCGCATCGCTTATGCCCCCAGGCCCAACCGTCTCCCGCTGGGCCCGCTGCCAACGCCTCTCCTCTCGCGGACCCGAGCCGGTTACTGTAGGCTCCGCCGCACCCGGCTGCCACCACCGGGCCATCCACAATCCCACCCCAAGGCCGAGAAGCCAAATCAACAACACAATAGAAATTGCATATCTTCGGCTCATTGGCTCACCCCACCACTCCAGCAGCCCTGCGTAGCATCCCCACAGAGGCTATCTTAGCTCCCTTTCAACACCTGCGTCAATGAAGTGGAAAATCAGTTCGGGCAGACACTGTTAACCAGAAGTTCCGGATCCAGCACAGTTATAGTCCGCTGGCCAGCTCGCCACCTGCCTGTTGACAAGCGGAGGGTATGCTCCGAATCCGACTTACCCTCTATCTGCCCCACAGGCACGCTGACCATCTCCGCTGTGCCCACCGTGGTCAGACCTGCCCATGATGAAACGCCTCGGAACAATATGATTTGTTCAGCCGGCCCACCCGACGCTCCCGGCGCCAGCACCGCGCTCATATCCCGCACCAGAACCTCTCCACCACGCACCCCCACGTAACCCACCAGGTCCGCAGAATTACCCGCCAAGGGCTGCAGTCGATCCGCCTCTATTACAGCCACTACGCTCTGGGCGGGCAGAGCGAACCATTGATCCGCCACCGGAAAAGCCAACAGTAATTGGACGGTATCTTCTTTCGCTTCGACACCCACAACCGCAGATTTCTTCGTCGCAGCCATCGAATTCCTCCTACCCCATCTCACTAGCGACCTCTTGTGCCGCCGCACATAAATCCCTCAGCATCTGCACCGACATACCCTCGGCGAATCGCACCGGCTCATCGGCTGCTCTGCCCTCCAAGGTCTCAAGCACCTGCCCGTAGTGATGCCTCGCCAAGGCATCCTTTCCTTTCTGCTGATAGGTATGCCCCAGCAGAAAGTGCCCCATCACCAAGCTCTTCTCCAGGTAGCAGGCCCGCTCCAAGGCTTGAACAGCCTCATCCAGGCGGTCCATTCGCCGAGCCAGCACACCGCCGAGGTAATGGGCCTCCACGTTGAACTCATCCAATTGTCTGGCCCGCCGAGCCGCCAACAGGGCCTGGGGGAGCTGAAAATCCTCCGCCAGCCGCCTGGCCCGCCGTACAAATTCATCCGCCGTTGCTCGTTCGTCATTCATCGTATTTACTCGGCTACATCTGTTCAGCTCACACACCGCCAAGGCCTTGTAAGCTCCGATATAACTACCGTGCCGAAAGTTATATCGGCTGAGTTGCCGGGGGTGTTGATGAGTTTCTTAGCCCCCGCTGCTCGAGACCACCCTTCCGATAACCTCCGCAGATTTCCGGACCTTCCGCCACCCCGGGCCCCTTTCTCCACAAGCTTTGCCCCTAACCCAAACAGCACGCCGGTTCATAACAACCGCGTGCCAATCGTCCTATCACCACTGGATGTCCGGATAGCCGGTTGCAGAAAGACACAACTGTGATAGAATAAGCACCCTTGAAGGAATCAGTCAGCGTTGTTCCCTTCAAAACCTGGATAACCTGACGGACCGATGGCCAAAGACGCCTTGCGAGTCAATTTCGACTGATGATCAAATAAGGAAAAGACATGTCAACATTAGCCAAAGTCCTTTTATTGGGTGATTCGATTCGCCAGAGCTATGAGCCTATTGTAATCAATAAACTATCAGACAGAGCACAAGTGGTTGGCCCGCAAGAGAACTGCCAATTCAGTCTTTATACGTTAGTATCACTGGCTCGATGGATTGAGGATTTAGGAAAACCGAAGATCGTTCACTGGAACAATGGACTTCACGATTGCGGACATTGTCCAGGCAGACGTCCAATACAGATGCCCATTGACGTATATATTGGCAACCTCGAATTCATTCTCAAGGATCTAAGGGACATAACACCATATGTGATCTGGGCGACAAGCACACCAGTCCATCCCAACCATCCTTTCACGACTGATACATGGTCATTTCGAAATGAAGAAATCGACCAATACAACCAAGCAGCCCGTGAATTGATGAATAAATACGATATTCCCATAAACGACCTACATAGGGTGGTATTTGACAAAGCTGATGAGTATCTCGCCGAGGACCAAGTACACTTGAGCCAAGCAGGACAGCAAGCGTGCGCCAACGCAGTTGCAGATGCGATAAGTATGTACCTCTAGCCAGAAACCAAAAAGACCCCACCCACCGATTATCGTCTGCTAAGTCTCAACAGAACCCCGCGACAAACTTGCAGCTTTCTACGGGACTTCCTCGCCCAAATCCCTTATTCTGCCCCCGCGCCCTTCACTTCCGAGCCGCTGTACTTGTTTAGAATCCCCTGCAGCTTGGGCTGATCCGGATCGAGCTGCAACGATCGCCGCCAGTGTCCAAGCGCTCGCGTTCGCAGTTCCTCGCGCTTGCTGTCTCTCAGATACATCGCCATCTGCGTGACCCCCGCCCCCAGGTGAGCCGCGGCGCTGGCCCCGTCAAGCCCAAGTGCTCGCTCATACTCAGCCAAAGCCGCCTCATACTTCCGCTGGCGGTAAAGGCACAGCCCCAGCCGTTCACGGGCCACCGCCAGGTCCGGATCAAGTTCCACTGCCCGCCGCAGATTCTTCTCCGCAGCCACGTACTTTTGCCGTTTCAAATAGACCCTGCCGAGATTCACAAACACCTCCGGCTGGCTCGGGTCCTGCTCAATAGCCCGCTTGTATGATTGGATAGCCTCGTCATAGTTCTTGCGCAGGTCATGGATCACTCCCATATTGACCTTGGTCTGGGCCCGGCTCTGGTCCAGTTCCATCGCCCGCCGGCAGTACTTCTCGGCCTCGTCCAGCTTGTCCAGTTGCAGGTAACAAGTACTGAGATTGAAGTTCGCCTCATAGTGTTCCGGCTGCAGCAGGCAGGCCCGGTAGTAAGCCTTCACCGCTTTCTCCAGCTTCTCCAGTACCTGGTAAACCAGCCCCAGAGAATACTGGTCGTGAAAGGAAACCGGGTCCAGCTCCACCGCTCGCTCGTAGGACACTGCCGCCTCGTCGTAGCGACCTTCCAGCCGATATATGTCCCCCTTGACCGAATACGCCAGCACCATCTTGTCGTCCAGAGCAATGGCCTTGTCCAGCTCCGCCAGAGCCGACTCTATCTGAAAATCGTCCATGAGTATGGCTGCACTGGCATAGTGCTCCGCGGCTCGACTGGTTCGGCTCATGCCGCTCATAGCGCAGCCCCCCGCTATCGCCACCATAGTCAATCCCAGCACAATAAAGGCTTTTCTAACCATCCGAGAAACCTCAAATCAAGCCGCCGGCCCTATATATAAATACCCATCTGAATATCAGATATCAAGCTTACAAATCAATTCAATGCCTGGCATTCTTTGGCATCTGCCCCCGCCTAACCGCATAAGCCATCCTGGCCACTTGGCCCATCTGGGCTACATCGTGCACTCGCAGGATATGCGCACCGGCGGCCACAGCCAAGGCCACCGTCGCTGCCGTGCCCCAAATCCGCTGGGCCGGGGATTCCAGGCCCAGTACCCGCCCGATGAAGCTCTTTCGAGAAGTACCCACCAGAATCGGCCGGTTCAGGCGCGTCAGCTCGCCAAGTTTGCACAGAATCTCCAGGTTATGCTCGACCGTCTTGCCGAAGCCGATCCCCGGATCGATTATCACTCGATCCCGGTGTACACCTGCCGCCATGGCCCTATCGACAGCCCTGGCCAAAAATGCCGCGATCTCGCCAACCACATCTTCATAGCAGGGCTCAACCTGCATGTTCGCCGGCGTCCCAAGCATGTGCATCAGCACCACCGGGCAACCAGCCTCTGCCAGCAGCTCGAACATCTGCTCGTCGGCTCGGCCCGCACTCACATCGTTGACCATACTCGCTCCCGCTGCCAGCGCTCTTCTGGCCACCGCGGAGTTGCTCGTATCAATTGATATCGGTTTATCGCCTCGCCCGGCCAATTCCTCGATCACCGGAATCACCCGATTGATCTGCTCTTGCGCCTCTACCGGCTCTGAACCCGGCCGAGTTGATTCGCCACCCACGTCAATAATATCCGCCCCCTGGGCCATCATCTCCAGGCCCCGTTTGACTGCTGCATCCCTCTGAATGTATTTGCCGCCATCGCTAAAAGAATCCGGCGTAACATTGAGCACCGCCATGATCAAAGGCTCCCCGCTCAGGTCCAGCCTCAAGCCGCCAGATTCAATCACGTACCCCTTCGTCTGGGTGGTCACCGTTTATTCCTTCTTTGCTTCTGTCTGCCAACCCTTTCCCGCCGGCACCGGGTCGTAACCGCCCTTGGCCAACGGATGGCAGCGGCAAATTCGCCACAGCCCCCCCAGAGTCCCCAGTACAAGGCCGCGCCGACGCACCGATTGAATAAAGTATTCGCTGCAACGGGGTGTATATCGGCAATGGGCACCCAGCAACGGCGAAATCGCCAACTGGTAGAACCGGGCCATGCCGACCAACGCCCCGGTCGATAAGTCGACCAACCTTTCTAAAACAAACCTAGAGGTCCACCTATTCATTCTAGAAGCCAATTGCCTCCCCGACCTGGCACGTCGCAGGCTGACGGAAAAATCAAACACCGAAGTCAACTCGCTTCACTGCACATACCCCAGGGATCGCAAGCGTTCCAGCTGTTTCTCGTCCAGCTCAGCCTTGCCGCCAGCCCCATAGGTTACCGCCACCGCCCGCATTAGTTCTTGCCACTGCTTGAGTTTATTAGCCAGTTCTTGCGTTCGGGCAGAATTCTGACCCGAAACGTCCTCCTGCTCCTGGGGGTCCTTGCGAACGTTGTAGAGCTCCGTCCGGTCAGGCCTGATTACCTTGATCAGCTTGTCATTGCCTTGTCGAATCGCGAACCATTGTTCTGTTCTCGTGTGGACCTTGGGAGCTCCGCCCAGACCGGCGGGCCTCCTGCGGTACCAAAGTGAAAGCAGTTCATAGAAGATGGCCCGCTCCGGCGACGGTGAAGCCTCGAGCAAAGATCGACCCTGATGCGGAAATGGGGCAGCAGTTGTGTGCGTCAAGTCCAGAATGGTCGGGAAAATGTCCACAAAGCTCACCAGCCGCGAATCACGCCCCTGCGGGCCCCCTTTGGCGTACTTGATAATCAATGGCACCTGCACGCTCTCGACATAAAGATTGTTCTTGTGCCCTTTCTTTCCGTGCTCGAAGAATTCCTCACCGTGATCAGCCATTACGATTATGACCGTGTTGTCCCATAGTCCCTCAGCCTTGAGAAGGTCGAAGAATCGGCCCAAATGCTCGTCCGTCCAGTATATTTCGCCGTCGTACTGTGAGATTACATACTCAAGGTGGCCCTCGGTGATGTTCGCATGCACCGTTTTGCTGCTCTCATATCGGGTAACGTCAATCTGCTCACAATCAGGGCTCACAAACATTTCATTGTAGGGCGCCGGTGGTATATAGTCGTAATGAGGGTCCCAAAAATAGGCAAAAAGAAAGAAAGGCCTATTCTTATCACGCCGTTTGGTCACAAAATCGCGTAGAAGGCGTTCCATCTCCGGGTTGGTGATGTCCCCATGGGCGAGTTTTTGTGTCAGCTCACTCGGAGAATCGTTGTAATACTCGAATCCTTGGTGAAGGTTGTGCTGTGTTTGCAGGAACGGTCCGCTGACGACTCCGGCACACTGGTATCCCCGCCCAGAAAGGACCTCCGCAACGGTAGTGTAGGAGTCGCCCAGTTTGCTGTGGGGCCTCCTCGTCTGATGTGCACTAGGATACAGACCGGTAAATAGGCTCGCATGAGCGGACAGCGTCCAGCTGGTGACCGAATGACAATCGTCATAGAGCATTGCCTCTTTGGCCAGGGCGTCAAGGTTCGGACAGGTTACGCGCTTCCCGCCGAAGCAGGCCATATGATCCGGCCGCACGGACTCCAGCGTAATCAGGACGATATTCACAGGCCGGTCTTCGCGATGCCAAAACCACAATGCGCCCAACCCCACCACCAACAAAACCGCCCCCAGCAAAGCCAACCCTTTCCAGCCGCGAAGAACAGTCGAACCGCTTTTGCCGAAGCCTGATGCTTGCCGGCTTGGTCCCTCCACCGCCGGTGTGCGATTCCGCGCCTTGCGCCTGCCGGTTCGTGGTGTCACCGCCGATTCCTCCCGTTTACATCCTACTAATGTTGTAACCGAAAATACGCCGTGCAAAAAACTATTTATGAGATCCCACTGACAGTCACCTGCTTTACAAATCTGCTGAGGAGACAGGATCAGTCTAGGTCGGCCCTGAGCTGGATTTGCCGGCTATCCCAGCAGCCTTTTCCGCCAGGTGCAGCAGGCTCTGCTGATATTCGGCCAGACTATCCCGCACCGGCTGCCGAGGTATCAACACATAGTCAAATCCCGACGGAATATCCTGCTGGCTCAACCGAAAGGCCTCCCGCAGAAGCCGTCGAATCCGGTTCCGCCGCACCGCGTTGCCGTTCTTGCGAGAGACCGACAAGCCCACCCGTGAAAAACCCAGCTCGTTGGCCCCCGCATAAACAATCAAAGCCGAGTCCGCCACACTGCACCGCTGGGCGTAAATTTGCGAAAAACGGCGACCGCTGACAATCCGCTGCCGCCGCTTCAGCCCCAATCTAGACTCTCGCCCGCTGCCGGCCATTGCCCGATTATACCCCTCCTCCAGCCTAGGGTAAAGCCACCGCAAAAGGCGCGTGCTGCACCTGTGGGTCCAGGTATTCACCCGAATGTGGACTAAATGCAATCAGCCCAAACTCCGCAGCGTCGTAACCGCTGAAGTAATCCTTACAACTGGGATTAGCCTCCCAGAACGCTCGTTTCAGCTCCAGTGACTCTTCAACCCTCGACTTGCCCCCCAGAGTTGCCACCTGTTTGTAGTCTTGGGTCGCGAAGATCAGCTCGCTCCGCGGATTCACCTTGATCTGCTCGATCTTGCGGGCCTCGCTGAAGCTGGCCATATACATCACCCCATCCTTGATCATCACCGCCCCCATGTACCGCCCCCGCGGATACCCTTTACCATCCACCGTAGTATAGACAAAAGCCTTCTGCCCCTTTTCCACTGTCTGCCATATAGCTCTCTTGATTTCTTCGTCGGTCATTGCTTGTTCCCTCCAACGTTTTTTTCTGCTCCCCAAACGCCACCTTAATAACCTACTAACAGTTCACAGATATCCTGCTGCAGTTGCTTGGCCCGCCAGCCTTTTCCGTCCGGAACCTCGTTCATCAAAATAGAAAACGCTACCAATTTGCCCTTTGTGCTGCGGACATACCCCGATAGACTGCGAACCCCTCTGATGTAACCGGTCTTGGCAAATACCCTCCTGGCTAGCACCGATTTGTTCGATCGTGTTCGCAGCGTGCCCTTCCACCCCCAGATCGCCAGGCTCTGGCGAAAGGCCGCCGCGTCGGGCCTAGCGGCCATATACTTCAGCACCACCACCAGCACCGTTGGACTCAGACGATTCTTCCTGCTCAGACCTGAGCCGTCAGCAATCACAAACTCTTCAGTCTTCGCCCCCGTCTGCTCAGCTAGGAATCTGCCCACCGCCGTCGAGCCCTTTTCCCAGCTGCCCGAGCTCCGCCCGTCGCTACCCAGCCGCTTGAGCAGGCACTCAGCGAACAGCGCTCGGCTCTGCCTGTTAGCCCGCTCGATAATATCCGTCAGCTTCGTACCGGCCCGGGCCAGTATTACCACCTGCTCATCCAGTTTCCCCTCAGCGTCGCTGAGCTTCTTACGAACCACCTGCCCGCTCACCGAGACCCCCTCTTTGCCCAGCACCGCCCGGAACACCGAGCCGAAAAACACGCCCGGATCAGCTGCCATGGTCGCCCCCGGCTTGTCTGAGCGGACAACAATACCCCCAGTCCAATTCTTTCCATCCTCCGGACCACCGCTGATACTTACCTGTCGATGTCCCAGGGGCGCCCGCTTGGATTCCGGCCGATAATTCAACCCCGGCTCCACCAACAGCCTCAACTTGCCAGAACCCCGGCTGATCTTGCACACGCCCACCGAGTTCTCCCACAGGTTCAATCCCCCCACCGGGGGCGTGTACCAGCGGTTCAACTGCTTCTTCGGCCAATGCGGATGAACAAGCTGCCCATCGAAAATGCTGTCATCGATAATAATATCGCCTGCTTTGCTCAGCCCCGCCTTTTTGACTATCTTAGCCCACTCGCGAAACACACTGGTCGGGTCCTGCCCGTATTTGACCTGCAGAGCCGGCTCGGCAAATCCCGGATCGCCTGAGCCGATCACCACAATATCATTACCCCGCCGAGCCAACAGCGTGCCGAACTCATAATCCGCTCCCCATCGGCTCAGGGCCGCGGCCGTTACCACCAGCTTCATATTACTGGCCGGGATCAAAGCACGACTCTCTCGGCTGGCAAAAATCCTCCGCCCCGTCTTGGCCTCTACTGCCAGTACACTGACCTTCCATGGATACACATCCTTGTGCCGCAGCAGCTTGTCGAGCTTTGCCTGTAGTTTCGCATCCTGACCAAACGCTACCGACCCCGCCAACAGCACCGCCAGACACAAAGCCGCCAATGTGGCCTTGCTACTCAAATATCTGTGAGAATAGCCCATTTTCATAAGAGACTATACCAACATCGGCCAATCCACCAACTAGCCTGGAGCCCTTCTCTCCTGGCTTCATTATGCCCGACTCTGCCAACTTTTCAAATCAGGAAATTATGGGCGGCGCTGTGAATAACGCCTATAGGGCGGAGGAGCTTTCTGTTCCCCTTTGCTCTCTCTCGGCTCTGTGAAGCTGCTATTGTGCCTCACGCTCTGGTAAAATCTGGTCGATACTTCCTAAAACTTTAGTCTTGTGGCTGGCGTATAATTGTGTAATAGTGTCTCGGGTAGGCTAAACTAACAAAAAGCGAACTTGGTCATGGCTAAAGCAACTCAGAAACTATTCAGTATCGTCTTAGTGGGTAGGCATAACCCCCAAATTCTCAATCACGACTTTTTGGTTAAATACGACGTCTTACCGAAGAGTGAACCATTCTTCCGAGAGTTGAAGGAAGGTGAAAACGCATTTACGGAGTTCTTCTCAACACCACCAATAAGCCGGATTGCGTATGGCAAATACTCTTTTCTCGTGCAAGAGGATCGGTACCAAGCAGCGGATGCAACTGGAAGAGATCCCGTAAAGAGCCCAATCATAGAGATTACTAAAAGCTATTTCGGTAAACTCTTGAAGTATACTCCGTTGACATTAGGGGGAATCAATCTCCATTGTGATCTGTCTTTTGAGAATGGCGATGAAGAAGAGCGATTTCTTACTGATTTAGGCATTGATTACTCCAGGGGCAGAAAAGCTTTTCAAACCCAACAATTGTCGCCCGCTTTAGCAGCCACATTTCCATTCTGCGCAGGTAACCTCTCGGTAGGAATTGTGAAACCGAAAAATCCTGAGAATCCCATTAGACTCAACTTCAATTATGAATATAAATTTTCGAGCGACATTGACGATTCCTTGCGAAATCTGGACGCAGTGGCTGAGTTAGTCGAGTACCGGCGTTCCTTTTACAAGAGAGTGGCCATTACACAATGATTGCTACCGACAGTATCACAGATATAGATCAAGTAGATAACGTTCTCAAGACTACTGGGCAAAGGATTCGGCTAGCTGAATTCCAAGGAGGGAAGATCCGACTTGAGTCGTGGTTCGAACATAACGTCAATCTGGCGCCCGCCTTGAAGGTTCTGGTGGAAGAGAGGGATAAGGACAAAACAGACCTTTTAAGCGGTTTCTTGTCTTCCTTGCCGGGAGAGGAAAGCCTTTACATTCAGTTCGTTGAGCAAGCTGTCTTTGAAGAATGGAGACCCCCGAAGTATGAGCCCGTAATAGAAGGGCTTAAACATATTTTGGATAGTATTTGGAGCAGATACCCTCTCGGTGAATACTGGACAGTTGTACAAAAAACTACGACAGCCATAACTGAAATTTCTCAGCCTTATTCTACTGATTTGCCAATTTCGGAACAATTGCGAGTAGCAATACAGAGCACTATTAAACTGGCCGTGGAAACGGTGCCTTTCTGCAAACCGGGTGCGCCAGAAATACAAACCGATCCGGAAGTTGAAGATTATTGGTGGATAAGTATCCCTATCAGGCTCAATTGCGGAGTCGACGAAGCAATAAGCTATTACGAGGCGATTATAGAGAAGTTTACTGACCACATTGCCGGATCCGAAGCGGACAAGATAAGAATAGACATACAAATGGAAGAATAGGATGCGTCCTACAGAGTTCTTTTCCCTCGCCCAAGAACTTGCTGAAAACAACACCGAACCACATTGGCGATCAGCGATAAGCCGAGCCTACTATGGTGTTTTTCATATAACTAGAAACAGCGTGAGTAAGAAAACAATAGTTCCTCGCAAGGATGTACATCAGTTTCTCAAAAAATATCTTGACAATCATGTGGACAGGAAACTGGGACAAAAACTAGGTGATCTTCATGGCCAGCGAACCCAGGCAGACTACGATATCGGAAAGCGCTACCGTACCTTTACCAAAAGGGATGCCGAGGTCCAAGTGGGTGTAGCATCACGCCTCGCCACAGCCATCCAGGAGACAATATAAGCACGTGAAAAAGAGCCGTCACGTTGCGCGATTATACGGCCCGAGCTGCGTGGGCGAAGCCGACCACTTGGGGAGCCCGCCGAAGCGAGCTCCCCAGGTGGTCTAGTTACTCTCAGCTCCTCCAGGAGTTACGAACAACCCATTGATGATCCGCAATTATAGCAGCGATAGCACCGCCCGTTGGGCACGGTGATGGCCCCGCAGTTATCGCAAATCGGTGCGTCAGTCTGAAACCGCCCGTATTCAGCCTGCATGGCCGCCAAGTGGCTGTAGCGCTCGGCCAAGCCCGGCGAAATTTTCACCGCCACGCTGGTATCGCTCTGTTCAACAGCCACCGGCAACGCCAGCCTCGCCCTCGGCAGGCTCGCTTGGCCCCCGCTAACCGGCAACGCCCCTGCTTGAACCGGTTCCAATAAGGGACTTTTCTTCTTATCCTTCCCGCCGTTGCCCGCCCCATCACCATTGCCCCCATTACCACCTGCCCCGCCGTTGCCCGCCGCATCAACCGGTTTGGCGTCACTAAGTACCGCCCCCGCGCCGACCATCACCGCCCGGCCCGTCGGGCCCGCCTTGGCCGTGCGCTGCGGACTGTTGGCCTGCCGATACCCCTGGATAAACTCCATTGCCAGCCAGCGGAAAATATAATCCACGATACTCTTGGCAAACGGTATCTCCCGGTTACCCGTAATGCCCGACGGTTCAAACCGCGAGTGCGAAAACTTCTCCACCATCGTCCCCAATGGCACCCCATACTGCAGCGTCAGTGAAATAGCCGTCCCGAAGGCATCCATCATCCCCCCCACCGTTGAGCCCTCTTTGGCCATGGTAATGAACAGCTCGCCAGGCTCACCGTTCTCATACAGCCCCACGGTCAGATAGCCCTCGTGGCCGCCCACATCGAACTTATGGGTGATGCTCCTCCGCGTCGCCGGCAGGCGCTTGCGCCGCGGCCGACCGTCGAACACCACCTCCCCCCCACCTCTAGAACCCATCGTAATCCTGTTCGCCCTGTCTGCCTTTCCTGGCGATTTGCCCGCCTGCTTTTTCTTATCGGTCGAGAGTGGCTGCGAACGTTTCGAGCCGTCGCGATAGATAGCCACCGCCTTGAGCCCCAGTTTCCACCCTTCGATGTAAGTATCCATAATCTCCTGCACGCTAACTTCGTTGGGCATATTGATGGTCTTGGAAATTGCCCCCGACAGGAACGGCTGAACCGCAGACATCATCTTCAGATGGGCCAGATATGCAATTGACCGTTTGCCCTTGGCCGGCTTGAAAGCGCAGTCGAAGACCGCCAGGTGCTCTTCACGCAGGTGCGGCGCGCCTTCGATGGTCCCTTCTGCCAGAACGTAGTCGTCAATCTCCCGCACCTGGGCCGGGTTATAACCCAGCGCCTTCAACGCCAGAGGCACCGTGCGATTGATCATCTTGAAACTTCCGCCGCCGACTAAAAGTTTATACTTCACCAGGGCAATGTCCGGCTCGACCCCCGTCGTATCGCAATCCATCATAAAACCGATCGTCCCCGTCGGTGCCAGCACAGTGACCTGGGCATTACGAAAGCCATACCGACTACCCATGCGGATAGCCTGGTCCCAAACCTTTCGGACCGCGGAAAGTATCTGGCCCCGGCAATGCTCCGGATTGACATTATCCAACGTTGAGCAGTGCTTACGCATCACGGCCAGCATGGGCACCTCATTCTCCGCGAAGCCCGCAAACGGACCCTGCACCCGGGCCAGCTCCGCCGAGACCGCATAGGCCTTGCCCGTCAAAAGGGCCGTGATCGCGCCGGCCAGGGCCCGACCTTCCTGCGAGTCATAAGGCAGCCCCAGCGACATTATCAACGAGCCCAGATTCGCGTAACCCAACCCTAACGCCCTGAAAAGATGAGAGTTACGGCAAATAGGCTCCGTCGGGTAAGACGCGTTATCCACCAGAATTTCCTGGGCTATGATAAAAATCCGCACCGCATGTAAGAAACGATCAATATCAAAATCCCCCTGCTCGGCTCGGAATTTCATCAGGTTCACACTAGCCAGATTACAGGCCGAATCGTCCAGGAACATGTACTCCGAGCAGGGGTTAGAGGCATTTATCCGCCCGCTGTTCGGGCAGGTATGCCACTTGTTCACCATGCTGTCGTACTGGATTCCCGGGTCCCCACAGATGCTCGTGCCTTCGGCGATCAGCCGCAGCAGCTCACGGGCCTTGTACGTTTCCACCGGCTCACCGGTAGTCACCGCCCGCGTCGTCCAATCCCCGTCAGCAACAACCGCCTCCATGAATTCGTCGCTGACCCGCACCGAAAAATTGCTGTTCTGAAACATGATCGAGCCGTAGGCGTCACCATTAAGCGAAGGGTCGTAACCCTGCTCTATCAGCGCCCAAGCCTTGCGCTCTTCCTGGGCCTTGGCGGTGATGAATTCTTTGATATCCGGATGGTCCACTTTGAGACTCTGCATCTTCGCTGCCCGGCGTGTCTTACCCCCGGACTTGACCACCGCCGCAATCTGATCGTAAACCCTCATGAACGACAACGGACCGGAAGGCTTGCCCCCGCCGGCCAATTTCTCTCGGCTTGACCGCAGCGTCGATAAGTCCGTGCCCGTACCCGAGCCGAACTTAAACAACATCGCCTCCGACGTTGCCAAACGCATGATGTCTTCCATGGTGTCATCCACCGCTTGGATAAAACACGCCGAGGCCTGCGGATGTTCGTAGGTATTGCCCGATCGGGCCACTGCCCCCTGCTCCCTGTTCCAAAAATAATTACCCCGCGAGCCAGCAACGCCCGCCTGATGGAACAGCCCTACGTTGAACCAAACCGGCGAGTTAAACGCCCCGTACTGATTCAGGCATAAATAGCATAGCTCATCATAAAAGACCTCCACCTCGGCTGGGCCCCCAAAGTAGCCCTGCTCCAGGCCCCAGTCCGCTATGGTCCTGACCACCCTGTGTACCAGGTCTTTCACAGACTTTTCTCGCCCAGCCGAATTAACCTCCCCGTAAAAATACTTGCTGGCCACAACCTTGGTCGCCAAGTCCGACCACTCCGCTGGCACCTCCACGTCGTGCTGCTCGAAAACCACCTTGCCGGATTCGTCGGTAATGGCCACCGAACGCTTGTCCCAGCTAACCTGCTCGAAGGGACTGCAGCCGGCATCCGAAAATACCCGCTCGATCCTCAGTCCCGTGCCCGACTTTCCCCCCCCCGAAGATACACTAAGCCCCCGCGGCGAAACGCTCTGGCTCGATTTCGTCTGGGATCGTCTCTTGCCGCTCTTGGCCATGCTGAATCCTCCGTGTTCATTGCCCTCAAAAAGTGACGAAGCCCCTACGCCGCTCAAGCTCCTTCCCTGCAAAAAGCCTAGCGGAAAATCGGGACAAGCCCCCAATCGCCATACATCACACACAGCGATCGGCGAACCCGGGAATCACCCACGGTGATTCGCCCCTACAACCAACCATCCTACTGTGAATGCTCACGGGCCAGCTAAAAAACTACCAGACATGATCCTGCTTCAGCTGGACACACCTGAAAAACCCCACCGGGCTGAAAATTGCCGCCACTTCGAGGTTTCAGCCAACCCAATCTATAGCTTAGGTCCCATATCTAGTGGTGTCAATCCCGAAAAATAAAAAATTTTCTATCCTCAACTTGATCCCAAACCGGCTATTCTGCCCAGAAACGTACAGTGGATAACCTGTTGTTAAATATCCGGTTAGGCGCCTTATTCCAACAGGTTTTCCACACTTGTCGCCCCACTTCCAACAGCTAATCCCCCGAAGGCTCCCATACCCCACAACCACAACATCTAGGGTCCTGTTTCTGGCGCAAATACCTGCAGAAAACACGCTTACGAATATCACCCGCCCCGTTGGGCGGACCCCTGATCGGTTTGCCCCGGTCGGGTGTCCTGGAACGGCTCAGAGATCGCCTTGTTCACCTTGCCCATCAGTTCAGAAAAATCAGCCTGGGCTTTCATCCAGCACTTCAACGTTTCATTTGAAGCCACTTTCTGCTGCAAATCCGTCAGCTTATACTTATCCTCCGGCTCAATGGGCTTACCGGCCCGCTCCAATTCAGCAATCTTCTGTAACTGCTTTTGATAATCCTCAACCAACTCCTGAGCTTGATTGTCGTTATCCAACTGTTCTCGACTTTCTAAAAAAGCCTTGCTAGCCGCAGTCTCAGCTATTGATCTGCCCAGCTTGCCCGCCTCAGCAATAATCTTGTCGAGCTCTTGATTCATAGTTCACCTCGTACCACAGCAAATGTATCAAGCCCCACCTGCCCCGCGGCTTGCACAGGCATTGTACAAGGCCCACGCACCCGCTGTAAACATCGAACCAGCACTGCTAAAACTGACACCCAGTACTGGTCCCCAGCCCTGAATTGGTATATACTTACAGCCTAGGACCAACCTGGCCCACACACAGCTTTAGCCGATACTGATGGATTCATGGCTCAGTAATCTCTTATTGGAGTTCCACCAATGGCCAATTATCTCGTTAGCGGCGGGGCGGGTTTTATCGGCTCGAATCTCGTCCGAGCCTTGTTGGATGCCGGCCACGCCGTACGTGTCCTGGACAACTTTGCCACCGGCAAAAGGGAGAACCTTACCGAGATACAGGACCGCATCGATCTAATCGAAGCAGATATCCGCGATCCAGCCTGCTGCCAGGAGGCCTGCGCCGATATGGAAGTAGTCCTCCATCAGGCCGCCCTGGGTTCCGTGCCCCGCTCAGTTGAGGACCCCGCCACCAGCAATGCCGTCAATGTCAACGGCACAGTCAACATGCTATGGGCCGCGAAGCAAGCCAACAGCCGACGCTTCGTTTTCGCTAGCAGTTCGGCAGTCTACGGCGAGTCCGCTGTTCTGCCCAAGCAGGAAGACATGCCCCCCGCCCCGATCAGTCCTTACGGTGTAAGCAAATTAACCGGTGAGCATTATTGCCGCGTCTTTTACGAGACTTACGGCCTGGAAACCTTCTCTCTGCGCTACTTCAATGTCTTTGGTCCCCGCCAGGACCCCACCAGCCAATACGCCGCCGTGATTCCCCTTTTCGTCTCCGCCCTGCTACGCAACAAACAACCCGTAGTCTTCGGCGACGGCGAGCAAACCCGCGACTTCACCTACATCGACAACGTGGTCCAAGCCAACATCCTTGCCGCCGACGCCAGAAACGCCCAAGGCCAAGTCATCAACATCGCCTGCCAGAAACAGATCTCTCTCAACCGCATCCTCGCTATCCTCCGCGAACTGCTCGACACCGACACTCCCGCCCAGTACACCGACCCTCGACCCGGAGACATCAAACATTCCTTGGCCGATATCACCCGGGCCGAAGAGCTCCTCGGCTTCAAACCCCGCATAGATTTCGAGCAGGGCCTCCGCCTGGCCATCGATTGGTACAAAGCCAATCTCTAGGGGCCGTTCCGCTCTTTCCTGATCGGGTCCGGCAAAAAACCAGACATACTTCTTCCGGCAGGACCGGTCCGCAGAGACGCAAACGGTCCAGAAAGACCTTGAAGAGTCCGCAACGCGCCCGGTACAATCGGCTAAAGCGAAAACTCATTCTCCTAGGAGTAGTCACTATGCTCGATCCACGTGTTGAAAAAATGGCCCAGGTCCTTATCAGATACTCAGCCGGTGTCAAACCCGGCGACCTGGTAAGTATAAAAGGTCCGACCTTGGCTGAGCCCCTGATCCTGGCCCTGCTCAAACAAACCCTCAAAGCCGGCGGACACCCACGCATCAAACTCTTGCCCAAAGAAACTTCTGACCTAACTGGCATTAGCGAAGTCATGTTAAAAAACGCCTCCGACGAACAGCTCAAGTTCGTATCCGACCTCGACCGCCAGGAAGTCGAACAGATCGACGTTAGTATCAGAGTGCTTGCCACAAGCAACACCCGGGCCCTCAGCAATATAGACCCCGCTAGACCGGCCCTGTTGAGTCAAGCTCGCAAACCTCTCAAAGAACGCTTTTTCGAACGGGCCGCCGAGGGCCAACTCCGCTGGACACTCACCGCCTACCCGACTCTGGCCTATGCCCAAGAGGCGGAAATGTCTCTCGCCGAGTATGAGGACTTTCTCTACCGAGCCTGCCTATTGCATCACAACGATCCGGTTGCCGCTTGGAAAAAACTCGCCGAGCAACAGCAACGCGTCGCCGACTACCTCAACAAATGCAAAGAGCTACACATCAAAGCCCCCGACACGGACATCCGCTTCGGCATCGAGGGACGCAAATGGATAAACTGCCTGGGCGACATGAACTTTCCCGACGGCGAAGTCTTCACCGGTCCCGTCGAAGATTCCGTCGAAGGCCACATCCGCTATAGCTTCCCCGCCATCCGCGATGGTCGCCACGTCGACGACATCCACCTGACCTTCAAAGCCGGAAAAGCCGTCGAGGCCACCGCCACAAAAAACCAGGACTTCCTTACCACCATGCTCGACCAGGACCAAGGCGCACGCTTCCTAGGCGAGCTCTCCCTCGGCACCAACTACGAAGTCCAAAAATTCACCCGGAACCTCCTCTTCGACGAGAAAATCGGCGGCACCTGTCATCTCGCCCTGGGCAAGGGATACCCCGAGACCGGTTCAAAGAATACCTCCGGCCTACACTGGGACATGGTCTGCGACCTGCGACACGGCGGAGAGGTATTCGCCGATGGAAAACTCATCCAGAAAAACGGACGCTTCCTCGAGACCACTTGGCCACAACCTATCCAAACATGACCGCTCAAAAGCCCCACACCGCCTCTGCTGTCAAGAACGCGCCGCCGCTGGATACAATCCTCCGCGGCGACTGCCTGAAACTCCTGCCCAACTTGCCCGCCGGATGCGCCGACCTTATCATCGCCGACCCACCCTACAACATCGGCTACGAGTACGACCGCTACCACGACAGCCTCGCCCACGATGACTACCTCGCCTGGACCGAACAATGGATGCAGGCCTGCAAGCACGTCCTCTCGCCCAGCGGCTCACTGTACATTGCCATCGGCGACGACTACGCCGCCGAAGTCCGCATCATCGGCCGAGAACTCGACCTCACCCTCCGCAACTGGATCATCTGGCACTACACCTTCGGCCAAAACACCAAAAAAAAGTTCGCCCGCTCCCACATCCACATCTTCTACTTCGTAGCCGATGAGAAGAAATTCACCTTCAACGACGATTCGGTGCGGGTCTTATCGGACCGCCAGAAGCAGTACGCCGACCACCGGGCCAATCCCGCCGGCAAAATCCCCGACGACACCTGGGTCGTCTTCCCCCGCGTTTGCGGAACATTCAGCGAGCGGGCAGACGGACCAAACCAACTGCCCGAGGCCCTCGTCGCCCGGATTATTAGAGCCAGTTCAAATCCCGCCGACTTAGTTCTCGACCCCTTCTGCGGGGCAGGCACCACCGCCGCCGTAGCCGCCCAACTGGACCGGCACTATATCACCATCGATATCTCCGCCGAGTACCTCCGCCACGCCAAACGCCGCGTAAAAAGCACCCTCAAAAGCAACGGCCAACTAAAGCTTCCCCCTTTATCTGGGCTGCAG
>JAUXAG010000007.1 GCA_030614915.1 Actinomycetes bacterium | reverse complement strand
CGGACCGAACTCCAGCGCACCGCTGATGCCGCAGCCATGGCCGGAGTTCAAGCCCTCGCTAGAAGCTCGGATAACCCCCTCGATCCTTACTCGCCGTCTGCCCAAACCATCTGCAGCCAGGTTGGGGTATACGCCGGTTTGAACGCCGTGCTCGGCGAAGGCATCATAATCGACCCTGATGCTGACGTAAGGATCGGATATTTGTCCAACCCCCACGACCTCAGTACCACCTTGCAGACTGTACCACTCGAGAACTGTAACGCCGTGCAGGTGATTGCTCGGAGAAGCTCTTCCAATCTCAACGGCGAGGTTGGATTGCTTTTTGGTTCGCTCTTTGGTATCGATTCCTCAGCCGTGGGAGCTTCAGCCACCGCCGTGCTTGACGACCGTTTCTCTGCTTACGCCCCGGCGCCAATCGGTGGGACACCGGCCATACCCATCGCCGTCGATTCGGGATTCTGGAAGGACCAGATTGTGGATGGAAACGGACCCGACCTATACAGCTTCGATCCCAATTCCGACACCGTGCAACAATCGGTGGACGGCGTGCCGGAGATTACGCTGTTCCCTAAAAAGCTGGGCCCTTCCACCGAAACCGATGAAGGAGCCGGTAACTTTGGACTTCTCCAGGTGGGCCCCGACTCGGGAGCCAGTGCCGTATCCGAGCAGATAGAAAACGGTATCAGCGCCGAAGACTTTATTGATTTGACCGGCGAGCCGATGATCGAGTTCTACAGTGAAGCTTCCGAAGGCCCCGTAACCTATAACTCCGTGAGTTACGATGTCCTCGGAGAGCCTGGTCTCAAGACTAGCCTCAAGAGTGTTCTGCAGGCACACATTGGCAAAGTAGTGGGTTTCTTCCTG
Organism: Actinomycetes bacterium; assembly: GCA_030614915.1. Classification (GTDB taxonomy): domain Bacteria; phylum Planctomycetota; class Phycisphaerae; order JAACET01; family JAACET01; genus JAACET01. The sequence goes on along the minus strand of JAUXAG010000007.1, from coordinate 136,864 downwards.
TACGACACTGTTGCTGAAGAGGGTGCCAATGCCGTCTTCCATATAACAGGGATGCGTTTTGGACGGGTGATGGAGGTCGACCTTACCGGCAGCGACAAAGTCTTCGTTATTCAGCCGGTATCATACTATGGCCAGGATATTCTCACCTCCCCCGGTGCTCCTTCCACTGATCGGCTCATCGGCACTCTTCAGCTCGTCCGCTGAGCTCTTCCTGGCTGGGTCCTATAAACTCTCTTATCTGAGCTGAAACTTCGCGGATTAACTTTTTAGAAGAATCCGCCAACACCGCTCCTGCCCCATTCGTCTATAACGGCCGAATATTGCTGAAGTTAGCTGATCAAGCCGCCAGATCTCTCGGTTCTTGAGAAGCCCGACCGCCAAAAACTATTCTCCCACGCATTTCACATATTAAACTTTTCATATAGGCCGTCCAAGGCAACCTCGATTGCCGCCGATATACAATCGGTCCGTACAAGAAAGGTCGGTGCAGTATGTACAATTACAATACAACCCCGGGCTTGGTCTTTTGCCGCCAACGCAAGGGGGCCGTCATTGTCATGGTCGCTGTCTTGCTGGTGGTCCTGCTGGGCTGTGTAGCCCTTGCCGTGGACATTGGCTATCTTTACGTAGCTCGCACAGAGCTCCAGCGGACCGCTGACGCCGCCGCTATGGCCGGGGCACTAGCCTTGGGGCGCAGTAGCTCCGACGGCGCCTCAGGTGATTACCATCAATCTTCCGAAGAGGTCTACAGCGAAGCTGAGAAATACGCCAGTTTGAACGCCGCCGTCGCCCAAGGCGTTGTCCTCAATCGAAATAGCGACATAACTATTGGATATTTGCAGTTTCCCCACAATCTGAACGCCGCCTTGCAAATCGTACCCCTGGACCAGGCCAACGCTGTGCAGGTCATTGCCCGCAGAAGTTCTAATACCGGCGGCGAAATCCCCCTGTTTTTCGCCCCCCTCTGGGGCATCGACTCCTCGGCCGTAAGTGCTTCGGCCATCGCCGTCCTCGACGATCGCTTTTATGCCTATGCTCCCAGAACATGGGGCGGAACCCCAGTCATACCCTTTGCCGTGGACGAGGATGTATGGAACGACCAGATCGTAAACCGACACGGACCGGATGAATATAGCTATGACAGCGACTCCGAAAGCGTCCTGCCATTCCCGGACGACAACCCGGAGATCAGACTCTTCCCGGAGCAACTCGGCCCCTCCCCCCACGGCGGCCAGCCGGATGACGAAGGAGCCGGAGCCGGAAACTTTGGACTTCTCCATATAGGCTCGAGTCAGGGCGCTTTGGGCACTAGTACCATCGTGCGCCAGATAGCCGATGGTATCAGCGCCGACGACCTCACCGATATGACCGGTGAGCCGATGATAAGATTCTACGAGCAGGTTTCGGGAACGCCGGTGACCTATAATGCTGTGTGCTATGACGTTCTAGGAGATCCCGGCATCAGGGCTGGCGTCGAGGATGCTATGATGGACAAGATTGGTGAAGTGGTGGGTTTCTTCCTCTACAGGAGCGTCACCGAGCAAGGTTCTAATGCCGTCTTCGACATAGCAGGTATGCGGTTCGGACGCGTAATGCAGGTGGAGCTTTCTGGCTCGGTCGGTAGGACTACGATGAAGGCCATCATCATTCAGCCGGTTTGCTACTATGGCCCGGATATCCTCACCTCTCCCTATGTTCCCTCTACCGACCGAGAGATTGGGCGTCTTGAGCTCGTGCGATGAGTTCTTCGCCGCCGCGTCCCATAACTTCTCATCTGAGCCGACTACTCCCTGGATTAACGTTTTCCGAAAGCCCCCTGAGGTTCCTCTTGACCCGTTCTGCCGCAAAGGCCGAATGGTACTGATCTTAGCCCACTGGATCCCCAATGAATTACCCTCTTGGGCTCTCCAACCAGCCAAAAAATCTGCAGCGGACCCCTCTACATCTTAGACTTCTTGCAGAGGCCGTCAAAGGCACTCTACTCTATGGCCGATATATAGTCGGTCTAGACACAAGGTGGGTGCAATATGGACAACTATAATACAACCCCCGACGTCTTCTTTTGCCACCAACGCAAGGGGGCCATCATTGTCATGGTCGCTGTCATGCTGGTGGTCCTGCTGGGCTGTGCAGCTCTGGCCGTGGATATCGGTTACCTCTACGTTGCTCGCGCCGAGCTCCAGCGGACGGCTGATGCCGCCGCTATGGCTGGTGCCCAAGCCCTGGGACGCAGTTCCGACAGCCCCATAGGTGATTACTACCAGTGTTCCGGAGTGGTCTATAGCGAAGCTGAGAAATACGCCAGTTTGAACGCTGCAGTCGGCCAAGGCGTTGTCCTCAACCGCAATAGCGACATAACCATCGGATATCTGGCCGATCCCCACGACCGCAACGCCGCCTTGCAGATCGTATCCCTGGACCAGGCCAACGCCGTGCAAGTCATTGCCCGCAGGACGTCCTCTCACACCGGCGGGGAGATTCCGCTGTTCTTTGCTCCCCTATGGGGCCTAAACTCCTCGACCGTGGGTGCTTCGGCCATAGCCGTCCTCGACGACCGCTTTTATGCCTATGCCCCCAAACCAATCGGAGGCATTGGTGCCCTCCCCCTTGCCGTGGACGAGCAAGTATGGAACGACCAAATCGTAGTCGGTAACGGTTCAGATCAGTACAGTTTTGACAGCATCACAGGGGACGTATCGACCTCCCTCGACGGTGTACCAGAGGTCAAGCTTTTCCCTACAAAGCTCGGCCCTTCCGAGCAGGATGATAATGAAGGAGCCGGAAACTTTGGTGTTCTCCACATAGGCCCAAGTTCAGGCACTAGTACCATTGTAGAGCAAATAAACAATGGTATTAGCGCCGAGGACTTTACCGATCTGACCGGTGAGCCCATGATCAAGTTCTACGAGCAGGTATCCGGAGAGCCCGTCGTTTACAACGCCGTAAGCTATGATATTCTCGGCGACCCGGGTATGAAAGTCGGCATGGAAAATGCCGTGCAGGCCAAGATCGGCAAGAAGGTCGGGATATTCCTTTATAACGATGTTTCCGGAACCGGCGCCAATACTGTATTTAGCATAACCGGCATGCGCTTCGTACGGGTGATGAGCGTAGACCTCCATGGTGGAGATAAGGTCATCGTTATCCAGCCTGTACCCTACTACGGCCCGGATATCCTCACCTCTCCCTACGTTCCCTCCACCGACGGACTGACCGGCACTCTCGAACTGGTGCGATGAACACTACGCTCTCAAGCTCATAAGCAATCCCCAAGATCACAACTCGACTGCATACCTAAACCTAGCGGCCCCTGTCTCCTGGCCCGGGTAAATCTGCTCACCCCAAACTCATTGCCCACTGGACCAGAAAGTTTTTTGTTGATATACTCAATTCTTGGCTTGACTTGGGCTCTTTATACCCTAACATTTACCTTACATAGGTCCTGTTTTCTATTCTTCGGTCAGTTCTGTGACACAAAACTTGACTCTCAAAACCCGCTTTCCTCCTTCTCCCACGGGCTTTTTGCACGTCGGCGGGGCCCGCACGGCCCTGTTCAACTGGCTGATCGCTCGCGGGGCCGGCGGGAAATTCATCCTCCGCATAGAAGACACCGATCAGGCCCGCAACGTCCCCGAAGGCACTGAAAAGATCATTCGCGACCTGAAATGGCTGGGCCTCGACTGGGACGAGGGCCCCGATGTCGGCGGCCCCCATGGCTCGTATCTGCAATCCCAGCGGCTGGATATCTACGCCCAGCACGTCCACAAGCTCCTCGAGGCCGGCTGGGCCTATCACGCCTTGGAAACCCCTCAACAGCTTGACGAGCTCCGCAAACAGGCTCAGGCCCAGAAGCGGACCTTTCGCTATCTGCGCCCCGATCCTCTGCCTACTGCCGGCGAGGCCGAAGCCGCCCGCCAGGCAGGCAAAGCGGTAGTGGTCCGCTTCAAGTGCCCCGACGAGAGCGTAAGCGTAAACGACGAGGTCTTCGGCCAAGTCGAAATAGCTGCTGACGAGCTTGACGATTTCGTCATTCAAAAGGCCGACGGCTATCCCACTTATCACTTGGCCAACGTCGTGGACGACGCCTTGATGGGTGTGAATTTTATTCTCCGCGGGCAAGAGTTTTTGGGCCAGAGCTGGCGGCACATCGTCTTGCGCCGGGCCCTAGGTTATGAGCAGCCCCGCTACGCCCATCTGCCGTTGATTATGGATATGCAGGGTAAGAAGCTGTCCAAGCGGGAAGCAGACATCGGTGTGTACAGCTTCCGCAAAGCCGGCTTCTTGCCTGAGGCCCTGGTTAACTTCATCGCCCTTTTGGGCTGGTCGCCGGGCGACAATCGCGAAAAGTTCACTCTGGCTGAGCTGTGCGAATTATTCGACGTTTCCAATATTGGAAAGTCCAACGCCAAGTTCGACCGCGACAAGCTGCTGGCCTTCAACACCGCCGCCTGCGCCGCCGCTGGGCCCGAGCGTCTGCTGAGCAGCTTCAAGGACTACCTCTCGCTCAACGAGACGCCAATCCCCGCAGACGACGAGGGCCTCTTGTGCCAAATCCTGGCGATCACCAAGGGCTTCAGGACCTTCGCGGACATCCGGGCCAAGTGCGGCGTGCTCTTTGAGTCCGATAACACCTTCGATTATGACCCCAAGGCCGTCAAGAAGGTCCTGGCTAAGAACGATGGGGCCGGCTTTGCCGTCCTGGCAGAGTTGCGCCGGATGTTGGCCCGCTGCGACTGGCAGGGCGAAGCCCTGGAAGCCTGCATCAGTGACTACTGCCAGACGAAAGAACTGCCCATGGGCAAGGTGGCCCAGCCGATCCGCGTGGCCGTAACCGGCCGAACTCTCAGCCCGGGAATCATCGACACCCTGATGATCCTCGGACGCGACAAGACGCTGGCCCGTATCGACCGCTGTTTGCAACTGCCCCGCTGAACTGCGGCGGGCCCGAAGGAATTTTAGAGACTATGAGTAGGCAAGAGACAACTCGCCCGAACGATTTTATTCGAGCCATCGTCGCCGACGACATGAAGACCAACAAGTGGGGCGGCCGAGTCGTTACCCGTTTTCCGCCCGAGCCCAACGGCTACCTGCACATCGGGCACGCCAAGGCCTTCTGCTTGAGCTTCGCCATCGCTGCGGAGAACGCTGGCGTCTGTCACCTCCGCTTCGATGACACCAACCCGACCACGGAGGAGGAAGAATACGTCGACGCCATCCAGGAAGACATCCGCTGGTTGGGCTGTGATTGGGGCGACCATTTGTACTACGCCTCAGACTACTTCGAGCAGATGTACGCTTACGGCGAGCAGCTCATCGAGGCGGGGCACGCCTATGTGTGCGACCTGACTGCCGAGCAGACGCGGGAATACCGCGGCACGCTGAGAGAGCCGGGCAAGGACAGCCCCTACCGCAACCGCAGCGTCGAGGAGAACCTCGACCTCTTTGGCCGCATGGGCAACGGCGAGTTCCCCGACGGATCGCGGACCCTCAAGGCCAAGATCGATATGGCCTCGCCCAACCTGAACATGCGCGACCCAGTAATGTACCGCATCATCCACGCCCATCACCACCGCCAGGGCGACGCCTGGTGTATCTACCCCATGTACGACTGGGCACACGGGCTGGAGGACTCCATCGAAGGTGTTACCCACTCGCTGTGTTCCTTGGAGTTCGAGAACCATCGCCCGCTCTACGACTGGTTTCTCGAGAAGCTCGGCGTACACCATCCGCAGCAGATCGAGTTCGCCCGGTTCAATCTGACCCATACCGTCATGAGTAAGCGAAAGCTGCGCCGGCTCGTCGAGGAAGGCCAGGTAAGCGGCTGGGACGATCCGCGGATGCCTACGCTGCGCGGCCTGCGCCGCCGTGGTTACACGCCCGAGGCCATCCGCCAGTGCCTGCAGCGGGTGGGCATGGCCAAGTTCCCCGGTACGACCGACATAGCCCTGCTGGAGCACTGCCTCCGTCAGGACCTGAACAAGCATTCGCCGCGCGTCATGGCTGTGCTCCGCCCGCTAAAGATGGTTATTACGAATTACCCCGAGGGGCAGGTCGAGCAGCTCGAGGCCGTCAACAACCCCGAAGACCCCTCGGCCGGCACTCGAATCGTGCCGTTCTCCCGCGAGATATACATCGAAGGCGACGACTTCATGGAAGAGCCGCCGAAAAAGTTTTATCGCTTGGCCCCCGGTCGCGAGGTCCGCCTGCGCTATGCCTACTTCGTAACCTGCACCGACGTCGTTAAGGACGAGGACGGCCAGATCGTCGAGCTGCACTGTACCTACGACCCTGCTACTCGTGGCGGCGACGCCCCAGACGGCCGGAAGGTCAAGGCTACCCTCCACTGGGTTTCAGCGAAAGATTCTTTGCCCGCCGAGGTTCGACTTTACGAGCACCTCTTCGCCTGCGAGGACCCCGACGACGTTGAAGAAGGAGCCGACTTCACTGCGAATTTAAACCCCCACTCGCTTGAGGTCCTCTCCGGCTGTCGCGTCGAGCCCTGGCTGGCTGGCGCCCGGCCGGGCTACCGCTGCCAGTTCGAGCGCTTGGGATACTTCTGTGTGGACCCCGACTCGACCGACGCCAAACTCATCTTCAACCGTACCGTCACCCTGAAAGATACCTGGGCGAGGATCCAGAAGCGGCAACAACAGCAGAAGAAGAAGTAGGCAGATATTCTTAGAACGTTTTGCTTCGTGAGGTGTTTACATGTCCTTATTAGTTACCGGTTCAATCGCCATAGACTCCGTCCAGACGCCCTTCGGTAAATCCGACGGTCTGCTCGGAGGTTCGGCTAGTTATTTTTCATACGCTGGGAGCTTTTTCGGGCCCGTCCGCCTGGTCGGAGCTGTCGGCCCTGATTTTCCCGAGGAATTTCTCGAGCTTCTCAAAAGCCGTAACATTGACACCGCCGGACTCGAGGTCCGCCCAAATAGCAAGACCTTCCGCTGGGCTGGAACCTATAAAGGAAGCATGAACGAAGCTGTCACCACCGACCTGCAGCTCAACGTATTGGCCGAGACACCTCCGCCTATCCCCCCGGACTTTCGCGACTCTACGTTCGTCTTCCTGGCCAACACCTCTCCCGCCCTTCAGCTCGACTTGCTCAGCCAGTTGCACGCCCCGCGCATGGTCGTAGCTGACACCCGCGACCACTGGATCACCGAAGCCCGTGACGATTTTCTCATCCTTCTCAAGAAAACCACCGGTCTGGTCCTCAACGACTTCGAGGCCAAGATACTCACCGGCCTCGATAACATGGTCGCCGCTGGCCAGGCCATCCTCAAACTCGGTCCGCAGTTTGCCGTCATCAAAAAGGGAGAGCACGGCTGCCTGCTCTTTGCCGATTCGAACATCTGCGCCCTGCCCGCTTATCCAACCAGCAAGGTCAAAGACCCCACCGGTGCCGGAGATTGCTTTGCCGGGGGAATGATGGGTTATTTGGCCTCCGCAGACGCCGTAGATTTCCCCGCCCTGACCAAATCCCTCGGCTTCGCCACCGTCTTGGCCAGCTTCGCCATAGAAGATTTCTCTTTGAATCGTCTTAAACAGATTTCGTTGGACGACATAAATGACCGCTTGGAGAAGTTTCGCACCTTGAGCAGTTTTTAGTGGATTTTTTTGGATCGTTTGCCGGAGCATTCTTAGCAAATGTCACTGCGTGTTTTCTTGGCTTTGGACCTTGAGCGACCCATAAAGGGCCAGCTAAACCGTCTGCAGAACCGCTTGGATAAAATCGGCGCCGACGTCCGCTGGGTCAAGCCCGAGCACATCCACCTGACCATGAAATTTCTCGGCGAGGTCCCCGACAGCACCGCCGCCGACGTTTGTCGCCTCTGCCGGAACGTCGCCGCCGAGTTTGAGCCCTTCGAGTTCGAGGTCCGCTCGGCCGGTTGTTTTGCCAATCATGGCCTGCCCAGGGTCATTTGGGTCGGTGTGCAAGACCCCAGTGGCTCCGTACGCCGACTCCACGAGCGAATCGAAAAGACCCTCGCTCCTTTGGGCCTTCGCCGCGAACGACGGGCCTTCAAGCCCCATGTTACCCTCGGCAGAGTGCGCTCGGCCCGGAACGCGATCGAGCTCCGCCAAGAAGTGGCAAAAAATGACCACTTCGAAGCTGGCATTGCCCAGGCCACAGAGATTACTATATACTCGTCCCAGTTGGATCCCGAAGGCCCGGTCCACACCGTCATCGGACGGGCAAAATTCGCAAGCCAATCGGCTCCACCCACCGAGTCGTCTTAGTCTCGCAGGCTTTGCTCACTTGGAACTAAAATGACTAATTCCTCGTCCACTTGATTCGGAGAACATTTATGGCTCAGACCAGCACAAACCAGCAAACTCGTGCTACGCAGCGAGGCGATGCTTCGCAGAGTAGCAAGCGTGGTGATGCCCTCGAGCGGGCCATTGCCCAGATCGAAAAATCCTTCGGCAAAGGCTCTATCATGCAATTGGCCGATAGACCCACCCTGCTAAAGGACGGCATAAGCACCGGGGCCTTGTCCCTTGATTTGGCCCTGGGCGGTTCGGGAATGCCCCGCGGCCGAATCGTCGAACTCTACGGCCCAGAATCCTCCGGCAAAACCACCCTGGCCCTGCACGTCATCGCCAGCGCCCAGAAGACCGGCGGTGTCGCCGCCTTCATCGACGCCGAGCACGCCTTCGACACCACCTGGGCCAAGAACCTCGGAGTCGATACCGACCATCTGCTCTTCTCTCAGCCCGACTACGGCGAGCAGGCCTTGAACATCACCGAAATGCTTGTCCGTTCCAACGCCGTTGACGTCATTGTCATCGATTCGGTGGCTGCCCTGATCCCCAAAAGCGAACTCGACGGCGACATAGGTGATATCCACATCGGCCTCCAGGCCCGTCTTATGAGCCAGGCCATGCGCAAGCTCACCGGTGTCATCGACAAGAGCAAAACCTGCGTAATCTTCATCAACCAGATCCGCGAGAAAATCGGTGTGATGTTCGGCAGCCCCGAAACCACCCCCGGCGGAAGGGCCCTAAAGTTTTATTCCGGGGTCCGCCTCGATATCCGCCGCATGACCACCATCAAACAGGGCGACAAAGCCATCGGTATCCACGTTCGCGCCCGCGTGGTCAAGAGCAAAATCTCTCCGCCCTTCAAGAGTGCCGAGTTCGACATCCTCTTCGACGGCGGCATCAGCTATTACGGCGACCTGCTGGGCCTGGCCTTGAGCAACGAGCTGGTCAGCAAGGCTGGTTCTTGGCTGAGCTATGGAAAAATCCGACTCGGCCAAGGCCTAAACGGCGCCCGAACGTTCCTCGAAGACAACCTGGACCTCGCGGAGGAAATCAAAGCAAAGGTCCTGGCCATCCACGGCCAAAAAACCGCCTCCGAAAAATCGGCCAAGAAGCCGAAATGACCGGCACATATTCTCGTGCGCACAAAAAAAAGGAGAGCCAGCGGTGAAAACAATCAAATCATTTCTTATCCTGCTAGTTCTCTCGGCGGACCCGGCCAACCTACGGATACAGAGACCAGACCTGGTATGTAAAGCATCTAAGAGCCGAGAAGTCTCCCTGACGCACCTGCCCGCATCTCGGGCCCCGTGGCCGGCGAAGGTGGCGGGGTTAGAATGTGGTGGAATTGAGCAGGACGACAGGACAGAATTGGGTAATGCCCTTCGGGATTAGAAACAAAATAAGATGAATCAAAAGCTTAAGACAAACCTTATCGAAGGAGTATGCTGCTTAGTTCTGATTTTAGTGTTAGTATTGATTGGGGTCTTCACCATACAGCTTTGGTTATTTATGTGGATAGGCGGGGCTTTGGCGTTCGGATTTGTTTTCAAAAGTATCCTTCATCTATTATTTCCTTGGCTTAAGAACAACAAAACAGATCCCAAAGAATAGGGCCTGCATAATGGATAAATTAGTGAATGCTTATGATGCAGCTGCCAGCGTCTCGGCCCCCTGTCCGGCGAAGGTGGCGGGGGTAGAATCTGTGGGGGCAGGGACACGCGGAGACGGGAAATGGAACTACCAAAATTAGAGCCAATGAGCGTTGGGCAAATCTTCACCAGAAGTATTAGATATTGTTTATCGCATTTCTGGTGGTTCCTTGGAATGGCAATTGTTGTCTATCTGCCGCTCACTGTTGTTCGATTGATATTCACACTATCTGAATCCACCGAAATAAGAAGTATAGGTAGTTGGAAAATTCCAGTTTTCACTATTCCCCAAGGACTCGTGGTTGGGCTACTTGGTACTTTTGTGAGTTTTTCGCTCAACATCGCTATATTCAGGAATATTTCAGGACATTATCGTGATCATCGCGTAGCCTTCTGGGAGACATACAAATTTACTTGGTCCAAGTTCAAGACTGTTCTCACGGCAAGTGTCCTTTTCACCATCTTCTTCTATGTGCCACGTACACTTTTGACATTGCCGGAGAAGCTGGGAGCTGATCCAATAGGATTCTTGGGAGCGGTCATTTCTGGAGCTTCCCTGGCAGTATTAGTAATAGTGACGTTGGTCATGATTTGGTTTGCCGTTACTCCCCAGTGTATTTCCGCAACACAGCTTTCAGCATGGCAGAGCATGAAACAGAGTAAGGCTCTGGTTAAAGGGAATATGTGGAGGGTCATTGGACTATTTGCCTCTCTAATGATTATTGTCATCGGCATTTTCTGGATTGTTTGGCTGGTTGATCTGCTTTTGGTACATTTATGGCAATCTGTGTTCACGGAATCTAACATAGTCGTTAGTTTCAAACCTACGATGATAGGCATTCTATTCTCACCCCTATATGCGGCGGCATACTCATTCCTCTATTATGATCTTTGTGCCAGGAAGGAAAGATTGGAAGCAGAAAACAACGAAGATGTTGCAGGCGATCTGAACCAAAAGGAAGGGCAGATACGACTCAAGAAACCAAGAATCTCACGCCTAGCAATTGCTTCAATAGTATTGGGGCTATCTGGTCTTGTCTCAGCTCTGTGCGAGTCCTGGGGCATCCCAGGATTGATACTCAGGGATGTCTTGGGGTATTTTGCATTTTGGGGGATTCCAGGAATGATACTTGGAATATCTGCTGTGATTGTCATTGAACAAAGAAAGGGACTACTAAGAGGACGTGTACTTGCCTTGGTGGGCATAGGTATTTCCTGTCTGGCTATGTATCTTTCATCCTGTTAGATAAAGGTGAACAGTACCTCCTGTTCCAGGCGACAGATGGCCCGAGTCCGGCGAAGGTGGCGGGGGGGTAGAATTGATAGGGATGATCAGCGGCGTAGCTGATTAAATATACAAGGTTACATGCGAAATCCCAGATTAGCGAACAGCTCAGCTTTAGCTGCTCAGTTTTCCTTCCCGGTGGGCGGTTATGTAGTTCATGGCGAACTCATCGCGATTGCTCAGCAGCTTAGCCGCGGCGATCGTAGCCTTGAGCCCCGCAGCATTGGGATCGCAAATGGCCGCATCCAGACCCCGCGAAATGAGCAAAGCCAAAAAGGTCAAATTCAGCAGCCTGCGTTCCGGCAGCCCGAAGGAGACGTTGCTCAAGCCGGCTATGGTGTGCAGGCCGGGATATTTGGCCATCACTTTTTCCACAGCCATTGCCATGTCCATGGGGGCTTGCGGCTGGGCGCTGACTGGAAAGACCCCCAGGTCCAGGTAGATTTCCTCGATCTTTTTGCCGCAGGTTCCCGTCAGGTGTTCGATAAGGGCATCGGCCGTAGCCAAACGATCATCCACCCCGCTGGGCATGCCCGCATCCGAGACGCACAACCCCACCACACTGCAGTCGTGTTCGGCTACCAGCGGGGTAAAACTCTCCAGCCGATCCTTTTCCATCGAAATGCTGTTGACGATCGGTTTTCTCTTCACCAGTTCGAGCCCTTTTTTTATGGCCTGCGGATCAGAGCTGTCCAGCATAATCGGCAGCTCCGTGCTCTGCTGTACCAGCTCCAGCAGCCACTGCATGGTCTGGACCTCTTTGCCCGGCAGCCCGGCATTGACGTCGATGTAATCCGCTCCTGCTTGGGCCTGTTCCTTGACGGTTTGGGCAATCAGCTCTGCATTACCCTCCTGGCAGGCGAGTGCGATTCGCTTGCGGGTGGCGTTGATTTTCTCCCCAACGATCAACATGGTACTATCGTCCTTTCTGATATTAGGCGCTTGCTTTTGGGACTATCCCTGAAATCGCCGCAAATCCCCCGACGGCTTGTTTGGCCAACTATCATAGTCGATAATTCTCCGGGCACAAGGACAAACCCCCCGCAGCCAAACCCTTCCGACAAAAAGCTCAGTCTGGCCCGGGCAAGTTTGTTGACTCAGCACTACTCTTGTGCGATAATTTTCTCGGTATTGATGTCCGCCTTGCCACAGGACGGCTAGGACGCATATGAATGTATTGAAGACAGTCAAGATACTGCGTACCATCGGCCCCCAACTGCTATTCCTGCTGGGCCGGGCTGCCTGGCCCACCATGCGACTGGAGGTCTTCGGCAGCGAGAACCTGGCCCAGGCCTACCAAAAGCACGGCCAAATAATCTGTGCCTTCTGGCACAATCGCACCCTCCTGCTGCCATTCATCTATCGCTATGAAATGAACCTCACACACCTGGTGGCCATGGTTTCCAGATCGCGCGACGGGCAGTTTCTCGCCGACTTCCTGCACAGGTTTGGCTTTCGTTCTATCCGAGGTTCGACCAGCACCGGCGGAACCGGAACCTTTGTCCAGGCTACCAGAATAGCTCGACAGGGCTACGATATTGCCATCGCCCCGGACGGCCCGCGCGGGCCAAGGTGCCAGGTTCAGCCCGGTATAATCAAACTCGCCCAGATGACCTCCTTGCCCATCATGCCTGTTTCTTATCAGGTCAGCATTCGCAGGGAGTTGCACAGTTGGGACAGGTTCATTATCCCGATACCCTTTGCCAAGGTAGCCTTTGAGATGGCCCCGGCTATAACCGTCCCCCGACGCTCCAGACAAAAGGGGCTCGAACAGGCCAGAAAACTCCTGGAGAACCGACTGATAGAGTTGGACCTGACCACTTCACTTCGCCTTAGGCAGCACGGCAAACCCGGTGAGACCTTGGCCCAATGTACGGGCCCCCGAAAACACTAGAACCCTCATAGGGCCCATTTTTTGAAAGACCATCCTCTGATATTCATTTCTGCTGCGGATATGTCCGCGGAGCTACACGCCGCCAAGCTCGTCCGGGCCGTCCGCCGTTTGTGCCCCCAAACCACCTTTATCGGAGTAGGCGGGGAAAAGCTTGCCGACCAGGGCGTCGAACTGGTCGCTGAGGTATTGGACAAGTCGGCCATGACCTATCTGGCCTTTGGCAAGGTTGGATATTTTCTCAAGGTCATTCACCGGGCCGGCCAGGCCATGAAGCACTTCAACTTTGACGCTGCCGTGTTTGTGGATTCGCCCGCCCTGCATTTTCCCATGGCCCGCAAAGCCAAGAACGCCCGCATTCCCAGTTTGTATTATATTGCACCACAGGTCTGGGCCTGGGCCAGGCACCGAAGGAAAAAGCTGCGACGACTCATCGACAAGGTAGCCTGTATCCTCCCTTTCGAGCAGGAGCTGTTTCGAGGCTACGGAATTGACGCCACCTACGTCGGCTGTCCTCTTCTTGACGACTTTAGAAGTTGGGATAAGTCTCAACCGGCCAAGTTCGAAACAGGTCGGCCCACTTTGGCCCTGCTGCCTGGTTCCCGGGCCCACGAGGTCCAGGCCTTGATGCCCGCCATGATCACCATCGCCAAGCGCGTTCGCGAACAATGGCCCCAGGCTCGTTTTGTAATCCCCACGGCCAATGAGGCAATCTTGCAGACCATCGATGATCTGCTGGGCACTGACAGAGCCGATTTCCACCTGTCCTGTGGGATCATCCATCAGGCCATCGAGGCCAGCGATTTCTGTGTGGTAGCTTCAGGTACAGCCACTTTGGAGGTCGCTGCCCACGGAAAACCCATGGTGGTCATGTACCACGTCAATCCTGTGCTCTGGAAACTCGTCGGTTGGTGGCTGGTACCCCAAAGGCCCATGTGCCTGGTGAATATCCTGGCCGGCAGAATCATCGTCCCCGAATTTATGCCCTGGTACGGCTCAGTCGAACCCGTTGTCGAAAAAGTCCTGGAGTTACTGGCCGATTCCCAAGGATTGGCCCAAACCTCCCGTCGTCTGCTGGAAATCACCCAGCCGCTAAAACAAGGCAACTCCGCTGACGCTGCCGCACAAATGCTCCTCGAACTTGCTGATAAACATTGACCGCGACTATAAGCCCGTATCAAACAGACAGAGCTCCTTATTGTGCCCCAAGAACTAGTCCTTAGCCGAGATCAGATTCGAGAAGTTGACCGCCGGGCCATCGACCATTACGGCATCCCTGGGATTGCCCTCATGGAGAACGCCTCCCGGGGGCTCTTCAGGTCCGCCGAGCGGATGTTGGCCAAGGCCGGCGGTTCGCGTGTAGTTATTATTGCCGGCACCGGCAACAATGCCGGCGATGGCTTTGCCGTAGCCAGGCATCTGCACAACGCCGGCTACCTGCCGATCGTTGTGATCGTCGGCCAAGAGTCGCGCATAGCCGGTGATGCCCGAACCAACCTTGAGATTATCAAGCGTATGGGCCTTTGCCTGAAGCTACTCACTCAGGATCAGGGGGGTTTGGCTCAACTGGGCGACGAATTACAAAGGGCCGAGTTGGTGATCGACGCCATCTTTGGCACGGGCTTATCCGGCCAGGTCCGCAGCTTTTACAAAGACGTCATCGAACAAATCAATTCCAGCGGCAGAAGGGTCTTGGCCGTGGACATTCCTTCGGGCCTGGACTGCGATACCGGCCAACCTCTGGGCTTGGCCGTGCGAGCGGAGACTACCGTAACCTTCGTAGCCAGAAAAATGGGTTTCGACGCCCCCGGCGCCGACGCCTACACCGGAAAAGTTATCGTCGCCGACATCGGCGCTCCCATAGAACTCATCTCCTAGCAAAGCCGTTATATGCACTTTTTTATTCAGTAATGGCGAAGGATTCTTCGCACTTTCCCGACTATAGTAGTGGGCAGCAGGATATACGCTTGAGCGGGAAATTGGAAAAAACGGGTGCCCAACACAGCCAATCGCAACTTTGAACAGGTTTTCGATCAGCACTTCGAACAGGTCTACTCTTACGTTGCCTACCGCGTAAGTCCCGACCGCGAAGCTGCCAAAGACCTTGCCCAGGAGGTCTTCCTAGCCGCTCTGAAGAGCTGGAACAGTTACCGAGGCGACGGGCCGGCACTGAGCTGGCTAAGGTCCATAGCCAGAAACAAGGTGGCCGACCATTTTCGCAAGCTTGCAGCCGGCAGCTCACTGGCCAAGATCGACTTGGATCAATTCGCCGACGGTTTTACCTCTTCCGCTTCCGGCCGCCAAGACCGGGCCGCCCTGGTGTCTTTGATCATCCGCCGGCTGCCCCACGATTATGCCGAGCTCTTGGAACAGAAGTATCAGGAAGGCCTTTCAGTCAAACAGATAGCCCGGCTCAGAAAAACGACGGAAAAAGCAGTCGCGTCAGCCCTGACCCGCGCACGAGACTCGTTCCGAAAGATATTCGCACAAATACAAAATGGGGAGGAATAGAAGACATGAAAACTAATAATCCAAACGATGCTGCCATCGCAGCTATGCTCGAAGAAGCTGCCCAAACATACTCACCGCCCGCCGGCGCCAAACAGGCTGTCAAGGCAGCCCTGATGGCCAAGCTTGCCTCGCCAAGGCGAGTTTGGTTTCGCCTGACAAAAATAGCAGCGGCAGCGGTTATATGTCTTGCCGTTCTTGGTTTGTGGTGGCTGTCCACCGGCCCCGATATGGCGAATTCCGCCTATGCGGAACTGCTCCAAGCCGTCGATAACACCAAAGCCGCAGAGTGGCTGCACTACAAGGTGAGCATTTCGGGGCAAGAAGCTGAGGCTTGGATGTCGTTTCAGCCTTTTCGGGCTTTCTCCAGGTTTGCTGGCCGTGTTGCAAGCCTCGATTCAGTTGCTGGACGGCAGTATGAGTATGATCCAAGCACACGTACTCTGACGGTTTACCACTGGAAGCACGCTATGCTCGAACAGTCGCAAGACTTCTTTACAGCCATGACTGGTGGCTTAGAGGAACACAAGCCCGAAGGTTCGAAGGTTAGCAAGGATACTGAATTGGTCAACGGCAAATCCTATATGGTGTATACAGTCGAGTACAAGGGGTCCCGCATCCGCTATATTGTCGATCCGTCGATACAGCGGCTAGTTAGGTTTGAGGTCTCGCCCATTAACGCGTCCTCGGGGGACTCCCAATCCGTGATAGCCAACGTGGACTATCCTGAAAGTGGCCCAGCCGACGTCTATGCACTTGGCGTGCCGCGAGATGCTAAGATTGTAGATAACACTTTACCTCGCAAGGAAAGTGAATGGGATCGGCACTTTAACAGGGCTATTGAGATTATTGACAAGCGTGCTGATTGGCCAAGCACGCCGGAAGAAGTTTCAAGAGTCTACTGGGAAGCCAGAGCGGCCAAAAACTACGATGAGATGGCCGTCCTCTGGCCAGGATCAGCTCTGTGGAACCACAAACTAAGGGACGAAAAGCCCGGGAAATATGTATTTGGCAAGGCCTACGAGAATCCCAGAGCACCCGAATACATGCATGTGCCGTACGCGCCTGAGGGGTATTACAAACAACAGGGCAGATACAATCTCAAGATGGTACTGACCAATAAAGAAAGCACCAAAGGCCGATACTACATATTCTCGGGCAACTAGCCAAGAGGCAACTCAGCACTCTGGACTTTCTGCTGGCCATTACATTTGCCAGGGCAAACTAACCAGAACTCTTGGCCGTGCGTTCGCCGGCCCGAGCCTTCCTGAGCGTATTGAGCTGGATGATAAGCACTACCACCACTGCCCCCGCCGCCAGGAAGTACGGCAGTCGCACCCAGAACCACCCCGCCAGTCCACCAAACGCCGCCCCGACTATCGCACCCACTGGAAAAAAGGACTCATTTGTCGCTGCCCGCCCCCGCTGAGCCTTCTCCTGCCGGCAGACCCCGGATTTTGTGTAGCAGCCGCGGGTAAAGCCACCAAATAAGCCCTCCGCTAGCCTTTTGCTCTCTGTCCAGAGCAAAATGCCCCTCCCGGCCCCTAAAACCCTAAAGTTTTCCTCTCCCGGGGGCCGATACTACCTCCGTCTGCGTTTATCGGACCTGCTTTGGGCCTTGGACAATCTGAAAAATGCTTCGTAAAAATCAGGCTCAGCCCTGCTTTTGCTTATCTGGACCCTCTACAGTGCCGATAAATCAACAGTCGCAAAGAAACCGCCAATGGCAGTGTACTTTTTTACACCTCTGCCGGCGCATCCGCAGAAAAGCCGACAGACCAGCGAGCAACACGTGAAAAGCAGAGGTATTCAGGAATACGAAGTTATGGATTCCACGCTCGACGGGAAAGTCGTCTTGGTAAAGGGCAGACACCGCTACGAATTCCGCTATCAGCAAGGTTCCGAGCTGGCTGCGCTCGATGCCTTCGTAGCCTTGGCCGGCAACAACCAGAGTGATTTTGATTGGTTCGACGCCGCGGTCCTTAGCTATCAGATTTCCAAAAACTTCAGCCAATCCGACGAACTGGCTGGACAAGACGATGACTATCCTCAGTCCCAGGAAGACGTTTGGCCCTAGGGCCAGGGGACTGCCCAATAAATTGTGGCCGATTAGTCCTGCGGCCCTGGAAGCCGGAATTGTTACCGCCCTGATTGGCAGGAGAACAGATGAATACGCCATTGATCCAGGAGTTTTTCAGTTATCTAAACTACGAGAAGCATTTCTCCGAGCACACTCTCAAGTGCTACAGCACCGACCTGCAGCAGTTCATCGAGTTCTTGGACGGCACATCGGCCCCAACGCCTGCTGCTGAATCCTATCAAGCCTCCGGCAGAACTGGAACCGCTTTAGCCCTGGAGGTCAGAGCCGAGATATTAGCAGTGACCTCCGCGACCATTCGCGAGTTCCTCGTAGTCCTCCACAACAAAAACTATACCCGGGCGACTACCGCCCGAAAATTGGCTACCTTGCGATCGTTCTATAAATTCCTGGTCCGCAGGGGATATTTGCAGTCCAGCCCGGTTACTGTCATCCGCACTCCCAAGCAGGAAAAACGTCTGCCCAAGTTCCTCGAGGAGGACCAAGTCGAGGCCCTTTTCCGCGCACCTGATCGAAGCACCCTCTTGGGCCTGCGCGACTTGGCTATGCTCGAGGTCATCTACTCCACCGGGGTCCGCGTCAGCGAGCTGGTGGGCCTGGACATAGCCGACATCGATTTTGACCAGGGAATCCTTCACATCCGGGGCAAAGGACGCCGAGAGCGGCTGGCCCCGGCCGGCCAGAGAGCTCTTGAAGCTGTAACAGAATACCTCGCCAAGCTGCAGCAGCAGCAGCACAGACCCGATGAAGCCGCACAGCAAGCCTTGTTCGTGAACAAGTCCGGCCAGCGCCTCAGCACCCGCAGCGTCAGGAGAAAGCTCGATAAATACCTGGCCCAGGCCAATCTGGATCCATCCATCAGCCCCCATACTCTCCGCCACACCTTCGCCACCCACATGCTCAATCGCGGAGCTGACCTTCGCAGCGTCCAGGAGCTCTTGGGCCATCGCAGTCTCAGTACTACTCAAATCTATACCCATCTGACCACCGGTCGTCTAAAGGAAGTCTACGATAAGGCCCATCCTCGCTCCTAGGGCCCCGAATATGACGACCAGTGCCTAAAAGGGACCTTGTCCAGGGGTCCCTTTTCTTTTGCGCGCCACAGGGCTATAGTGATATTGAGTTCACGCCCGTCCCTTAGCGAAGCGGAGGGCCTCCAGCTATGCAAGCCATATTATTACGCTCCGGCGCCAAACAGGTCGAGCTCGCCGATGTGCCCGATCCGGCTTGTCGCAACGGACAGGTCCTCATCCAGGCCCTGGAAACCGGTATCTGCGGTACCGACCGCGAAATGATCCAGCGCCGGATAGTTGACGTCCCCCCGGGCCAAGATTATCTGGTCCTGGGTCACGAGGGCCTCGGCAGGGTTGTTGAAACATCTGCTGGGCAGGACGCCCTCAAAGTGGGCGACCTGGTCGTGCCCATCGTCCGCCGGGGCTGCGGGCGATGCAACGCCTGCAAGACCGGCCACGTCGATTACTGCTACACCGGCAGATACACCGAACGCGGCATTCATAAACAGGACGGTTTTTTCAGTACCTACTACGCCGATTGGCCTCGCTATCTCGTCAAGGTCCCTCCCGAGCTGGAAGACTTGGCCGTCCTCGCCGAGCCCCTCAGTGTTACCGTCAAAGCTTCTCAGACTGCCCTGTCTCTCTTGCGCCGGGTCAAGTTCGGCGGCTCGTATTCCCAGCCCGGCAAACGCGAGCGGGCCCTGGTCGCCGGACACGGGGCCATCGGAATCCTGGGCACGCTCCTGCTTCTCGAGAAAGACTTCGAGGTCTTTGTTCTCGGCAGACGCAAAAGCGGCGATTTTCAACGCTCTCTCATCGAGCAGCTGGGCGTAACCTATCTCGACGCTACCACGGACCAGCCGACGGACCTTGTGGCTCGAGAGGGTGGTTTCCTGCTCATACTCGAAGCCACCGGCTTATCCGAAATAACCTTCCAGTTGGCCAACTACTTGGGCCGCAATGGCACTATGGTCCTCACCGGTGTGCCCCGCGGACCAAAAACCTTTCAAATCGACGGCAACACCCTCATGGCCAATATCGTCCGCACCAACCAGGCCATCGTCGGTTCGGTCAACGCCTGTGCCGGATGTTTTAGCAAAGCCCTGGAATACTTGGCCGTTTTCAGGCAAAAGTATCCCCAGATGATGAGCAAGATTATAACCGCCCGCTATGAGCCCGAGCAGTTCGAAAAGCCCTTTGCCCAAAAAGCACGGGACGACATCAAGGTCGTCATCGACTTTCGCACAGCCCCAAAGGAGTAGCCGTGGAAAGGCACCAAGCGTACCGCAGCAACAAGCGAATAATCTTACCGGTATGGCTGATATCGGTGATTGTCTGTTTTTTGTTTCCAGCCCGAGCCGAGCAGCCCGCTGCCGAGGGGACGGTAATTTTCAACCGCTATTACACCGTCCAGCTCCAGGACCAGCATTGCGGCTATGCCAGAACTGCAATCCGCCAATCGCCGGGCCAGTTTACTTTCTTGAACTACATCAATATGACCCTGGACCGAATGGGACAGGATATGCGGGTGATCGTAAAGAGCATCTCCCGCGAAACACCCACCGGCGAGCTGATCTCCATGGAAACGATCACTCTGCTTGGAGGTTTCAAGTCCACAAGAAAAGCTGTGCTCGAAAGCGAGCAGTTGGTGGTTAGCACTGAGCTGTGGGGGCAGACGAGCGTCGAACGCTTTGCCGTCCCGCCAGGCGGCTTCACCAGCGAATTAGCGGCTGAGCATTTGATAAAACCTCTCTTGAGCCAGCCCGGCCGGCGCCTCGAGTTCACCGTTCTCTCACTGCAAGGTGGTCCCAGCCCGTTTCTCCCAGCGGTCATAGAAGTGATCGGCCCCGAAACCATTCAGGCCTACGGACAGGCGGTCTCAGCCGTAAAGGTCAAAACCAATATCACCATGCAGGGCATGGAATTCACCGCCCACTCTTGGCTCGACCAACAAGGCCCTCTGGCAAGCCGTGTGAGCTTTGGCGGCCTCGATATTTTCCTTCAGGCTGCCCAAAAAGATCAAGCCAAGAAAAACCCCGGCAAAGCCGATCTGACAAACATCGCTTTGATTGTCCCTAAAGTCCCCCTGAAAGACCCAGCCAACGCTTCCCGGGCCGTATATCGACTCACACTCAAAAACGCCCGAGCTCAGCTGCCTGACCTCCCTCAGACCCACATGCAGCGAGTCTTGGCCAAGGGCCCCAATTACCTCGATGTCCAGATTACCCGCCAATCTCCCCAACAATTTGCAGATCAGCCCTCTCAGCCGGTCCCCCAGGAATTGCAGGAGTATCTGCGATCCAGCCTCTATCTTGACTGGCAGAATCCAGCTCTCAAGGCAAGTGCCCAGGGAATCCGGGTGGATTCGGACAACCGCTGGGATTTGGCCCGGGCTTTATGGAAGTATGCGAACGAAAAGATATCGACCAAGGATCTGGGCGTCTATTTCGACCCCGCCAGCAGGGTCCTAGCCACTCGGCGCGGAGATTGCACCGAACATGCCGTGCTCCTGGCAGCTCTGGCCCGAGCCCGAGGTCTGCCCTCACGTGTAGTCACCGGACTGGTCCAGGTCAGCGGACTCGCTGGCCGAGGGACAATATTCGGCTATCATGCCTGGACCGAGGTCTGGATAAACGGCCAATGGATCTCCCTCGATGCCGCCCTGAATCAGGCCCCCGCTGATGTCAGCCATATCGCTTTGGGAATCTCAGCTCTGAACGCCTCCGATCCCATCGCCGAGACCGCCGCTGGTGTCCTGCCGGTCATTGGCAATCTCGAAATAGAAGTCCTCCAGCAAGAGTAGCGTCAGCCCGGCTGGAATGAGAAGTGCATAATGACGAAAATAGCAGCCATTTGTAATCGGCTTGATAACCCCAGCTTTGTTCACCGGTTTGGCCAGCTCGGTCCGCTGCTGAAATCTCAAGGGGCTAGCTTTGAGGCCTTTGCGCTGCCCAAAGAGGTTGCGTGCCGATGGTCTCTCTTTCGCAGGTTGGTTGAATATGACTTGGTGATAATAGCGCGAAAACTTTTCTGTTGGCTAGAGCTGTCGTACATCCGGCGTGTGACTAAGCGATTAGTCTTCGACCTTGACGATGCCCTAATGTATGCCGACCGGCCTTGTAGTCGGCTTCTGCCCAGTTGGCGGGCAAGGCTATTTCACCGGACTGTACGCCAGGTCGACCATGTAGTCTGCGGCAACGAATACCTCAGGCAGCAGACAGCGAAAGCACGGGAAGCGACTACGGTTATAGAAACGCCGGTGGATTTGAAGCGCTACCGGCTGCGACCGGATTTGCCTTCGGACAAGGTGGTTATGGGCTGGATAGGTTCAGCCTCGAGCTCGAGATACCTGGAAGCCAAGCTGCCATTGTTGGACCAGATACTGCGACGATATGAAAACGTCAGCTTAAAGGTGGTTTCCAACAAGGCGGTTTCTTATCCAGGGATGGATATCACTAACAAGAGTTGGTCTGAGCGGGACGAGTTGGCCGACTTGCAGAGTTTTGACATTGGTTTGATGCCCCTGCCGGATGACAAGTGGACACGGGGCAAATGCGGATTCAAGATATTACAGTACTTTGCGGTGGGGACTCCTGCGGTGGCCAGCCCCGTGGGGATAAACTCGCAGATTGTGGAGGACAGTGTTTCCGGTTTCCTGCCGAGCAGCGACCAACAGTGGCTAGAGTGCATCGGCCAGCTCATACAGAATCGGGATCTGAGGCGCTCTATGGGGCTGTCCGGCCGAAGGCGAGTTGAACAGCGCTACAGCACCGATCTGCTGACGCCAAAGTACCTGGAGATATTCGGGAGACTGATGGAAAAGTAATATCTAAGGGGGAAGCCTGGTCATGGCGGCGATTGAGTATCTCGGACTGAACCGAATATTTCACAGGGCTTTTAGTTTTGGCCCGTAGAGCCCCAAAAATCATCGTTCCAGAACTTCCCCGTATAGCTCCAGCAGTTGCCCGATATAACGCTCCATTCCCAATTCATCCGCCATCCCCAGGCAAATCCTACTCATTTCTTGGCGCTGTTGCGGATCAGCCAACTTGTTCAATCCAGCCACCACTGCTTCTGTATCCGCAGGCGAAGGCACCAGCACTCCGCCTGCCCCCAGCAAAACCGTAGCTCCGTTAAAGGCTGTAGTAATACAGGGAATCCCCCAGCGAGCAGCCTCCAAAACTACCAGACTGCACGGATCGTACCAGCTGAGCAAGATACAAGCATCTGAAGCCGCATACCAACTGAATATCTCCTTGCTGGCCCCGGGGAAAACCACCCGTCCAACCACGCCTGCCTTACGTGCCAGCCGCAGGTAATGCCCAGACGCCTTCCGCCCTACCACCACTAAACAAGCCCCGCTATGAGTAGCACTGCTATTATACCACTTGCCAAAGGCTTTGATGGTCTTGGCCACTCCCTTAAGCCGAAAATTCTGGGCCACACAAAGCAGGACCAGATCATCGAACTCCACTGAAAGTTCATCTCTTTTTTGTTTCCGCCAAACAGCTCGGTCCGCTCCATTATTTGCAGGAACATCCACACTGTTGTAGATTACCCGCACACAATCCCGGCGATGATAGTAAGTTTCATATTCGGCGGCTATCATCTCGCTCACGCACAGGCAAATTGTCTTGGGATCTTCGACCACTTGCCTCTCTAATTTTCGCATTCTTCGACGGTTCGCCTTGAAAGGTTCGCCCAAGCCGATTACAACCCTTTCTAACCGCCCGAACCTGCCCAATCTTCCCTTGACCTTAGCCTGCACCGTCCCTCCATGTGCCTGATACACGTTTGCCCCCGGCACAGGCAGAGCCGTATGCACAATGTCATAATCACTTTTCTGGATTATTTCCTGAACTCGGCTTACAAAGTTTTGCAGTCGTCGCACGCGCGGCCATCCTCGTCGACCTAATCGATATATTTTCACCCCTTCATGTTTCCACTTCGCTTCTTGACAAATGATCGATACCTCATGCCCTGCTCTGGTCAAACCTTCAGCAATTTGCCCCGTAGCCGTTTCGCAGCCTCCCCGGGAGGGATCCATTCGTTCGATAACCAGGGCGATCTTCATAATCCGCTTTGCCCTGCGTACTTCTCTTGCAGCTTCCGATTGTGACGATCCGTTTTGCAATGCCTCCTTAGCTTGCAACTTCTGATCGTGTCGCCTGATTAGGACAACTTTTAATCTGATCAACCGCAGTAACAGGCGTTGCCCCTTACTCAGACGGCTCCTCTGGAAATACTCCAGGATAAAACGCAGACGATCTGTTCGTGAAACCCCAACCTGCTCTGCGGAGTAGTTCAATGCTGCCAGGTCTTTGAGCCTGGCCCGACCGCGAACCCGCCTGAGATGCCGAATCCGCTGTAGATCAATTATGCTCAGCGAACCTGCTGGATCCTCTGGACGAACAAACAAGTGGCACAAATACAAATCCTGATGAACCATACCCGCTCGGTGCAGCCTTCGAATGTAACTACCCACAGCCCGGATTAGCTCTCGCTTTTTCTGCACCTGCCCCGGCTGATCGCTCTTGGCCAAAAAACCTTTCAAGAAATCATCCAAAGGCTCATAGCCAGCCAGATTTTCAACCATGATAAACGAACCGGCTGCCCCTTCGCCTTCCCCCACCGCCGCAACGGTCATCGTAGCCAATTCGGCTCTTTTTAGATGAAGAATATTTATTAGTTCCTGCCGTCCCGCAGAGACTTTCGGACTAATTCCCAAGCCCCTGGCTAAACGGCCAAAAAATCCCAGACGATGGTGACGTTTGAGATAAAAAACCTGAGTGCCGTCTGGGCTCTCCAGTGTTATTCGCATTCGGACTCGGTCCGCTCGTTCCCCGAGAATCTCACCCTGCATTGTGCTCATAAAATCTTCGAAGCTCTCCAGACCGGCCCTTCCGAACAGCTCTGTCCACCGCCTGCGCACCAGCAGCTTGCCTTTATCCAGGACCACGAATTCCGGCCCGAATTCACTCTCGCCGAACACGCCAAGCTCCTAAACCCCTCTGCCGACTTTGTCTAAACCTTCATCTGCTCACTGACCGGCCAAACCCGTTGTCCAACTGCAGAGAAGCTCCCCCGGGCCCCGCTTTGGTCAACTTCTTCCAACAACACCGAGACCATTTGGCCGGTCAAGTCTTCCTGGGCCTCAAAGGCCACCCTGAAATACTGTTCACACAGACCGCCGTGGAATCCATCAGCCCCGGCCTTGCCCTCCACTAACACCCGTAACTGCTGACCTATCAGGCCCTCTTGCTGCTGTCTGGCCAGGTCTTCGCCCAGCCGGCGCATTTGCCGTGACCTTTCTTGTCTGATTCGTCTGGGCACTTGTCCAGACATTGCTGCGGCCGCTGTACCTGCCCTGGCCGAAAAATCGAACACGTGCGTTCGCACAAACCCCACCTGCCGAGCCACATTCATACTCGCCCGAAAGTCTTCATCCGTCTCCCCCGGAAAACCCACAATCACATCCGAGCTTACAGCCATCGAGCCACAGCCCGACCTTGCTCGGACGACCGTCTCCAGAAATTCCCTTACCGTGTACTGCCGATTCATCCGCGAGAGTATCCGCCCCGAGCCCGATTGCAAGGGTAGATGCAAATGCTTGGCTATATTCTCGTTAGCCCGCATAACTTCCAGCAGCTCCTCGCTGATTTCCCCCGGTTCGAGGCTGCTGAGCCTGACCCGCTCGAGCCCGCCTATTGCAGCCACCTCCCCGAGCAGCTCAGCCAACGACACGGCTTGCTTGTCGTCCCAGTGCCTACGCACTGCCGTTCGACGTCCATACGCCCCCAGGTGCACCCCAGCCAACACCACTTCGCGATAGCCATTTTCTACCAGTTGCCTCACCTCCTTGACCACCTCCTCTGGTCTCCGCCAGCTTGGGCTCCGGCGTAACTGCGGTATCAGGCAGTAGCTGCAGAGCCCATCGCAGCCATCCTGCACCTTCACAAAGGCCCGTTCATGTGCCCAGAACCTATTTATAGGACCCAAACCTGCCTTTTCAGTCCGGTTATTGGCCTTTCTCGGAGGCGATTGAGCCTCGATTTTGCTCTTGACTTGCCTGTCCCGATATGCTTGAATATCATTAAATAGGGCTTTGTACGGGTTGCTGACGTTTGCTACGATAGTGCCCGGCTGCGTTATCATGCATTCTTTATGCCTGCCGCGTGTCGTGCTCCCCTGATTGATGGTAGCCCACGAGCTGTTTGGAGCGCCTTGTTTGGCTACGATACTGTACAGGACGCTGGCTATGTCTCGGGCCTCGGTTATCACTGTGACGGCTTTAGAGAGCTCAGCCAGTTCTTTAGCGGCCAGTTGGGCCGCACATCCGCTGACCACCACAGGACCTTTGCCCTGCCTAAGGCAGCGGCGAACCGCTCGGCGGCTCTTGGCCGTGGCCCGCGAGGTCACCGCACAACCGTGGACCACTGCCAGGTCCGGCGACTCACCCGTAGCCACCGACCGTAAGCCCAGACCACAAAGAAACTCCGATATTTGCTGGGCTTCGTACTGGTTGACCTTGCAGCCGATGACTTTTACTTGGTATGTTCTTAAGGTTGCCACAAGCAGCCAGTGTAGGCTACTATTGAGTAGCCGTCAATCCGTCTCTGACCGACGGTAGCCTTCTTCTCTTAGGGACTTTACCCATGGCCGGCAAAAGTAAACTCGCCTGGGGCATCGACGTTGGGCAGTGCGGTCTAAGGGCAATCAAGCTCGAGGCCGTCGGTAGCGACCTTCTGGTCAGCGATTTCGAGATTATCGACTATCCCCACTCCTTGGCTGATTTGCCAGCCGCCAGCCACGATCAGACCATTCGTGAGGCTCTGAGCAAATTCACCTCCGGCCACAATCTCAAAGGTGCTGTCGTTGTTGTGGGGGTGCCCGGCCGGAACAGCCAGGCCCGATTCGTTGCTCTGCCGCCGGTCGAACCAAAAAAAATTCCACAAATCGTCGAGTTCGAAGCCAGACAGCAGATCCCCTTCGACATCAACGACGTGGTCTGGGACTATCAGGCCATTAAGCTAGAGGATTCCCCGGACGTTATCGCCGGCATCTTCTTTATCAAACGCGACGTCGTGGAAAGTTTCCTCGGGAATTTCCAGCACGCCGGCATTCTTACCAACCAGGTGCAAATGTCGCCCATGGCTCTCTACAACGCCCTTCTCTACGATGGCCTGACCGACCCCCAGGCTGCTACTGTTATCCTGGACGTGGGCTCGGTCAATACCGAGTTCGTCGTTGCTGACGGGCAGAAGGTCTTCCACCGAACCATTCCTATCGGTGGAAATAACTTCACTCAGGCCCTGGCCAAAACCTTTAAGCTCAGCTTCTCAAAGGCCGAAAATCTCAAACGAAAGTGTGCCACCAGCAAGTACGCCAAGCAGGTCTTCCAGGCCATGCGCTCGGTCTTCTCCGACTTGTCCAGCGAGATCCAAAGATCTATTGGTTTTTACACTACTCTCAATCGTCAGGCCAGGCTTACTCGGATGTTGGCCGTGGGTAATACTTTCCATCTTCCCGGACTTCAGAAGTATCTACAGCAGAGCCTCAAAATCGAGCTCATCCGCATCGACCAGTTTTCCAGGCTCAGCTTGGCGCCTCAGCTCAGCGCCGCAGCCTTCTCAGCCGGCGTTCTGAGTATGGGAGTTGCCTACGGATTGGCCCTCCAGGGCCTGGGCCGGGCCAATATCAACGTCAATCTCTTGCCTCCCGTCATTGCACGTCGCCAACTTTGGAGAGCCAAAAAACCCATTTTCGCCGCCGCCGTAGCCCTCCTGGCTTTGATTATTGCCGGTATCTATGCCCGCAACCTGATGGATTTACGCGTCTTAAATGGCCCGCTCGACAATCAGGGCCCAGATGCCCCCTCCGCTGTCGTTAAACAGGCCCAAAGATATCAGCAACAACTCAGACAGGCAGAAGACCAAGTCAAAAAAGAACGACGGAGCATCGATGATTATGTCGTTCTGCTTGCTGAACGCGACGTCTGGCCCGCCATGCTTAGGGCCATTATTGGGGCCCTGGACACTGCTGACGACCCGACCAATCCCGCCAGCGAGTACGACAAGCCGCGATCCCAACGCCGCCTGATCTTCCTCCAGAACTTCTCCAGCAAATACAGCGAGGACCTCGACAGCGACTACGACAAGCAGTACGATTTGGACAAACCCGGACCGAGAGCTGCTCTCGGTTGGTCCGCCTCGGCAGCTACCGCCCCGGAAAAACCCAAGAAGGGCTTTATTATGGAGATCAGGTGCATCACTCCTTTCGACAGGGATGCGGAGTACTCCTCCACCAGCCGTTTTCTCATCGCAGAATTGTGCGATCAGTTGCCCGTCAAAGCCCAGGTTGAGATGGACCAACTGCAAGCCCGGTTGACCGAACTTTCAGCCAAGCCTGTGCGCTTCAAATTCTCTCCGCTGACGCTTCATCGATTGGATTTCATTGAAAAGGCCGCCGCTATGCCCCGAGCATCAGCCGAGTCCGCTGACAACGGCGAGCAGAAAGATAAATTCCCTGATCCTCTCCGGCCGGGCGAAAGCATGGCCAAGGATCACTTTTTCTGGATTCATTGGAAGGTCTACATCGAGCAGGATGAGCAGGAGACTGCCGGCCCGGGGACTGCAGGGTACGCAAGGCCTTCAGGCCGGGGGGCTTTCCCACGGGCGAACTGACAAACCGGGCCCTGGCTAAAGCCGGGAGTCTGTTTTTGGAGGCGGGGCTATGAATATTATGAGTTTGATCAAAGAGCATCGCTATGAGTTTGTTTGTGTCGTACTGGCCTTGCTCTTGCTGCTGGCACTTTGGCCGGCGCTCAAGCTGGGCTCAGAAGCTGAGGCCAAAGCTCGCCAAGCCCGCGAGCTCGACAATAAAATTGCCAACTTGTTGGGAGCTCGTGGCTCGGATAGTGCGGCCAAGAAGTCTTTCATCGGAAAGCTCCTGCGTTCTGGCAAGGATGGCGTGGCCAACGAGCCACTGGTCAAGGCCCGCCAACAGCTCGTTGAACAGACCAAGCTCGAAGCTCAAGAGGTGTCCGTATTGTTCAAGCAAAGAAATCAACGCCAATTTCTCACAGCAGACCTGTTTCCTGAGGTCAAAGACCCCTTTGGCTTCCGAGAGGGATATAACAAAGAGATTAAAGACCTTTATGACCAAATCCTAAAGGCCGGTTGGCCCCAAGAGCAATCCCCTGGCTCCGAAACTAAGAGCCCCGCCGATATCGGTATATATGTCGAAGACCTCAAGGACTTGGGCGTCCCCGAGTGGGTCAGCGACCCCGGTGCACCAAGCTCGGAGGAATGTTGGTTCGGCCAAGTCGCCTTTTGGATTCAGCAGGATTTAGTCCAGCTCTTCAGCGATCTAAATCTTGCTTCAGCCGAGCGTATGGAGCAGCAGCCCAGCGTCGCTAACGCTACGGTCAAGCGCATCGTTTATATTGAAATCGATGAGTCTTACTACGTCACAGACCTCAAACAACAACGGCCCTCTGGGATACCCGGGCTTGGGCCTGGTCCAGGCCCTACGGGCGGATACGCCCCGCCGCCTGGGATGTTCGGCCCGGGATGGCGACAGCCAGGTATGTGGGGGTATCCACGAGTGTCGCCCCGACCCTCTAGATCTAGACGGCGCAGGACTTCTGGACGCCAGCTCAAACCTTTCACCGAGCGCAGCAGTAATGACAACGCCGACGTATTGCACTTTTCCTTCTCTGTAATCATTGATTCCCGCCGTATCAATGAGTTCCTCGACCTCTTCAGCCGGAAGAACCTTTACACCATCCTTAACGTTTCTCTTTCTCGCGAAGATGTGGAAATCGACAAGCGTGACTTCGAGAGCTTTGACATATCCGAGAACTTCAATCCCGGTAAGGACGCTGACGAGGATTTGGTTTACGGGACTGACCCTATTGTTAGACTTGATATCGACGCCGAGCTGCTTCTGCTCAGGGAGGTTTACACCGAGGATACGCCTGAGCAGGTCAAGAAAACTGTGGAGCAGCAGACCGCTCAGACCGCACGCCGGTTGCAGGCCGCCAGCCAGCCGCTCAAAGGGAAAAGCCCTGCCCGCTAAGGAAGACAAAGAAGAACTGATGAGACCCACCCTTTAGCTTTGCCGCCCGGCTTGTCGAGGGAAAGAATTTATGCCTAAGACCAGTGAAAGCCCTTTCTATCTCTACTGGGACAAGGCCTTGCTGTTAATCTTGGCGACAGTGGCTCTCTACGTTGTCCTGACTCAGGTGGTTTCTTCCCCCCTCCACAGCAAGGACTCTGGCGGGCAGAGGCTTGGGCCCCAGGAGATAGTCGAGCAGATTTCCAGCAAGGCTGACGCTCTTAGAACAAGTCTCGGGCGTTCTGTCCCACCGCCCTCTGACCAGCCCAGAACTGTGGAAAAGGTCCGCCAGTACCTCGAAGTCGCTACAGGTCAGCGGAGCTCCAATCCCCTAACTCCCGCGATACCCGATGAGCTCATCCAGGCCAAGACCGCCACCCCCACCGTCTTGACCCCTGGCAACGTCCGAGCACAGGGCGGTATCGGCATTATGGCCTCGGCCACGACTTCAAGGACTCCCCCCACAAGCACGCGAGCTCCTGCCAAAATGTACTGGGTCACCGTCGCCGCCGACTTTCCTTTCCGGAAACAGTATCTTGCCTTTGCCGGCATAGAGCCCAGAGTGGATGAGCAACACCGCCTGGACGAAGAGGACCAGTACTTCCTTTTTGCCCGTTTGGAACTCGAAAGGCAGCAATTGCAGCCTGACGGTTCCTGGTCCGAGCCCCAGAGCGTTGACCCCTACCAAACCTATCAGGAAACCAGACCCAAAATTGTCCAGGCACTCTCCCAGCTTTACTCTCTGCCGCTGGGCTACGACCAGAAAGACTTGAATAATCGCGACGCTCTCCGGCAGTGGCTGAACCAGTCGGGTTTTCAGGAGTTCATTGTCCGCCCGGAGTTCTTGCCTCTGGATGGTTTCGAGCAGTGGGATTGGCCCCAGGAGCCGCCGGAGACTTCCGACGAACAGACCACTCGCCGGATACTCGCCGGGGCCATCCCCAGTGATACAGCTCCAATATACATAAAAGTCGACAAACCTGCCACTCGTGACCTGCTCCTGCCCCGTCGCCCTGATATGCCCGGAGCCTATGGCCCGGCCCCTGGGGCCTTTCCCGGCGCCTTCCGGGAACTACCGTTCGGCCTGCCGTCGGCCCCCGTTGCTCGCATCAGGCCTACCAGGACTAGTCGAGCTTCGAGAAATAGGGTTACTCTCCCACAAAACTACCGGCTGGAAGACGCGCCCGACTCCATACCCATATGGGTCCATGACGCCTCCGTCGAACCGGCCGTCACCTACCGTTATCGCCTCCGCGTCTCGCTGTTCAATCCCCTATGTGGTTCTGAGCGGGCCGAGAGGAGCGTCCGCCGACAAGGCTGGCTCAGCGGACAGTGGTCGGCGTGGTCCGAACCGGTCAAAACCCTTCAGGACCGCTATTTTTTCTTCACCGGAGTTTCTTCCCCCATTGCCTCCAAGCCCTCCCGGGCCAAGCTCCAGCTTTACGCTTGGGACAACGGTTACTGGTTCAAGATGTCCGTTCTTTTACGGGAGGGACAGGCCATCGGAGCCCCCAAGGAAGTGCCGGACCCCGACCCCGCT
This sequence comes from Actinomycetes bacterium, assembly GCA_030614915.1. Taxonomy (GTDB): domain Bacteria; phylum Planctomycetota; class Phycisphaerae; order JAACET01; family JAACET01; genus JAACET01. The sequence continues at coordinate 105,491 of JAUXAG010000007.1, read as the reverse complement.
GCCTTGGCCGATACCGATACTCGCCGAAGGGCTGATTCGACTGCCCTGCGACCCGCCCGCCCGGGCAGAACACTCGCAGAGCCCCCCTCTAGACCAGCCAGGATAAAGGTCGATTTCACTACCGGTTGGACTGTTCTCGAATTCAACCCCAATATCCAGGTCGAACGCCCTGTAGCCGACAAACCCGATGAATTCCAGACCGTTGACACTCATGAACTAGTGGTCGAGAATACCGAAACCGGGCAGACTGACAAGAGATACAGCGATCTTGACAAGGATGATCCGCAGAAACAAGCCCTGGGTGAGAGAATAAAACGCCAAAAAGAGGCCCTTCGACCAGCCACTCCCCCTCCACCGCGTCCAGAGCGGAGGCGTCCTGTACCCCGCGACAGACGTAGGGGCGTGCGGCCCCCCCCGGGAGCCTTCGGTTTACCCTTGCCATGGAGATAACGGCCGCCAAAAGTGCCTCTTGCCCCGATAGAGCCAAAAAATGCTTGTACACCATCCGGAAATTCCCACTTATTGCTTGTGAACTGTCTTGGCTATGGTTATACTGCTACGGATTTTGGCAGCCCAGACCAGGTTGGAAAAAGAGGCTTGCCCGCGGCTGCCGGATGTTCCCGGCTCGTTATGGAGTTTATTGATTTGCCCGTGTCTTTTGTGTCTTACCAGGAGGGCGTGTTGTGTTTAGCCATCCACTTAGAAACCGCTTAGGTCTTCTGTTGGGGGTAATCTGGTTCTTGGGCTTGTCCGGCACTACGCTGCTGGCTCAGGATGCTCGCGGCTTACTCGATAAAGCTGCAAAGCAGATTGATGCCGGGGACTACATCGCTGCCAAGGAAACTCTCGAGCAGGTCAAGCCTGCCCAGCTTAGCCCAGCCGATCAAGATCGGATCAGCTATCTCAGAGCAAAGGCTGACCGTGCTCTGGAAAACTCTGCCGCGCTCCGCCAGAGCATTGTCCGAGCCGACCGGCTCGCCAAACAGAACGATTTTGTCAAAGCCCGGCAAATCCTCGAAGATGCTCTGGCCTCTGCCCCTCGCAGCCCAGCTGAAAAGAGCAGAATCAAGGCTAAACTCGCCGAGATTGAAGCCCGCCGAAAGCAGTCCGCCGGCCAAATGAAGGACCTCTTCTACAGGAGTGTCGAGGATTACAAGGCCGGTCGGCTCGACCAGGCCGACAAAGGTTTCAAAGCCGTTGTCGAATCTGGTGTTGACCTGGGTTTCTGGAATCGTGGCAAACCACAGAAATATCTCAAGAAGATCGCCGAGAAAAGGGCCCAGCTTCCCAAGCAACCCCTCCTCCAGCCGTCCCCCAAAAAGGCTACTATCGTTATTAAACCTGCCCCCCGGGACGAAGAGCTTGAGCCGGTTATGGAAGTTCCCCCCCCCACCCAGCTTCGGCCTGTGGTCACTGCTCCCGAGCCGGCTCAGGCCCGGAGCCGTGTAACCACCCCAACTGCTGGACAAACTCTTATCGGCACGGAAGTCAGACGCCGCCGGATTATTACCGGCCAGATTACCTTCCAGCACAAGATAGCTATGGACCGCGCTGAGGACCTCATCCGGCAGCACAAGTTCGCCGAAGCCCGCAGGGTCGTTCGCGAAGCCCAAGATGCACTTGCAACCAACCAATCCATCTTGCCGCCTGCCCAGATGGCCTTGATGCACACCGCCGGTCAGACTAAGCTCGCTTACATTGGCAAGGAAGAACGCACCTACCAGGTCGCACAGACTGAGGACCAGCGTATCCGTGCCCAGGTCGTCGCCCAGCAGGCCTTGGCCAGAGCAGACCAGCAACGAGAGGAACGAGTAAAGCAACTCTTCTCCCAGGGCACTACCTATCTTGAAGAGCGCAACTACCAGCAGGCCTTGGACCGCTACATTCAGGTTCTCAACATCGACCCCAACAACCCCGATGCCAGGAAGCTGGCCGGCTGGCTTCAGGACCAGATCTGGCTGCTCAAAACCCAGGACCTTGAGCATAGCGCAGAGACCGAATACCAGAAGGCCATTGACAACATCCGCGATGCCAGCATCCCTTTCGATCGCGATCCGCCCCTGACTTGGGACCCCAACTGGGAGGCCATTTCCAAACGCCGTTTGAGAGGCTATACCGGGATCGCCCAGGATACTCCCGAGAATATAGAGGCTCACAGGATGTTGGACGTCCGCCATCCTCGTTTTGATTACCAGGAGACTCCCCTTTCCGAGGTCTTTGATGATCTGCGGGCAAAATCCGGCCTCAATATAGTCCCCAACTGGCAGTCGCTGACTACTGCTGGAATTGAGCAAGATAAACCCATCTCCCTCCAACTGCATAACGTCTCCCTCGAACGAGCCCTCAAAGCCATCCTGAGCACTCTCTCTTCGGCCGGCTATTATGGCACTACTGTTTCCCACGTTATTGAAGACGGCATCATCGTCATTGCTACTTCCGAGGACCTCGCCGCCGAGCTCAGCATAAAGGTCCACGAAATCGCTGACTTGCTGATGGAGACCGGCGAGAGGCGTGGAGGCCCACGCTTTGAGGCCGGCGGCGGTGAGAGCACCACCGGCGGAGAGGACAGAGGGACCGGTGGCGGCGGAGGAACTAGGCCGGGCGGTGGTGGTGGTGGCGGTGGTGGCGCTGGTCTGGCCGCGGCCGACATCGAGGAGCTGCGTACGGATCTCATCGAGAACATCCTGACCTACGTCAGGACTATAGAGCCGGACTCCTGGCAGGAGAACGGTGGTCCGGGGACCGCCTCAATCTGGGGTACTAAGCTGCTCATCTACCAGACCGCCGAGATACACGCCAAGATTCGCGACATGCTAGAACTGATCCGCGATACTAGGCCGCTACAGATATCGGTTGAGCCACGATTCATTTACGTGACCGACAATTTCCTCGAAGACATCGGCGTAGATCTCGATATGACCCTCGCCGCTCGGGGAAATTTTGGTGATATCTCCGCCGAGCAGCGCAGCGACACCCTTACCGCGCCCACCGAGACGGGGATGCTCGGTACTTTCGCCGGGGACGTTAGTGCCATTGCTCTTTCCGGGTCCTATCTCGATAATCTCCAAGTCGATTTCTTCATCCGGGCTACCCAGGCTTCCAGGCAGGCTACTACCTTGATGGCCCCGAGGGTTACTTTCGAAAACGCCGGCTCGGCCAGTATCTATGTCGGACGAGAAATTAACTATGTCGAGGAGGTGCAGATCGAAGTTGAAGTAATTGCCACTGACCCTCCAACTGTTATGAGAACCATAACGATTGTGATTGGTCAGATTCCAAGCGGACCGACCTTGAATGTAGGAGGCGTGGTCAGCCCCGACCGCAGGTTTGTCCGCCTCGATATAGAGATAATTCTTTACGATCTCTTCGATCTGCCTTTCCTCTGGGAGCTGTTCACTTGGCCCATCCCCCAGAACGATCCTAACTGGCCAGTGTTCTTGACGCAACTACCCCTGATCGACACCACCACTATTTCCACCCAGGTCTCCGTGCCTGATGGCGGGGCCTTGCTCATCGGCGGGCTCAGACGAAAGTCCGAAGAAAAGAAAGAGGCAGGCGTCCCCATCCTCAACAAGATTCCCTGGATCAAACGCTTCTTCACCAATACATCGCGTGTAGACGACAAATCTGTGCTGGTAATTCTCTTGCGCCCCAGGATTATCGACCTGAAGGAGGAACAGGGCCTGACCCATCCCGCGCTCGGTGAACGCTAGCAGGAGATTCTCTGCTCGCCGCTGGGCAGCCTAGGGCTTTATTTGGTCGGCGTCCTCCAACCTGCAGCGGACAAGCTCAACTGAGCTTTCCAGGCTGCTATTGTTGAGTGCTCAGGTCCATATACTATTGCCCTGGAGGATTGGCATGAAACATATCCCTGCTTTTATTTGGGCCATCCTCTTGGCTGGAGCTCTAAGCGCCTGCGTCCCCGCGAAGCAGCATGAAGACCTCAAGGCCCAGCACCGCGAACTAAGGCAAACCCTCCAAACCCAGGAACGCTTGCTCTACGATGCCAGGAAAGACCATCGTACGGTCGTTAGCCGCCTTGAGGCTCACAAGCGCCAGCTCCAGCAGCAATTATCCGAGACCCGAACACAACTGACGCTCAAGCAAAAGGACCTCGAAGATCTCCGCCGAAACTATAAGATCGCTTCAGATGATCTCTCAAAGACCGCTGGAAATAGCCTGGCCCTTATTGAAGAAAAGAAACGGCTCAACGCCACCATCATCGAGTTGAAAGGCACTATCTCTACTCTGCGGGATACGGTTAAGGACCTCCAGGACCGATTGGACGAGGCCGCCGCAGCCGAGGCCCAACCAGGCCTCCAGGGCAGCCCAGGGGACCAGCCGTCCAAAGTCCCCCAGTAGTAGTCTTTTGCTCTGCAAGGATTCCGGTCCCGGTGATAAAGACCAAGATAGTGGTTACTGTCGGACCGGCCTGTGATTCCGTCCAGGCTGTCGCCGAACTTATCTCCAGCGGCGCCGACGTCCTGCGGATCAATTTCTCCCACGGAGATCACAGCCAGCACCTGGGTTTTCTCCAGGCCGTCAGAACGGCCGCCGAATCTCACCCAGCCTCCCATGCCCTGATGGGTGATTTGTGCGGGCCCAAGATCCGCCTCGCTCCCTTCCCCGGCCAACCCCGACCGCTCCAGCCGGACCAGGAGCTTATCTTCGCTGCCCAGGCCGAGGCCAACGATCCAAACGTCTTCGCTACAACTTATCCGGATCTGATTGACAGCATCCGCCCCGGAGATCGTTTGCTCATAAATGACGGCAAGATCGCCACGGTGGTTACCTCCAAGTCGGCCGGGGCTTTTCGCTGCCTGAGCAAATCCACCGGGCTTCTCAAGAGCGGCCAGGGCGTCAACCTGCCCGATACCGACATCGCCGCACCTTCGCTCACCCCCAAGGACCTTGAGGACCTCGACTGGGCCGTGAAAAATGAATTGGACTACCTGGCCCTTAGCTTCGTTCGCAGCGCCGACGACATTGTCGGGGCCCGTGACAGGCTCCGCGCCGCCGGCTCGGACATCAAACTCATCGCCAAGATCGAAAAGCCCCAGGCCCTGGATGACCTCGACGCCATCATCGCCGTTGCCGACGCCGTCCTGGTTGCTCGCGGCGATCTGGGCGCAGAAATTGAATTGGCCCGCGTGCCCCTCGTCCAGAAGGACATCATCCGCCGCTGCCAGTCAGCCGGCAAACCCGTCATCGTCGCCACCCAGATGTTAGCCAGCATGATTTCCGCCCAGACCCCCACTCGGGCCGAGGTCTCCGACGTAGCCAACGCCATCTTCGACCAGGCCGACGCCGTCATGCTTTCCGGCGAAACTGCCATCGGGGCCAACCCCGCTGCTGCTGTGCGAACCATCGAGAACATCGCCCGCGTCAGCGAGGAATTCCAGGACAAGCATCCATCGGCCGCGCCCGGGCTCGACCTCGACCTGCTGCCTCGTTCCCAGGCAGCCTTGGCCCACGGCGTCCATCGAATCGCCCAACAGGCCCGCTGCAGTCTCGTAGTGGTCTGGAGCGAAAGCGGAGGCACCGCCGGCCTGATCAGCAAGACCCGCATCGGCGTGCCCATCATCGCCCTCAGTTCCAACCCTGCCGTCTGCCGCCGCATGGCCCTGCAATACGGCGTAATCCCTTACCTCATGGATTTACCCCCCAGCTCCAAGGAGCTACTGTCGGTCATTGATAAACTTGCCCCCCAGAACGGCTGGGCCAAGACCGGCGAGACTATCGTCGTGGTTACCGGCCACCCTCTCGGCACTCCCACCACCACCGACACTATCCACCTCCACTGCCTCGGCTACACCAAATCACCATAGCCAACAGCGCTCCCAGCGGCTATACTAGCTCAACAGGAATGACCCCAAGGGCCAACCCATGCACGAAATGTCCGTGGCCACCGGCATCATCAACGTTCTTGGCGACAAGCTGAGCCAGTTGGCCCCCTGCAAGCTCATAGCCCTGGAATTGACTGTCGGCAAGCTCAGCGGCATCGAGGAGCACTCTCTGCGATTCGCCCTCGAGAGCCTCTTAGTCGGCCAAGGCCACACCGACGTGCACTTGCGCTTCCGTGACAGCCCCGCCGTCTTCAAGTGCACCGCTTGCAACTGGCAGGGCCAGCTCGAAACCTTCACCCTCCTCTGCCCCGACTGCCAGGCCACCGAGCTGGATATCATCAACGGCCAAGACGTAATCTTAGAAAGGATTGAAGTCGAATGAAGCAGATCGAGGTTCAGCAAAAGGTCCTCAAACGCCACCAGGACATCGCCCAGCACCTCCGCGGCCGCTTCGACAAGGCTTCTCTGCTGGCTATCAACATCATGGGCTCACCGGGCTGTGGCAAAACGGCTCTGCTGGAGGTTACAGCTAAGGAACTAGCGAACCGATATCGCACGCTGGTCTTAGAAGGTGATTTGCAGACCGACAATGACGCCAAAAGGGTCCGAGCCGTCGGCCTAAAGGCCCTGCAGATAAACACCAACCAGGCCTGTCATCTTGACGCCTTGATGGTCGAGCGGGCCCTGGCCGACAGTAAGGTCAACCTCGACGATTTTGATCTGCTGGTCATTGAGAACGTCGGCAATCTCGTCTGTCCAGCCGGCTTTCCGCTGGGCGAGCACTGCCGCATCGTCCTTTGCAGTGTCCCCGAGGGTTTCGACAAACCGGCCAAGTATCCCAGGATGTTTTACAAGGCCGACTGCGTTTTGCTCAATAAGATTGACTTGCTCGACGTCCTGGATTTTGATAAAGACGCCTTCTGGCAATTCGTCAAGCAGGTCGCCCCCAAGGCCGCCCGCTTCGAAATCTCCTGCAAGACCGGCCAGGGTACCGACGCCTGGTTAGATTGGCTGAATCAGCAAAGAACGAATCTTTTGGGGAAATAGAAATGCCTGCACCAAACCAACTCTACTATGGCGATAATCTGGACATCCTCCGAAGGTACATTCCCGACGAATCTGTTGATTTGATCTATCTAGACCCTCCATTTAACTCGAACGCTAGTTACAACGTTCTTTTTGCCGAACATAACGGAACTCAGTCAGCCGCTCAGATCAAGGCTTTTGGAGACACTTGGCATTGGGACCAGGAAGCAGCCAAAGCCTATGAGAAGGTTGTCGAAGGCCCCAATCATACTGTCTCCCAAGCCATGCAAGCGTTTCGGACCTTCCTTGGTCAAAGCGACATGATGGCCTATTTGGCTATGATGGCCCCACGACTGATCGAGTTATGGAGGGTTCTCAAGGGAACAGGGAGTATCTATCTCCATTGCGATCCGACGGCAAGCCACTATCTGAAGATGCTAATGGACGCTATCTTCGGGCCCGTGAACTTTCGCAACGAGATAATCTGGAAGCGTACAAGCGGGCACAGTGACGCCAAGCGGTACGGGCGGGTTCACGATGTTCTTCTCTATTGCACGCGCACCGAAGACCCCAGCTGGAACGACACCTACCAACCCTATGACCCGGGTTACGTTGAACAATACTACAGATACGAAGATGGCGATGGACGCCGCTTCATGTCCGCGGACTTGGGGGCAGCTGGCCTTACAGGGGGTGGCTACGACTACGAGTGGAAAGGGGTCCGGCGTGTGTGGCGCTGCCCCCAGAGCACTATGGAACGGCTGGAACGCGAGGGGCGCATCTATTATACGAAGAACGGTATTCCTCGACTCAAGCGCTACCTTGACGAATCGAAAGGCCTCCCCGTACAGGATGTATGGACTGATGTCGAATCACTGCGATCATGGCATCAAGAGAAGCTCGGCTACCCCACCCAGAAGCCCGAGGCCCTTCTTGAACGCATTATCAAAGCCAGCAGCAATGATGGCGACACGGTTCTAGACCCTTTCTGCGGGTGCGGGACGACGATAGCTGTAGCTCAACGTCTCAAGCGCCGTTGGATTGGCATTGATATTACCCATCTGGCTGTTGCCCTGATGAAGCACAGGCTCAAGGATATGTTTGGCGAGGATGCCGAGTATGAGGTAATTGGTGAGCCTGTGGACTTGGCAGGAGCCAAGGAGTTAGCTGCCGACGATCATTATCAGTTCCAGTGGTGGGCGCTAGGGTTAGTTGGGGCAAGGCCCACAGAACAAAAGAAGGGGGCAGACAAAGGGATAGATGGGCGACTGTACTTCCATGACGAACCCGAGGGCAAAAAGACTAAGACCAAACAGATTCTCTTTTCAGTAAAATCCGGGCATGTGTCAGTGGCAGACTTGCGAGATTTGCGAGGGGTTCTCGATCGAGAAAAGGCCCAGATCGGTGTGCTTATTTCCATGGAAAGGCCTACAAAACCTATGCGAACCGAGGCTGCAAGTGCGGAATTTTACAAATCGCCATGGGGCTCGCATCCGGCACTGCAAATCTTGACTATAGAACAACTGCTCAAGGGCAAAAAAATAGATTGTCCGCCTCTTAGCCAAGTGAACAGGACTTTTAAGAAGGCTCCAAAGGCTAAAGGCAAAAAACAAAACCAAGCATCACTCCTTCCGGGACATGAGCAAGATTGACAGATCGGTTAATCATGGAGAAAAGCAATGCCTGGCTGGATTGGTTAAGCGCGCAAAAGGAGCGTTTCTGATGAAGCTATTCCAGTTGATGAAGCTGTTATTTGTTCGCGATCGTTTCGTAAAAGAAGCTACTGAACATTCTATAAAATCTGAGTTTGAGAGAAACAAACAGTTCGCTGAGCGATACCCCAATGGTGTCCTCCCTCCGGACAAAATTAAGGAGTTTCAAAGCGTACAACGTGCGCTTACCAAGGAAATACGCCATTCGATAGGCGCCTCGCTTCGCCTAGTTATAATAATAGCCGTGGCAGCTGGACTTAGCTCACTTCTTCTACTCTGTTACTCCAAACCTCTTTCCATCTACATTACCCCTTGGACTTATGTCTTATCCGCCGTGGTATTACTCTGGGCTGTGCTAGCGAAAGTGGGTTGGAGCATTCAGACTATGGCGGGCGATAGCTTGCCAGAACAGCTGAACGAAGTGTTCTTTCGATTTCTCATGGCGGTCGGTACCTATTCTTTGCTATTTGGTCTGTTCTTGGGCATATTTAACCAGATCCTATTTTAGGCGCTTATAAGCGTACTTTGTGAGAGTGTAACTAATTTGGAAAATTCAAAGTGGCTAAGACACTAACCTATAAAGACTCCGGTGTGGATATCGAAGCGGGGGATGCTGTGGCTGCCGGTATCGGCCGATTGGCTCGTAGCACGTTCGGGCCACGAGTCGTCAAAAACGAAATGGGCTTTGCCGGCCTATTTCGCCTGGACTACGATGAGCGGCTATTCAAACGCAATTACCGCCACCCCATCCTCCTGGCCTGCACGGATACCGCCGGCTCAAAGCTCAAGCTGGCCCTCCAAATAAAAAAACTCGACACCATCGGCATCGACCTGGTGGCCATGAGTGTCAACGACCTGCTCGTCCAGGGGGCTGAGCCACTCTTCTTCCTGGATTGCCTGTCCGTCAGCAAGGTCGATTCCAAGACAATCCTCAGCCTCATGGAAGGTATTTGTCTGGGCTGTCAACAGGCCGGGGCCGCCCTGCTCGGTGGCGAAACCGCCGAGATGCCCGACCTCTACGCCTCCGGCGATCTCGACGTAGCCGGCTTTGCCGTCGGCATAGTCGATCGCAAGAGACTCATCAGCGGAAAAGACGTCGAGCCCGGCGATTGCCTAATCGGCCTGGCCTCGTCCGGCCTGCACTCCAACGGCTATTCCCTGGTCCGCAAAATCATCGCCAAAGGCAAAAGGGACCTCTCCCGCCACATTCCCACTCTGGGACGAACGCTCGGCGAGGAGCTGCTCGAACCGACGCGAATCTACGTCAAGACAGTCCGCAGCGTCCTGGGCCACTATCGCGTAAAGCGAGTCGTCCGGGCCATGGCCCACATCACCGGCGGCGGATTGGCCGGCAATCTCCCTCGCGTCCTGCCCAAATCCTGCCAGGCCATAATCAAGAAAGACTCCTGGCCAACCCCGCCCATCTTCGACCTCTTGGCCAAATGGGGACCGGTAGCCGAGCAAGAGATGTACCGTGTTTTCAATATGGGAATCGGTTTTGTGCTCGTGGTTAGACCGACCTTTGCCCAGTCGATTCTCCGCCAGTTCAAGCGACTCAAGCAGGGGGCTTACTTGATCGGCCGAATCCGCCCCGGCCCCAACAAAGTGATAATAGAATAGCCGCCCCCGAGGCCCATCAGCCGTTGACACTCAGCCCGGCCTTGGCCAGTACCTCGTCGAAGGCCGCCGGGTCCGAAATCGCCAATTCCGAGAGCATCTTGCGGTTCAAACTGATGTTCGCCTCCAGCAGGGCCTTGACCACCTGGCTGTAACGCAGCCCCCTTGCTCGACACGCCGCCGAAAGTCGGCTGATCCACAGCGAGCGAAAATCACGCTTCTTCAGCTTGCGACCAACATAGCTCATCGCCTGGGCTCGCTGAAGCGTCAGCCTCGCTGAGCGGAGAAGCTTCGAATGAGAACCCCGATAGCCCTTAGCCGCTCGAAGGAGTCTCTTTTTAGCTCGATGCCTGGCAGCACCGGATCTGGCACGAGGCATTGAAAAACCTTTCTCTAATTACTACCCCCACATTGCCACAAACAAGTAGAGTAACAAAAAACGCCGTATTTGGCAAAGGCTTTTTCCCTGCCTGGGGCGTTTTTCACTTCTGTACTGGTTTTGCCTTCCTCCCGGCCGAACCGCTTGTTCGCCACGTTCTCAAGTCCGCAGGCGGACCTCTCGCCCGCTGCCGGCCGAGCGGATTACCGCCTCGCATAACTTGCGGGTCTCTAGAAGGTTAGTCAGGTCGCTCGAGGCCTGCTCTGCCCGACTCACCGCCGAAAAAAACGACACCAGCGACCCCGTCCAGCCATGTTGAACGCACACGTCCACCCCCTCAGCCATGGGCTGAATCGATCTGGCCAACACCGACTCACCTTCCCTGGCCGTCATATCCGTAAGATTGCCTACGTAAAGTTCCTGCCCCTGCTGTCCGTGCAGCCTGAGTTGATGGCACGCCTGACCCGCCCAAACCCCCTGCCGCAGTTGCAAAACCACCGCCGTAGCCTCAAACTTGATGACCCCCGCCAGCATCGAAGCCCCATCCCAACTGGCATAAACCCTGCTCGCCCTGCCCAGCAAAAAGCACAGCAGGTCCAATGCCCCTTCCAGCAGGTGTTCCAGGGGAAGCTCCATCTGCCCCCCAGCTGCTTTTACCGAGCATATTTCCAGCGAGCCCAACAGCAGTTCCCCAAGCCGCCCCGAACGAATCAGCTCGGCGGCTCGTACAAAAGCCGGGGCAAACCGATGCGGATGGCTGATCATGTATATCGGACCATTTCTTGACCGCCGTTTCAGACGCCCGATCAATTTTTCCAGACCAACTGTGGCGGCATCCACCCAGAATGGGAGCCCCGAGCCCAACAGTGGCTCGGCGATACCCACCAGATTCGGGGCGTCTCGGCTGATAACCAGGGCCTGCACCCCCGCGTCCCGCACCAGGTCGGCCAGATCCGCAAAGCTCGACCGGAAGGCAAAACGCTGGGCCAAATCGTCAGCCAAGCCGACACGCGGGTCGCACACCGCCTCCAGGGGGTGCTCGAGGCCCACCAGGGCCGGCAACAGCACTCCACGGCTGTGCGGACCGGCACCGTACAGACCTAACCGCAGACTACTGCCGGATGCTGACCGCATTTTTGCCCTTTCCTGTTGCCGTCCTGCCGAATATAATCGTTATGATAGCTGGGGCCTGAATAGCCGTTCTCGGCGCAATAGCCCTTTTACTTGCTATTGGCGGTCGAACCTTGAATCAACAGCGGCCAACATACCGTGCTGCCATAAAAAAGCAAGAATTTACCACCTGCAGCTCTACTTGGGCGGACTACCTCAGTTCCCCGGCTGTTTTGGCCATGGTTTTTATGATCCTCCCCTCAAGAATCCAGGAGTCTGAGATATGAAAGTAGTCAAAGAATTCTCAATTTCCTTGGTCAACAAGCCGGGGGTCTTGGCCGGCGTGCTCAAGGCCCTTAGCAAGGCCAAAGTGGACGGCGTGGCTATGACCCTCTCCGATTCGGCGGACCTCGGCGTCCTGCGTCTGGTCGTTGTTCAAATCGACGTCGCCGAGAAGGTCCTCAAACAGCTCAACGTCCCCATGACCCACACCGATGTGCTGCAAATCGAGCTGACCAATAAATCCGGGGCCCTGGCCGACGTAGTGGAGAAACTGGCCAAGGCTCACATCAATATTGCCTACGCCTACTGCACCAGCGGTGGCAAGGGAGGTAAAACCACAGGAATTATCAATGTCGAAAACATACCCAAAGCCATGAAAGTCTTGAGCACCGAAAAAACCCACAAGGACGGCACCGCCCTGCGACGCTCGCAAGGGAGCCGAAGATTTTGAGCTTGTTTGCCATCAGGACTCAGGCACAGTCGTAATCGCTAGGATTATGGCGGCTTAGCTGAAATTAGGCATTAATTCGCAGATTGTGGGAAAAAGTTCTTGACTTAAGTTTCGATATTTGGTATATTTATCACTTGAGTGAGAGAGAGCTAGGGGTCTGACGGACAAATCCCACTTATAACTGACCACTTTTGCTCTCGGGGAAGGTTCTGGGGAAAGAGAGTTATTGGCTATAAACAAAAACGGAGTGAGAGATGAGAGAGAATTCCAATCTTGCAGCTATGGTGACGGTTATTGCTGGGGTTATCCTGATGGCAATAGCCAGCTCGGTTTGGGCTTTGCCCCCTGACTGGGTCCACACAACGGCCTCTCTGTCAACGGACCGGACCTCTCTGGCCGCGACGAGCGCGGGGGGAAAGGCATTCTTTGCCGGTGGCCTCAAATTCCTCCCTTTACCTATAACCTGGAGCGCCACCGTTGACATTTATGACACGTCGAGCGGTACCTGGTCTACCGATGTGCTCTCGCAGGCGCGCGATGCCCTGGCCGCAACAAGTCTCGGTAATAAGGCGATCTTCGCCGGCGGCCGCGCCTACGGCTTCGATCCCCTCGCACTAGACGTTAAAAGCGCCGTTGTAGATATTTATAACACCTCCAGCGACACATGGTCTACAGCCACACTTTCACAGGCACGATCCTGGTTGGCAGCCACTACTGTGGATAACAAAGCGATCTTTGCCGGGGGAGAGTGGTTATCTGATCCTCGGGACTGGCCCGACCCTTGGAAAATGATATTTAGCGATGTTGTAGATATCTATGACGCCAGCACAAACACATGGAGTACAGCAACATTGTCACAACCGCGAGCTGGTATTGCTGCAACCACCGTGGGAAGCAAGGCGCTCTTCGCAGGCGGGTCCTATACCGATGAGTCCTTTCAGAAGGTTTATCCTTCGGACATCGTCGACATCTACGATGCCACAAACGGCATGTGGTCCACAACTGCGCTTCCTGTGGCCTGCGGTTCCATGGCCGCAACGAACGTTGGCAATAAAGCGATTTTCGCGGGGGGCATAGCGGAGGACGATTACTACGTATACGGCGCTGTTACCGATCTTGTTCAAATCTACGATGTGGATACGGATACATGGTCCGTCAGCGCGCTGTCGGAGGAGCGAATCAGTTTGCCCGCAACAACACTTGGCAACAAGGCCATCTTCGCTGGCGGCCGACGTCCCCACCTGAGTTCGCCTAAGTACAGTGATGTCGTGGACATCTACGATGTCGAGTCGGACACATGGACTACAACAACACTTTCCCAGGCGCGTTATAACTTAGCCGCAACCACAGCGGGTGACATGGCTTTCTTTGCCGGCGGGCAGGGCGGAGCTGGAGCTCTCGAGACCTATTCTAACGTGGACATCTACCAAGTGCCCGAGCCCGCCACGCTGGGACTGTTGCTTCTGGGCGGTTTAGCTCTGTTGAGAAACCGTAGACGCACGTTATCTTAGGCCCTGCGACGCTCGCAAGAAAGCCGAAGATTCTGAGCTTGTTTGCCATCAGGACTCAGGCACAGTCGTAATCGCTCGGATTATGGCGGCTTAGGTGAAATTAGGCATTAATTCGGAGATTGTGGGAAAAAGTTCTTGACTTAAGTTTCGATATTTGGTATATTTATCACTTGAGTGAGAGAAAGCTGGCGGTCGCGGACTAAGATACTGCCCGTAATCGACCAGTTTTGCTTTTGGCGACTTGCCGACAAAGGCCGGCAATTGCAGAAGATCAGGAGAAGGAATGGCACGCATTTGGATGGTTCTGCTGGCCTGCTCTGCATTGGCCCTTTTTGACGCCAAAACGGGGTTATGTGAAGACGTGCTTTTTTTGGTAACCGAACTCCCTGGCTACGAATTATTCTACGATTCCTATGTTTTGCCTCTGAGCGAGCCGGATGATATCGCATACGCCCGAGGTTTGATCGAATACGGGCCAGGCTCCGAGGGGTACGAGGCTACTATTGTTGGGGCTTGGATCGCAGCCGGCGCCGACGGGATCAACCGGGACTACCTGGCGCCTGGGGCACCGGAGTGGTCGTGGCATGTTTCAGCGTTCGTCAGGTTCGCGGAATATTCAGCGGAGATATATGATGGCTCGCCGTCAGGTGTGGAAAGCGATCTCGAGGGTTGGATAGGTCCCGGAGGGGGCATCATCGGCTTCTGGAGTTACACCGTGACGGCTGAGATACCCGAACCCGCCACGCTGGGGCTGTTGCTCATTGGCGGTTTGGCCCTTTCGACTCGCTCAAGGCTGAGCCTGCTGAAAAACCGTAGACGCACGTTATCTTAGGACTACAACGCCACTTAAGGTGTTCTTGCCAAATTCGGGGGTTCGAAAGCCCCCCAGGGCGCTCGTGCTTCGCAGCGCTTCGCAGAGTAGTACAGCCTGGGGGCGTTGGGGGCCTCTACCAAATTGCCCATCTTGCATCGCCGTGGCTTCTGCGGTATCTTTATAGCTTGAAAATAGCCGCATAGCTCAAGCCCTGCAGACACTCTAGGGCAAATGTCTCTCGGAGTTACCATGGCCACAAAAAAATCCTCAGTCGTAACAATAGTGCTGCTCAGTCTTTTCTTCTGGGGCCCTGCCTTCTCGGCAGACGTGCCCGCCGAGCAGCCCTCCGCTGGGCCTGAGCCCCCCGCTGTTCCGGCCAAAGATCGCCTCGACTTTGAACAGATCATTGCCACCGCCAAGAAGCGGGTTTTTCCAGCCCTGGTATTTGTCAAACCCATTCGCGAGGAGTTCGGTAGCGGTGAAAAAAGGCGAGCCGAAATTTTCGGCTCAGGAGTAATAATCTCACCTGACGGCCTAGTCGTGACCAACCACCATGTGGCCGAGAAGGCCGTTGAAATCAACTGTGTTCTTTATAACAAGGAGCAGGTCAAGGCTGAGATTGTCGGCCTCGATAAGGAAACCGACTTGGCTCTCCTGCGCCTCAAACTGCCCAAAGACGCCCCAGCCCTGCCCTTCGGTGAATTCGCCGACTCCGATAAAGTCACCGAGGGCCAGTTCGTTATGGCTCTGGGCTCGCCCTTTGGATTCAAACGCAGCATCTCCCTGGGCATTATCATGAACGCCGACCGCTATCTGGGTTTCGAATCTCTCCATAAATATAATACCTGGATTCAGACCGACGCGATCATCAATCCCGGCAATAGCGGCGGCCCTCTGGTCAACACCGAGGGCAAGATCGTGGGCATCAACACCCTGAGCGTAATGATCGGCGGTCTTGGATTTTCCATCCCTTCCAATGTGGTCAAGGACATCGTCCGCCGGCTGCAGCAGGACGGCAAGGTGGTCCGAGCGTGGACCGGCCTGCGACTCCAGGCTCTCAAGGATTTTAATAGCAATACCTTCATCGAGGGCGACAGCGGTGTGCTCATAGCCGGCGTCGAAGATAACTCCCCTGCCCAATTGGCCGGCCTCCAGGCCGGAGATGTCCTGCTCACCGTCGGCGGCATCGAGTATGTCGGAAAATATGTCGAGCAGCTTCCCAAACTCTACTGGCAGCTCGCCGATATCCCCCCCGACCGCGAAATTGACATCACCTATCGCCGTCGGGACCAAATCGCATACACCAAGCTCTCCCTCACCTTGAAGGGTAAGTTCGAGGGAGAAGATTTCGACTGCCGACGATGGAATATGACCGTCAAGGAAATTTCAAAGTTTGCCAATCCCGACCTCCACTTCTATCAGCAAAAGGGTCTCTTCGTCCGGGCGGTACGCTATCCCGGAAACGCCGCCAAAGCTGGTATCCGCAGGAACGACATCATTCTCAAAATCGGCGACACCCTCGGCCAAATGAAGCAGATAGATACCCTCAGCGACATCGAAAAAATCTATCAGCAAATCATCGCCGACGAAGACCGCGAAAAGAAAGTCCTGCTCGAGGTATTGCGCAAAGGCCTGCCTCGACTGATAGTGCTCGACTACAGAAAGGACTACGATGAAGAAGACTAGCAGGGTCTCAAACAGATACCGCCTGGCTCAACTTGTCCTTTGCATCCTGCTGGCCGGGCTCTTGTTGTCCCCAGCCGGCTGCCTCTGGCTCAGGCAGCCCAAAGAAGCTCTGGCTCGGGGCCGCGTGCTCGACGGCGTACGCGCCTCCATGGTCCGCGCACGTGTCTATTTCAAGCGGGACATCGCCAATGAGTTCGGCTCCGGCGAGCAAGAAGTGTCCTTTCAGGAGCGATTGGCCCGACGAATGGTCGAACGAAAAGTGAGCCTGGACCTGGGCGGCGTCGTCCTCGACTACCACGGACACGTACTCATTGCCGACCCCGAAACGGAACTGCGACTCATTGATCGCATAGAGGTTATCGGCTCCGACGGCCGAGCCCGCCGGGCAAGGTTGCTAACCATCCTCAAAAAGATGGACGCCGCCGTCCTGGAGGTTTCCGACCCCCTCGGTTTGCAGCCCATAGCCTTCACCGACTCAAAAGAGCTTGAAGAGTTGATCGCCTCGGCCGCTTCCAAAGCCCCGATGAAAAAAAACCTGCCCCCCTTGCAGTTGATTTCCATATACCGCTCCGGCCGCGACTGGCATATCAGCAGCAGCCCCTTGACCAGCAGCTTCCGCTACGATTCTGCCGATCCCTTCCCCGAATACTTTCTGGGGGCAACTTCCGGCGGTATCTCCGCTGAGCTGAGCACCGGCGAAAGCATGGGCGTCGTTCCCTCACTCATCGCCGATCAGGACGGCAATTTTATCGGCCTGACTATCCGCGGCATACTGGACCTCAAACAGAAATATAGAATCTGGAAAGGTCGGGATATTCTGGACGCCATCACCGGCGACCTTAGGGCAGATGATTTCCGCAATTCCCGCCAGGCCCTGAAAAACAAATACTCTCAACTCTACCACCAAGTAAAGATTTACTACCGCCAGCCCAGCGAGGAAGAATATGGCCGGGGACCTTTGCCTGAGCGAATCGTTCATGGCTTGGCCATCGACCCGGTCACTCTGCTGGTCCCTTTGGAAATGTCTCGCCGCGAAGCCAAGCAGATCGAATCCATAGAGGTCCAGCTCAACGGTGAAGACGAGCTTTCCGGCCGTTCAGTCACCGCCAAAGCTGCCGACGCCCCCCCAGCCCCGAAGAGCGAAACCTGCTCGGCTGAACTGCTCGGGGCCTATCGCGACTTCGCCGCTTTTGTTATCCGCGTCAAAGACGCTCGCTTCGGCAAATGGCTCGACCTCGACAGCCAAGGCGAAATCTCCAGAGTTGTTCCTGTCCAAACCGTTCACGTTCGCCGAAGGTTCGGACGCAAAGAAGTGAAGGTCTGGTATGCTCGCTGCCTGCGGGAGACCAAGGGTTACGGCGATGCCGTCCATCTGGAGCCTTCCTTGCCCATATTCGCCGGCTCGCTTCTCTTAGACCTGGACGGACGTTTGGCTGGATTCTATCTCCGCCAAAGGTTGCCCGCCGAAGAACAGAGGATAATGGCCCGTTTGGGGCCTGAGTACTACAGTTTAGGCCAGCCCGGATACGTTCCTTCCGGCAGCGGGATGATGCGCATCTTTGGCATTGACGAAATCGCGCCAGCCCTTCATCGGCCTGACGATGCCTTCGATCCCAATATCCGACCTATGACCAAGACCCAGGCCAAACGCCGAATGTGGCTCGGCATAGAGTACGTCGGCCTCAATCGAGAGTTGGCCAAGCGGGTGGACCTCGAACCCCTCACCAAGGACGGCTCCGTCGGTCTTGTGGTCAGCGCCGTTTACCAGGGCTCGCCCGCTGCCGATATGGGTATCCGACCGGGAGACGTGCTTTTAAGCATTAAAGACACTTCCCCTGAGCGTAAGTATCCCACCGAGTTGCGCAGCTCCCTCGCGGCCGGCCCACGTGGCCGATACGGCTTCTCTGCTGCTGGGGCCAAGGTCTGGAGATCCCGCCGAAACTTCCTAACCGAGTTTCTCGCCGCCATCGGTCAAAACAGACCCATAGAAGTTAGCTTCTGCTCACGGCGGGACGCCGACGGCTGGAAGTTGTTCACCAAAACCGTAAAGGTCCAGCAGGCCCCGTTGGATTATGACAGCGCTGAAAAGTACCGGGACCGACCCATCGGTCTGACCGTCCGCGATCTCACCTACGAGGTCCGCCAGGCGCTGAAGATGTCCCCCGATGCCCCCGGCGTCGTGGTCAGCAAGATCGAGGAAGGCACCCCTGCCGCCGTGGCAAAAATCAGCGAGGGTGAATTAATTACTCGTATAAACAGTGTCGATGTCACCTCCGTTGACGACTTCGAAGACAAAATCACCGCTGCCCGCCAAACTGAACTCGATACCGTAAATATCGAGATCCTACGACTCGGCAAGACCAGGGTCGCCGACTTATCCCTGAGCGAATGATGCCCAAACGCCGCAGCATAAACAGACCGCCCCCGGCCAAATTCACCTACCGCTATGCTCGCCCGATGCTCACCGCCGACGCCGTGGTCCTGGCCAAGCTCAAGGGCAAGCTCAGGGTCCTGCTGGTCAAGCGAAAGAATCCCCCCTACCAGGGCTGCTGGGCCCTGCCCGGCGGATATGTAAACCAGAACGAACAGGCCCTGGAGGCTGCCAAACGTGAGTTGGCAGAGGAAACCAACCTTACCCGCGTAAAGCTCAAGCCCATCGGATTCTTCGACACCCCTGGCCGAGACCCCAGGGGCTGGACCGTTTCGGTTATCCATCTGGGTTTTGTTGACCCCGCCAAGCTCAAGCTGGCTCGCCCCGGAGACGATGCCTGCGAAGTCGCTTTTCTCTCCCTGCAAACCAGGGCTGGCTTGGCCTTCGACCACGGGCGCATTCTTCGTTACGTCGCCCGCTGGCTCAAAGCCCACCCCTTACCCAGCCGAGCCCGTAGACACAACTGCCAGCATTTGTCTTTGCATTATTAAGAAAAGAAGAATATGGACGCTCGCGAAAATCTATTGCGTCTCATCAACTTCGATGGGCCAGATTATATCCCAATGACATTTCATATCAATGCAGCCTGCTGGCATCATTACCCTCGGGAGGCGCTGCTTGAACTGACAGCGTCGCATCCGTTTCTTTTTCCCGATTTCGATTCCTCCGAGGTGCCCGAAAAAATCGAGTACCCGCCTTTTGCCCGCGCAGATGAAAAATTTATCGACTCTTGGGGCTGTGTCTGGGAAACAACAGATGATGGAATAATTGGTATCGTCACCAAGCATCCACTTGAGAGTTGGGATGATTTTGAAAATTTTAAGCCCCCGGACCCCAATAAGGTAAACCACATGGGACCTATCGACTGGATCCGGCAGTCAAAAGACAACAGTTTTGCTATATCTCAAAAATGTATTAAAAGCGGTGAGATAGGACACAATCATACATGGCTGAAACTGATTGATATCCGCGGGTATGAAAATGTGCTTTTTGATATGGCCGACGATGAACCCAAGCTGCATAAACTACTGGAAATGCTCGAGAACTTCAATAGGGGGCTTATTCGAAATCATATCGATATATGCGGTGTAAAGTGGATGGGCTTTGCCGAGGACCTTGGCATGCAGAAAGGGCCAATGCTCTCGCCGCAGTATTTCAGAAAATATATTAAACCCAGCTATAGGCGTCTGATGAAGGTGGCGCTTGATGACGGTTGTATCGTTCACGTACACGCTGATGGTGACATCCGTCAGCTTACAGATGACCTTCTTGATTGTGGAGTACAGGTGCTCAATCTGCAGGACTTAGTCAATGGCATTGACTGGATAAAAGAGAACTTAAAAGGCAGAGTCTGCATCGACCTTGATATCGACAGACAGAGCGTCACCGTCAATGGATCCCCCGAGCAGATTGATGCTCTTGTTCGTGAAGAAGTGGCCAAACTGGGCGGCAAAGAAGGGGGCTTAATGATGATCTACGGGCTTTATCCCGGCCTACCACTGGAAAACATAAAAGCAGTTATGGACGCAATGGAAAAATACTCAACATATTACTCATAGGAGTCGAAGCATAAATCCAAAAACTTTAAAGCGATATCAAATGCCTACATCGGATTTTTTTGTAAACGTGAACAAAAAATAGCCCTGTTATATTAACTCATTATGCAAACACAAGAAGCCCTGCCCGAAGAAATTCTCAGTCTGTCCGACGCCCAGGTCCTCGAACGCATTGCCGAGTGCAAGGGCCGTCTCGGAAAAGACCTCGTAATCCTCGGCCACCATTACCAGCAAAACGACATCATCAGCTTCGCCGATTTTGTCGGCGACTCGCTCGGCCTTTCCCGCCTCGCCGCCCAGCAGAGCCGGGCCCGCTGGATCGTCTTTTGCGGCGTACACTTTATGGCCGAGTCCGCCGACATCCTCACCAGCCCAGAGCAGATAGTCATCCTCCCGGACCTCTCCGCCGGCTGCTCCATGGCCGACATGGCCCGCCTGCCCGACGCCCAGGCCTGCTGGGAGAAGCTCAACTCTGTCGGGTCCGATAAAATCGTGCCTATTACTTACGTCAATTCTTCTGCTGTCATCAAGGCCCTCGTTGGCCGCGTCGGTGGCCTCTGCTGTACCAGCAGCAATGCCGCCGCCGCCATCCGTTGGGCACTCGAGCGGGGCCAGAGGGTCCTCTTTCTGCCCGACCAGCATCTTGGCCGAAATACCGCTTATCAAATGGGTTATCCCCTCGAATCCATGGCCCTGTGGGACCCGGACAAGCCTGACGGCGGCCTAAGCCCACAAGAATTAGCCCAATCCAAGTTCGTGCTTTGGAACGGTTACTGTTCCGTCCACCAGATATTCCGCGAGGCCGACATCCAGCGCGTCCGCAGCGAATCTCCTCAGACCACAATAATCGTCCACCCCGAATGTTGCTTCGAGGTCGTCCAGAAGTCTGACCGGACTGGCTCGACTGCCCAGATCATCAAGGCCATCGAACAAGCTCCGCCCGGCTCGAGTTGGGCCATCGGTACCGAGGTCAATCTCGTCGCCCGCTTAGCCCAACGCCATCCCGACAAGCACATCGAGAGTCTCTCTCTGGTTCAGTGCCTTTGCGCCACTATGTATCGCGTGGACCCCCGCCACTTGCTCCGCAGTCTCCAGAACCTGCTCGAAGGCCAAGTCATCAACCGCATCCAGGTAGACTCCGCCACCGCCGCCGACGCTCGATTGGCCCTGGAACGAATGCTGGAAATCAAATAGCCTCTCTCTGTCATTGCGAGGAGCACAGCGACGCGGCAATCTCTCAACGTCATTGCGAGTGAAGCGCGGCCTTATCACCGCTTTAGCGGGAATCCAGGCCAATATCGTTCAGGGAAGATGGATCCCCGCCTGCGCGGGGATGACAGTCGCATGCGTCATTGTTCAATTAGCTATTCAAACGTCAATAACACGCCCGACTATGCTAGCTACTGAATCAATGTCCGAAACATCGGAGCAGAGATATCCATCTGGAAGGAAAGTATGGAGTGCTACGGCTGTTTGCGAAATACAGCCACCACATCCTCTACCGGAACCACGAATAGCCGATTGTCCCCCTCAAAGTCCACCGGTATGGCGTGTTTGGGATTGAACAACACCTTATCGTAACGATTGATGGGAAAATCTTCGTCCGCTTCCACTTGGCTACTAACCGCTACGATCCGCCCGGTAATTGTCGGTATCTCGATCTTGTCCGGCAAATGGATGCCCCCCTTGGTTTCCTTCTTATCCTTATCCTTACTGATAAGGACTCTGGCACCTACCGGCTCAACCGTTTCCAGCCTGGCAACTCGTCTTTTGGTATTCTTGCCCATTTTGATTCAACCACAGCTAAATCGCATTTAGCTTATCGGTATTCTTGTTCCCCGCCGCTCAAATAACATTATAGCTTGAAATCCTCAAAAATCAACCCTGGTCATAGAAGCCCAAAATTACTAATCCCCACCTCCAGGCTCTCAGTTTGGATTGAGTTCTTGACGAATGTACTTAGCCCGGGCCAGACCTCGCTCTTCGGTACTCATTAGCCGATTCTCGATCTGCTGCAAGTGGGCCGGTTGAGTTCGCAGGAACAGCTCGTTCAGCGTATCCAGCTTCACTCCGGAGACCCTTGCCAGTGTAACCCCCATCCGCAGCTGGCTCAGTAGTTCGAGGGATTCCTCCGAAGAAATCGTCCGGGCGTTCTGCAGAGCCCCCATAGCTCTAAAGGCCTTGTCGTCCACGAAGTGGGCGTGCTCGGCCAACAGCTTCTCACGCGTCTTCTGTTCGTAATCCACGATTTTCGGCACCACCTGGTTTTTGAACTCCTCGATAATCTGCTGCTCGGAAGCTCCCAGCGTTCTCTGGTTGCTCACCTGGTAGAAATCTCCCGCTGCCTCCGTGCCTTCACCGTGCAGCCCCCTCACTGCCAGACGCATATCTCTGGCCGACCGCACCACTTTTTCCATTTGACCGCTCATTCTTAGCCCCGGAAGGTGCAGCATCACCGAGACTCGAATTCCCGTTCCCACATTCGTCGGGCAGGCGGTCAGATAGCCCAATCGGCTCGAAAAGGCGTAACCCATCTTCGCTTCGAATAGATCGTCCAGCCTATCGACCTCTTGCCAGGCCTCCTCCAGGCGCAATCCCGGCTGAAGGGCCTGAAGACGCAGGTGGTCCTCTTCATTGATCATTATCGAGATCTTCTCGCTGGCCGAATAAGCCATCCCCCGTGCACCGTTAGCCTCTGCGTGTTGACGGGAAATCAAATGGCGTTCGACCAGCAGTTGCTGATCCAGCTCTTCTGCCTCGTCGATGTTGATGTATTCCAGTGGCTCGGCCGTGGCCAGTGCACTGGTCTGTTGCCTGAGAAACTCCTGGATCTCCAGTTTTTGCTGGTGGTCGCAGCGGGAAAGGAACGGATAACCCGCCAGGTTGCGGGCCAACCTCACCCGCGAGGAGATCACGATTCCCGCCAGGGGCCCCTCACCCTGCAGCCACGAGCCTGCTCGTTTTGCCAGCTCGGTCAGCTTCATTGCTTCTCAAACTCCTTGATCCGGTCCCGAAGTTGAGCCGCGTTTTCATATTCTTCCGATTCCACCGCCCCGGCCAGCTCCCTCCGCAGACGCAGCAGCTTCATATTTCTTTTTTGCTGGGTTCCCCCCCGAGCCGGAACCTTGCCCACGTGATGCGTATCTTCGCCGTGCACTCGCGCCAAAAGTCCCTCCAGGGCTTGGGTGAAGACCTCGTAATCGTTGGCACAGCCCAGCAGTCCGTGCTGACGAAATTCCAGGAAACTCAGCCCGCATTCCGGACACGACAATTCCGCCAGCTCCGCCACCCCGCTGTGGGCCATGATAAAGCTGCTCAGCAGTTGATTGATAGTCGTCGGCGTCTTGACCACTGCTCCATCCGCCTCGGCGCACTGCTCGCACAGGTGGCTCTCGCGGTGCTCCCCGTCGCTCACCTCGGTGATGTGGATCGTAGCCTCGTTCTTATTGCATCGTTGGCAAAGCATTTTAACGACTACTCCGACTGTTCAGGCCCTCTTCAATAAATGATAGCCCCCCGGCGCTTCTAATTCAAGCCCGATACCCCCCCCAGCATCCTGGAGCCTCCTCCACCCTTACCCTGGCCAAACGAACGCCCGCATCGAATCGGCCCCGGAGCTGCTCGTAGAAATAACGGGCCACATTCTCCGCCGAGGGACTCCTTTCAGCCAGTTCTGCAACTTCGCCCAGGTCCTTTCCGCTGAGCTTATCGGCTATTTCAGCCAGAAGCTTTTTGACCTTCACAAAATCCACCAGCAGCCCCTCCGGGCCCACTTTGCCCCCTTCCAGCTCCACCCGGACCCGCCAGTTATGCTCGTGCAACGGCTCAGGTTCCCCACCGCCCAACGCCAGTTGATGACTCGCCCGAAACGATATTTCCACCAGAACTTCGTACAATTTCCTTACTCAACGAAAAGTTAAGTACCTTCGCCGCTGCTGGCCAGGTATTTTTTCTGCTCAGCCGTCAGAGTATCGATCTTGATGTTCATCGATTTGAGTTTCAACTTGGCTACCCACTCGTCGATCTTTCGCGGCACATCGTAAACTCGAACATCCAGCTTCCCTCGCTGTTTATAGGCCCACTCGCTGGCCAGGGCCTGAACCGCAAAGCTCATGTCCATCACGCTGGCCGGGTGGCCTTCAGCCGCAGCCAAATTCACCAGCCGACCCTCCGCCAGTAGGAAAATCCTCCGCCCGTTACCCAGGGTGTACTCATCCACAAAGTTCCGCACCTTCTTGGAAACCTTCTTAGACAGAGCCTTCAAAGCTGGGATGTCAATCTCCACATCGAAGTGTCCTGAGTTGCACACTATGGCCCCGTCTTTCATCTTTCGAAAGTGCTCAGCCCGTATCACGTGTTTGTCGCCGGTAAGCGTAATAAACAGGTCCCCAAATGCAGCCGCTTCGCTCATGGTGGTTACGTTGAACCCATCCATCGTCGCTTCCAGAGCCCTCAGCGGGTTCACTTCCGTAACCGTCACCACCGCACCCATACCCTCGGCCCGCATGGCCACCCCCCGTCCGCACCAGCCGTACCCGGCGATGACCACTTTCTTACCCGCCAATAGAATATCCGTCGCCCGGATCACTCCGTCGATGGTCGATTGGCCGGTCCCGTAGCGATTGTCAAAAAAGTGCTTGCAGTCCGCATCATTCACCGCCACCACCAGAAAACGCAGCGTCTTATTGTTCGCCATAGCCCGCAGACGGATTACCCCCGTAGTGGTCTCCTCCATCGAAGCGATAATATCCTTCGCCTGGCCTTTGCGCTTGCTGTGCAGCATGTGTACCAGATCTGCCCCGTCGTCCATGGTTACGTTCGGCTTGTTGTCCAGGGCACTGGCCAGATGTTTGTAGAAGACAGCTCGGCTCTCACCCTTCCGGGCGAAAACCGCAATCTTAAAGTCCTTGACCAGCGACGCCGCCACGTCGTCCTGCGTGCTCAGCGGGTTCGACGCGCACAGTACCAATCTGGCCCCCCCGGCCTTGAGCGTCCGGGCCAGGTTAGCGGTCTCAGCGGTAATGTGCAGACATCCGCTCATCCGCACGCCCTGCAAAGGTTTCTCCTTGGCAAAACGTTTCCGCACCAGTTGCAGCACCGGCATGTCGTTGTCCGCCCACAGGATTCGCTTCTTACCCCCAGCAGCCAGCTTGAGATTCGTCACGTCATAATTCATTCAGAAGTTCCTTTCCTTATTTGCACAACCAGATTTACAGCGCCGCTTTCGCCGCCGCAATAAAATCACGCATCTTCGCATAATCCTTTTTACCCGGCCTGCTTTCTACCCCGCTGGCCACGTCCACCGCTGCCGGCCGAGCTATCCGCACAGCCGCAGCCACATTATCAGGATTCAACCCCCCCGCCAGCACCAGGGCCGGCAGACCTTTCAACTTACCACTGTTCCGGGCCTTTGCAATCCATTCCCACTTCAAGGTCTTGCCCGTGCCGCCGGCCAATTTCGGGTCATACGCATCCAGCACTACGCCACGCCATTGATGCCTTCGCTCCAGCCCTGCTCTAAAGCGCTGCAGTTGCCCCGCAAATCCCGGGCTCCGAGGACGAAACGCCTTTATGAAAGGCCCATCCAGGTATTGGTTGATCCACCTCGCCGTTTCCTTGCCGTGTAACTGCAAGATATCAAAGCCCACCGCGTTGCCGGTGGTAATAATCTCCTCGATAGTCGCATCCACGAAAAGCCCCACGCTTTGGGCGAACGGGCCCAGGCTGGCCACGATTCGTCTGGCTTTCTTGATATCCACTTGCCGCGGACTCTTAGCAAAGACCAGCCCGATAGCGTCCGCCCCGTAGCGGATCGCCGCCCTCGCGTCCGCCACACTGGTGATGCCTTCTATTTTTACCCGTACCGCCACTGCTCGTTCCCTGTCCAGGGGAGATACTCCCATGACCGCCAAGGCTCTTACTATAGATTATGCCCCATCCCCAGTCAATCCCCGCTCAATCTCTTGACATTGCCCTCCGTTGCCATTACGCTTTTAGCCACGGGCTCAGTTGGCCCGATAAAAAAAGCCTGCCCCCATCGTCTAGCGGCCTAGGATACCTGGTTCTCAGCCAGGTGACAGGGGTTCGAGTCCCCTTGGGGGCATCTTACCTAAGTCCTTGCAATTGCATGGACTCGCGTCATTTCGCGTAGTCCCGCAACCAACAAGGCTTATGTCATCTTCCATTTTTTTGTGCGATTCTGGGCGAAGCCCTGCGGCTGCCTGCTGCACCGGAAAGTGCATCGGATTCTGCAGCGCTTTTTTGAAGTGGTCTTCCGTTACCTGCAGGTAATGCTTCGCTGCAATTGGTTGAGAGTTGCCTATCCATGCACAAATCACGTGAAGTGGATATTGCTCGGCAAGCTCTGTCTCTCGCGTACTGCGAAGATTTTGAAAAAGCTTTGGCCAGGCTTCCAGACCTGCACGTTTTATAATACGGCAAAGCTGAGTTCGTAAATTGACGCTGGGGTCTCTATATCGGCTAATAACGAAAATCTGGCCTTCCTTAGCCTGTTCAAAGCAATCCCGTATGTGCGGATATAATTCTGGGAAAATCGGGACCTGTCGGATACCGCCACCGGTATGGTGCTCTGTTTTGGACGACCGGACAGTAAAACGCGAACGTTCCCAGTCCATATCTTCCCATTTAAGTCCTAAAACCTCTGATGGGCATCGTAGGCCACCGTAACGGCAAAGAGCGAAGATCGTACGCCATTCAGCATCCGGACAGGTATCCAAGACAGTTTGGGCTTCTTCTCTGGTAATATAATAAAACCGGCTGGCATCTGAGTAATTCCCGCATTTAAGGCCTGCAAACGGGTTTTCTGAGAGGATTTTCTTCTTAACAGCCGCGTTAAAGAACTGCTTGGCTCTCTTGCAGCGTCGGCGAATAGTGCCTTCAGCTAATCCTTGCGATTTTAGGTAAATCCGGAATTCCTCAGCATCACCTGCTGTTATCTCGTCCAGTCTTTTTGAATCAGCAAAGAAACCTTTTAAACTCTTTTCAGCCTGCTTCAGGTTACGTTTTGTATTGGGCTTAACGTCTGTACGGCTGTCGATGTATTTTTCCAGCCATTGTCCCAGCTTTGGACAGTCCCGGCGTTCTTGTGGTTCGATTAAGCCTGTCCGCTCCAGCCGTTTTCGAATCATATCTGTTAAGCTAGCGATCCATTCAGCTGTTTTTCCCTGCGGTGCTGTACCGGTCACTTTACATGCAAGTAAATCCTCGATGTATAGCTTAGCCGATTCAGCCTGTTTCTTATTCACCTTGCCCAAACGGACAGAAAGCCTTTTTCCGTCGAGGACAAATTGGATCATTCGCCGCCTGGTTTGCTTGTCATGTGATATACTCGCCATAGTTCACCTTTCGCTGTCATTAAGTCATGTGTACAAAGCACTTAGGGTACTTTATTTACGGCACTAATTCTATCCTTTCCAGTCAAAAAAGTCAAGGAATTTAAGCCCTTTTTTCTGTCCCATGCTTACAGCTTTTGCCTTCAATCCATTGCTGTAAATCCTCGACAGAATACCTTACAGCTCGTCCTATTCGCAAACACGGGATTTCGCCACAGTTGGTCAGTTCCCAGAGCTTCCGTGGCGATATAGCCAGAACTTGGGCTGCTTCATTTGGCCTCAAGAGAAGCGGCAGCTTGATCATATTGTCATTATCAAAAGTTTCTTTATAAGTAGTATTCATGCTCATCTTCTCAAACGCTCATCATTCATTTCGGTAATATTCTTTCCGCCAGCACGGTTAGACAACCGGTCCTTTGAGCCTTTGAAGGATCTACCTATAAACGAAAATAGTAGTAGCAAAAGAATGGCCACTGCCAGAGCTGCATATGGCAGCAAGATCATCTCCATCGAATCGTTCAGATAACGTACTATGCCAATTACCGACAACATAGATACGCACACAGAAAGTATGAAGGAATGCATTCTGCCAAAGCCCAAAGCTGACCGTAGGGCGTTGAATGATATCACCAAGAGCATGATGAAAATTGGTGTCATGATCATTATTTTAGATATGTCTGTCATGATTTATCCTTTGCTATTCGCTTATCCCAGAGAAACAATCAGCAAAACCAACACGTGTCGAACAATTAGACCACCACAAATTACAACTGCCCACGGCACCCATCGCCTTACAGGTTTGGTTGTGTGCTGTCCCAGCCATCGTCTGACAGCCTGCGGCAAGGGCTCGGTGAATGGCCTTAGACATATGCGTAGTTGGCTGGCACGTTCACCGGACAATCTTGTCAAGACGCTGTAGACCATTAGAAGAAACAAGTACATATCCAAAGCCCAAATGGTAAGAACCAGCGGCACTGCAAGAATATTGGTCGTATAGGTCATTGCTAGGCCCTCCTGATTGCACCGGCCAAAGTATGGAAGTGTTTGATTAGTTGCTCTTTCTGCCCAATCCAGCGATAGCGTTTTTTGCCGTTAGGATAGGCTGAGGCGATTCTTCTAAGAAGCGGTTCATCGACATCGGCAGGACTACCGCCGATGCCAATGCATTCAACAATTGCAAACTCCTTTAGCCTATCGGCTAGATTCTCAGGATTCCGGCCGGTGTTTTGGCCATCCGTTAATAATACAACCTGGCAGGTTCGAGCACGGTTCTTCAGTAGACCTAGAGCTACCTTCAGGCCAGCATACATATTTGTGTATGTACCTACGTCTATCTGATCAATTTTGTGGCTTATCTTGCCGAATTTTCTTGCTGCGGTTAGTCGGTAGACAACTTTCGCTTTGCACGAAAAAATAACCACAGCAATACGAGCGTCGGGCGCCTTCCGCCTCAGACGCCTGGCAAAAGTGTTGGCTGCATCTATAGCAGCATCAAGACGTGTGGGTTTCCAATCATCGTCAAACATAGACCCGGAGACATCAACAATCAGAACACAGTCGCGAGCACCTTTTACCGGCGGTAAAGCCCTGGCTTTGAATGAGGGAGTATCTTCAAATAGAAAACTTTTCAAAGCTCCCAGAATGGATGCGAAAGCAAGGTAGCCCCATTCGACAAGATCAATCTTGCGAGTCCAAACAGCCACTGTCGTATTATTATGTTTTGTAATCACCTTATATTTCTCCTTAGTTCTTAAGAGGTTACGTAACTTTTTGAGATTCTTTGGTCTTGGTGTAGTCAATTTCCAAGTCTGCACTTATTCCACTTGCAGGATCATAAGCACTGGCATTTAGCATCCCGTTGTGATCAAACTTCAGACGAACATCGACGCGATGAGGTCTGTCAAAAACCGGCGTCATTCCCGTAAGTTCAAAGTGCCCCAGTAGCAGACATTCGCCATAAGGGGCTGCGTCCTTACCCTGAAGTACTTCGATCTTTGCGTCGGTCTGGCCCGGCTGTGCTAACGTAAACGGGTGAGTTTGGTCCGAAGGAATGGGAACTCCCTTGTCCAGAACAACGGCGTTGATGAGGCGTCTCTCGTTCCCGTCGGCAAGTACAGCTACACCAATGGGGTGCGATGTTACGTCGCGAGCACTAAGGCTCAGGGGCGGCAATTTAGCTCCACCGACTTCAAATGACCTGCCATTGCGTTCGACCTCCAGCCGACCGGCAATCACGTTACCGAGTGCCACCGCAAAATGCGGCTCACAGTGGCAGGTAGGCTTTTTGCCGAACCGCCGTTCGATAGCGTCAGCCATCATCGGCATCTGAGAGGGCCCGCCAACAGGAATGATCTCCAGAATATCATCTGCCGAAACACCAGCTTCTTTGAGAGTCTGATCAACGCAGTCCATGACACTTTTGAGCTCATCAACTGTAATACGCTCGAATTCCTCGCGGGTGATGACTGTGTTGAATACACTGCCTTCGCAGCTAACCACCACCGAAGCCTGATCCCTGGTGCTCAAAGAGTGCTTGACTTGCTCGATACGTTGAAATAGCTCTTGATACGCTAGCGGGTGCTTTTTAGCATCAGGCCTGAAGCCGTGTTTCTGCTCAAAGCGTTCGAGAACCATTTCCCTTAGCTTGGTACTGAAGTCCTGTCCGCCAAGATTTGGATCGCCGTGGGTGTTCTTGATGGCGATGTTATTGCCGGACTTTTCACCTATAGAAACATCGGTCGTCGAGCTGCCCACATCAATAACCAGTCGCAACCCGTCGCACCTGTCGTGGACCTTGTTGCCGAACAGGGCCGCCGTTGGCTCATGGGGCATGCAGACCACTTCGATGTCAAGGGCCTCGCCTGCTTGCTTGGTCTGCTCCTTCTTGCTGTCGATATAGATAGCCGGTACAGATATAGCGGCCTTGGTCAGAAGCTCACCCGTTCGGGACTCGAAATTCCTGGCTACTTCCTCTAGCAACAGCCTGGCAATATCACAGGCTCTGTACTCGGTACCGTCGTCGGAACGATAGAGCACCTGGTCTGTACCCATTTTCCGCTTCCAATTGATTACCAGTCTTTCCGGCTCAGCAAGCCCAAGATTCAAAGCCTCCAGGCCGTAAATCACCGAGCCGTCCGAGTTGAAGAAGATTGCACTCGGCAGATAGAGACCCCCGTCCGAGAACGGCATAGTCACCGGGTTACCGTTACCATCGGGAATCGCCACCTTCACACGTCCGTCACCTAAATCAATAGCTGCAAATCCGCTCATAATTCACTTCTCCTTTCGTTTTAGAGTACATTAGAAAGATGTTTGGAACCTTCGAAACGATATATGGAAACTACGGCCGGCCTGAGTATCAGTTCATCACGTCTAAAACCAAGCCGAAGCATGGACTCAACCATCTTGTCATTCTCCGGATGATGGGTCGGGACTAATCGAGCAGGCTTCATTATTTTGGCCTCAAATACGCTACCTGCTGTTGCCCGAATCGGCTCGATGCCATAGCCAGCCAGTAGTTCATGTAATTCGGCTGTTAGTGCCTCAAGAACGTCTGATCGAGCGTTTGAAACTTGCTCATCATTGCTGTTAGAGATAGCTTCCGAGAGCATGTCGATCAGTGGGAAAATACGACGGGCCAAAGGCTCAATGATATGCCGTTGGTAATGTTGCTCTGATAGCAGTGTCTGCTGACGGCTCGTCTGCTCAAGGCAATCCTGCCTACTATATAAAGCCTCAATGGCCTCTGTCAGTTTCAGGACCGATCCTTCCAGCTTTTGAAGATTTCGCCCCTGCAGAGATTGAGTCTCCTGGAATTGTGGGACTTGCTCACACTGCTCACTCTGGGATTGCTGGATTTGCTCCAGCGTCTGTGGTATAGCCAGAATCTGTGCAATTACCTGAGTCAGCCTTTGTTCCAAAGGTGGCTGGTCGTCTATTGGGATTCTTGTTCCAATCATGTTTTTCTGCTCCTTTCAAAAGTGGTTATTTGCGGTCGACCAATATTCGTACTACTGCCACGATAGTGATCATCATTAGCCCAAAGGCCATGAGGCCAAATATTCGCTGTTCAGGATCACCACGCGGGCCAATATGCGAGACTGCTGAAATAAACTCGCTAATCTCCGGCAGGTGCCGTAGCCCTACCACCAAGGCAAATACTGCCAACGCCAAGGCAATCACATTGCTCCATTTGATTTGCATCTATCCTCCTTTCCACCACGCTATGATTTGAATTAGGGTAAGATTCAAAAACTGCCCGAGTGTAAGAACTCGTATTCGTCTACTATTAGAAAGTGCAGCCTGCCTAAGTTTCCTCGCGACAACTGAGCTGATCTTTTTATTTGGCGCTACGATCCATAAGCGAAAGCCAAGGTTATCAGCCTTAATGGCGTTGGTTAGCACATTGCGGGGTGTGGTTTCAATTTCGATTGCCAGGTCGAATACACCACAACTGACAAGAAGATCAGTGTAATCTTTAACACCATCCGCAAGACAAGTCGGATACTCAGCGGACACCTCGAACCCGAGCGAGACGAACCTTTCGGCAACTTTCTGGGCCATGTATTTATGGAGGACTTTGCCTCTCATTGCAGGAAGTATGAACTCGGTCATTGTTTTGTCTTTAGACATTATTCCTCCCCTGTGATTCGTGGTTTACGATCACTTCTTTGCCTACTGCCGTAATCTCTAAGAGGATGGAATTTCGGCCACGTCCTTTGGCCTGAACCAGGTGCTCGCGGAGGTAGTCTTGACCGACAAGCCGGGAACGTGTGCTCTTGGCAGTTTTCTGGCTTATCTGAGCAAGCTTGGCGTAGCTGCTGCACGGCTGCATTGGTGATTCATTTATTGCTCGAAGAAAACGGTACTCGGCAGCATTCAGAGTAGGCTTGGATGATATGGTTGCATCGGCTGTCTGCTGACTACTCTCTGGGGCAGTTGGTATTTCCAGCGGCTGGCCCCAGTTTCGGAATTCTTCAGCGAATACCGTCGGTAAGGATTCGAGTTGTCCCAAATCCAAATCAGCCGTATTTTTGGTATTGTGGGCGGGGAACTTCATTTCCGGGATGCTGAATACAAACGGGTATCTCCAGTCGCCTTCACCGAGCTGACCGACGAACGTTCCAGGTTTGAGATTCAGCTTAGACCACTCGATTTGCTCTGCTGTTAGGCCCATGCTATGACCGGTAGCGGCATAATCGGCGGCACTGCCGCAGCGGCCCATAATCTTTGTGGCACAGTTGCTGGGGACCCCGGATGCCAGACCGTTCGTAGAAAGAAGCGAAAAGTCCAGCCCGATACCGCTACCCCTGACAAGCCCGACCATATCCGAAATCCTGGTGGTTGCCTCGTGCGAAGCCGAACAAAGGCGGTTGGCTTCGTCGCAGCATATCCACAGATCCATCTTGGGATTTGATACACCTCTGGCTATCCGTGATGAAAACTCCGAAAAGGTGGTGGTAGTCAGTAACAGGTTGGTGTCGGTTTCGGCTAATCCGGCAAACTCAAATACCAAATGCATAGAGGCCAGGTCATGGCTGGACCATCCCCTTCTATATGCCAGAACCCTCGGGCCAAGCGAAGAAAGCACCGGATCGAGACTGTCCAAAATCGCAAGACGAGATTGGGCGTTGGCAGCCTTGTTTTGCTTTATTGCCTCGAACAGATCGAAAAGAGTTGGATACAAATCTTTACCATCAAGGATGCCGAACTTCTGGTATAGATGAAATATTGTGGTCTGTACAAGCTTACTGGCCCGTGGAGCTAGGCTGAGAACTTGAATTAGCATCGACGCGGCAGTAGCCGCCCAGCTGGCAGCGTCAACCCCCAGAGGCACCGCAAGCGGGTTAATCTTAAAGGAGCGGCCAGGTACGACGATAAGATCGATTCCCAGACGCTTTAGATAGGGACGCAATACACGAAATTCTCGTTTTCTTAGGTCCAGTGCCCACAGACCCTTGACGCGCGGGGCAATCTGCAGGATCAAAAAGCGGGACTTGGTCGTCTTGCCGCTACCGGTGTTGGCAATAGTCAGGACATGGGCGTTTAAGTATTGAATTGGAATCACGACAGGCTTTCCGGCTATGTCCCTACCCAGCATCAGCTTGCCCTGTCGCAATATTGGGTTTTTAAAAGGCAGCAGGCAAAATGCCTGGCGCCTCTTTTCGCGTTGAACACGGTTGTGCATCATCCCGGCAATGCGGTCGTCGCATACGCCATGCTCATATAGCCGCAGCATCGCCTGACCGACCTCGTCCTCGAAAAGACGGGATTTGAGGCCAAACAGAACATCATTGGTTAGTTGTGAGAATTCACTTTCCCTCATTGCTTTGGTCCTTGAAGCTGACTATCGGAGACAGCAGAAATTGCACAATTGCAGCCGTTCGCGTCTGTTGCTTGATTTTGGAATAGCACCCTTGGCAATAACGAGCGGCCTTGCCACCGGGCAAACCAACAAAAACGGAGCATTCTCGACAGATTGGGGCATTACACCCCTGGCAATGGCCATGACAGGAAACACAACTGAGCGATTTACACAACTCGCATCTTCCTGCAGGGGGCTGGAAGCATCCGCATTCGCAAGGCCTTATTGTACTAGTGGTTATGGAATCTACTGATCCCCCATCAGAAAGCACATCCGACTCGAGTTGAGATTCCAGGACTCTTTCCTGGCCAGGAATTCGCCCGTCAGTAATCACAAGCTTTTGTTTGTTACGAAGCGGCTTCATCAAAGCTCCTTTCACTCATATTTGAACTTCTATTCGCTTGTTACCAACTGGAACTAAACAAGGTGCGGTTAAGCCAGCCAACCGTGTGCCACAAAAACTTGGCCACGAACCACACACTGAAAACACTGATCAAAATAAGATTGATCGCCATTGCTGCCCGGCCGCAATACCGCAACGAGTCAACCAAGATTTCCATGCCTTTTCGCTTCCAACTCATTTCATGTGCTCCTTAATCCACCACAATGAAGTAGAACTATTTTTCCGCACAGCCTTTTGTCCTGTAGGAAGTTACGAATTGATTTCCATTGTTTTCCCCGGCGAATATTGGAAGAAAAAAAATGGAAAAACAAAAATCTCCAGTGCCAGCAAGGCTTCTGAGGAATTGAGCAAAATATTCCCTTGCAGCTGCAGGAAGGCTCATAACCTCCCTCAACCCGAAGATCTGGCTTGCCTGCATTGGCATTTCTTCTGCCTGTGCATTTGGGCCGTGCACCAGATTTTTGGCCTCAGTTTTCATTTCGCTACTTGATACAAGAATTTCACTTTATAAATATTCCTTCCAAGAAGAATTCGAGTTTGCTCCTTTACGTTATAGGGCGGGGATACGTAACATCTTGACATAGCAGGAGTTAGAGGCATTCTGTTTCCATTTTGTTTCCTACTCAACATATTGGAACTATGCTGCTTGAAAAGTATGCGGAAACAAATTGGAAACAAACGCGGAAACAAAAGGGGCGTTTGGCTGCATTAATACGACATCTGGTATGCAGGACAGGTGAATAAGAAAGTGCAGAATTGGGCTACTAGCACAGTTAAACACTCAACTCTTTGGGCTGAGCAACTGGGAATAGTTCAGGTTTTTGTATGTGATGATCTAAGAATTGGGGGAACATTATTCTGATTTGTCAGTTAGTCCTTTACTATTTACATACTGAGATAATACCTTGAATAGGTCTTCCCCATAAGCATTAGATAGCCCATACTGTTTTTTGAGCACTGGAAAATTGTGCCGACCTTCTTTCATAGTGAGCTTATACAAAGATAGTGCATCTGAATCAGTTACCTGTACGTCATCATGCGCCCTTCTTGTCAGATTCTTATATTTCCTGATGACACCAATGAATTTACCAGTTTTGCGACAATCGCCATGAGTAAGTTGTTTTATGAGGTCAATGTCCAGGGCAACAATAGCGTCTCGCTGACTTTCTATTTCTTCTAAACCATAATTAGGCTCAGGAAACCGTATTTGTGTTGCAGAAATCAATCCTTTATGCTTTAGATATCGACGCAATACTTCAAAAGAGTGCTTTCCATAATACCCACATAAACCATGATTTTCATTGAATGTTTTGAATCCTTCTCCAACTCCATTTGCAGATAATTCATACAAAGTTAGGACATCTGAATCAGTTAATGGAGTGTCATCATCTGAAGCCTGCTTGACCTGTTCAAGTATTTTGAAAATTCTGCCAGGCTTTGGGTGAGCAAGCTGTTCCATGAGAGCCCTATCTATAGACATTGCAGCCTCGTTTATAGGCAACTCAGTCTTGCTTGTTTCTTCCTGCGTGTTCTTCAAACCAAATATGTCGTTTATGGTTTGTTCCAAGAAACCAATTTGGGTTCTGCTCAAGGGATGCTCTTTTCTTTTGCACAAATCAACATAACGCCCGACAAAGGTGTCTGGTTGATAGTTTTCTCCCATAAATACGGACAGCTTTTGGCCCTTTATAAGACTTGTGGTTGCTCTCCAGTGAAAAATGACAGCTCTTTTCGCAACCAGGCACAAACGTTATAATGCAGGTGGGAGTTGGGGTCCGGCCCCATAATTATCAGAGGACAAAGAATGCCAAATCGTAGGGAAATAAAAGCACATCATGATTTGATTGTCTCTTTTTTAGAACGCAAGGGCGTTCAGCAACAATTGCTTGAACACATGGGCAAAAAGGCTGAAAAGCAGCAAGAATTGATGGCGACAATTATTGGCTCAAAAGACCGACTTATCCAACAGAAGACGATTGCTGAGAACCTAGCTCACGATTATAAGGAGCCAGCCTCTGAAATCAGTAAGAGACGGACACCTCTGAATGAATCGCTTAACAATTTCTGTAACCAATATGGAATCAAGCCGCCTATTCAATTGTATTTTAAGAGTGTAGGCAAATTCATCGGAGGGCATTTTGCTTGCACACGTACCAGCCAGCCTGACCGCTCAGACGAATTGATTTCGCAAGACATATTACAAAATGTGCTGAACCATGCATTAAAACAGATTGAGGAAGAACTGGTAAAATCGAAAAAGGAGGTTGTTAGCGGATCACATTCTTCCTCCTTTATGCCACTAGAAGAAAGACTTGCTCCACAACTTGGTCGTTATCCTTCTCAGAAAGATTTTGAGAGCGGAGATTATTATCGTAATGAAGCCTATCATGAAGAGATTAGGAGCATTCTTAAAAGGAACAAAAGGTGCTTGCTTATTGGCACCCCCGGATGTGGCAAAACCTCTCTTGCATTAGCAATGGGATATGAACTATCGCAGAAAGGCACTTCAGTTTACTACCAAGATGCTAGTAGCGAATCAAATCCACAAGAATGGGCAAGTTTTATTGAATCATGTGACGAAAACAGCCTTGTGATATTAGACAATGCACATGCAAGCCCTGCGGGCACCAATAACCTTCTATCTAGTGTTCTGGAGCATAAGACAAAGCTTCTCATAACATCGCGAAAGGTTGATCGCAATGTAACTGCAAGTACACCTCCAGGCGCGACTCACAGCATTAGCTATATTGATATACTTGAAAAAGCAACACAAGAGCTGCAAATCGATGAAGTAGCCGTTCGCCATATTATTAATCACGCGGCGAAAACAAGTGGAAGGACTGGGGACAAGATAGGTAATATTGATTCGTTAATAGAAAAGTGTAAGGGTGATTACAACATCTTACGCTTCTATATTCGGGCGTGGCTTGATCAACCAAGGGACTGTGCTGTCTGTCTTTCAAATGTGAAAGAGACAGAAATATTAGATGATATATACCTCCATTATTTAGAGAATAAGCCTTATCGGCAAGAGTTACTTAAAATATCTGCATTGTCACAACTTGAAATCGATGTTGACTTATGTTGGATTGGCAAGAAACCCTCAGATGAGTTACAGAAAGAGGGGCTCATTCTAGTCAGAAAACAAACAATAGAACCGGGAAGATATGTTTCCTGGTTTCGTGTTTATCATCCTACTGTGGCAGGGTTTTTTCTCAAAGCTGCGGTATATAGCCCCTGTCTTGATGCAAAGAGCACGGAGGAGTTTACCTTACAATGTTTGAAGAATTATTTGGGCACAACTCCTTTTAATTTTTTTAGTGTGTTTGATAAATTACATGCCCGGAAAAGGAAAGAGTGGTATAGCAGGCTAATTAATGACTCTGACCTGTATGAGTTAGTAGAGAGAATTATTCAACAGGAAGGTATAAGCTACATTGAGTGCAATCAAGTATCAATGCTCTCCTACGTTCTTGGCGTGGCTAATGTTGAATCAGTTGACAGAACATGGATTGCGGAAAAACTCTTTAAACCACTGATGAGAACCATAAATAAGATTGGCTTCGCCCCGGCTTACACCTGGTCGCTGAGGGAAATATTTGGAATTGAACGGTGGTTAGGTATAGATATTGGTACCGTCATAGATTTTTGCGCGTTAGGCAAATGTGCAAAGAAGGACAAAATAAGTATTCATACAATAGCATGGTTTATTGGAAGCCTTTTCTATGAAGGAGTTCCAAATGATAAGGTATGTGCTTTTTGTGAAGAACTTGATTTTCCCGCTTTAGGCAAACGAGTGCAGGAATATCGACAGGCCGTGGTTTTTACGGCGTGTATTGGTCCCCTTGCTATAGATGCAGGAGTTTCTAGAAAGAAGATGGCGTCTTTTTACAATGAATTAGATTTTCAGAAATTAGGTCGGCAGGCAAGCAAAGATACAACGGCGATGTATTTTGCCAATTTCGCTCAAGAAGTCGGAGTCTCATATGAAAAGATCCACGCTTTTTGTGAAGAACTTGATTTTGCGGAGCTAGGCAAGGTGGCTCGAGAGGAAAACATACACATGAAACCTGTAACGGCTTTTGTTAATAGTGTTCGTAAAGTTGGTCTGCCAAACGACAAAATACTTGCTTTTTACAAGGCAATGGGCATCGACGCCCCGCCTCCTGAACCAACCTAAAAAAGAGGAGCCGAACAGCTCCTCTACCAAGAAATAAGATATTACTGACCCGGCCGACCATTACTTCTTCCTGTCCCCCTTGCCGATCAACTCTAAAGCTTCCTAAACTAATACCCAAACTTCCTTTCATAATTCTTGTGGTTCATCCATTCTAGAATAATAGACAAAATACGCACTTCATTATTTGCCACAGAATATAAGAGCCGCCAACCACGGGGCAAGTCATATTTCCAAAGATTATCTATGCCATATTTTTGAATATAGACTTTTGGAATCAGCTGCTTTCGAATTCTTATGCCGCAAAAAGCATTGTTCTCTAAATCCTCAAATGCACGACAAATCCACTGGTATAGTTTGTTATCTTCTGTTTTTGAGTGTTTAAGTTTTTCAAAACTTCTTTGTACTTTGTCATCAGCAAATTTTATTTCTGAATTCATTTTCTCCAAGACAGCTGTAGTTTCGATAAATATTTTCTTACCAATTCTGGATTCCAAATCCAAATGACCCAGCCTTCTTTGTCCTGAGCTATTTTCCCAAAGCATAACAGATATTCAAAAATCACACAAAATGTCTGATACATCATTTTCTTAGGAAGAGCCTCCCATAAACTTCGTTTCTTGTATTCTCCAGAGTTCTCTCTAATGAATTCTTCAACCATCAGAACTGTATCTAATTGGGGATAATGTAAGATATTATTTCTTCTAAGGGTCTGTTCCATGTTGTTATATCAACTTATATAACTTATAAATCTTTCGGTTTCAGAATAAGTACTCTGCTCAAAGCACAGCACACAAAAAAGCAGAGGCCGAAGCCCCTGCAATAAAACCATGTCTTTGACAACCTGCCAGCTATCACTGACCTTCTTTAGCTTCTGCAATCAAGTCCGAAGCTTCCTGCTTAGTCAATCCTGGCTTTACGTCCACGCCAAGGTCCTTAAGAAACTCCAACTGCTTTGGTGTTGCCAGCTCGTCTGTTGAATTGTCTTGTGCTCGCTCAGACTGGATTTTCTCCATTCGGCAGTCTTTGCCTATCTGCTGCAGAACAGCTATTGCTTTCTGCGGATCACTGACTTTCTGCTCTATCTGCTCCAACAATGAAACATAGTAATCTATTTTTTTATTCATCTTTTTATTTACCTCCTTTCAGTTGATGTGAATGGTGTGTTTGCTTCCTCTCTGGCTTTATACCTCTGAAGAAGCACCTCTGGTGCTCTGTTCTTTTTATATCATACACCGATGCACAGCCCTTTTTGCGATAAGTCTAAGAATGGCTCGTATTCTGAACGTCTGTATTGTTTTAGGGATGTGTAAAGAAGCTCAAATATCTCCCTTGCCCTTTTCTTGCTAACATCTCGTAATGTGATTGTTATTTCCATTTATCCTCCTGTTGTTTAATTATAGATTGAGGCCGACCACCGCAACCCATGACCTATGGGGTGATACCATAACAAAGGACTCAATCCCGCCAGGACTGTGCCGTCAACACCAAGCTTCAGGACGGCGAAAGCCTTAAATGGTTAGCCGACTCCGGAGGTGCCTTTTATGGTTTTCAGGGAACTGGCGGCTATCTACTGGGGGGGGTGAGGG
The DNA here is from genome assembly GCA_030614915.1 of Actinomycetes bacterium. GTDB lineage: Bacteria > Planctomycetota > Phycisphaerae > JAACET01 > JAACET01 > JAACET01. Next base: position 65,185 of record JAUXAG010000007.1, on the reverse strand, counting down.
GAGGGGTTCAGAGTGCCTTCTCTCATACAGTCGAAAGGCTTATGTGGTTAGCTGAGCAAGCGAAGTGCCCAATATGCGTTTTTGGCTGGTTCTCTTACCTGCTCAAACTTCCCATGTTCATTCATCTAGAAATGAATTAATTCAAACTCCTCAGTTAGGCAAGCATCCAACACAACGGTAGGAGATTTAAAGCATCTATAACAAGGTTATTAATGGATGCATATTCACAAACAAAGCTATCAAGCTGATTTGCAACTTCGAGAGTTCAAACGACACCTACGAATCACAGACTCATCAAAACTACACATGTTTGCTATTCCTGGATCGGCTCAGTTCGTTGCGTCTTAGTGCCTGCAGATTTAGCAATCTCCTCCAATCTGTCTAAGCGTTGGGAAATGCTCCTAAGCTCGCTAACTACATCATCTAGCCACAGCCTGCTCGGCTCCTGTATTTTCCCGCCGTTCAAAGGCCGGAGCCTGACCGTTGCTTCAATATGTTCAAGCCTAGCACGGATGTTGTCTAAGTTTCTGATAATGATATCGCGTTGAGAAGTCCTCAAGTCGCGCAGGTCAATCGATATTGTCCTTACTTCATCTCGCGTCGCCTCCAAAGGTTGACTGATTAGATCCTTCACTACCTCCCGAGTCTCCTCGCGAATTGTGTACTTGAATCCCAAGATTGACCAAGATACTAGCACTCCTGCGACCAACGTAAGAAGCAAAGACACCACCCACGACACATCACGAGGCCGACTTGCCGATGCTGGTGCCGGTGTGGTCTGCAGCATGTACGCAGTTGGGTTTTCGGCTGAACCTGGTACTAAACCTCCAGTATGCTCAGGAAAGTAAGCCTCACGATAATTGCAGCCTTCGGTTTCACAGTCGTAAACCCGGTAGGGTTGAGGATGTTGTCCGACCAACCACTCTGTCCCGCAAACTGCACATCCAAACCATACACCATCTGTCCGACGTTGGAAAGGCATCTCTACTTTCTCCTAGACTTTAGAAATATAGCCTATTGGTGCTCTACCCAGATTGTCTAGTTATGATGTCCTACATCTAATATATCCAACCAGTAGATCTGCATTATATGGTTTTCAAGAATTTCTGCTCAAAGTACTGGAAGTTTCCGCAACAATTAACTATATACAACAATATTGCTTGTCAGGGCAGATTGACCTATGCCATCTCCCAGAGATAAGAGGATACTACCGGCGGTACCTATTAATCCTACCGGCTTCTTCCGCGCATTCTGTAAAAGCTAGCCATAAACCTGCGTACCGAAGTATGACAAAGAAAAACGTACGTGCAGCAACTAAAGCAGATCAGCGACGTATCTAATGTCTTTCACATCTGGCGGTTAGCGTCTGGTTAAACCCACTCCCCAAGATTCCCGATGACTGTCGCTCCAAGGTACTATTAAACCACTGAAGCCAAAATAGCCTTATCCAAGCACATAGCTGCTATGGTAAAGGCTTCTCGTAATCATTCAGCCTGCTCAGCCACGTCACTAATGTATCCTCGTCCTGCAGATCGCACAGTGCCCCCCACATTATACAACAGACCGTCTCCCATTCTTCCGAAGGATTACGACCCCAGTATATTGGCCGCCCATATTTCACAACTTTTATGCCACCAGAAACAAATCGTAATGCCAAATAACCTACTGATGCCAAAACATGGCGTTGCCTTAAGGTCTTATCTGGTTTTTTGCAGGTGTCCTTGAATATCTTAAAGCATACTTCCAACAGTGTATCTTGCTCGACACATAGGTCATCCAGGTAATCACCAAGTATCTGCCCGTTTAGGATCAACTCGGAGCGGACAAGAAATGGCCTAGTCTGATCGATCCTTGCCGTCGCACATAAAGTCTTGGCTTCCGAGTGGTCTGGTTCGCAGTGCCGGCCGGAGTCCGTACAGCGTGTAAAAAACGTCTCCATCAAGAATTGTGAATCGAACTGCGGCATGACATAGACCCACCTGAATATCTGTTTTAGGGAGTTCGAAGAGTTCGCAAACAGGACTACGTTGCCCCAACAGTACTAAAATCTATGCGCACCCGATCCCGTAGATAAGGCGGCAATTGTCTATAAGCGTAGAAGAATTGTGGAAGATGTTTCTTGTATGACTTCAAATTCCTTTCAATCACGCATTGCGAACTACGTGCAGGATCTGTGACGTAACGTGCGAAGGAACGAAAGGCCAGGCGAAAGCTCTGCTCTGACTCGGCTTCGACTCTTGTCCTAATCACGTCCCCTTCGTAGTGGTGGGTTTCGAAACCGATGTGACAGTCTACACTGTCGGCCTCTTGGCTAGACTTGGAAAAGCGACCCGAAAAATGAAACTCCGGACGTTCTGGAAGCTTAATCGGGAAAACACGATCAGCGTACAAGTTAGAAGTTATCAACTCAAGAAACTTATTTTCATATGTCCCCGGACAAGTCTCCTCAAACATAACTTCTTCGTTACATGCCGTGATAAGCATATAATCTTCAGCTTGGGTGGCATCTAAGAATGACTGTGCTGCTTTTACCACATCATCTCGGTTGAAAAGACTTACATGATAGCATCCCACCATCAAAATGCTCAAACCTGTAGTATCAGAAGGAGAGAATAACCCTGCTATCAGATCCTGCGCACGCTGATCGATGGAGTAGCCACGCATTGGGGACAAATCGGTTTCCCTTTCGGCGAACTGCGCAAGAATAGATTTCCAGTAACTCCGGAGATCTCCGGCTGACTCAAATTTGGGGTTTATATCGAACGAATTCTCATTTAAAAAACCTCTCTTGCGAATTATCTCGAGTTCTTCTAGTCCAAAAAGGTTTTCCAGAAACCTCCTTTTTGCGTTGAGCAACTCGCCAAAACTGTTAGCCTGCTCGGCGGATGACACCTGGACCCCATCGACATTTCTCATTAGTACCCCTTTCCTGCTTTGAATGCTATGCTTAGCCTTCGAAATAATATTACTTAGTTAATAAAGTTAACGGTTGTTCCAGAGTTAGATTTGGGCATTGTAGGTTTCTGCATAGTTCAGTTACTGCCGGAATCGGCCTGTCCTTTTCCTCGCTCTTGGCTCCTGTAATAGATAATGGGCAGCCCTCCGTGGCTCGCGTGAGACCTGTTGGCCTAGCGCCAATTCACCTTGCAGCCCCTTGAATCGGCCTGGGTAGGAGATATCCTCTTCTCCCAATACCGCGAAAACAAGTAAAAAAAACGTAATCTGAGTACTTTCTTGTTTCCCATCCACGGTGTCCTTCTAATCTGGCCATTCTCGCGCTACAAAAAATCGCACGGCAAGCACTCTGCTCTCCGTGCGAACCAATCCCTACAGATGACGAGGCATCGCGAACAAAATGAACGACATGCAATAACTGATGCCGCCGAACATACCTAACTTAGCTATCCTACCACAAACCAATACCTTAGTCAAGCCTTTTTTCTAAAATAGGTTAGAAAAGTTGTGCTGCCAGCACTAAACGAGCCCAAAGAATGGCTGTTGTGATGTTGGGAGGGTGCTTAAACCTTGGTAGACCCGGATCCCCCGCCATTGATCACGTAACCATATGCCAAGTAAACACTTACCCATTACGGAGAATCTCGTAGGTCCTACCGAGCAAATTTTGCCCAAAACAACCGCCATCCGCCCCCGGAATCACTCTCTCCTCAACACAACCACAACCCGCCCAACCCCCACCAACCCTTCCTTAGCCAGCTTCTGCTCTACAATCCCCAAGGCCTTTTCATCAGTAGCCACAATCAATACCTTACCAAACCCAGACAGCAAATCCTGTTTCACATTTCTGGCAATATCAGATTTGCCTGTCTCGATTTCCACAGCTACACTCTCGCCGTCCTTTACTGCCAGAACATCGATTGTTCCAGATATTCGTGGAGCTTCAAGACGCACTTTATAGCCCTTTTCCCTAAATCGCTGGGCATAAAATCTTTTCCAATACTCATGCACTAATGAAGCACGCTCAGGTGTTTTAGCATCCAGACCAAGAGCCTGCTTCCCTGCTTTTGCCAGTCTCAGAAGAACCTTTCTTGTCTTGCCAAGTTCAACTACCTGAGTCTCCAGCCAGCCTTGATCCAGAAGCTGCCCTTTCAGTCTGTTGCCTGTCCCTATGCTTAGACCTAGTTTCTTGTATCTCTCCTTTACGCCATCATCAGGATGTTTCAAAACATCTGCTAAGAACGCAAATGCGTCTTCATTCAGAGCGTTATCATACAATGGAACCCGTGGAACCTGCTGGAAATCACGAAGCACGAGGCCAGATAGCCGGGTATTCCGCCCTGAGCCTGTTCTTTTTCCGCGAGTTACAGCGAAATACCTTGCGAGAACATCATCTGTGACTGCTCCTTTCTTCACATCCACCAGCGGGAACTGAACAAGAAACGGTCTAGTCCAGCGATCCTGAAGTTTCACAATGCCTTGCCCGACTGGAAGCATACTGAAATACTTCTTTTCCTCGCTGTCAACTAACGAAAGAGCTGCAGCCTTATTTATATCAGTTGGGTCTTTTTGATTCAGGCAGATTGTTGTATATGTGTTACCCAAAGCAGCAGCTGAAAGAAGGTGGGGATGTTGGTCGAGAACAATAATGCCAATCCCCAATTCGCGGCACTGCCGAAACAGCATTTCCAAAATAGTTTCCTTTGCTACGTGGTCACGGCGATGCAGAACATGATGAGCTTCTTCAATAAAGATAACCAGTTTCAGCTTCTCACGGTCTGTTGAATTTAATCTGACATAATAAAGCCAAAGGCACAACAACGGCACCAGAAACTTCTTGCTCTCCTGAGCCAGGGCATCAAGTTCAATAACTGTATTTTCATACAGGAGTTTTGAAGCAAGCTGCTCCTGTGATATTCTGTCATCAGTTGCAATATTTGAGAACTCCATGCTCTCAAGTGCCCGCATTGCGGTAATTTTCCAGCCGCCCACTCGGCCTTTATCAGGCATTTGTTCAACTTCTGATATTATTTCCTTAACTGTCGGGCAGAGCTTTCCGTGATTGTAGAGCTTGGCAATGGCTTTTCGCAGAATACTTCGTGAGCCTTCACCCAGGCTGAAAGCTTCAGACATGATGTCCACAACCTGGTTGACATAAACATTGGCTTCAACACCAGGAGGAACAACAAAGGGATTAAACGGAAACTTCAATAAAGACCTGCCTGGCGTATAGATATTGATCCTGCTTTTAAGCAGTGGGATTAGGTGACGGACAGTACGTTTCCAATCAAGGAAAACAAAAGGTATTTTCTTAGCCACGAGCTGCTGAAGTATATGAAATGCCACATTGGTCTTGCCTGCTCCTGACCTGCCAAGCACAGCCATGTTCTGCATTAGTTCATCAGTTGAGATTCCGAAAGGCCATTTGTCCTTTTCATAGAGAATATTCCCAAGGTCAATCGACCCTTTAGCCTTCTTTTCAGGCGGAAGCGACAGCAGGATTTTGCTGTGAAAATCACCCAGATGGCGGTACGCAGTAGAAATGATTTGCTTTTCAATTAATTCCTTCAGTTCAGGGTCAGCTAACTCTCTTGTCTGCATCCAATGCTGCACCTGATTTGGCATTAGGGGCCTGAGTTTTCGGGCGATTTTTTCGATGTTCAATTATTGGACACAGCAAGAGAGAGTTATAAGAAATGAACTGAATTCATAGGTGGCGTAAACAAATTCCCAGCGACTCTAGAGCCGATACACTGTTGGTTCGGATCATAGCCGGCGTTTTTCAGAGTAAGTTATCACCGCCACCGCCCGTCAAGTCAGAAAAATTTTCCCCCTTCAACGTGCCGTCCGCCAAAACCACCATTTCTATCTTATAATGCTCTGATACAGCAGGAGTTATAAACAGACTAGATATGACTAGATTGTCGATATTTCAGTGATGAGTTAGAAACAAAGGATTTTTTCACTTGACAGGAAAGGTTGTCTTTGGAAGATTAGGGGTCAAAAGACCTGATGCGTTTTAGGTCTATTATGACTTTATGGTTGATAAGACCGATACCTAGGGTATCTTTTGTAACTATTTCTTATGGATGACCTTGTGATGGGCAAAACAAAAAACGCGAACAAACAACTGAGCGCTGACGACTTGGCAAGACAAACGGGTGAGTCTTACGACACAATTAATCATTGGACACGAATCGGTCTATTGTCAGTTGAACGCAAAGGAAGAAAGAGGTTTTACGATCCACGAAATCTTGACAGGTGCAAGCAAATACGTGCATTTCAGGCCGAAGGACATAACCTCCTAACCGTGAGGCAAATGCTCTCACAGCACCAGTCTTGATTGGAAAGGAATGAGAAGTGGCAGCACAAATTAGAGACTGGTTAGGTCAGGCCTCTGCTGTGATGATTGCTGAGAATAAAAAAGACATGGGGGGGCCGACTTTCACAATCTTGGCAGAGCTCAACCACAAATTACGATCTAACCTGACTTTTTGTGACTCTGCAGAAGAACGCTGCCTTGGTTACTTCCTATCCTTGTTCATTGACGATATCTTTAATAATTTTACTGCTGATTCTCCTTATAACAAACAAGTTGTTGAGGAAAAAAATTTGTTCTTGGGCAAACTCAGCGGAGCTTTAGAAACCTTGTCTAGAGAAGGCTCAGACATCAAAGGATCCGGCTGGAAAGCACTGAGCGAAGTAGTTGATTCATATTTCGTCCAACTTGCACAGATTGATAAGAGTTTTTCCCAATGAAGGAATAAGTTATGAAACAACTTTCAAACTGCCAAAATCCTGAGGAGCATCAGATATTGGAGCGCACGTTTCGGTCATGTCTAAAATCTAGCGTTTGGGATTTTACTAGTGGGTACAGGGGTGGAAGTTTTTTTGACCTTGATGAATTGTCATTAGGCGCGGAAACCGGAGAGAACGGAAAGGTTAACTATAGCACCCAAAGAGGATTGCAGCATTCCCGAAAGCTTATTAATCTCTTTGCTCAGAAACTTGAAGATCCCGTGAGACAATATTCAGTTGAACGGCTCGCCTTTATTGACTCTCCTATGGGGCCTGTCGGTATGCTACAATATAAGAACACACTGGCAGAGCTATTGAGCATTGAAACATGTATTGTTCGTCCACGAAAACGATTGCTACATGCTACGGTAAAGGGAGAGGCCGTTCATGCAGGGGAGATATTCGCTGTTGTGAGTGATCTGGCTACAACAGGAGCAAGTATTTATTCGGCGGCCAAACCTCTTATCGACCTTGGTGGCAAAGTACCAGCTGCTTTTATTATATTTGATAGACAGCAAGGCGCTCGTGAGAATCTCTCTGCTGTTGGCATAACTTTGTACGCTCTCGTCCATCACAGCGAAGCGGTGGAGTGTGGGTGGGTCCCCAGTTATCCGCATCCTGAACCGGTTTACAGGTTACTCGGGGAAGAGATAGTCAGCTACTGAACTTGGTCTGTGTGTATTCGTAGCGGGGATTGTAACGACCCTGATGATGGACTGCGAACTGGGGTACCTATTGCTTGGTATGGGAAAAACTAATAAGCACATTTATTAGCTAGAGCTGTTTCATGAATGTCAGTCCGGAAGAATTCAATATAAGTGTCTACGACGAAATAAGAATTGGCCATGACTGGAATGCTTCGTTCCTACGTTCCTATACATTCACTAATTTATCTGATAAGAGTGCCAGCGTAAAGTTTTCTTTTGTCGAGAAATTGCACTCTTCATACGAGGACTTTCATCCAATCGACCGGAGCAAATTGGTAGAGTACCTTGTTCATAGAAACAAGCAGTATATCAGTATCAGTTGGACGATTCAAATTTCCTCGCTCGGTCCCGGTCAGGCATATGCGGTGCAATTCAAAGGTGTCATATCCCCATTTGCCACAATTGAGACCGATGGTCTTCATTGCCAGCATGCTTTCGCTCCAGCTACCCGCATGACATATTCTGCAGATATACTATTTCCTTATGAGGGATTCTTAAGATACACTGACGTACTTGTACAACCGAAGTTGCTTAGCGGACCTGATTATCTCCTCTCAGACGACTATAGGCGGTTAACGGTCAGCTCTCGAATTTGTGCGAAAAACATACCGGGTTTTGCCGAAATATGCCTTAAAAGCAAACCGCTGGAGCTTCCTATGGCTCCTATGTTGGAATACTACAGCAAAAAGGTCGCTGGCAACAAACGGCCTTTCGACAATACTTGTGTACTGATTATTCTCCATGTACTTTCTGATTTTCATTCGTTGATCGCGGCCTTTGAATCTGTAGGTATGAAACCTGAGAACACTTTTGTTGTTGCAATCCCCTATTCAGCCAAGGGATCTGTAATTTCTGTGCTACAACATAAAGGTTACAGGAATATTTGGTTCACGCCTTATTACGAAAAAAGGTTCGACGGGAACGTGGAACAAGCCCTACTGGAAGCCATTGAGCACAGTAAGAGAACGTCCAAAAGGATCGTCATTCTTCAGGATGGGGGGTATGCATCGACCTTATGGCACTCTTGCTATCGATCTGATGCCAATATTTGTCTTGGCGCCGTCGAACAAACAAGAAACGGAATCTGGGAATGTCAACAGATACCTGAAGAAAACCGCCTTTTTCCTGTCATTGACGTAGCAAGCTGTTGGCTCAAGGACAAGATTGAGCCACCTTTTATAGGGGATGCAGTGGCCCATAATATCCAGTCACTCATCTCGAAGATCTCAATAAGCTTGCGAGAACGCAACGTATTGCTGATTGGTTACGGTACTATTGGTAAGTGTGTCGCCAAATCTCTAAGGGGTTATGGTGCAAAGATTACGGTTTTTGACAAAGACCCTGAATCGCTTAGGAAGGCGAGGGGTGATGGTTTTAAGATAGCAAATGCGCTTGAAGCCGCCATTCCACACAAAAAGTTAATAATTGGGTGCACTGGTCGGTATAGGCTCAGTGCAGGAGAGCTAGCATTAGCAGACAATGGGACGATATTAGTGAATGCTAGTTCTAAGCATTTTGAAGTCAACCATGAGGATCTCAAAGCGTTGACTAGAAAGTGTGAGTTGATTGAAGATTATGGATCCAGACATACACTTGTGAATGGGCGTATACTCGACCTTCTTGCGGAAGGCAATCCGGTGAATTTTTATGGCCCATCGGAAAGTGTGCCGGACAACGAAATTCAATTCATATCTGCGCTGCTGTTCTTGATGGCGCTGGAGCTGGTAGAAAAAGGAGATACTTTACCTCGAAGCATCATCAGCGTACCAGATGATGTCCAAAATGATATAGAGAAAATGTTTACGGCGTTGCGGCTATGAGTTTTTTAGGTCCAAGATTAGATATCGTTGCAAGATGGATCTCAGAATAATGGACAATTTTTCTGACAGACTGTTAGATGCGATCAACACCAAAGGCAGCCCAATTTGTGTAGGCTTGGATCCTCGCCTAGAGTTGCTACCAAATAGCATAGTGAAAAAAGCGTTCCAGAAAGTACGCAAGACAAATAGCGCAATAGCAAATGCCTTTGAGGCTTTTAACAAGGCAGTGATAGACGTTGTTTTCGACCTTGTACCTGTAGTAAAACCACAAATAGCGTTTTACGAAGCCTATGGCGCTGCTGGCATAAAAGCCTTTATGAACACCGTAGCTTATGCACACAGGAAAGGACTGATTGTCATTGAAGATGCCAAACGGAATGATATAGGTACCACGGCAGCCGCGTACGCACTTGGACACTTAGGTTGTCCTAGCAGTAGAATTACGAGTAAGTCGCAAGGCCTAGGCGTTGATGCTATTACGATAAATGCATACCTTGGTTATGACGGTATCAAACCATTCATTGAAAGGGCTTCTGAATATGGGAAAGGTGTGTTTATATTAGTCAAAACATCCAATCCGTCCTCGAGAGAAATTCAAGATTTGATCCTTGCAGACCCCTTCCAGGGTATGACTGTTTATGAGCGTGTGGCTGAGCTCGTGGACAGTTGGGGAGAGAAATCTATTGGAAAGTCTGGTTTCTCGAATGTTGGGGCAGTTGTTGGAGCTACGTTTCCGTCTGTAGCAGCACAATTGCGCAAGCTCATGCCGAATGCAATCTTCCTGCTTCCAGGATATGGTGCACAAGGTGCTAAAGGTAAGGATATCGCGCCATGTTTTAACGCTGCTAAAAAAGGAGCGATAGTAAGCTCTTCGAGACAGATTACTTATGCTTTCCGTAATGCCGAAGGTAAAGAAATCTCCGGCGTGCCCTTCACAGAACATATCAGAAAGGCTGTTATAAAAATGCGAAAGGATGTAAACTCTGCCATCGGTGCTTTGTGACAAGGGAACATTAATGCGACTTTTTGAGAGATCGAAACCGGGCATTTTTTTGGCCGCAGATTTTTTGTCATTAGATAATTGTCTTCGACTAATTGAAACGTTGGAGGACCTGCTGGCAGGTATAAAGATCGGGCATGTGTTGCTTTCGGACCCTGATCATGGCTACAGGAGTATAGAACTTCTTCGGAAATACTTGGATATCCCAATCCTAGTTGATGGCAAAATTCATGATGTTGAGCACATCGCGACATTATTTTGTAGGCGATTGTTAGACCTTGGCGCCGATGGAGTTACCGTCTGGGGACACTGTGGTCCATCGGTTCTAAGTGCTTGTGCTTCTCTGGACAAGAATTTTGCTATTGTTGTTCTTACCGAGTTAACTGAACCATCCGCGAGGCCTTTCCACGATGCCTTAGCCGATTTCGTCGCTACAGCGATTCAATCAGGTGCTCATGCAATCCAAGCCCCTGGCACTAATCTGAATACAATAAAAGAAGCCCGTTCACTTGTAGGACCTAAGTTTCCAATTTTTTCCTGCGGGATTGGAACTCAAGGCGGAGATGCTATAGACGCAATAGAAGCTGGTGCTGACTACCTTATTGTCGGACGTACGATTGTACAGAGCCCCACTCCGATGGAGACGGCAGAAGAACTGTGCAATCGAATAAAATTAATAACTCGACAGTGAAAAGTCGACTAGTATGTTATCATATTTGCTGATTAGTCCAAACGCAAAGGTGCAACCAAACTCTGCACATTTCGTTTCTACATCTCTAAAGATGACCATCGCGGATCTAAAGAAAAATATTTCTGACTAGCTATCTCCTTTGACAAAAGATGTGTCAAGACTTACCACGAACCTGAGAGTCGGAGCGTAGGGTGTTTTTTTCAGATATTCTTTACAGAAGCAATTGGTATAGCATAGGTTCTAGCTTTGTGATAGTATCCTGATAAAGAGACATTATGGCTTCTATGCCAGGTGCTGTATAAAGCCTATATCTATCAGGTTCTTCCAAGATCGCCGATAAAAATTGAGCACGCAGTTGGATATCATTTGCAGGAATTCTTTCGTAACAGTCTTTCAAGTACGCTGCTAATTTTTTGGTTACCATATTATTTAGGAACGACATGGGACATATATAAATCTTCCTGTTGGTCAATCTCACTCTACGAAATTGCAACCATAGATGCGGGGACCAGAAGAGCTTACCACGAAGTTGCGTCGTTCATACCGTGGCCGGCAGTGCAAATACGATTCTCATCTCTTCTCCGTTTTGTTAGCTGCCTTATCTAACCAACTTGCTCAACCTATCCTCCAAGTTCTATTTACAAACATAATCATTATACAACCCTAAAGTAAAGCATGGAACGCATCTAAGGCAAAAACGAGCCGGCCCAATCACCAATATTCAGGTAAAGAACCGGCTCGTAGTCGCCTACTGATGCCCTCACCAAACTCACGACAGAAGCTCAGGGAGAAAATACAGCAATCTCTGAGGCCAGGAAATTGAGGCTCAGGTCGGAATCAACAGGCAGGCCCCGCAGCCACTTGCTGAACTGTGCCAACATCAGACCTGCTGCGATATTTGCGCAGTAGATGGTTGTCTTGGCTGTGCATGTGCTTTGGTAAGCCTGTTCTGCTGAGAACAGTGTGGTAGGGTAGTAGTCCCGACTGGCTGAATCACAGACAGTAAGAACACGAAGCACCTCAGCACTCATCCGGCCATCTGCATAGAAACTAACCCGACCCTTGACAGCCTCCCAGATCAGCTTGCGAATATCAATGGAATCTACGCAGCAGAAGACAGCATTGCCGATTTCCATGCTCCTGCGGAAGCGGTCATTGACCTGCTGGATTTCTAAACCAGAATTTATGCGCTTGCACAGTTCTGCAGTGGCCGCAACTTTGGGCTTTCCAAGATCATCTTCAAGATAGCCCTGGCTAGCCAGGTTGCTTTCTTCAATAACATCAAAATCTATGAGTTGTAGCCAGGAAATACCCATAGCTGCCAGTTGAAGTGCAACCTGCCGGCCAATTGCTCCTACGCCAATGACTGTAACTCTACAGGCTGCTATCCTTTCCGCCGGCACGATATCGCGTTGTCTACTATATCTTTTACTAGTATTCACAAATCACCTCACTTTCACTCCATAGATCAGGTCTGTCAGCTAATTCATCGAGGATGCACTGTCTCTCACTAGGTTCCATGGCCTCAAGTTCTTCGAGCCAATCATCTGGCACAGAGTAGTTGGAAACATTTTCCTCAAATCCCGGCTCTATTTGACTGCCAAAGGTTTTAGACCAGCTGGTATGCTTGATATTAGCCTGGTATTCAGCCTCCCATGCTTCGTAATCACTTGGGCCAAAGGACTGAGTGTAATCAACCACCACGGGAACAATCAGTGGGCCGCCAGGCCCCACATTGAACCTGAGCCTTGCATAGCTCTTACCACCTAGAGCGAGGACAAACATCACTGCCCACTGGCAATTGCCGAAGACACGCCGGAATGTTTCTTCGTCTATTGAGCTCGGCTGGGGCGAATTTCCAGGATGTGAGTGTAGCCAAATCCTGGCGAACTGCTCTGGCTTTCTTCCGGCATCTACCTGGCTGTCGAAGAGATCAGCCACAGCCTCATCATCAAAACTGATACTGGCTCCCGTGGCTGCCTGTTTCACCGTGACAAAGTCCTCTACGTAAAGCAAGTCATCTGTTTTGGTAATTCCGAAGCCTCCGATCTCAGTTTGGCCTCGGTCACGGAAATATAACAGCTTAGCCCAGGCCGTCGGCAGGAACCGCAGGACCGGTTCTGATGGTTGGACAAACTCACGCCGCTTCTGTTCCTGATTCTGCTGGTTGTCGGACTTGTTCTTTCTCGTTGATTGTTGCGTTTTCTTCTGATTCATTTTCATCCTCCGTTTCTTCAACACAGGGACACTGATTATCTTCTACACAGCTGTGGCACAACCCTTCTCCACAATCCGGACAATCTTTCACGCAGGCACCACAAACTGAGTCTCCACAGACCCGGCAGTCTGCCAGACAGCTAAAACAATAGAAGTCTTCACAGTGCCGGCAGGAGGAAATACATTCCTCGCAGTAGGTATTCTCGCAGCCTTGACAGAAATAGCTGTCATCGCTGGACATGGTGTAACCGCAGTCATAGCAAGGAATGCCATCCCATTCCTCCAGTTTCACAAATGGCGAGGCAGGGTTGTAAGTTGTGAGCACTGAGTGAACAAGCTGGAAAAAATCACAAATCCGGCCATTGGCCAAGGCTTGTTGAATAGCTGCCGCGGCATCGCCCGCACAAAGCTTTTCATCGCTTACATGAGGGTGGGTTACACATTGATTGCTTCCTGCCGGATGGGGATCCAGGGCTACGATGGAATACAAACTGTTGTAACGCATCTCTGCCAGACTGGGGATATGCAGCTGTATCTCGAACTCACCGAAGTAGAGACCCTCCAATTTAATAGCCTCAGTAGTTACAGCCAGAATCTGGTGCTCAGAGTCATACCGTAAGCGGCCAAGCTCCTGCTGGGTCTGTTGAAGCTCTGCCAGCACATCTCGCAGGCAAGGTGCTTTGATTTGACAGGGGCCAATAGCCCACTCAACTGTCGCAACAGCAGATGGAAAATCCCTCAGTATTCCAGCCAAATTGTTGATTAGTTTGCCTCCTGCAGCCGTCCAGTTGTGAGCAGTACAAATTCCCAATTTCCTCTGGATGGTCTGCAACTGATCCAGGTTTTCCATCAGCATTTGGAATGTCTTTTGAAGTTCTCCATAGCGATACACGTTTAGCTTTTGGAGCTGTTCTCGAATTGCTTGACTGATTTGAACCAGCTTTTGTTTTGATAAACTCATGGGTTTTTTCCTTTCCTAAAATAGCAAAGGGCACCTGCCAATTGTTGGATGACAGATGCCCCTTGCTCAAGATGTGGTTTGCCGAGTTATTCGGCACCCTCGATTTTAGTTGGCGTAATAGTCACGCGATCGCCTTCGTGTAAAACATAGTCGCGAGACACAGGTTGGCGATTCACACGGATGAGGTAGTCTTCAGCTTTGCCGTGAGCCATTTTTTCGCTGAAAAACTTCTCAACTGTGGTACCTCCATCAAGATTGACATAGTCGGCAAAACCACCGCCTTCATTGTTTATGAACAAAATCTTCATAGTAATTTCCTTTCATTTTGAAAACGTGAGCAAATTTGAACGTCAAACAAGAACAGAATAGTAAACCGGTTCACCTTGCGGAGGTCCGCGCGCACTGGTTCCATTGAAAAACATAAGTGCTCCTTTCATATTAGGGTGGGGAAAAATTTATTGTGGAAAGATGTTTTGTTGGCTAATTCATGAAACGCTGAGGTGCTTTTGCTGGACAATATCTACACCGAGATACTCATCATGTTCACACAGCCATTGGTAGGCAACTTGCACATTATCGTCGCCGTTGTAACTCTGGTACTTGCGAAGATACTTAATCAAACCTTTTTCAGCGTCAACTTTACTGCAATAGGCCCGGACATCGGCTATTATGCCTCGGTCTGCCACAGCCAGGATCCAAAGCTTTCTTGCTTCGGTGGTTTTTCGACCGTGCTGTACGCCCCAGGTATAAGCTTCTTCGCAAGGGGCACACAATGCCCGTACTTGATCAGACGGCTTTTTCACAGAGACAGGGACTTCCTTGAAACTTGGGCTCTCACAATAGGGGTTTTGACAAAATGCTTCCATAATTCAGGTCCTTTCGCTTGAAACAGGATGTTGGGGGGATAAACGAGACGAAGTGGCTAGTTTTTTGAAGGGCTGTTTTTGAATTGCAGTCTTACTGAATCCATGTAGCCATATTCAGCCATTTCAGGCATGTTGAAAAGCCTGACATAGGCAAAGCTTTGGCCATTACCAGCATCTTTAACTGAACGAGCCTCACCGACTATTTGGCCATGTACAATAACCCAGTGGCTAAAAGCGGGATCTGAGATTGGTTTTGTGCCTGTCTGTACAAGAACAGCCGGAACCTGCATTTTCTCGCTTAGACCTGTCAGAAACTGGGCCATTTTGCGGTTCTGCTCGACCCGGGAAATAGGGTCAGACTCACAAGCTGGAATTGGCTGGCCAATTATCTCAACCTGATCTGAGTCAAGTTCGATTACGACTCGGCCATTTGCCTGGCCGTACCATTCAATATAGCAATATCCTTTGACATAGTCATATGGTGGCAAGCCAGCTGTGATGTCTCCTGCTGAACCGGTCTGAAACTCAGCAAAACCTTGCATATAAGCTGCTGCCCTGGGATTACTTTCATCTCCCGGGCCTGTGAGATGAATCTTTGCTCCACGGATGTCCCGATGAAAATCTCCTTGCAAATCAAATTTCACGGTTTTTTTCATGCCAGCAAATTTCATCCAACCTACGATTGTTCGAGGCATAGTATTGTCAAGTTCACCCTCAATAAGATGTTGTGTTGGTCTCCAAGCCATTTCTAAATCTCCTTTCATAGTAAGAAGTTAGTTTGTGGCGTGTTGCACCATGCGACACGCTGAACCGTTGAAAGACCTGCCATGGCGAGAACTTTTCTAGTTAAAGAAGGGGATATCCGACCTGAACTGTGAACAATTCAGATAGGGACCCACTGGTATTGGGATAAATACGAGAAACGCGGCCTAGAATATCGACATTGCGGTTGCGGACACTCTAAGGTAGTATATGTACGGCCTATCTAAGGTCATATTGCGTGTAGACGAGAATGTCGCCATTGTGGCAAACGGATGGCTACCTAGGAGAAGCCAGTCGGGCACTGAATGTCCATATTTCTGTTGGCGTGCATTCGTATCTTGAATCGTGATGGTGGCCAACTGTCCTTTGGGTATGGGTCTTATTTGGCACAGATAAACAGTAGTCGGATGCCCGTCAGTAAAACGTAAGGGTGCAATTTCATGGATAACTCAACACTAACAATGCGATTGGCAGAATACAATACACTAAGAAAGGAACTGCTTCAAAACAAACAATACGTCTTCGAACGACCGTTGCTTATCATTACAGCTGCGGGTGTGGCTGCAGTGCAGCTTTCTGGGAGCCCTTCCCTTGTGCTCCTGCCTCCTCTAATAATAATGATTATGCTAATCAATCTGTGGTTTACCGTTAACAGGCTGATGAGTATCGCACGTATTGCAGCGTACGTCGCTGTCGTGTTGGAGTCTGCCCCACATATTTGGATCGGATGGGAAAACTCGTTGCGCATTCACAGGATATGGATGAACCGTCACTCCCGTAAAAGGCAAAAGTATAAACAATCTCATGATCTGGCGAGGCAGCACATGAAAGAGGGAAAAATAAGGCAAGAAGGACCTCTCTCGAAGCACATCAAATCGGAGGCTATTCCCGACACAATGATGTTCTATGGCCCCCTTTTTTTATTGCATGCCGCAACAGTTGTTGTCGTACTGTCAGTCTCAGGTATTTCCGTAACCATCACACAAGGTTGGGCCGAGATAGCTTCATTCGCTGCTACTTTTATAGCAGCACTAGTATTTACTAGTTTTTCTGCTGGACCATATAGACCTGGAAAAATGAGGGGCCTGATAGAGATCCAAAGGGCCGTATGGATCAAAGCACTGAAACCTGACATTAAAAGCGGAACTACTGAACCACCGGATGAAACTAATAATGGAAATCATTAGCTATTCACGTGGAGAATACTATGAGCAAGAAAACTAATGGTCCCCCACCTGCCGATCTCGTTTACGGCTCCATACGACAGGAGATCCTCGACCAGAAAAAATGCCAGCTGCAACTCTTTGGCATGGCCATCACGGTAACAGCCGCTATTCTAGCTTACGGGGCAGCAGCTGAGGTCGGTCCACTGTTATACGTCGCACCTATGGTTATTAACGTTCTCGCGCTAATCATTATCCTCGATAAAGCCATCTCGATACAACGGAAGGCCGGTTACCTGAAGATGATGGAGCAAGCCTTCAGCCAAGGCCCATGGATGTGGGAAACTCATCTGGATCTGTTTCGAAGTCATGTTCCTGTGAAACCGAAATCTTCGGCACAAGAGGGTAGAAAACATTCCTATATTACTACTGTTTCTTTGATGTTGGTGGTCCTTAATCTCCTCTGCGCTGGACTCTGCTGGTTGAGCCCAACTCCACTAGCTTCTTCTCGGCAAGAAGGTTGGCTCGATGTTGTAGTTCTCATTTTGTTAGCAGTGGGGCCATTGTGGGGTGCCAAGAAATGGCTATCTCTTGTTCGTGGCAGCAACTCTACAAAGTCCATTACTGCGAAATGGCAAGCAGTTATAAAAGAAGCGAAGAATCAGGACACGGAACAAGATGTACACTGAGCAGCTGGAACGTAAGAGATAGACTGAATATAGGCAAGCGTTTGTTTGGATAGAGAGCTATACTGTACCTTACGTATAGACTCTGTCGGGCTGTGCCCTTCTAATTAGAATTTCTGCGACTTCCTCGGTTGTGTATGAAGTAAAAACGATGGTCCGGGGTATTTCACCACAATTCGAGCGTATTTCGGGGATATTTCGCGAGAAAAACATCAGGCAAGCTATGCAGAATTCAAACCAAAACACCTTTTTCACAACCTGTTTCCCAGCATTGTGAGGTGTTTCTTGCTCTTTCACTTAACCACCTGTGTCTTGTAAGTCGCTTTAGCCCGCAACAAAAATTATTACGAATTTTTGCTTTGCGTTTTGTTGTTACTTTGCTACTTTTTGTGTGGTTTTATTGTTAATTTATGTGAATATGATTAAGCCAATCTGGTCGATTTGTTCTTAGAATTGTCATCCTTCACCAAATCTTCCAAACTGCTTGTTCTGCTACAGATATTTAGGTGTCCGTATTTTTGCATTAGGGACAAAAGCTTTTTCTGTAATGCCTGCAGGCGGTCTTCATGAAACACTGAGCGCTTTCTTCGCTCTGCTTCTATATCAAATAATCGTTTTTGCAATTTGTCTCTTTCAGGGAAACGCTCAGGAGAATATCTTGGCGTCCGTGCCTCCATTAGCATAAGTTCTGTATCCACATAACACTCAGTCCGGCGAAGACTCTTAGACTGCCCTTTCTGCAAAGCCCGCAGTCTGTCAATTTGCTCTAAAGTAAAAGCTATTTCCTGTACAAGCGAAGTTGTTATCGAATCTGAATCGTGCCGTGCTTTCATATTTGCTACTAAGTCTCTTGCTGCTTGTTCCAGATCTTGAGTAATATTTCTACGCTGCATTGTTATTTTTCAATTGCTTCGTTTAGTTGAATCATAATGGCACTTCTGCCCGGGACAATAATCCCTGAAATTTAGCTCCTAATTCTGTTAGTTCATATCTCGGATGGAATTTCTTTTTGACAACGACCTTTTGCACAAGACCTTTCTGAAGAAACAGTCTGATCACGTCTCTGATATTGTTGGCACTAATTCTGATGTCTGAATTGAGATACCTCAATCTTCGCTTCATCTCTGAAGGCTGTATCGGTCCAGTAATAATACGGATAATAGCTGCACGGTGGTTGAAACACACCCAGCCGTAAAGCTCCCAGTTTACAGGAGAAACGTCATATGATTCCTCTGACAGGGAAAGCTCTCGACGTAAACGCTCCTGGCATTTTCGTCCAGTATCTGTGATCCAGTATAATCTGCTGTTTCTTGCATTTGGGTTTACACATACCCCGATGCCTTTTGCTGCAAATTTGCCCAAGAGGTAACTACAAGTATCAACACTGATTCTTGTTCTCCTGCTTATTTGCTTTGCAGTCAAAGGCTGTCTCAGTGACATCAAAACTTTCTTCCGAGTTTCTTCTTTCTTTATCCATTTGTATACGTTGCTAGTTTGCATTAGTAAATGCACTAGCCGGCTAATGTCTCCTCCCTACAGACCATCTTACGAGACCTGTAATGAGCCAATTGGTTAATATGAGAACAACACCTCCTTTTAAAGCACTTGAACTGATTTGCCCTATGCCTATTCTGTGTGTTAATGTGTGTTGTTGTCACTTATAAGTAACAACACTTATAAAACTATTTTTCGGTAAGGTTAAATAGGGGTGGTTTAGGGACGTAACAAGAAGCAGGGTGAAGTGGACATAAGCGGCGTTTAGATAGTACTTACGCACTACATCTTCTGGTTGGCAAGCAGTTCTAGCATGATTCTACCGAGGTAATATATCCAGACAAATACTGCAGTAACGAGTCCGAGCACAAAGGCCAGTAGTCAATATGTTGAAGTGTGTTTTCAGTAGTTCCCCTTAGAGTTCTATTCTCCTAAGGCATCGAGGATTTCTTCAAACCTTCTTGCGACAGATTCACTTTCATGGCAGAGTGATTTTATATCCTTTTGATGTCCCAGGTCCTCAACTTGTTGATATATCTTATGAGGGCACGTTCGGATTATTTCAAGGGCTAAAGGTGCACCTATGTCGCTGTAATAGACTTTTCTGATCTGTGACCAATAGCCAAAACTCCTTTCTCCAATATAGCAAAGAATCAACCAATATAGAAAGTCAGATAGCAGCTCCTTTGGGCAGTATTGTAACCCACCAATTTCTAAAAGCCCTCTCAGGATCTCACCGTGTTTTTTATGCCCCCTAAATGTAGGACCAATAGCTTTCAGTTGCTCTAAGTAGCCATTAAAGTAATCTTTCGTTGTTGCTTTCTTAAAATAAGGGAAAATGCCAGTTTGATAAGCAACTCTTGCTTCCAAGTCACTGGGGCGTTTTCGTTTGCCAAAAAACTTCTTGGCTGTGCTGATTATGACTTGTTTATTTGTTATTTGTCGCAACTCACCAAGCATATTATAACAGTTCTGCCTCACAATATCGGGGCTATCAAGATTCAGGGATGTGCTAATAAGGAAAGCAAATATTTCGCTTTGCCTGGGATCAGGTGCATGCTGATAATCAACAAACAGATTTTCACTTAATGTTGCCGCCGATGGTTGCTCAACAATATCTTTTACATCTTCAAGTTTGATAATCTCGACTGGGTCTTTGCTGAGCACCACATCAACAGAGGTCATGAATATGTAAACGCAATCTTCAAAAGTAGCTTCATATTCATCATCTTCGTGTTCCAAATCTCTTCTTATATCATAGACCCTCAATAGTCTCCTCCACTCAGGACGCGTCAAAAGCCCCATGTAATAAGCGAGGTGTATAGTTCTAGTAACATCTAGGTTTTCGACATCTTCTACCTTCGATATTGAAGGCATATTGTGTTGTTCCGCCGCTTGCGTTGCAATGTCAAGACCAGCCAGCACAATTTTATCTTTTAAGTCATGAATCGCTGCATTGAATATGCGTTGACAGGCACTGCTAGGATCTACAGGAAGTAACCGCTTAACTCTCTCAATGAGTCGTTTACTTTTCCACTCAGGCCGGATGCGGTCTAAGACAGCTGTTACTCCAGATGACTCGACAATCTCCTTCGCATCAACCTTTATTATTTCGTTCCGGGACATTTCTACTCCTCAACAGTACATTTCTAGGCCCAATAGCTGATTACATTGTTTTCGTATAAAACGCTTCCTCTGACACATTTGGCACATCAGCCCACATCCTTCACATCCCATCCATCGGCATGCGTATATTTTCTTTTGCCACAGAACTCCTTGCGATCACCCCAATTTGGCCCCTCTATCATACCACTATCTGGATAATCTTCAACCAATATATTCACACGCAGGTAGCCTAACGATATTGAACCATCAAAGATTTATAAGTTTCTGCAGTCCAATACTAGGATTTAGCGTGCGGTCAAGCTCACACAGCAATTCAGTTCAAACTTATTTAAACTGGATTCTTATGAATTTCCGAGATGGAAGACAAAAAAACCTGTGCAAACTGCCAACATGATCTCGATGTAGGAGTTGATGCAATAAAAGCTGAAAAAGGCGTTATTGGCATGAGAGGCTTTGTGCCATTAGAAACGCTGTTGTTTTGTTCTGAGAATTGCCTGCGAGATTACTATGATTTGGGCGATCTGCCAAAAGTTGCTCGGAGAATTCCATAGTTCCGCTTGAGCAAGATACTATGAAGTCCCACGAGAGGAAAGGATACGCAAAGATTCCTCACATGCTTGGACGGTTAGTTTTGCTTTAGATTGAGATTCCTCTTTCCTCATTTCCATATCCAAGGTCACTGCCCGTCTGAGTGCTATTGCTTGCTCCTCGGAAAGAAAACCCAACTCAGAAGCGATTGAAGTCAGCATTGGTGTAGATGCCCCAAGACCGCTTTTGTTGCTTTGGCCCGAAAGGAACCTTTCAGCTTTTTCCTTGATTGCAACTATTTCTCCCTTCGCAATGGCACGGATGGCCCGGGTACGTCTGCGATTGGATAGGGTTGTAACGAGCACCGTTGTGGAAAGGCTACCAATGATACCAATTATTCCACCAATGATTACAGCTATTAGTTCCACTGGCATAGATACCGCCCTCCATATAGAGAAATCATGACAGAATTAACTTGAACAGCCGGACGAAAATCCTTCCGACATTCTATTTGGTCCCATCCAAAATATCAAGCAAAAAAGAACCTTAGACATAGGAGCCGAGATAATCGCCATACAATCACATTTTGTTTGATAAGCGACATACCGACATCTCTTCAAGCTGCTTCAATTTGCCAAGATAGATTGCAATGCTAAAACTTTTCTCATCAATTCTTTTATCAACTCATTTGTTTCTTCCTTTCCCCGCTCTAAGATTTCAATTCTTTTTTCATATTTTGTCTTATTCTCTTTTGTAACCATATCATCATCGTCAATTTGATCTGCTAAGCCAAGGAATTCAGAGTAGTACATTACCATTTTTTCTCGCGACCAACCCATCCGATACATGAGACCCTGCCGAGTTGGATATCTCTTAAGCCAATAACAACTTGCGTTATGTCTAATATCGTAGAGCCTCATTTTGTTATATGGTTTACGGGCGGGAGATTCCCCATCACCAAATGTTTTGGCTGCTAGGGTTCGGAGATATTTATTGAAGGTAGCAGGTTTTTTGATAAAGATGAAATCATTCGGGCCTAGATTATGGTGTTTTACAAGCTCTCTGATAAAGTTTGAACAAAGCTTGAGATTTATTGTTCTACCAAATGTCTTTGAATACTCTTTTCGAATTGCCAACCGTGTAAAGTCATTTGAGAAATCACTGATTCTAATTGAATACGCTTCTGTGACCCTCATGCCAGTGTCATACATGAACCACATCAGAGCACGGTAATCAGAATTAGCTTGATTGGCTAAGGTTTTGAATTCCTCTTCAGTCAAAAAGACCCATGCAGGTTTACGTCCATCACTTCTTCGAAGGTCCATTGTAATATCCTCGTCGACCCTGGCTGTTCGTCTAAGCCAGCCCCAGAAGGCTTTGAAATCTCTGACAAAGTCACCAACAGATAAAAAAGGCTTTCCATCTTTTCGAAGGATTTTAGATTTTCTCATCTCGTGAAAGAAGTCATGAATTTCGTCTTTGGTAATCTTATCTAAATCTTTTGTGAGTCTTTCTGCAAAGAATAAGATTTTCCCCCTAAGATCGTTAAGTCGAGTAAAACTTCTCTCACCTTTTTTAGATCTAGGAGAAATATTCTTACCAATTTCCATGTCAAATAGGAACGATAGTGCTAAATCAGAGTTATGTTTGGAAATTCCTTTTATCCCATTTTGATTTTCTTCTCTCCACTTCTCCCACCGGTCAGCGTGGCTGTAGGGGTCTCTCTTTAGCATTCTACAGGAAACCCTACCTCCTTTATATGTGTTAAACTGTTTTGCAAAAATTTATGAAAAATTCGCCCGGCTATTTTACTTATGGTCCTTACGCCGGTTGGGGCGTCCAACCTTTGGTAATTATTTTGGGAGCTTATTGTATCCCCAGCATGATACTGCAATGTTACGTTCTTTTTCATATCATATTTACAACTCGCTAATATTTATACTTTTCCCTAATGTCGGCTGCAGCCCTATTCAGTTGATAATATTTATACTTAGCAAATGAATTCTATACAGAAATGGAAGATCACAATGTCGTAGATAGGCAACTTGCGGAAGTCTTGGAATTAGCAAAGCAGATTGAACATTTGACACAGAGGAGCAGCAGCGGATCGCCCAATATAAGACCTACTACCGAGGTGAAGATAGCGAAAATATGAAAGCCGCCTGCCGGTAGGCAGAACCGTGGGGGGGCACAGTTCGCCCGAGGGTGGAAGACGGCCTTCTGGTAACTGCTAGTATCTATAAAGCTGCCACAACGCTACAAGTTCCGTCGTAGCAGAGTTGCCAAGCCACCGATTACAAGCAATATCAGCGTCGCTGGTTCAGGAACTTGCGTCATTGTCCCGCCGCTAAAACTGACTGTGCCGCCAAGATCAGTGAGATTCTGGTAATAGAGATTTAACCCGTTCAAATCAAGTGACGAATCTGCCCCCAAAATTAGGTTCTCTACATATAGAGCCTCGGAGCCTTCCCATTCAGGCCTATTGTCAAAAAGGTCTACAAGTTGAATTTGGCCAATACCAGCATCCCCGCCAAGCTGTAATGTTCCAAGAGCAAAGTTGGTGTCAAAGCCTGCCAACATAGTCCCCATGTCCTCTCCCGCAATTTCAAATGGGTCGATTACTCCTTGGCCTCCTTCAAAGATGAGCGTGAGATTAGCAAGGTCTGTCAGATTGTCTGGGGTAATGCTTTCGTTTTCAAATGCAGAACCTGTCATGTGAATAGCTGCCCCAGCAACTGCTTGGAATTGCCCATTTTCTGCCAGCACAAACCTATCTGATATTGTAATACCAGCTGTTGCATCACCGATCGAAAATGTCCCTGGTACACTCCCGCTGCCAACAAGCAGTTCCCCAGCCTCTAAGCTTCCGTCTGATATTTCATATGAAGCCGAGTCATATGCAGATCCAATCCACAGCCTGTTTGCTGTATTTGTGCCGCCATCTTGGACAAATTGTCCGTCGCCAAGATAGCCTACCTCCTCAAGATCGGCTGACAGCTGCCCACCACTAAGCCTAACCGATCCTGCACCGCCAGTCCTCTCGCCGAGGCGTATGCCGCCAGCAACCTCCACAGACCCTCCCTGGATCAATAAGGAACCAGACCCATCATAACCAATCCGGAAACTGTTTACGGATGACTCTCCGGCAGAGATTTCGAAACTTCCCACGCTGCCCGTTTCTAAGCCAAGATTGCAGACAGTACTTACTGTACTTGAGCCGCCAGTTTGCCTGAAGGTTCCTTGTCCGAAGATCCCAACGCCAAGTATGTCAGATGACATAATTCCATTCTCTAGCTTATACAATCCAGTTGCTCCGCTGGCATATCCAACGCCAAGTTCAGTGTCGACTTTATTTTCTCCACCTCTTTGCTCAATTGTTCCGTTTGATTCCACACCCACAATTTCACTGTTCGCAAATAGTTCACCCCCCTGTAGTGAATAGAAGCCATCTGAGCCGGACTTGTACCCTAGAAGCAGTTGTGCACTAACGTTATTCCTGCCGCCATAGTGAAACACATATCCTGTACCGTAATAACCCAGGACAGTGTACTCCGTTTCCATCCAGGAATAGTTATAGCTGCTATCATTTAGCGACGCGGTCCCACGATTACCGCTAGTATCACCCAAAGTCAACTGCCTAGCATAGGAACCTGCGTTCACATACACATTCTTGTTATTGTTGACTATTGCCAGGTCACTCGGATTGGGTATGCCATTGTCCCAGCTACTAGAGCTTTTCCAATTCCCACCATTAGCTATATAGTACGTCGTTTTAGCTAAAAGAGGAGACGCGATAACCACAAGCATGAGCAGAATCACAGTGAGTGTGGTGGTTGGAAGACTTATCTTAAGTTCAGCGGCAATTTGCTTATCACAAAAACCTTTGAAGATACGTCCGGCAATATCTTTTGACTTCATAAACCGTCCTTTCTATAATTCAAATAACTCACCTATACATTCTATCCAACGCTTTTTTGATTTCCGGCATCATTACGTCTGCATAAACTTCTGTGGTTTGCGATCTTGAATGTCCCAGCTGCTTTTGAACTAGGCGGAGATTGTAGCCACTGGCCCTATATAGCTGGCATGCGTATGTGTGTCTGAGGCTGTGTATGGAGAAATGTTCTGGCAGACCTGCTCTGGCAGCTACTCTCTTGAAGGCTTTTTCAATGGCTCGAGTTGTCATGTGCTTCCCTGTATTGCTGGATAAAAACAGCGGATCATCTGGGCCAACTGGTTCGTCGTTAGCCTGTTTCCAATCCAGGTAGTTTTCGTAGTGCTGCTTAAATTCCGTACCAAACCAGACCGGCCTCTTCTTGCCACCCTTCCCCCTCCTGACGATGAGAGCGGTGTAGAATTCATCTATGAAAAGATCCCCACAATTCAACTCTGCTATTTCCATGACCCTCAGCCCTGTAGCCAGAGCCAAAT
This sequence comes from Actinomycetes bacterium, assembly GCA_030614915.1. Classification (GTDB taxonomy): domain Bacteria; phylum Planctomycetota; class Phycisphaerae; order JAACET01; family JAACET01; genus JAACET01. Next base: position 39,480 of record JAUXAG010000007.1, on the reverse strand, counting down.
GTATGATGAAGTAGTCTCGTACCGGGGTCCTGTGGCCATAGAGAGAGGCTGTCTCAGCCAATTCTCTCGCTGTGTCCAGAAGCTGCCTTGCCTCAGCTAGAGAGAGGAACTTGCTCCTGTCCAAGACCCAATTTAGCCCAGCCATTTTCAATACCCCCTTGCGTAACTTTTTCAGAAAAGTTCGCAGTTGGTATGAACTCTGAACGTTTCTGGCAAAGCATCCCAAGCGTAAGTGCTTTGCATGTAAATTGTTACGCACGGATATCTAGCGTTGAACGGCTCAGTTTATAAACCTTGTGGAAAACAGTGAAAATGGAAGGCTTGAACGTAGAGATGATTGTAAGGACAGCGGCAACAAGACGTTACAGATTCACGGAATGGCGAGATTTTGCGGCGTGCGCAAGAAAAAAGGTTCAGACTTCATACCAAATCTGAACCTTTCACATGATTATTATATCGACTCGGCTTCTTGTTTTCAAGCTAATTTTCGTTGAGTTGGTTGGGTTGCATGGTAAAATACTTGAATGCTCGGCGATGTGTCCGAGTGGGGGTAATCCATGTGGGGACCCCAGATAATAGTCGTAATAAGAATAACGATTTAAGGTACTATTCCAATGAATGACCCGAGAGGTTCAGTTTGGCGAAAATGGGATTTGCATCTTCATACACCCGCCTCTGAGGATTACCAAGACAAATCAATAACAAATGAAGCGATAATACAAAAATTGAAAGATTCAAATATCGCTGCCATAGCTATAACCGATCACCATACAATTGACGTTAATAGAATTATAAATCTTCAGAGTATTGCGGCCACAGACATAGCAATATTTCCGGCAATAGAATGTCGTTCGGAACTCGGAGGAAGTGAATCTGTCCATTTTACTGGGATTTTTCCAAATGATCTTAATAAAGCACAGTTGCAGGATATATGGACTAAATTTTCTGCGGCCCAAAAGATCACAGAACAAGACAAACACGATAAAGGCGAAAATAAGATATATTGCGATTTAAAAGAGTCGGCAAAAGTTATACATGATTTAGGTGGCCTGGTGGCTGTCCATGCCGGAAGCAAAAGCAATACTATTGAGAATATAAGAAGTAATCTGGCGAAATTTAAAGACCAAGTTAAAACTGATTTGGTTACTGATTTTATAGATATACTTGAAATTAGCAAGCCGGAGGACCAGAACGATTATAACACTATTGTTTTTCCTTCTATTGGCTTTAGATTGCCAACCGTCTGCTGCTCAGACAATCATAAAATAAGTGAATATGAAAATGCACGATTTACATGGATTAAAGCCGACCAAACATTTGAAGGATTGAAGCAGATAATAATTGAACCTGAGGATAGAGTATTTATCGGTGATGAACCTGATATATTAAGAAGAGTTAGAAACAATAAAACGAAACACATTCATTCATTTGCGATAAACAAAGAAGAGGAAGTCACCCTCGATGAAATATGGTTTAGCGAAAATCCCGAAGTTATTTTAAATCCGGGTTTAATATCGATCATAGGCAACAAAGGAAGCGGGAAAAGTTCTATAGCTGATACATTAGGTTTGCTAGGCAACACACAACAGAGCAGCCATTTTTCATTTTTAAATCCCACCAAGTTTAGAGATAAAAAAGATAATAAAGCAAAACACTTTAAAGCTTTATTGAAATGGGAAAGTGGCAATTCTTCTGAAAAAAATCTTAACGATGATATTGAAGGCAGTGATGTTGAAACTGTTAAATGCATCCCTCAAAATTATCTTGAAAAAATATGCACAGAACAACTTGAAGGAAGTCTATTTAATGATGAATTAAAGAAAGTCATTTTCTCTCATGTCAGCGATACCGAGAAATTGAATTTCAATAAGTTAGATGATTTAATAGAATTCAAAACGAAAGAAATGAACAGTTCTATCGATATTGCTAAAAACGAAATCACGACGCTCAATAAAGAGATCGCTATATTGGAAGGTAAACTACACCCTGATTATAAAACACAAATCAATAACAGATTACAAATAAAGAAACAGGAAAGAGCTTCCCATGATTTAATAAAACCAAAAGAAAGAACAAAACCGGGGACAGATCCTGCCAAACAGAAAGAAATCGATGCTATCACGGCTAAAATTTATAAAAAAGTTGAAGGTATTCAGGCATATGAGAAGGAAATCGAGAGAATAGAGAAGGAAATAAAGATCGATTATAATAAATCCGTAAATGCAAGAAAACTTTCAGACAAACTCGATAACTTTCAAAAACAATATGAATTATTTAAGAGTGAATGTAAAGCAATTGTAGGTGTATTGGGCCTTAACATTGATGACGTTATTAAATTAGAAATTAAAAGGGATGCTATTGAAAAAATAAATACGGAGTCCTGGGCTAGCTATGTAACCAAATCTGGTACTCTCAAAGAAGATAATAAAGATGGCCCGTTTTTCAAGAAACAGCAATTGCAGAAAGAGATTGACGCTCTGCGAAATGAGCTCGATCAACCAAATAAAGAATATCAAGCGTACCTCAAAGAAAAAGCTGAATGGGAAATAAAGGCCAAGGCGATTGATGGCGACGATTCAATGCCTGATACAATCAAATACTACGAAAAACAAATCAAAGAAATCGATGATATTCCAGAACAACTACGCGTACTAAGAGAAAAACGGCTTTCAAAGATAAAAGAAATATTCGGCCAGCTATGTCAATTGAGAGATGAATATAGCACGCTGTATAAGCGTGTCAAAGACTTTGCTGATTCGCAAAAATTTTCGAAAGAACGATTTTCCATGGATTTTAGGGTTTCCATAATATGTAGCGGATTCCCCGAGCAATTCTTTAATTTTATTACTCAAAACAAAAAAGGGTCCTTTTACGGGGCTGACGACGGTCAAAAAAGACTCAAAGATATATTAGATAGTTCGGATTTTGATAGTAGTCCAGGATTAGAAAAATTCCTGCAGCAATTAGAGGCCAATCTTAACGTCGATCAAAGAAATGAATTTAGAGACACCGTTCGTTATATTAATGACCAGCTGAGGCAAAGTATCCAAATTCAGGATTTTTATAATTATATATATTCACTCGATTACTTAAAACCCAAGTATATTCTACGTTGGGCTGGCAAGGACTTAAGCCAATTGTCCCCGGGAGAAAGAGGGACTGTTTTGCTAATATTTTATCTGTTTATTTCGCGGGATGATATACCATTGATTATAGACCAACCGGAGGAAAATCTCGACAACGAAACAGTATATGGAGTCTTAGTCCCTTGTATAAAAGAAGCTAAGAAAAGACGGCAGATTATTATTGTAACGCATAATCCTAATCTTGCGGTAGTCTGCGATGCGGATCAAATTATACATTGTGAGATGAAAAAAGAAGAAAGAAACAAAATAACATATACTTGTGGTGCTATTGAAAATCCCAAAATAAATAAAGCTCTTATAGACATTTTGGAGGGAACTCAACCTGCGTTTGACAACAGAGATCAAAAGTACTACGCAGAGAGACTAAACTATGGGGCAAAGAATCGATTAGCTACAGACTCAATAACAATGATAACAAATAGAGAACAAGATGGCAGAACAGAATCCAAATAAAGCAGCTAGAAACAAGAAAATAGAGGTATTAACAAGAGATTTGATTCTCCTGCAAGAGAAGGTCTTTCGTGAGATCAAACGCATCCATCTCAAATATAATACACAGGCTAAATTAAATGCTTTTATTGGGAGCAAAACTGGTGAATATCTTAATTTGCATAACGATGTTATTAAGACACCTCTTGAATATCAAAGCCGGTGGACAAAAGGGTTTTTAAAAGAAAACCAAAAAGAATGCCCAAGCCCGAGGCATAAACGCATGCATGACCTGCTAACCGGAAATCATCCGTATTTCCAAAAATATGTTTACAAGTTTTTAGAGAGATCTTTTCTGAAACATTATGAAGAGTTATATAAAGTAAGGCCAAAAATTGATGAGTCCGAATATTGGTTTGGCAATAATAATGATGAATTTGGGCTATTAGTCACACCGAGATATGACAAAGTATGGGAAAATGACAAATCAGATATCCGCCATTTCAAATTTCCTTATTGGACGATTTCGCATGTACTAGAAACAGGGTTATGCTACATGGGCGAAAATAGAATCAGACGATTTTCTGGCTTACCAGATTATCTTTCCTTTTTCAGAGACATGGTAAGACGAGCACGGTCAATTTATCAACTTAATATTGCAGATCAATATATTGAATTTGTAAAAGGCCAAAAGAACAAGAATGATATACCGCTAATGATCCCAGAACTAAGATATGATCCTTTAAAGCGATCGCACAAATATCGTTTAGATTTTTTGATAATAAACCCATGGGACATGAGTAAAACAGGGTTCGAATTCTCTCCCTGGTCATCTCATGGGAAATTGAAGGGGAAGGATAAAACACTCAGCGAACTCGATGATGATGCGAGGACAAATTATGAGCGTGAAATGGACAAACACAAAAAGTATTGGCGGAGATATGGAGTCAATTACGTCACATATACCGATCAGGATATAGAAGACTTGAATAGCGTTTGGCTTGAAATCAAAAAATTCCTGACTATCTCTCCCCCGGATGAACAATTAGAATTTGATTTTTTGCAACGACTTAATTTGGCGGAAGATCGATAAGTTAGATGAAGTCATCCCAAAACCTGCTTTCGTGGCGAGAACGAGCAATTTTGTCGGCATGGCAAGAACGAAGATCGAGCCTGAAAATTGAAGCCTGCCGGCAGCCTTCGGGAAATGCCTTGTAAAGGATGCCCACAGGCGTATTCGCGCAAAATGATAATTACTTGCATTATGCGACAATAAGCTGCTTTTATCGGCCAGAACTGCCCAGCTTCCCGGTTTTGGCAGAATCCAGAGACACATCGTCCGCTAGTTGTTTGCTCGCTCTGCAAGTCAAGGTGCTTGGACTGGAAGAGAACAATCATCCAACACTCACCTTCCTTTCGTCCATACTTTACTTTTCTTTTACTTGGCCATGGGGGGAACTCAGCTAGGCTACACTCAATGAATTAATTGGGACCGAGGGGGACGAAGTCCATCTAAGAGCTTAAAGTCTCGACCTTGCCGGTTATTGCAGACATTCCTTTATTCTCCACCATTTTGGATTGTACCTGGATCGAAGCTGGCCCAGCGAATCGCCTACAAATCCGGTGAGGAAATCATGCACTTCACTTCCAGGCGTATCTTGAGACCACCATGAGGCAACGTCCAGCTAACACAGATGACGACATTCACCTGATGCTTCAGGTCAAACGCTGTGATCACCAAGCTTTCGATGAATTGGACCACAAGTATCGTCCAATTGTCAGAAACTTCCTCGCGAGGCTCAAATGCCCGACAGATGTGTTAGATGATCTTACCGAAGAGGTCTTCGCACGTGTCTGGGAGCATCGCAGAAGATTTAGGGGTGATTCAACCATCAAGACCTATCTCTGCGGCATTGCCAGGAACGTCCTAGCGGACGAGTTGAAACGCTTACCGAAGCAAATAGCAACTAGCCGGGCCCGGTCTCTGGAATGTCGTCTAAAGCGTTCAAACGGTTTATCCGAGCCGGAGGCAAACGTCCACATTGCAGAAATTACAGAAGCCATGGAACAGGCCATGTTCCAGCTAACAGCTGAACAGAGACAGGCCGTAGAACTCGTTCACCGCAAGGGAATATCCCTACAGGAAGCAGCGCAGCACGCTGGCTGTCTTATCAGGGCTTTCGAAAGTCGGCTTTGTCGGGCGTACAGGCGGCTACGGCAGCTTTTGAGATCTATGGAGCCATAAGAGACTACGTCTGGAATTCTCTATATAGGAAGGGCTAAAAAGTCGCATTGCAACGTATTGTGAGAAAGAAGGTTATAAAAATCTACGCGTTTTCTTGAAAAACAGCGAAGGGATTTAGCGTTTCGTTCTACTAAGGGATAGAAGAACCGAGATTTACCAGGTCGTTTAGGGTCTGTCTATCAAGGCCTTAAAAGGCATAGTTTATGAGCAATTTACCATACAAACAAATCTCCTGCCGCCGGGCTCGGCGTCTGATTCATCTGTACATGGTCAGAGATCCCAGTCTGACAAGAGAGGACCGTATGGCGTTCGAAGCTCATCTGTACGATTGCCCTAAATGTGTTCGGGAGTATGACGAAACCAGGTGGGTCATAAGTCTGGTTCAGCAATACTGGAAATCAAAGGACGGTTCAGCCCGTGCGAGAGAACCCGTCAAGCTCGCCAAACGCCCAATGTCACATGAAGAAGGCTGGGAAGACCTGAAGCGCAGATGTCCCAGTTTAGCCGAGGCTTGTCGCCGAGGGGAAGAAGAGGATAAACAACGCCGCAGGTTATTCTGGCGGATTGGAACCGCTGCAGCCGTGGCTGCTTCGGTCGTAATCGCCGTTATAGTCGGTTGGAACGCACTTTTCGCCCCAAACAATACTAGCGAAACAACATTAATTACTCAATTTCCTGCTGGTCCTGAACTGCAAGGAGCTCTTGTTGAACTAATTACACCGTCAGGACGGGAAACAGTGCCATTAGGCCAAACAATATACGCAAAGGACCAACTCCAGAAACTCTTGCTTGGTGATATGCACTGGGTTGCTCTAAATCAAGGCAGCTCCGCCAAAATCACTGCCGACATTACTACACGAGAGAACCAGACAAGCAAACTGCGTTACAAAGTAGAACTGGTCAAAGGTGAAGCATATGCCGAAGTCGTACCCGGCCATCCTTTTATGGTCAGAACCGACAATGCTGTTCACGCCATCCTCGGGACTAAATTCAGCGTACGGACCGAACCAGGTCGAACGGACCTTGCGGTTGTCGAGGGCACTGTCAGGGTAAGCACGCCTGACTCACATGACAAATGGGTAGATGTAACAGCTGGGCATACTTCCACGATCTTCGGTGAATCTGCACCAACTACTCCGGTCTCGGCCAATGCCTTGGCTGCGACCGCATGGGCGAGAGAGTTTTTATTCAAGGAGGCCCTGGCCCATATAGAGCCGAAGGCCGGTGATGAATTATTGCTTTCCCTTGGGAATATCTGGAAACAACCCACACCACCAGACCTTGCATCAATTAACTATGAGAAATGGGTCGCCGATCAGCGTGACTGGTTTGCTCGGGAGTTTCCGTGGGCCGTTCAGGCTGAGGCCGGGTTAACTGATCGGGGTGTTGAAACTGATTACGTCGGAATTTTGATGGTTTCGGGGGACATTTGGCAGTTTCTCTATCCCAAGTCTTATAACAGGCCCATTCCGGAATTTGATCCTGCTGCTATCGAGCGGGTAGCGAAGTATTACGAAGTTGATCCTGAGTGGTTTAGGGAGGTTGTCGCTTCCAGAGTCTGGGCCCGACAGTTTGAATCACTGGCCGCCGCCAGGATTGATAAGCCCGGCGAGGCCTACCTCGCCGCACTGCGACAATGGCAAGCTGACATACAGGGGCACGTTGATAGCGGAGATCCGCTTCCGAATGATCTATTGCTCTTTACCCTTCGAGCCAATACCTATCTGACCAAGACGTGGACAGCAGCGTATCTGTGGGCAAAAACATATCCAGAAGCAGCTGAGAAGCTGTTGTCAGGAGATAAATACCTGTCGGGATATTTGCTGCCACTCTCACTGTCAGGTGGCGTGAGAAATATCCAATCGTGGCTGGGATATCTCGATGAACACATCCTGGCTGCCCAGTCAGTCGGATTTACAGCACAGGAATTATTTACAACGCCTAGGGGCCAAGGTTGCCTATCGCAATCAGTTGAGTTGACTCAACGATTGTCGAAGTTCACGGCGGCCCTGGCCGAAAATGGCGGCGGCAAGACTGTAAAAGCAGAAGGAACTATGGAATGACGAGGCTTGTTAGACAAAAAACGCAGAGAGTGTCAAGTGGATAATTACGCGTCCTGGAAACCATATCCACGTACAAAGGATGTTTTGGAGTATGAAGGCCATATTCACACGTAAAATAGTGCTGGTGCTGATTGCTGTTATCGTGTCGTTTGGGGCTCTGATATGCTTCATGTTACAAGGCAATATAACTCCCACTAATCACGTGGAATTTGCATCCAACCAGGACACACATAATATCAGCAGAATGACTAATCCTAGCCAACTCGACCCCGAGACGGATTCTGCGATCGAAACCATTTCATCGGCGCAGACGAAGAAGTCGTCACCACAAAAGATTCTCTCAGCTAAGGAACGAAAGGACTCTTTGGCTGCCGATGACACTTCATACCTCGATCTACCTGAAGCCATTTCTGACACAGAAATAGGTATGCTGTTGTCAAAGGCGGAGAGCACACAGATCTGGAAGGCTCAGGACAAGGTTACAAAAACGTGGCCAACCTATTCCGATGTCCAGGAGAAATTGAGGGAGGAACTGGCGGAGAAACTGGACCTGGAGAATACGACGGCGGAGGAACTGGTTAGGATTGCCTTGGAGTATCGCGAGACGTTCTGGAAGGCTGGCGGTTGCTTATCTCGGTCTTCATATCCTTACGCGTACAAGGCTCGCCTCTTGTTAGAGCTGGCTCACAACCGCAACCCCGAGAATATGAACATAACGGATGAACTCGTCGAAACGATACAGTCGGCTTTCCCGTTCCCCTTACCTGGTGGAGGAATTGAGAGAATACAGCGGCACGTAACAAATCGGGAAACTCTCTTTGCCCTTCGTTCCGAACAATTCACTCAGATCAAACGAGAAATCGAACAGGGGCGTGAACCAACATGGCAAGATTTTATACGCGCCTGTGATCAAGGCTTGCTTCTAGGAAAAAACGATTTGGAGAAAGCCAAGGAAGTCGTGGAATGGCAGTTACAGCAGGTAAATCGGGGATATTGGACGGGTTACGGCAAACGCCTCACAAACCTCCGGAACTACCTGAGTCAGGGCAAGGCAACTGGTTTCAACATCTACATAGCCACCAAATCCAGATTTCCTGAGGAATTCAGATTTGGACGTCGGTTACCATCATTCCGTGGCCCAACTCCTGAGACGCGAGGTATAGTTCTATGGGGGGCACACCCAGAGATACAAATAAATGTTGGTGAGTCTGATAGTATATAAACAGTGCACGTATTTGTTGAACGGTCTTTTTTACAAGGAGCTAAGAAAATGATTAACACAACTACATTTGGGGAAGGTACTTCAGGACTCTCTACGATTCCGTGTCTTTGCGTTTTTTGCCCCTGCTACTGTCCGTGCGTTTGCACGTGCGGATGCGGCAGCCCTGAAACCATGACGAGTATATCTTGTAATCTCGCCCCTGAAAACTCACAGGCGCTCGGAAATATCAACTGGGGAGCGACATTTAGCACTGTCGCTATCACCCTACAGATAATACCTTGATCCGAACCGCGCAGTTTACAAAGAACCTTCTCTGGGAAGCGCGCAGTCCTGGCACTCCGTGGTAATACCTGCTCCTTGGGCAGTCTAGCCGTTCGTTTAGCAACAATGACAAATGTAGCTGTAGACGGCTGTACGACCAAGTTGCTTGATAGTGTTGAATTCATCGCGGGCTATGGGGCCAGCTATATCCCAGTAGGCTTGCCCCAGATTAGAAGGAAGCCCATAAGCAGGCAAATATGAGAGTTCCAATTTCTTAAGGAATGAAGAAATGTCAGACTGCAATCCTAAACAGAGTTATATTGGCTCACAATTTAGTGCAATTGTACCACAATGTGAGGATAAAGCAACTCCGTTTATTCACAAATTTCGGACAATACGACATAAATATATCTACGATGTGAACACAGGACGCATTGTCCAGGTTGATGCCGTTACATGGGATATCATTGATGATTTCGGGTCTCTAAGCAAAAGTCAGATTATTTCAAAATATGGTCCTCGTTATAAATCCGACGAGATTTCTATAGCCCATAATGACATCAAACATGTTCGACAACAAGAGGGGCTTTTACTTTCCACGCGTCCCAAGCAGATTATGATGCCACATACTGAGGACTGCATTCGACAGATGTTGGCCAGCAATCGTGAACAGCTAATTTTGAACGTAAGCGAAGCCTGCAACTTTCGATGTGCGTATTGCGTCTTCGGAGAGGCAGACCCCACTCGGCGGTCACACACAGGCCGAATGATGAATTGGGATACAGCCAAGGCGGCTATCGATGAGTTCCTTCTTAATAGCAAAAAGGCTGATCACAGGGCCGTTACCTTTTATGGTGGCGAGCCGCTACTGAATCTTGAACTTTTGCGACGATGTGTTGCGTACATCAGACAGGATCCGCAGAACGAGGACGTCTACTTTGGGCTTACCACAAATGGCTCTCTGCTGACAAATGAAGTGGGAAAGTTTCTGGCTTCTGCTAACGTCGGCATCACTGTTAGTTTGGACGGTCCTCAGCATGTTCATGACAAATACCGGCGAGGACAAGGTGGAAACGGCACATGGCACATGGTGGTGAATGGAGTGAGAAGGTTCTTGGATAACCATCCTGAGTATAAAACCAACGGAAGAATGCGTTTTGCTGCCGTATCTGTGCCAGGGACAGATGTGCTTGAAGTAGACGACTTCTTCAGGATGAGTGACCTGTTTTCGAAAGGAATGGGCACAAGTGCTATGTCTGTAGACCCTAGCTGCACGACATTTCTAGAATCCCTACCATCAGAAGACCGAAGACTGCACGGGATCGAGGAGTTATACCAAAACTTCATTTGCAACTTGGTGAACGGTAAAATAGGTGACAATCTCACCGACAGAGCATTTGTACTTCAACGTGCATATTTTGAGCAAGCATTTCTGCGCCTTCATAAGCGCCCATACGCTACCCAAGATCACCCGATAATTACGGATAGAATGTGTGTTTCTTCAGCATGCATACCCGGCATACGGCGCACCTTTGTAACGGTTGATGGTGATTATCTTGTTTGTGAGCGGGTGCCGGAATCCGATTACATGATAATAGGCAATGTTCGCGAAGGGGTAGATGTATCCAAGGTTAGGGAGATGTACAAAGAATGGGTTGAGTGCAACGCGGACGAGTGTCGCTTATGTTGGTGTTTGACCATTTGCCAGGCTGGCTGTTTTTCAAATGTACACGAAAATGGCGTTGTAACTCAGAATGCCAAACGAAAAGCCTGCACCATCTCCCGTGAGAGTATTCATCGGAGCTTGATTAATTATTGTAGTGTTCTGGAGCACAACCCCAAAGCATTTGATTATATGGCTGACATCACTGTTGCGTAACTGTTAAGACACTGCCGAAACGGGATATACGACGGTATGGGTGAATCAAGACAGTGACCAAAAACTTCCCGCAAAGTAGAAAGACAAAGCCTTCGCCTTGTAACCACATTCAAGAGTGGATTGCTGTACTGAAGCAAATGCCTCGTGTCATTCAACTGTTGTGGCGTGCGCATCCGTTCGCCGCAGGCCTCATACCGATCCTCACTCTCATCGCCGCTCCCCTATCTGCCTTTTCTCTTTACTGCAGCAAGAAGATCATTGACGGAGTGACATTGTTGCTGCAGGGAGATCGGTCCGGCGGAAGAGAAATGCTCACGCTATTCTTGTGTCTCATGTTTGGTGCGAGGCTGTTGCAGGGAACACTCGATATTCTTATACGCTTCTTGGACCGCGTATTGCGAACGCGGCTTACGCATTACATCCAGACCAAAATTACGAACCTGGCTGTGAGACTGGATATGGCTTTTTTTGAGACACCCAGTTTCTACGACAAACTCCAGCGGGCTCAACGGGAGGCGGGCACTCGTCCTTTCATGATCTTATCTTCGAGCGTCAGTTCGGTCAGACAGCTGGTCGAGCTTCTCGGATATTTGGCGCTATTGGCCACGTTGGCGTGGTGGGTTAGCCCCCTTTTATTATTGCTGACAATCCCGGGGCTGTTTGTTGATGTTCGATTTGGTCGGCGGACTTGGTTTGTCCGATACGGTCGCACGCAACAAGAACGCCAAATGAGCTATTATCAGTCTCTATTAACTTCTAATTATGCAGCCAAGGAACTCCGCCTGTTCGGACTGGCTGCGTATTTTATCTCCAGGTGGAAGGAGCTATTTTGGCAATTTTATCGTCAAGATCGCCGACTAGCCATTAAACACAACCTTGCAGAGCTTGGAGCCTTTATATTGAACACACTAGGTTTCGTAGGCTTTTATGTGTTCGTGCTCTACCGAACTGTCACCGACCCGGTGGTTACTATCGGCAGTATGATCATGTATACGCGGGCAATGGGAGCATCTCTTGGCGCAATGAGGGGGGGCTTGCAGGCAATCAGCGCGCTTTATGAAAACAATCTCTATTTGAAACAGCTTTTTGAATATCTTTCACTACGGCCACAGATTCTCGCTCCTACCGTACCTGTACCAGTGCCAGCCCCGATTCGTAGAGGCATACGTTTTGAATCGGTGAGTTTCCGATATCCTGGCAGTAGTAGGAATGTTCTGGAAAATATTACCTTCGAGGTCGGGCCTGGGGAGAGGATTGCACTTGTTGGAGAAAATGGAGCTGGAAAAACCACGTTAATCAAACTGTTGACCAGACTTTATGATCCCCAGCAAGGCCGGATTACTGTGGACGGCATTGACCTACGCGAACTGGCCCCGGAAGCCTGGCGCCAACAGATAGGGGTAATTTTTCAAGATTTTGTCCACTATCTGGTAACAGCCCGAGAGAATGTTGGATTCGGCCAACTTGATCATGTTAATGATATGTCTCGCATACGCATGGCAGCTGACCTAAGTGGGGCCAAGGAATGCATCGAACGTCTGGACCATGGCTGGGAGACGATCCTCGGCAAACTCTTCGACGAGGGCCAGGAACTCTCGGTGGGGGAATGGCAAAAGGTGGCTCTGGCACGGGCCTTCCAACGAGACGCCCAAATCCTCGTGTTGGACGAGCCTACTGCCTCGCTCGACGCAAAACAGGAATATATGATCTACAAGAAGTTTGATGAGCTGACCCGGGACAAAACAACAATCTTGATCTCACACCGATTTTCCACCGTCAGGATGGTGGACCGAATCCTCGTTATGGAGGCCGGTCGAATCGTAGAATCAGGCAGCCACGAGGAACTAATAGCACTCAACGATAGATACACCGAGCTTTTTAACCGCCAGGCATCAGCATATCGTTAGGCGCGATTTCATCACGGTTATTGTTTCCTGTAGCTAAGACCCCAGAATTGTGGTGTATCGAGAGACGCCTTCGTCCGCAGTTGTAGTATACACATTCCCCGGTCACTACTTTTTTATCTCTTCTCTCTCCTTTGGCGGGACATTACTGCCGTATATGGCAATTGAGCCATCGGCTAAGGTGGCCTCATACCTGTAGAGTTTGAATAGTTGTTTGTTGATTAGTTCCCGCGCTCCGTTGTCAAGGGTCCTAAGATGGTCTTGCCAACTCATGCTGTAATAACGTGTTCCCACAGGTCCGACGGATGGATATGGGCTCACGCATGCAACCTCATTGCCATCGGGCATAACAACTCGCTGGACACGGACTTTTTCGCCGGAGTCAGAATCCTTGCAGATATGTACCTCTACGTCTAGGACACTGATAAATCTAACTCTGCCTGCGACAATGGCCTCTTTAATGCCCTTGTGTCGTCGGCGAAACCAGGTTGGACCTCCGACCAAGTTGTATATCTTCGGAGCTATGAGACCCTTCACCTCTTCAAACTGTTGTCTTGTCTCGCCGTTGGCAAAAACAAGGTCCACGGGCCAACAGCTTGCGGACACACTTAGCGTACTACTTAACGATGTTTCTGTACCATCCGGGCTGGTTACCTTTTCTGCCGGCACAGTATCTACAATTACCGGTTTGTAGGCGAAGAAGCTGGTAATCTTCTCGTGCACCTTTTCCACACCCCAGGCGGTAGCCACCAAAACCAAGACTGCACTACAGGCGAAGGCGAGCCTTCTTTTTGGCGTTAAAAATATGGTTTTCCATATCCCCATTCTTGTCTCCTTTCCTTGTATTTGGCGCAGAAGCTCCCGTTTGAGCTTTGCCTTGTGTAAGCCTTCAGCGACGCTTGGAACAGGTGTTTCGGCAAGAAGTTTTTCAATGTCTACTTGGACTCTCATGGCCACTTACCTCCTTCGCATCATTAAGGATGCGAGCTTTCAGGAAAGGTTGCACTTTCTTTCTGGATCATCTTTCTCAGCCGAGCCAAACCCCGGTGAATAAGTGACTTGACTGTACCAATTCTTTTCCCAAGTACCTTAGCAATCTGTTCGACCTTTAGCTCCTCGAAGTAGCGGAGGACTAGAACCCTTTGATACCGGTCGGGCAGACTGTTAATAGCCCCATGCAAAATAGCATATCGCTTCATTTTCTCGCGAAGCTCCGCTTTCGTTTCGGGCTCAGATGAGTTGAAATAGATCTGACCCAGCACGTTCTCAGCGAAGAGAACTCGGCCGATCTGGCGGCGTCTTCTATTAAGCCGCCAGTAGGTTTTGACTTCATTGCTCGCTATGCGGTACAGCCATGCTTCGATTGGGGTACGCGGGCGGAATTTCGATAGAGCACACAAGGCCTTGAAGAACGTATTGGAAGTGAGTTCCTCAGTGACGGTAATATTCAGAGTCAGCCTGTAGATGTAATTGAGTATCCTGTCATAATTTTTCTCGTACAGTTTGGCAAAAGCTTCTGGATCGATTTTCGAGCGTTCGATTAATTCGCCCTCGGAGGGCCGCTGAGCGGCTATGGCCACTATGTGATCGACAGGGCTGCTTTTGGCGGCTTGTGCTCTCATCGGCTCGTTAATAATACACATCCTTGCTTTCGGTAGGCCTATAGCGCCAATACTATCCTATCCCCCCATCTCTTAACGCACTAGTCTGAAAAAGGTTGCACTTTTTCGGAAAAATTCTTCTGGCCCAGGTCCATAGTGGTGCTCCAAAGTCTCTGCAACACCCTTTAGAAAAAGACGTTAGAGTCTCTTCCTTAGCCTCGGCAACACGATGCAGCAGGGGGGCTACGAGGTCCTTACAATGGCTTGTTAGACTTTGGGACCGGTGCTCCCAACTCGATTGTTCCTTCATGATGGCCCACGGACATCAGCTTCCACCCTACCATTCATACCCGAGTCCACAGGGAAATGCATCCCATGTTACACCGAACCCAGTCTAAGATCCAAATGCTTTACGAGCATCACCGACGGGTGGGTGCATGTCATATTTGTAGGTAGAAAATAGCCCTCCAGCTTGGCAAAATGGAGAAAATACTGGAAATTCCCACTTTGCCAGGAGGGCTAAACCATGGATAGCAGAATTCTGGATGAATTGGAAGCGGCTTTTGGCCAGGAATTGGCCTTGGTTGGAGATGACCTCGGAGCTTTGGAGACAGCGGTCCAGGCTAAGTTGCGGCAGTTAGGCCAGGGACTCCTGCAGCGCTTGCTGGCCCGGCAACCCCACGGATATCAGGGCAGTTCGATCCCCTGTAGCTGCGGCGGTGCCAAACGTTTCGTAGCTCATCGAGCCAAGGGTATCCATACCATCTTTGGTTGGATAGAGATTGGTCGGGCCTATTATCACTGCTGGACTTGTAAGAGCACTGCTGTACCTTACGACCAGGCCAGCGGCCTGGGCAACCAGCAGCTAAGTCCTGGTTTGGCACGGGCCTGTTGTGTCTTGGCTGTGGATGACAGTTTTGAGCAAAGTTCGCGAAAGGTTGAGGAACTATTAGGCCAAGAGGTTTCCGCCAATAGCATTGAGCGGCTGGTACATCAGGTTGGCCGAACGATTTTGAACGAACAGGATCAGCACTTAGAGGAGTTCTTGCGACAGAGGGAATTCCCCGAAGCTGTGCTTGAGCCACAGAGGCTCTACGTGGCTGCAGATGGCACTACAGTGCATGAAAAGGACGGTTGGCACGAAGAGTCAAGATGGGAGCGATCTACTGGGAAAATGACCGTCAGGAACGAGTTAGTCATTATGTAGGTCGCTTTGTCAACTCGGAGGTCTTTGGTTGGCATCTTTGGCTGGGAGCCTGTCAGTGCGGGCTGCGTGAGGCTCAGGAGGTGGTTTTTCTGGGTGACGGAGCCCCTTGGATTCGCCATGAACGCCACAGGCATTTTGGTCGAGCCACGTTTATAATCGACTGGTATCATGCCAGCGAACATCTCTGGGACTGCGGCAAAGTACTTTTTAGTGAAGGCAGCCAAGCCACGGAAGAATGGGTTAAATTACGCGAAAGCTGGCTGTGGGAGGGCTACACCAAAAGGCTGATCGATGATCTGGCCCAGCAGATCAAGGTCCATCGTGGGCGAAAGCGTCAGGCCTTAGCCCAACTGCATAAGTATATCAAAGATAATGAAGAAGAGATGCGTTACGATGTGTTCCGCGGGCAAGGTTATGACATTGGTTCTGGGGTGGTGGAGGGCTGCTGCAAGCACGTGGTAGGCAAACGGCTCAAACAGTCTGGGATGATCTGGAGCAGGACGGGCTCCTCAGCGACCTTAGCCCTACGGATAACTTGGCTAAACCAGCAATGGGACCGACTCTGGTCGGAAAAGCCGCTAGCGGCATGAAAAATCTACCTACAAACATGACATGCACCCCCGACGGGTTGTGCATCTCTCAGAGCTTCTTCAGCCGCGGGGATAGACAGGGGGTAAAAGTCTTACACAAACCAGTATGAAAACAGTGTGAACTCAGTCTAGACAACAGTGTTAATCCAGAAGATAAGCCCTGACAAGAGGTTAAGCATTGTCCTGTCAGGGCTTATCTTACATTTGCCTCTTTTCAGCTTCCCAAGCTGGTCGTCGTCAATCTAAGTCCGTCGATCTTTTCCCCTGACTCTCTGAGGATAGTCGTGACCAATGTTGCCCTCAAGTTGCCCTCAAAAGGGAGTAAATCATAGTAAGAAACCGTGCGAAGACAGTAGGCTTTCGAGAGAATCTAAGTCCTTGAACTTGCGGGCCTTTTGCTGTAAGTATAGCTGTGTCAAGAGGCGGGCGATTCGAGCCTGTTCGAATCCCCCCCTCTCCGTTATCTCGCAAAGGGCTTCAACAAGCTCCTGAACTTCAGAGCCTTGTCCTGTTTTATCGGTTTCTAACTGTGCTCTTTTGCCACAGCTCTCACCATAGCCAGAATACCTGCCTTGACGGCCTCTGGAAGCTTAGGCCAAGCCTCTACGATTTGGCGTGTTTCAAGGCTGATTTTGGCTGTTTTGGTTGTTTTGGCCAAAAATGCACCGGATTCTGCACCGCTCGATTTTTCTGGATTTTGTAACTTGTTTGGTTTACAATCAGTTACGTCTTGCGGTTCGAGTCCCCTTGGGGGCACCAGAAACAACAAGGCAGAATCGCTCTCGCTGGCGGTTCTGTTTTCTTCTCGCCCCATAGAGTCTGTTCAAACACCCGTGGCGGCCTGACTATGCGGCCAAGCGGACATGGTCCCTGGCCAAAAACCTGCATTCAGTTTCAGCGTCCGAAGTAGGTCACCTCTATTTTGATCGTATACCCATTGCCAATGGTCGCGGGATCAGAAAGGGCAGCCTGCGGCAGGTGTCATGTCCCGTCTCAACCGATATTGTCTAACCACAGCTAAACAAAGATGTTACGCTTACCTACTTGTTAATCACCAGCTTTTCATGGTTTATTTATCAATAAAGTTAAAATAATCATTGACTTTATTGTTCACATATTGTATAATGACTTTTATAAAATGAAGGGCCTATACATGACGAATGAACAAAAAGTAAAGAGCTGGATTGATTATCTGAGCGAGGAAGAACTCAGGTTCGTGAAAAGATTCGTGTTGGCATCTGGGTCTCTGAAAGAAATGGCTAAGATCTACGGGGTGAGCTATCCAACGGTTCGTCTTCGACTCGACCGTTTGATTGAGAAGATCAAAATAGTTGACAGCCAGCAGATCACCAGTGAATTCGAGCGGGTACTTCGGGCAAAGTACGCCGAGTCAAAAATAGACGTGGGCACCTTTAAAACTTTGTTAGCCCTTCATCGGAAAGGCGAAGGAGGATCTTCATGAAAAGGTACATAGTAATTGCCGCCGTAGTCTTGTGCACGTCGGTGGTACTTGCTGGAGAAACGTCGGATGCTACGCAATCCGAACAGAAGCCACAGCCCTCCAAGCTGGCTGGACAATGGTGGGGTAGAAACACAACAATTTGGTTTGGTTCTCTCGGTGGATGCTTTGTAGGACTGATGGGTGGGGTCCTTGGTCTTTTCGCTGGTTTAGTCAAGGCTAGACGCTTCGTCCTCGGAATGATGAAAGGCATGATAGTAGCTGGTGTAGTGTGTCTAGTGATGGGCGTTATTGCATTGGTCCAGTCCCAGCCTTGGGGCGTGTACTATCCGCTGCTCCTATTTGGGCTGATAACTACGGTTGTCTTGGCGTGGAATTTTCGCAGTATACGCAGACGCTACGAACAAAAAGAACTACGCAAAATAGAATCTATGGACACAAAATAGGAGAGTAGCAATGAAAATGTTGAGCAAACTAGTAGGGACCATTATTCTATTGTCAGCCAGCGGGAGGGCCTTGGCGGCCAAGCCGAAAGTTGACACTTTTGCGCTGGGCAACGGCATTCAGGTCATCTCGCTTTATATTGCCGACAGCAAAAATGTCTCGATTATTAGCTTCCTTCCCATGGGCTTGGCATCCGACGGCCCGGGACAGGCCCAGTGGTCGCACTTGGTGGAGCACATGGTGCTTCGAACACCCGTGCCCTTGCCCTATAATCAGGTAAATGGCGAAACCTTGCCCGACAACATGCACTTGGACTTTTCCGGCACGGTGGATAACTGGCAGGAGGGACTGTCCCTTCATGCCAAATGGCTCAAAGGCATCCCCTTCACAAAGGAAAGACTTCAAGCGGAAAAACCACGGGTCAATTCTGAATGTGATTTCACGGCAAAAAGATTTTTCACCCACAAGTTTGCGATAGCTGCCTGGGCCCAGGGCTATCGGCACGGCCGAAAACACGCCGCTCTAAAGGCCGATATAAGCAAGGCAAGCCTCGAGGAAATCCAGAGATACCGTGACAGTCACCTGGCTGTTCTGGACAGAGTAGTGATCTGTGTAGTTGGTGGTATCGACGCCAAAACTCTGAAACCGGTAATCACCGAGAAATTAGCCAACATCACAAGCACTGCAAAAACACCCGAACCCGTAAAGCTTCACCCCGGTGATCACCAGATGACTTGGGACCTCGACGCTCGCCATCTCGTGCTCTCCTGGCCCATACCAAGCTTTACGCATAAGGATTATCCATCTTTGATGGTCGCCAACTATTGGTTAATGATGAAATTTTTCACCGATCCCGAGCTCAAGAACCTGACTGGCCTGGTCTTGAGCGGCACCGACCTGAGTACCCCTGAAGGAGACTTTTTCTATATTTCAGCCTCGCTTAAGCCCAATGCCTCATTCGATGAAGTCCGAAAGAAAATCTCTCACCACCTCCAGATCCTACGGTCCCAGTCAGCTCCGCAGACGGAAACTGCCATGATCGGCAAACAGCTTTCTTATCAGCTAACCAACTTAAGGGATCCCGCAATTGCCAAAGCTCAGGCACCAGCGAACGTAACGGAGGCTATGATTGAAGGCAATCTCGCTATACAATGGACCATTCACGATTTTCGCTACGGCTCCAATCGTGCAACCCTGGCCCAACGCTTAGCCGCTGTCACTCCTGAGCAGGTTTCTCAAGCCGCCAAGACATACTTGACAAATGAAAATTGCACGATCATCCGGATTCGAGCCCAGGCGAATCACCATTGATTCTGTAACTTCCTGGGGATGTTTCGGCCAGAGGTCCTCTACACAGAGCCACACTGCCAAGGGGATCTTTGTCTTATTGCGTTTGTTGAACGAAGACTTGAATAATCGGCTTCTGGCGACTACTTGCTTATCTCATCCACAGCCTCTTCCAGATTCTTATGGATATTCAGCAGCCGGTGCAGCCCGGTCAGTCGCAGCATATCTCGTATCTGCTCCGGAACACAGGCTACCACCATCTTCCGATCCTTTTCCTCCAGCTTCTTATACAGCCCCACCAGTATCCCCAGGAACAGACTGTTCGCCCACTCCAGGCAGCTCAGGTCCACGATAACTCCCTTCGGCGACGACGGCCTCAGCGCCGACAGCAAATTAGCCAACGGCTCAGCAGCCCCCGCCTCTATGTGCGTAGTCCGCAGAAACCTCACCACAGCCGCCGGACCGTCTGCTTTTATCTCGAATAATGGATCTACCTCAGCCACCCTGAACTCTCCAAAAAGGTCGGTTGCCCGCTTACAGCCACCCGCTAGGCTATCATCGTGCCTCACCGCCGGTCAAGTCTATTCTAGCGCCCACTTTGGCCTTGTCCGGGTCCCACAGAACAATATAATCTACCAGAGCTTGTTGCCGCGTATTCACTTGGAAAGGACTCGGCATGGATACTCACCTGGTTATCTCCGCTGTTGGCCAGGACCGCCCCGGCATCGTCGACGAGGTCTCGGCATTCATCTTGGCCCACCAATGCAACGTGGAAGATTCGCGCATGGCTGTGCTCGGGGGAGATTTCGCCCTCATAATGCTCGTTTCCGGTCCTGGGAACGAGGTCAAAAAGTTGGGCGATCATCTGCCCGAGCTCCAGGACAAATCCGCCCTGACCATTGTATCCCGCTCGGCAGGAGGGCCCTCGACTGCTCGGGCAGTACCGGTCGTTCCTTACAACCTCAAGGCCGTGGGCATGGACCACAGCGGCATTGTTCACAACATCGCTCACCTGCTCAGCACAATGAACATCAACGTTGAAGCCGCCGAAACCTCTACCTCCCACGCTCCCGAAACCGCCACCCCCATATTTTCCATGCACATGAAGCTCGCCGTCCCAGCCAATCTCCACACCGAGCAGATTCGCAGCGAACTGGCCAAGCTCGGCGAGGAGCTCAACGTGGATATAACCATCAAGCCAGCCGAGCCCCCATAAGCTCACCTTGCTTGCTTCACACTCCCAGAAGGAAACAGCCGTGCCTGATTTATTGGATGATCTCAAACGTCTTATCCGAACGCGTCACGCCATTGTCACTATCCAGACCCTTGACGAAGCCTTCGCCGCCTGCCAGGTCCACCAGGCCGGCCTGGAAATGGGCCTCGCTGTCCTCGAATGGTCCGTCTCCGACGGGCTCCATCACACCGCGCCGACCCCCGGGGAAATCATCCCCGCCACTAAGACCCTCGTCGGAGCCCTCAAGTTCATCCGCAACAACGAGGCCACCAACGTTTACATCTTCAAGGATGCCCTTAGATACATCAAAGACGCCGTCGTCGAGCGCTTGCTCCGCGATGTCGCCCAGACCTTCGCCCAGGACAACCGCACCATATTTCTAATCGATCCCGGCGGTGAGCTGCCTTGGCCACTTCATCCCTTGACCGTCTCCTACGATCTGCCCCTGCCCGACGAGCAGGAAATCTACAAGTTGGTCAAGACCAACTTCCAGGAGCTCACCGAGTTCTCCGACCGCGTCGTCGAAATGACCGAGGTTCAGTTCAGCCAATTCCTGGCCAACCTTCGAGGCCTGACCCGCATGGAAATCTACCAGGTCGTCGCTGAAGCCATCCTGGGCGACGGCAAACTCAGTCCCGACGACATCACCAAAGCCATCGAGATCAAACGCCAGCGCCTACACCAGACCGGCGTGCTCGATTACATCCCTTCCCCGCAAGCCATCCCCTCCGTCGGCGGCATGAAGAACCTGCGACGCTGGCTCGACCGACGCTCCAGGGCCTTCACCGCCAAGGCCCGCAACTTCGGACTCGAAGCTCCCCACGGAATCCTCATCCTGGGCATGCAGGGCTGCGGCAAGAGTCTCATGGCCCGCTTCGTCGCGGCTGCGTGGAAAATGCCCCTGCTCCGCATGGACGTCGGCTCCCTCTACGACAAATACATCGGCGAAAGCGAACGCCACCTGCGAAGGGCCTTCAAGGTCGCTTCGGTTCTAGCTCCTTGTGTCCTTTGGATCGACGAGATTGAAAAGGCCTTCGCCTCTGCCAGTGCCGGCCCGGAATCCGACGGCGGACTCAGCAAACGCATGTTCGGACAACTGCTCACCTGGATGCAGGACCACCCCGAGCCCGTCTTTCTCGTAGCCACCGCCAACGATATAGCCGCCCTGCCCCCCGAGTTGGTCCGCAAAGGAAGATTCGACGAAATATTCTTCGTGGACCTGCCCGACAGCGACACTCGAAAGACCATCTTTGAGATACACCTTGCCGGACGCAACCGCGACCCGCAGGCCTTCGACACCGCCGCCTTGGCCGACACCTCGGATGGCTTTAGCGGCTCAGAGATCGAGCAGGCCGTGATGGGGGCCATGTACGCCGCGTTTTCCGATGATCAGGAGTTGGCCACCGAGCACATCCTCACCGAACTGGCTCAAACTCAGCCGCTGTCGGTATTTATGGCCGAAAAGATCGACTCCCTCCGCGATTGGGCACTCTCCCGTTGCGTCCGGGCTGATTAGAGCCTGCAGATTCGCTATGTGTGCTGGGATGGGCAGAGAAGTGACCATTCCATTCGGGTATAGAATATTAGCTTGAGTTCTGGTATCATTCCCGGGCAGCGGGTTACGAGGTTCTACCATGTTTGACGCAATTAGAGACAGATATCGACTGAGGATTGTGGTCCCGGCGTATCCAGCCTTCAATATTTATTCTTGCGTAGCCAACAAGACAACCGCTTTGGGCCCGGTCTGCGTGGCTACCGCAGTGAATAAAATGGAAAAATGGGATGTTGAGATTGTTGACGAAAATAACCTTGGCCGATTCGGACCCAGGCACGAATCTGAGGGAGCCGACCACGAATTCTTACAAAGTCAGAGACCTGCCGATGTAGTTGCCCTTTACGGAGGGTTGACAAGTACTATACCCAGGCTCTATCGAATAGCAGAGTTTTACAAGAAACAAGGTATCCCCACGATCGCTGGGGGACAGCATTTTGCCCTAGCGAATATAAGCGAGGGCCTCTCTTCGGGTGTTGACTATCTGGTTATTGGCGAAGGCGAAGAAACCATCAAGGAACTCTTGCGGGCTCTAGAAAGCGATGGTGACCTAGCCAAAGTCAAGGGCATTGCTTACCTGAGAAATGGCGAACCTGTTCTAACCCCGGAAAGGGCGCCACTGGTGGATTTTGAGAAGCAACCTTTGCCGGATTTTTCGTTGGTACGTTACGCCAGGATGAAAATGTATCCGGTGGAGAGAATACGCGGTTGTGGCATGGATTGTGAGTTCTGCACCGTTAAGGGCAAACCTAGACCAGCCAAGCCAGAACGCTTACTTGAGCACATCAGCTTTCTGGTGGAGAACAGAAAGGCCAAGTGTTTTTTCATAGTTGACGATCTATTCGGCCAACAACGAGATGAAACGATAAGGCTCTGCAATATGCTTGCGGACTATCAAGAAAGAATAGGCAAGAGGCTTGATATAACAGCCCAGATAAGACTGGACAAGGCTCGGGACAGTGAGTTGCTTTATGCCATGCGACAAGCAGGCATCCAAACAGTAGCCATCGGATTTGAATCGCCCATCGACGACGAACTCAAGGCGAT
The DNA here is from genome assembly GCA_030614915.1 of Actinomycetes bacterium. Classification (GTDB taxonomy): domain Bacteria; phylum Planctomycetota; class Phycisphaerae; order JAACET01; family JAACET01; genus JAACET01. The sequence goes on along the minus strand of JAUXAG010000007.1, from coordinate 15,910 downwards.
GAGGAAGCACATACGTTCTGCGGACATGATGACGATGGCAAAAATATTTCACAAATTCGGATTTTGGGTACATGGCATGTTCATCTTCGGCTACCCGTTAAAGGAAGACGCTAATGTCAAAATGTCTCTGAAGGATCGCGTTAGTGCTTATAGGAAGTTCATCAAGCAGGCTAAAATCGATACCGTACAGATATTGCTGCCCGTTCCACTTCCGGGCACGGAGCTAAGACATAGACTGGAAAAACAAGACCGAATTTACCCGCATCAAGATATCGGATGGGAATATTATGACGGCAATTTCCCCTTGTTCGAACCAGATGAGCCCATGAGCGCCGAAGAGCTCCACGGCGCTGCCCAAAAAATCATGGGCAGGTTCTATCAGTTCAAATACATATTTCTTGTAGCCCTAAATATTTTGTCGTTCCCAGCTCTGGTTTTCTTCTTACATAATATACGTTCGGGATGGCAAAGGTGGCATCGCCCCTGGCGCAACTACCTGGTTCGTTTTGGCGGTTGGCTGACCTTGAGGAGATGGACGCTAGAATTCGGCCGAGACAAGTTTTTTGAAAAACAGCAAAAGGCACGGGCGAGCCTAAGACAGGGACAATGATTGGGACCGCTGAGCGGACCCTTCCGAAGCGACGGGTCGTTTAGAGCTGTTTTTGACTAAAAAACCCGTTTTTCGGCCAATTCTGGGGTATTGTATACCAGGACAAACCGCCTTTGGCTGCTGTGAGTTCGGAGGTGGGGATCCCAATGAAAAAAATTCCTTAAAGAAAATTGACCAAGCAGACGATGTGTGCTACAAGAGCTTTAGTTTATTTCACACTGCGATCCCTTTCTGGTTTTGATACCCGTAAATCACAATCTGATCGGTCGCCACTTGGAGTCAAGTTATGACTAATATTTATGTAGGGAATCTATCGTTCGACGTCTCGGAAAGTCAGTTGCAGGAAGCCTTTGCAGCTTTCGGGGACGTCAACAAAGCCAACGTGGTCACCGACCGGATGACCGGTCGCTCGCGTGGTTTTGGTTTTGTAGAGATGGCCAAAGACGACGAGGGCAAGGCAGCTATCGAGGGCCTAAACGGCTCAGAATTGGGTGGCCGGACTATTACCGTCAACGTCGCCAAGCCGAAAGTAGACCGCGGCAGGGGTGGTGGTGGCGGTGGTGGTGGCGGTGGCGGTGGCGGTCGCGACCGACGCTGGTAGTCATCAGACCCAGCAAGAGATGTGCTGACGGAACACTGCAAGAGGCTGCATATGCGGCCTCTTAGCTCAATCACAACCCTTTCGGTCTATCGCAGCGTGCCTAACGGTAGCGGATTCGATAAGATCGGAATAAGGCGAGCCCGGCCGCCGAAACTTCGCAGGCCAGTCACTAAATCGGTGTATGGGGCCGCGCCAAAGCCGCCAAATGTGTCCCTTCAGCTTCCAGGCTGTTTGAGCCAAGGCTCCGATACCCCAAAATTGGTACTGGCAGCGGTTCACCCCTAGCGGTCGCCATCTGGCTAACAGGGCCCGGAGTAAGTTTGACGGATTATAGAAGGCCGCATATCCCCGTAGGAGGTTGATCTGTGTGCGCCAGGGATCCGAGCCATTAGAGGCGACCACATGGTTGCCGTCGCACTCTGCGTCCTCGAGCTTGCGTCTGCCGAGACGCTCATAGACCAGGCCGGTGGTAAAGGCCTCGTTGGCCCATTTCGATCCCACCAGGGGAGAGGCAATGCAAACCTGCAAGCCGACCGCACCAGCGTTAAACAGAAAGTGGGCCTGATCAATCAGTCCCCTCAGCTGCCGTGCTGAATGAAGGGGTTGTCCCTCGTGGTGCATCAGCATAGCCATGGGACGGATCTTGTTAGCCGTCATCTCAGCGAATAATACCTCCGTAATACCAGGAGCCTGCCCCTTATCAACCAATCTGGCGGACAGATCTTCCACACCCATCCAGACACCGGCCAGCCCCGCCCTTCTGGCCAGGGGTAGCAGATCGCGGTTTTTGTACAAGTCGATCACCGTGGATTCAGTTCGAAAGCGGATTTGTCGGCCCAAGGGACGCCCGTCAAGCTGCGTCGAGGCCATCGCCTCTAACAACTGTCGGACGTACTTGCGGCTATTGAAGAAGTTGTCGTCCACACCGAAAAAACGACGTGTACCCATGTGACGGTAGCAGTCGATGAATTCGGCGATCACTCGCTGGGGGCTTTTGTAGCGGAAGCTGCGCTGGTTGTAGGCGGGAATGGGGCAATAGTGGCAATGGAATTTGCAGCCGCGCGTTACCAGGACATTGGCGATCATTGGGGGTCGACAAACCTTATCGAGCCCCATCGCCTTCTTCGCCAGCGTGGCCTGGCTGTGTGGCCCTTCAAGCGTACGGAATCCGGAGCTAGGCAAGGGCAAGTCATCCAGGTCGCGCATCAACCTTTGGGGGCCGGTGTTGATCAGGTTTTTCCCGTCGTGACGAGGGTCCAAGGCATACACCAACCCTGGGATCTCACGCAGGGCCCCTGCCTGGCGGGCGCGATTGAAGGCTGCCAGCATCGTTCCCTGGCCTGCGCCGAAATCCGCCAGTACGGTCAGCAACTCCAGCAGAACCGGTTCTTCGCCAGTGACGACCACATCGGCACCAATCTGCCCATCAGGGCCCAGCCCGAAATAGTCGAATGGTTCATAACATGCCTTGGGGCCCCCGCTGATGATTAACGGACGGTCCTTATCCATCCTCCAGGCGTCCTCGATCAAGCGATATGACGGCCTCGAGTGAACTTGCATGCTGGAAACAAGAAGCATGTCGATCCTGGCACCGTCGATTTGGGCCCGGCAGGGTCGGATCTTCGGGTTCCACAGTTGATATACCAGGCGGGTCTTTTGCAATCCGGCATCGTAAAGAGCAGCCCCGACCGATCGCAGGCCACAAGGCACCATATGCCAGTCGATATAAATGAAGGGCAACATCCGTGTGCGCTGGTCAAACGCCGATACCACCAGGGAGCGCACCTGTGCTAATTGCCTCTTGGAACGGAGGCTTTGTTCGAGGGACCGGTACTTGCCCGGCGGCAGGAAGCGATCCTCGATTTTGCGCTGCGGCAACTCCACTATTATCTCCTTCAAACGGGCCGGTGCACTCTTTGTCAGCCTGTTTGCTCCTCAATCCAGCCGACAATGTTCTCAATCACTTCTTTGGCAATATGTCCTGGCTTGAGGTATTCCTTCAGCGCGGTTTTACCCGACACCGACATTCGAAAGACCATCTTTGAGATACACCTTGCCAAACGCAAGCTCCCAATCCGGCTTATTTAGCCCCCAGTTTCACTGGGGACCTGCACTCTAAACTTCCAATCAATCTTTCCTCAATGCAGATAATGCCCTAACTTCCGAAACCAGCGATACTGCCAAGCCCGATCAGCAAGGACACGAAGTGCCTAAGGTTGTAATAGTTCTAACCCTTCCTCCAACACTCGCCGAGCTTTCGTCCCGACAATCTCCGTAATAATAGCCTCAGCCACCAGCCAGACTTCGACCCCCGTGCGCGTGCAGCCGGTAATGGTTCGGCCGTCGCGGCCTAAGGCAGCGTGTAAATGCAGCTTCGGCTGGCCCTTTTCGTTACAAAACAGAGTGCCCACGGCGGCAATTTCGTGTACGCCTTCAAGCTCAGCCGTCATCGGCTCAGGCGGAAGCTCCGCTATCTTCGGCCCCACTACCACCTCGCCCTGCCCGATACCGCCGAGGAGGATAACGCTGGCCGCAGTAATGCCCTTTTCCTTGGCCAAGTCTTCGAGCGTCCCCGGCAGACGATCCCCGTCATCCAAACGGACCACGAAAACCCGTCCCACACGTCCTTCGCTTACCCTCATTTGCCTTATTCCTTAACCATTGAGAAATTTTGCTTGCTGACAGGAGCCTACTCAGCCACCACGAAGATCGCCTCTTCGCTGAGCAGATTGGCCATAAACCCTGTCCGCCGCCGCCGTTTGGATGTTCGGTAGATCTCTTTGATAATTTTTCCGCCCACTTGTCGGCACAGCCGGCGAAAATCCCGGATCGTCGGAAGGTGAATATTAGGCGTCGAATACCAGGGGTAGGGCAACGATCGGCTGATCGGCATTCGCCCTCGCAGGAACAGTTGGCTTCGCACCGACCAATAAGCGAAGTTGGGAAAACTTACGACACTAGCCTGTCCCACGCGCAGCATTTCCCGAAGCACCAGTGCCGGACGGTGCGTCACCTGCAGTGTTTGGTTGAGCACTACCCAGTCGAACGATTTAGCCTGGTATTGAGCCAAACCTTCGTCCAGGTTGCCCTGCACTACGGACAAACCTTTCTCCACGCACTTGATTACCAGCTCCGGGTCGATATCCAGTCCTCGGCCCTGAACCCTCTTTTCCGTGAGCAGACGCTCCAGCAATTCCCCCGACCCGCATCCCAAGTCCAGAACCTTGGCCCGCGGCGGTATCAACTCCACCACGATGTCGTAATCCGTCGAAAGGCTCGCTGGTTGAGCACGTTTGGTTAGCTTCGTGTAAGCTTGCCTGTCCGGCACTACTGAGCTCCCATCAGCTCTATCTGTTCATACGCTTCTAATACTACAACGCAACTTATGCTCAAAAAACACTTTTACGGCAGTAAAATCAAATATCAAAAATCAAAATGCAAAAAGAGCAATTCTCAAGCAAAATCCAGCAGATAGGCCCTGAGTCAGGAGTGCGGGTTTGCCGGCGAATACGGCCGAGGGCTGCTATTTTTGATTTTTGCATTGTATTTTTGATATTTACTTTTTGATTTTTAATATAACTCCGTTCATGTCAAGACATTATTATAGCTGCTGGATGTATAACCTGCGCTGTAGTACTAAACGTGGTCTAGAAAGCCTCGCACCAGACGTGCCAGACTCTCCACCTCCAGCAGGAAGGCGTCGTGTCCGTAGTCCGATTCGACATTGCAGTAACTTACCTCTTTGTCGTTGCTCATCAAGGCCCTGACGATTTCCATGGACTGATACGGAGGAAACAGCCAATCGCTGGTGAAACTTACCACCAGAAACTTGGCCCGCACTTTACGGAAGGCTTTATTTAGGCCCCCGAATCGCTTGGCGATGTCGTAGTAGTCCATAGCCTTGGTTATATACAGATAGCTGTTGGCATCGAAGCGCTCCACAAAACTCTGTCCCTGGTAGCTCAGGTAACTTTCAACCTCGAATTCATCATCGTAGAACTGCCGTTGATCCGAGCGTTGCAGCAGTGCTCGCCCGAATTTCCGCCGCATCGAGGCACTGGACAGATAAGTGATGTGCCCCACCATCCGGGCAATGGCCAATCCCCTGGTCGGCCCGGCCTTACCATAATAGTTGCCGTTCTGCCATCCCGGGTCGGAGATAATCGCGTTGCGACCGACTGCATCGAAGGCTATGGCCTGGGTACTCATCCGGGAAGTTGCCGCAATAACAATCGCCGAGCGCACCGTCTCCGGATACAGCAGCGTCCATTCCAGGGCCTGCATCCCCCCCAGAGAGCCCCCGATAACTGCTCGAAGCCTGTGAACGCCCAGATGGTCCAGCAGCGCTTTTTCCGTCCGCACCATGTCGCTGACCGTAATATTCGGGAACGAAAGTGCGAAAGGCTTACCGGTCTGAGGGTTTATTGAACTCGGACCGGTTGTGCCCATACAGCCGCCGAGAAAATTGCTGCAGATTACGTAGTACTTCTCGGTGTCCAGCCCTTTTCCAGGTCCCACGAAGTTGTCCCACCAGCCCGCCTTGTGATCTTCCAGGCTGTATCTGCCCGCCGCATGGTGGTCCCCGCTCAGGGCGTGCAGAAGCAGGATCGCGTTATCTCGCTTGGGCGAAAGCTTTCCGTAGGTCTCGTAGCTCACCGTAATCGGACCGAAGAACTCCCCCGAGTCCAGCTTTAGACGGTCTGGTTTCTCGGCAAAAACGAAAGATTCAGCTTTGACTATCCCCAGGTCAGACACGATGTAAGTACTCTTATTCGCAAGGGTTATGACGTCGAGTCAAACTGCCCGATACTTCGCTCTATAACAGTTTCCAACTGCGAATTATCCCCTCAAAGACCACGCATGTCAATGCGAAACTGCCTCAGCTCACCCGCTCGCAAGGCCGATATTTAAATGTCCCAGTTATTGCCTGTCCGGGGGTTACGTCCTAGAATGATTGTTAGCTTCTGTGGATTTCTTATAGGCCTGCCGGTGGTTTAGCGAGCATGTGGGACTATAGCGACAAGGTCAAGGATCATTTCTTCAACCCTCGCAACGTCGGGACCATCGAAGAGCCCGACGGCCTGGGCGAAGTCGGCTCGCTGGCCTGTGGCGACGCCCTGCAATTGATGTTCAAGCTCGACGAGCAAGGCCGAATTGCCAACGTCAAATTCCAGACCTTCGGCTGCGGTTCCGCCATTGCCGCCAGCAGTGCACTCACCGAGATGATCAAGGGCAAAACCATCGAACAAGCCCAGAAAGTGACCAATCAGGACATCGCCGATTATCTCGACGGCCTTCCAGAGCAGAAGATGCACTGCTCGGTCATGGGCCGCGAAGCCCTCGAGGCTGCCATCGAGAACTATCGCACCGGCAAACACGTCAGGCGGGACGCCGAAAGCAAGATTATCTGCACCTGTTTTGGCGTAACCGAAGGGGAGATCGCCCGGGTCATCCGCGAAAACGGATTGAGCAGCGTCGAGCAGGTAACCAACTACTGCAAGGCCGGCGGCGGCTGCGGCGGCTGCCACTCCGACATCGAGGCCATACTTCAGCGCCTCGGCGCCAAGGAGCCCGCAAAGGCTGCTGCTGCCCAAAAGCGCCCTGCCCGGCGTCCCAGGAGCCTGACTAATATCAAGCGAATGCAGTTGGTTCAGGAAATCATCGACAGCCAGATACGCCCTGCCCTGCAACGCGATGGTGGAGACATCGAGCTAATCGATATCGATGGCCCCCGCGTGCTGGTGGCCCTGCGGGGAATGTGCAGCCAATGCCCCGCCGCCGGGGTCACTCTCGAGCAGTGGGTCCAGGCCAAGCTCCGCGAGTTCATTGATGAGGGGATTAGCGTGGAAGAGGCCCGCGAATGAGAACCGTCTATCTGGACAACAATGCCACCACCGCTGTTGCTCCGGAGGTCTTCGAGGCCATGCGCCCGTATTTCGGCCCGGAGTACGGAAACCCTTCCAGCATTCACACCTTCGGCGGTAAACTCGCCGCTCGTCTGGAACGGGCCCGAGAGCAAGTCGCCGCTCTCATTAACGCCGACCCTTGCGAGATTATCTTTACCAGTTGCGGAACTGAAAGCGACTCCGCCGCTATCCGCGGGGCCCTCGAATCCTACCCTTTCAAGCGCCACATCATCACCACCCGTGTTGAGCACCCCGCCGTGCGCGGGCTCTGCCAGTACTTGGCTGAGCAGGGCTATCGTGTAACCGAACTTTCCGTGGACCGCCAGGGCCTGCTCGATCTGGACGAGCTTGACGACGCCCTGACCCCCGAGACCGCCCTGGTAAGCATCATGTGGGCCAACAATGAAACCGGCGTGCTCTTCCCCATGGACAAAATCGCTCAAATGGTGAAGTCCGCCGGGGCCGTCTTGCATACCGACGCTGTGCAGGCTGCCGGCAAAGAGCCCCTCGATATGTCCAAGGTGCCGGTCGATTTACTCAGTATCTCCGGCCACAAGCTCCACGCCCCCAAGGGCATAGGCGTATTATACATCCGGCGGGGCACCCGATTCATACCACTGCTCATTGGCGGACACCAGGAACGCGGTCGCCGGGCAGGTACCGAAAACGTCCCTTATATTATCGGTTTCGGAAAGGCCTGCGAATTGGCTCACCAGAACTTTGACTCCGAGCGTGCCCAAATCCGCCGGCTTCGCGACAAGCTCGAAGATGCCCTGCTGAGCAAATGCCCCGGCTCGGCGCTCAATGGCCACAAATCCCAACGACTGGTCAATACCTCCAGTATAAGTTTCGAATACATCGAGGGTGAAGCCATTCTGCTCTTGCTCGATCGCCTGGGCATCTGCGCTTCGAGCGGCTCGGCCTGCACCAGCGGCTCGCTCGAGCCTTCCCACGTCCTCAGGGCAATGGGCGTGCCCTTTACGATGGCCCACGGCTCGATTCGCTTTAGCCTTAGCCGCTATAATACTGACGATGATATCGAGTACGTCATCGAGCACATGCCCGGCATCATCCAGAGATTACGCGATATTTCCCCCTTCGGCCGCAACAAGGCCGAAAAAGTGTCTGAGAAAAAACCTTGATCCCCTACACAATTGGAGAAACGCTCATGGCTATCACCTTCAATGCCGACGAACTCTACAACATCGCCGAACAGATCGAGCGCAACGGGCAGAAGTTCTACAGTGATTCGGCCCAGAGAGTTAAAGAATCGGTTACCAAGCAAGTCCTTCAGGACTTGGCTGACATGGAAGCCGAGCATCTCAAGACCTTCCAGGCCCTCCATGCCAAGCTCAGCGAACAGGCCCGGGAGGAAATCACCTGGGACCCCGACGGCGAAGCCGGCGCTTACCTAAAGGCTGCCGCCGACAGCCATGTCTTCAAAACCAACGCCGATCCGACTAGCCTGCTCAAAGACAACGCCGATGCCCGCCAAATCCTCGAATTGGCCCTGCAGTTCGAGAAAGACACCGTCATCTACTTCCTTGGCGTCGCCGACATGGTCCCCGAACGCCTCGGCAAAGCCGACGTCTTGGGCCTGGTCAAACAGGAGCAGGGGCATATTGCACTTATCCAGCGGACCTTGTCAAATATCTAACTGTTGATCCTAAAACCTCCTTTTGGGGGAACGCCAATGAACTCGCCAAAAAATATCTATCGTATTTTCGGCGGAGTACTTCTTATCCTCGGCCTGCTGGTGCTCTTGTCTGCACCTGTCCTGGCCCAGGACTCACAGCAGGACGAAGAATCTCTAAGCTGGTATCAAAAGCTCACCAGCCCCGAAGGCCTTCAGGAACAGTTTGACAGCAATCGTATTCTATTCTTCGCCGCTATTTTCGCCCTGGGCGTCGGTGTTAGTCTCACCCCTTGCGTGCTGCCCATGGTCCCCATCACCGTATCGATTATCTCCGGCTCCAAGCAGGCTATTCCCGGCCGATCTGCCGCCCGCAGTGCCGCCGCGGGCCTAGCCAGCAGCCTTGTCTATGTGCTCGGCCTGAGTATTACCTATGCACTATTGGGCCTCTTGGCTGCCACTTTCGGCGTCGTCGTCCGCGTATTTCTCCAATCCTGCCCGGTCCAGATAATTATCGGCGTCCTTTTTCTCGTCTTGGGCTTGTCAATGGTCGGAGTCTTTCCTTTGCCGCTACCCGGCTGGGGACGCAGCAAAGTTGACGCCACAGCCCAACGCCAGAAGAGCAAGAAATCTTTGCTCACTGTATTTGTCCTGGGGCTTTTCTCCGGTGTGGTCGCCTCCCCCTGCATTGCCCCGGTCATCGGCGCCCTGCTGATATGGGTCTCCACCGTCGGCATTTGGCTTGGATGGTGGGCCCTCTTTGTCTTCGGCTGGGGAATGGGTCTGTTGTTGATCGTCCTCGGCATGACTGGCTGGATCATCAGCAGCGGTAAATGGATGATCACCGTCAAAACTATTCTCGGCGTACTCCTTCTGCTCGTGGGTATGTGGTTTGCCGTTCGCGGAATCCAATGCCTCTCCCCCATCCCCGCTTCTGCGATGGGCGAGCATGAACCAACCCAAGGCCAAGAAGTACCAGCGGCCACAATCGAGTGGATACATTCCGAGCCCGAAGGTTTGGCCCTGGCTCGAAAAAGACACAAGCCGGCATTCATTGATTTCCGCGCCGATTGGTGCGGGTACTGCGTCCAAATGGAGCGAACCACTCTCCGCGACCAGCGGGTTATCGAGGCCCTGGGCAGGTTTGTGACCATCAAAGTGGATGTAACCCGCAATACCCCCCAAGGCCTGGCCGCTGCCGAAAAATACAAAATCGTGGGTATCCCGGCCTTCATCTTCATCGATACCCAGGGAAACCAAACCGTTGAAGTCGGATATAAGCCCCCGGATAAGTTTCTCCGCATACTCAAGGGCATCAAATAACTTCCATAAGTATCTCGCCGAATTCTAAGGAGGCGGACATTGGCAACTTGCGAATTATCCCCCGGCATCCACTCGGTTGGTGTTCTTGATTGGTCGATGCACGATTTCCACGGCTTCGAAGCCCGCCGTGGTGTTTCCTACAACTCCTACCTCGTTCTGGATGAAAAAATCGCCCTGATCGATGCAGTCAAGTGCACCTTCGTCGATGAGCTTTTGCAGAATATCGCCAGCTTGATTGACCCCTCCAGAATCGATTATGTCGTAGCCAACCATGCCGAGCCCGACCATTCCAGCGGCTTGTCCGCCGTAATGCAGGCTGCCCCTCGGGCCAAACTCATCTGCACCGAAAAGTGCCGCTCGGCTTTCGATGATTACTACCGCGAAGATTGGCCATACCAGACGGTCAAGACCGCTGATACGCTCTGCCTGGGCAAGCACACCTTGCAGTTCTTAGCGACGCCCATGGTGCATTGGCCAGACTCTATGATGAGCTATCTGCCCGACGAGAAAATCCTCTTCAGTATGGACGCCTTCGGCCAGCACACAGCCGGCACCGAACGCTTTGACCACCAGCTGCCCCTGGGCCTGGTTATGGACGAGGCTCGCCGTTACTACGCCAATATCATCATGCCTCTCGGAGCCATGGTCCTCAAGGCCCTGGAGGCTGCGGCAGCTCTGGAGATTACAACCATCGCACCTGCCCACGGACTCATCTGGCAAAAACACATTCCGGCTATTCTCGAAGCCTATCGCAAGTGGGCCTCGCTGAAATCCGACCCCAAAGTTGTTGTTGTATATGATTCCATGTGGGGCAGTACCGAGCTGATGGCCCGAGCTCTCATCGACGGCGTAAATGGGGCCGGGGCAACTGCCCGACTCGTCCACCTCCGCCGGGACGGGAGGACCGAGGCCGCGGCGGAAATCCTCGAAGCCGCTGCCCTGGCTGTGGGCACGCCCACTCTGCACAACCGCCCCATGCCCGACGTAGCCGGCTTCTTGAGCTACGTCCGCAGCCTTGCACCAGTCTCCCCGGGAAAAAACGACCCCCGCGGAAAGGGGCGCATCGGTCTGGCCTTCGGCTCCCACGGCTGGAGCGGCGGCGGCGCCCAATGGGTCGCCCAGGAACTAACCCAGATCGGATACCAGTTGCCCCAGCCGGTTATCTGTTGCCTCTACCGCCCCGATCAGAGTACACTACAACAATGCAGACAGGCCGGTGCCGACCTCGCCGACAAGGCCCGCCAGCTTGCCGGCAAATAGCCACCTTGCCAAAGCCTCGTTCACTAACGACCACGCGAGAGTTACCAATGGCCAAAGCACGAAGACGAACTAAAACTCAGAACAAAACCACAAGCAAAGTCTTGGCCGGCATCGTCCGCCGGACCTTGGCCACCTATGTGGACCAACGCGGCATTGACCACATCGACAGCCGAAACCTGCCCAGCAAAGACATCATCTTTGAGTGCCTCGATAAGCTCTTCAACATACTCTTTCCCGGCTTCGTGGGCCGCGACCCCCTTCGTCGCAGTCGCCTCGACCATGTGGTCGGCACGCTTTTTGACGAGGTCTTCGAGCACCTCGCCCAGCAGGTCCAGAAGAGCTTCTGCTACGAGTGCGACAAAGCCGATTGCCCCACAGACCTCTGCCTGGCTAGGGCCGAGCAGGCCACCATCAAGGTCCTCCGGGCCATCCCCCGGATTCGCCGCCAGCTCAAAGGCGACGTTGCTGCTGCCTTTGCCGGCGACCCCGCGGCCAAGAGTTTCGACGAAATCGTCCTGAGCTATCCGTGCATCGAGGCCATCGCCACCTATCGGCTGGCCCACGAGCTTTACAAGGCCCAGGTTCCCCTGATTCCCCGGATCATGTCTGAGCGGGCCCACAGCCGCACCGGCATCGACATCCATCCCGGGGCCACCATTGGCAAAAACTTCTTCATCGATCACGGCACCGGAGTGGTCATCGGCGAAACCACCCGCATAGGCAATAATGTACGCATCTATCAGGGCGTCACCCTTGGCGCTCAATCTTTGCCCAAGGAGACCCTCAATCGGGTGCGGGCCAGTGGAAAGCAGCGCCATCCGACCATTGAGGATAACGTTACTATCTATCCCGACGCGACCATCCTCGGAGGCCAAACCCGCGTTGGCAAGAACGCTGTAGTCGGCGGCAACGTCTGGCTGGTCAAATCCGTCAAGCCCGGCACTACGGTCATGGCCCCGGTTTCTGTAACCATGTTGCGCCCTTTCAAGAGCCGCAAGACCGCCTCCGCTCGCTCCAAAACCTCACCCAGCACAACTCACCGCCCAGCCAAAAGAAAAAAAAGGAGCTGAACACATGTCCAGATACAAGTGCACTATTTGTGGCTACGTCTACGATCCAGCCATCGGCGACGAAGAGAACGGCGTCGCTCCCGGAACCGCCTTTGAGGACCTGCCCGACGACTGGGTCTGCCCCGAGTGCGGCGCCGGTCAGGACCAGTTCGAGCCCATCGACTAAACTGCCATACTCACCCGGAGACATCCGGTGGACAGCCTTAGAGAAATCTTCCTGGCTATAGTTAAACTCTGGAACGAGATGGCCATTTTCCTGCTCTTCGGCTTTTCCGCCGCCGGCATCCTCTCCCGTCTTATGTCCGCGGCCACCGTGGCCAACCATATGGGCGGAGCTTCCTGGTGGTCGATTACCAAGGCTGCTCTGCTGGGCATTCCTCTGCCGCTTTGTTCGTGCGGGGTTATACCTACCGGCGTATGGCTCCGCGACCACGGCGCCAGCCGCGGGGCAACCTCCGCCTTTCTGATCTCTACCCCCCAGACCGGCATCGACTCGCTGGCCATTACTTATAGTTTCTTGGGACCGGTCTTTGCCATCTTTAGAGCCGTTGCTGCCCTGTTCTCAGGCCTCTTCGGTGGAATCCTGGTAGCCAATTTTGCCCCGCACGAAAGCGAAGCCTCCACCACCCAAGAACCTGATTCTTGTCACTGTTCCGGGCACGAGCCCCCCAGCGACAGCGACACCGACTCTTGCCATGAACCGCCTGGTGAATCACAAAAGAGCTCTCTGAAAACCCACATCATAGAAGCCCTGCGCTACGGCCTTATCACTATCCCCAAAGAGATCGGTCTTTGGCTCTTCGTCGGCGTAGCCGCAGCGGGCCTCGTCGCCTGGCTTATTCCCGATCGCTATTTCGAGCAGCACTTTCAGTCCAACCTGCTGAGTATGTTGCTGATGATTGCCTTGGGCATTCCTCTCTACATTTGTTCCTCAGCCTCAGTTCCCGTAGCCGTTGTCCTGGCCATGAGGGGCCTCAGCCCCGGGGCCGTCTTTGTTTTTCTGATGGCCGGTCCAGCTACCAACATCGGGGCCATCGCCATTCTCTTCAAGGTCCTGGGCGTGCGGGCGACCATCATCCAGACCGTAAGTATCATGATCTCCGCCTTGGTTTGCGGCTTGGCCCTCGATTGGATCTACAACCTCATCTACGCCAGCCAAGGCTTGGCCCATTTCCGGCAAATCGCCCAGAGCACTATGGCGGGGCACGTCCATTCTCCTTTCGGTTTGCTCCGCATTGCATCCTCGATACTGCTCCTCTTGATAGTCCTGAATGCCTTGCGCCTCCAATGGCTCGACAAACGCAATAAACAGCTTACCTCTTGTCACCAAAATTAGAGTATACAAATATCGAAAATGTAATGAGTTCTTCTTACTCTTTTTGAATTTTGATATGCAATTTTGCATTTTGATTTTTACTTTTTGATTTTCTTATCATGAGCATCATTCTCATCGGTTTGTTGGCCAGTTTGTTGGCTGGCTTGGCCACTGGCGTCGGAGCCTTGCCGGTCGTCTTTTGGCCTCGCGGTCCGGGAAGACTCCTGGACGTAATGCTCGGTTTTGCCGCCGGGGTCATGTTGGCCGCTGCCGTTTTTTGCCTGATAATCCCAGCTCTGGACCCCGAATCCACCCCAGGCGGCGGATTGCTCGTAGTCGTTATCGGCATCCTGGCCGGGGCCCTCTTCTTGCACGTGGTTGATAGATTAGTTCCCCACCAGCACCTTGTGCACGAAAACTGTGTTGACATGGTCGCCGCTCGCCGGGCCTGGCTCTTCGTCTTGGCTATAGCCATTCACAATTTCCCCGAGGGTCTCGCCGTCGGCCTGGGTTTTGCCAGCGGAGATCTCGGACGCGGCACCGCCTTGACCATCGGCATTGGCCTGCAGAACATCCCCGAAGGATTGGCCGTGGCTGTCCCCCTGATCTTGGTCGGATACTCTCGCGGCCAGGCCCTGCTTATTGCCACCCTCTCCGGCCTGGTCGAGCCGCTGGGCGCCCTCCTCGCCGTGAGCCTGGCCACCATCTTCCAGACTATACTCCCCTTCGGTTTGGCCTTTGCCGGCGGAGCTATGATTTTTGTCGTCGTCGATGAAATTATCAGGGAAACCCATCGCCGTGGTGTTGGACGCCTGGCCAGCGGAGCCCTGATGGCTGGTTTTGTCATTATGATGACCCTCGATCATCTTTTAGGTTGACTCGGATATTGCTGCCTTGAGGTGAAAGTAGATGCCCGACATCGACGCGCAAGAACGCCGCCGGACTGCCGATTTAGCCCTGGCACGCGCCGTCCAGCAGGCCCTGCTCCCACGCGAATGTCCCCGCTGCGTCGGTACCACCGTCGCTGCCAAGTACCGCCCCGCCGAGCACGTCGGTGGTGACTTTTACGATTTTACTCATTTGGGTGTCGACCAGATTAGTCTGCTCATCGGCGACGCTATCGGCCACGGTATTCACAGCGCCTTGGTGATGGCCCTGCTGCTGGGGCACCTCCGGGCCAATCGACCCCAAAGACTCCGCCCTGCACAAATCACCGCCGAGGTTAACGAGTTGCTCGTCGGGCTCGGCGACAACACCGGAGAAATCCTACTTTGCAGCCTCTTTTATGGCGTACTCGATATACCCTCCCGCGTCCTCTTCTATGTCGACGCCGGCCACCCCCCTCCTCTCTGCTGCCGGGGCCAGACGGTTATTCCCTTGATTGCAGACGCCTTGTTACTCGGCGCCGCTCAGTTCCAGGCCGCAGAGCAGTGCCATCAGTTCGAGCCCGGCGATCGCCTCGTCCTTTACACCGACGGCGTTGTGGAAACCCGCGACTCTCAGGGCCAGCTTTATTCCGTCCAGCGTCTCGAACAAGCCCTCCGCAGCCTCTCCCACCGCACTGCCGAGCAGACCATTGAAAGTATTTTCACCGACCTCGACTCTTTCAGCTCCGAGCAAGGCCCAGACGATGACGCCACCGTCGTCGTCCTCGATTTCGCCTGATCCCCCCTTGCCTTGAGTCCCAAGGGTTTTTCAAACTACCCCCTCGAAGGCCCCGTGCCCACGGCGCCAGCCAGCACGCCGGCATCCCATCCCGGCGGGGCTACGCTCTGGCGGGCATAGTAGTGCAGGGCTGCCTGAAAACACGTCTGCAGCACAGAAAACACCAAGGCCAATATCAGCATGTACACTATCTGTGCGGTTTAGCCATTTTCTATGCGGCGAAAAGGGCATGGGAAACCCTTTCAAATAATTCTATAACTCTGGCGGAAAACCTCGAGTTGCTCGAAATTCGATCGTGCCAAAGAACCTTACGCAAGGCGGACAACATATCAACGAAAGAAGGATGACGCTTTTGGCTATACCAGGGCATCACTTCCGGCAGCATCGGTGCAAAAGAAAAAATCGTCCTTCTCTTTGCCCCTTGGGTCTCGAACGATGACCAGACGAATGGGAACATCCCGGCAGACATGATACCACAGGCAGGTCAGGCCCATTTTTGCCAGGTAGACCCCCTGGGTGCGTCGAGC
>JAUXAG010000017.1 GCA_030614915.1 Actinomycetes bacterium | reverse complement strand
GAGAATACACACCGTGCTTCCCAAACCATTTTCGGGCTTTGACCCGCTATAGAAGGATGAACCGCAAGACGTCAAAAAGGAGCCGATATCTTGCAGAGAATTTGTTGTTGACAGACCGTCTGACCTCATAGAAGGTCGGAGGGACCGGTTCCACGGCATCTTGCCCAACAGAATACCCATGCCGCAATAATGGCTAACTCCGGCAAAGATTAAACCGGCACCGATAAAGCCAGAAAGAATCAGAAAGGCCGGGTGGACGAAAACACTCATCAGCACCCCCAATAGGACTAAGCTTCCCGCGGTGATGCGCACTTGCCTTTCCAGCGACATGTGGGCTTTGCCCTTTACAGTTTCACCACCTGCGGCGATGTAGGCCTCCAGCCCTCCTTCGATAACGCTCAACCCTGCCAGATGATGCTTTTGCAGGGCCCTTTGGGCCGCGGCTGCCCGCTGGCCGCTGCGGCAAAGCAGCAATCGCGGGGCGGGTCTGGCACGCACTTCATCAGCGCGAGTTTCGATTTGGTCGAGCGGAATCAGAGTCGCCCCGGGAATGTGTTCACTATCGAACTCTCCGCCGGTGCGGACGTCGACCAGGCTTCCGACACCACCGGCGGTGACGAAACGCACAGCTTCGGCTGCCGAAATGTTTGCCGGAATATGTACACCCTGGCGGTTCAGACGTAGAAGATCGTCCATATTGGCCGGTCTGGGTGGGGGATTAGCAATTAGATTCCGCACGAAATCCTCCCGCTTGCCTATTTGCAGCCAGGGGTTAGACGTTTTTTCTTCAGCTAGGGTGCTGCTTATCCGGCCTTGGTAATCGTGTCCGGGGAATAGAAGGGTCTTTTCGGGTAGCTCGGTCAAGATCGCCTGGATCGAGTCGAAGAGTTGTCCGGCGTCGCCACCGAGAAAGTCCGTGCGGGCCACGCCACCGATAAAGAGGGAGTCGCCAGAAAAAACCGCACCGTTGGCGATAAGTACCATGTGGTCAGGTGTGTGTCCGGGTGTGTGCCGGGCGGTAATTCGTGATTTGCCCAGATCAATCTGTTGGCCGTCTTTGGCTTTAACACTAACTCCGGTGTGATTGGCTTTTTCGTGGGCCATGCGTTTACAGTCGTCGAACCGGGCGGCGATTTCGCCGGCGCCGGAGGGGTGGTCGGCATGGGTATGGGTGTCGACTACACAGCGAAGCTTCCAACCTTCGCTGTTGATACGTTGGACCATATCGTCAACCAGATCGAGGTGGGCGTCCAGAGCCAGGGCCTCCCTGCTCGATTGATCGGCCAGAAGGTAGCCGCGACAGCCCTGAGGATGGGCGAAAGGAACGACTTGGAGAGAATTGATATTTCGGATTTTGCGATCTGCTGGGGATATCATGGCTATACCCTCCCAAGGGCACTATCATTTTCTCGATTCCTGCTGCCTAACAATGATTATAGCGCCGGTCTAACTATGTACAAATTTTTGTCGCTTCGGCACGTTCTAAGCCAAGAGGACCAATATCGCCAGACCGGTCAGTGAGCATGTGATGAATGATCCTCCGAGACATCCTCAGGAATGACGCCGGCATCTGCCAGTTTTTTCATGTATTTCTCAGGATCGGCCTCGAAGGTCTTCGGACAGCTGTCACAGCAGAAGTAAACGCGTTTGCCTTCGTAATCAACATAATATTTCTTGTCGATTCTTCTACCCATCACTGGGCAAACTGTCTGGGGACCGGCTTTGGCGCTGCCTTCGTCGCCTCCGCCACAGCCCACAAGAACAAGCGACAGCACCAGGGCTAAACAAACACTTCCCATAAAAAGCGTCTTCCTCATCATCGACCTCCTTTCTGCGGTTGGGGTTCCAGCCGCCAATCAAGTAATAAGACCTCAGCTCTGTGCTGACGTCACCATAATCCGTGACCCTTGCGTTATCTTGTGGGAGCAGCATAGACAAACCCAATAATAATGTGTTTCACTTTAATGGGGCATAGAGTGGTCATGGTGTTCCTGTCCGTGAGACTCGGTAGTACGGTCGTCCGATAGCTGAGTCCTGACAATGCTGAACAGGATCAAGACCGCGACCATGACAGCAACTGCAAGGCCGATAACCCAATTAGCTTTCTTCTGTCGCACAGTTTGTCCTCTTCTAGATAGCGAAACGCTCATAGTGAATTCGTCTATCTTTCACGTCGAGAGACCTAAGCTCATCGATAATCTTGTCCATCATGGTTGGAGGTCCGCACAAGTATACGTGTGCATTTTCAAGAATCGGCCCGGCGTGTTCCTTTATAATATCTGCAGTGACGTAGCCACGCAGCCCTTGCCAATTTTCCTCAGGCTCGGAAAGTACGTGGGTGACACTAACATTGTCTGGAAGACCGGACAGTTCCTTCCGGAAGACTATATCACGCTCAGTGCGGTTGCCGTAAATCAGCCTTATTGGGCGCCGATCCTCGATGTCCCGCAAGTATCTGACCATGCTCATGATAGGTGTGATACCCACGCCCCCTGCAATAAACAAAAGGCTTGGAGCATTGTGATGCATGAAGCTAAACCGACCATAGGGAGCTTCAAGGAGTGCCATATCGCCCGGTATCGTCTGGTCAATTGTATTGGTAAAATCGCCGGATTGCTTGATCGTTGCCATTATTGCTCCCCGCTGGGTCGGCGAGGAGGAGATCGTGAAAGGGTGCTCCTCCGAGGCCCGGCCTGGTCGCCGGAGCTTGAGGAACATGAATTGGCCCGGGTAGTAAGGCACCTGGCGCTCGTCCTCTGGTTCTAGAGTCAAGGTGAACGTGTTGTGCGTTTCGGACCGCACGGAGGCAACACGGAAACGCCAGCGACCCCAAAGCGGAACAAAAACATTACGGTAGAGAACAATGCTGATCGCCATGACAAAAAGCATCCACCAGTATATGCGCATGCCGAGCGGACGCAGGTCCGGCCCTATAAGCATTCCGTGCACAAAACCCAGTACAACAGCCGCGATAATCCCTTTATGCAGGAAACGCCATATCTGGTAGTTGACCCGCAGCTTCCTGAAAGCAATCGCAAACACAATACTAACCATCAGTATGATTACAGCGATCTTACCTAGATTGATCTGCCAAGGTGTTTCGAAGGAAAACAGCCAGAAATTTCCTTCCGCCAGCACCATGAATGATGGATGACATAGAAGCAGTATACCGGCCATAATCCCCATGGCCTTATGAAACTGCATTACCACATCCAAACCAAAGGGCCTTTGAATGACTCTGAAACGTGCGGCCAGAACGACCTGCAACGTAAGCAGGGCGAAACCCATAAGACCACAGGCTTTGCCCAGTTCCTCAAGGACGGGCTCTTGCGAAGAAGGTCTCAAAGCAAAAGCTAGTACTACGGGCAGAGTTGCCAGCAACAAATACCCAGCAATCAAGCTCAGTCCCCAAGTGGTACCGTCCTGCCAGCGTGCCCTTGGTAAAACAGCAGACCTGTTGGATTCTGGTGACTCCATTTGCTCCTTCTTACGTTGTCCAAATCGCTTACTTCTATCCACCGAATGAGTTAGATTTCCCCCTCTTGATCCGGCAAAACCTCGAAGCCGACGAGAGTAGTATCATCACCCAGTTTGCCGGCATTACGATCGGTGACATCGCTCATTACCAGCCCGACCTGATCTGCAAGGGATGCAGCACAGGACTGCTGGAGAATCTGCTCTAGCCCTACCAGTCCAAGGGTATCATCGGGTGCGCCGGCGTCTACAATGCCATCGGTATATAGAAATATTCTGTCACTCGGATGCAGTTTAATCGTCTTGCTAGACCATTGGGCATCCGAAAGCACGCCGAGCAGTGGACCGGTGGTAGCTAGCTCGCGGACATCTGTGCCGACTAGTACCAAGCCGCCGGGATGACCGGCAGCGCAGAAGGTCCAAGTGTGTTCTTTGGGATCCCAGATTCCCACACAGGCGGTAACAAACTCCTCATCACAAACGCAATTTATGATGTCTTGATTGACCAGGCCAATAGCTTTCACCAGGCCTTGTTCCTCCATAAGTCTCCAGTGCAGGGACATTTTGACAACGCCGGTCAATAAAGCGGCACCAATACCGTGTCCAACAACATCCATAATGGCGATGGCTGTCTTGCCGCTTGGTAAATCGAAAATGTCGTAAAGATCTCCGGCTACGTGTTCAACCGGCCTATTATCAGCAACTACCGACATACCCGGCACGGACGGAACCGAATTCGGCAGTAAATGCTCCTGAATTTCCCGGGCTCTTTTGAGTTCCGCCAGCCGTTTCCTTTCGTGTCTTTCCAACTCTCCTGCCATAGAGTTGAACTCCTGTATCAGTACATCGAGATCATCCGGACCTGTCTGGGGGCAGCGTGTGGAAAACTTCCTCTGGGCCCAGGCCTTTGCAGCCGCCCCAAGTCTAGACAGAGGTTTGAGGACCCACTGGTTTACCGAGAGAAACATCAGGGCGATGATTGCGATGGACGTTGCACCTGCTGAAAGTCCTCGGCTTACCAATTGTTTTCGGAGGATACTTTCCATATGGTCCAGATACTGGGCAACGACGATAGAGGCCCCATCGTCATCCTTGATTCGAACTTGTGCCAACCTATGCCCGTTTGCTGAAATGACCTTGACATCCGCTGGAGAGGACAACAGTGCCTGCTCAACTTGCTGGCCACTATGGTAACGAGCTCGAACAATCACATTCCCAGTTTTATCCAGTACGAGTATGTGATGGCCAGGGGATATATACTCATTCATCTTCGCACAGAACTCGTCAACGAATTTAGCGAATTCGGCTTTCTCCGTTATCTGTCGACGGGCTATTTGTAGAACTAAGGCCTGCTCCTCCAAAGAAGCGAATAGCTCTTTGGTATGGACATGGTGTTCCCGTCGGTAGTCCACCGCTATAGCTAGACCAATTATCACCAACACCGTAAGCACAACCGATAGCGCAAGCCTAAAACGCAGCGAGCCATATATCCCTGTCTTTGCGGGTTTTGTTTGCCTATCGTCCATATTTGTACCATCTTGAGGGCACACAAACTCCATCCTTTAAATGCGCATCGCTAGCGGAATAGTTCCATAGATGTGGAGGCTCGCGATGTTTTCTTCTCTGACGGTGTCCATGGGCCATCCTACAGAAGGGGGACCGTTCTTGCAAGGACCACTGAGAACCGCTAAGATACGCTTACAGTCGGGCTTGCTCATCCTCACGCATAGTCCTTTGCCGAAAGGCATCACATGAAACAAGGGCTTATGATAATGAATGGCTGGCACGTTCGCAGGCAGCGGTTGCGCCTCATCATTGTTGGCTCACTCATAGCCGTTGTGGGGCTATCTCACTGGATTACTCCCATTGCTGGTGATCCATTTCATGTTGTCCACGTGTTTTTACGGAAATTGTTTATCCTTCCTATCGTCCTGTCAGCCATCTGGTTTGAATTTAGGGGGGCGATCATCGCCGCTGCGTTTGTTACCATAGTTTATCTACCCCATGTGTTCTTGCAATGGTCGGGAAATCTCACTGAAAATGTCAATCAATTGGGGGAAGTCGCTACGGCATGGATCGTTGCCCTTTTATCAGGCTTTTTTGTCAGGACCGAAAAGACGGCTCTGCGGGAGATAGTCCGAACCCATGAAGGTTCCGTTATTGCTTTGGTGGCGGCCCTCGATGCTCGTGAGCACGAGACAGAACTCCACTCCTTGCGGGTGCGGGCCTACGCCCTGAGGATCGGGGCCGAACTCGCAATGACCTCGAAGCAGATGCGTGTTCTCGGACAAGCATCTCTTCTCCATGATATTGGTAAAATCGGGACACCGGACCCTATCCTGCTCAAACCCGGCCCCCTCACTAACGAAGAATGGCAAACAATGCATCGCCACCCTGAGGTAGGTAGGCGCATTCTGCTTTTGGTTTCTTTTCTGAAGGACAGCGCGGAGATCGTCTATTCCCATCACGAACATTACGACGGAACAGGATACCCCAGGGCCCTTTTAGGTGAGCAGATTCCATTCGAGGCCCGAGTGTTTGCCGTTGCAGATGC
This sequence comes from Actinomycetes bacterium, assembly GCA_030614915.1. Lineage (GTDB taxonomy): Bacteria > Planctomycetota > Phycisphaerae > JAACET01 > JAACET01 > JAACET01. Next base: position 39,363 of record JAUXAG010000017.1, on the reverse strand, counting down.
TTTTGATGCTTTAACCTCTGATAGACCTTATCGTAAAAGGGTTTCTTGTGACGAAGCACGGAAAGTAATCCAAGAAGATACTGGTAAGCACTTCGATACAGAGGCAGTTCGTGCGTTCCTCAGAATATCATGCACTGAGTGGGAACGGATCGACCGTGAAGTCTCCGCTGCGCCCGAATTCCTGGGAGTTGACTCCGGGAATGATTCTTAGAGCCAGACTGTGGTGGTCCACCGATCTTTATGGTTGATGAGTTATTTCCTAACTATTTGCCAAGAAATAGGTTATCATCTTTGCCTTTGATATCTGGTAGATAGTCTTCTCGGAGGTATAAAATACTGCAACCGTTGCGTCCGTCGAACATGCCTGTACAAAGGAATTGGTCCAGACGAATCAAGTCCACGGTACTGCCCCACGGCCAAGGTCCGATATCCCTCCGAGAACGGCTCGGGGGCTGCTCAAGAGCTATGATAGGGCCGCTGTATGAGGAACGGATGGAACTTGTAGCCCCTGATGAAAGGCCTTGGAATCAGGCTTTATCCGTCTGCCTGAGAATGGTAGGTCGGGAGGACCAATGGCAACGAGCATCCGCAGCAAAAGCTAGCCCATGGCCAGAAAGGACCTTCGAAGGCCGAAGTTTATGCTTGCATCTGAAGGCTCACTGTAGCCAAAATGTAGCCAATTCTTGCTCATCATGGTCACCATGGTCACCATGACGATTTCTTTTGAAACCTGCTAGGTTCTGGGTTTTTCGTAAGTTACGAGCATTTCGAAACTTGCCAAAATCGAGCTCGTCACTCTCATAACCCGGAGATCGGAGGGGTGGAATCCTAACTTGGCAAGTGCTATAATCTGTGCGGTGAGGGCAATACAAAACGGGTGACTTTAAGGAGTCCAGGCAATGAAAGCTATAATTATACTAGCAGGTACAACTGCATTATTACTGGTCGTTTTTGCAGTGGCTCAGCAACCGGGGTCACCCTCAGACGCTAAGGCGCCCCCAACATCTGCCGGGAATCGCGCACGCGTGATGGGTTGCTGCCCCGGATGCATGATGGGCAGGCGAGCAGGAGACATTCGTCCAGCAGCGGCTGTGTACACCTGTCCCATGCATCCTGCTGTGCGGAGCAACACGGCGGGCGGTTGTCCGATGTGCGGGATGGCCATGACGCAGAAGACGGGCCCGGGACCGGCAATGATGAAACACATGCGGACCCTGATGCAAACGCCGATCTTCCTGGATAGCCCCTACGCTATCCACAGTCAGGCTGCAGGCTTGGGGCTTTCCGAAAAACAGAAGAAAAAGCTCATCGAGATCGAAAACGAAGCCCGCAAGAAGGCCGTTGCCGTGCTGACGTCCGAGCAGCGTAAGAAAATGGGTGACATCCCTGACAAGCCGTTGGTTATGACGCAAATGTGCCAACAGATGTGTGCAAGAATGGCGCCTATGATGCACAAGATGGCTGGTAAAGGCGGCCCAATGATGATGTGCCCCATGATGCAAATGATGAGTGAGCAGGCAGCACCGTCAAGCCCGAGTATCAGGCCGGCGAAATAACTAGCCATCACCCCTATTATCTATAGGCACATACACCTCCAGGGTCCCAGACGCGCTCGTATCAATCCAATAGTAAGGGCCTGCTATCCGGACCATCCCCACCGTGAGTCAACGCCGAGCGGAGCAGCTGTGATAAAATCTGCCTGCGGGTTGGGGGTATGATGGTGGGGAGAGATGGTGGGCATAGAATCCTAACTCAGCAAGTGGTACCATCTGTGGTAGCAGGTCATTGATGAGAGTAAACAAGCCGGGCCATTGATTTTGGAGTAGATGTGGCGATGGAAAAGAGATTGTTGGATTCGTCAAGCTGTACCCCAAGGTTTTGGGACAAAATCTTTGCCCAGGCGGAGGAGGTTCACGCAGACCTTGAGCAAAGCAAGCCAGAAAAAAGGAAAGCAAATGATCTTTTCGCCCAGCTTCTGCGGATGATGATGTCGCAAGACGAGCGAGTTGTCAGACTTCTGGAAGAGCATTTTACTCTTACAGATATCCTCAATATACGCAAGCGTATGATAGGTACGGGACTTATCGGTGGCAAATCTGCAGGGGTGCTGCTTGCCCATGCGATTCCACGGCGGTCGGATGAGCGAAGAAGCGCTTACTTATCGCCGGCAGCTATTGCCAGAAGCATATCCTCGTCTTTGATTACCTCGGCGTAACAGTCGGCGATTTCTTGCAGCATTTCATGGGGGACAAGCTTAATGCAAGATTTTGGGGAATTACATCGCTGATTGAAAAAGTCCTGGAGGACAGCAAATTTCTCCGGGGGAAGTCGTTTCCTCTCCTCAATGGGCCGGCATCCCAGAGCTATACAAACCCGCGTGTGCTCCAGTTCAAGTTTTCGCCTTAGAATATCCACTTCACACGTTTCATCACATCCCGTACACATCATCAGACCCACCAGTTCATCAAGCTTTACCAAAGTGCCGCACTTGCTGCACTTGAGGTTAAAATGAAAGGACTCATCGCTTTCCATGAAATTCCAGAAATGGCCCCCCTCATGACATGGGTCCAAAGGCGGTTCTTTATGAGAGATAAAGCAGGTGGATACCTTACTGCAATGAAAACATTTTTTCATTACAATTAGACCACTGGTAACATCAATCATTTCCCAGGAGTGTGAGCATTTTTCTTTCTGCATGTTGTCTCCAATCTCAACAGAAAAACACACCCGTTAAGGACAACTGTCCTCTTAGAATTTGCTGTCAGCGTAGCGCCCTTTTATACAAGGCCTTGACCGAGCATCGCATCGGCAACCTTCACGAAGCCAGCGATGTTCGCACCCATCATGAGGTTGCCAGGCTGACCATATTCCTCAGCGGCGTCGTAGCATTGTTTGTGGACGCTAACCATAATGTTGTGCAGCCGCTCCTCCACCTCCTCGCGTGTCCAGGAAAGACGCAACGAGTTTTGCGACATCTCCAAACCGGAGGTAGCAACGCCACCGGCGTTTGCGGCTTTGGCGGGGCCAAAGAGTATCTTATTAGCGATGAACTGTTCGATAGCCTCTGGTGTACTTGGCATGTTTGCTCCCTCGGCGACAAGGTAGCAGCCGTTCTTAAGTAGCGGTTTCGCATCTTGGCCACTAATTTCGTTCTGGGTTGCACTGGGGAACGCGCAGTCGCATTTAATGCCCCAAGGCCTTCTACCTTTGAGATACTCGACGCCGAATTGCTCGGCATATTCTCTGATACGCCCGCGCCGTACGTTCTTCAGATCCAAGACGAAGGCGAGTTTCTCATCGTTAATTCCGCCCGGATCATAGATTGTACCATTGGAGTCAGAAAGGCTAACAACTTTTGCACCGAGTTGGTTGAGTTTTTCTACGGTGTACTGCGATACATTTCCGGAACCCGAGACGGTGCAAACTTTACCTTCGAAGTTCTCACCGCGCGTCTTTAGCATTTCCTCAGCGAAGTACACACACCCGTATCCGGTTGCTTCAGTACGAATGAACGAACCGCCCCAGTTCAGTCCCTTGCCTGTGAAAACCCCCGTGAACTCATTGCAGAGACGCTTATATTGGCCAAACATAAAGCCGATTTCACGCCCACCGACACCAATATCACCTGCGGGTATGTCGGTACTGGGGCCGACATGGCGGAAGAGCTCAGTCATAAAGCTCTGGCAGAAACGCATGACCTCGTTGTCACTTTTGCCTTTAGGGTCAAAGTCTGCCCCGCCCTTACCTCCACCCATTGGCAGAGTAGTAAGAGCATTCTTGAAGACCTGCTCGAATCCCAGGAATTTCAGGATACTCGCAGTGACGGTAGGATGGAATCTCAGGCCACCCTTGTATGGGCCAAGGGCGCTGTTAAACTCAAACCGGAATCCACGGTTGATATGAATGTTTCCCTTATCGTCTTGCCAGGGGACACGGAAGATAATCTGCCTTTCCGGTTCGACAATCCTCTCAAGGATCTTGGCATCGACATATTCCGGGTGTTTTTGCAGCACTGGCCCAAGTGAATCGAGCACTTCCATAACAGCCTGGTGGAATTCGACCTCGCCGGGGTTCCGCTTTGATACCTGTTCGTAAATAGGCTGAGTCAAATTGTTACCTGCCATTTTTAGTACTCTCCTAATTGAGGCACAATACTGGCCGAGCGCCTCGGTGTTTGAGAAACATCAGAACTGTTAGGTGTTTGTAAAGTCAGCTTGTTTTTTCGTTTCATAATACTTTTTTTATGGTTTTTCCAGCACATCCTGATAAAATAAGCTAATAAGCAAAACCCACAATTTCTTATATTATACCCACGATTGGTTAAAATACCGGGTTTAGAGCGATAAGCAAATATAAAATGCTAATAGCACCTATTAGAAAAGCTAATGATGCATACAGAAACCCTAAAGATATTTTGCGACATAGTTGAGTGGAACAGCTTCGTAAAAGCTGGCGAGAAAAACTTGTTAAGCCAATCAGCGGTCTCGCAACAACTTGCACAACTGGAGTTGGCATACAAATGCCAGCTGCTAGACAGAAAAAGAAAGCCGTTCAGGCTGACCACTGCTGGCGAGCTTTTTTATAATGCTGCTAAGGATATTCTTGAAACACTTGAGAAGTTTGACAACGACTTGGATTCTCTGCGAAAGGCAGCCACCAGCAGAATAAACGTAGCTGCAATTTACAGTATTGGAATGCACAGTCTGCCACCTTATATAAAAACATTCATGGCCAAGTATCCGGATACAAACGTTCACGTAGAATATCTAAGCTCTCGCGAGATCTACGAGTTGGTCCTACGCGAAACTATAGACATCGGCTTGATAGCCGTGCCCTCAAAGAATAGGTACTTACAAATATATCACTTCGCAGATGAGCCGTTGGTTCTCGTTTGCAGTCCGGAACATCCTTTGGCAAAAAAATCGAAAATCGCTATACACCAATTGCAGCTCCAAAAGTTTATTGGTTTCGAAGAAGGCATTCCAACCAGAACATTGATAGATACGATACTCAGTCTTTATAATGTCCGAGTTCAGAAAGTGATGGAGTTTGATAACATTGAAACTGTCAAGCGAGCAGTAGAAATAGATGCTGGAGTAAGTATATTGCCGCAGACCGCAATAGGCCAGGAAGTTACCAACGGCACGTTAAGGGCCATTCCTTTCTCAAATGAAAAATTTGTAAGGCCTACTGGAATAATAGTCCGAAAGGGGAGAATTTTGAGCCAGCCAGCACAATATTTCCTCGAGCTCCTTCGCAAACGGATATCCTAATGCCATTAAGTTATCGCCCCAACGAGCTTGGCAGCGGTTCGCAACCTTAGGATTTGTTCACCAAGACGGGACCACCATTTGGGATAGAACTTGTCGGGGAATGGGGTCACTTATCCGCCAATTCTTTCAGAAGTTTCTGATGCTTGGAGCAAAACTCCCCTCCTGGTCCAAGTTGAGCTCGGATCATCTGTTCCTGCCAGTGGGCATTGAACAGTCGACAATCCGGATTATCGCAGAATGGATCACCCAACAGATGATAAAAAACCGCCTGCATAGTATAGCCCTTCAGCAGATCCGTCAAGCGAGGATCACCGTAATCTATAAAGCGTCCGGCTAATTCTTCCCGAAGCTGCCTCTCGTCCAAACCAGCCATGAATCCAAAATAATACTCTCGCGGTCTGGCAGGAGCTTCTACGACCCCGGTAGTGCTGATGACACTCGGCCAGCCATATACACTCACCCGAGCATGATACCGCCGATCGCTCTGATCCCAGGTGCCTATCAGGCGATTGGTAAAGACAATGTGCACAAATTCCAGCGAGGTTTCCTCGCCGACAAGCAACTCAAGATAGGTTCGCTGCAAGGCCAATCCATCATAGAAAACTTCTCTGTTCACAACACCTTGCAGCAGCCACTTGCGCTCTTGAACCAGCTGCTCTGGATTGGGCTCACGCTTTTCTAATGGGTTTGCCGGGTCTTCGATGCGGGCCTTGCAAATATCCCTAGCCCTGGACTCAAGCGTCTGTTCATCCATCCGTCCGTGGGAGCGAAGATGGTGTCGGACAAATTCAGATCTAATCTGTACACAGTCTGGCCCGAACCACTGCCCCAGATATTCGCCGATTTGGCGAGTATCAAAGTTCTCGACACCTGCTCCGTCGTAGAGGCAGATGACACCCAGATTCTGCGGGATAGGTTTCATAGCACCGACCTGGATTGTGTACCTGTCAAACCGTAAATTATCGCTAAGATGTGAACATTGTTTGGTCACGACTAGCAACATGTCCCGGCCTTGGCCATCTTGCGCGTAACCAAAACGTAACCGATGCCTACCGAAACAGCCGTGATCACGAAAACCAACGGCTTGGCAAAGCCGGCAAACCGAGACCCGAAGAGTCCTGCATACACCGCCAACATCGGTGAGCCGCAACAACCCAGCAGAAAACACCCCGCTGCGTACAGAAAGCCCACCAGCGTCAAACCGCCGACCGCCCCCGCGACCGCCCGCTTGCGATATTGATACAGCCGAGTCAGGCAATAAACTGCAAACGCTGCTGCCAGCCCGTAGGAAAGGCCCAGCCAAATCTTCCCGCTGGCCAGATACTGAGACCACGGAGTCTGCTCAGAGGGCAAGGTTCGCCACGGACTTGAGCTTTGCCCACACATGTCCCACAGTATGTGGGCCAGAAACACCGCTGCGAAGCTCACGCCCACCAGTAAAAGCTGGGATATCTTCACTGTCTATCCACCTTGCTGGCCGTAACAACAAGCCCCTGCGGAGAGGTTTCAACCCGGCCGGTAACAATCGTAATCTGGCCGATTTCTGGCATCGGGCCGTCCCAGGAAACCGGTACCAGACAATCCGAGCATTGATCCGGCAGACAACTAAACCCTTCGGCCTTATCAACCAAGCCGAACAGAGCTTGCTCTTTCTCAACTTGACTGACTATCCCGAGAATTCTGATTTGCCCCGTGAACTTCCCCGGATGCTCGGAGACCTGCTTGACCGTCAGTACCCCATCGGTGCTCGGCAGCTCGGACTCGATCGGCTCGTCTGACTTCTGCACCCACACATACCAGCCGAGCCCGACAGCCGCCGCTGCAACCAAGATAATCAACACCGTACTTACCTTCATTTTTTACCCTCGCTTGCCGGCAAATTCGCCCCTAACTCTTCCTCTAGGAGCTTAGCCACCGGCGCAACTGCTGTCCAGTAGAAAGCCATCTTCCCCTCTCCCCGGCAGGTCAGCGGTCTTACTGTTCGCTGAGATAATCGAATAGCGGTGATGAGAGGTAGCGCTCGCCGAAGTCGGGCAGTATCACAACGATGGTTTTCCCGGCGTTTTCCGAACGGGCGGCGACAACATCGGCGGCCTTCAGGGCGGCGCCGGAAGAAATCCCTACAAAAAGACCTTCTTCTTTGGCAGCCCGGTTGGCCCAATCAATAGCCTGCTGCTCATCGACCTCTACGATCTCGTCGACAAGTTCCAGATTCAGCACCTGGGGTACGAAGCCAGCCCCGATGCCCTGAATCTTATGCGGGCCGGGAGCGAGCTCTTTTTTGGCGCGGGCCTGGCTCAGGACGGGGCTCTGGACTGGCTCGACGGCGATAGCCTGGAAGCTGGGCTTGCGCTTTTTGATTACTTGAGCTATGCCGGTAATTGTTCCTCCGGTTCCGACACCAGCGATGACAATATCCACTTGGCCGTCAGTATCGTTCCAGATTTCCTCGGCAGTGGTGCGTCGGTGGATCTCCGGGTTGGCAGGATTGTCAAATTGCTGGGGCATAAAACTGCCCGGCGTCTTCTCCAGGAGCTCCTGTGCTTTTTCGATGGCTCCGGTCATACCCTCGTCCGGGGCGGTCAGTACGACTTCGGCGCCCATGGCCCGCAGAACCTTTCGGCGTTCGATACTCATGGACTCAGGCATGGTCAGGATGCATTTGTAGCCGCGGGCGGCACAGACAAGGGCAAGAGCAATGCCGGTGTTTCCACTGGTGGGTTCGATAATGGTGGTGCCAGGGGTGATTTTGCCGTCGTGCTCAGCCGCATCGATCATCGAGAGCCCGATGCGGTCCTTGACCGAGGACATGGGATTGAAGCCTTCCAGCTTGGCCAAGACGGTGGCCTGGGAAGTGATTATTTTGCGGATTTTGACCAGAGGTGTATTGCCAATTGTCTGGGTGATGTCTTCGTAGATCCGAGCCATTGACATCTCCTTTGTGAAAAAAAGCTGAAAAATTTCGCCTCAGAGAAGAATCGTTCTAATATCCTGGTATCTAAGATGTTATAGCCATTCAGGGCTAGGGTACACCGATTTTTTCCCACAAAGTGCGAAAAGTTCCTTGACAGATGCAGAATAATAGCCTATTATTCCGATGAAGTCAATAGGGTATTGGAGATTTTTTTTGTAAATGAGTGTCTCCCAGAAATGCCAATATGGTTTGAGAGCGGTCTTGGAGCTGGCTAAGCGTCGGGGCAGTGGCCCAACGAGCGTGAGCCAGATCGCCGAGGTTCAGGCAATCCCTCCGCGTTTTCTGGAGTTGATCCTCGGGCAGCTTCGGCAAGGTGGGTTCGTGGAATCGCGACGGGGTGTGCATGGGGGGTATTTGCTGACAATGGATCCGGCCAGGTTGTATGTGGGCCAAATTATCCAGTTTATCGACGGCCCGGTCGCACCGGTGCGCTGCGTAGTTGCGAACAAAGAGAGTGATTGCCCACTTCGGGGCAACTGTGCCTTTATGAGCATGTGGTCTCGGGCACGCGATGCCGTGGCCGAGGTTTACGATCAGACGAGTTTCCAGGACCTAATCGAGGAAGAGGCGGCCGCGGCGGAAAGATACGTGGCCAGTTACTGTATCTAGTCCGGTCCGGGGCCAGTAGCGTACGGGCGGATTCTTGCGCCAGTTAAATCGGCAGGGAGAAATGAAGATGCTTCAAGCGACACAAGAAGATGTTAGGGCCTTGGTGGAAGGCTTGAACTTCAAGGAGAAGGTCGAACGATCGCTGAGCCTTATCGAGCAGGCCTACAAGGTGTACGCCGATGCCCTGGTCGTGGCCAACAGTCTGGGCAAGGACTCTGTGGCTGTATGGCACCTGGCCAAACGAGTGAGCCCGAACATACGAGGTTTTATTGTAACCACGCGGTTCAAGCCTCCCGAGACCAAACGGTTCATGGCCGAAGAGGTGGCCAGATATCCGGAGCTCAAGGTCTACAGCAACGATGTCGAGATACCGGAGCGGCTTTACGAGACGGACCCCAACCGCTGCTGCGATATACTGAAGGTCAAGCCGATCCGCCGGGCCATCGAACAAATGAAGGTCAAGTGCTGGGTGACGGGCCTGCGCTGCACCGAAGGGCACACGCGGGTGGAGTTCCAGGAGATCGAGCAGCGTGACGAGGGTCTGCTTAAACTGAATCCGATATTGATCTGGTACGAGCGTGAGGTGTGGGAGTACCTGGCGTTGCACAAGGTGGATGTGAACCCGCTTTATGCCCAGGGCTATCGTTCTCTAGGTTGCGGGCCTTGCACTAAGATCAGCACCAGTGTCGATGAAAGAGCCGGGCGATGGGTTGGGACCAGCAAGGTCGGCGGCGAGTGCGGGATCCACACGCGGCCATTGAAGCTGGTTGAAGGTGCAGGCATCTAGAACAATATCCTTGAGAGGATGCAATTTTGGAGACGCGGGCTCGAAGTATAGCCAAGGCCCTGACTTGGCGGGTTGCGGCCCTGTTTATAACGATGGGCGTGGCCTGGTCGATAACAAGGAAGGTCGAGCTGGCGGCTTCTATCGGTCTGGCAGATACGCTGATAAAGCTGGGAGTCTATTACGCCCATGAGCGGTGCTGGCTGAAGGTTCGCTTCGGCAGGGCCAAGGCTCCTGAGTATCAGATTTGAGGCCTGGGAAGGAGCTGGCGATGAGAACGCATACCTTGGCTGTACACGGTGGTTATGACCCGGAAGAGCAAACAGGCGCCACGGCAACGCCAATCTTTCAGACTATTTCCTATGCCTATCGTAGTGCCGAGGAGTTGGCCGAGGTATTTGAGGGAACCGCCCCGGGCTACATATATACCCGAATTGCCAACCCGACAACTTATGCTCTGGAGCGCCGTCTAACTCAGCTCGAGGGAGGGATAGGCAGTCTGGTTTGCTCTTCGGGAATGGCGGCCATTACCTGCATCCTCGCCGGTCTTCTACATGCGGGCGACCACATACTCTCGGCGGCCGGGATATTCGGCGGCACGGTCTCGCTGTTCAAAAACACCTTCGGTCGCTTCGGCGTTGAGACCACGCTTGTCGATGCCGGCGATACCGAGCAGTTCGCCAAGAATATCAGGAAGAATACTCGGCTGATTTTCATCGAGACCATCGGCAATCCGCGGATGGACGTCCCTGATATTCCGGTAATTGCGGATTTGGCTCACCGGGCGGGAATTCCGTTGGTGGTGGACAGCACGCTGACCACGCCCGTTCTGATCCGGCCAAAGGATTGGGGAGCAGACATAGTTGTACACTCGACAACGAAGTTCATTAACGGTCACGGCAATTCGATCGGCGGAGTCATAATCGACACCGGGAAGTTCTCCTGGGAAGAGGGGCCATTCGAGGATATCAGGACTTTGGCTGAAAAGGCCGGTGAATTAGCCTTCCTTGGACACCTTCGCAATCTGATCTACAGAGACCTGGGCTGCTGCCCGTCTCCCTTTAACTCTTTTCTTACGCTGACGAGTCTGGAGACACTTCCCGGTCGGATGGAAAGGCACTGCGCTAATGCCGCGCTGTTGGCCGAGTATCTTGGGAAACACCCGAAGGTCCGTTGGGTTAATTATCCGGGTTTGTCCTCCAGCCAGTTCCATGGCCGAGTGCAGAAACTCTTTGGCGGTCGCGGCGGCGGGCTGTTGACTTTTGGACCGGCCAGCCGAGAGACGGCCCTTAAGTTCATAAACGCAACCAAACTTGCTCAGAACCTAGCGAACCTGGGCGATGCCAAAACGCTGGTGATTCATCCGTCATCAACTATTTTTCACGAGTTTCCGCTGGATGAGCAAAAAGCCATGGGTGTGACCGAGGATATGGTTCGCGTATCTGTCGGCATAGAGGACTTCGATGACATAAGAGATGATTTTGCCCAGGCCCTGGAACAGACTTAACGGAAGGGACCACAATATGAAATTAGTAATTAACGGTAAAGATGTAGAAACTAGCGGTTCTCAAAGCGTTACGGAACTGCTCAAAGAACAAAAAGTCAAATGGCCGGACATGGTTTCCGTGGAATTGAATGGCCAGATCATAAAGAGAGATAGTTTTTCGTCCACAACACTGGGCGAGGGTGACAAAGTGGAATTCTTGTATTTCATGGGAGGCGGCCGTGGGGCTAACTGAGCAGCAAATCGAGCGCTATAGCCGACAGATAATCCTCAAGGAAGTCGGTGGCCCGGGCCAGGAGAAGCTTCTGGCCTCGAAGGTCTTGATTGTCGGGGCTGGCGGTCTGGGGTCCCCGGCCGCTTTATACCTCGCCGCTGCGGGGCTGGGGACTATCGGTATCATCGATGCCGACAGAGTCGATTTGACAAATCTGCAAAGACAGATAATCCATTTCAGCGACGACATTGGAAAGGAAAAAGTGGCCTCCGCTGCCGAGAAGATAAAAGCAGTGAATCCCGATACAGCCGTCGAAACCTACCTGGAAAGGGCCACGGCGACCAATATCCGAGGGATTATCAAAGAATATGACTTTGTATTAGATGGCACAGACAACTTCCCAGCTAAGTTTTTGATTAACGACGCCTGCTACTTCGAAAAGGTTCCATTTTCTCACGCTGGAATCTTACGTTTTGACGGGCAAATGATCACGGTATTACCGGGCCGGACAGCTTGCTATCGCTGTGTGTTCGATAAACCTCCGCCTGCTGGGCTTGTACCTTCATGCTCGGAGGCTGGAGTACTCGGTCCATTAGCTGGAGTAATTGGATGTCTGCAGGCCACGGAAGTACTGAAATACCTTCTTGGTGTCGGCGAGCTTCTAACAAACAGGCTGTTAGTATTCGATGCTCTCGGATTGCAGTTCCGCGAAGTGAAAGTCAGCCGCAATCCGGACTGCCGAATATGCGGCCAAAAACCTTCAATCACGGAACTCGCGGATGAAGAGCAAGCGGTGTGTGATCTAAAAGCGAGTCAGTAATGGATACATTAGAAATACCTACGCATATATTTTCCCAGATGCTGGCCCAGGCGCGTGCAGAGGCCCCTGTGGAGGCCTGCGGTATCTTGGCTGGCACCGACCGTCGTGTCCAGCGATTCTATAAGATGGCCAATACGGATCAAAGCAGCGAGCATTTTATGATGGCCCCGGAGGAACAATTCGCTGTGCTAAAGGATATCCGAACAAAAGGCTTAGAAATGTTGGCTATTTATCACAGCCATCCAGCCGGCCCGGCCCGACCGTCACCCGAAGATGTTCACCTGGCGCTTACCGACGGGGTTTTATATGTAGTTCTCTCACTCCAGGAGCCTTCAGACCCCGAAGTGAGAGCATTCAATATTGATGATGGAGTTGTATCCGAGTCGGAACTCGAAATTGTCGAGGTAGGTGATGGCTCAAATTAATACTGCTTTTCAACTTCCCCAGAGCATAAGGAAAGATACCTTGGCCTATCGTCAGAAGCTCAAGGTATTTCTGGATGGTCAGACCACTGCAACAGCGTTTCGAGCCTGTCGTGTTCCCCGCGGAATATACGAGCAGCGACAGGCCGGTGAGTTCATGGTGCGAGTGCGGATTCCAGCTGGAATGGTGTTCCCCGGACAAATGAAGCGCCTGGCAGATCTTAGCCGGACTTATGGCAACGGAGTTCTTCATGTTACGACCAGGCAGGACATCCAGATCCACGAGCTGAAAATAGAAGAAACCCCCGACGTTCTGGAAAGTCTGTTAGAAGTTGGCCTGTCCCCCAGGGGTGGCGGTGGCAACACCGTGCGGAATATAACCGCATGTCCCAGAGCCGGGGGGTGCCCCGATGAAGCCTTTGACGTAAGACCATATGCTATTGCCTTGTCGGAATACCTGCTGGATTTCGAGAGTTCATTTAATCTGCCGCGGAAATTCAAGGTAGCCTTTTCAGGATGCAGCCAAGATTGTACCCTTGCCTCAGTAACGGACCTGGGCTTCTTTGCCCACGAAAATGACGGGAGCAACGGTTTTGCCGTTTATGCAGGCGGTGGCTTGGGCTCGAATCCGCGGGTGGGCGTGAAGATTGAAGACTTCGTGGAGGTAGATGAAGTATTCCAGGTGGCCGAGGCCATGAAGCGAGTGTTCGATGCCCACGGCGATAGGGCTAACAAGCACCAGGCTCGGCTTCGCTATGTACTGGACCGTGTAGGCGAGGGTGAGTTTGTCAAACTTTACAAAACGCAACTGGAGAAGCTACGCCAGGAACAGTTGCAGACGCCGGCGATACGCCAGATAAGCTCGACGAGCAACGGTGGCGCATCATCGACGGCTAGGCCTCAGCCGGCAAATGGATACGAGGATTGGCGGAAAAATAATGTGTTAGCGGAGAAAGAACCGGGCGAGTTTACCGTCAGGCTACGGCTCGACTTGGGGGACATACCGGCTGAGGACCTGGAAGCGATTGGCTCGCTGGCCCAGACTACTGGAGAGGGATTTGCCAGGACCACACAAACGCAGGACCTTCTGCTGTGTCGAGTGCGGGAAGAAGATTTGCCGTTTGTTTTTGAGCGATTAGGGGCTCTGAAGACAGAGGTGGTGAACACAGCCGGTCCCAAGCTGGTGGCTTGCGCGGGGGCTTCGACGTGTCGGCTGGGACTGTGCAGGTCACGAGATTTAGCCAAGGCCATTTCCACAGAGTTGAGAAAAAAGGATTGGCCAATCCAGCTGAGCAGCGAAGCTATAAGGATAAGCGGCTGTCCGAATTCCTGCGGTCAGCACTATATCAGCGCCATCGGTCTTCAGGGTCGAGCTAAGCGGGTGGGCGGCAAGCTTGTGCCGTGCTATGTGGTTTTGAACCGGGGGTTGGCTAAGGAAGCCCAGGCACGCCTGGCAGAGCAGGTTGGGGTCGTACCGGCCAAGAATGTCCCAGCTCTAATCTCGGCGGTGCTGAAGCTTCTAGTAGGGCGAAGAAAAGAACAGCAAAGCCTGGAATCCGCAGTTGCCGACGCCAAAGAAGAGATAAAAAAACTCACGGCAGGATACAGCCATATTCCCTCGATAGATGAGCAGCCGGAAATGTATCGTGATTTTGGCGCCACAGTGGAGTTCTCACTCGCCGGTCGCGGGCCTGGCGAATGCGGTGCAGGTGTTATGGATGTTATCCGGCTGGATATCGATCAGGCCAAAGAAGCCCTTAACAACGCCAAGGCCAGCAGCGACGCCAAGGGCAAATCTAATGCCTTGTATGGCTCAATCGTTGCCGCAGCCAGGGCCCTGCTTATTACCCGTGGCCTTGAGCCCAGCAAAGACAGGCAAATATTCGCAGCCTTCAGCGAACACCTCATCGAGCCCGGCTGGGTGGCTAAGGAAACAAAAGAGCTTCTAGACCAGGCCCTTGATTACCGCCTGGGTGATACGGACGACATAGGCCATTTGGAAGAGCCTGTAGGTCGAATGCTGGTAAGAGTGGAAGAACTCTTCCGCTCACTCGATGCCAATCTTAATTTTCGAGTTGAGCCGGTTTCCAAGCAGTCACCTAAAGAAAAGCCCCCCAGAGACGCTGAACACGTGATCGACCTTAGAGGCGTGGCTTGTCCGCTGAATTTCGTCAAAGCCAAGCTGGAGTTGGAGAAGATAGCAGTAGGCCAGGTGTTGGAACTCTTGCTCGATGGTGGCGAACCGGTGGCGAATGTCCCGGCCAGCTTTACTGAACAGGGGCAGGAACTTTTGGAAGTCAGCCAATGTGGCGAATGCTTCCGCGTGAAGGTGCGAAGGGTGGATTGAGCCCAAACGCCAAGGGCAAGAGTCCGGCCCGCTCGCGTGGGCTGGGCGATATTCTCTCGCAATATGAAAAAGCAATCGGATAATAAATTGGTCTCCCCCACTCCAGTAGCTCTGGAAATGTACCACGCACTGGCGGCAGATATGGAAACGGTGCAGGAGATGTTCGTGCGAGAGCTGAGGAGCGATCTGCCACTGGTTAACGAGCGGATTGAACAGCTGGGGAAGTTTCGGGGGAAGATGCTGCGGCCTCGGCTGGTTCTGTTATGCGGACGGTCTTGCGGGCCGATTGGATGGAAACACCACACTGTGGCCACGGTGGTGGAAATGCTGCACATGGCGGCGCTGATTCACGATGATGTGCTGGATCAATCGCAGATTCGCCGGCGAGGGGCGACGCTGAACGCGCTTTACGGGAATGAGACGGCCATTTTGACTGGGGATTTTCTGCTAAGTCATGTTTTCAGGCTGTGCACTCAGCTGGCGGACCAACGCTTGTCATCCATAATTGCCGAGACGGCCACCATGGTTTGCGAGGGGGAGATTATACAGTTGGCCCATGCGCGGGATTGGGAACTAACGGAGCAGGAATATTTTAAGATTATTTCTTGCAAGACGGCCAGCCTGTGCGGAGCCTCGTGCCGACTGGGCGTTGAGTGCTCGGAAGGTCCGGCGGATTTGGCCCGGAACTTGGATGAGTATGGGTATAATCTCGGCATGGCTTTTCAAATCACCGACGACTTGCTGGATTTGACGGGCACTGAAGCTATGGTGGGCAAGCCCCTGAGGCGGGATATTTTACAGGGAAAACTGACGCTGCCCTCAATCAGGACGCGAGACATGCTAGCTGGAGCAGCTCGGGAAGAGTTCATGCACTTGCTGCAGCAGGGGCGGGCAGAGAATGTGAATCGAATAGGCGAATTGATGGCTGAGTGCGGAGCATTGGCCTCGGTGTTCGAGACGGCCCGGGAATATGCCGACGAGGCCATGGACAAGCTGGGCATATTGCCGAGTGGGCTCCAGAGGCAGGCCCTGGAGAAGATAGCTCAGTTTGTAGTCGAGAGGAACTCTTGAACAAACCCTTCTCTGGCTGGTTGCTAGCAAGACTGTGGCGTTAGGCCGTTTTGTTGACTGGCTATAATACTGCCGGTTTTTCGGACCAGGGAATAAGATGGTATGGCTGTAGTATGATAGCAGCAGGTAAGGAGGCTGTTGTGGCACAGCGCGACATTCCCTTGTGAAGGCCGCGAGACAATACGGGCTAGAGGCTATGACCTGGATTAAACAAGATACTTGGAGAAACAACATGAGGACAGGAGTTTACCTTTACTCGATACTCCGTCTAGTTCTGGCTTTGGCACTGTTATTATCCGGCTCGGCATTTGGAAACGAAGATCCCCCAATGTATTACCTCACACTATCCTCAATCGGTTTTCCAACCGCTGAGAAGCAAAAGGACGCACGGAAGATAAACGAGCTTAAGATATTCGAAGGAAGGCTCTATCTAGGCCACGGTGACGCGACCGTTAATACGGGGCCGACGGATATTATCTACTACGACCTTGCGACGGATGAGTTCATCAGCGAGTTCACCATTGATGACGAGGCTATACATAGATATCAGGTTGTCGACGGAAAATTGGTAATCCCAGGACCAGACGCTACGGAGGGATGGAATCTCGGCAATGTCTACGTCCTTACCGGCGCGGGGTGGGTTAAACACAGGACAGTGCCGCACGCAATTCATGTTAACCAGGTTGCTTCCTTCCATGGCAAATGGTTTGTGAGCACTGGTAGCTACCTTGAATCTGGCAAGAATCAGATGTCTGCGTTCGGAGGCATCCTGTGTTCTGACGATGAAGGCAAAACCTGGAAGCTCGTGTATGCTACGCCATCCGATGATAAAGATACCTTCAGAGTCGACTCCCTAGTTCCGTATAGAGAGAAACTGTATGCTTTCAGCTATGCATACAGGTCTATGAAAAAGCAGGACGTGCCCGAAGAATACAGGCAGTACTTGGGCGAGGCCTATGGGGGTGTCCAACTGATCTTGGTGGAAGATGTCTTTGGAGGGCAAGAAGCAACGGTCTATGATGGCCATGGATGGCAAACCGTAGATCTGATCCGGGAGCCTGAGCTTAGCCAGGTACGGGCCTTTGTCTTTCGCGATCAGCTGGTTATCTCTGCATTGTTTGGGAAGTACGTGGACTATTTGAGCCTAAGGGAAGGCATCCCCGGACATGTGAGAATCGCCCTCTACGCATTCGATGGAGAGATCGCTAAGCAGATCTCTCTTGAGTATGACCTTATACGGGACGTGCTCCCAAAAGATGATGTTCTGTTCCTCTTGTTACGAAAGAGCGGAAGATACTTCATCGCCGAAAGTCCCGACCTCAAAAAATGGACCTACTATTTGTTACCAGAGGCCATCGGCAAGCCAAAGTCACTCGAATACTATAGGGAATCCTTCTACATAGGGATGGCGGACGGTAACATTTTCCGGTCGACGCATATGGAAAAGATCTCCGACCCATCACAGGCAGAAGGTCGCCAGCCGCATAAGATATACGGAGCTGCGGAACTGCCAAGGGATGGCAAATGGTACTGAGCAAAGATCACCGGATGGAAAAATTGGGGACAACTCGCGAAATTTTCATGCGAGCTAAAGGCCGGGAACACTATCGATGTGAGTACAAGTAACATTTCACGCCTGGTGATATTTGTGCCCCTTTCGGAGATTGAGACAGACAAGCCCCTGGTGCTCAACATTGACGGCAAAGAGGCCTTGAGGGACAAACTTGATGGTTACAGTTCGTTGGTCTGCGAATGTACAGATAAGGGCACTTGGGTGGTGAAAAAAGCCAAAGGACCTCGGAGACGTTTGAGTACACCAGAAAAGTGATCGGAGAGACGAGAACCGACCCGGCGAGTGAGGGAGATCCTCCTGGAAGACGTGTTTGACCTGAATTACAGAGATTCGATCTGTACCTTTACGAGGGCGAGATCGGCGATTGCATGTACGTAGTTCAAGCCGGCCGGGTCGAGGTCCTCCCGCAGGAGGGAGGCGCTGAAATAATCCAAAGAACGAGATTATTGGCCAACGGTGCTTCTTTGGATTTGCTCGTTCACTTTGCAAGGGGTCGAAGGTATATTTAGCCGGCGAGTCGTGTTGACCGTTCTTCTGCTCGTCAAGCCGGGAGAATATGATGCCCGTCGTTTCCAGCCAGAGCGGCCCGCGCCAAGAATACGAAGATCTCTTTTGTGCCGATTTGCCATCCAGACCTCAGCCGAAGATGGGCAAGATTCTGGTAACGGGGGCCTCGGGTTATGTCGGCGGACGTTTGGTTCCGGAGCTGTTGGCCCGTGGGTATCAAGTCCGGGCCATGGTCCGGGCTGCCTCGCCTGAACATGAAGCTCGCTGGCCCCGGGCGGAAATCGTGGTTGCCGACGCCCTGGAACCGGCCGACCTTAAGCGGGCCCTGAAAGGTGTCCACACAGCCTATTACCTGATTCACTCTCTGCTTTTAGGTCCAGAAGAATTTTCCGCTGCGGATATTCAGGCGGCAATTAACTTTCGAGAAGCCGCCGAGCAGGCAGGCGTCAAGCGGATCATTTATCTCGGCGGGCTAGGAGATATTCAAGCCGCCCTGTCAGAACACCTCCGGAGCCGCATAAGAGTTGCCGAGGAGCTTGCCCGAGGAAGCGTGCCAGTTACCGTTCTGCGAGCAGCCATCATCATCGGCTCGGGCAGCGCGTCCTATGAGATTATTCAGGACCTGGTCAAGAAACTGTGCCTGATTCTCATCCCCTATTGGGCCCGAAATAAGTGTCAGCCCGTCGCCATCCGTGACGTGATCAAGTATCTGGTAGGTGTTCTGGAAACCCCGGCCACGGAAGGAAAGCATTTTGACATCGGCGGGGCCGATATCCTGACCTACGAGCAGATGATGCGGATAGTGGCCGAGTTGCTCCAGAAGAATAGATTTTTCCTGCACGTTCCGACCATGAACATCAGGTTCTTTGCCTACGTCGGAAGCCTGCTCACCCCGGTGCCGGCAGCGATAACTCTGTGCCTGATGGAAGGGCTGGCCAATGAGGTCGTCTGCCAAGACCAGACCATCAAACGCCTCTTGCCTTTTGAGCCGCTAACTTACAAACAGGCCATAGTCAAGGCCATGTCTCGCGAAGAGCAGGACCGGGTCCACACCAGATGGTCCGACGCCTATCCCCCGGCTCACGAGTTGGCTTTGAAGCTGCATGAAATGGAAGGTGCCGCCGAGTACACCGCCAGCTCTTCTCTGCTGACCAGAAAACAGGCCCCGGCCCTGTTCCGTTCCATCTGCATGGTTGGAGGCAAGGAAGGGTGGTTTCACAACAACTGGATGTGGCGCCTGAGGGGCAAGATCGACCGCATTCTTCTGGGCGTGGGGGCTGCCCGCGGCAGAAGGAGCCTTTCAAGTTTGGCAATCAACGACGTAATAGATTTCTGGCGGGTTGAAGACCTCCAGCCCGATAGAAAGCTTCTCTTGCGAGCAGAGATGAAATTGCCCGGCAAGGCCTGGCTGGAGTTCACCATAAAACCACAAGGCACCAGTAACGTCTTATCGACGACAGCCTATTACCACACCACAAGCTTTTTCGGGCGAATATACTGGTATATATTCCTGCCCTTCCACAACATTATCTTCGAGAATTTAATAAAACAGATTGAAAAGCGAAGCTAGCCCGGCATTGAGTTTTCCGAGAGTTGATGAGCCCCCCGCAGGGCGCTATTCTTTGGCCTATTTTTTGTGCCCGAACGCGTAAACCCCTATCTTGCCCATTTTGTAGGGGCCAAACTGAGTTACCACGAAAAGAAGGTATTCCGCTTCAAAGTCTTTGCTGAGAAATCGGCCAAAAACATCCAGACTGGTTTTGTCGATCGCCAGACCCGCCAGAACTCCCATGCCCTCCGGAGCTGTGCCCGGTTCGCCGACAACCAGAAGAATTTGTCCGTCCGACGAAAAAATCTGTACATTTGACCAAACCGAATCGGCCACGTACAATCGCCCCTTCGGGTCGATGGCGATTCCCTTTGGCGTCTGAAAATATCCTGCGATATCTCCTCGTTCTCCGATTGTCTTGATAAAGTTGCCCTTTAGGTCAAATTCCTTAACCATAGCTACATCCCTGTCCACCACGAAAAGATGACCATCAGGCCCGATCTCCAAAAACATCGGCCAACTTAATTGATCCGGACCTTTCCCTCTACTACTGATTGTTCTAAGGAGCTTACCCTCCTTGGACCACACTTCTATTTCTCCGCCATGCTCGCGGTCTATGTCCGACACAAAAAGTTCGTCTCCCCAGATAGCCAGGTCGAGCGGGGCGCAGCGCTGGGGATCGCCCAACTCCCCCACGAAATTATCGTCAGCATCGTAA
Organism: Actinomycetes bacterium; assembly: GCA_030614915.1. Lineage (GTDB taxonomy): Bacteria > Planctomycetota > Phycisphaerae > JAACET01 > JAACET01 > JAACET01. The sequence goes on along the minus strand of JAUXAG010000017.1, from coordinate 18,998 downwards.
ACCAGTACCATGCGCCTCTTGGTGTCGCAGACGTACTTGGTCCCGTCAGTATCGATAGTGATGCTCGTCGGATTCTGTATCTGATCAGGCGTGCCCAGCACGCTGTAGCTTTTCTGCCCCAGGTCGATAATGTGAATAAGGTCCTTACCCAAGTCGCAGATATAGAGCTTGCCGTCCCGGGCGGCAATTCCGAAGGGACTCTTTAGCACTCCGCGGGTCTCTTTCTTCTCGCCCACTATGAAATCCGCAAACGACGAACGCTTTTTGAGCCAGGTTTCCGCGTCATTGAAGCTGACTAGAAACTGCAGTCGCGGAGGATCAGGACCGGGAGGATAGAAAACATACTTCTCTGAGCTTGCCGGCGGTTTGTGGGTGCTGATACAGCCACAGAGCTGTGCCACCACCAGAACCGCGACGACCCAGACAAATTCACTTAGCCGATGTTCTTTGATCATAAGCTTTCCCATACATTAGGTAGCCTCAGGGGTATTCCCAAAGATGAGAAATTCCTTCAGCGGACGGTAACTGCTTTTGCAACCAACGCCCCGGCAATGCCGCAGCCATGCGGGCTTGAATTCCATCGAGCTTCTCCGACAGGAGACCGAGGTTCGGATAACCGGCCCGGACAGCTTTCACCAACTCCGGATGTATATCGGCAATACAAGGCAAAAATGTTCAAATCCACGCACAAGAAACCATAGCAAAGATTATGCCATCTGCTCGGCGGACACCAGGAAAACACCGCCACGACAATTTTCTTCGCGCCTGGCAGGGTAACGTTAGCTCGCCGAATCGCTCCTATCCCGATTTTACTGACAGAACCACCATTTCCATACAGGGCCTTATTTCTTGAAGTTTTCCGGCACTCCAAGTTCTCGGGGGTTGCCCTTTTTTCCGATAATGAGAATAGCGAGGCTCCCGGGGCTGGCGACATTAACCCACAATAGCGTAATGCCTTATATTATAAATAGATACAGCATTGACGCCGTCGGGCTCTTTCCGTGTCGCTAGGTATGAGATTTGCGACCCTCTAACTAGTGCAGCCAGAGCGTCTTTCCGCTAAGAGGGCCTAGATCATTCACAAGGTCTTGTGTATGTCTGGGTTACACCTTTAGGCCGCCGGAACTGAGCGCGGGACAGTTTTTGCCGTAGCTTGCATTACAAAAAGGCTTTACAGCGGCAGACTTAACCGCCGATGCTTCCCGAGTCTGCTGCCCTTGGTGAATTGACAAAGAAGTCGTCGGAAACAGACCTGGAACTGATACTGCCTTGCCGGGCGGCCCGGCCAATCAGACTCTGTCTATGCCCAGAGACCTACCCGGCAGAGCCAGGTTTGCCCGCCGAGACACTATTGACATCGAGGACTACATTGCCAAACCAGGTGATCACCCCAACAGTTCGAAGAATGCTTACGCTGGCCGTGGTTTCAGGCGTGCTCTGCTTTCAGATCTCAGTCTTGCTCGCCCAGCAGCGCCAAGCGCCGCAGACCATCGAAGCGGGAAGCTCCTGCCTGGCCGAACAATGCCACGCAAGCCTACGGACCCGCCCCGTGGTCCACGGGCCTCTGGCCGAGGGCGACGATGCCTGCCAGCTATGTCATGAAGCTGACGGAAACCGCCACGCCTTCTCTTATCCAGCAACCGGCACCGAGCTGTGTTACAGTTGCCACGAAAGCGTCACCGAAAAGAAACTCGTCCATGCTCCCCTCAAAGACAAAGAGGCGCCCTGCACCATCTGCCACAATCCCCATAGCAGCCTTAGCAAACAACTGCTGAATTTTAAGACCACCAACGACTTATGTTTAAGCTGTCACAACAAAGTAGCCCAAGGCGGTATGTACCACGATGCCGAGAAGATCGAAGCATGCACCTCTTGTCACCAGCCGCACTCATCCGACACTGCCTCATACCTGCGAGCCAAATCCCCCGACCTCTGCTATTCCTGCCACAACGATCTCAAGGACACTATCACTCAAGCCGCCATGGTCCACGGCCCGGTTGGCTTGGGCTGCTCGAGCTGCCACGATGCCCATCGAGAACTGGCGGGAAAAGGCCTGGCAAAGACCACCCCGGACTTGTGCGTCGATTGCCACGACGATTTCAAACCCACGGTTGCCCAGATGTCGAGCCGCCACCACTTGCTGCTGGAAGGCAAGAAGTGCGCCCGTTGTCACGATCCTCACGCCGCCAAGTTGGAGTACCTGCTGCTTGGCGATTCGCAGAGTCTGTGTCTTACCTGCCACGCTGAAGACGTCAAGTCGGCCGATGGCCGTGTTATCGCCAGCCTCAAGGAAGTATTGGCCGAGGACCTACACCGCCACGGTCCCGGCAAATCGCTGGACTGTGCGGCATGCCACGAACCGCATGCCAATAAGCAATACCGTTTCTTCCGCGGCCAATACCCGCAGACATTCTACAGCCCCTACAGCCCCCAAGCCTACAGTCTGTGCTTTACTTGCCACGACGAGTCCCTGGCTACGGCAGTTAAGACCGATGAGGCCACCGAGTTTAGAAACGGGCAGACCAACTTGCACTATCTCCACGTAAACAAAAAGAGAAAAGGACGCACCTGCCGCACCTGTCATGCCCGGCACGTAAGCAAAAACCCTCAATTGCTCCGCGAGTCGGTGCCGTTTGGCCAATGGCGGGTACCAATAAACTTTACAGCCACTGACAACGGTGGCACGTGCAGTCCCGGCTGTCATCAGAGCAAAGCCTACGACCGGGTGAATACTGTTTCTGATGATGGGCCCTCGAATGTGCCCTCGGACTTGCAGCCTTTACCGGGGAGTTCTACCCCTGGTGGGCAAAACGACTGGGCCGAATAGGAATGTTGCCGAAAATGAGCCTCAACTTCGCCCTAAAGCGCATAGTAATTCCCATTGCTCTGATGCTGGGCGTGTGCACCCTGTACGCCGGCTGCAGCAAGGTTACCAAGTATCACGTTCTGTCTTTCTTTTTCGATGGCGTGCCTCCGCCGGAGGGCATGGAACCTAAGGAAGTTGTCGGCCCAGGGAGAGCGGAGGGAGAACCAGACCAAGCGTCAGAGCCGAGGAAGCCGGAGGTTTTCTTTTATCATGCTCCCTGGCAGCAAGGGCAATGTTCTGAGTGCCATGACGTTCGGACCTCTTATCAGGTTTCAGCAGACGGCTCCGAACTCTGCCGGAAATGTCACGGGGCCTATTTTCGCTACGAGAAGTCCGACTGGGTCCACGGCCCAGTGGCCCTGGGCCAGTGCTCTTTCTGTCACGAAGCGCACAAGTCGGAGCACCGGAACCTGCTGACAGCTTCTGAGACTGATCTGTGCTTGAGGTGCCACCAGGCCTCGGACGTTCTGCAACAGCCCTATCACAAGGCTGCAGAGGAAGGAGCCTGCTCGAGATGCCACGACCCCCACTTGGCCGGAAATCGTCTGTTACTGGCCGATTCAAGAACCTACCGGCGAAGAAGACGAACCAAACAGATTCCTGCCCATACACAGTGGGCAAAGGCCGATTGTGCCAAGTGCCACATTGTAGAGAAATCCAATCAGCTAGTAGACGATGTTGACCCGGTCTGTCTTTCCTGTCACGAAAAGGTGCTCGAGGCGGGCCCCGGCCAAGAAATTCATGCTCCGGTTCGCCAGGGGCAGTGCACGTTGTGCCATACCCCGCACAGATCATCCCGCCCGCACCTGATAAGGCCATCCGGGGAACAGATCTGCTATAACTGCCATGAACCCGAGGAGATCCGCACCAGCAGTCATCCCCCGGTCCAGCGTGCGGACTGTCTGTTCTGTCATGCAGGCCATCGCTCCGAGCGGGAGCATCTTTTGAAACCGGGTATTCCGGTCAACCGGTAGGGGCCTGGGTGATGTCCATAACAAGCATAATCAGTCGTATGGACCAAAGACCCCAGGCCCAGAGCCTCGGCAGGAGGATGGGCTAATGTCCGTTTCCCCAGCCAAGAGTTTTCTCCTTTGCCTGCTTATCGCCGCAGCCGTGCCGCTAAACGCCCAAGGCCAGCAGCGCTATCCCATTCGCCCCTTCGCAATGGTCCCCATAAAAGGGGAGCTCTTCCTTCGTGGCGAATTCCAGTTGGAAGACGAGGAAAGCACCCCCTCGGGTTTCGAAACCAGGGAGACAGATATCTTTTTTGAAGAAGGTCTCGACTTGTACAGCCACGGATATTTTTACCACCCCAATCTGATCGAGTGGGACGCAAGCGTTCGACTGGGCCTGCAACAGCAGTGGATCGACATAAACAATGAGGATTTTGACTCCGACGGAAATATTGTCGGCTACAATCTCTCGGCAATCTTCTTGAAAGAGAAGCCCATTACCCTGCAAGCCTTTGCCTCCCAGACCCAGGATTTTCTCGATCGGGACTTTGCCCGCCGCCTGGAGGTGGAAAGAGAACACCAAGGTCTGGAAATTCTCACCAAGGGACGCTTTCCCATGTCCCTGCTGCTGGAGAATATCAAGCTCCGCGAGGAAAGCGACCTCCGGGAGGAAGAGCAGCACACAAGACAACTCCGTTTTACCATCAGCGACCAGCGTAGCTGGGACCGGCAGGCCAAGCTCATTTATGAGTACGAAAATACTGATAAGACCGCGATCTTCCACCCCTCCGGCGGCGGCCCGGACGTCATCAGCGACCTGCCCGACCGCCGCCACGAGTTGGATATTGCCTACCTGCGGCGTTTCGGCTCCGGGGAAAAAAGACACCGCTATAGAGGATCCCTCCGTGCCATGGATAGGCGTGGATTCTTCGAAAACCAGGTCTTCACCGCCGACCAGCGACTTGACCTGGTCCACTCCGACACCTTGTCCAGCTTCTACGGGCTTTTCTACGGCCTGGACAAGACAGACCTGGAACAAGACCAGACCGTCAGCAGCGAGGTGGGATTCAGCAAAAGCATCTACGAGAGCCTGGACATAATCGGCCGGCTGCTCTTTACCGACCGGCGTTTTGAGGACGGATCCGAGGACATCGTCGGTGGTTTTCTGGATATGGACTATCGAAAGAAGACTCCCCTGGGCCAATACACGTCTTCACTGCTGCTGGGAAAAGAGTACGAGAAGGAAGAATCAAGCGGCGGCCTGCGCTCTATTCGCAACGAGTCGGTCACTCTTACGGGCCTAGCCTTCTCGCAGCTGAGTGAGCCGAACGTGCTGGGCTCGCTGACAGTGACGAATTCAGCGGAGACCACCGTCTATGTCCAGGGCACCGATTATACCGTCAACACCGTCGGCGCCTTTACCGAAATAGCCCGGCTGGCCGGCGGCGGTATCGTCGACCCGGAGAACGTCCTGATCGACTATACTATTCAGGCAGCCCGGGAGGCGGAGTTTACCACCAACCATCTCAACTGGACCAATCGTCTCAAATTCCTGGACCTTCCCCTCTGGCTTTACTTCGACTACCGCCTCCGCGACGAAATTCTTCGTTCGGGTGATGATCCCGGGAACCTCGATACCTTGGCAGTCAGAGTCTTTGGCGTGGAGACGGAGTATAAGGGCCTAAAGGTCACCGCCGAACACGAAATACGCGACCAGGAACTCTCTCCGCCCTCGGATAGCACCCGGTTGCGGGCCAGCTTCCACCGGCGATTAGGTCGCAATCTCAATCTCTCGCTGGGAGGCGAGATCCAAAGACTCGGCTACGACAGGGCCGTCGAGTTCGGCCTTGACCCCCAACGGGATTTCCTCGATACCAACCGGGCCTACGGCGCTCTGACCGCCAAAATCCGGGCCAACACCCTTATTCGCTTTACGGGCGACTACATCCGCACTCAGGGACGCGAAAATGATAAGCTTGTGCGACTGGGATTCCAGCTGGAATGGAAATACCGTAACCTTGCTTTTTCCCTGCAGGCTCGGCACGATATCTTTACGCAGCAATCCAGTGAAGGCAGCACAGACTCTGTGGGTTTTTATCTGATACGTCGCTTTTGAGGGCACGCTCATGTCAGCTCAATTAGGCCGGCATATTCCGGGACTGCTCGCTGCATTTCTGATGGCTGTATTCACCTTCGGCTGCAGCCCCAAGCAGCCCCCGCAACAGCCCCTGGCGTTTTGGCCTCCCCCGCCTGCCCCGCCGCGAATCGCCCTTCTGCGAACCGTATCCGGTTCGGCCGATTTCGATCAACATCCAAGCTTCATGGAACGCCTGGGCGAAGTCATCCTAGGGCCGAGAAGGCACAATCTTTTGCGGCCGCAGGGCGTGGCCGTCCATGACGACCAATGTCTCTACGTAACCGACCTGGAACTGCAGGGCGTCCACCTGTTCAATTTTCATTCCTCGAAAAGCTCTTTCATCGACCGTGCGGGCAAAGTCTTCTTCGTCTCACCGGTGGCCGTAGCTGTCTGTGATGACAGAATCGCCGTCGCTGACAGCGCCCTGAAAAAGGTATTTCTGCTCAAGCCCGATGGAAAACTGGAAAACACTCTGGAAAAGCCCGGGGGCTTCGAACGCCCGACGGGCCTGGCCTTCGATCCCCAAGCAAAACTCATCTACGTCGTCGATACTCTGGCCAACGAGGTCTGCGTTTTCGAGCTGTCCGGTCGTCTCCTCCGCCGCTTCGGTTCTCCGGGAAGAGAACCCGGCCAATTCAACTATCCCACCTACGTCTTTGTGGATAACACCGGGCGGGTATACGTCACCGATTCTCTCAACTTCCGCGTGCAGGTCTTCGATCGGCAAGGACGATTCCTCTTCGACATCGGCGAACTCGGGGACGCGTCCGGGTACCTGGCCGTGCCCAAAGGCGTCGGCGTCGACAGCTTCGGAAACATCTACGTAGTTGATTCACGCTTTTCCGTAGTTCAGGTCTACGACCAGCAGGGCCGCTTCCTGCTGGCCTTCGGCGGTCCGGGCGAGAAAGCCGGCGCCTTTCAGGTGCCCTCCGGCCTAACCGTCGATGCGAGCAACAGAATCTTTGTCTGCGATAGCTACAACAGTCGCGTTCAAATCTTTCAGTATATAGGAACAGACGATGAACAAGCGTCTTCTAATCGCTAGCACAGTTTTCCTCTGCCTCTGCATGCTTCTGCCGGCAGGCAGCAGCGCTCAGGAGAGTTCCAGTGTAGTCAACAGCAAGCACAATCTTACGGCCAGCGGCCCAGGTCCCATCAAGGTTGCCGGTGCCAGCGAGGTCTGCATATTCTGCCATACTCCTCACGCCTCCAATCCCATCGCCCCGCTATGGAACAGAAATGACTCCGGCGCCTACTACGAGACGTACGAAAGCACCACCCTCAAAGCTGCCGTGGGCCAGCCCACGGGCACTTCGCGCCTCTGCCTGAGCTGCCATGACGGTACCATCGCTTTGACCGAAACCTACAACTCGCGAAACGCCATCAAGGGACAGACTATCTTTATCTCACCTGGCGATGCCGGCTACATCGGAACTGATCTCACCGACGACCATCCCATCTCCTTCGTCTACGACTCGACGCTGGCCACGCGCAAACGGGGGCTCCGTGACCCGGCAACACTCCCCCCGGAGCTGCCGCTCGACCACCAGCATCAGCTCCAGTGCACGACCTGCCACGACCCCCACGACGACAGCTTCGGCTATTTCCTGCGCATGGACAATCTGGAATCCCAGATGTGCACCAGCTGCCACGACCTTGACGGTTGGTTTTCTTCCTCCCATGCCACCTCCTCGGCGTCTTTGTCCGTCGCCCAAGGGGATGAGTGGGACAATTTAAGGGCCAACTCCGTTCGCCAAGCCGGCTGCGAAAGCTGCCACCGGCCTCATAGTGCCGGCGGCCGACAACGACTGCTCCGCCAGGAGGCCGAAGAGGAAAACTGCTTTGCCTGTCACGACGGTTCCGTGGCGAGGGGAAATCTTTCCTCCGAGTTCTTCAAAACCTCCGCCCATCCGGTTCGCCGCACTACCGGGGTCCACGACCCCACCGAGGCCCCCCTGACCATGGCTGACCACGTCGAATGCGCCGATTGCCACAATCCCCATCAGGCCTCCGCCTCATCCGCTGTACGTGCGCCTCTCATAAAGCCCGTTATGAAAGGGGTCTCCGGGGTTAGCAGCTCCGGCGCGGTTACCCCCCAGGCCACCTACGAATACGAGGTCTGCTACAAGTGCCACGCCTGGAACAATCCTGTTCGCTCGCCCATTATTGACCGGGTCATCCGCAACAACAATGTGGCTGACGAGTTCTCACCCTCCAACCCCAGCTATCATCCCGTCGAGGCCCAGGGCAAAAATATGGACGTGCCGAGTCTACTTCAACCGCTCAATCCCACCTCGATCATTTACTGCACCGACTGCCACGGTTCGGACTCCACGGCCGAGGGCGTTCGCGGGCCGCACGGCTCGGCTAATCAGCCTCTGCTAGTGCGTAATTACACCACCATCGACCATACTCCCGAAAGCCCCACCGCCTACGCCCTGTGCTATCGCTGCCACAACCGCAACCAAATCCTGGCCGAAAATAATAATCCCTTCGATGAGCATAGGAAACACATTCTGGATAAAAATACTCCCTGCTCGGTGTGTCACGACCCTCACGGCATAAGTGCCACCCAGATCGGTTCGAGAAGCGGCGCTCATCTGATAAACTTCGACGGTGACGTGGTAGGGCCGGCCGATTCCGGCGACGGTCCCTTTTTCGAAGATAGAGGCTTTAGAAAAGGCTCGTGCACTCTGAAATGCCACAACGAAAACCATGACGACGAGGATTACCCGTAAGCTAGCTGCCCGCCAGAGCCTCTTGCTAGTACCGGGGCACACCCTTTAGTTGTCGTCTGATCAGGCCATCCCCCGGGTCCACATGGCTCCTAGGGGGGAGAGGCCGACTTTCCCCCATTTCCACAATCGAGAGGCCCGAGAACCCCCCATTCCCGATCCTGGGAAAACCGCCGCTTCCACAAACAGCCGCCGAAGAAACACCTCCACAAGAGTGACTACGTAACCCTTTATATGAAAAGAGGTTCTGAATTACGTGCTCAGTCCGCCGCCGGGGAGGATTTCTTGGCACTGTTTTTGCATTTATTGATAGATGACTCCACAGGACGGCAGAGTTGAGCCTCCAGAACAGACACACCGCCGTCATGAGGGAGAAGGTGCTCTAGGTAAAGGTGATTGCTTCGAACGGGGAGCCAAAGCCACCGAAATCGGAACAATCGCCATAACAGACAAGATCGAAAGAAGTAGTGTTGAAGTGTCTAAGTTGAGGCCATCTTCTTATTAGTTATGGATGGCCAGGATCAGTGCTAATGGAGGAATGTAGTATGAAAGGAAAACTTCTAGTTTTGGTAGGCATTCTTGTGTTGTTGGGCGGCAATTCAGTTTTGCTGGCGGTCCACAGTGACTATGGCTGCCACGATTGCCATGTCGTGCACAGATCCGGCGACCCCGCCGATCCAGATGCCCACGGTGTGCCGCTGTGGAGCACGGCCCAGAATTCTGACGGGATCCCGACTTTCGAACTCTACGACAGCAAGACCTTGGATGCAGATGTCGAGCAGCCGGACGGGCCCAGCAAGCTCTGCCTAGGTTGCCATGACGGCACCTACAGTTTCTTCCAGCTGCCTTTTGCCTCAGATTCGACGGCCAAATTTGAACCAGGCACCCATAGCGATCTGGCCTACAGCCATCCTATCTCGTTCGTTTACGATGCCGCTTTGGCTTTAGAGGATGAGCACTTGGAAAACCCCACAACGGCCGGCTCGCAAACGGGAGAAGGCACAATCGACGCTGTTCTCCTGGACGATCAGCACAAGATGCAGTGCTCGAGCTGTCACGACGTGCACAGCAGCGGTATCGGCGAGCACGCCCTCCGCTGGGAGTACGATACTGAGACACACACCGACAACGTCATGTGCCGCGTCTGCCACGAGCAGTAAGCACTGGCCATCGGTAGAGTTACAGTTGATACAAAAACAGCACCCCTCGCTGTTGTGGGGGGTGCTATTTCTATGTCCCCAGGCCAGCCGACGCCTGCTCTAACGCGGGCCCATCCGCTTTATTTTGCCTGAACGGGTGGGTGGTGCTTCATCATGGTCTTGATTATTTTGAGGGTCTCCTCGCTGGGATTAAACTGCTGAACCATGGCGTCGGTAATGTCGAGAAGCTCCACAGCCGGGCTGTGGTAGGCCACTTTCCCAGAGATAACCTCCACGCCGTTGGTCTGAGCGATTTCAGGCAGGGCATTCTTCATATGGGCGAGGATGCTGTCGATTGGCTCGCCACCGAAGACTTGCCTATGGGCTTGTTGCTGCAAGGCTTTGGTCCTGGCCTTTAGCTGCTCGACAAGCTCGGCCTTGCCGTCAGCCTTGGCCTGCTCAGTTTGGGCGTTGAGATCGGCCGTCTGCTTCTGGAACACTTCGGATCTGTAATAAGCGATGGCTAGGATATAAGATTTGTATGTTCCGATACGCAGCTTGGCCCGGGAGTCAGGCTTTTCTCCGTACGTTGCGGAGCACAAGGCCCATCCGGCCACGAGGGCGATTACAAACGTCAAGGCTAATAGGTCTCTTTTTCTTTTTTTCATCTGTTTTACCTTATAATAACTCGAGCTTAACTTGCATAACTATGCAGACCGGCAAAAATCTTGGCTAAATTAACCCACAGCAAAGTAATGATGATGGCCAAGAACCCGCAGACGGCAATGGCAGAATTGATGCGCGGGTGTTTTCTGCCGAACATGTATCGAAAATGTAAATATCCCAGATATACCAGCCAGGATACTAACGACCACAGCTCCTTCGGGTCCCAGTTCCAGTAGTCACCCCAGGCGATCTTACCCCACCAGGCCCCCAGAATAAGCCCCAAACTCAGCAGAGGAAACCCCATACAAACCATCCGATACGTTCCCAGCTCATAGGCCCCGGCTTCCTCCCGCCCCCGGCAGAGTAGTTGCCCTACAGCCTGGACACTGGCCTTGGCCATGATCACGTAGGCGAACATATAGGCCGCTACATGCGGGGCAAAGAGCCAGCTTTGCAACACCGGCGGAAGCCGTTGAGGCTCAGCATTGAAAACAAAGCCGGCCGGAAACAGGATGATAAAGCCTATCAAGGCATCTACGGTTTCCCCTTTTATGCCCAGAAACCGTCGGCAAAAAACGGTCAGCGGATACATAAGCATTCCCAGGCAAAGGAAAACCTCAAAGAGGTTTTGCAGAGGCACATGCCCCGCGTCGTACCAGCGGTAGACAAAGCCTGCTGTTGCCAGGCCAAACCCCGCCACGTAGAACACCGTTCTAAGCTTCTTGTACCTCGCCAGCGAGCTGATAAAGGCCAGGAGATAGCCCAGCATAGCCGCATAAATCAGCCAGCCTTGGATGGTGTCAAATTTAAGATGCATCGGACCTCCGCGTTCTCAGATAACCCCAGATCGGTTTGACCCAGAACAGCCAGAACACACCCCCAGTCAGCAGAATAAACCCGAGCCAGACCATGGTCAGACCCGAATCCGACGTTACCGACAAGATGGTGTAAGGGCTCAGGCGGCCGGCCCTCCCGTCGTACTTATATTGATAAAAGTGGTATCCGCCGTAGTGTAGCGGATCATTCATCTCGATAATCTTGCTCTTGACTACCTGTCCCTCTTCCAGAACGACCAGATCACTCTTGAACTCGCGTATTTCCCCCTGTCCCGGCTCATTCAAGCGCAGGTATGGGTGCTGCTCATGCTCATCTACTTCTGTGTCCAAAAGCTCATCCAAACATAAGTTCGCAAAATGCTGGCCTTCATCAACAATCAGCCAGTGCCGATGCTCTTTGTCTTTATATTTTAGTAGTATCTCCATGGCCGGCTGGTGACTGTCAGGATCGTGCTCGGCTCCTTCGGGCTCGAGGAACAGGTAGCGGAATTTGAATTTATCTTCCTCTTGATCGTGCATCTGTCTAAAGGGATAAACGTACCGGTGCGTTTTCTGGCCATCCCCCAGATCGATGTGAATCTTTAGTGCCGGATTCGTCGGTGGCCCAGGTACATTAACCACCTGGTGTTCTTCACCAGAGGTCTGGACTTTAAGATTGGAAAAAACCCGGGCTATCCGCACGTGCAGCTGGGGCTCTTCCAAAACCAGTTCTTGGCCGACTTGGGCGGGTATGGTGGTCTTTTTGCCGTCTGGCTGGGTTATCTCCAATACCCGACCAAAACCCTCCGCATATATGGGGCGGGCAGTCTCAAGATATTCTAAGACCCGCAGCCGGATCTTAGTGTTAGGAATCGCTACCTCTTGGCCCTTGGTCCAGTGGATGATATTTCGCTCCCATTTCTTCCGCCCATCTTGGTCATCCGTCAAAGTCCTGGCAATGAGCGGCCAAGGCTGATAATACTCGATCCAGAAGTCTTTCAGACCCACACTGAAGGGGAGCCTTGAAAAATGCGTTTCGCCGGTAGCCATAACGTGGTTCTCCGTCTGGCTTTCGAATATCTGCATGTCGGCGGAGGGAATCTTTTTACTATCGAAAAGCTTTGCCGCCAACGCATGGCCGGCGTCGGAGCCGTACATGGCCCCAGCGAGGATCAGCAAGGATCCCAGATGGACCCCAAGCAAGCCCGGTGAGCGAATCAGCCTCTTGAAGTACAGCAGCCCCGCGAGCAGCAAACCCAGCAAGAGAATCCAAAAGACTGCCAGGGGCAGCGAATTGAACAGGACCCTAGCCCGCTCATCGCCAAGAAAGGCCCCAATAATCGACAGGACCAAAAGCAGGGTGACTCCGCCCAAAACCGCCCAGAGCAGTACTTGACGCAGTTGCTTCACTTCTCTACCTCGAATGTGACTGGCAAATCACCCAGACCCATAGCCCTGCGGCCGCTGCCCCGCCCAGCCGGAAAAAATACTTCCAATAGCATAATGCAAACCGTGTGCCTATGTACCCCCGTTTTTTTGCCGTTTAATTCCCATAATCGGCCATTAAGCAATTTAATCTACATAATTTTCTTGTAATTTGGAAAGCCGCGTGATATAATTCCCGTTAGTGGGAAGAATTCTCTAGTATTTTGTCATGGGAATCAACTTGCTTACTAAGCCAACTGCATTTGACCCGGTTTACGACTTGCAGCCTTTCAAGGGCGAGCTGGTCCGTAACGCTCTCTGGACGGTCAGGCTCCGCTGGATTGGTGGTACCGCTATCATTGTCGGTGCTCTTCTGGCGCAACTTACTGGTGTGATTAGAACCGACCAGTTGGCCGTTCTTGTCGTCATCGGCCTGGCAGTTCTGGGATACAACACCTTGATAAGCATCGCCATGGGCTCGGGCGGAGCCCGGCTGACCTTCGAGCGAGCCCAAAGACTCTGGCTTGTGCAAATAGTGGCTGACGTGAGCTCGCTGACCGCTATCATATACTTTTGCGGTGGCGTTGAGAGCCCGGCGATCATCTTTTATGTCTTTCATGTGGTTTGTGCTGGCATCCTCCTTCCCCGTCGCCTTAGCTACCTAGTCGCTAGCCTGGCCACGGTGCTGCTTGGATTGGTGGGGGCATTGCAGGCAGCCGTGCCCAATTTATACCATCCGCTAGCCCTGGGCTTTGCCGGGCAGTACTACCACAACTGGACCTTCGTCGGCCTGGAGGTCTTGGCTTTCGGCGCAGCCATGCATGTGGCGGTCTACGCTACTACAGCCATCAGCAGGCGCCTCCAGGCTACCGAGCGGCAGATTATTCATGCTCGCAATCTCCTGAATTCCATTATCACCAGTATGTCTGAAGTGGTCATTTTCCTCTCTCCCGAAGGCGAACTGCAGTTGTGGAATCCTGCGGCCGCCCGCTGGTTTTTCCGTGATTCAACTGAACAAGACCCTGCGTCCGCCGGCGGGGTCGAGCTACCCAAGGCCATACAAGCCTATATCGAGCGGCTCAGGGGAGCCTCGTCGGTTCTTCCTCCTGAGAGCTTTGCCGTCCAGGTGCCCAGCACTTCGGGCCAGCCGCGACAGTTCCAGACCAGTACTTCCGGCGTCTTCGACGAGAGCAAACAACATCTGGGCTACGTGGTAGTGGCTGAGGATATAACCGAGCAGCGACAACTCGAGCAGAACCTGCGGGCCCGAAACCGCGAAGTCCTGGCCATGTCCGAAACACTGCGAAGGAATCAGCGTGAAATGGCCCAAGGCGAAAAGATGGTGGCTATAGGAACGATGGCTGCCGGAATAGCTCATGAGATAGGAAACCCCTTGGCCTGCCTCTCGGCGGTCGTGCAGTTGCTCAACCGCCGCCAGCGCTGTGCCGAGGATCACCGGCATCTGCACACCTTGCACGAGCAGATCGACAGAATTGCCAAAATCGTTAAGCAATTGGTGGATTTTGCCAAACCGGCTCCCAGTGAATGGGTCATTGCAGACCTGGATGATCTGATCGAACAGACTCTGAAGATGCTGCGCTACAGCCTCCGCGTACGCCAGGCACGGATAGAGAGCATCCGCAACAAAAACCTGCCCAAAGTGCGGATCATTCCGCAGCAGTTTCAGCAGATTCTGGTCAACCTCTTGCTCAATGCCCTTGATGCCGTGGAAGATCTGGAGGGCGAGCAGGTTATTCGCGTCGAACGCCTTGCCGAAGATAGCTGGGTGAAGGTCATGGTCAAGGACGGCGGCTGCGGCATGACAAAGGAGCAGATTCGACAAGCCCTCGAGCCCTTCTATACTACCAAGTCCCCCGGCAAAGGTACCGGCCTGGGATTGGCCGTCTGCTACAGGTTTATCGAGTACCACCAGGGCCGTATTCACATTGACAGCGCCCCCGGCCGCGGCACGGTCGTTACCGTTTCGTTTCCAGCGCCCGGCCGAGATGCCGACAAGCCTGGTTCGGCCAATGCTCCCAGCCAAGATACTACTGCATAGGAGAGATTACCGATGGCTAAAAAGATATTAGTCGCTGATGACGAAAAGACCATTCGAGAAACGCTCAGTGAGTTCTTTACGGATGGCGGATACAAGGTAATCACAGCCGAGGACGGCCTGCGGGCAGTCGAGGAATTAACCGCTTCGGATATTGATGTAGCTCTGGTGGACATTCGCATGCCGGGCCTGGACGGCCTGGAGGTCTTGGCCAAGGCACAGAAAATCGCCCCCGATACGCAGATCATCATTATCACCGCCTTTGGCACGGTCGAAAACGCTGTCGAAGCCATCAAGCTCGGGGCCAGCGACTACGTTACCAAGCCCGTCGTTTTTGACGATATCCTCATCAAAATTGAACGCCTGCTGGATATGCGTCAGTTGGCCAATGAAAACCGTTTCCTGCTAACCGAATTGGAGGACCGCTACCGCTTTGAGGGTGTCGTCGGGACCAGCCAGGCCCTACGAGAGGTGTTGGAGCTGGCCCGCAAACTCGCACAGACAAACACCAGCGCCTTGATCACCGGCGAAACGGGCACGGGCAAGGAACTCGTCGCCCGGGCCATTCACTACAACGGCATTACCGAACACGGCAGGTTCGTGGCTATAAACTGCGCCGCTCTGCCCGAAACCCTCGTGGAAAGCGAATTGTTCGGACACAAGCGCGGGGCTTTCACCAACGCCACCCACGATAAGGTCGGTCTATTCAAGATGGCCGAAAAGGGAACCATCTTCCTCGACGAAATTTCCGCCACGCCCCTGACCATACAGGCCAAACTCCTGCGGGCCATTGAAGAAAAACGCATCCTCCCCGTTGGGGAGACTGAACCCGTTGAGGTCAATGCCCGAATTCTCTGCGCCACCAATCACGATTTGGCCCAGGAGGTCGAAGCAGGTCGTTTTCGTGAGGATCTCTATTATCGACTTAATGTCGTCGAGATACATCTGCCCGCCCTGCGGGAACGATGCCAGGACATTCCTCAACTGGTCGATTACTTCGTAGCCAAGTACTCCCGCGAGCTCAACAAGCCCTGCCCCCAGATATCGGAGCGGGCTCTGCAGGCGATGATGGCTTATTCCTGGCCGGGTAACATTCGGGAACTGGAGAACGTCATCGAGCGAGCCGTCCTTTTCGTGGACGACTCGCCGATAGAACCGCAAGATCTTGCTTTTGTCAGTAAATCAGCTCCGACCGTGTCAGCGCCTCGGGACGACCTTAAGTCGGCCATAAGGGCCTACGAAAAGCAGCACATCCTTCAGGTGCTCCGCCAGCATGATTTTGATAAGAACGCAGCGGCCCAAGCCATGAATATCGGCCTGAGCAGCCTCTATCGGAAAATCGACGAACTGGGCATCAGTAAAGCGGAAGAATCGAGCGATAATGCGGCGGACGCACAGACTGGCCAGTAGTCTTCTCGCAAGAACTTGGCTATTCTTGCTCCATGATGGTTTAGCCGCTAGTGAGAAGTACTTTCTCGATACTGAGAATTGTCTTGGCCCCAACGCCGAAAACCCAGTCTATTGGTGCAGAATATGGCGTTTATGGGCCATATCTGCTAACATAACCCGAGGTTGGATGGTACTCGTTTTGCATGTTTCTTAGCTGGCCCGTACGTGCCGGCTCTAACGTGAGGACTCCGGCAGTGCAACAGAGTGAAATACTTTCAAAGAACAGCTTTTGGGCAGACAAAACGCCTTGCTGGGTTATCCGAGGTTGCATTCCCCAGGCCCGTCAGCAGTGTCGGGCCTACCATGAACAATCGCGGCCTTGCTGGGAACACCAGGAATCTCTGTGCAAGGAATTGTTCGAGATAGATACTTGTTTTGCCTGCAAGGTATTCAAGAAATACGGGCCTCGGCAGTAAGCCATTGACATAATAACCCTCTTGGTCAGTTAGAAAAATACGGGGAATAGCGACCACACTATGGAGCAGCAGGAAAAGGCTAGACGTAAGCTGGGATTGTTCAAAAGATTTTTTGGAATTTTTGGCATTCGTTATCCGCAGGAGCCGGGCCAATGGATGCTCTTAACCCGCCGCTTCCGCGTTATCATATTGCTGCTGATCCTTGGGCTTGTGGCTGCGTTTGGTTGGTTTTTCTTCTACTACAGCAATTCCCCCAAGTTCTGTGATTCCTGCCATTTCATGAAACCCTATGTTGAGAGCTGGAGAAGTTCCAGTCATAGCTCCGTCGCTTGCAAAAAGTGCCATTTCCCCCCCGGCTGGAAGAACGTTTTGCGAGGCAAAATTGCCGCCACCACCGAACCGATTAAGACTCTTACCAGAACCCATGGTTCTAAACCGCACGCTGAAATAGAGGATGCTTCCTGCCTCAGGCCGGGCTGTCATGAGACCCGGCTGCTCAAAGGCGAGACTACCTTCAAGGGTAAATACAAATTCGATCACACACCCCACCTCACCGAGCTGCGCAGGGGCAAGAAACTCCGCTGCACCTCCTGCCATTCTCAGATGGTCCAGGGCTCGCATATCACCGTCACCGAAAGCGTCTGCTTCCTCTGCCACTTCAAGAGCCGCATACACGGGCGGGAGGAAGACCCCATCGCCGGCTGCACCTCCTGCCACCAGTACCCCAGCGAACCAATCAAACTCGCCAGCGGAATAACCTTCGACCATAAGCCTTATCTGGCCCGCAACGTCGATTGCTGGAAATGCCACTTTGACGCCATCCAAGGCGCCGGCGAGGTCGCCAAACAGGTCTGCCGGAACTGCCACGGCGAACCCGAAAAAATGGAAAGATTCTCCGACTCCAAGTTCATGCACGACTGGCACGTCAGCAAGCGCAAGGTAGAGTGCTTCCAGTGCCACAGCGAAATCCGCCACGGCCTGCACCCCGAACCCTACCAGAAAGAGGCTTCCTGCGGGCTCTGCCATTCGGCGGGGCATAGCGCCCACGAGGATATGTATGCCGGTCGCGGCGGAAAAGGCGTCCAGGCTCAGCCCAGCCTGATGCACCAGACCAACGTCGATTGCCTGGCCTGCCACCAGGCCCCCAGCTTCGAGGGCCCAAAGCATCCCACGGACATGGCTACGTATCGAGCCACTGAAAAGGCCTGTCTGGACTGCCACGGATCCGCCATGAAAGGTACCTTGGACCAGTGGATCGAAGTCCTCAGTGAAACACTTGGTGAAGCTCAGGCTGAACTGGCCCGAGCCCAGAAAGCCTACGCTGGCCTAGCTGAAGAACATCCCCAAAAGGCAAAAGCTAAGAAACTGCTCGAGGTGGCCAGGCACAATTGCGAATTCGTGGCCAAGGCCCGCGGAGTCCATCACCTCGAATATGCCATGGACCTGCTGGACAAGGCCTCGGAAAATGCTGCTGAAGTAATCAGTATCGCCGGTGAAGCTAAGCCATCATCGCCTTAGCCCGCTATAGGAAGTAGTCACGTTTATTTGTTTTTGGAGGACATGAGATGAACTCTAGCAAGGCAGTTGTAGTTGTAGTCGCTTCGTTGACGGGTTTTGCCCTGATCGGCACCCTGGTTGCATACGCCGCCGGGATTCCCGCCGAAGCCAAGTACGTCGGCACCAACAAGTGCCGCCTGTGCCATCTCAAAGAGCACAAGACCTGGAAAGCCACCAAGCACGCGACGAGTTTCGATGTCCTCAAGGGCGATGAAGTCAAAAACCCCGACTGTCTGGCGTGTCATACTACCGGCTACGATCTGCCGGGTGGTTTCGTCAGTGTTGAAACTACGCCCGGCCTGAAAGGTACCGGCTGCGAAGGCTGCCACGGTTCGGGCAGCGAACACATCAAGGTCGCCAAGACCGCTGACGAAGCCACACCATGGGAGAAGAAAATAAACAAAGTCCCCCTGAACACTTGCGTCAAGTGCCACAACCCCCACGTCAATCAGAAAGCAAGGGTGGCAAAACTGCGGGCCGCTGCCGCCAGCCGATCGGATTAATCGAATTTATCGTAGAAAATCTCTGCGTTGCTCAGGCCCTTCTCGTGCAGAATAGCAGTTACCGCCTCGATCATCAAGGGTGGGCCGCACAGGAAAGCCTGGCGTTTGGGACCGGGCTGCAAGTACTTATCCACAGCCAGGTGGATAAAACCTTTCTCGCCGTCCCATTCTTGGCCGCGCTTCATATCCGAAAGAGCATAGAACAGATGGAAGTTGGGGTGCTTGGCTTGCAGTGCCTTGAACTCGTCCAGGTAGAAGATGTCGTCCGTGCCTCTACAGCC
>JAUXAG010000029.1 GCA_030614915.1 Actinomycetes bacterium | reverse complement strand
TTTTGTTTGACCGTCCGGCCCCCGGTCGCCCACCCTGGCGCCCACCCGCCTGCCCGGGCTCGCGCGGGGTAGCGGGGCCCCCCCGGGGGCCCACACCGGGGGCGGGGCCCGGGGCGCGGGGGGCGGTGGTCGGGGGGCTGAGGCTGGCTGCGGGGGGCGTGAGCTGGCTCTGGCTGATGAGCCTGGTGGCTCCGGCGGCGGGGGCGTTTTATCTGTTTGTGTATCGCGTGGGGTGGCGTTGGGAGCGGTTCACGGCGTTTCTGAATGGGGGGGTACAGTTGAGCGGATCCGGCTATCATGTGTTCCAGTCGAAGATAGCTATCGGCTCGGGCGGCTGGGGCGGACTGGGGCTGGGCAAGGGGGTGCAGAAGTACGGGTATTTGCCGGAAGATACTACGGATTTTATTTTCGCGATTATAGGTGAGGAGCTTGGGCTGATCGGCTGCGGGCTGGTGATCGCGGCGTTTATCATTTTGCTGATGCTGGCGGGGAAGATTGTGGCCAGGGCGGGCAGTACGCTGGGCAGGTTGATGGCTTTTGGATTGGCCATGACGATTGGTCTGCAGGCGGGGATACATATTGGGGTGGATATTGGGGTGTTGCCGACTAAGGGGATATCGTTGCCGTTTGTTAGTGCCGGGGGGACGGGGCTGGTGCTGATGGGACTGGCGGCTGGGCTGATAATGTCGGCTGGGAGAAGCAAATGGGAAGAAATATAAAATAGAGAGCTGATTCGTTTGGTTTTACGGCAAGGGTGGGTTGGGTTTATTGAATGATTCCGTGTGGGGAAACAAGTTGCGCAGCCTACTAGGCTTCTCTTTCTTTTGGTAAATCAGCAAAAGTTAATTGTCCATGGTACTGAGGAACGTCTTTGCTGAATCGGCTTGCATAATCTTGAGAGATAAAAATCCTTTTTATGTCACTGATTGTAAATGTCAGATCTCCAATAATTCGCCATTCCCGTTCAAAATAGTAATTGTCCTCTTGATCTTCTTGTAACTCATGGTCAAAACACTTTAGGTAACCAAAAATATGAAGTGCCAAGAAACTTAGAAACGAGACTTTTTGTTGAACCTCAGAAGATTCAGTTTCCGACCGTGATGGGATTCCTATATTGGCAAAGTGTTTATATAATTCAGGGACTATTTTGTCGAAAAGCTCGCCTTTGTTATTACAAACATTGGCAAACATGCTGTGGATAATAGGTGTTTTTCCAGATATGTAATATACCGGTGAGCCACCATGTTGTACAATAAAGTGTTTTGCAAAGGAAAGACCGAACGGACTATATTTTCGGATATGGATATTTAGGTCTCCTATCGGTATATCACAGAAACATATCATTCCGGGATTGAACATTTCGTTTTCACTGACTTTTGCTTTTGGGTTAAACTCCATAGTTGTGCCGGGCACACCTCGAATTTTGATAAGCTCATTTCGCCAGTGAATAAGTTTACCTTCTTTGAGTATTTTTAAGAGAAGTTGATATTGTTCTTCACAAGTTGTACCTTTGCCAACAAAATGTGTAAGTTCATTAGAAATATAACGTTGTTGAGAATTCATAACAACCTGCCTTTTGGTCTCAAGGGATGTGTTCTCAGGTCTCCGCGCCTTTCTAACCAAACGCTTCTGTCTTCTGGTTACAAATCTTCTCTGGCATTTCCTGCATGTTTTGTACGTATTGGGGCGAATGAGCGAGCGACTTTTTCCCAGGGTGGCATTATAGCCGAAAGTGGGGGGTGGGAATAGGTTATTTTATGGGGTGCTGGTCGTGGGGTGGGAGAGGGGGATTATTAGTCATCAGTCATTAGGCATTGGTTATTTGTCATTTGAAGAGAGGACTGCAAGAGATTAGAATGGGCCTGTTGGGAAAGTTGAGATTGCTTCGTCGCTTGGCTCCTCGCAATGACAGAAAAGAGGCGGGAATGATGGTTGAGGAGTGTCTGGATCCCGGCCTACGCCGGGATGACAGAAAGGAGGCGGGATGAACAAGAAATATCGGGATACTATTGATGAATTTGAGGCTGGTGGGGAGAAACTTCGAGCGGCCATTAAAGGACTGACTCAGGAGGAGATGTTGGCAAGGCCCGGTCCGGGTAAATGGTCTATACAGGAGTTGGTGATCCATCTTGCCGACGGCGACGCTATTGCAATTGATAGAATGAAGCGTGTAATTACAGAAGACAATCCGACTCTTCTGCGGGCAGACGAACAGGCTTATGTGGATAGGCTGCACTGTGACGCACAGGATTTGGAGGATGCGGTGATGTTGTTTGATCTGAATCGACGTCAATTTGCCCGCGTACTTCGCCGGCTGGATGATTCGGAGTTCGAACGTGCGGGAACCCACAACGGCGAGCTGGGACGGATTACTCTGGCGGGATTGGTCGAGAACTACTCGAAACATCTGGATCATCATTTGCAGCGATTGGGACAGATTCGTAGGAACATAGTTTGACGCTGATTACGCAGATAAGAAAGAGTTTTAGCCACAGATTTTACAGAGAATACAGAAAGATGGACCCCTGCCTGCGCAGGGGTGACGGAAGAGGAGGATGACAGAAAGGGCGTATGGATAAGAGCAGGCCAATGATGTTTGTGTTTGCAGGCGGGGGGACGGGGGGGCATTTGCTGCCGGGGCTGGCGGTGGCTAAAGAGCTGCAAGCGAGGTGCGCCGAAGCGAAGGTGCATTTCTTTGTAACCTATCGGCAAATCGATGAGCAGATACTCAAGGCGGCGGGTTATTCGTACACGAAACAGATGGTGCAGCCTTTCTCGCTGAGCCCTTGGGGGTTTTTGACTTTCAGCTATGGGCTGTTGAGCTCTATACGGGATGCGGCCAGGGCGTTGGCGATCCTTCGACCGGCGGCGGTTCTGGGGCTGGGCGGTTATGCGGCTGGTCCGATGGGGCGAGTGGCGGGCAAGCTGAAGATACCGCTGGGGCTTTTGAATCCGGATGCTCGGCCGGGGCGGGCAAATAAATGGTTGGCTAAAAGGGCTGCGAAGATCTTTGTTCAGTGGGACAGGACGGCAGAGAGTTTGGCGGGCCGATGTAAGGGCGAGGTGCTGGTAACGGGATGTCCGGTGCGGAAGCAGATTTACTCGGCTCGACGGGAGGAAGGAATCGAAAGGTTCGGATTGGAGGCGAATAAAAAGGTGCTGCTGGTGCCGGGCGGATCGCAAGGGGCGATGAATGTGAATTGGACGGTAGTTGAACTGTTGGGGCAACTGGATGAGTTATCGGACTATTGGCAAATACTGCATCTTACGGGGCGGGGGAAACTGGAGGCGGTACGGGAAGGATATGAGCAGGCGGGGCTGAGAATTGGTTATAAGCTGGTGGATTTTACTGCGGAGATGCCGGCGGCGCTGGCGGCCGCGGATGTGGTTCTGAGCCGGGCGGGGGCGAGCAGCCTGGCGGAGTTTACGGCCAGGCGTTTGCCGGCAGTGCTGATGCCCTATCCGTACGGTCGGGATCAACATCAGACGGCTAATGCGGCAGCCCTGGCGGATGTGGGAGCGGCGGTGATTGTGCCGGATAAGTGCCAGGCCAAGGCTAATGCAGCGGCTGTGGGTGAGGTGCTGCTGGATTTAATGAGGAGCGAAGAGAAGTTGGCGGCTATGTCCGCGGCCTATGAGCCTTTGTTCAAGACGGACGCGGCGGGGAAGGTGGCGGAGGAATTGCTGGAAATGGTGGCTGGTTGAAGAAACCCCCAGGATAAACCTGGGGGCTAAATATAAGATGGATCCCCGCCGGAGTTTATCCCGCACTTGATGCGGGGCGGGGATGACACAAACTATGCCCTCAAAACAGGGTCCCATAATATATATTATGTTACATTTCTGACAGACAGTTCGTGCTTGGCTTACTCAGTACGACTAGGCCGCATTGCCCGCCGAATCCCCCCGTAATGCACAGAGCGTGCCTGATTGGACGCCCCCGGGCCCGCTTGGGAGTGTAATCCAGGTCGCAGGCAGGATCCGCCTCCTCTAGATTCACCGTTGGTGGGACGAGGTCGTGGGCGATGCTCTTGACCGTTAAAACCACCTGAAGAGCCCCCGCTGCAGCCAAAAGATGCCCAATAGCCCCCTTGTGCGATGAAATGCTCACCGTCCGAGCAGCCGGGCCCAGGGCCGCCTTGATAGCGGCTGTTTCGCTGGCGTCGTTGGCCAATGTCCCCGTCCCGTGGGCACAGATATAGTCCAGCAGCTCGGGGGCTACGTCCGACCGGCGTAGGGCCTCCTTTAGACCCCTGGCTAAACTCTTTCCGTCGGGCTCGAGTTTCAAGAGGTCCAGAGCGTGCATTCCCTGCCAATATCCACTTACCCGTGCCAAGGGTTTAATACCTCGCCGTCGAGCTGCCTGGGCGGTCTCTACTACCACGGCAGCGGCCCCCTCTGCGATCGCAAAACCTTTGCGCCGCCGATCGAACGGCCTGCAAACACTTTCCGGATGCTCCGGGCCCTGGGCCAGTACACCCATACGCTCAAAAGCAGCCAGGTAAAGTCCTGTCAGACTGGCCTCCGCGGCCCCGGCCAGGACACACTCAGCTTGACCATCGAGGATAAGACCGACCGCCCGGATGACAGCATGGACGCCCGTCGCACAGGCCGTCGGCAGGCACAGCCGAGGTCCGATAAGTCCATAGTGATTGGCTATCTCAACACAGCAGGTATTGGGCCACGTCGTGCCCACGGCATCATTGCCGCCCAGAGAGCCGCTGCGCTTGTGGAACTCGTATAGTTCTGCAAACAGGCCCGGCGCCGGTTTGCTCAGTGAGAATATACAAGCGGCCTTGCGCAGATATTCGTCGCCCTCGCTCAGACCGGCTTGGCCCAAGGCCTCGCCCGCACAGTGCAGACCGAACTGCACGCAGCGGTCCATCCCTCTGGTACCATTGGGCCCGACAAAATCACTCACTTGCCCCGCGGCATAGCCCCGCCGCTGGCCTCGGATACTGATTTCTAGACGGGAAACCCTCTGTCGGCCCCGTAGCAAGCAATTCCAGGTTTGCTCGACGTTGAGCCCGGCAGGAGTAACTGCCCCCAGGCCCGTAATTACTACCTCAGGCCTTGACTTCATGGGCAAGTCCAGTATGTTCGCTGAGCACCGGCAGTTCCAGATCCGATAACATCTGCCGATCATCCGCTACAGACCGCCCCTCGGTCAGTAGATAATCCCCCACCAGGCAGCCCGAAGCACCAGCAAAGAACATCCAGCTCTGCAGATCCCGCAGGTTCACCTCCCGTCCGCCCGCCACCTTTATCTGGGCATCCGGCAAGACAAACCTGAATACTGAGATGATCTGCAGGATTTCCAGGGGTTTCAGCGGCGCAGCCCCAGCCAAGGGAGTCCCCTCCAGATGGTGCAGAAAATTCAAGGGCACCTCTTCCGGCCCAATCTGGGCCAAAGTCGCTGCCAGCTCCAGACGGTCCGCTACCGTTTCACCTAAGCCGAAGATCCCCCCGCAGCAAAGGCTCATCCCCGCTCGCTTCACCGCCGCTACCGTCGCCAGCCGGTCGTCATAAGTGTGTGTAGTAACAATACTTGGAAAAAACCTACGCGACGTCTCCAGATTGTGATTGTACCGTTCAACACCGAGTTCACGCAGCCGTTGGGCCTGAGCGTCCGATAATATACCCATAGAAGCACACAAGCAAGGCTTTCCCATCCGTGCCAACTCTATTAGTGTTGGAGCAAGCTGGTCCAGTTCTGCATCGCTGGGGCCTCGCCCGCTGTTGACGATCCCGAACGCCGAGGCACCTATTTTGTTCGCGTGGGCGGCCGCCCGGATGATTTGCGCGTGTGAGAGACCCGCGGACTCCCAGGAACCGCTGGCGGTGTGATGGACCGACTGTCCGCAGAACGCGCAGTCCTCCGAGCACAGGCCCACCTTGCCGGCCGCGATTGCGCAGAGCCTAACCTGACGGCCGACTCTGGTAAGCCGAATACGGTTCGCCCAGTAGAAAAGGTCGTAAATGTCGTCGCTGCTGCTTGCTTCGACAAGCTTTGCCGCTGTGTCGCGATCGGCCCCGGGGCCGCCGGCTAAAATGCCTTCAGCAACGTCGGCTAAAAAGCAGTTCAACAGAATATCCCCTGCAGCGCAAAACTAGCGGATGGCAAAATAGTTCCTTAAGTCCACACTGTGATACAGAACGATTCTTTTCTCGTTCGGATCGTACTGATAAACATTGAGCCTGTCGTTGAAACCGTCCAGGGCGTAGAGAGCTTCGTAGCTGCCGCTGAAGGCTCCGGTGACCAATACATAGTCACCCCCACGGTCGACGGTATCCGCCCAGACCAGCGATGCATCCCGGCCCCGCCAGTCGCCATGCAGCAGTACCAGCGTGCAGAGCAGCACCACGGCAGTAACGCTCAAAATTGCTATGATCATGTTTTTGCTGTCCATAATAGTTCCTTCCTGGGCCTCAGCGGAAGTCCGCAGTTAGTGAAGCCCTGCCATTGTAGCTGAGCCTTTTCTCGCGCTGGCTGAAGGTAAAGACCGCCAGCAGTCGCTTCTCCAGGTTCACGACATACAGTGCCTGTTCGTTCTGTTTAAATCGCCCAGTCACCATCAAGTACTTAGACGAACCCGGCAAGGCTTGAGCCTGAGCCGTTCCCGCCCAGGCCTGTCCATCATCGAGAACGCTGAGGACCACAGCAGTCAACAGCCCAAGGTTGACCACCAACAATATGGCAATGACAACCGCTTTGATCTTCATTGCTCATGCCTCCTTTCTAATGGTCCAAGAACCCCCAATACGGCCGGACAAGCAAACCAACCGACTACTCCGCTAACGCTCCAATTCCCGTTTGGAGTTTTTAAAAGCCGGGTACCAAGCCACGCCCAGTAGAATAAAGGCCAGGAACCATGGCCAGGGGTCGGTTTTCTGTTGCGGACGCGGCGGTTGTTCGCGCCTGCTCAGTTGGGCCAGGCTAGAGCCGCTGCCGGCCAGAATGAACGCTAAAGCCACTAGAATCAAGATCTTACGTAATCTTCGGCCGCGTGGCTTGCAC
Source organism: Actinomycetes bacterium (assembly GCA_030614915.1). GTDB lineage: Bacteria > Planctomycetota > Phycisphaerae > JAACET01 > JAACET01 > JAACET01. The sequence goes on along the minus strand of JAUXAG010000029.1, from coordinate 10,049 downwards.
CTTTTCCAAACGCCTCTGGCCCGGCTGGATGCTATTGCGACGAATTTGACCATAAAACATCCTCCAACGGCTCGGCTAACTCCCTGAACCGCCTAGTCCCCATCGATACCGTCTTCCAGCGAGGTGAACGCACCCGCATATTATCCGTGTAATCCGACAGCCATACCAGCAGAAATCCATATTTTTCCCCGTTGAAAATGTGGGCCCCTGCCTCAATAGGCAGATTCTCCACTTCCGTCAACCAATAACAAAACACAAAGGCCGCCCGAAAACCCGGCCCGAAAACTTCCTCCCACTTTCTCAGCCCTTCCAGATCCTCGGCTGTTACCCAATTCTCCCAGTAGCGTTTGGTTCCTCGGCTCTGATAGGGCCACTTGCGCCCTTTCACGTCCACCAGGATATTCTCGCCCGCCTCCGGATACACCAGCAGGTCAAAGCTCTTGAGTTTCACGCCCGCAAAGGCCGATCGCTTTATCTGATCCACACGCAGATAGGCCACAGACCTACACTGCAGAAAATCTTCAACTGCTCGCTCATAATGCATTCTGTTTACACCGCCAACGGCCATTATTCAAAATCCTGGTCGGGATCCGACAGGAATTTCTCCAGCAGTACGCGGTCTTGTTTGCCGCTGGCCATATCTTTGATACTCACTAGGCCCTTGTCCGTTGTTTCTTGACCGACGATCACGCAGCGTCCGGCCCCGGCGGCGGCGGCGGCCTTGAGCTGCTTGCCTAGGCTGGTCCGTTTATACGAAAACTCACTGCCCCTGCCGCTCGCTCGCAGCCGAGCCACTATCTCCAGGACCTTGTTGAACAGACTCGCATCGGCATCGATAACATAGAACTCGCTGGTCTTGGCAAGCTCTGGCAACAGGCCTTTCTCCCTCAGGACCTCCGTCAAAATCACATCACCAACGCCGAAGCCCACTGCGGGCATGTTTGGCCCACCTAAGGCCTTGAGCAGGTCATCGAAACGACCACCGCCGCCGATGGCCCGGAATTCGCCCGCCCGGTCGAATATCTCAAAGACCATACCCGTGTAATAGGCCAAGCCCCGGACGATGCCGATGTCAAAGCTGCAGTAATCGGCCACACCCAGAGTCGCCAGCACACTGAAAACCTCGACCAACCTCTGGGCGGCCGAGCGGCTCTGGTCGCTCAAATCAGGCTCGGCCATAATCTCATCTAGGGTCCGATAACTATTTATGCGCTGCAAACCCTGCTGCAGTTTCTCGTCCGTAAATACTTGTCGCAGCTGAGCTTCAAACGTTTCGTTCTCTATTTTTCCCCGCTTGTCCAACAGTCGATAGGCCGTATCGACCTGCTCAGCGGAAAAGCCCACCTCCTTCAGCAGAGCGGCCAGCAGCTCACGGCTGGATATCCGCACCACCACGTCCTTGGCCTTTAGTCCCAGGGCCCGCAGCAGATCGACAGCCACAAAGATACACTCTGCGTCGGCCACGGGGCTATCGACCCCCAAGATATCAATATTCCACTGGAAGAACTCACGCAGTCGGCCCCGCTGAGGCTGCTCAGTGCGACAGAGACGCGGAATGCTAAACCATCTGATGGGCTTGGGCAGGCTCTCTACTCGCTGGTTGACCATTCGGGCCAGCGTCGGGGTGATCTCCGGCCTGATGGCCAAATCCCGGCCCGCGCGGTCTTTCAGGCTAAATAACTGTTCGACGATCTCCTGGCCCGACTTGGCCGTCAATAACTCCAGATGCTCCAGGATCGGCCCGTCGTACTCCACAAAGCCGTTGCGCAGCGACACCTGCCTCCACAGATCCTCCAGCCAGCGCCGCTGGAACATCTGCTCCGGATAAAAATCGCGCATCCCTTTAACTCTTGACAACTTCATTGATATTCCTCTATCGCCCCAGGGCCGCGCCGTTTTCAGCTTTGCCTGCTTCGACGCCGTCTGCTTCTGAGTTGGGCCAGCCTCCGCTTGTCGCGCAGGAAACCCCGGGCATATTCTTCCAGTTGCTCGGCGCTGTAGAAGTGATGCTCGTGATCGTATTCGTCGCTGGTAATATCACAGTTTTTCGTAGCGTATTGGCGGCAAATCCTGGGCCTGGTGTCGTAAATCGCACAGCTATAGTCTGCCCTGAGGTGCTTACAGGTATTTTTGACGTTCAAATACCAGTCATCATCACTGACATACACCTCCGTGCCTTTGTGCAGCAGGTACCAGCGGATATCGTCGAAATCGCCCTGGGTTTCCGGCGTGTCTATCGGCAGACCAAAATAACGGCAACATAAACCCCGACACTTCTTGCAATCACGCTTTTCCTTAGCCACCGGCACATACCTCTAAACGCTATTACTTGCCAAAGACGACTATTCAGGTGGATTTTACGCTCCAGGGCCGCCCCTGTCAACTAATCCAGCCGCGATAGTGGGTTATAGGAGCCGGATTGCCCTGCTGCTGCCGAGATTTTGATTGTTGCTCCCGCTTGCCTGAGGTAGAAACTATTTCGCTGCGTCTGGAGAGTTTCTTGTCCCGTCCTGGAGAGCAAAACCGTGCGAATCATTGCTGGCCTCTATCGCGGCAGAGGAATCCTGCCTCCACCCGGACGCACCACCAGGCCCATTACCAATCGCGTGAAGGAATCCCTCTTCGCTATACTCACTGGCCAGATCTCCGGGGCCCGCGTCGCCGATCTTTTCGCCGGGACCGGCTCGTTGGGCCTCGAAGCTCTCAGCCGCCAGGCCCAGTTCTGCTGCTTTGTGGAGCGAGACCGCCACGCTCTGCGACTGCTCAAAAAGAACATTCACACCCTTGCTTTGGAAGAAAAGAGCCACATCGCCGCCAAGAATGCCTGGCTCTTTCCCCGCTGGTCCAGCGCGTCCGAGCCCTTCGACCTGATCTTTGTCGACCCCCCTTATGCTGACAGCCGGGATTCCTCCCCGGCCAGCGCCCTGGGAAAGCTTCTGAGCGGACTGTCGGAGCCCCAGATTATCAGTCCCGAGGGCACCGTTGTTCTCCGCCACGAGGCGGCTTATCCGCCTGCGACGAATTACGACCGCCTCCAACTCAGCCAGTCACGCCGTTACGGGTCCATGGCCCTGAGCTTTCTCGAGCCCGGCGGGCAGGTGAGTTGATCCGAGCGACGAGGCAGTCGAGAGCGGGCCGGCTGGAAGTCGGGAGCATATATCAGCTATTGTGCATATCGGCATATGCCAATGTTCGTATATCCTTATATGCAGATATGGCGCTAACTAAGTAATTCTTATATTCTCAATACACTCTATAAGCTATCACTTCCCACGGGTATCGCACTTTCGTCACCACTTTGTTCCCTGTCATTCACCCCCAAGCACCAATCCACCTTTTTCCGTTCACTGAATAGCTAAATTGGCCCTGGGGCGTTAATCGCTGCAACAGACTCGGATATGGACTAACGGCCAAGCCCAAGCTATAATAGTGGCGTAATTGGCTCGCGGCCGAGGCGTATATTTCGGCCTTGTTACTTCTGGGCTCGCCTATGTTTACAGGCCTGATAGAACATGTTGGTTCGGTAGTGCAGTTTGGCCCTATTGGCCAGAGCAGGCAATTGCAGATCGATCTGGGGCCTTTGTCAGAGGACCTTAGACCCGGCGACAGTCTGGCTGTGGACGGCGTCTGCCTGACGGCTACTTGCGTTGAGGGCACCCAGGGCGACTTCGACATAACGGCCACCACGCTCGATACGACCACCCTGGGCGGTTTTGGACCCGGCCGACGGGTAAACCTCGAACGTCCTATAACCTTGAACGATCGGCTGGGCGGTCATCTGGTAGCCGGACACGTTGACGGCCTGGCCACACTGGGGCGATGGTCGGCCAGTGGCCAAGGCAAAATCGGATTCTTCCACGCCCCCAAGAGCATCACAGACTTAATGATTCGCAAAGGGTCACTGGCCGTCAATGGTGTGAGCCTGACCATTGCCGAACTGCAGGACGGGGCGTTCACCATAGTCCTGATCCCCGAGACTCTCACCCGCACAAACCTTGCCCAGCTGCAGCCCGGACAAAAGGTCAACGTCGAGACCGACCTGATCGGCAAGTACATAGCGAGATTCGTTGGGGCAAGTTCTGCCCGGACGCTGAGCCTGGAAACGCTAAAGGAGCATGGCTTTGCCTGAGCGTATTGCGTGCATTGATGAGCATGGATAACGACATATCTCAGAGGGAGAATCAGCCATGGCGGCCCTTGATCGGTATCACTATGGGCGACCCGGCTGGTATCGGCCCGGAAATCGTCGTCAAGGCCCTGGCCGATCCGGCGATTCGGGCCCTGGGGCGGTTCGTTATCTTTGGGCTGAATGAAACCCTGGCCTATGCCGCTGACCGCAGCGAGATTGACTGCTACTGGTGGAGATTCCAGCACGACCATCTATACAACTTCAACAACAACGTTACCGTAGCCGACTTCGACGAGCTTTATGAGATACCCGAGCCTGCGGCCCGGCCCAATCGCCTCTGCGGGCAGGCTTCACTGAGCTTCCTTCAGGGTGCCATCGAGTTAGCCAAGAAGCGGCGATTGGCGGCCTTGGTCACCGGGCCGATCTGCAAGCAGAGCTGGAAGCTGGCCAAGTGCCGATTCCCCGGCCATACCGAGCTGCTCGCCCATGCCTTCCGTACTAAGCAAGTGGCTATGATGTTTGCCGGCGGTCCCTTGCGCGTGGTCTTGGCCACGATTCACGAGCCGCTCTTCGCTGTCCGCCACAAATTCACTATTGGCCGTGTTTTCAATCCCATCGTCCTGCTGGACAAGGCCCTGCGCGAATGGTTCGGCATCGATGAGCCGCGCATTGGGGTAGCCGGAGTAAATCCTCACGCCGGGGAGAACGGGCAATTCGGCGATGAGGAAAAACGCATCATAAAGCCGGCCATCCTCATGGCCGGCGAGACCGGTGTCAACTGCTCCGGGCCTTTTGCCCCCGACGCGGTCTTCGGCATGGCCCTGGATGGTAAGTTCGACGGCGTGGTGGCCATGTATCACGACCAGGGGCTGATTCCTATAAAGCTGCTAGCAGCCAACGAGTCGGTCAATATCACTCTGGGCCTGCCCATCATCCGCACCAGCGTGGATCATGGGACGGCCTTTGACATAGCCGGCAAAAACATCGCCCGGGTCGAACCCATGAAAAATGCTATTCGTATGGCCGTTCGATTGGCCCGAATACACAATCAGGTGTTGGCTGCGGAAAGATAAAAACTGGAGGCCATGACCATGGCTAAACAGGCTGAACAGAAGAAAACAACCATCGCCACATTGTATAAGAAGAAACGCGACGGCGAAAAAATCGTCATGCTCAGCTCCACGGACGCGACGTTTGCGGCTTTGCAGGCTCAAGCTGGTATAGACGGTTTGGTTGCCGGCGACTCGGCCGCCACTGCCGTGCTCGGCCACAGCTCCACTTTAGCCGCGACCATGGACTGGATGATCGAGATGGCCGCGGCCATTCGACGCGGGGCACCGAACGTGTACCTCATAGGCGACATGCCTTTTATGAGTTATCAGGCCTCCACGGCTGAGGCTATACATAATGCCGGGCGGTTCATGGCTGAGGCTGGCTGCGACTGCGTGAAGATCGAATGCGACCGCCGAGGGGTCGAGACGGTCCGAGCAGTTTCCAACGCCGGTATTGGGGTGATGGCCCATCTGGGGCTGCTGCCTCAAAGTGCCGCCAGCCTGGGCGGCTATCGCACTCAGGGGCGGACGGCTGAGGCTGCAGCCAAGCTCATCGAGGACGCGAGTATTATGCGCGAAGCGGGGGCGGCCTTGCTGCTGCTGGAAAGTGTACCGCCGGAGCCGGCCAGGATTATTAGCAGTCAATCGGACGTGCCGGTCATAGGTTGCGGAGCGGGGCCGTACGTTGACGGGCAAGTTATGATCATGCACGACGTGTTGGGCCTGACTCTGGGCAAGAAACCCACCTTCGCCAAGGTTTACGCCCAGTTAGCCGAGTCGGCCAAGACCGCCTTCGCCCAATTCGCCCAGGACGTCCGCCAGGGCAGCTATCCCGGGCCCGAACACTGCTACAAGATGGCTGACGGCGAAGCCGAAAAACTCAAGGGGTATTCACCCCATTCCTAACCCCCTGTAAATACTATACTAACAACCTGTAACATATTGGCTTATAGCACTGCCGGCGCACTGGCGAAGCAGCCTAATCGTACCCAATGCGCCACAATAGCGCCACAATGGGGGCCCAAAAAAAGAAGCTACTCAGAGCAGGTGGCTTCAACTGTAAGACCGTCCCTTCACATATCTGCAAAAAACATGATTTTCTCGGACTTAGCCCCGTCACACCTGACCGCCCGCCCTCGTCTTACCTTTTGACAGGGGCAGGCACTTAGTTCCTTTGAGTCCTCATTAGGGGGCTTACCTATGGCGTAACGCGCTGACGGTAAGTATTGAGTGTCTTTGTTAGCATTCTGTTCAAAGTCTGAAAGGAGCAGCGCGTACCCTTCTTAATAAACAGAGTCGGTGGAATTAGAGGACGAAAAACATTTCAACTCAGTGAAAGGACCAGGAAATGAAGATGTGGAAAATCAGTTTGATTGTAGTGTGTGTTTTTGCAGGATGGTTTGCTTTGCCTTGCACGGCTGCTCTGCCTACCATCGAGGTCGGGCCGACTATCAATCCCGCCAACGGACACGTTTACTACCGGCTGTCTAACAGCAATTGGACCGACGCAGAAGCAAAGGCCATTCAATTGGGCGGCCACCTGACGACGATCGACAACTTCGAGGAAGACCAATGGGTGTGCGACACCTTTGGCACAGCGTCTAACCTGCTCTTATGGAACGGCTTCAACGACGTGGCTGTAGAAGGTACTTTCGTTTGGCCAAATGGCGACCCGGCTGTTTACACCAACTGGGAGCCAGGAGAACCCAACGACAGGCGTGGCGAGGATTATACTCTTATGTATGTAACAACCTATGACTGGAACGATTTGGCCAACTTTACAGAATATGGAGGCACTCCGGTGTATGGCGTTGTAGAGATTCCCGAACCAGTCGCTTTAGGCCTACTGCTGATTGGCGGATTGGCCCTCCTTCGCGGCAGACGCCGCTTTCGTCCTTCGCAGTAGCTGCTACGGAGAACGGATCGGAGGGTAAACCCTGCTGAGAAGAAGGCGTGGAGCAGAGAGTGCTTCGCGTGCCGTTTTTTATAAATCGAGTTGGTGGGATTAGAGAACAGAGGACATTTCGAACCAATGAAAGGAAAAATAATCATGAAGCACGCGAAACCAATCGTAAGTTTGTTGCTGCCATTAGAGAACAGAGGACATTTAAAAACCAAGACAAGGAGAAACGAAAGGAGTTATTCAATGCGTAACAGCACCTACATATTTGGCCTACTCTTTGGTATCGTATTTTTCGTCCTCAACACATCAGCGCTGGCAGATATTTTCATCATTAACACAGCGGTTAATCCTGCAAACGGCCATATTTATTACCTTGTTGCCGCAACTGAAGATGGCTCAGGACGATTTGCAGGCGTGAGTTGGTCTACGGCAGAAGATTATGCCCAAAGCCAATTCAGTTCACACCTAGCAACAGTTAACGATGCAGCCGAAAACGAATGGATTTTGAACACATTCAATAACCACTATACCGTGGCTATTGAAACAGGCGATTCTTATCACTTCCAAGATGAGCGATTGGGCCTTTTCATCGGTTATAATGATGCTGCCCAGGAGGGTCAGTGGCAGTGGGTCAGCGGTGAAACGCCAGCCTTCGAGAATTGGATGCCGGGAGAGCCGAACGGTGCCTATCCTGATGACGCTGCCTGGCTGGCCGATTATGCCTTGCTTAGACCTTTAGAGGTTGGTGACGAGAGCAGCTGGGGCCAGTGGCTTGACGAATACGACGTACCATCGCATATAGGCACCGGTGGTTACGTTCCAAACTACGGCCTGATCGAAGTGATTCCCGAACCGGCCACGCTGGGATTGCTGCTGCTTGGCGGATTGGCCCTCCTTCGCGGCAGACGCCGCTTTCGTCCTTCGCAGTAGCTGCTACGGAGAACGGATCGGAGGGTAAACCCTGCTAAGAAGAAGGCGTGGAGCGTGAGTAAGAAAAGATAAGCCCTGATGAAAGCTGGGGGTGAAATGTGCCCCCCCGGCACGCTCGTGCTTCGCAGCGCTTCGCAGAGTAGTACAGGCCGGGGGCGTTGAGGCAGAAATCAGCCTAACGTTTGTGGGCGGCTTTGAGTTTGTCCTGGACTTTGCGGCGGTGCCGGCTGGGCCATTGGTACTTGGCATCGAGCTCCTTGGCCCGGTCATACTCCAAGGCCTGCCTGTAATGCTCGACGGCGTCGGCCCAGTTCCGCTGCTCGGCATACATGTCGGCTAACTCCTCATGCAGCAGCGGTTTGGTCGGATAGCATCCCAGGGCTCGCTGCATGGCCTGTACCGCTGATTTGGATCCCTGCTCGCTTTTGGTTCTGCGAGCCTGTTCAGCCAAGAGCCTGGCCAAGTCAAAATGGGCTGTCCAGTCATGCGGATTCTTATACACGGCCCGATGCTGCTGGTTTATGGCCCGTTCAAGATGCCCGCGCTCAGCAAGGATCCTGGCTGCGAGTGTGTGCGGCCAGGGATCGCTGGGCAGGGCCTGCGCCGCCTGATCCAGTTGGGCCTGGATCGTCCTAGTCGCTCCTTTCGCTCGGTAAGCCCGCATGGCCCGCTCAAGGTGAATCTGCTCGCTTGCGGCAGGCACAAAGACCTTCAAGATAAACATGGCCAAGGCAAGTACCGCTACTATGCGGACCAAATAGCCATCAAACATGGATAGCTGGTAGTTTTCAGCGTCCCTCCCCCGGTGCATAGCCACGGCCAACGCGGCAAATACCCAGAAAATCGTGCCGCCGCCTCCGTGAAGCATAGCGAAGGTAATCTGATTATGCAGGACGAAGCCGGCCAGGCCGCAGATGATAGCAATGCGCAGCAGGGGAGTTGGCGGGGAGTTCCGCCCCGACAGATCGTCGCTGTCAGTGATGGCTATGGCAAAGGCGATGGCCCAGACAACCAACGGGGCGATCAGGCCAAGCACCAATAGGGGCAAATCCTCAGAGGAGGCCCTGCCCTGAACAATCCGCATCAGGGCCAGCCCCTCCGTATTCACCACCGTCCGCAGGGCAAATGCCCCGGCCCCTAACAGCAATAGCCATAGTAAAGGACGAAGCCGAGGAGTATCTTTCGAATCAGTCCCAGCCGAGCTGATCGGCCCGCCTGGGGGCCTGGTGGCGAAGATGAATATACCCGCCAGACAAACCACTAAGCCCAGGCCCCCCAACACGCCGGTCTCTGTGAACATCTCGACGACGGCGTTATGGGGATTGGCCACCTCCTCCACAGCATGGATGAGCTTATGAGCTGGGTAATGGAATTTGAAGTTGCCGGGGCCGACGCCAAACCAGGGGTCCTCGCGAAACATCCGGGCTGAGCCCATCCAGTAGTGCCAGCGGAAGGTCAGAGTTCTGGGCCCCAGTGAGCCAAACTTCAGACCCCAGCCAACCACCACCAGGACTAGAAGCACCACCAGGACTGCCACGGTCCTCACTATAGTCCGATAATATTGCCCCCAGCTCACCCTTGAGAACCTAACGCCGCCGAGTCGCTTAATGACCACGTACAATGCAAACAGCAGACCAGCCGCCGCCAAGCCAACCATCCCTCCCCTGCTGGCGGTCAAAACAATGGCATAGACCATCAGCCCAGCCAATCCCAACATCAACAGCCCGAAGAATCGGCTGAACTTGCGCCCCACGTTGAAGATTCGGTCGGCACCCAGGCCCACGGCCGCCATCGCCGCGAGAATCAGCAAGCTGGCTGTTACATTGCCCGTAGCGAAGTAACCGCTGGCTTGGCCCTGGATGATGCGGTCTTCGATCTGGGCGGCCCGGGACGTTCCCGGGATGGCACCTAGGCCGGAAAGAACCTTTTCCGGGTCCTGCTGATATTGGACCAGCATATCGGGCAGTTCTATGTACACCTGGTAAACGCACTTGAGAGAGACCAGCACCGCTGCGGCCAGCAGCGCACCGAGCAA